>NZ_JBBPHK010000020.1:0-62140 GCF_038039805.1 Myroides odoratimimus
GCAATGATCAGACAATCGACCTAGATAAACTAGTTAAGGCCAATGAGACAGTAACAAAATTAGTGGATAATAAAGATGGATCTTATACTTACTATAATGAAAAAGAAATAGATTCACAAGGAAATGAAATTACAGGTTTAGGGTTGACTTTTAAAACAAATGATGGTTATTCTTTAAGTGATATTGCTAGTTATAATAAAAGTCTAGCAGTTAATAAATCTTATAATTTTGGAGAAATAGTAGGTGAAAATATAACCTCTGAAGGAGAATGGCGTTATAAACCTAAATCAGGTGTGGATTTTAATACTGCAATTTATAGCGTTAGTTTTAAATCAAATGCTCAAAAGTCTACAAAAAAATATGTGCATTTATCAAATATTATAAAGACTACATTTGAAACTATAAATGACTTTACAGTAAGGAAAAATTCAGCTGCAAAAGTTGTAGTTACTATATCTATAAATAATCAAGTAGTAGCTTCTTATAACGAATACTTGTCTTTGCCTTTAGGGGGGGGAGATCCTATTTTAATAAAAGATACAAGAGATATTGAAATAGATGCTGTAGAGTTGCAAGAAACTAATAATAAATTAGATATAAAAGTTTCTGTTGAATCATCAACATTTATGTATAACAAAGGAGCAGAAAACGGAAATTTTGCAGAAGGGAACGCTAAGTTGATGACTTTTAGTGTAGAGGATTTATCATTCCAATTATTCGAAAAATAGAGAAAGTCATGAGAAAAATACATTTATATATAATCTGTTTTTCTCTGTGGAACTTTGCTGTGTTTGGGCAGGAATCTGTAGAAGAAAAATTTATCAATCAAGGAGAGTTGATTGTATTAGAAGGAGGAATCTTAAGTATAGGTTATAATTTTGAGAATAGTATTTCTGGAAATTTCGAAAATAAAGGAGAGGTTTATTATTATGATCATTTTAAAAATGACAATCTTTTTTATCCAGGTACTTTATCAAAAAAGGCAAAAGTATATTTTCATCCCAAGAAAGAATTAATAAGACAAGAAATTTTAGGACAAAGTGTTAGTGAATTTCATAATGTAGAATTTAGAACTGATAATTCTAACCAAAGTTTTTTACTTGGTAATGAAATTAGTGTTAAAGGAGAATCCAATTTTATTTCAGGAATCATAAAGGTTTCTGAGCAAGAAGGCATGTTTACTTTTTTGTCTAATTCTAAATCAATAGGCGCCTCAGATAAAAGCCATGTAGAAGGGTATGTAGAAAAACAAGGTAAGGATTCCTTTATCTACCCAATTGGGGATAGTGGCTATTATCGTCCAGCAAAATTATCTGCATCTTCTAGTGAAAAAGATTTATATATGAGTAGATATGTCTATTCAGAGGAAGATTTTTTCTTAGATAAGTCTAGTAAATCGGGAGTTATAGAGGATTTGAATACAAAAGAGTATTGGGAAATAAAACGCTCAGACTCTAGTTCAGGGAATGTATTATTAACACTAAGTTGGGATGATCGAACCACTCCATCAGAATTGTTGACAAACCCAGAGAAAGAATTACACATTGTACGTTGGGATGCTAAGCAACAGCTTTGGGTAGATGAAGGAGGAGTAGTTGATCTATCAAATAAAGAGATAACAACAGTTTCAGGTTTAAAAGGTTATGGGTATTTTACTCTAGCAAGGGTAAAAACAGATTTACTCTTAGAAGGAGATTTAGTTATCTATAACCTAGTATCTCCTGATGGAGATGGAAAGAATGATTATTTTATCATTGATAATATTAATCGTTATCCTAACAATACAGTAGAGATTTACAATCGATGGGGAGTTAAGGTATATGAGACGTCAAATTATAATAGTTCAGATAATGTATTTAGAGGTTATTCAGATGGACGTGTAACAGTGGAGAAGTCAGATAAATTACCTTCAGGAACCTATTTTTATATAGTTACTTATGAATATAAAGATACTCAAGGCTCTCGTATGATTAAAAAATCAGGGTATTTACATTTAGAAATGGACTAAAGTTAGAATTATGGAATTGAAAAAGAGAATTATATTACTTGGGATGAGCCTACTAGGGGTAGGCTTAATCCCTTCCCTTTACGCTCAACAAGATCCACAGTATACCCAGTATATGTATAATACTAATATGATCAACCCAGCTTATGCAGGGAGTCGTGGAACACTGAATGTGTTTGGGATGTATAGAACACAGTGGGTAGGACTAGATGGAGCACCTAAGACAGCGAATGTATCAGTGTCAACACCTCTTGGAGAAAGTGGTTTAGGATTAGGAGTTAACTTTATCAATGATCGCATTGGGGCGATGGATGAGAATAATATCTCTGTAGACTTAGCTTATGCTATTGACTTAAATGAGAATTACAAATTAGCTTTTGGTTTGAAAGGAACAGCTAATTTATTAAGTGTTGATTATACAAAGCTTAACATCCACAACCCTACAGATCCTGTAAGTCAAGAGAATATTAATAATAAGTTTAATCCTAATATTGGAGCAGGAGTTTATTTATACTCTGATAAAGCATATGTAGGGTTATCAGTTCCGAACTTCTTGACTACAGATCGCTATGATGATAACGATATCACGACTATGCGTCAGAAGATGCACTTTTACTTAATGGGAGGGTATGTATTTGATGTGAGTGAGAACTTGTTAATTAAGCCAGCAGCTTTAGTTAAGGCAGTAAGTGGAGCACCATTACAGGTCGATTTAACAGCTAACTTTTTGTTCTATGACAAGTTTACATTAGGAGCAGCTTATCGTTGGGATGCATCAGTGAGCGCCTTGGCAGGATTCCAAGTCAATGAAAATCTATTTGTAGGTTATTCTTATGATTTTGATACTACAACGCTTCGTCACTATAATTCAGGTTCACACGAGATCTTCTTAAGATTTGAATTATTTAACCGTCGTAGTACAATTAATGCACCACGATTCTTTTAGTTATTAATAATATATAAAAATATAGAAATGAAAAAGATATTTATTTTAGGAACACTAATGTTGTTGTCATCTTTTACTTATGCTCAACAAATTGAAAAAGGTAAAAAACCATTAGTAATAGATGAAAAAGTCGTTGAGATTGAAAGTAAAGTTTATTTAGTTATAAATAAAAAAGATGCACAGAAACTAAATACAGGAGGAACAACATATAACGCAAAGTTTGATGGAGCTGTAGAGGGAATAAATAAAGAAAAAATCAAGATAAGTAGCAATCAAGAAGAAATAATATTTCCTCCAAATAAGGTTTTTAGAGTAACAGGAGCTATTGGAGTACGCGGAGCTAACGCTTCAGGAATAGGGACATCTAATCCGGGATATATAACTAGTGAATTTCAGATAATTAGTGGAGGAAAATCTTTAGTTAGTACAAAAGGATATACGGAATCTTCAACAGAAACTTTCGATGATGGCGGAGTAACTCAACCTGTGATGATTTTAACATCAAATGAAGATGGAGCTCGCTTAAATTTGAAAGTTAGATATGGGGGAGGGCAATCAGGAACCAATGGATACTATCTGGCAGGGCAAGCTACCAATTCCACAGTAGGAACTTATATTTTGATAGAAGAATTATAATAAACGTAAATATTATACAGACCAATGTTTAGTGTTTTTTGCATATTTTTAATGTATAAAAAATACAATTTATTTAATGGGTTTTAATAACTACAAGAATAATGTGATTTATCTTAAATAACCTCCTAAAAGGAGGTTATTTAATTATATATATATTTAAATATACAATTTAAAACAAATAATTTTTTTGTTTTGTAAATAAATATTTTTTTAATTAGTTATAATTATTACAATATTTATTGTTAAATTTAAACTAAATATTTTTTAAAATTTAATTGTATTATGAAACAACAAAACACCTTATTTTCAGAATTGAACTTATTAAGGGGAAGTGATCAATATCCTTCACAAGAAATCAAAGAAAGACTAGTGGATTTGTATCTTCCAGGATCTGTATCAGATTTAGCCATTAACTTATCTAATATTACCTCACAGTTCTATGCCTTGCAATTGCAATTAATCGGGCAAAGACATGGGGTAGATCAAATAAGAGTACATTCAGAAGCATTATTCTATGATCTAGGAAGAGTAAAAGCACAACAAGCCCTAGATAAGGATCCTGATATGGATAGGGATTGTAGATCATTGATCTTAGTGGCTATTTCTGCCATTTATACCTCTAGCCCAGAGTTTAAGTTTCAAGTCAAAGATTATACTCCAGATTATGCAGTTATTGAATTAAAAGGGGCAGATCGTTATCACAGGGCGGCTAAACTCTATAAAATCGATCAGTATCTAAGTTTTCCTACTTTAATTGCTTTTATGGAAGGAATTAAAGATTATCTTGGATTAAATCATATTGAGGTTCAGGTACCTCAGTGTTCTTATGATCAGCATTCAAATATAACATGTACCTATATATTTAAACAAAATCGTTTATAGCATGAAGAATATAAATGAATTTATAGGGGAGAGTTATCCGTATCTATTTGAACTAGATAAACTAATTATAAACCAATCCAGTGTAGAATATACCACAACTAGTTCTGAAAATCAGTTTAAGGAATTTAAAAAGATAGGACAAACTGCCGCAACACTAGCTAGTATATCATTGCTACAGGATATGGGGATCTGTGAGAAAACCTTTTTTCTAGCTGAAAAAATTCGAATAAGAAAGATTAGTAATACCATAAGGGATCAAGAGTTAAGATACTGCGCTAGAACTGTTTGTTTTTCAGAGCGAAAAGGTAAGGTATTATTAGATATTTTTGATACTCAGTCACAATTGGTTTATACTTCTGAACTAGAATATGTGGTTTTTAATCAGAATGCTTTTCAGCAAGTTTTTAGTGGTTTTTATACCCAAAGGATCCCTGTTAAAAATGACCTAGTATATCAAGAAGTGGAAATTGATTTAGGAGGTAAGCCAGCACATTTTAATATTGATATTCCAGCATTTACCATAGAGCATTGTAAAGGTCACTTTGATAATTATCCAATTGTTCCTGGGATTTTTATAGTTGGTAGATTGTTAGAAGGCATTGAAAAATTCTTCAAACTTCATGATAAAGAGTTTCAAAATAAAACTTTAGTGGTAGATAACCTGGAAACATTTTTAAGAACAGCCACCCCTATTAATAGATCCTTGCAATCTTTGGTTACTTATTATCAAGTATCAAGAGATAGTTATTTGTTTGTTTGCCCTGTTGGTGATAAAAACACAGAGTATGGTTATTATATCATTACTATAAAGCTTTATTAAATTAAGCTACAATGTAGCCTTTAAACAAGAAGATTATTTTAAGGTAAACTCAATGTTGATATTCTAGGGTATTTACCTTTTTAGTTTAGACTTGTAGTTTTATGTATTAATTTTTATTATTAATAAGATGGTTATAATTGGTTTTGGAAAAGTATTTTTCTAAAACCAATTATTTTTAAAATCAAAAAACACATCAATTATTACTAATGATGTGTTTAAAAATACTAATATTTGCAAATTTAAAGCGAACTTAGATGTAAAAATTACTTCTAATATTATGCTCTTTTTACATTTATGGCATTGAAACCTTTTTGTCCTTTCTCTATGTTATATGTTACATTATCACCTTGTCTAATGTCTTCTTCTAAACCTGTAGCGTGAACAAAAATATCTTCATTTCCATTTGTTATAAATCCAAATCCTTTTGTTTCATTGAAAAATTTTACTGTACCTTCTTGCATAATCTTAATTATTAGTTTAATATTTTAATTGTCCCTAATAAAGTATTTACTAGGGATTTTATCTTAGATAATTTATTCTATACCCCTCTTAATTTATAAACTAGAAGGCTTTTTTTTAAATAGTTGAAGGTATAGTTGTAATATCCATCCATTCATACTTTTTGATATAATCATTTCTTCTAAGGTAAGATCATTTCTATGATCTTGGTGTTGTATTTCTATTCTATTCATATATATTGTTATTGGCTTGAAATTCTTTGTGGAATTCATAACCTATTTGTTTTTTATAATAAGATAATTTGGCTATTTAGTATAACTAAATGAATCTTTTTGTGTAAATATTTATTGTATTAGTTGGATTTGTATTACTTACTTTAGTTAGATATAATCTTCTTAAATGCGTTGTGCAATCTAAACTCAATATTATAAATAAAGTATTAACTATCTAACTTTTTAATATGTTTGTTAAAAATAATATTAGTGGTTAGGTTTAAGTATTTTATAAGTTGTAAGACATAAAAACACCTAATAAATGGTTGTTTTTTTATTCCTATTATATAGAAGGAGTATTTTTTAGATACTTTAAAAGATGTTGATTAAATTGAAAAAGAACAACTTATTTAAATCATCAATTACTTTTATTAAAAGAGGATAAATATTTAAAATCATACAATGTCTATTTTTTATTTACTTTGATACAGTAGAGGTGTTGTATAAAAGATAACCATGTTTTGAGTACATGAAATTTTGCTTAAAAAAATAAAAAAATGATTTTTTTAAAAGTGCTATTAAATAATAGAATTTATTTTATACTGAAGTTTAAAGAGTAATAAATTCTTAATATAGTGTAGAACTACTAAAGTAAATAATCAGCTGTTATTTTGATAAAAAAATTAGCCTATTCATATTTACATCGGCAAATGTAAGTATATTATTTGTAATAAAAAAATATTTTTCATTATTTACCTAAATATAGTCTACCTATAAACAATAAGAACGTTATAATTGGTTTTGGAAAAAGTGTTTCTCTAAAACAAATTATTTTTTAAAACCAAAAGCGTTATTTTATTTACGATAAAGCATACTTTGGTAGAATCATAGATTATAGAAGACACTTGATGAAAAATAAAATTATAATAGGACTTATAATAGTGTTGAATCTTTTTGTTATTGGTTATTATACTAATTTGCAACAAGAACAAAAAGTGCTAAGCAATTACACTACAGGGTTTAAAGGAGTAGTTGTAGAGAAATTTAATCCTCGTGAAAAACTACCTCATACCTTTTTAAGAATTAAAATTCAAGATGATAAATTAATCAATGTATATCCCACTACTATCATTGGAAGTTATGCCACAGTTGGAGACAGTATTATAAAAATGGAGAACTCAAATAAGTGTATCGTCAAGAAAAGTAATGGAGTGATAGAGCATTTTTCTTTTGAAGGTCAGTATATTGAATTTTTAAATGAGTAAGATAAAAATCAACAATTAGAAATAAAGATTACACAGATGAAAAAAACAAAACCGCTTGTAAGTAAGAGCTTTAAAAATTTATCAATACTATTTTTTACTTTGTTTACTTGTCTGCTGGCTTTTGGTCAAAACAACCAGATTAAAGATGTTATTTTAGTGGATGCGACACAGCTTAAAAATAAAGACAAAATTGCACAGCTTGTTCTGTTTAACGTTAAATAGTACTGCTGAATGGATTTCTTTCAATGAAAATAAAGAAAATCGGCAATGTTGTATATTCCTGTGAAAGTACACCATCATTCCGACATAGTACACCAGTTAGACTACCTCTTAATAATCTTTTACTTCACTGATATTATCAGATTTACTAAATTTTTCTTGTTCTTAGAGATTTTCTTTTTAAAGTTAATCGATGTGTAGAAGCAGTCAGTCTGTCAAGTATGACGTCTGCTAAAGTTGGTTTATCAATAAAGTTATACCAATTCTCAATAGTTAGTTGAGAAGTTATTATTGTACAACTCTTTCCATAGCAATCTTCAAGTATATCCAGTAGTGTTAATCTAGCACCTGGAGTTAAAGGTCTAAGTATAAAATTATCAAGGATTAATAGGTGTTGATTAGATATGTACTTAATTCATTTAAGGTAAGTACTATCTAATCTTGTTTGAGCTAAATTTTCAATAAACTTACTCATACTAAAATAAGGGGTTTTCTAATCTAGCATACAAGCCGATCTGCCTATATAGTGCAAGCTAAGAAGCTTTTTATCTTAGCCCCTACAAATTACTTTAATTTTGTTGATTAAAGTTTAGCCCTAATACATTTTTATTTTCTTTTTTAGTGATTAAGGGTAATTGATAATTATCTTCAATACACTTATCTATTAAGTGGTTAGAAGCTAAATTTATTTTTCTTAAAAAAAAATGATTATTAGATTTTATTTTTTTTAGAATTAATTCAATTGGTTCGCTTTTTGAAAATAATATTCTTTGGTCATGATTGATTATTATACGTTTGTAATCAGAGTTTAATAAGATTGTAGCAAAGAATGAATTAGAAGGCAATAATGATTTTGAATATAATTCTATATAATGGTCAACTTGTTTACTGTAAGAGAGAAAAGCACATGAATCTCGGGTTAGTATTAACCATGTATTACTCATATAGGGTATGATTGTATTTTCAGTAAAAGTAGCTTTTTTTAGCGCGATTAAGCCGCTGTAGTTATACTTATTACTATTATAAGTATCTAGATCGTACCTACTTTTATCATAATAGATAAAATAATTATGCTCTTTATTATTACTTAAGTATTCACAAATTCTGTATTGAGATTTTAAGGGGTAATGATCATCAGTTAAGTTAATGTAATAGTCCCATTTAGCGCTGACATTTAATAAGTATTGCATCGCATTTAATTGAATTTTGTATTTATTATGACTATCTGTTTGTAGATAGAAACTATCTAGTATGTATACATTTGATAAGTGGACTATGTAGGTTTGAATCATGTTTTTTACCTCTATAGAACAAGTATGATCGATATAAATAAGATACAATTGATCTTTGTTGTATAATTTTTTAAACATAGTTAAAAAATGATCTGGATTGTATTTTATGGTAATAAAATAAGCTACGGTAATTAATTTATTTACTGTATTATTTTTAGTTTCAAATTTCAATTCGGGATAATTTTTATCTTGGTTAGTTGCCATTGGTTATATCTGATATTGTTTTCAATAATTTAGAATTGTATCATTTATATAAGATGTAAAATCTTAATTATAAATAACATATGCAATATAGTGATTATATTCAGGTAAATTTTATTGTAAAAAAATTAAGTGATAGAATATGAAAAATAACTGTATTATATAAACATTATTTTTTATTATATAAATCTTAAAAGCTTAAAAACTCTACATTTACTAAATAGTAATTAAGCTATAATAAAATTCTTTATTATGAATAATAATAATAATAAAAGATTGGAAGTACTTAGAATTTCAAATTGGGATGAATCGTCAAAAAAGTTAAAAGAGCAATTTTCGCAATTGACAGACGTTGATTTGAAATATGAAGTGGGAAAGGAGAATGATTTATTAAATCGTCTTGAGAAGAAAATTAATAAAAAACGCTCAGAAGTGATTGATTTAATCAATAAATATGAAAAACAGAGTAAAGTGTAACTTTTTTTTATAAAAGCGCTTTAATTTAACTATTAGTGCACTTTAGGGTGCACTTTATTTTTTAAATTATGTTTATCTCAGTTAAAATTTGAATTATGCAAAGTATATTGTTCCGTCTTCACCCAGAAATAAATCAATTATTATGGGGAGGTCATTTATGGACAAGTGGTTTTTATGCAAAATACAATAGGCTTGTATGGGAATAAAGAAGTGATATGAGAGTATATAGAAAGCCAAGGTAAGTTAGATAAAGATTATCAGAAAGTATATACTGTACAACTTACTCTGTTCTCACAATACCTCTTGGGGTTGCTCCAAGGTTATTTTATTGAATGTTATATAGAATCAGGGTAAGAAAAACAGGCATTGGTATTGAACGATAAAAGTTTTTTTTGATATGCTTACCTTTTTTTGATCAATTTTTTTTGGAGAATCTCCGCTGTAAGATTTAACTAAATAGGGTTTTGTTAGAAGAGGAAGATTTATATAGATCTTCCTCTTTGTTTGTATAGTTTATATGTTAATTCGTTTTTTTTAACTATTACCATCAGATAATCAATTCTTTAGGTTACCTTTAGATAAAAGTTCTTAAGTATGAAGATTTTCATAAAATACATGGTGAGTTTTCGCTGTAAGATGATAGTGAAGATGGTATTAGATAAACTCGGAATCATTTATGGTAGTGTAGATCTTGGTGAAGTTGAATTAAAACAAGAACTTACCAATGAAGAGTTTATGCAATTAAAAAAGGCTTTACTTCACACAGGATTAGAACTCATAGAGAGTAAACGAGCTATTTTGATTGAGAAAATTAAAAAAGTAGTAATCGAAATGGTCTATGGTGATATAGATGTTTTAAAAATAAAAAAATCAGATTACATAAGTAAACAGCTAAATTATGATTATACTTATCTGGCTAATATATTTTCTGAGTCTACAGGTACTACAATAGAACAATTTGGTATTGTTCACAAAATTGAACGAGTAAAAGAACTCCTGATTTACGATGAATTGAATCTATCTGAGATTGCCTATAAGCTTAACTATAGTAGTGTAGCACATTTATCTGCTCAATTTAAAAAAGTTATGGGGTTGACTCCAACTTTTTTTAAAAAGCTTAAAGATAAAAAAAGGATAAATCGCGAAGATGTGTGAATGATATAATAGATAATGATTATTATGTAATTATTTTATCATCAGTAATTTATATTTTTGTGTTCTAGTAATTAAACTATAATACAAAAAGGAGATATTGACAAGAAAGATAAAAAAATAAAGCTTTAACTAGTAGTTCACAAAATGAAATCACGAATTATCGTGAAGTAGCTAGTCATTTAGAATCAGCTGTAAGATATCATTTAGATGCTGCGAGACATTATGAGGATAGATTGGTTGAAAAGTTGTAGAATGTAATACTAAGGCACAAGCTTGTACAGAAAAAGCAATCAGTAAAACTGGTAAAAAAATATGTACTAGCCTTTAAGGAGAAGTAAACAGAATATCAAATTTTAATACTATTAATTCTTAGCCATAATAAATAAAACATAATTATTAACTTGTTACTTCTTTAAAAACCACTTGATATTTGTTGTGATCAGGTGGTTTTTTGATTATTGATAAAATTAAATTCTAGCAAAAAAATTTCCTATACCATGATTATAAACTCTTTGACAATCAATAAGTTTTAATTTGTAAAAGATAATAAAGATGAACGCATTAGTAGAAAATATTGATTTTAGTATTTATATTGAAGAATTTAAGAAGCAATTGAAATATCTGTTTCGAGAAAAGTATAATTATAATGCTATGGGACTTACTCGTGATTTTCCTGTTGAATTAGTGGATGAAATTATGGATCTAAACCCCTTATCTGTAGCTATTCCTAAGGTCTATGGAGGTAGGGGGGTAAAAGTAAAGGAATGCCTGCAAATTCTCTCAGTAGCTTCCTATGAATCTTTACCTCTTTCGTTGATCTTTGGGATAAATATCGCTCTTTTTTTGGAACCTTTAGCTAAATACGGACAGGTTAGTGTTCAGCAAAAGGTGTTTAAAGAGTTTATAGAAAACAAAGCAATGGGGGGATTAATGATTACAGAAAAAGCACACGGAAGCGACGCTTTGAATATGAAAACAGCTTTTGAGCAAAAGCAAGAGATGTTTTATATTAAAGGACAAAAACATTGGCAGGGTCTAAGTGGTGTGGCTGATTTTTGGATTGTAGCGGCTAGAGAGAGTAAGCTAAATGGAGAATTAGCAAGAGATATTGATTTTTTTGTTTCTGAAAATAACAAAGAACATCAACATATTCCTATGGTTCACCGTTATAATAACTTGGGTTTATATGCTATTGCTTATGGTATTAATGAAGTTGATATAGTTGTTCCTAAGGAGCAAAAATTACTTAATGAAACAACAGGTATTAAATTAATGCTTGATACACTTCATCGAAGCAGGCTGCAATTCCCAGGTATGGGATTAGGTTTTATTAAAAGGCTTTTAGATGAGTCTTTAGCACATTGCCAAGAAAGACAGATAGGGGGCAAACCTTTGTTGATTATTGATTCGGTTAAAAATCAAATTGCAAAAATCCAAGCCGCTTACACGTTATGTTCTGGTATGTGCCTTTTTAGCGTTAATGCAAGCGGAATTGACAAAAATGTAGCTTTGATGAGTATTGAGGCTAATGTACTAAAAGCATTAGTCACAGATTTAATGCAAGAATCAGCTCAAATTAGTTTACAATTAGCCGGAGCTAATGGATATCGATTAGACCATATTGCCGGAAGATCTTTAGTTGATTGTAGACCTTTCCAAATTTTTGAAGGATCAAACGAAATGCTGTATACCCAAATTGCGGAGGGGATAATAAAATTGATGAGAAAAGCTAAAGAAACGAATCTATATGATTTTTTAAAGTCTTATGAACGCACGAGTTTGAGTGCTGAATATTTTATATCTCAATTAGATTTAAGTGTTGATAATACATTAAAACAACGAGATTTAATACTTATAGGTAAAATGATAGCTCGAGTTATAAGCTTTCAATTTGTCTTGATGCTAGAGGGGTTTAATATGCAACTTATAGAAATTACACGTCAAAGCCTTCTTTTAGATTTAGCTTCTTTCTATGGTCAATTTAATGTACAAAATGATGTAAATCCCATTTTAGATTATGAGATCAATTCAGATTGGACTACTTTTTAACAAAAATTAAAATCAAGTTTAAATATTGAATAATTGCAATGGTTTACTACATAATTTAAGAAACTTAAAATAAAGAAAAAACTTGATAAATAAAATGTGTAAATTATTTAAAATAATTTATGTTTTGTCGAGATATTAGTATTTAGTGTGTTAAATATTTGTTACTTGCATAATGTCTTTAAAAATAAAAACAATCTAGAGTATAAAGCACAGAGTTTCTAACAATTATGAAAGCTAATTTTAAAGAAAAACTTGGACTATCTAGGATTCGTTTAATGTGCTTATTTATTGTTGTTCTACAAAAAGTAAGGTTAGTGTATTTCTCTAAAATATCCACTGCATTTGCCTAGTGTGCAGAAAATTGCAGTAACTATAAGATGTGCTGAGCATTTTATATGTACAGTAGACTTTCAATTAGTGTGGGGTTCAAGACTGATCTTGATGCAATTAACTCTTCTGCCACTACAAGCCAAGAATTATGATCACCCCATGAATCGTTTATAAATACAATAGGTGTACCTTGCCCTTTTTAGAGGCTATAGCTAAATCAATATCACTAGTATTGATAAGATAAAGACGGGTATTTTCAATTGTAAAATATTCTAGTTCTGTTTTTGTTTATTTATAATTAAAGTTTTTAAAATCAGTGTCTTATTTTATGGTTTTAGCCACTAGCATATTGAGACATTTAGTTTATTTATTATGATGTAAAGATTTTCTTTTAAAATGAAAAAGACCACTGTAGGCTAAGTCTATATGTAAGTGGTCTTTTTTGGCTTTATTTTTAATTCCTATACTAGTAGTCCTTATCCATATAATCCTCAAGTGATTGTTTTAATTTATCTAAAAACATTGTTCTTGAGTAATTTCTTGTTTTCATCCGGTGAAAGGTATGATGAATATCATTCAGGTTAATATTAAAGTAGTTCTGAAATAGATAGGCTATTTTTCTTATTTCTAGTTCTCCTTGATTAATAGCTCTACTAGCATATAAAGCGTATATAAGTTCTATTAGTGCTGCTGAGGAATCAGACCAAGATAAGGCATTGTTTATGGTTATGCTTTTAGAAAATCTAGGAGATTCTATTTGATTTAATCTTATACTTAGATACTCATAAAGCAGCTTACTTGATAAAATACGAGAGAGTTTATAATCATAATATGTTGAGAATTGAAGATCTATTTCAAATGCAAAGCTGTTTACTCCTTTTAAAACATTGATATTACCTCTTGTGTAATATTCTATATCTTTATCTGTTCTGTGGCTTTTGTAGTATTTGTAGAACTCGGAACTAGTATAGTATAGCTTATATTCAGATGAAACTTGTTTTATTTTTTTTAAGTAGTATTGTTTTTGAGTTTTGCTTGCAGTATTGGGAGAGTGAGTTTCTATTTTATATATTTTGTTATAATACATTAACTTGGAGAGAATCTTGGGTTTAAGAATCTTAAAGAAATAGATCTCTTCTTCTTGATTTGAAAACCCATGGGTTATAATCATTTGTTTTTGCTTTTGTAAAATACGGCTAAGGTATGTGGTCATGTATTTAGCCTCTTTAATAATTTGACTTGGATCTAGAGTTAACTTTGACTCTTCTTTTAAGATTAAGTCTTGAGTGGTTTTGCTGTTGAGTTGTATCATAATTTATTTATTATTGGTTAATCTAAGGGGTAAGAAATAAATTACTATAAAGTTGTTTTATTATTTAAGGTTGTAAATTACTGATTTTAAGTGGTGTATGTGTTAAAATGTTTACTTATTGTGATTTTTAAGGTAATAAGTCTTAATTTGTAATGTTTTGTAAAACAATGAATTATGATTTTGTGTGATATTATAACAAAAGTCTCTTAGGATTTTCTTGTTATTCTGTAAAGCTTATTTAGGTAATGAGATTAGATTTAATTAAAGATTTTAGCGGTGTATTAAAGCAGTGTTTCTCTTTGTTTTTAGAGGGGTTAAATGATAAAACAGTTAATGATTTAGACCATGGAGTATTACAGCATGCTTGTTTTGTTTTTGATAAGCTGCTTTATTTTGTGTGTCTAAAAAAGTATTATGGATTAAATCTTAAATTATATCAAAATCCTAATGTAAAATCTTTTGTTGTTATTAAAAAGCAAAGTGCAAAGTGGGACATCTCAGGGATGATAAAAAGCGATAAGTTATTTGGACTAGAAAACTCCGAAATTATTGATTGGTTAGAAAATACTACACCTTATGATGTGTTGAGCTCTAAAAAAGTGATAAACCAGGTAATTGTTAAAAATTCAAATGCCGTTTTGTTATCAGGTTTTAGCATCAATATATCTTCAGTGAATCAGGTATTTTATATCTGGGGAATAAGAATTAAGATTAAACCAATTACTTCAGGGAACATTGTAATTAGCAAACAGAAAAGGATTTTGTATAAAAAATACTATCAGGATTATTGTTTATTAAAACAAGAAGACCCTAGTATTAGTTTAAAGTGGTATACCCAAGAAATAAATATGCACACTAGAACCTTTCAGCGCAATTTTAAAAAATATTTAGGTACTTCCTTTTATGATTATCATATTCAAAACAGACTCATTGAGTCGTTGCTTCTTTTAATGTTCTCTTCTTATTCTGTATCAGAGATTGCCTACAAATGTGGATATGAAAGTTACAGAGGTTATTTAAGAGCTTTTAATAAAGATCAAAAGTATCAACCTTTACATTATCGCAACCTTTAAGATATGATCTTAGAGTAAGAGATTTGTTATACAATAACAAGCTAAGCTGTAAATATTATTGCTAAAGAAGGCTTTATAGCAGTATTATAATAAGTTGATTTCAAGTCTGGAAGAGAATACCAAACAAGGATAGTATACATGTTTTTACAGAAGAGTTACCTTGATATATTATTGGATAAACTTATTTTAAAGGGGTATCGAGTAAGTCCTGTAAAAAGAAGTATCTCTTTTTATTTTAAAAGAAAAGAGTAAAGTATTAATGAGTGAGATTGAGCCACAAATAATGGCCCTTGGTAATAAGTCTTAACCTTTATTTTTTGTATTTGGCTAAAAAAATATAGCTAGATCTTTTGCATAAAATTATTTTTAAGAGGCTACTTAAAATAATATTGTTTTACTTGTTTTTGGTTTCAAATCTTTTCAAAGTAAACCTATTTGTCCTTTTTTATCATAAAATTGTCCTTTATACAGACACTTTTGTCCCTTTTATACACAAGTCTATCTATATAAATGATAGAGCTTTGTAAATCAATTTAGTAGATAAAAATAGCACAGTAACTACATTAAAGTGTTTTGCCTTTAGAATTCTAGTATTATTTATAGACTGTTTTATTATAAATACCTCGCGAGTTTTTTATAAAAGTGGTGGATTGATTTAAAAAGCTAAAGTAAATCAACTAAGTAGAAGATTTTTGTTTGTTAACCTTAAAAATGAGATTATATTTTAAATCAACTAGCAAAAGGCTAGTTGTTGTAACTAAAAACATTTATTATTATGAAAACACTAATTAAAAACCTACTAATGCCATTGGCCGTTTTTGCAATGCTAACAGTAGGTGCATTTACTATAAATGCTAGTGAAAAAACAGATAATGCTGTTAACACAGAATCTGTAACGGATTTAAAAGCAGATGATCCTTTTAGTGGAGATATTTATATTAGAACTTTAGACCCTATAACAGAAGAGTATGTCTTTACTAAAGTAGGTACAGTTGAAGAAGGTGATTGTACTCCAACTGAATTTGTTGAAAGATGTACAATTAAGATAGATGGTATAGATTATGATTTATGGGGAGAAGTAGCACCTAATGTATATTTACCTCTTTATAAATTATAAGAGTTTACAAAATTAATATTTAAAACGGTAAAAGGGGGAACTAAAGATCCCCCTCTTTTTATCTGTCTAGTAGGTACTTATCGAATATTTATTATAATCAAGCCCCTTTTTTATCCATGGGATGTTTTTCTTGTTTTTTAAATGATAATCAAACCAGTCTAATACTTTTATACTTATATCATTTTTCTCCATAGGAGTTGATAGACTAAAACCATGATTAACATTTTTGTAGAAAAGTGCTATAACGGGTTTTTGTTCTCTTTTAAGGGCTATAAACATTTTTCTAGTATTTTCCCAGTCAACATTATCATCTTGCAATCCTGTAAAAAGAAGCATAGCAGTTTTGGTTTTATAGGCGTTTAGTATAGGGCTATTGTTGTAATATTTTTCAGGATTTTCAGAGAATTTAACCATCATATTAGATTGAGATTTCTCAGCCATAAACCAATCAGGCATTCTTCTATAATAACTGTATCTAAACATCATCCCACCTATAAAATCATGAACACCAGCTCCAGATACAGATGCTTTAAAGATATCAGTAAGAACAGATACAGATGAGGATTTATAACCTCCGAATGAGTGACCTATTAGCCCTAAATTATCGATATCTATACTTGGTTCAATTTCTAGGGATTTGTTAACAGCATTAGTAACGCAGTCAACAGCGCTAACTCCTGGTCCTTCTTCAGTTACATACGTCTGTGCACTTAGAACGAAATACTCATTTTCGGTTAGTAATGAACTATTAAAACCAGAATCAGAATCAATATGTACAGGAATTGAAAATACATCTGGATCAGATACTAATTTTAGATCATATACTTGAACTATCATTGGATATTTCTTTGTAGGATCATAGTTTTTAGGATAGAAAAGGTATCCATGTAGCTCTTTATTAAATTTATCTGTGAAAGTGAAATCAATTCTTTTTCGCCATTTATACAGATCTTTATTAATATCAGATTCAATTAGTGTACTTACTTTTTTATTTTGAATGCTTAATATCTTCATTGGTAAATTATAATCTTCTATTGTAAAAAGTACAGTTTTATAATCATTACTAAATGTCTTATTTGATGTTGGTGTAAGTGATAAATTGGTTCTAGTTCTATAAATTGATTTTATTTTTTGTTTATCAAACATATATATAGTTTTGTTGTTTTGTTGTGTAGCTATAAAATAAAAAGGCTTGTTAGTATCTACATAAGAAGCATATGATGGTATTGACTCTTTGTTTATTAGTCTACCAATATGTACTTTGTCTGTTTTTTTAAATTGAGTTAGGTGTATAGTTTTTCTGTTTTCTAAATTATAAGAATGTAGATTGCCATTATAAGTATAAAAGATGTTTTTTGAATCTTGTGACCAAACAGGAGAAAAACCTTTGGTTAGATTATCTGCATCAAAGGAATGTTTTTCTAATGTTTTTATATTTAATACTTCCCATTTATCTTTAGTATAGTTAACTGGATATAGAATGTGTTTTCCATCAATAGATGGATAAAAAGGAGATTGAGAGGTCATCGATAATGACGTTACATTTTTTTGTTTATCTATATCGTATAATGAATATTCTATAGGAGGGAAGTAAGTATCAAAGTCTATATTTTTAAAATAATTATAAGATAATAGATAACCAGGAATACCAATATTTAAATAGTCTTTATCAATTTTTCTTTCAAGTGATGTGATAGTGTCTTGTTTGTTTTTATAAACAAAGGCTTTATAGATTTTTTTATACTTTGTTTTAAAAGTGCTAGGTAATAATTGTCTAGAATTTCCTTGCCATATATCTAAGTATTCACTCTCTGGTATAATCTTATCAGAATTGAACTGGTAGGAAACAAAAAGATCATTATTTAAAAAGAAGCTTAATTTCAAGTTTTCAATATCTTTATCTTCAGTAATATCTATAACTCCAGTTTTATTAGAGTTAAGATCTATTACATGGAGTTTATTGTCAATGTGTATAACAAAGCCATCTTGATTAATATTCCATTTTAATGTCTTTATATTGTCTTTTAAATCAATAATTTTATTTAGTGTAAAATCTTTTAGATTTATCTGTATTAATTCTTTCTGTTTGGTTATCACAACAAGTTTATTTGAATTAGGCGATAAGTAATATTTGTCTACTGCTTGAAGTGATAGTTCAGTTTTAATTTTCTTTAGATTCTCATTAAGTTTAGTGATGGTAAATTCACTGTTATTTTTTAAGGTAAATAATAGATTTAATTCAAGACTTGTATCAAACTTTGCTACCTCTTTAATTAGTAATGAATCATTGTGGTTTAAAGAAAAAATAGCAAGGTCTTTTTTGATGTTTCCAACAACTATTCCTTTGTTTAAAAATGATTTATAAAAATTTGAAAAATGTGTAAAATCTTTTTTTTCTTTTGTTGTTGTATTTACAAAGTATGTTTTATTAGGTCTCGGATTTTTGTTGTATCGTTTTCCCACAACAGCCCACTGACCATCAGGAGATAAAGCAGCAGGGGACAAACTACTCCATGTAGGATCATTAAAAAAAACATTTTTGTCCGTTTCTTGAGAGATTGTCTTTTGAAAAGAATAAAGGCAAAGAGTAAGAAGTACTAATATTTTTAATTTTATTTTCATTATTTTATAGGTAAAGGTTAATAATTGTATCATTTTTAGCTGTAAAGTCAATATGATTAGAATGTCCATCAGTTATAAGGATCTGACTATTTTTGGGTGATTTTAAAGAGAATTGACCATATTTATCAGTAAAATGAAAAGAGCTTGCTCCTTCAGTGTTATATAAAAAACTATTAACTATGTATATGTTTTCCAAAGGAGTCTTTGTTTTTTTCTTGTTTACTATTCCTGATACAGTTATTAGATTATCTTGATTAACAGTATTTAAAAAGTTATAGTAAGTTTGATATGCGGAAGGATTCTTTTTTTCAAAATCTTGAATTATTTGTTGAGGTAAAGGCTCTAGTTCTATGTTAATTATTTGATTTTGAGTAAGACCAGTAATGTGTTTTGGCTGTTTGTATAAGAATTTATCAGGTATAAGAGCTAGGGTATCATTTTTATCAATGGTTATTTTGTAGTATCCTTGTTTATTTACAAATGCCATTTTGTTCTGGCCATAAGCTATTTTTTTTCTCGGTGACTCTTCTTTTAGGAATTTTGTTATATCTTTTGAAAAAGCCCATTTATTTTTAATGTTTACAGTTGTAACACCCAAAGGAGCATTATCTGTGTTTTTAACTGTAATTTGCCCCTGTATAGTAATGCTACCATCAAGATTTTCAAGACAAGAGTTTGTTTGTGGTTGTTCTTTGGTATTTAATTGTTTGTCTTGGCAAGACAAGAAAATAAATAGATTAACAACACATGTAATTATCAATATTACTTTTGTTCTCATTTTTGTATGTTTTAAAGGTTAGTATCCTGGATTATTAGGAAGTAAGTTTTTGTTTATTTGTAATTGTTTATAAGGGATAGGAAATAAGTTGTGGTGAGGTTTAAAGTTTGGTTTTATGAGTTTTAAATCTTCAAGTAGATCAGTTATTTTTAAATCAATAAAGCGTCTAGCATTTTCTGTAAAGAATTCTTTACTGCTTTCTTCTAAGTAATTTGTTATAAATTCTTGACTACTTAAGGTATAAGGTAGGTTCTCTAAGCCTCTTTTTTCTCTTACAATGTTTAGCGTTTCTATGGCTTGTTTTGTGTTTTCTTGTCTAAATTGGCTGTAGGCTAACTGAAAGTATACTTGCTCGATTCTATAGAAAATTGAAAACTCATCTGTATTGTTTTGTTGATTTTTGTATTTGTATACTTGATAGAACTCTTGATTATTAATATTTATCTTTTTTAACCACTGTTGTTTTCGTTTATCACTACTATCAAAAAGACTTAGTAAGTGGTTACTCATGGTAGAGCTATTGTTTGTGAAATTAGAAAAAAGATAGAGTGATGCTTCTGATGTTATATCAGAGGCAAATCTTGGTGCAATTTGCCAAATTGTACTTTTTGCATCTTTTTTAAATGTTCTAGCTAGATTATCTTCTATGCTGTATAATTTTTGCTCTAAAATTAAGTGGGCAGTATTTTCTGCCTTGTCATATTTTTTCTGTAAAATATAGTTTTCAATTAGTAAAACCTGTGCAATGGATTTATTTATGTAGAATTTATTGGGATCTCTATATGAGTAATCTAGTAGCTCTATAGCGAGAGTAAGATCTGATTCTATTTTTAAAAGTATCTCTTGATAAGGAAGCTTTTGTAACGACTTATTTATGTTATAATCTGTAGATGTCGTATAGGGAATATCTCCATAGAGAATACTTAAGTAATGGTAATATAAGGCTCTTAGAGCATAAGCTTCTCCTAGTAACGGCTTTTTTAACTCTGCTTTTAAAAAAGTAGAATTGGTGACTCCTTCAATAAAAGCATTAATAGGATATATTTTTTGATAAGAATCATTCCACCATGCAGTTGTTCTGGAATGAGTATCTAAAATAGTGTTTTCATACATGTCTTTTGCCGCAGTTTCTGTACCTGTGTAGTTTAGTTCATCTGTAAAAAGACTAAGGTTAAAACTAACTCCTGTATTTGACTTATTAAAAATAGAGGAGTAAGATAAATCTAGATAAAGCCCATTTAGTGCTGATTTAGTTGTTGCTATATCTTTATAGATTTCCGAATGCTCTATTTTATCATTTGGCATATCTACTTCTATTTGATTAGTACAAGAAGTAAAAAGTAGGCCTACAAAAATAAAGGAGATTGTTATTTTATATGTATAGGTAATGTTTTTCATGATTTTTAGAATTAAAAGGTTAATTGAGCTCCAAAGGAAATTGTTCTAAGAGGAGGTAATCCTCCAAAAGAAATAAACTCAGGATCCATTCCTTTATAAGAGGTAATTGTCCAAAGGTTTTGTCCTTGTAAGAATAGTTTTACAGATTCCATCTTAAGTTTTGGCATTTTTAAAGTATAGGATAGGGCTACGTTTTTTAGTCTTATATATGACGCATCTGAAATTGTAGCAGTACTTTCTGTGTATGGTAGGTTATTGTTAGGATTACCTATATAAGCAGGCATATAGGCTGCATTTGGATTTGACTTAGAGTAGTAATCTGTCATAACAGCAGGAAGGTTAATAGATGATATTCCAGGAGGACTATAATATTTATTAATATTGTAATTATCTGTTTTAATAAAATAGAATAAAAAGTCAAGACTAAAGTTTTTGTAGGTAATTGTGTTTTGTAAACCTCCAAAAAACTTTGGTGCAAGGCTAACTATCTGTTGTTGATCTTCGGATGTTATTTTTCCATCCTCATTGTAATCTTTGAATGTGAAATTTCCTGTTTCGGGGTCTAATCCCTCATATTTATAGAGTTTTACAATGTTTATTGGTTTACCAATAACATAAAAACTACTCTCGGTCCCTTCTTCGAGCCCAGGATAAGAAAGGAGTCTATTTTTAGTAAAAGAGATATTAAAGCTAGTGTGCCAAGAGAAATCTTTGGTTTTTATGTTTTGACTAGAGATAGCAAATTCCCAACCTTGATTTTCTACAACAGCTAGAGAGTTACCAGTAATAGAGGTAAATCCTGTTGTGGTGGGTAGAGTCATACCAACTAATTGATCTGAAGAACGATTGTTATAATAGGCAATAGAGGCATTTATACGATCTTTAAAAAAACTAAGCTCTGTAGCTACTTCAAATTTTTTAGTTTTTTCCCATTTGTATGTTGGGTTAAAAAGAGCAGTTGGTTTTAGAGTAGGTATATCATTGTAGATAGCTCCCACTGAGTAGGTATCTAAATAAGCATAATCTCCGATATTATCACTACCCGTTATTCCGTAACTTGTTCGCAGTTTACCAAATGATAACCAAGGAATACTTTTAGCAAAATCTTCTTTAGAGAATATCCATGCTGCTCCAAAGGCTGCGAAGTTTCCAAATTTATAATCATTTCCAAATCTGCTAGATCCATCACGACGAGCTGTTAGGTTTGCAAAGTATTTAGAGTTATAAGAGTAATTAACTCTAGTAAAAATAGAGGCATATTTGTATTGATTACTTACATTAGGGAAGAGAGTTTTTTCTTTTGCAGCTCCAATATTTTTAATAAAAGCGTTTGAAGAGAAATTCTTACCATATAACCAAAGAGATTCAGAATCTGTTTGTTGGTATGAAAAACCTAAAAGCGAGTTTATTTGATGTTTCCCCTTTGATAAAACATAGTTTAATTGAGGCTCTATTATAAAGCTATTGTGATTTTGATTTGAGAGGCTAGATTCAGATTTTTCACTTGTTGGGTTGGCTGCTGGATTTAGTCTTGTGTGAGGCAAGATTTTCCTTTCTTCAAATTGATTGGTTGTATAACCAATGTTTAGTTTTGCGTATAGGTTTTTTAAAAGCTCATAAGAGATATTAGAGTTTAATATAACAGTTGAGGTTTTATTCTCATAAGTACTTTTAAGCTGTGCTAATGGATTTATGAAAGTGTTGTTCTCCCTATTTAGGCTTCCATCTTCTTTGTATAGCGAAGGAGCATTCGGGGGTAAGGTAAGGGCTTGTCTAGTAAGATCAGTAATTGGAAGATTATTACTCTGGTTAGAGTAGGTAGTAGAGGAGTTTACTGATAGTCTACTGTCTTTACTTTTATAGTTGTAGCTAAGTAGGGCAGAGTTTCTCTTATAACCTTTGTCTGTTGGAAAAACAGTTGTGTTTTCACTATGAGAATAATTGATATTGAAATTTGAAAACTCATTACCACCTCTTACCCCTAAAGAAAACTCTTGACCTGTTGCAGTGTCTCCGATTAACTTTTTTTGCCAGTTGGTATATCTGTTTTTATCCCACACTCCATTTATATCATAAGCATTGGCTGGAATTTCTCTATTGCCATTTAAATAAGCCTCTTCACGCATTTTTATATACTGCGGGGTATTCATCATATCTAAATATTTACCTACTTTACTAAAACTAGTAGAAGAGCTTAGGGTAAAGCTTGTTTTAGATTGATATCCTTTTTTTGTGGTAATAAGCACCACACCATTAGCTCCACGCGATCCGTAGATAGCCGTAGCATCGGCATCTTTTAAGATTTCGATGCTTTCTATATCACTGGGATTTATAGCGTTTAAGGGGCTTATATTATTGGATAAAATTTCGCTGGAAAGACCTCCATTATTTCGTCCAAGAACATCTGAAATAAAAGGAACCCCATCGATAACGTAAAAAGGATTATTTCTTCCTGTTGTTTTTCCAGCTAAAAAGTTCTGTCCTCTAATCTCAATATCAATTCCACCGCCAGGGATACCTGTAAGATTTGTAATATTTACCCCTGGAGCTCTTCCTTGAAGAGCTTGAAGAGGATTATTAATAGGTTGAACTTCGATATCCTTGGCAGTAACACGAGCGATGCTGCCTGTGCGCTCACGGTCTTTTACAGAGTAGTAACCAGCGTTTATAACTACTTCATCAAGAGTGCTTATCTCTTGAGTTAGTTTAATATTTAAAGAGGATTGACCAGTGTAGGTAATTTGTTTAGAAGCATAGCCCATCATTGAAAAGAGTAGGGTTTGTCCTTTGGCTATTTCAATTGAAAAATTACCATCTATATCTGTTATAGTTGCTATATTAGATTCTTTTACCATAACATACACCCCTGGCAGCTCGGCTGTGGAGTCACTAACTTTACCAGTTAGTTTTATTTTGTCTTGATAATCTAGATAAAATAGATTATCTTTAGACATAGTATATGTTGGATAGATAAGAATGAAACTTAACATTAAAGCTATCCTATAACCAGACTTGGTTAAAAATTGAGTTTTCATAATTTTTATAATTGGATTTAATACAAGAAGACTTTAATCCTAAAGATTTTTATTACAGAAGTATCTAAATAAGCCTTTGTATTAAGGGTTAGTTATTGGTTTATACACAATTGTTTTAATAGAACTATCTCCCTTTGCTCTTTAACATGTCTCCCAAAATGCATAGCAAGAGCTTAGGGAGGATAGTCATGGACTTTTAGTATGACTTAAAATCCCTTTAAGCCATACAATGTGTTGTTTGTGTTTTGTGCCTACAGACTTAACTACTTTTAAAACCTTCTTACTAGTTAATTTCAAACAAACCCAACTAATTAAGCAGTAGCCTGTAGACGTTTTTTTCCATAATGTGATAGTGTTTTATTTGGTTAATAATAGTACAGTGGATCGTCTTGTTTCATAGCATTTTTATCCTTACTAACTAAATTATTTACTGCCTATTAGGTTTAAATAGATGTGATAACTAATAGGCAATAGAGGTCCTGTACGCATTCAGAAACTTTTCTGAACCTAGCGTAAAATGTAATTTTACTTGGTAAACTATATGTGAATCCCTTAGAGTTAGGGCTAAGTTGTTTATGAATTCAAAGTCTTAAAAAAAACATAACTCTAAGGCTAGTTACACAAGAATCTAATCATAGGCTAAATGTGAGTTTGGTTACTACTAATTGTTGTTTATTGTAATAAATAATTGAAAAAATTTCGAATTGAATCATTCGATAAGTCCATTAAGGATAAGGTATTGTAAGTACTAGAAAAAGAATACTAACAAATCTACCTTGCTTGTTTAAACCTTTATAGCCTAATTGGGAGACGGCTAGAAATAAAAGGTTTATGCGGTATGTTGAGGTATAGAACACTTGTTTCTAATACCTTAATTCTCTTGGATAGTCTAACACCTAGATGTTAGACTATCGCATTTTATCATCTTTTATTTAAAAATTACTAGTTATAGTAAGTTTTCTTTTTGGAAAACATTAAGAAAGGATTTACTTTTAGAGTGCGAATCATTTAAAGAAAAACCAATCTTGCTTAAAACACTAGTGTTTTTAAGTAAAGATGTAGTGTAAATAAATCAAGGAATCACGGCCTTTTTTTATCACACTATTTGTATGAGAACAATTTAGAGTTTGAACCTTATACTGTGTTTTTCTTTTTAAGAATCACAACAGAGAGTGGTTAAAACAAAAAATCGCTCACATAGATTATAATTTATAGGTCTTATGATGCAAAAGAAAAGGGAGGGCCCCTAACTGTACTAATCATAACACTTGATAAAACGACCACTGTTACAATTTTCCAGTAAGGAGCCCTCCCTTAAATGAGAAAGCAAATATATCACTTTTTCTTGAAAGGGCTATTCTTACTGTGCTCGAAGTGGTCGTTACTCAAGATTCGAGACTTATAAATATTTTTTTATAAGCAGAGCTTACATAAAAGATCTCTGTTTAAGATTTAAAGGTAAAGATATTAAAAATATTCCTAGTTACAAAATTAATTAAATAAAGAATATTCGGTATGCATAAAATAGGTAATTATATTGATTTAAGAATGAATAAGTTAGGCTTTACAGAAGAAATGGTAGCTACGAAGATGAATATGTCTCAAAGCCAGATTAATAAATTGAGAAATGGAAACGTATCTAAACTCAGTGCTTTTACTTTTTATAAAGCTGTTCTTGCTTTAGGTGGTGATTTTAATGAAGCAATAAGAATTGTTTTTCCAAATTTTCAAAAAGTAAAGCTTAAGAGAGTACCAGAGAAGAAAAGAAATCAATTCGGAACTTTTATGTTAAAATTTGAAAATGTAAAAAACACACCTAAAATTATATCAATAAAAACTGGGATTCCTGAAGCAAGAATTTCGGATTTGTTCTTTAGAAAGGGGAGTCTTGAAGCTTTAGAATTACTTTTAATTGAAAAAGCAATAGATAAAGAACCAGGGGAGCTTTTTATGAATTATTTTCAAAATCAATAAATCTAATTATGTATGTACTATCAAAGAACTTTAAAGAGTTCATTCAGAGTCAAAAATCAGAGAATAATTCTGTAAATGATATTATTTCTATTGTTGTAGCAAAAGATACTACAATTGATAAACTAAAAGAATACTTATTGGAACATGATGGTGTTTTAGAACGTGTAAGAAATTCAACTCTAGATTATTTGTTACTGTATGCTTATGATACTTTAAAGGATGATTGTATAACAACAGAGGAGTTGAATGATTTTATTGCCTTAAAGAAAATATTTTCAATTAAAGAAGGGGATTTTATAAGGTATAAAGAGTTTGAAGTACAAGAGATTTTAAAACAACAATTCATTAGAATGTATTCTGATAAGTTTATAGATAACAAGGAGGCTATTACTCAAGTAAACCTTCAAATTATGTTTGACCTTAGTTATGATAAATTTGAAGAGTTTAAAAAAGAAGAGGTAATATCAGCCCTTATTGATGGAGCAGATCCTAGAAATTTAGACATATCAACTTTGCCTAAAGGTTTTATTTTATAGTGAAATAGACTAATTATGTACTATCTAAAAAGCCATAATAAGCCAAATCATTCCCCTAGCTTCCTATTTTTATATAGTAGCTTATTTAAAGTGTTTTTTGATGTGGTTTATTATAATAATTAAAGAAAAAGAAAATTGACACAACAACACAACATACTAAAGTATTGGAGAGACATTGAGGTATTTAATCTACCTGGTTTTAATAAAAACGCTGTTTTATTAGATTTAAATCAGATCCTGCCTTGGATGCTTGACCAGATAAAAGCTAAAGATAATTGTAAGTGGAGGTACACACTTTTTTTTGGTAAAATTGGCAATAGCAATATTATTAGCTATTTAAATACATTACTTAAATCAGAACAGATTCAAGATTGGCAAGAACCTGTAACTGGTTTTAGCTGTTTATCCGCCTTAATACTTAATGAAAACGGATCTATAGAACAAGATAGTTACATACTTGCTAGTTATATACTAGGAATTAACGCTCTTAAAAGCGGTAAAGACTTATCTACTATATCTGAAGAACTAGAAAAGGTTAAGGAAGATTTTCTAGAAAGACATAATATACTTGATAACTCTAGTGACTCACATCAGCAAAGTGATAAGCCTTTTTGCTTAACACAAATCCAAAATGAGATTGCTTATCTGTCTTGGCTAGCTCCTTGGCTTAATTCTGATATTAAAGTGTTTGTTTTAAAAGAGCAAGTTTATAAGGATAGTGAGGCTGTAATTAGCTTTTTAAATAGTTTTTTCCTTGATGATCTTAACTATTTAACTAGTATAAAAACTAGTGAATTCAGCCCTAGTTTAAAACAGTATCTTACCCTTAAACCCAGTATTGATAAAAGAAGAGACTTAATAAAAGACAAACAGCATTTATTTGAGGCTCTTAATCCTTGCTATCTTACAATGGGAAGATGGCCTTCTAAAATTGAATATGGACTTTACTCGGCTCAAAGCGCGGCGGTAAACACAATCTTTAAAGACCTTAAGGACTCTGAGGGGATTCAAGGTGTAAATGGGCCTCCTGGTACTGGTAAAACCACATTATTGTTAGATGTTATTGCTGAGGTAGTTGTAAAAAGAGCACTTGTTATATCAGATTTAGGTTGTGATCATATTTTTGATCAAGGACATAATGTTATACCTAAAGAAAATGGCTTTGATTTATATACCTATCCTCTTAATGCAAAACTTCAAAGAGATTTTGGAATTGTTGTGGCAAGTAATAACAATGCAGCAGTTGAGAATATAACTAAAGAGTTACCTGCTAAATCAAAAATAGATAATGAAACATTTTCAAAGGCTAGTTATTTTTCAAACTATTCTCAAAGACTTATACATCAACCTAGTTGGGGAGTTTTAGCAGCAGCCCTTGGAAATAGTGAAAATAGAGCAATTTTTAAACAGGCCTTTTGGGAATCTAATGAAAAAGAAAACCATTTTGGTTTTGAAGCTTTACTTTACAGTGTTTATAAAAAGACAGATAATACTGATCTTTACGCTAGAGAATTTGAAAAGCAAAACCAAAAATTCAAATCCTTGACAAGCGAGTTTACTCAGTTTCAGAGTCTTTCTAGTAAATTTCATGATTTACTCCCGCAGTGTATTGAAAATCAGAATCAAAAAGATAAACACTTATCTGAGATAATATTAATTGATAAAAAAATTAAGGATTGTGTAGATAGAGAAAAGTTACTTTTAAATCAAAAACAGGAATTAGAAAATGATTTTAGCAAAATAGAATCTACTTTAGGGGTTTTATCACTTAGAAAACCTTCTTTTTTGTTTTTTCATAAACTTTTTAAAACCAGTGATTTTAAAAGTTGGGATGCTCAAGCTAGTGCAATACTACAAGAGTTTAATAAAATAAACAAACAAATATCTGATTTAAAAAATCAGATAGACAGCTGTTTAAAAAACATAAAGGATTATCAATTAGAAAAAAAAGCACTAGGTCTTGAGATTGAAAAAATCGATGAGTTTTTTATCTATTATAATGATATTAAAAAAGAATTAAACCACAAATACGGCATTGATACTAATGATATTTGTGATTTAAAATTTTTAGATAAATCAATCAAGCAGATACATCTTTTAAACCCATATCACTCAAAGAAGATAGCGCATTTAAGAAGTGAGATATTTTTAACATCTTTAAAATTACATGAAAATGCAATTTTAGTTAATGCAAAAAAAATTAGAAATAATCTAAATGCATATTTTCAGCTAATACAAAACACGATAAAGACAGATGATAAAATCTATCAGAATCTTTGGGATACATTTTTTATCTGCGTTCCTGTTGTATCAACCACACTAGCCTCTGTGGGTAGGTTATTCTCTAGTTATAGTAAACAGCAAATAGGCTGGTTGTTACTTGATGAGGCAGGTCAAGCTACAGCTCAATCCGTTGTAGGGTTGATTCAAAGGTCTAAAAGATGCGTAGTAGTTGGAGATCCATTACAGGTAGAACCTGTAGTTACAATGCCTGTCGAGCTTGTAAAAAGACTAAGACAGGAATACAGGGTTGATATTTCGTGGTCTTATTCTAAAACATCAGTACAACAATTAGCCGATAGAATCTCAAAATATGGAACTTACATGGATGTAAGTGGAACTGATAAGAAAATATGGACTGGTTTTCCGCTTCGAACACACAGACGTTGTGATGATCCAATGTTTAGAATTGCCAATGATATTGCCTATAACGGGCAAATGGTTAAGGCCACTAATCTAACCTTTGAGGAGGAATCATTAGAAGTATCGCAGTGGTATAATGTCAGTGATCAAGTAATACTTCAAGACAGACATGTTGTTATTGATGAGGTAAGACTATTAAAAGAAAAGATTTTTCAATTAAGAAGCTCAGGGTTTAATAAGCAGATTTATGTAATCTCTCCCTTTAAATCAATAGCTCGTTATTGTCACAATGAATTTTTATATGACAAAAAGATAGAATGTGGAACCATACACAGATTCCAAGGAAAGGAGGCAGATGTTGTGTTTTTAGTTTTGGGTAGTGATCCTAAATCACAAGGAGCAAGAAACTGGGTCAGCCAGAAACCCAATATGCTAAATGTAGCCTTAACTAGAGCAAAGAAAAGGTTTTATGTAATTGGTAATAAAAATCTATGGGGTAATTATGATTATTTTAATGTAATGGCCAAGGAGTTAAAATAGCTTTAGAGTATCTATAATAAAAACAAAAAACACAGAAGGTTAAATACTACTGTGTTTTTGTTTTTTTACTAACCTAGTGCTTTGTAATTGTACAAGATTTTTAAATACTAGTCTTAGTCCTATTTTTTTATATGTATGATGCTTAACTTTAAAAAATTCACTAGTGACTTAAAATACAAGTAATTGTCAATCTAAGCCTAATTACGCCCATAAATACCATAATGTCTTAACCATTATTTCTTATTATTAGTTTTCTTGTATCTAATATTTATGGTCATGGAAAACAGTGTAAACAAAAAAACTAAACAAACAAAAAAATTACCTCCCAAGAGATATCGATATACTTTTAAACTAACAGAAAAGGAGCAATTAGACTTTAATAAGATTCTAATAAAGTATCAAATCAAGAACATATCTAGATTTGCGGCCTCGTGTGTTTTAAATCAAAAGATTAAGGTTGTTGTAATAGATCAAGTAGCTCTTGAGTTTCATGCAAGTCTTACAGGTTTGATTAATCATTTTAAAGCTTTAGGGGTAAGTTATAATATTCTTGTTAATAGATCTGACTTATCTTTAGATCCAGATTCACAACAGATTTTAAAAGATATTGAAAAGACAACTTTAGAGCTTTCAAAATTATGTAGAGTGATTATTGATCTTATACTTGATTTTGAAAAAATGATTATTTGTAAAAATTCAGATCTATGATTGCGCAAATTAATAATAGCGATAGCATTATAAATGCTTTAAGATACAATCAAAATAAGGTAGATAATCAATCAGCTTGTATACTAGGAGTTAATAAAATAGCGCTTCCTATAGGTGAAATTCAGAATGCAAGCAGGTATTTTTATAGTTATTTTGAACCTTATTTACTTAATAATGTAAAAACAGTTACTCCTGCCAGACATATATCACTTAATCCCAATCCTGTGGATAAAATAAATGATGTAACTCTTTTAGATATAGCAAAAAGCTATATGGAAAAAATGGGATATAAAAACCAACCTTATATTATTTATAAACATTTTGACCTTCAACGCATACATCTTCATATTGTATCGGTTGCAATAGATTTACAAGGATATAAAATAGAAAAAGAGTTTGATTTTGCTTTAGCAAAAAAGGTTTGTTTAGACCTTACAAAACAATATAATCTAACAGGTTATCAAAAAAGATATAAAAATAATTTAGACCTAGCTATTGTTGATTATAGAAAACCAAACATCATTCAGCAAATAGATAGTGTTGTTAGTAGTTTACCTAAGTATTATAGTTTTGAAGATTTAAAACAGTATAACGCTATTTTAAATCTTTTTAAAGTCAAGGCTAGATTAGGGAACAATAAAGAGTTTAATTCTATAATGTATTTTGCTCTTGATCATCAAAATAAAGAAATTAGTAATCTAGTAAGCTCAAGTAAACTTTCTTTAAAAGTAGATATAGGTTTTTTAGAAAAACACTTTAAAAAATCTATTAAAGCTAAGGACTTAAATATTGATAACAAGGTTAGTGATCAATTAAGGTCATATCTTTTTCAAAGTAAAGATTACAAGCACTTTAAAAAACTACTGAATCACCAAGGAATTAATTTAGTTACGGATAGCTTAGATAAAAGCAAGTTCTATTTTGTTAGTCATAAATATAGACGAGTTTTCTCTTTTGCCCATATTAATAGACAATTGTCTAATAAATTAGATAATGATCCTTTTTTTAATCCTCTTTTAAATAACTCTAAAAAGAAACAAGATCCTATTAAGAGGCTTGTAGAATATAGATTTATTGAGTTAAATAAAGAGTTTGATAGCTTAAGGGTTCATCCTTGTTTTGATTTTGTGGATAATTATTACAACTCTTATAATAAAGCAGAGTTTATTAGTTTTTTTAATTTTCTATTTAATGGCCCAGTAGATGATTTAGATCAGAAACAGTTTATGAATTTTAAAAAGAAAAAACGCAAAAAGAAAAGACATACTCTTTAAAAGAGTGAAACACTTTATATAGGCATATATGTAAGGGAAGTATTTAAAAAACAGGTGTGGTTATTTAAAATTTGAAGGTATGATAAGTAAGTTTTTAGGTTTTTACTTTTCAATTAAAAGTTTTGTTTCTTTTCTTTTAGGCGGTAAGTCTAAAGACAATAATACTGTATTAACTACTGATATTATTGGTAAAAGCTCAACTAAAATAAATTACAAAAAGCTAAATAAAACTAGAAGGTCCTCAGAGAGCCTAACGGATTTACTAGATAAAAAACATGATGACTCTTTTAAAGAAATAGCAAAAAGACTTAAATAGTTATGATCTGTTTTGTAGCAAGGTCTTGTTTTAAACAAAAAAATAATAAGAGTATTGTTTTAATACCCAATTATTTCTTATTTTTTTATTTCTCGTCTTGTGATTTTTTTGATTTGAAAAAAAAGATAAATCCAATAATTAGATTCAGTATAGTGATAAATATTTCTTTGTTTAATTCATCAAAGTTATCAGTTCTATTATTATAACAATACACTAGATTAATTAATATAAAAAGTGATGCAGTTATAAGTAGGTAACTTATAAAACGTAGTTTATTTTTCATTTCTTTTTCCTTTTTTATGTGATTAAGACACACGTTCAAAAAATAATATTTACTTGTTAATGTGTTTTAAATAAGTATTTTAAGTGTTTTTTTTATAGCGTTTTAATATTGTTTTATTTTTTACTATAAATTTTGTAAAGAGTTTTTATTTAAAAAAAATTAAAGAATCTAAGATAGTTGTAATTTTTATAAAAAAAACAATTTTATTAATAATTTTTTGGCTTGTTTTTTTTAGCTAAAAATTACTTGAAGATTAATACTTTTTCATTTTTTTTTGCTCTTTTTATAGCTTTGAAAGGCATATGCTAACTTATTTTTAAAAAGTATAGAAATAAACAGTTCGTTTTTTAATTATCTGTAAATCAGATGTCAATTGGCTTTGTAACTCAGAAAAAATTTGTATACAAGAAACATTTTCTGTCTTTTTATTTTTATCCTTTAAATTCTTACTGTATCTAGTCTTGTGACTAGTTAAGTATAAAATTTTTGTCGATTATATAAGATTTTCTGTTTTTTTGATGTCAATTGGCTTTACACCTTTTTTAAGCTTTTGAATTTTGTATGGTTAGCTAACAAGACTATTAACCATTAAAAATTTAAATCATGAATGTTACTCGTTTAGAATTCATCTCTTGGATGGAACGACTCTCTACAAAACTTGATGCTTTAAGTGAGCATATTGCCAAGGTTCAGCTCCAAACTTTAAATATCGATGGAGAAGAGCTTTTAGATAATCAAGATGTTTTACAGATTTTAAAGATTAGTTCTCGCTCGCTTCAAAGATATAGATCTGATAAAAAGCTTCCTTATTACAGATTAAAAGGTAAGATATACTATAAGCTCTCTGATGTGCAGCAGTTCATACGAGACAGCTTTGCTGTTCCGGTAAGAGAGTAATAAAAACGACTCTAAAGGTCAAACACATACTTTTTTGTGCCAAAAATAAATACAAAGCGGTGTAGGAAATACTTTTAGGTATTAATCAATTAACCTATTAATTATGGAAGTAAAAAAAAGCAGTGAATCAAAACATGATATTTTACTTGTTAGTGATTCAAAGGATAACAAAATTAAAGCCGTACAGGGCTTAAGTGAAAACGGTAATCTTAAAAGTGCACCAATTAATAAGAATAATTTAAACTCATTTTTAAGATTAGATAAAAATGGAGATTTCTTTTCTAATTTTTTTACCAATTTCTTTTCTCAATTAAAAGAGCCCACTAGGTTTAGTTTTTTTAGGGTTCCGGAGAATTTAGCCATTGGTCTATCAAAGCAAATGCAAGGCGAGTTAGACTTAAAAAATACTTTAAATCATCAGCTTTATTTATCTCATCAAGTAGATCCACAGAAAATGATTCAAAGTATTGACAATAGTACCAATAAGGATATAACCTCAAGTAAAGAGTATAATCCATATAAATACAATATTGATCATATAAACTGGGAATCTCTTAGTCAGATAGGGCTTTCAAAAGAGAAACTCGAAGAGATGGATCTTTTAGAACCTTTATTAAAAGGATATAAAACAAAAGATTTAGTTCAGGTTAATCTTAATCTGGGGTCTGCTGAGTTTTCATTAGATGCGCGTCTTGGACTTAAACAGGCCCCTAACGGAGAGGTTGTAATGACTCTTGAGGGAGTAAAAAAATACCCAAACCTAAATGTACCTTTTCAAGGACATGAGTTTACCAGGCAAGATAAACACAATCTTTTAAAGACAGGTAATATGGGAAGGGTAGTGGAGCTTTTAGATCCTGAGACTAATTCTTATATCCCATCGGTTGTAAGTGTGGATAGATTAACCAATAATATAATGGTTACTAGTGTTGAGAAAATGCAAATTCCAACACATATAAAAGGAGTTGATCTTTCTGATAATCAATTAAATGAGTTAAAACAAGGAAAAGCGGTTCTGGTTAAGGATATGAGCTCAAGTAAAGGAAATCCTTTTGATGCTCATATTCAGTACAATGCCTCTAAAGAGCACATTGAGTTTTTGTTTGATAACACAAATAAAAATAAGAAAATTTCAAATCCTGAAGACTTAAAGATCTTTAGAGGAAAGGCCTTGGATGATAATCAGTATAAAGAGCTCTTAGAAGGTAAGACTGTGGCTATTGATGGACTTATTGATAAAAGAGGCAAGCCTTATAAGGGTTTTATAAACTATGATAAAATAAACAATAGAACTAATTTTTCTTTCACTGATCCAAGTAACCCTAAGACCATAGAGAGTCAAACACAGAATAATAAAGAAACTCAAAACAGAAAAAAAGGTTTAAAAATTTAATATGGAACTTATTATAACACAATCAGCAAGCGTGGCTAGAATTCTAGCCACGTTTTTTAATGCAAACAATAGGCATTTTGATTATTATAGCTCACAGACTCATTTGGTTGTATGGATAGATGATTGCATGGTAGATTTAAAGCCTTTAAATTTTAAACAAGATAATGACTCTTTTGGGGCTAAAGGCTTTTTAGAGTATAAATTAAAGCTTGTAAAAAGGACTAATAAAAATACTCCTTGTGTAGCCCAAAGTAAAAAAGTGCAGTTAATAAAGCGGCTCATCCTTAAATCTAAATCTATTGTTATAGCCATAGAGCCAAGTCAGACCCAAAGAAGAAAATTTGAGTATTTTAAAGAATTTTTTAATATAACTTTGCCTTGTAAAACCCTATGGCTTTATAGTTTAGAGAAATCCTTTTTAAAAAATCACTTATATTTAGATAACACCACCTCTTGTTTTAAAACTTATTACAACAGGGATTTTATCTTTAAGATTGTTCAAAATAGGTTAAGTGGGTATTATTACAATCAAACAGGAACAAAAATTAAACTAGGTCTTATTAAAACTGCTCTTATAGCTTTGTTATCTAAGAAACACCTAAAGAGTGAGGCTAGTAAAACTAAAACTCGCTATAGAGTAAGTGTCGAGCTTAGTTTTAAGGGGAAACTATTTTGTTGCTTTTTTGAAAAAAAATATAAAAAAATAAAACAAGCTGAAGATTTAGCTGGTTTACTTAATAAAGATTCAAAGGTAGAGATAAGTGAAAAAAAGATAGAAACTCTAAGGCAAAAGCAGTTACTCCTATATGATTTTATAAGTCTTATTATAGGTGTTAATAAATTATATGGGTTTTCTTTTAGTAAATCAAAGCAAGCCTTACTTAGTCTTTACAGACAAAGATTTATTAGTTATCCTCTTACTTTAAATAATTATTGGCCTAGTTGGTATAAATCAAGTATACCAAGATTATTAAACGCCTTAAGAGATTATCCCTTGTTTAAACAAGAACTGTTAACTTTAAAATTAGCTAGACTTAATTATAAAGATGTGATAATAGATAGTGATTTAAAAACTCATGGTATTATACCAACTTTTAAAATTCCAACTTGTTTAAATACATGTGAAAAAGTAATCTATCAGATGATAGTAAGAAGAACAATAGATTGTTTTACCCCTAAAGAAGATATAAAAAAAGCTAGTTTTAATCTCTTTATAGATGATGTAGGTCTTGATTTACCTTTAGAGATTTACAACGGTGGACTTTTAAAAGGAAGTAAAACAAACACACTAGAGACATTAGAGCTAATTAATAATATTCAAACCTTTAAAGTAGAGTCTGTAAGTGTTGTAACACAAACAAAAAAACAGTATCCTTTGTTTAGTATAGAAAGTTTGTTTAAAAAAGTAAAAAAAGATTTTATTAAAATCTTACATGAAAACGGTATTGAGAAAATGCATTATTGTTTTTTTACAGATCTTTTTCTTGGTCTTAGTTTAACCCTTGATCAGTTAATAAAACAAGAATATTTATATATAGATAATAAAAAGCTTGTTTGTACAAACAGGGCTCTTGATTATTATTTTAAAACAAAAGATTTACCTGTTTCTAGTTTTATTTATTTGTTTGATTTTGAGGTTTTATTTTTCAAGGCAAATCAAGCAGATATAAACAAGGAAATGTTTTATAAAATCAGTTGTGAAAAGCTTAAGGAGTTAAACCAAAGCATTTCTTTTTTAAAAGAGTCAAAAGAGCCTTTAAAAGGATCTTGTCCTATGTGTTTAGGTAGTAAATTTGAACTTAGCTATCAAAGGCTTGTTTGTTTAAATAAAACTTGTAATTGGACCATACCTAGATTAGTCTTTGGAGTACACCTATCTAAGAAAGAGCTTGAAGAATTACTAGGGCTAAAAAAAATAAATAAAGTATTTGTGCTTACAACGAGAAAGAACATTTGTTTTAAGGCGTATTTGTTTTTAGATAAAAATGCAAGGCTTAACTTTGATACTGTAGAATAACAGTTCAGTTAAAAGATAGAGATAGTTTTTGCTTTAAAACACCTATCTCTATTTTTGTTTAATTTATTTGTTGTTATTAAGTAGGTGTACTAAATCAGGATCGTTTTCAATGCGTTTAATTTCATTTTTAACTAACAGCTCAATATCCTTTTTTATTTGATTGTAATTATCTGTAATGGCTCTATCTAGGTGATCATTACCTTTGTAATCTGTAAAAGAGGTAAGAGTCGGTATTTTCTTATAATTCATTTCTTGGCTTTTTATCCTATTAGAGTCTATTAGTATTTGTGCGTGGAAAAACTTCTGCTTTATTTTCTGGGAAAAATCATCAGATACAGCCCCAACGAACATCCCCTGGCTTAAAGAAGATATTTTAGAAGCAGGAATTAGCATATCAAGCTGAGTGGAAAAAGAGGTGGATCTATCTTGACGATTAATAGATATGCTTTGGCGTTTTTGAAGTATTTTTCCAAAACGCTCAGATAAGACCTTAGCTGTATCTCCAACTACTTGACCAGAGAAAATGTTACCCACTGTGTTTTGAATAACCTTACTCTCTTTATCTCCATAGTCCCTTACTAGTTGAGAAAAGTCTTGAAAGCCTAAACACACTGCCACTTTGTTACTTCTAGCTGTTGCTATTAAATTATCAAGACCTCTGAAATAAATAGTGGGAAGCTCATCTATTATAACGCTACTTTTTAGTTGATTTTTTTTGTTTATTAACTTTACAATGCGAGAGTTATAAAGACCAAGTGCTGCTGAGTATATGCTTTGACGGTTAGGATCATTACCAACACAGAGAATCTTGGGCTCACTGGGATTGTTAATATCAAGGGAGAAATCATCTCCACTCATAACCCAATACAGGGAGGGAGAAATCATACGAGACAGCGGAATTTTTGCCGATGCGATCTGTCCTTGAAGCTGATCTTGAGCTCCTCCTTCCCAGGCGTCCATAAAAGGAGATAAATAGTTCTCTAAGGAGTCGTACGAGGTTAAAATAGTAAAAACATCTTTGTAGGGTTTGTTAAGTAGCTCAATAGCATGAGGAAATGTGCAGTACTTACCATTTTTATAAATCTTTAAAAACCAAATAATCGCTGCTAGAAGAATAATTGGAGACTCAACAAAAAAGTCTCCTTGTTTTTGTATCCAAGATCGGTTAAGATTAAGCATAATGGTATAGGCTGATTCATAGGCATCAGATATGTCTGTTATAAACCTAGGATTTATTGGGTTACACCTGTGGCTTTTTCTTGGATTATCAAAGTTTATAACATAAAACTTAGGCGTGACTTTGTATTTATGAGCATGTAAAAGAAGATGATTATAAGCAATAGTTGAAAGATCATCGTATTTAAAATCATATATATACATGGCAAAGCCTTTTTGTATTTGCTGCTTGATAAAATTATTTATAACCGCATAGGTCTTACCCGATCCAGGAGTACCTAGAACAATTGTTGCTCTAAAAGGGTTAATTACATTAATCCATCCACTATGCCATTTTTTATGATAGTAAAATTTAGTAGGAAGATTAATCGAATATTGGTTTTCTAAAAGACGAGTCTCTTGATAAAAGCTTTCATTTTCGATATTAAAAACATCTTGTAAAAGCTCGTTATTTATAAGTCTACTTAAATATGCTCCACAGACAAGAAGTAGTATATACCCGATTGATAAAGTTGTGATGTATAGGATATTTGCAATAAGTAAGTTTATTTTTAAAAGGAAAAAGTTTAAAAAGAAAAGTCCTGTTCCAATAAAAAATAAAATTATTATTTTCTTATAGGTTATTTTTTGATTTTTAACTCCCTTGTTTCCCCAAAGACTCAGTCCTAGAAGTAAAATAGAAAATATCTTAGTATAGAGTGGATGGGCAAATAGATTTGCTTTGGTGTTAAATCCAAAAAGAATTTTATTAGCAACAGGATGAGTTATATCTAGTTTTATAAATAAGGGATAGCAAAACCAGTACATATGCATAAGTAGTATAATAATGCTAACTGCTCTTAAAAAAGATAAGATCTTTGATAAAGCTCTTAAATCATCTTCGCTTTGCATAGTTTTATATTTTTAAAAATTAGAATATTAAAAATATAGGTTATTGTTTTTCTTATATATTACTGGTTATTATAGGTATTGTTTGTCCTTAAAAGACTGCTTTTTTTATGATTAATTTAAAAAGTAAATAGAAGTTTGTCTTTGTAGGAGAAAAGGAGAGCGTAGTAGGTAAATTAAAGCATGTAGAGACTTAAGATATTAAGTGTGATATTACCTATTAAAGTGTTATAATTATTTAAAAAAAGAAGGGGGAGAGTCTTAACTAACAAAAAACACCCTTCCACACAAAAAATCACATTTTTGCTAGTACCAATATTTTAAAAGTGTACATTTGTAACTTATTGTTAAAAAACATTGACACTTACTGACGAAAAAGTATCTTTAGACAGTAACAATAATGAAAAAAATATGGAAAAAGAAGTTAAGATCGCTGTAATAGGACAAGGCTATGTAGGATTGCCTCTAGCACTAGCTTTTGCACAGCATTTCCCAGTAGTGGGATTCGATATTAAAGAAAGCCGTGTAAGTGAGTTACAGCAAGGAATCGACCTTACAAAAGAGGTGGATGAAAGCCAACTAAAGGTGTCTATATTTACCTATCAAAATTCAGGAGGGATTAAAGGGTATAAACCCAGTACGAATATCAGTGATATCGCAGAAGCTAATGTGTATATCATTACCGTACCGACGCCGATTAATCAATTCAACGCACCGGATCTAACTCCACTAAAATCGTCATCAAAATTAGTGGGAACTGTACTAAAGCAAGGAGATATTGTAATCTATGAATCTACAGTATATCCAGGATGTACAGAAGAGGAGTGTATTCCTGTTTTAGAAGAGACTTCTAAATTAGTATTCAACCGTGATTTTTATGTAGGATATTCACCAGAGCGTATTAATCCAGGAGACAAAGTCAATACCTTAGAGACAATTATCAAAGTTACTTCAGGTAGTACACCTGCAGTAGCAGAAGAGATAGATCAGTTATACCGCACGATTATCAAAGCGGGTACCCATAAAGCACCGTCACTTAAGGTAGCAGAAGCTGCTAAAGTAATAGAGAACGCGCAGCGCGATGTCAATATTTCTTTTGTTAATGAGTTAGCGCTAATCTTCGACAGATTAGGGATTGATACCCAAGATGTATTAGAAGCAGCAGGTACCAAGTTTAACTTCCTTAAATATAAACCAGGACTAGTAGGAGGGCACTGTATATCAGTAGACCCATATTACTTAGCGCATAAGGCGATTCAAGTAGGGTATTATCCTGACGTGATTCTATCAGGTCGTCGTGTGAATGATGAGATTCCGGTGTTTATTGCGAGCAAGGTAGTGAAGTTGATGATTCAGAAAGGAATTGACGTGAGTCGTTCGAGAGTGTTGCTATTGGGCTTTGCGTTTAAAGAGAATTGTCCTGATACCCGTAATACGAAAGTGGCTAAGATCTATGAGGAATTAGTTTCTTATGGTATCGAGATTGATGTATATGATCCATGGGTAAACCCTGCAGAGGTGAGAGAAGAATATGGTATTGAGGTGATGACTAGAATAGAAGGTATAGAGCATAAAGGCTTTCAAGTGAATGACCATAGGCTACCATTGAGTGCTAAACGCTATGATGGATTAGTTTTAACAACAGCACATGAGGATTTCCGTACTTTAAATATTGAAGAAATGGTATCTTTGCCAGCGGTTGTTTATGATGCGAAAGCAACATTAAATAGAGAAATAATAGATAGTAGATTGTAATAATATTGAAATATATAAAAGCATAAAATGAAAAGTATTCAAAAAATTTGTTGTGTAGGAGCAGGTTATGTAGGTGGCCCTACTATGGCAGTTATTGCACAAAAGAACCCTCATATCCAGATTACCGTAGTAGATTTAAATGAAGCACGTATCAAAGCGTGGAATGATGAAGATTTGAGTAAGTTACCTATTTATGAGCCAGGTTTAGATGTGGTGGTTGGTGAAGCAAGAGGGCGCAATTTATTTTTTGATACCAATGTAGATAAAGCTATTGATGAAGCAGACATGATCTTTATTTCAGTAAATACGCCAACCAAGACGTATGGAAAAGGAAAAGGAATGGCCGCAGATTTAAAATATATTGAGCTATGTGCTCGTCAAATTGCACGAGTAGCCAAGACGGATAAAATCGTAGTAGAAAAATCTACACTTCCTGTGCGTACAGCACAAGCAATTAAACGTATCTTAGATCAAACAGGGAATGGGGTGGAATTCCAAATCTTGTCTAATCCTGAGTTCTTAGCAGAAGGAACTGCAGTTCAGGATTTAATGAATCCAGATCGCGTACTGATTGGTGGTGCAGAAACGAAAGAGGGACAAGAAGCTATTGAGGCTTTAGCTGCTATCTATGGAGCATGGGTGCCTCAAGAGCGTATTCTGCGTACCAATGTATGGTCTTCTGAATTGTCTAAATTAACAGCTAATGCGTTCTTAGCACAACGTGTATCTTCTGTTAATGCTATCTCAGAATTATGTGAGGTATCAGGGGCAGATGTTAGTGAAGTAGCCAGAGCAATAGGAACGGATAGCCGAATTGGAAATAAGTTCTTAAAAGCATCTGTAGGATTCGGAGGTTCATGTTTTCAAAAAGATATCTTGAACTTAGTGTATATCGCTAAGTCTTATGGATTAGATGCAGTAGCAGACTATTGGGAGCAAGTAATCATTATGAATGATTATCAGAAGCGTCGTTTTGCAGAAAATATTGTAACAACTTTATTCAATACAGTTAACGATAAAAAAATAGCTTTCTTAGGATGGGCATTCAAGAAGGATACAAATGATACAAGAGAATCAGCGGCTATCTATGTAGCCAATGAGTTAATTGAGGAAGAAGCACAGATCCACGTATATGATCCTAAAGTAACGGAACAACAGATGTTCTCTGATTTAGATTACTTAGCGACTCGTGAAGCGGAGTTGAATCAGAAACATTTGACAGTGCACCAAGATCCTTATACTGCTCTAGAAGGAGCGCATGGTATCGCAGTATTGACAGAGTGGGATGAGTTCAAAACGTACGATTGGCAACGTATCTACGATAAGATGCAGAAACCAGCATTTATATTCGATGGACGTAATATCTTAGATCGTCAAGCGTTAGAAGATATAGGATTTGAAGTTTATACAATAGGTAGAGGTAATAAATAAAAGAAGGAATTTCTTTGAAAGAAATAAATAAAAGTGGGTATTGAAAAAAAACAAATAAATAGTATTGGATTAGCAATTTTTTTAAGTGCAAATCCATTATCCTGGATTTTACCATTTAATTCAGTAATAGTGTTTATATGTCTTATAGGATTAGTAATTTTATTATTTAATAATAAAATTACTAACTTTTTAAATAGTCTATTAATACTTATATGTTATGTTATTGTGTTGTTTTTTTTCTCAATGCTTGATGTTAGAATAGAAGAAGAACGATTAAATTTGTATTTTACGTCATTTCTAGTATTTGGTATAACAGGAGTATTGTATTCTCAGGTATTAATTGATTATCGGACTTTTTTTAATACTATTTTAGTTATTAGTATTTTGTGTTTACCTATTGTCTATTCTATAGATAGTAGAAATTTCAATTCAGGAGAAGAAGCTTCCGGGTTTTATATGGGGGTTTCATATGGAATTTTACGTTTTTTATTAGCAATAATTATAATTGTTTTTTTAACGAAAAAAACAAAAAAAACACTTTTTTTATCACTTGTAGTAGGTTTTTTTTATATAGCTTTTTATTTGAAATATGGAACAAGGGGGGCTCTACTAAGTTTACTACTATTTTTGCTACTTCTTTATTTACTAAAAAAAGATGTTTTGAATTATCGAGTATTAACTTTATTTGGTTTTTTAGCTTTCTTAAGTTTATTGTTTTTTCAAGAAGGAGTGTTATTTTTAGATGGATTTTTAAATAAAAATGATATTTCAATTGAAGCGGTTAGTAAAATGGCTTATATGATAAATAGTAATATAGAATTGTCTAATGGGCGTGAAACTTTATATAATTATGCTTTTCAAGATATATCACAAAGCCCAATTTTAGGATTAGGTATTAGTTCTTATGAAAGTAGATACAATATTTATGTTCATAATTTTTTAATCCAGGGTCTTTATGAAGGAGGCCTAATTATGCTTTTTTTATTTGTTGGAGTATTACTTCTTTTTTTTAAGTTAATAGTGAATAATAGACTACCAAAGAATGATAAAGTCTTTCTTATATATGTATTTTGCTCAGGAATTATAGAATTATTTTTTTCAAATGTTTTGTGGAGATCTGTTTTCTTTTGGTATTTTGTTTGTTTAATTTTTATGTATAGAAAAAAAGTAAATTATGGGTATTAAGAAGCATCGAGTATTGTTTATAAGTGGCTTTCGTAAGGAGTTATTAGCTTTAAATGGTGTGGTGAAAAAGATAAGTTTAGAGATTGAAACGTTTGTAAAGTGTGGATATACCGTAGATTATGTAGAGTTTAAAGGAGGAAAAGTTTTTTTAAATCATAATGGGAAGTTAGATTATTTATGCGATGAAGGAAAGACTTTCTATAATACAATGCATAGTGTATTTAAAAGATTAGATAGTAAATGTGCTGTAAATTATGATTTATATTATTATAGATACGAACATTTTTGCTTTTCTATGATATCTTTCTTTAGAAAATCAAAAGAAGAAAATAAGAATCTTAAAATTGTAGGCGAGCTACCTACATTTATGAAAAAATGGTCTCCCGGATCATCATTTAAAACAAAGTTGAAGTTTATTGTAAAACGTCTTTTAGATAATAACTTTGAAAAATATATTGATTATATGGTGACTTTCTCTGATCATGAAAAAATATTTGGCATTAAAACTATAAGGATAGAGAATTTTGTTGATATAGAAAAGGTGTTTGTTAAAAAACAGATTGATAATAATAAAATTGACCTACTTGCCTTAGCTCAAATAACACCGTCTCATGGGTTTGATAGAGTTATTAAAGGGATGTCTTTTTATATTAACACTCAGGTGTCTAAACCAAAAATATTCTTACATGTTGTTGGAAATGGAAATCATAAGCAAGATCTAGTAGAGTTGACAAATAAACTGCAATTAAATGAATATGTTAAATTTTATGGTGCTTTAGGAGGGGAGGAATTAGATCATATATTTGATATTGCTGATTTAGGAATAGGTTCTTTGGCTTTTTTTAGAAAAGGGACATCAAAAGGATCTGAGTTAAAAGTAAGAGAATATACTGCACGTGGTTTACCATTTATTTATAGTGCTGTTGAACCTCAATTAAGAGGAGTAGATTTTGCATTGAAAGTTCCATTCGATGAGTCTGATATTAATATAGAAGATATTGAAGATTTTTATAATTCATTATCTCATGATAGTAACTTATTAAGTAAAATGAGAGATTTTGCGGAGCGTGAATTTACATGTAAGAAGCAATTTGATTTAATATTAAGCACAGTCTTTGACAATGAGTTTTAGTGATAATAAAGTTTTTACTGCTTCTTTGTGGTCTACCTTGTCTGAAATAGTCGCTAAAATTATTAGCCCTGTAGTATTTCTTATTTTAACAAGATTACTGTCTCCAAGTGATTTTGGAGTTGTTGCTGTTGCAACTACTCTTATGACTTTTATGATGATAGTTAGTGATTTGGGAACAGCTAAGTTTATAATACAGAAAGAAGATAGTGATGATTTAACTTTTAATATACTTGCAAGTAATTGTTTTTGGATTAATGCAATTATAGGGTTATTAATTTTTATGGTTATTTTTATTAGTTCTAATAAACTAGCAGTAATGTTTAATGAACCAAAATCAATCATGGTAATTAAAGTTATGGCTTTTCAGGTAATTTTTAATTCATTAAGTTCGCTTCATAATGCTTTGAAAAAGAAGAGTTTAGATTTTAAATTTTTGTTTTATACTAGATTGATAACTATTGGATGTCCTTTGTTTCTTGCTGTACCTATAGCTTTTTTAGGAGGAGGCTATTGGGCTATTGTAATTGCTAACTTAGTGGGGTCTTTTTTGAATTTTTTGGTTTTATGGTTGTTTAGTTCGTTTAGGCCTATTTGGAATATTGATTTTAAAACTATAAAAGGAATATTGGATGCTTCTATATGGAACACTATAGAAGAAGTTTTTATTTGGCTTCCTATTTTTTTAGATACTTATTTGATATCTAATTATATTAGCTCTAGTGAGTTAGGGCTTTTTACATCAAGTAGAACTGTTTATCTAACTTTAAGTACTTTGTTGTTATCCCCTCTATTACCAGTATTATATAGTGCTTTTGTTAAGGTTTCAAAAACAGGGGCATATAAGGAGAAGATATTGTCAGCTCATCATATTATCTTTTCTATTGCAATGCTAAGTTCTAGTTTAGGTTTTGTTTTTTCGGATTTTATTGAGAATGTTGTTTTTGATGATAAGTGGGTAGGAATTGGTGAAATTTTGAAATTTACATTTATATTAATGGGAGCTACTTATTTTAATGAAGTTATAATTCAAGGACTAAGAGCTAAAGGTTATTTTAAAGCAATAGGACTTAATGTTTTGATTTGTACTTTGATAACAATACCTTTTATTGTTTATTCAATTAAGTATGGTATTCTAGTTTATGTAGTAGTTCGTTATTCTTCTTTATATCTAAGATTTTTTTATATATTTTACAAATCAAGAAAAGTATTAAATATTAGTTTTTTAAATTGCTTTAAGCAATCAAAAAATATTTTAATTATTTCGTTATTTCTTATATTCTTTAGTGTAATTATTGATTCATATACGTCATTGAGTTATTTTTTTATTTTGATGTTAAAAATTATAATGTCAATGGTTTTTATTGGTGTTTTTTTGTTTTATGATAAAAGAATCCTGTTTTTAATTAAATCAAAAATTTTTAACAGATGATGAAAAAAAATTTAATAATCCTTTTTTTGTTCATAATATGTCACTGTGTTTATTCTCGTACTGTTGATGTTAGAGATTATGGTGCAGTAGGAGATGGTATAGAGAATAATACCTTTTATTTTAAAAAGGCAATTTCAGAATTAAATAATAATGATACACTATATATTTCTAAAGGTAGTTATGTGATTGATTATTTCAAAATAGATAATTTATCAAATATAATTATAACAGGTGGAGGGGAGTTAAAAGCAAGTAGCAGTGCTGCAATGTATTTTTTTTTAATTAATAATTGTGATTCGTTAAATATTGACGATTTAATATTAAATGGTTCTAATATTTCAAGGGTTGGTGTTGAAATATGGGATTCAAGTAATGTTTTTTTTAATAGTTTGGAGATTTTTGATTTTTATGGTAAAGATAACAATTGGAGTGCAGGGATTTTAATTAGATCGAAGAATCATAACTTAAAAATTATGAATTCTAGAATTTACAATATTAAAAGTGATAATAATGGTGCGATAGGAATCTATTATTTTATAAAGGAAGCCGAAGTTGATAATAATCAAGGAATTTTAATAACTAAGAATTTAATTGAGAATATTAATTCTCCTTTGGATGCAGATGCTATAAGGTTACAAAATTTAAAAGTGAAATCAGAGATAGTAATACAAAATAATTTAATACAGAATTTTGGGAAGCGAGCTATTAAGATTCAGACTGATAATGTTAAGATTTTAAATAATAGAATTTATCAGTATGGCAATTACGGGAATGCTTTTTCGGTTATTTCTATTTATGGTAGTAATGTATTGGTTGAGAGCAATTATTTTGAATCTTTTGAAGATTCTTCTGCAAATATGTTTTCTGATATAAGTTCAGTTAGAAATATTGCTTTACTAGATAATACTTTCATTATTAGTGATAAGGCAAAAGCTTTTGTAAAAGACTTTATAAATATTAAGCATCATACCTATGATGATGATGATTTTTCTGAGAATATTAATGTTAAAAGGAATTATGTTAAAAATATTAGACATTTTTTATTTTTAAATTCAAATATTTTTGATAGTTTTTTAGAGGAGAATATAGTTTTGGATTTAAGGAACGCTTTGATAGGCACTAGTCCTGATATTAAGTTTAATAGTATTGAGATTAAGACTAAAAAAAATAGTTGGAATAATGGTAAGTATAGAATGTTTATAACATCTAACCCTAGTATTAAAAATGTAATGATCGAAGAAGAATAAATATGAAAATATTACATGTAATAGATAGCTTGTCTTTAGGTGGGGCTGAAAAAATGCTTGTAGAATCTTTGCCTATTTTTAAAGAGAAAAATATTATCGTTGATATAGCTCTTTTAAATTCAAGAGTCACTGTGTTGTATGAAGAAGTGGTCAACATGGGTGAGAATAGAATCTATAATTTGAATAAAAAATCTGTATATAATCCTATTAGTATTTTTAAGTTGATACCAATACTTAGAAGGTATGATATTGTACATGTCCATTTATTTCCAGCTCAATATTATGTAGTCATAGCTAAAATATTGAGTTTTTCTAAATGCAAACTTATTTTTACGGAGCATAGTACTTCTAATAGAAGATTACAGAATAAAAAATTAAGGTTTATAGAGAAATTAATGTATTTTTTTTATGACAAAGTTGTGTGTATAACTCTAGAAGTAAAGTTAGAATTACAAACAAAATTGAAAATAGATGAATATAAATTAACTATAATAGAAAATGGTATAAATCTTAAAAGTATTCACAAATCAATTGTTTCTTCTCGTGATAGTTTTGGCTATACTAATGAAGATAAATTGATTTTAATGGTTGCTGGTTTTCGAAGAGAAAAGGATCAGGATACATTGATTCGATGTATTTCGCTTCTACCAGATCGTTATAAATTGATTTTAGTTGGAGATGGTGAACGAAGAGAACAATTAGAATTTTTGATTGAATCATTAAAACTAAGGGATCGAATTAAACTTTTGGGAATTAGAAATGATGTCTATAGTTTGATGAAAATGGTAGATGTAGTGGTTCTTAGTTCTCATTGGGAAGGTTTCGGATTAGTTGCTGTTGAAGCGATGGGAGTAGGGAAGCCAGTTATAGCATCACAAGTTAAAGGTTTAGATAAAGTTGTAAGTGGAGGAGGAGTTTTGTTTAAAAAAGGAAATGAAATAGACTTAATGGATAAAATTTTGAAATTAGAGAATGAAGAGTATTATCAATTAATTTCAAAGGCTTGTGTCGAGAAAGCAGAGAGATATAGTATTAATAATACAGTAAATAAACTTATCAATCTATATGGAAAGATATAAGATAATTAGGACTTCGACGGTACCTCAATCCTTAAATGGTTTATTAAAAGGACAATTGAAATTTTTAAATACTTTTTTTGAAATTATAGCACTTTCAGGGTATAATGAAAAATTAGAGGAGGTTAAACAGCGTGAAGGTGTGCAGATCATTGATGTAAATATGGAAAGAAGGATTTCTCCTCTTAAAGATTTAATATCTTTGATTAAACTTATTAAAATATTTAAGAGAGAGAGACCTTTAGTTGTTCATTCTATAACACCCAAAGCAGGATTGTTAACTATGTTAGCTGGTAAAGTAACAGGTGTACCTATACGTATGCATACGTTTACAGGTTTGATTTTTCCTACTCGAGTAGGTTTAATGCAGAAATTATTAATTAAGATGGATCAATTGTTATGTTGGGCCGCTACTAATGTGTATCCTGAAGGTAATGGGGTTAAAAATGATTTAGTTACCTATAATATAACTAAGAAACCATTAAAAGTATTAGCTAATGGTAATGTAAATGGAATTAATTTACAGTATTTTGATAGAAATATTTTAGATGAAAGTGAATTATTAAATCTTAGAGGTAGTTTAGGTATTGATGAAAATCATTTTGTTTTTGTATTCGTTGGGCGATTGGTTGGAGATAAAGGAATAAATGAATTGGTAGAAGCTTTTGAAAGAATTAGTAAAACTAAACTTGTAAAATTATTATTTGTGGGGCCTCTAGAAGAAACTTTAGATCCTTTAAAAATTAAAACAATTAAGACTATTGAAAATAATGTAGATATTATTAGTGTTGGATTTCAAAAAGATGTACGACCTTATTTTGCAATATCTGATGCGTTAGTTTTTCCAAGTTATAGGGAAGGTTTTCCTAACGTAGTAATGCAAGCTGGTGCTATGAACCTACCAAGTATTGTAACAGATATTAATGGTTGTAATGAAATTATTATAGATGGTAAAAATGGTATCATTATTCCTGTTAAAGATATAGAAGCTATTTCAGTTAGCATGATAAAGTTAATTGAAGATAAGCAGTATTATAGTTTATTGAGAAAAAATAGTCGAAAAATGATTTTAGAACGTTATGAACAACAAGTGGTGTGGGATGCACTAGTAGAGGAATATAACTATTTAATAAAAGAAAAGAATTTAGATGTATAAGTGTTTTTTTAAAAGATTATTTGATTTTTTAGCAGCTTTAGTAGGGCTTCTTTTACTAAGTCCTATATTTATATTTGTTATGCTAAGTTTGTTTTTTGCTAATCAAGGAAAACCTTTTTTCTTTCAAGAGAGGCCAGGGAAAGGAGAACGTATTTTTAAGATTATTAAATTTAAGTCAATGAATGATAAGAAGGGTCTTGAAGGTGAATTATTACCTGATGCAGAACGTTTAACAGCTATAGGATCTTTTGTCCGTAAAACCTCATTAGATGAGATCCCTCAGTTGATTAATGTTTTAAAAGGAGATATGAGTTTAATAGGGCCTAGACCACTATTAGTTAGTTATTTGAAATTATATGATACTTTTGAAAAAAGAAGACATGAAGTGAGACCAGGTATTACAGGTTGGGCACAAGTTAATGGTCGTAATGCTATTTCTTGGAAACGTAAGTTTGAATTGGATGTTTATTATGTAGATAATATGTCTTTATTACTAGATATAAAAATACTGATTAAAACTATTGGGAAGGTTTTAGGTTCAAAGGATATTAGTTTACAACCAGTAAAAAAATTAATTGATGAAAAAAGAGAACAAAATTAGTGTTAGTAAAATTAATGTAGACGATATTTTGGAAAGAGTTAAGTGGCTTAACCACCCGGATGTCTATCAGTATATGAATATGCAGTATCCAATAACAGTTCAAGAGACTAAAAATTGGTATGAGCGTATTGTTTCTAATAATACTCGTATAGATTTAGTTTTTAGAAATAGTACTGAATGTATTGCTATGGCAGGTTTGACATCATTAGATTTACAAAATCAGTTAGTAGAATTTTATATTATGGTAAATCCTGAGATTCAAGGAAAAGGATACGGGAAGATGTGTACTGAGTTTACTATTAATTGGGCATTTGTAAATTATAATATTAATAAAGTATATTTATATACAAATGAATTTAACGAAAGAGCGAATAAATTGTATTTAGGTCTAGGATTTGAGTTAGAAGGGACATTACGATCTCATAAATTTAAAGGAGGGAAATTGATTGATAGATGTGTATATGGATTATTGAGAAAGGACTGGGAGAAAGAAAAATATTGCAATAAAGATATTAGATTAGTGTTTTAGTATGAATATATTATTTACATGTGCGGGGCGTCGTAATTATTTAATTAATTATTTTAAAGAGGCTCTACAAGGAAAAGGAAAGGTATTTGCGACTGATATGCAATTAACAGCACCTGCATTAGTGGATGCTGATGTAGCAATTCAGGTACCAGCAATTTATTCTGAGGATTATATACCTTCTTTAAAAAAGATTATAAAAGAGAATCGAATTGATTTGGTTATTTCTTTAAATGATTTAGAGTTACCTATTCTTTCAGCAGTGAAAGGTAATTTAGAAGAGACAGGAGTAAAAATTGTTGTGTCAAATGAGGATGCGATTAAAGTAGCTTTTGATAAATGGGAAACTGTAAAGTTTTTGAATTCAATAGGATTGAAGTCTCCAAAGACATATATTGATTTTAATCTAGCTAAAGAAGCTATTGTATCAGGTGAGTTACAATTTCCTTTAGTTATAAAACCTCGTTGGGGAAGTGCTTCTATAGGTATTGATTTTCCTGAAGATTTAGAAGAACTAGAATTAGCTTATAAATTGCAAAAAATTAGATTAAGTAGAACTATATTAGCTGAAGCTAGTAAGGAAGACTTTGATCATGCAATTTTAATTCAAGAGAAAATAGCTGGTGCTGAGTATGGAATGGATGTATTAAATGATTTCTCTAGTAATTATCAAGGGACATTTGTACGTCAAAAATTATCAATGCGTTCTGGTGAAACGGATAAAGCAATTTCTATAATTGATGAGAGATTTGAGAAAGTTGGAAAAGCTATTGGAGAGAATTTAAGACATATAGGTAATTTAGATTGTGATGTTTTTGAATATAATGGAGAGTTATATGTTTTAGAACTTAACCCTCGTTTTGGAGGAGGATATCCTTTTTCTCATGAAGCAGGTATGAATACAGCCGCTGCTTATATTAGTTGGATGGAAGGAAATAAAGGAATAGAAAAACAAAATAATTATACTGATAAAGTCATGTTTTCAAAATGTGATAGATTGCTAAAAGTGAATTAGTTTATTATATGTACCACTCCTTAGGAGTGGTATTTTTATTCCCTAAAGAAAAGAATAGTCTCCCTAATTTAAGTCATTGTTATATTTCAGAAATGTTTACTTTTAACGAGCCGTATTACTTACTAACGAAGGTTAGTACTAGTAAGTATTAGAATTCTTATGAATAAGAACACAACTATGATTAAAAGAAATATAATTTTCTTAGGCTTGTTAAGTGGAGTATTTACTTCCTGTGTTGGTGTTAAACCAGTAACAAGTGAATATGAGATATTCTACGAAAGATCAAAAGGGATAGTAGAGTCAGAGCTTGGAAATGGTAGGGTGCTATTCTATAATGGAGGTTATTTTATTCCGGATTATACTCTTATGCTGGCTACGATGGTTAATTTAAAATTAAACGGTAAGTCTGCGCCAACTACAGAATTGGGAGAATTCTTTATCTTGAGATTAGACTATGGAGAGTATGAAATAGAAACAGAAGTACGCGATGTCTTTTGGAAAAGATCTAAATATAAAGTAGAGATTACTGCGGATACAAAAGTAATTAATATCATAGGTGGGGGGATAGGAAAGAACGTAAAAGTAGTAGATAGATTACCTAATCCCTTTGATAACTATAGATATGTAAAAATGTCTGCATTTAAAAACGAAGGACTTCGATAAATTAGTACCTTTAACCATTCAAAAAAGAATAAAAAACTACGATATAATGAAATCAAAAATTTGGTTATCTTCTCCTCATATGGGGGGACAAGAGCTGAAATATATACATGAGGCTTTTGATACGAACTGGGTGGCTCCACTAGGACCTAATGTAAACGGATTCGAAGAAGACTTAGAGTCTTTCTTAGGAGAAGGAGTGCAAGTAGCGGCTTTAAGCGCTGGTACAGCCGCTTTACACATGGGATTAATTAACCTTGGAGTAGAGGCAGGAGACGAAGTAATCTGTCAAACGATGACGTTCTCTGCATCTGCTAACCCAATCGCATATTTAGGTGCAAAACCTGTGTTCGTAGATAGTGAGGCAGATACATGGAATATGTGTCCGGTAGCACTAGAAGAAGCGATTAAGGCACGTACAATAGCAACAGGTAAAAAACCAAAAGCAATCGTACCAGTACATTTATACGGAATGCCTGCTAAAATGGATGAGATTATGGCTGTGGCTAAGAAATACGAAGTTCCTGTACTAGAAGATGCTGCAGAAGGATTGGGAAGTACGTACAAAGGTCGTCAATGTGGTACATTCGGTGAGCTAGCTGCATTAAGCTTTAATGGAAATAAGATTATCACCACTTCGGGTGGGGGAGCTCTGGTATCTCAAACTAAAGAGCACAAAGAACACACTGTGTTCTTATCTACGCAAGCACGTGATAATGCACCTCACTACCAACATTCCCATATTGGGTATAACTACCGTATGAGTAATATCGTAGCGGGGATTGGACGTGGACAGATGGAGGTATTAAATGACCGCATCGCAGCTCGTCGTGCGAATAATCAATTCTACCAAGAGTTGTTTAAAGACATCGCAGGAGTAACGGTATTTGTAGAGCCTACGGCTGATTTCTTCTCTAACCATTGGTTGAGCTGTATTACGATCGATGAGGCTGTAGCAGGTAAGAATAGAGAGCAATTGCGTTTGGCGTTATTAGAAGAGAATATCGAGACTCGTCCATTGTGGAAACCGATGCATATGCAACCTATCTTTGAAAATGCGCCATATTATGGAGGACAAGTAGCAGAGTATTTATTTGACTGTGGATTGTGCTTACCTTCTGGAAGTAATCTAACAGAGGAAGAAAGAGAGCGTATTGCTGTAGCAGTGAAAGCGTTCTTTAAATAGGTGATTTTGTGAAGTGACAGTTTTGTTTTTTTGTGATTTTGAAAGTTGCAGAAGAATAAAACTGAAAGTATATAGAAAAGCTGTTGTCTTAGATAACAGCTTTTTTGTGTTTTTGTTATTCTGTTTTTCTGTAGTTTTGTAAAAGAAAGTAGGCTTATAAAAAGCAAAAACACGAAAATACAAAACGACAAAAAGCAAAGATTATCTTTTATTATAATAGATCTCTATTCCCTTCTCTAAACAATAGCGTTTGGCAGTAAAGTCTTTACCTTTATATTCTTCTCCGATGACGCGAACATCGATTTGGTAAGAGCGCATAATATCTTCTAGGTCTTGTTCTGTAATATAAGGTACGATCTCATCTACGTATTTACACCCTTTGAGTTGGATGTATCGCTCTACTAAGGTCTGTGATTTAAGTCCTTTATAGTTTTGATCTGTATGTGGATTAGTCTGTAATCCTACGATTAGGTAATCACATTGTTTTTTGGCTTCTTCAAGCATTTTGACATAACCTGCATGTAAATGATCAAAGGGACTAAAGGTTATTCCTATTTTCATAATTATAGACTTTGTTTTGTTGTGGTGCAAACTTACTGCTTTTTTTGTATTTCTATCTATTTGTTCCCTTAGTGTATTTGATAATGTGTATTGTGTGTCAAATAAACGTGATATACATGGCTGATGCCGTAGGTAAATAATTCGATTATAAATTTCTAATTCTTTTAGTGTAGCTTCTTGTTTCAATTTATTAGGGTATACATTCTGTATCGTTATTTTACTCAAAAAAACAAGATATTCACCCAATGTGATGGACATTACAAGGGATAAATGATTATATTTACAGAATCAAATTACTCCAATAAGATGGAAACACCTATATAGAGGTGTTTTTGTTGTTGCTATATTTTAGGAAAAGATATAGGATTTTGGAGGAAATAAAATTGTTTATTGTTGTTAAGGAAAAAGATAGATGAGCGAATTATTTAAAACGCAAGAAATTACATATAGCAGAGGGGAGGCTATAAAAGTATATGAGGATAAAGATATTGCTTCTGCTTATGTAGCGGAACGCATCGCGAGAATTATAAAAGAAAAACAAAATAAGGGAGACCGTGCGATTATCGGATTGGCAACGGGATCTACTCCAAAAGGGGTGTATAAAGAGTTAATACGCTTACACAAGGACGAGGGATTGAGCTTTAGAAATGTGACTACCTTTAACCTGGATGAGTATTATCCAATCTTGCCGATAGATGACCAGAGTTATGTGTCGTTTATGAAGAGTAATCTGTTTAATCATATCGATATTGACCCAAAGCATGTACATATCCCAGATGGGACTTTATCGCTAGAGGGCATACAGGCGTACTGTGATCTATATGAAAAGAAGATTGTGGACTTTGGAGGGCTTGACTTGCAGTTGTTAGGTATCGGACGTACAGGTCATATTGGATTCAATGAACCTGGTGCTATACTAGAGTCTAGAACGCGTCTGGTAACGCTGAATGATATCACCCGTGAGGATGCGAAGGACGACTTCGGAGGGAAGGATAAAGTACCTACACAGGCAATCACAATGGGGGTACAAACGATCACGCAGGCGAAGGAGGTAATCTTAATGGCGCTAAGCCAACGCAAGGCGGAGATTATAAAAAAAGCATTAGAAGGAGAAATATCTGCTGATATACCTGCTACTTTCTTACAAAAGCTAGCTCATGTAGAGTATATCTTGGATAATGAAGCGGCATCGCTGTTGTCTAGAAATGAATAGGTGTCCCCTTCGGGGAATTACGAATTTCAAATTAGGAATTACGAATGTTTGCCCTACGGGCATAGGGTATGTATATCCATTTGACAGTAGAGACGCAGCACCTTGCGTCTACCACACCGATTGTCCGTGCCGTATGTCATCCTGAGTGTAACGAAGGAACCCATCCTTTTTGAGAATTACGAATGCTTTCCCTTCAAGGAATTACGAATTATTGCCTTTCAGGCATAGGGGTATATTTATCAAGGATTATAAATCTGTTATAACAAAAATATAGAGAAGCTGTTGTCTTAGGACAATGGCTTTTTCATTTCTATGTAGTAGACGTCTATATTTAATTACGAATTTCAAATTAATAATTACGAATTAATGTTTGCCTACGGCAGTAGGGGTGGTCCCTAATTCTTAATTAAAGATAAAGATTCCTGTTCTCTCAAAAGAGGTGTTGACTCAAAAAAAAGATAGTTTCGACATTTTGATATTGTTAAAAAAGGTAAAAAGACTATCTTTGATGGTTAAAGAAAGAAATAAACTGTAAAAAAGATGAAAATATTAGTTACCGGAGGATTGGGATTTATAGGGTCTCATACAGTAGTAGAATTACAGCAACAAGGGTATGAGGTAGTTATCGCAGATGATTTGTCTAATTCTTCTATGGAGGTACTAGATGGTATCGAAGGGATTACCCAAATACGTCCTGCATTTGTGGAGTTGGATCTACGAGATGGTGCTGGAGTGAGTAAACTTTTTGCAGATTATAAGGATATTACAGGAGTAATTCACTTCGCGGCTTCAAAGGCTGTAGGTGAGAGCGTGGAGAAACCTTTAATGTATTATGAGAATAATATCGTTCCATTGTTAAATTTATTAAAGGAATTAGATAAGAAAGAGAAGAGTCATTTTATCTTTAGTTCTTCATGTACAGTGTATGGACAAGCGGCTGTGATGCCGATTACAGAACAGGCTCCAGTACAAAAGGCTATGTCTCCTTATGGAAATACAAAGCAAATAGGGGAGGATATTATCACAGATGTGACTCGTGTAAGTAATATAAGTGCGGTGTTATTGCGTTATTTTAATCCTATAGGAGCACATGCTTCAACTTTAATTGGGGAATTGCCTAATGGAGTACCTCAGAATTTGATCCCGTTTATTACACAAACCGCTATTGGGTTGCGTCAGGAGTTGTCTGTATTTGGGGATGATTATAATACGCCTGATGGTACTTGTATACGAGACTATATCCATGTGGTGGATTTGGCCAAAGCGCACGTGACTGCACTGGATAGATTGATAAAAGAGAAGAATGTAGAGAAGGTAGAGGTCTTTAATGTAGGGACTGGGAAAGGGTCTTCTGTAATGGAAATTATTCAGGCTTTTGAAAAGGTATCTGGTGTTAAGCTTCCTTATAAAATCGTAGCTAGAAGAGAAGGTGATATTACTCAGGCTTATGCTTCTACTACCAAAGCGAATGAAGTACTGGGTTGGAAGACGGAGTTGTCATTAGAAGAGGCACTAGACAGTGCTTGGAAATGGGAACAGAAGGTGCGTAATCGTTAACCACTCTACGGGAGGGGGAATAGATTCTAACATTAATAAAATAGAATAATATTAATACAGCAATAGAGAAGTAAAAACAATTTTTAACAATTTGCCCTTTTACTATCGCTTATAAAAAACTCTATTGCTTTTTTATAAGAGCCCACCTTTTGGTGGGTTTTCTTTTTTATAGACAATCTAGGGGAATTACGAATGGCTTTCCCTTCGGGGAATTACGAATTAAAAATCACGTCCATTCGACACACAACGTTAGGGGTGTATTACATACATCCAAACACAACACATACCCCGTTCAGTATGCCTATGCGATACTAGTATTCCCCTCCTTAGGAGGGGTGCCCGTAGGGTGGGGTGGTTCTTTCATGGAATTAAGAATTAAAAATTACGATTGATAGCCAGTGAGCATAGGATGCGTACATCACGTCCACCAGTTCGCGCGAATTTGCAATCCGTGCGGAGTATAGTAAAGCCAAATAACTAAGTTGAAAAATGAGTGTTTTTTGACTTAAAATATTTATTTTGTCTCAAATAGAAGTGTAATTGTATTTATGATGTTAATATATTTGGCATTTTGTAATTTATTAATCACTCTTATTTATATTTTCCCAAAAAAATAAATAACCTTTTACCTTACCATAATAAAAAACCTTTCTTTTATAAGAGAGGTTTTTATTTTTTACAATATAACTAAGGAGATATCCTTTGATAAATATTTGAATTCCTTTATTAGTTTAGAATAAATATAAATAAAATACATAAATCAGCCTGCTAGATAAGAATAAATTGTTAATTTTAGCCCGTATTAGGTATAGAAACTATGAGAAAAATAATAGTAACAGGTTTTGCACTATTGTGTTTAGGGGTTTATGATCATTATGGGCAGACAATCTCTACTCGTAATGCGGTGAGGGCTACTTATGATTTAGATAAAGCGACTAGAGAAATCAATGCATATACTACCAAAGCAGCTAAAAATAAACAGGAGGCTTTTCTGGAGGCTGAGAAAAGGAATGTACCAACAAGTGGGGTGAATGCTAGAGGAAACTACTTTGAACTTAGTGGGATAGATGCTAATGGGATTCTACTTTATAAGTCCACTCTGAACTATGGTTCTAGACTAACAGCTAGGGTGAATGGTATCCAAAAGGAGGTTGGCGTTAATCAAGACCTAGAAGGAGAAGGAATGACAGTTGGGATCATCGACGGACTTCCTCTATTAGATACGCATCAAGAGTTTTATACAACTACTTCTAATACAACCTCGAGAGTAACCTTAGGAGAGTCTGTACCTACTCTGACTACATATAATGCTAAAGGGCATCAAAAGAGTCGTTTTCATGCTACTCATGTAGGAGCAACGATGGTCGGGCTAGGATATAATAACAAAGCTCAAGGAATCGCTCCTAAGGCAAAACTAGTGAGTTATTCATGGAATAACGATTATCGCAAGATGGGGCAAATGGCCTCTGGAGGGATTTTAGTGACTAATCATTCTTATGGGTATAACTACTTCGATGATTATGGATATTTAAATGAGCCTAGTTTGGTGAAGAATTTTGGGGCTTATTCTGAGCACAGTAGAGAATTTGACCGGGTAGCTTATTTGTTTCCTTATTATCAGCCTGTGATAGCAGCAGGGAATGATGGGGAGTTTCACTATAACGTTTATGGTGGGAGTCAAAAGGAAAACTGTAATTGTGATTTGTTAAATGATTCTTCTGTATCTAAAAATGCTGTGGTAGTAGCTGCTGTAGAACAGGTCGCTCAATATACTGGGCCTTCTGATGTGATACTAGCCAGCTTTAGTAGTCAAGGGCCTACTAATGACTTTAGGATAAAGCCTGATATTTCGGCTAAAGGGGTAGATGTATTATCAGCTGCTTATCGCAATCCAAGTCCTTTATATGGGGCGGCTGAGACGAGTCTATATGCTTATAGTGATGGTACATCAATGGCTGCTCCTGCTGTCAGTGGAGTGTTTACCCTATGGCAAGAATGGGCTATTCACGCTTCTAGTACAAATATGCCTTTTAAATCGGCTACCTTGCGCGCCTTAATGGCACATACGGCTGATGAGGCAGGTCGTGCTGCGGGACCTGATCATTTGTTTGGTTGGGGAGTGATTAATGCTAAGGCTGGTGTGGATGTCATGCTAGGGGCAAAAGATAAGCGCAGTACTTATATCTTGGAGAATGAACTTAGAGAGCAACAAAAATATACACACGAAATCCAAGTAAGTGAAAAGATGAGTAAGATGGTGGTAACCTTGGCCTGGACAGATGCTCCTGGTGTTGTAACGTATCAAAACTCAGATGAGAACTATAAAAGAAATAATGGTGACCTTGTCAATGATCTAGATGTAGTGGTTAGAAAAGGGAAGGATACTTATTATCCGTGGAAGCTAAATAAGGATTTTAACGACCTTAGAGCAATCCAAGGAGTTAATGATGTAGATAATATTGAAAAGATAGAATTATACGATGTGGAGCCTGGAACGTATGTAATCGAGGTCACTCATAAAGGAAAATTAGATGCAGGTAAGCAGGAATATTCACTAATCAGTACTGTAGGGGAGTTTGACGACCTTCAGGAAAGTAAAGTAGAGACAAAGCAAGTGGTGAGGTTATGGCCTAATCCTGTGGTGGATCATCTATATGTGTCTTTAGATGAAACATACAATGGCAAGGTGGTCGATATGAAGGTGTACGATATGAATGGACGTTTAGTACTAAGTAGTTCTGAGACTGTACAACAAGAAAAAGTGAGTATCAATATGGCAAGTCTTAATTCTAATATCTATGTGGTAGAGGTAAAAGCAGACAATCTCTCTAAGACTGTTCGCATCGCTAAAAGATAAGAAGATAGTAATATATAGTAAAAGCACGAAGGCGAACCTTCGTGCTTTTTTGTTTTTACTTCACTTATCGTAAAAACAAGTATTAGTAGTAGGTTAAAGAAGTACTTTTTTAAAAGCAATGGATGCCTGCCTTTTGGTAATTATGATTAGAAAAATCGTATGGAAACTCAATTAGGTTGAGTGTTATCAAAATTATTAAAGGCATTCATTCCATCTTTATTTCAATATTCTAACGCTTTGTAATAGGTAAAGTAAAGAGTGTAAGAACAATTATGAAAATTAATTTTAATGATTAGAATATTATTTGATGTAAATTTAGTTTTTTAGCGTGTATTTGTGTTAAAGAATATTTATAATTAAATGTTTTATAGTTAATAATGTAAGTTTTTGTATTTTATTTAGATTGAATTGTGTTTTAAAGGAACTATTCTTTTTTAAAGGCAGTATTTTTTAGAGATAATTCAGCTCTATAAACAATAAAATAAAGTATGATAGAATAGTTAATATTTAGTGAATAGTTTTTGAAATATTGCGGTATTTTGTTTCATTTGTTATGTACTTTTTAAGAATAGAGGATATAGTTTGAATATTGCCTTGTTTTCAAGTGGTATTTTGCCTTACTAACAAAATAATAGTTTGAAAGTAAAACAGTTAGCAATATGAAAAAGAAAGTAATTTTAGGGGCTTTTATACTTATGGCCTCTTTCGCTAGTGCTCAGACTAAAGTGAGTAGTACTAGTATCGGTATTAATCTGGGGGGATTAGTATCTCTAGTGTATGATGATGTGTCTACCTTAGGCTTAAAAGATAGCCAATGGAGAAAGATCAAAGCGTATCAGAGTGATTATGAAAGAAGATATAATCATTGGGCTAGTTCTAAACATTATAAGGAATATGAATTAGACCGCAAAAGAGATGAGTTATATAAAGAAATCAGAATACAAATAGGCGATATCTTAACTGTAGAACAACGTGAGAAATGGAATACAGGTGATTATCATTATAGACATTATCACCCTTATGATCACAAAAGAGACCATCACTATAAAAAGAGTAATAAGTATAAAAATAAACACAATAAAAAATATAAGCACAAGCATAAACATGATGATTGTGATTAGAGATAAAAGAGTCTGCTCTATATGGGGTAGACTCTTTTTTTATGCACCAAGTAAGGTAAATTAGATATGCAGATAACCGCTAGATATTACGCAGGAGTATACAAATAGCGATACCTATATAAAAAAGAGTATCCCTAATTTATAGAAGAAGTATGAGGTCTACAATTCAATAAAAACGGTAGTTTATACCACTCAAATATTAGACTCTTGCTTTTTAAAAACAAGGGGAATTAGAGTTATACTAAAAGCTTGTTTTAAATTAAATACAGAACTATTAATAAGAGATATTAGATTATTCTTAACAATCAGTAAGTAACATAGACTCAAATAAAAATAGGTTTATTTTACTTTTTTTCTCTTTTAGCACTAAGTTATTATGTTATTATTCTTAATATGAGAATGTATGATTATCAAAAGAACATAATCCAAAATGGCTGTTTTTTTTGTGTTAAAAAAAGTATATAATCATGCTAATACGACGAAAAAATAGATCCAGAGTAGTTTTTGACTCTAAAAACAACAAAAAATCTATTGTAGAAAATGTAAAATCCCTACAAAGTGCAATAAATCACCTTGTGTGATTATGGACGGTATAACAAAAACAATATTAGTTTGTGTTTGACAATATGTGATTTTTGTTTTTTAGAAGACTTACCAAACTGAGTTATTTATAATATTTATAAATAGAGTTAATTTGTTAATTAATGGTTTTTTTTGAGTATTAATTTTTGTTTTGGGGTTTTATTTTGTTTTTTCTGCTAAAAAAAATACTTATTATTAATAATAATGTATTATGTGTAATTTTACAAAAGTTAGTTATGAAGAAGTAATTCATAAGAAAAAAGTAAAATTATGATTAAGAAAATTATTCCATTAACAGCACTTTTCTTCAGTGGTTATGTTACTGCTCAAGTTGGGGTTGGAACAAAAAAACCTGCAGATGCAACAATGTTAGATGTAACTGCTACTGATAAAGGGGTTTTATTACCTAGAGTAAATTTATTAAGTCAGACAGATAATACTACTGTAAAAGGAAAGCTAATAGAAAGTTTGCTTGTATATAATATAGGGTCAAGTAATTTAAAAGCTGGTTTTTATTATTGGTTTGAAAATAAGTGGACTCCATTAATGTCAGGAGCTACTTTTACAGATACCACTAATAAATCTTTTACAATTAGTGAGGATCAAGAAAGATTAGTTATTACAGATACCGAAAATAATAAAGTTGAATTAGAGATTAAGGATATCGCTAAGAACAGCGTATTTGTTACTAACCTTACAGAGAACAGTGAGTTTGTAACAAAACTTGTAGAGAACAAGGAGTTTATAACAAAACTTGGAGATAACATTGAGTTTGTAGAGAATATCACAAACAACCAGGAGTTTATAGAGAATATCATCAATAAACTAGAAGGAGATTTTGGTAATGTTGGTTATGACAAAGACAAGAATCAATTCTTTTATTTAAAAGATGGAAAGGTAAACTATATCGACTGGTCAGATT
>NZ_JBBPHK010000021.1:0-59836 GCF_038039805.1 Myroides odoratimimus
CCCTCTTTCTCCGCTGAAAAGCCCGATAACACTCGTTATCGGGCTTTTTTTATGCGCTTGTGCACCGAAAGCGCACCTTTCATAAATATCTAAGACACTCATATTCCTACCTTCAAAACTACTTGCTCTTGCAGAGGGCTGGAAAACTACTCCGAAGTCGTTGTTTTTATTAAAATAGTAGATAGACTCAAAATATTGAGGGGTTTACGGATTTCCATGCTTCATATTGAGAATTATTTAATAAGTTTGAAGATTAAAACGTTCGTAATGCTGAAAAACTAATTACTAAATACTTATGATTGATAGAATTACACAAAGCTTATTGAAAGACTTTAGGAATAAATTTGATTTTGAAGATTTAAAGGAAAATGATTTATTTGAACATTTTGTAAATTATACAATTTTAGAAAAAAGATTAGAAGATAGAATAGATGGGGATTCACTAAATGCTATAAATATCGGTGTTAATGGAACTTTTGGTTTAGATGGTTTTGCAATTCTAATAAATAAACATCTTATAACTTCAATCGAAGACTTAAATGCAATATTAGATAATAATATAAAGCCTATAGCAGAAGTTTATTTTATTCAGGCTAAAACTTCTAATAATTTCGACGTAAAAGAAATAAGTTCATTCGGTAATTCAATTGAAGATTTTGTTTCAATCGAACAAAAATATTCATGGAATGTAAATGCTGTAAATCTTATAGAGTTATTTAAACATTTAACTTTAAGAGCTAATGATTTGGAATCTAATCCATCATGTCATATTTTTTATTCTACTTTAGGCGATTACGAAAATGATGTAAACACAGAAGCTGAAAAAAGTCGAATTTTAAAAAACATCAAAGACCAAAGAGTCTTTGGGAAAATAGAATTTTCATTTTTTGATTATGGTAACTTACAAAATGACTATAAAAAAATTGGACAGAAAATATCGAGAACATTTGCTTTTAAAGATAAAACCCTAATTCCTGATATTGACAAGGTAAATGAAGCTTATATTGGAGTTATCCCTGCAACTACGATTATTAATCTTATAGAAGAAGACTCGGAACTTATTACTTCAATTTTTTATGATAATGTAAGAGATTTTCAAGGGTTTAATAAGATAAATCAAGAAATAAAAAACACTATTACAGATGAAAAGCTAAAATATGCTTTTTCTGTTCTAAATAATGGTATTACAATAGTCGCTGAAAAACTTTCTACATCTAGAGATAATGTAACAATAACAAATTATCAGATAATTAATGGGTTACAAACTTCACGTGTACTTTTAGATTCAAAAGAATTTATAGACGATAAGATCTTTGTGACTCTGAAACTGATAATTACAGAGGACGAAAATCTTATATCAAAAATTATTCGTTCAACAAATAGACAAACAGAAGTTAAAGAAGAAGATTTATTAGCATATTCTGATTTTCAGAAAAAATTAGAAGATTTTTTCAAAACTTTTAATGACCCTGATAAATTATATTACGAACGCCGCTCAAAACAGTATAATGGAAGTAACGTGGATCCAAAACTCATTATTGATAAATCAACTTTAATAAAAACGATTGGTAGTTTTTATTTTCTAAAACCACACTTGGCTACTAGATATTTTGGAGCATTATTTAATGAGTTTGGTAAGCAATTATTCAAAGACAACCATAAATTATATCCATACTATACAGCAGCGATTATTTATAATAAGCTCGAAACTAAATTTAGAGCAAATGAAATAGATCGTAAATATAAGAAAATCAGATATTTTATATTAATGATGCTAAGATTGGAATATAGTTTAGATTATCCAAAATTTGAGGCAAATAAAATAGATAAATTTTGTATAGATTTAATATTACATTTTAACAATAGTAGAAACTTTGATGAAAAAATAAAAAATGTTTTAGATAAGATAGATTCTTTGGAATTAGATTTAGATAGTACGGAACTATCAAAATCAAATAAATTAGTAGAAAGTATAAAAAATATGTATTTTGAATAGTATTGCCAATAGCAGAGATTTTGTGAAATAATAGGTAATGTTGAACTTGTACGTTCGATATTTAATTCTAAAAAAAGTTAGCATAAATTACTATTCTATTGAAGATTGTTAATTTATTTCGTTTTGATTGTAATGTTGATAAAGTTGAATGAAAAATTTTAATTCCTGCTACCAATGACAAGTCTAGTAACGTTAGCAGCAAGCTCATCTTAACATTGCGAAATAAACAACTGAAATAATATGTATAAATATCATTTTCGTCCAGAATATGGATTAGAGAAACTTTTAATTGAAATTTATAATGGTGTCGAAAAAGAAGAATTTCTTTCTGATTTCCTTGATGCAATTAAAATATTAAAGCCCACAGTTGTAGACTTTGAGGATTTATGGATGAATGATGAAATTTTAATAAATGTAAATTCCGAAATGGGAGAATTTATTCTTTCAAAAGATACATGGGGTTTTGTTTTCCTAATGTCTGAAAATAACCAAGAATGTCTTTTTCGAATAAATTCAATTTTAGAAATCACTGAAAATTTTGAAAAAGTAGAAGTCGATTTTGAAGATTATAAATTAAAATAAAGCCTGTTGCTTAACATCTGATGAAATATACATTAGAGATAAACTAAAAACTTTTTTTCCTCAAAATCAATATTAAATAATATCTTTGATATAGAATCAAACGATTCCAATCATAGCATAAAACTTTCGTAATTAGGTGCGCGCAACAATTTAAAAAAGTGAACATCCTTATTTATAAAACATATGGTATAAAGAGGCTAACCCTCTTTATCCACAAAAATTAGATATGATCACTTTTTAAAAGTTATTAGGATAGTATAAAACCTATGATTCACAATGAGTTATAGGTTTTGTGTTTTTAAGGATATCGCATTTTATGCAAAAGTGTATTTAAAAAAAGACCATTAAAAATTAGAAGCCTAAATGCATATTGTTCGGGAATTTATGGGGCAGTCTTTGGATGTTCTTCGGAAAACAGCCCCTCAGTCCGAACAAATACTGAACTCTTCCGAAGGGCTTCCGAAGAAATAGGTGTGTTCAATATGTTTAGTCATTGATATTCAGTTGTTTGAATTTTTAAAAGTGGAAATAAACAGACTTTTTGGGAAATATCAAGAAGTATTTGGAAAAGAATGGAAGTAAATAGATTTTGTACTTTTGAGTTTTTATAGATTTGTAATCTAAGAAAAGGAGATATCATGCTTTTGGTTAAAGTAAGCAACTACTAAAAAAAGATGTACAGTTCTATAACCATAAAATATTACATAGTTCACTAGGAAAAAAATTTCTATGCAGAGACTAGTATCTATGTGTACCGGTTTAATGATCTTCTAGGAAATATAATACTGTCTTGTAGTTACAAGAGTAAAAATAAGGTAATTATGACTAATGAGGTTTTAGAATATCAAAAGATTTTAGTTTGGCTATCTGGTATTAGAAAAACGGAAAGTACTTCTTGCTAGTATATAAAAATATGTGTGAATATGGCTTTATTTATAACCCTTGATAATGTTTTTAGCCTATATGATCTTGATCCGGCTAGGAAAATAGATGGTATTGTTGTTTTTCATCAACACAGTAAGGCAAATCAAAACTATAAGAAACATAATCGTTTGTTTGAGGGACTGTTATTAGGTGTTGTATTAAAAGGGACAATGAAAACCCAAATTCATTTTTCTGAATATGAAGTCAAAAAAGGAGATATAGCTGTTGTTCCCCCACAGGTTATGATAGAGACAAAGTCTTTAAGTGAAGATGCAGAAATAGTAACTATTGGTCTTTCATTAGACTTTATTTCAACTTTTCCCATACTAAGAGAATTTGTAATGAATGATCAGATTCGTTGGCAACCGATTATAAGATTGGATTCCGAAGAGCTTCTTTTACAACAGGAGTTAATCAGGCTTATTGAGAAAGTATACAATAAGAAGCAAAGCTCTAATAAAATAGAAATGCTCAAGCACCTTGTTATGGCATTGATTAATTTGATTATAGAAAAGTATCAAGATGTGCCTAATACTAAAAGCCAAACAAAGAATCGAACACACGAAATTATCGATAACTTTTACTCTTTGGTTTCTAAATATGCTCATAAGCAAAGAAATGTGCAGTTTTATGCAGATAAACTACATTTAAGTACGCAGTACCTCTCGTCGTTTCTAAAACAAAATACAGGTAAGTCTACTTTGCAATGGATTGATCATGTACTCATATTACACGCTAAAACACTACTTAAATCATCAAGTTTATCAGTAAAAGAAATTAGTAATGAGCTGGAGTTTACAGATACTAGTGTGTTTTGTAGATATTTTAAGCGAAATACTGGGATGTCTCCTAAGTTATATCGAGAGGAAGAGTAATAAAGCTTAGAAATAGTACTTAAAACCTCTTAAATCGTCAATATCTCATTCTGGCACTCTGTTTACTTTTACCACATGAAAAAAACAGATAAAAAAGCTGCAGTAGGGTTTATCTTTCTTACTCTATTGCTAGATATAACAGGGTGGGGTATTATACTTCCTGTCGTTCCGAAACTGATTGGTGAGCTTATTCAAGGTGATATTAGTGAAGCTGCTACGTATGGTGGATGGCTTGGTTTTGCATATGCATTTACACAGTTTGTATTTTCACCTGTAGTAGGTAATCTTAGTGATAAGTATGGTAGACGACCTATTTTACTGATTTCTCTTTTTGGCTTTTCGATAGATTATGTTTTATTAGCTCTCGCACCTTCTATAGGATGGTTATTTGTAGGTCGTATCATAGCTGGACTGACAGGAGCTAGTATTTCTACGGCAAGTGCTTATATTGCTGATATATCTACTGATGAGAACAGAACAAAGAATTTCGGAGTAATAGGAGCTGCTTTTGGTCTAGGGTTTATAATAGGACCTGTGTTGGGAGGTTTATTAGGACATTATGGAGCGCGAGTACCTTTTTATGTAGCAGCTGTGTTATGTCTTCTGAATTTCCTTTACGGGTATTTTATGCTTCCTGAGAGTTTAGATAAAAGTAAGAGAAGGTCATTTGAGTGGAAACGTGCTAATCCGATAGGCTCTTTTCAGTTTTTATTTAAACATCCTAAAATTTCCAATTTAGTATTTGCTTTAGTGTTCGTCTATATTGGGCTACATGCAGTTCAGAGTAATTGGCATTTCTTTACGATGTATAAGTTTAGTTGGACAGAAAGGCTAGTGGGTATCTCATTAGGGATATTAGGATTGTTAATTGGGTTGGTACAAGGAGTATTAATAAGATGGAGTGCGCCTAAATTAGGAGAGCAAAAAAGCATCTATTTAGGGCTTTTATTTTATGCATTAGGACTATTATTGTTTGCTTTTGCAAATCAGGGATGGATGATGTTAGTCTTTTTAATACCGTATTCTTTAGGGGGTATTTGCGGCCCTTCTCTTCAGTCTTTAATTAGTAAGAGTATACCTTCTGATCAACAAGGTGAATTACAAGGTGCTTTAACAAGTTTAGTAAGTGTTACTTCTATTATTGGACCACCTATTATGACTAACTTATTCTATTATTTTTCCCATGAGAGTGCACCTTTTAAGTTCTCGGGAGCTCCGTTTTTATTAGCGTCGCTATTGATGTTTATCAGTGCTGTGTTTATCTATTACAGCTTTAAAAAGCATAAAAACTAAAGATTCGCAGTGCTATTGTGAAAAAAGTTATTAGATAGGAGTATTTAAGACAGTTTAATGATAAGTAGTCCAAGCAATATGCTTATTATTAAGATACCACCTGTGATAAGTACTCCTTGTCCTATATGCTTCATATATCTTTTTCCATCAAAGGTGAAGTCTTGAGGATGAATACTGAACTCTTTAAATACAGAAGGGTCTATTCTTAAATCAGGTCTAAAGCGAACGATACCCTCTATAAACTTAGCTCTTAACGCTCTTGCATTTTTGATTTGATAAACACTTCCAACATCTGCACCGTCAAATACAATTTCAGTTTGGACACCATCTATCCCTACAGCGAGTCTGTAAGTTTTATTTACAGGTACTAGATAGACATCATAGTACTCTGAACGGTAAGAGTATCCTAATTGATTATAAAGAATTTCAGCAGTACTTCCATCTTTTTTAGAAAAGTGGATACCTTGGTCATCTACCTTGATATTTCTTATGGCTACAGCCATTTTACTTCTAATATAACAGTAAAAACGATATAATACTATAGCCCAAATAGGGTAGTAGAATAACCCTATAATGACCAATGTCTTAATCTGCGTTGATACCAATAAGGGCAACAAAGCAAGGAGGACAAATAAGCTCACTAGCAGCGCGCCTCCACAAATATTGAAGACCCAAGTGAGCAGTACATTATCTTTAGAGTATAGTGATGAAAAATCGTTTTGATACTTCTTTTGCATTTGTCGAATATACAAAAAAAGTATAAAAGATGACTTTTCGAAGCGTTTTTTATTGAGTGAATGGGGTAACTATACTATATTGCCATAAATCTTCTTTGATGTTTTAGAACCAGCTTGCTTAATTAATCAAGAAGAGAATACACTTAAACACGAGTTCAGAATTAGAATATTTTCATATCACCATCTTTTATCCACTGTTTCTTTTTCATGATATAGTAGATTAGGTATGACAAAATCATCGGTAATATAATCTGTAAACCTAGTATAACTAGTATAATATAGGAAGTAGAGTAGGCCTCTTTCATTGCATTAAAGGTTCCTATCTGACCGACTAACCCACAGCTCCCCATACCTGATTCTAATGCTGTATTTTGCATGTTAAAGAACAAAATAGCGATTGGACCTAAAATAGCAGAGGCTAAGGTTGGTGGGATCCATATCTTCCAATTCTTATAAATATTAGGGACTTGTAACATACTAGTACCGATACCCTGTGCTAGTACTCCCTTTAGCCCATTATCTTTATAACTGATGGTCGCAAAACCTATCATTTGAGCACAGCAACCTATGGTCGCTGCTCCTGCTGCCAATCCATCTAGTTGTAACATGAGACATAAAGCAGCTGAGGAGATCGGTAAGGTAAGTACCATACCCACTACTACAGCAATAACCATTCCCATAATTAAAGGATTAGCCTCTGTAGAAAAGATGATAACCTGCCCAATCCATTGCATCAACTGATTAACACTAGGGCCGATCCATTGTGCTAAAGCTACTCCTACTAAAACCGTGACTATTGGTGTTATCACTATATCGATCCTTGTTTCACCTGCTACAGCTTTCCCGATTTCTACAGCAATAATAGTCGCGATAAATACACCTAATGGACCACCTAATTGATACGCTGCTACACCTACCACTGCAGATGAGAATAGTACTAGCTGTGGTGCTCTTAAACTATAGGCAATGGCTAATGCAATTACAGGACCTGTCGCCTGATTTGCAAATGGCCAAACGACCTCCTTTAAAAACGAAATGCCAAATTCTTCTCCTATCGTCTTTAGAATAGTTCCTACTAGTAGAGTAGCGAATAACCCGTAGGCCATAGCTCCCATAGCATCGATAAAGTATCGCTTGCTTGAAATCTGTATGTCTTTTCTTTGAAGAAATTGTTTCATTAAGTATTTAGTTTAATAAAGCACCTGTTTTAAGGCGCTATAATCGATGCGAAAGTATTAATAATTATAGTAGTAATGTTAATGTTATTCTTAAATTAGTGTCTTCATTAACAAATTAAAGAAATGAGTATTTTCAATACTTCTATCAAATCAATATTATTGCTATTCATCTTCCTTTTTCCTTCTTTTATAATGGCTCAGTCACCCGTTATACTAGATAAGATTACATCATTAGATAGTTATAAGAAACTGTATGAAACGAATACTTTTGATCATAATAACAGTTACTTTAAGTCTAATGATAAAGGGCAGTGGAATAATATACCTCTAGAGGATGTGTATTTTTATGAAGATCATCTGATGTGTTCTATTGATACATCAGTTAAAAATACAACTATTAAATTAATCGACTATTTAGAAAAAGCATACCTAAATAACTTAACAGTTGAGGAAATGTATTATGATGTTAAAGGATCTTTTTCTTATGGAATAGCATCAGAACTTTTTTAGGTTTACTATTGCTTTGCCTTAGGATTACTAGGGGTATTCTTGCAGGTTTCTACGACAAAACAGCCTTCTAGGCAAGGAAACCCAAGCAAAGTACTAGTAAACTCCTAGAAAGTGCAAGGAAAATAGATTATTAACCTTTTATAGCTATAGATTAAAAAATTGTGTAGGAGGTTAATTTATTATATATTTTAATATGCTCTTAACATATATGGAGTGAAAACACTCATATTTATTAAACTTAGTGCTCTTATTAGATAATAAAAGTTATTTATTACTAGATTTAGTACTATATACACAAGTAAGGTAGTTGATAATATGTAAATCATTATCACTATAAATAAATTTTAAATCTCTAATTAGATGATAATGAAAACTTTTTTAAAAGTATTATTACTTATAACTCCTATAACGTGTTTCTCACAAGTAAAGCAGACAGTACGCTTTCAAAACTTGTATGAGAAGGGGGTTCTAGAGAATAACTGGTATATAGAAAAAGGAGCTACTGAGTATAGTGTAGTAGTAGATAGCTTAAATAAAAAAGAGAAGTCTCTGTATATAAAATCTTCTGGTAATGATCAATCCTATTGTAGTGTGTTAAGCAAAATACCGAATGGGTATCAGGGAGATACTCTTATGCTATCTGCGCTCATTAGAAGTAAAGATATTGAAGAGGGAGATGCTAAGATTATGATTAATCTTTTAAAGAGAGGAAGTTCTATAAAATATGCTATGCTAGAACATAATGAGATAGTAGGAACGACAAATTGGAAAAGATATAGTGTGAAGCTTCCACTCGATACAGCTACAGATACGATTTTTATTGTTGGAGGATTACAAGGAACAGGAGAGGTGTGGTTTAAAGACTTTGAGGTGACACTAGATGGTAAGAATCTAAAAGAGCTAGAAAACGTTAAAAAATCACCTCCTAAAGCAGAACTAGATAATGAGTTTGATACTGGTTCTAAGTTTACAGTGGATAAAGTGAATGAGACGAGCGTAAAGAGGTTAGCAGAATTATGTAAGGTGTGGGGGAGACTTAAGTATACTCATCCAGATATCGCAAAGGGTAATTACAATTGGGATTATGAACTCTTTAGGATATTACCAATAGTAAAAAGAAATGACTTCCAAGAACAATTAGTACTATGGAAAAATCGTTTTGGAGAAGAGTCCTTGACAATTCCTAGCAACCACTATTATGTGGATTTTTTTCCAAATGTAGGTAATGCAATTTTTGAGAATGAGAAGAGTTATAAAGATATTAGTTTTGATGATCACGGTTATCGTTTATTAGCGCTATTTCGTTATTGGAATGTGATAGAATACTTTTATCCTTATAAAAACTTGATTTCTAAAGATTGGGATACAGTTCTAGAACAGTATATGTTCAAGTTGTTGTCTAGTAGAGATGAGTTAGAATATAAGATTGACCTGATGAAATTGACTAAAGAACTAGGGGATGGACATTCTTTCTTTAATGCAAAAGGAGATAGGCTGATGGGGGAGTATTTAGGTCTAAAGATTATACCTCTTAAAGTTAGGTTTATAGAAGGCAGATTAGTGGTCACAGAACTAATCAAGGGAAGAGAAGATGAGTTCAAAGTTCGCATTGGTGATGAAATAAAAACAATCGGAGGAAGAAGTGTTAAAGAAATAATGCAGGAAAGAGAAGGGTTCTATCCTTATTCTAATAATAACGCTAAGCTATATAATTTAGCAAGTTTTATGTTGAGAACGAATAAAGCAGAGTTAGAATTAGGATTGCGTAGTGAACAAGGCGATTTTAAAGAATCATTACCTACTGTTGATTTACATGACTTTGCTTTTTTTACTGATCCTTTAATTTCGCATCAGGACTTAGATAATAATCTAGGTTATCTCAATATTGGAGCTTTGAAGAGTGAAGAGTTGACTGATATTATGTCGCGTTTTAAATCTAAAAAGGGGATTATCTTAGACTTTCGTTCTTATCCGATTATTAGTTTAGGAGAGTTAATGAAATATTTTACCCAATCAGGAGTACCTTTTGTTAAATATAAAATGCCAAGCAAGAATGAATTAGGTAAATTAAATGACGATGAAAGTAAGACGTATGGTGATCCTAATCATTACTATCCAGGGAAAGTGTCTATTCTAGTAGATGAAAGTACAATGAGTGCATCAGAATTTAATGTGATGGGATTACAGACATCACCTAATGTAAAAGTAATAGGTACACAGACAGCTGGTGCAGATGGTAATATCAGTATTCTAATATTACCAGGGAATATACAAGTTATTTTCTCAGGTATCGGGATATATTATCCTGATGGCTCTGATACTCAGAAAGTAGGAGTGAGAATAGATGAAGAAGTTATCCCTACTGTACAAGCTCTAAAAGAAAAGAGAGATTTAATACTAGAAAAAGGAATTGAGAATTTGCTTTAAAAAAAAGAATATTTATGATTAGAGAATTTATAGCTACATTATTTGTCTGTTTTGGTCTTTCTGTATCCTTTGGACAAGTACAAGAATTAAGTAAAGAAGATTTTATCAATTCTAATTTTGAATCTTTAACTACGTTGAAGTCAGATTTAAAAGATGTCAGTATTGTTGGGCTAGGAGAGTCTTCTCATTTTATGGGAGAAACTTATAGAGCTAAAGTAAAAATGGTGAAATATCTTCATGAAGAATGTGGTTTTGACGTATTGGCTATAGAGTCACCATTATATGATGCGAAGGAGTATTATAATAATAGTATTAGTCAAAGAAAAGTAACAGGCGATGATTTTCTAAGAAGTGGAGCAATAAGTGGAGTATGGCTTTCAGATGATATGCTTGAGTTATTTAATTATATCGTTGAGACACAAAAAACAGATAGACCATTGATTTATGCAGGTTTTGATAATAGCTTCTTCCATTTGGACAGTCAAATTGATGAAAATTTCAGAAAGTTTATAACAAAGCTAAATGAAGCAACTATCTCTGAAATCACCACAGATAGTATTTTTATTTCTTCTTTAAATCATGCAGTAAGAAAATCATATTCAATTAAGCCACTACCAGTTTCTGATACTTTAGTGCTTCACAGTAAATTTGAAGAAATAAAAGAATCATTAGATAAATTAGAAGTTAAAGATAAATACTTTAAGTACTGGGAACAGATTTTAGTTAATCTAGAGTCTAGATACCGTATGAATTATAAGTTATATGACAGGGATTACATGATGGCTAAAAATGTTGACTATTTAGTTACCAATGAATATTCTAATAAAAAAATGATTTTATGGGCTGCAACAGTCCACTTATTGGCAGATAAAAATTCTACTCAAGACACTAAAAAGGGGGACAAGCAGTTTATGGGATATTTTTTAAAACAGAAATATAAAGAGAAGTACTACCATATTGCTTTTGTACCAAGTAGCGGTGTTACTGGTCTTAAAGGGTATTTAGGTGTAGGAAAGAAAAGAGCCGTTGCGGCTAAAGGCAGTATAGAAAGATATATAAAAGAATCAATAAAGGAGGAGTACGCCTTTATGTCTACTAGAACTGATTTGAGTAAAGAGATAGTTAATAACCATAAGATTAATAAGTCATTATTAATAGGATTGACCCCATATAAGAGCGATATATCTACTGTAGTGGATGGTTTTTTCTATATGAGACAAGAGTATTTACCTGAATTTAAAGAAAGAAAAAGAGTGTGGACTGAATTTAACGAAAGTAATTCTATCCCTTTATAGAATGAAAATAGTTTTAATAATACAAAAGTATGTACTTTTAGTATTGACCATTTGTTGTTAATTTAGACAAGCCTTAAGTAACTCTTAAGGCTTGTTTTTTATGATTATCCCAAAATATGCAATAGACATATAAACGGTAAGTAATTGTACAAAATAGATCTAAATGTGTGATACAAACATACAATAATATGGTTTTATAACTAATGAAGGAGTTATGAAGTAGAATGCTTTTGTAGTACTTGGCTAATTTTTGTTTCAGAATCATACTTTATATCTCTGAAAACAGGGGACTTCTATTTATATTTTTAGGCTATTGATTTATATAAACAATCCTAGATTTTGTAGATTGAAAAAATAGTCAGAATTTTGTACTCGTGAAATTTGCAATCGTCATATTATCCCTATTCATGTTATTCAAGCCAGTACTTCCGGTTGTTGAATATGTGGTGCTATATGATTATATCAAGGATGAACTTTGTGTGAACAGAGATAAGCCAGAGTTAGAATGTAATGGAATGTGTCATCTATCTAAAGAGATGGCTAATGCTTCTGATACCGGTAAAGATAAAAGTAAAAGCAATTTTGCTTCGGCAGAAATACAGCTTGTTTATTTTCAAGATATTGTAAATAACACATCTATTCATTTATTTAAGAATTATACGTTTAAGGCGTTCTTTAGCCTTGATAGTGTATATACTTATACTTTCAACAATTTCCTTTTTAGACCACCTGTCTAATAAACTATTGACTTTTAGTAGATTATTTGTTTCTGTACCTAATGTGATTGTTGGTCTAGATAGTAAGTAATCATATCCCATTTCATGTATAGTGGATTAGATATTGGTATAGTACATTGATGTGTAGGTACCAGTATAATCAGTTGTATCTTTTTGGTATGAGGTATCACTCTTTTGTGGTATGTACTACATGGTGCTAAGTGATTCTATAGGAGAGTTTCTATATCTACTTAGAAATACGATGTCTATATCTCTATGATGGCAAGCATCTACTGTATGCTTTTGGGGTAAAATAAGTAAAATAGTTTAACCGATGATATTGTCAATACACTTGATGATGTCCTTAATGCTGTACACTGATTTTGGGTTAAAAGATCAGGTGTATGATTTGATCTATAAAAGAGAATCATACAGATTCACCTAGTCATGTACGCACTTTTATATAACAATGAGAATCTTAACGTGGATAGTAGTACTGTTTCTGTTTACTACAGCTTGTACTATTGATAAAACAGATTATGAATCAGAAAGTAATATTACGACTCCTGAGCATAATGAATTTAAGGAAGTGGTCTCAATCGAAAAAGACAACTATACAATAAGCTTAGAAGCCCTTAATGGACATCTGTACAAAGGGTATAATGAAGTAAGATTAAAAATCACTGATGCAACTACAAAGCAAGTCGTGGAGAATGCAAAAGTGACATTCTTACCTATCTATACTACTGCAGAAGGGAAGATGCAGTCATGCCCTAATCTATATGATATGATGTATGATAAAGGAGAGAAAGTCTATAAAGGTTTCTCTGTTTTTACGCAAGAGAATACTCAAGGTGACTGGAGAGTAGAGATTACAATTAAGGACAAAAATCAAAGTGTTAAAGCGAGTCAGCTTATTTTCGTTGAAAAGCAAAACAATAAGAATCTTAATATGACTTCTTTTAGAGGGATTGACAATGAGGATTATATCATAGCATTAGTTGCACCTATAAAACCAAAGGTAGCAGAAAATGAACTTGTAGCTGGAATATATAAACTTAATGCTGGATACAGTAGCTTAAAAGATGCTTATACAGTAGTTGATAATTATACCTTATTACTAGACCCTAGAATGCCTGAGCCTTCGATGGGGAATCACTCTTCTCCTAATAATAAAGATCTAGTTCAACGCGAGGATAAGTTCTATTATGGTGTAGTGAACTATACAATGACAGGTAACTGGACATTGAACTTTATTATGCTAAATCAGCATGGTCGTATTCTAAAGGGAACGAATGTACCTAGTGACTTTACACCAGGTGTAGAAGGCAAGAAAAGTGAACTACATATAGATACCTTATTTTAATTATTATGAAACCTTTTATTACCATATTAATCTTAGGAGTTACAACAGCGAGTGTAGCACAAGATAATAAAGGCCTACAAGATAGTGTACCAACTGTGTTAGACGAAATTTCTATGCTAGTTCAAGCTAAGAAGAGAATAGAAACAGAGATGAAGATGGCTGTGTCTGTCGATGAGTTTTTGGCTTCTTCAGAACAAATAAGTTTTATCAAAAGAGGGGCTTATGCATGGGAGCCTATGCTGAATAATATGAGTACAGAACGCTCTACCTTGACTATTGATGGGATGCATATTTTTGGTGCTTGTACAGATAAGATGGATCCTGTTACTTCTTATGTAGAGAGTAATAATCTATCTACTATAGATATTAAATCTGGTCAAGAAGGAGGAATGCATGGAGCTACTGTGGCTGGGAGTATTGACCTTAAACGAAAAACGACAGCCTTTGGGATAGGACAGGTATGGACAGGTGCTTATCAAAGTGGATTCGAGTTTAATAATAAACAATTCTTTAATCTTGGTAATGTTTCGTTTTCAAGTGAGAAACTAGCCGGTGACGCTAGTATTGCTTATCGAGAGGCGAGTAATTATAAAGATGGAAATAACGATGAGGTAAAGCACTCACAGTATAAAAAGTTTAATACAGCATTAGGATTGGCTTATAAAACAGGTGGTTTATCTTCACTGCGAGCAGATGTTATTTTTGACGTTGCTAAAGATGTGGGTTTCCCTGCTTTACCCATGGACTTATGGCTTTCTCGTGCATTGATTACTTCTGTATCCTATAAACAATTATTTGAGGACAAATTTATACGTGTTTGGGATACCAAGGCTTATTTTAATGCGATAGAGCATTATATGGATGATACTACACGCCCAGAGAATTTGGTGCATATGGATATGCCTGGGTGGAGTACTACTTACGGGTTACTGTCTAAAGCAAACTTTAAAAGTGGGAAGTATTCTTCTGAATTACAATTGAACGCTTATAATAATCTCTCTATTGCAGAAATGCGTATGTACCCACAGGATCGCTCTAAACAAACGATGTTTGCGTATAGTTGGCCATGGGTAACAACGACCTATGCAGGGGTATCATTGAACAATACGATAGAGTTCTCGGATGATCATAGACTGAATTTCGGAGGATCAGCAGGAATAAACTATAATTACTCAAAGTATATAGAGTTTAACTGGATTTTCCATCCAGGAAGCCCACAAGAGAAAACAAGGTTCTTACCAAGTCTACACACCAGTTATGAAATGGATATTAATCGATTTAATTTCTCTGTTGGTCTAGGGTATGGGCATAGAGCGCCTTCTGTGTCGGAAGCTTATGGATATTATATCTACAATAGTTATGATCGCTATGATTACATCGGAAATCCTAATTTAAAAAATGAGATTTCTAATGAGTTAAATGCAAGTGTTGGATATAAAGGAGATAAGTTTTCACTACAAGCTAAGGTGAATTACTTTCATATCAAGAATTATGTTATCGGAAGAATATTGAGTTTAGGTAGTCCGATGAATTATCAATCAGTAGGAGTAAAAGGATATACTTCTTTAGACTATGCTACACTGTTTAACTTCGCTCTTAATGCAGACTATCATATTATGGATGATTTGCATTGGAAAGGTGGTGTGACGTATGCTAGAGGTCAAGATAACGAGAAGGGAAACTTGCCTTTCATTAGACCGTTTAGTTATCAAACGTCTTTACACTATCTATTTAGAGATTTTAGTATACAGACTTCTATGAATGGTGATGCGAAACAACGAGATTTTAGCCCAGAATACGGAGAGAGTTTGACTCCATCCTACACGATTTGGAATGCTTCAGTTGATTACACTTTCTATATCAAAAATTTTAAAACAGTGTTTCAAGTAGGAGCAGAGAATCTACTTAATGAGTACTATAGTACTTATGCAGATTGGGGTAATATCCCTAGAATGGGACGTAATATATTCACGTCTCTAAAAATAAACTTTTAAGAAAAACCTAATAAATAAGACAAATGAAAAATTTAATAAAGAGCTTTTTACTATTTGCAGCTTCATTAGCTGTTGTTTCTTGTTCTAATGATGATAGTAACGCTGTTGCTAATACTGTGACTTTAGAGTTTACAAATACATTCAAGGATAAAGTAATTGTTCTAGGTGATGCTAGTTCTTCTTCTGCTACTATTAATATATCTGCAGAGGGACAAGAGCATCAATTTTCTGAATTAAAATATGTGATTAGTAATATTCGTCTAATTAAAAATGATGGAAAAGAGATTCCTTATCATGTGAATGATTTAGATAAAGGAGCAACTGTTGTGAATCAAGCGAAGACAGAGACATTAAATTATTTATTAACTAATATCCCTAGAGGAGAGTATAAACAAATCAAATTTGGTCTAGGTGTACGCAGTGATCTAAATGTTCTTGATCAAATTAAGTTTCCTATTTTTTATGCTAATGCTGGGGCTAATGATACAGAAATGATGTGGGAATGGGGAACAGGATATCGTTTTACTAAGATAGAAGGTTTCTACGATGCTGATAAAAAGCAGATGTCTATACACACAGGAAGTACTCTAGATGATGGAGATAATGGTGAACTAATACAAGGTGTGGACGCTTATAGAGAGGTAGTCTTAAACTTACCAACGCATGCAGTGGTAGGAAGTTCTGCACCAACGATTAAGATTAAAGCTGACTTTGATAAACTATTAACTGGGAAATCGAATACAATTAAACTAAGTACAGGTAAAGGACCAAATGATAATGCTACACCTAATATTCATACAGCATTACAAATGGTGAAGTTCGTAGATAATTTAGGAGGAAATGGAACGAGTGATGTTACTGGAATGTTCTCTATTATCAGTGTAAAATAAGAAATACAAGTATAGAAGAGCTGTTATGGATATAACAGCTCTTTGTTTTCTAAAGGGTTTTATATAATTGCTATTACAAATGAAAACAACAACAAAAATAAGTGTACTATTACTTCTACTGTGCTTAATCTCCTGTAGTAAGGGTGAGTATGAAGATATTGTGATTGACAATCCAGAGATAGAGTTAGGAATTCCTACTTATTTTCCAGAGAGGAACTCCGCTGCTTTAAAAAATAAACCTACAAAATATGGAGTTGAATTAGGAGAAAAACTGTTTACAGATCCAAGGTTGAGCAAGGATAATACGATTTCCTGTTCTAGCTGTCATATACAAGAATCAGCTTATGCAGATCATCACGCTCAAGCAATAGGTATAGAAGGAAGGGTAGGGCTTCGCAATGCACCTCCTATTCAGAATTTACTCTTTATGAAATATTACAATTGGGACGGGAGCAAACTTCAATTAGAGAATCAACCTATTGTACCTATTATCACACATGAAGAGATGAACTCTTCTATCGTAGAAGTACTAGATAAAATAGGAGCTGATATAGAGTATAAAAAGCTGTTTAAAAAAGCTTATGGAGATGAGTCTATGACTCCAGAAAGAATATATAAAAGTATCGCTCAGTATGAGTATACACTAATCTCTGCTGATAGTAAGTACGATCGTGTTCAGTTAGGACAAGAGGAATTTACTAGTCAAGAGGCATATGGGTACAAGGTGTTTACTCAGAAGTGTAGTAGCTGCCATAGTGGAGCACTTTTTACAGATCAAAGCTTTAGAAATATTGGTTTTCCTATCAACCCAGATAGTAATGAAGCAGGCAGAGCTAGAGTAACAGGTGATTTAAAAGACTATATGAGTTTTAGGGTACCTTCTCTTCGTAACATTGAATATACTGCACCTTATGGAAGCTTTGGGCAGTTTAGTTCTTTAAAAGAGGTGTTGGATTACTTTGATAACGGTGTATTAGATGCAGATAACTTAGACCCTATTTTCAAAGGGGCTAATAATCGTATCTCGCTTAGTGAAGAAGAGAAAGAAGCTTTAATTACTTTTATGTCTACTTTAAGTGATTCTAAGTTTATTGGCAAGTAATGTGTTGGTTGTTATATAAAGTGTTTGTTGGTTGTTTTTTAATAGTTAGGATATTCTTTTATAGCTAGTTATTTTAATTGAATACTTAACAAAAAATGTAACAAAAGAGAATATTTAACTACTTACTAGTTGGATAAGGCATTTAAAACTAAAAAAGATGAATAAGACAGATTACACACATTATAGTATTGAAGAATTAAAACAAAAAGAAAAACAGTCAAAAGTATTAGCTGGTTTATTGGTAGGGATGCTTCTTGTTCTCTTGGTGTTCTTGGGATATAGTGCTTTGACAAAAGGTTTCAATGCTTTAATAGCTGTTCCTTTTGCACTTTTTCCAATTGCGATAAGCTTATTCACTACTGCTAAAAATATTAGAAAAGAGATAGAATCTAGAAAAGAGAAATAACTTGCTCCACTTATTTAGTTTCTTCTTCAAGGTTTTTATGCTCAGCTCCCCATTTGCCTAACGCTTTAATGATGGGAGCTAGCTTTAGACCTATAGGTGTAAGTTCGTATTCTACTCTTGGCGGTACTTCTGGATAGATAGTGCGGATAATAACCTTATTCTCTTCTAATTTGCGCAGTTGAAGAGTAAGGACTCTTTCTGTAATATTTGGTAATACCTTTTTAATCTCTCCAAAACGCATCTTCCCTTCAAGTAAATAACAACAAATAGCCATCGTCCATTGCCCTCCAATTATACTTGTGGCATATACCTCATTACATTCATTTTCAAGGGCTTTTTTGTTTTCGAAATGAGTAGAAGTCTCCTTAATTTTGGTCATACTTACTTTTTTGATAGTATCTAACAATTGGCCGCTAAGGTACAAAAAGCTGTTTGAACTCCCTATTTTTGCGGTAGTAATAACGATTAAAGCTAAGAAATGATGCGTACATTAGTGATCTTAATCCATCCTAATTTTGGAGAATCTATTGTAAATAAGTTATGGTTAAAGTAGTTAGAGCAATATCCTGAATGATACTTTATTCATAATTTACACAGTGAATATCCTGATGGAATACTTGATATTCAAAAAGAACAAGAATTGATAGAAGCCTATGACCATATTGTATTTCAATTTCCTTTTTACTGGTTTAATTGTCCTCCTTTGTTTAAAACGTGGTTAGATGAAGTATTGACTTATGGCTGGGCTTATGGTAGCCAGAGTGGTTATAAGATGAGTAATAAGAAAATAGGATTAGCTATATCAGCAGGAATTGATGAGCAGGAATATAGTGCAGAGGGAAAGTATAAATATACTTTAGAACAACTGTTAGCCCCTTATGAAGTAACCTTTAATTACATTAAGGCTGATTATCAAGGATTCTATGCATACTATGGTATAGAGCAGGATAGCTCAGTAGAAACCATCAAAAACAGTGTAATTCCTTACGTACAATTTATAGAAACAATATAATATTTTAAAAACTAGATAATGACATTAGAATTATATCAAATAGATGCCTTTACAGAACATATTTTTCATGGAAACCCTGCTTGTGTTGTACCCTTGAAAAGTTGGTTACCAGACGAGGTATTATTTAAAATAACAAGAGAGAATGCGGTTGCAGAGACAGCTTTCTTTATAGATAATGGAGATAGTATTCATTTGAGATGGTTTACTCCTGAGATAGAAATGGACTTATGTGGTCATGCTACATTAGCTACAGCACACTGTCTATCAAGTATATTAAAATATCCAAAGGACAGAATTGTATTTGATACCAAGAGTGGTGAGCTAATCGTAGAGGTTAAGGATGGAATGTACTATATGGACTTTCCATCAAGAATGCCAGAAGCTTCAGCATTACCAGATGTTATCGCTAAATCACTTAATATACAGCCTAAAGAAGTCTTCAAATCTAGAGATTATATCTTAGTCTATGAGTCAGAGGAGGATGTAAAGAATATTAAAGTGAATCAATCTGTTTTAGATTTAATCAACTTAGATCCAGGAGGAGTGGTAGTAACCTCAGTAGGAGAAGAGAGTGACTTTGTTTCTAGATATTTCACACCTCAATCTACTATTCTTGAGGATCCCGTAACCGGATCAGCACATTGTTCTCTTATACCATTCTGGTCATCACGATTAGGAAAGCATACACTTTTTGCAAAGCAAATATCAGAAAGAGGAGGTGAGCTATACTGTGAGAATAAAGCCGAAAGGGTAATCGTAGCAGGTAAAGCAAGAGTTTATTCTAAGGGACAGTTTTGGATAGAATAATATAACTCAAAACGAGGATAAGTAAAGTTTATCCTCGTTTGTATTTTATGGGGGAGGTTTACTTAAAACTTAGTTTTACCCAAGGGCTTTTCTTATTGAAGAGTAATTTTTCAGCAATCATCATTATTCCTTCATTGCCACAATCAGTTCCGCCCCACATTCCTCTACCGATAATATAACTTTTTGAGAATTCATTCCAATTATTAAATTTCTCAATTGCCATATTATAGGCTTTATTAATGTAGTTCCATGCTTCTTGTTCAGAGAGATAACCAGCATCGAAACATAATCTACTTAGAAAAACTAATCTCCCACAATCCCAACCAATGTTACCATAACTTCTTAAGTCTGACATTGACGATATAATATTATTTTTAATTAAGTCGTCATAGATATCTTGGAGGTTGTCTAATTGATCATAGGCTTTTTCAATATCTTCATTATTGCTAAAGCTACTTTGAATGATAGTATTTTTTTGTAGTTCATTTGAAATTTCAAAACACTTGAGTACGGTATCAAAATAGTAGTTAAAACCTTTATTAGCTAAATAATCTAATTTGTTCTTTGCCATAGAAGAATTATCTATGCCCCACCATTGTGATAAAATAGTATTGATATGATTCTTATCTAAACCTGTAATTAGGGAGTTAATATAGGCTGTTTGTTGTTCACTATATAAAGCACCAATTGCAAGCTTTCGGTACTGTTCGTCATTTATAGTCTAGTGATTATTAATATAAACTTGATTAAATATTGCTTTAGTTTTCTTTTTAGCTTTTTTAATAAAAGGTATGAATTTAGCAAACAAAAAGTAGAGAAGAACTATTCCTCCTACATAGATTAGTATATAATTATCCATAAACAATGTTTTATTACGGTACTATTTTTAATTCTACAATGACTGATTACTTACAGTGTATTTCTTAGTGACAGAAGGAGATTAGTTCTAAATTATTATCAAGGCAATAATCAATATTGTCTAAGATACCTTTTAGATGCGCATAAGTGAATTCTCTATCCTCAGGATCATCTTCTAGTTCTGCGATTTGTTCTTCAGTAATATTAAGGGATAAGAGTTTTGTCTTTAACTCCTGTAATTGAGGCTGTCTAATCAAACCAATTAGTGGCCAATCATCTATTTTGGGAATAGGAAATGGATGACTATTGTCTGCCAAAAGGTATTCTTCAATCTCGATATCTTTTATAGAAAAGTCTTCTATTAAGACCTTGTTAATCAAGTCTGTTTCATACCCTAGTTTAATTTCTTGGCCATAAGGAAGTTCTTTTCCTAAATTATCACAAAGCCCTATTAGAGCATATCCATAAGCATAGTTGGACTTATGGTTGAAAGGATTGTTTTGGATAATGTCAATTAAAGCTTGACCAGGTGCAGTTTCAAAATCATCTACCTCAAAATCACTATAGTCTTGAAAGACATCATTTTCTTCTACTTCTTTTTGTAGTGTAGAATCTTTAGAACCAAAAGCATTTAGTATTTGATCTGTTTTAATGCCATAAGAAAAAATATAATATCCCATATCTTGATTAGTTTTTTGTTTTTAACAAAAATATGTATTAATTAATATTCTTTTTGTTGAAATTGTAAAATAATAGATTGTGTTGCTTATGGTGCTATAAAAGATAATAAAATCAATATTAAATATCTTATATTAGATATTTAGGAGGTAATTAGAAGTTTTTTTATATGTTTACTAGTCTAGTAACAAACACTTAAAAAACTAAATATTTATCATGAAAAAACTTTGCCTTATTTTAACCTTAGCATTGGTAGGTAACACTTTTGCACAAGAATCTAATGATTCTATTGCTATCAGCAGATTCTTTTATAGCACAAAAATCTTAAAGGATCCTCAAAAAACAGATCAGATAACGGAAGGGGTAGCTATTCTAGATATTAATCAAAGTAATTCTCGCTTTACTGATTATGGAAGCCTACAGCGAAGTGAATTTATGGCAACTTCGAAGACAGATAAATCGTTGTCTAGAATGGATATAATGAATAAACTAAGGCAGTTTAAATCTGGTTTTGCTTGGTCTGTATATAGTAATGTTGATGAAAATAAGTTTTATCTTGAACAAAGTAGACAAAAGTATTTTTATAAAGAGGATAAAAATAGTATTAAATGGACAATTGCTCCTGAAGTAACTCAATGGGAAGGATATAAGGTACAAGAGGCAACAACAAGCTACGGTGGACGTGTGTGGTATGCTTTATTTACAACAGACATTCCTGCCTTAAATGGTCCTTATAAGTTTAATAATCTACCAGGTTTTGTAGTTAAGGCATGGGATGCATCAGGAGAGTACACTTTTGAATTTACCAACAGCCAAAATATAAAATTAGCTAAGGATGCTTTAGATGGATTAGCTAATTATGAAGAGGTATCTAGAAAACAAGCAAAGAAAGCAGATAAAGTTTTTTATAATAAAACAGCAATAGATTTACTGATAGAGTTAAATCCAGGTAATGCAAAAAATATAGATCAATATCCAGCAGGGATGAAACAGAAATTGATCTTAAGTAGTAACCCTATAGAAAAAGATTTTTAATTAAATCATATTTATTAGTGATGGAAGTAATGCTGATTGATAGGAGTATGATAACTTTGCACTAGAGTATATAGTAATACAGATAACAATGGGAAGAAATACACCTGCCAATAGAAAGGCTGTCAAGGATAAAATAGATAAAAAGAAGAAGAAAGAACAGGAAGCAGCTGTTAAGCGAAAAGGACTTCTAAAAGAAATAGTGAACCAAATGGCTAATAAGAAATAGTGAACCAAATGGCTAATAAGAAATAGTTATTTGGACATAAAATATAAAGCCTATATCAAAGGGATTACTATTGATATAGGCTTTTTTTATTTCTACTCATCGCGATATATTTGTTTTTTAATACTTTTGATTTTTTTTGTTAAAAAAAATCAAAAGTATTTTTATATTTGCAATGAACTAATGTTTATGGTGTGAATAATTTTGTTTTATATCATAAATTTATGATATGAATTATGGTTGTATACTACGTTATTCCTCTTGTTTTTGTAGGTGCTCTTCTTTTATGGTGGATTACTACACTTAATGCATTTGTTAATAAAAAAAATAGGATAAGAGAATCTGAAAGTGCTATATCTGTTATGCTAAAACAGAGAAGTAGTCTAATCCCTAATATAGTAGCGTCTATTGAAAAATATGTTGATCATGAAAGTGAAACACTATTAAATGTTACTAAATTAAGAAGTAATACGAGTGATAAAGATGAGACTACATCACTAAATTTACCTTCTATAAAATTACTCTCAGAACGATATCCAGATCTTAAAGCTGATAGTCAATTTATGAAATTACTAGATACTTTGGAAGAAATGGAGCTTCAAATACAGGCTGCCCGTAGATCATTTAATGCCGCTGTGATAAACTATAATAATTATGTAGAAATGTTTCCTTCCTCTATCATAGCTTCTTCTAAGAATTATGAAGTGGCAGAATTAATTACAATAAGTGAAGAAGAAGCACAAAATGTCGATGTAAAAGCTTTATTTAGAAAGTAATGGAAGCAAGTGAAATAGATAAATTAGAAGAGGAATTACAAAATAAATTCTCACGGATAAAGGAAAGAACTAAGGTTTTAAACTTATTCAGAATATTGTCTTATGGAGGAAGTATCCTATATTTTTTAGGCGTTTTTATTGGAACTAATATCCTAGCTTATACTTATAGTGAATGGTTTAGTCAAATAGATAATATGACTATACTTTATATGATTATTCCATTATTTGTTTTGATTACTATTGGTTCAGCAGGAACTAGTTATTATTATTCAAAATATATCCAAACAGAACAAGAAGCCCTTCAAAGTATTATAAAGGTTATTTTTCCAACCGCAACATATAGTTTAGATAAAGGTAAATTTTCTATCTCTCGATTAATGTTAAGTGGATTATTTGGTAATGTAGAACGTGATAAAATTACAGCATATTCATTAGGAGCATTGCAAACTATTCAAAATAATCAACGAATAGTAATTAATGATATAAGTATTACAAATAGTCGATGGGTATACTGGTTATCAAAATCATCAATAGGAGTTTTTTTGATAGTTATTATCTATATGATACGAGGAATATTTGCTAAGAGAATTGAGGACATTACTACAGATTTTAGGGGAATGTTTAGTACAGTACCTTTAAATAAAAATATAGAAGGGATAGTAATAATTGTACCGGATCGATTAGAAAAACAGATCGATTATTTGGCAGAAAATATTCAAAAGTTAAAGAATAGAAATGGAATAAATTTAGTTAAAATGGAAAATGTAGATTTTGAATATGAATTTTCTGTGTATGCAAGTGATGATATTTTAGCTAGATATATTTTAACACCAGCTCGTATGAGAAAAATAGTTGAACTCAAAAACAAATATGGAAGAGATATAATGTTGTCTTATGCATTTAATCAATTTTATGCTGCTGTAAATTTACCTGAGGGGCTTTTGGGGTTAGATAATAAAAAAATAATAGATGGGAATAGTGTGCATAGTTTTTATAATAATGTTTGTATGTCCCAGACTATTATGTCTGAGTTAAGTAATGTATAATAATTAAATATAAAAAATATGAAAGAAAAGTATCCAGATGTATTGTTTGAATTTTATAGAGCTCAACCAGAAAAGTTTGAGGAACGAACAAATATTGTAAAAAAAGTAATAGGAGGTATTTTTACAATAGGCTTTATTGTTTTAATTATCTATCCTAGTATTATTATGGAGGGATGGTTAGTACGTGGAGCAGCGATTGTAGGGCTGTTGTTTGCTGCAGGATATACTTTTTTAGGAGGTGTAGATGTGTATAATAAAAACAGTGGAGGAAAGGTTGTATCTATGGGAGGAATGGTGAAGTTTGCCCATCCTGAACGAGGTACTGAACCATTTGGACCTGATGATATGCATATTATTAATATGTATAATAGTAATGATTGGGCAGGATTAGCAGATGAAGATACAGCAGATGATAGACCTATGCAGTTAGAAATAAATGTGGATAAAGAAGGAAAAGAAATTTATCTATTATTACTCCGTTATGTAACCTCAGCACGTTTAGAGGGAGTGGCAGAAGTAAAAGTCATAAAAGAACCTGAATACTCTCAAGTGTATGGGTTGTTTAAGAGCATGAAAAAGTTCTAAATATCTAAGATATAATATAGAGAAAGCCTGTTTTTAATTAAAACAGGCTTTCTCTATAATATAAGACAATTGTTTTTCCTTGTATAGTATAGTTTTGCTACTATTATGTACTTAATTATACTATTTTACTCGAATTAATTCTACCCTTCTGTTTTTAGCCTTATTGTCGTCAGAGTCATTAGCAACTAGAGGGTTATCTGCGCCCAAACCTTTCGCTGATAGCTTCTCTTTAGCGATACCTTGTTTGATTAGAGCATTCATTACTGCATTAGCTCTATCAGTAGACAGTTTTTTGTTGTGAGAAGCTTCTCCTGTATTATCTGTATGTCCTTCAATTGAAATTTTTAAAGAAGAATCTTTCTGTAAAGCTACTGCTATTTCGTCAACTGTTTTTTCACCATCTTGAGTAAGTGTAGACTTATCGATGTCAAAGTTGATGTATAAGATAGATTTACCTTTCTCTGTTAGATCTTTTACTATTTCATCTGCTGTAATTTTAGTAATTGTTTGTTGCAAAGCTTCTTCTTGTAAGATATTAAGCTTACCACCTGCATTATTAGCAGTGTACTGGATATAAACGTTTCCATGGTTATGTGTACGGATAATATAATGCTTAATTAATTCTCCAGTATATCCGATATCTCCTTCATCTCCTTTATTAGGATCTTGTTTGTTATAACGTTCATATTCTTCTTGTGTAATTTCTCCTTCAAAAATCTTAACTGCTCCTATAGAATTTAAATAATCCTCTAAGCTTTTTTCAAAATAGCGTTGAGAAAACTCTTCTCCTGCTGCTGCAGTTATATTAGTTTTATACAGTTTCCCCTCAATAGGAGTCATTACTCCATTAATAGGAAAGTAACATACATCAAAGTTTTTATGAAGTGATTTGTTCATTTCTTTTAATCCTTTAGGTAAGGTAAAGAAAGGAAAAGTACCTATTTCAGCTTTGCTATAGGCTATATCTTCAATATTAAACTCAGCTTTAGGCGTTTGTATCTCTTCAGAATTTGTTGAAGTTTGTTCAGTTATTATTTCAGGTTGATTCTCTTCTTTGTTCTTTTGATTACAAGACATTACGATTAATGCCATTGCTAATAAAAGTGTGATTTTTTTCATGTTTTGCGTTTTTTGATTTGTTTGTTGTTATTTAATGACAATCCAAAAATCGGTAAAAAAATGATAGATAGGATAATAAATTTAAAAAAGGAATAAAAACTTAATATTGCAGATACATTTTAATCTAAAAAAAAGCTATTGTTTAAAATAATTCTAAATAATAAAAGCGATATTAAAAGTAATTTTTTTACTTTTGATAAAACTCAAGTTGTACTAATTATGAATTACTTTATTCGTTTCAGTTTATTATTTTTTTGTGGAGCATTCTTAATATCATGTAATAATAGTGATATTCCAGAGAAAGCTACAGCAGTTACTAATTTTGATGTTGACCGTTATTTGGGCACATGGTATGAGATAGCCCGTTTTGACTTTCGATTTGAAAAAGATTTGAACAATACTTCAGCTCAATACAGCCTAGATAAAGACGGTAATGTTGAGGTTCTTAATAGTGGATACAACTATGTAGAGAAGGAGTGGTCTGTAGCAAAAGGAGTGGCAAAATTTAGAGAAGATAAAGAAACAGCAGCATTAAAAGTAAGCTTCTTTGGTCCCTTTTATTCTGGCTATAATGTCATTGCTTTAGACGAAGATTATAAATATGCCTTAATCGCAGGGAAGAATCTTGACTATTTATGGATTCTATCTAGAGAAAAAACTTTTCCTGAAGATCTGAAAGTGAAGTATTTAGAAATAGCAAAAGAAGTTGGATATGATACTAGCAAGCTTATATGGGTAGAACATGATAAGGATAATAATCCTTATCTAAAACTATAAGAAGAGTAGAATGTAAAAACATTGTACAGCTACATGGATATAGTTTAAGAATATATGGATTATAGTACAGTATAAGATGTTACGATTGGTAATTTTAGAGATATACCCAAAGAATAGTGAAACAACGAATACTAGTATAAAAGCTAATATGGCATTAGGTAACGGCATAATATAAAAGAAACCTAAGTGCGCAATAGTCATTAATACAGCAGTGATGATGTTACCTGGGCTGATATTTTTAGTAGAAGGTTTGATGTATTTGTCAATGTAGTTTTGGATTAACCCTCTGTATAAGACTTCTTCACCTAAGGCTTTTATTGGAAAGCATATCAGAATAAAGAACCCAATCTGTTCTAAGTAATCATAGCGTATATCAGATGAATCAGATAAAAATATCTGCAGACTATTGACTACCAAAAAAATAACAGCAAACAAACTAGTGTATTTGATTAGATTTCTCTTAGACTTGCTATCTGTATTTAGTTTTAAAGAAACGCGAATAGGTAATGTATGTTTCTTGATAAAAAGGATACTTAGAATAATTAAAGGAACAGAGGCTAGTACTGATTGATACTCTGTATTACCTATAAAGCTTAAAGAAAAATAGGTAGCTGTAATAACAGTATATAGTAAACAGTATAGTAGAATCGGATAGATAAGTTTATTCTGTATCTTCATCATAATTGTTTAGTTAGTAGTGTTTTTCATTATATTTACTAAGATAAAGATAGTTTTGTATGTAAAGTAATGTAAATGAAATAATTGTATGTCACTTTTTAATATGAGGATTTGTTTTTTATTATTCTGTCTATTATTTAGTAGTATAGATAGCTTTGGACAATATAGTACTAATGATCAATTAACTATGAATGGACATATCGTACATTCTAGTATTAATAATCACGAATATCAATTATATGTTTCTTTGCCCTCTAGTTATAACGAGAAAGCAGATGTTGTTTATCCCGTTTTGTATGTATTAGATGCATATTATTCTTTTCCTATGATTTCTTCTATGCATAAATTACTTGATTTTAGTCAAGAGATTAAGGATGTTATCATAGTTGCAATTGGTGATAAAGATCAGTCTACACCCGCTTGGTTTAAAAATAGAATGATAGATTATACTCCCTCTAATGATTTGAACGTAGATGAAGAGGTGGCTACAGGACTTGGCTTAGAGATATCTGAAGTAACAACAGGAGGTGCTAGTAAGTTCTTACAATGTTTAAGACAAGATATTGTTCCATACATTGATAATCACTATAAGACTTCTAAGGATAGAGGCATCACAGGGCATTCAGTAGGTGGATTATTTGCAGCATATTGTTTACTTAATGCTTCAGACCTGTTTAATCATTTTGGAATAAATAGCGCTTCATTATTTTGGAATAATAACGAAATGATTTCTGCTGTTAAAAACTCTTTGGTTGGAAGAGATAAACGAGTGTTCTTATCTTATGGTAGTTTAGAACCAGAAGTTATTATCTCGTGTACTAATTTGTTTATAGATGCTTTAAAACAATACAAAATAAAAGACAGTTTCATTATAACTAAAGTTTTTGAAGAAGAGACTCATACTTCTGTAATTGGCGCATCTATGAGTAAAACACTTAAAATATTATACAATAAATAGTATCAGAATGAGAAGACAATTAATTTATATCATCTTATTCTTCTTGCCATTTGTTTGTTCTGCACAATATACAGTACAGGAGTATTATGAATTCTTAGAAGAGCAAAAACAGTCTCCTAAAGATTATATTTTTGAGCTGTTTAAAACTAATGATATTGTTATTCTAGGCGAACGTGACCATAGAGAGTCTACACAGTACGATTTGATTCTAGAGATATTAAAGGATAATAGATTTATTAATGAAATCAGTCATGTATATACAGAAGTAGGTGTAGTTAATCAAACAAATAGGGGAAACATCGTTGTTAAAGGAGATTATAATAAACAAGAGGAGTTCGAAAAGGAGTTCGTTTTATTATATAGAGAACTTGATTATAATGCTCTGTGGGATAAGTTTAATATGATTAAATATCTAAAAGGTATCTATGATATAAATAAAGATTTATCTACTCAAGAGAAGATAACCATAGGTTTTACAGATTGTGCTTTTGAATGGGAAGGAATGACGAGAGAGAAGTATTTAAATTTTGAACGTAAGTATTTATCTAAGTTGAATACACGAGATAGTATTATGGCTTATAACTTTATAGAGTTATATGAAAAGCAACGTCCAATTAATGGACATAAAAAAGCTTTATATATACAGAATAGACCTCATGCTGAGAAAATAGATGATATCATTGGTAATCTTAAGATAAAGACTGTTGGAGGTTATTTAAAAGAAAAATATAAGCATCAAGTAAAGGCAGTAGCTTTGAACTGGTATAATTATGAGTCCGAAGAATATAAAAACCCTAAAGTAGGTAAAGGGCACAAAATAGAATTATCTAATGATGGTAAATGGGATGCTGCTTTTGAATTGACAGGAAATAAACCTATTGGTTTTACTCTAAAAGGAACTCCTTTTGGACAAACTCACTTTGATTATCCTTATGGTGATGATGATAAAGTCTTGTATCAAGACAGATTAGATGGAATAATTTTTTATAAACCTTTTTATCAATTTAGTTGTACACGTGGTCTACCTAGAATAGTAGATAAACAATTTGCAAAAAAATTGATACAAAGACAGATTATTACAGGTGTTTATGAAGAAGGAGAACACTATGCCATAGAAGATGAATTAGAAGATTGGGAATCCTTTAGGACTTATGATTGTGTAGATTACTCTACAATGATCCAACAAATGAATAAATGGTTAAATAAAAAGTCTGAATAGTATCTACCTCAACGCCATCCACATACTCATATTATCATAGTACCTATCATTGTCCCTAATAAAGTTAGGTATAGTGTCTACCTCTTTAAACCCTTGTTTTCGGTATAGAGCGATGCCTGCTATATTCTCTGTATATACCTCTAATGTAAGTATCTCAAGAATAGTATTCCTTTTAGCCCAATCTATAGCCTTTTTTAATAATGCTGTTCCTAGCCCTGTATTTCTCCATTCTAACAAAACTCCCATTCCTAGCACAGCCGTATGTTGTAATGCTTTTCTATGATGTCCTGTAAGATCTAAATTACCTATAAGTTTTCCATTGTGTTCTGCTACTAACATTACAGAATTATTCGCATTGTTTAATTTTTGTATCCAAGCTTCTATTTCCTCTACAGTTTTATTAAAATCACTACTGTTAATAGGAATATACTCAGCATTATCTAGATACAGTTGAATTAAATTTAGTATTTGTGCAGCATCTGCAGATGTCGCTTTACGTATCGTAACAGTGTTATTGTTTTTAAGCGTGATATGTATAGAATCGGATATCATATAGTAAGGGAATATAGTATATAAATTTGATAATAATATGAAGAGGCTCAAAAGCTTTTTATCCTAATCAAGTAGAGTCTATTCTCATCAATGATTTTTTGAATAGTGTTCATTTAAGGCTTTGTCTACTCTATGTTTTACGTGACATTTAATAATTAAATAGATTCATGCTTACTCATACTTATTGCTAACTTTCTTTTGGTTTGTAACGATGTGCTAGGAGATTGCTTGAGGATTTCTTGCTCCATTCTTCGACAAAGATGCCCTCTAGGCAAGGAAACTCCAAGAAAAGCCCTAGTAATCCTCAAATAAGTGCAAGCTTAGCCTTATCCTAAAACATTCTAATATACTTTTATGTATATATCAGTATCATCATTGATTTAAGTAATTTTATCATTAAATAACATAGATCTTTTTTTTGGATATTAAATGTTGTAAATTAATACTTTATAACTATTTTACCTATTTATATTCTTATATTTACCTTACGTTAAATAAGGTTATTTACTGCATCCTCAGGTAATTAATGCCCATAATGCTGTTTTACAAAATGAATAGATTCATTGCACAAAATCTCTAAAGCGGCTAAGTTAATATCTGCTATTTTGCTTATATAAATACATGCTTTCCCCATCTTGTACTTTCCTAATTCTGTTAAGGCTAATCTACTTTTCTCGGTATCAGAGAAGACGTAGAGAGAAAATTTATCTTTGCGCGGAGAGAATCCTAAAATAGGAGTATCGCCTTCATACCCACTTGCATATTTATAATGATAATTGCCAAAACCTATAATCGTAGAACCCCACATTCTTGGCTGACAACCAGACCAATGTTGAAATAATCTAATCAATTCTAGAGAATCTTCTTTCTTTTGTTTATTTTCTACATAAGAGTCTATAAACTCATAGACATCTTGTTCTGTATATACTGTTTTTGTTTTTGCCATATTGAAAGCTATTTACAACTATTGAAGGTAATCAATTTTATCATATACAAGGGACAAAAAAACGGATAGCCTAATAAGGTATCCGTTTTTATACCGATAAGTCTGACTTATCGATGACGAAGTAGGTAAGTGGTCTACTTGGTATTTTTATTTGTTATCCGAAAACACCGTTGATATAATTCTTAGTCATTTCGTGTTTAGGATTCTCAAAGATATCTTGTGTCAAACCGCTTTCTTTTACTTCACCTAGATACATAAAGTAAGTTTGATCAGCGATACGCTGTGCTTGTTGCATATTATGTGTGACGATAGCGATAGTATATTTCTCTTTTAAATGAAGAATTAGTTCTTCTATTTTAATTGTACTTACAGGATCAAGAGCAGAACACGGTTCGTCCATTAAGATTACTTCCGGGCGAAGAGCTACAGCTCTTGCAATACAAAGGCGCTGCTGTTGTCCGCCTGATAAGCGATGAGCAGGCATCCTTAAATCATCTTTTACTTCATCCCAAAGAAAGGCTTCTGTCAATGCTTTTTCGATTACACTCTTATCATGAGGTAGATTATTAATCTTTAGGCCATAAGCGATATTGTCATAGATACTCTTCGGAAAAGGATTCGCTTTTTGAAACACCATCCCGATGCGCTTTCTAATCTCCGTTACAGGTATGGTTTTAGAATAGATATCCATATCTTCTAATTTGATAGAACCATTTATTTTAGCATAGGGAACTAAGTCGTGCATACGGTTAAAACTTCTTAGTAAAGTACTCTTACCACATCCAGAAGGCCCGATAAGGGCAGTTATTTTATTTTCTTCAAATTCTACACTTACATTTTTTAAAACTTGTTTGCTTCCAAAGCTAATATTTAAGTTCTCAGCAGATAATTTAGTTTTCATTTTTTCTGAATTTATAACGGATATAAAATGCGCTTAAGTTTAATAGGAACACTACGATAATTAACACTAATGCTGTTCCATAAGCAATAGGTCTTACTTCTTCTATTGACTGATGTTGTGTCGATAGCATATATAAGTGATAAGGCAGAGCCATAAATTCTTGGTTTAAGTATCCATTCGTATCACTGATATAAAATGCAGCTCCTGTGAACAAGATAGGAGCTGTCTCACCAGCAGCTCTAGACAGAGTCAATACTACACCTGTTAGAATACCTGGTACCGCAGAAGGAATAACAACATCTTTAATAGTCTCAAATTTAGTAGCTCCTACTGCTAGCGCTGCCTCACGAGTACTGTTGGGTATTTGCATTAATGCTTCCTCTGTAGTGGTTATGATATATGGAAGGGATAATAACCCTAATGTTAATCCTGCAGCTAGTAAAGAAGTGCCTAAAGATAACGTCTGAACAAATAAGGCCAATCCGAATAAGCCATAGATAATAGAGGGTACACCTGATAAATTACGAATAGCAGCTCTAATGGTTCTAGTTAGCCAATTGTTTTCTGCATATTCATTTAAGTAGATCGCACAGAATACGCCAAATGGAATACTGAATAAAGCAGTAATAAGGGTAATAAGCACTGTACCTATAATCGGTGTAAGAATACCTCCTTTAGTCATTCCTTCCTTAGGAATAGTAGAGATAAACTCCCAAGATAAACTTCCCATTCCTTTTGTCACAATCTCTAGGATGATTACAACAAGGAAAAAGCATACGATAAGAGTGGTTCCTACTAATGTTCCCCATTCTACGATAGAGGATAGTTTTAGTTTATTATACTGCATGGTATTTTCTTAGTCTATTTATAAAATATTCTCCTACTAGGTTTGCAATAAGTGTCATGAAGAATAAGACAGTCGCTAGAGCATATAGTCCATAGTAGTGTGTTGTTTGATAAGGAACTTCTCCCATTTCTATAGCGATTGTCGCTGTCATGGTTTTTACAGAGTCAAAGAATCCTGTAGGAATTAAAGCAGCATTACCTGTCGCCATAAGTACAGTCATGGTCTCTCCGATGGCTCTACCTACACCTAACATGACTGCAGAGATAATGCCTGGAGCGGCTGCTGGAAGGATTACTTTGCGAAGAGTCTGCCATTTGGTAGCTCCTACGCCATAACTTGCTTCTTTATATGTTTTTGGTACTGCATGTATGGCATCTTCTGCAATCGTAATAATGGTAGGTAATGCCATTATCGCTAGTAAGATAGCACCATTTAGAGCATTAAGACCATTAGGAAGCCCTGCCATATCGGCTAAGCCTGGGCTTACTACTACAATTCCTAAGAAACCAATAACTACTGAAGGAACTGCAGCTAACATCTCTATAGCTGGTTTTAAAATATTCTTTAGTCGTGTACCAGCATATTCAGAGATAAAAGCAGCTGTACCTATTCCTAAAGGTATAGCGATCAGCATAGCTCCTATAGTTACTATTGTTGTACTTAAAATAAGTGGTAGCATTCCATAGACTGGGTTCTTTGCTGTAGGGTTCCATTCCATCCCAGTGATAAAGTCAAGGGGCTTTACATCCATAAAGAAGGAAATAGAATTATATATTAGCATGGCTAATATTCCTCCTAATAAACAAAGTACTAAAAGACCAGTTGCTTTAAAGATGTACTTAAATGTAACATCCAATCCTATTCTAACGTTATATTTCATATTATGGTCGTTCTATTATATAATAACCGTGTTCTTTGATCAATTGCTTTCCTAACTCACTATTTTCAAAATCAATAAAGGGCTTTACCTTTTTCCAAGAATCTTCTAAGATAAACTGATACAGTGGTCTCTGGAAGAAGTACAGACTGTTATTGATGGCATTGGAGTCTATAGGAGAATAAGCTTGTGAAGTAGGAGTTTCTTTAATACTCAGTATCTTAACAGTAGGACTAGTAGCTGTCTCATGTGAGATATAACCTGCACCTACATAGCCTATCCCAGATTTGTCCGTTTTAATACCTTCTAAGATTTGAGCATTTCCTGTCATTTCTTTAGCTGCATTAGAAAACTCTATTTTTAGTTTTTTCTTAATAAATGAGTGAGTACCTGAGCTACTCTGACGACCATAGATGTTAATAGGCAGATTTACAGAAGTTAGTTCTTTCCAATTGGTAATCTCTCCCTTCATGATTTTGCCTAAAGTTTCTAAATCTATTTCCTCTATAGGTAGATCTTTATGTACTACAAACGCAGTAGCATCTTCAGCAAATATGACGGTACGAAGTTTTATATTTTTGTTTTCGAATTGTGCAATTTCTTTGTCTGATAAAGGGCGAGAAGAATTAGCGATATCAGCTTGACCATTTAGTAAAGAAGTAATACCAATTCCTGAACCGCCACCAGAAATAGCAATACTGAAGTCAGAATCTATTAGAGTGTATTTCTCTGCTAGGTTTACTGCTAAATTTACTTCTGTGTCAGAACCTTTCATCTTGATAGAATGATCCTTATCTCCACACGAAAGTAATAATAAAGAAGAAAAAATAACTATACTTTTTCTCATAGATAAATAGTGTTTTTTCATTGAGACAAAGTACCTACGTGATTGTGATGTATAAGTTACTGCTATGTTATCAAAGGGTTAAGGGAGGGGATTTATTAAAAATACAATAGATATAATAAAAAATAAGTTATCTCTTATTAATGAGCCAAGTGAATATTTAAAGTTTATATTTTTTTAGTGATTTTCTCATTTTTAGCAATCAAATTACACTATTGATTAGACTTTTTAATGTTATCACAAGGTTAATATTCTAAGGAAGTTAAACATTAGTAAAGTAAGAGCAGCTGTTATTTATATACAAACGAAGAATTGATAAAGTCGTATGTATGTTGTCTCATCTTATTTTACTCAAAGCTCTCTTTACATACACAAAGAGAGCTTTGAGTAAAATAAGTAATACCCTTGTTCGAAATAATGAATGTGGATCTCTCGGTTAAGTTTTATCAATGCTTTTTGACAAGAAATGCCCTATTATGGATAGAAAATAAGCAGTGTAAATACAGCAAATAACATTAGGTGCATAATACCCATAATAGGGGTTGTACGCTTACCTAAGAAAGTCATTAGACTTAATAATAAGGTTATCACGAATAGGATAGTCTCTGTACTATTCATCCCAAATAATACTGTTTTGCCTGTAATTAAACCAATAATTAGTACAGAAGGCACAGTGAGTCCTACTGTAGAAACGAATGCACCATGACATAAGTTAATCGCACGCTGAAACTCATTGTTTAAAGCTGCTTTTACAGCAGTCATTGACTCTGGGGTAAACACGATGATGGCAACTAATACACCTCCTAATAGAGTAGGGAGGTTAGCGGCTTTAATCCCGTAATCTACTACTACAGCCATATTATGAGATAATAATACGATAGGTAGTATCATCCCGATTAGGATAATAGAACGTATCCATATTTCTGATTTTTCACCTTTTGATTGTACTTCCTCAGCTGACTGTACATTGGCTATAGTTCTATCTTTAAAAGGTATTTCCATAGAGCCTTGCAGCGGCTGTACATATAAGTGTTTATACCCTTTCATTTGGAAAAATAGGAACACAGCATAAAGAATAATAATAAAAACAGCCAAGACGATAGCCTGTATATCACTAAACATACCTCCGCCAGCACCTTGAATAAAATTAGGCAACATTAATCCTATACCTCCTAACATGATGATCATGGCCAAGTAAGACATCGTTCCCTGTGCATTGTACTCTTGTTCACCATACTTTAGTCCACCTAATAGAATACACAGTCCTATTACTAGATTCATAATGATCATCATTACAGAGAAGATCGAATCCTTTCCAATAGTCGGATTCTCTCCTGGGCCTAACATCATTGCAGAGATTAAGATGACTTCTATAGATACAATCGAAAGTGTAAGAATCAATGTTCCGAAAGGTTCACCTAATTTATGAGCGAGTTCATCCGCCTCTTTTACAACACCAAAAGCTGCTCCAACTATCGTAAACAGTAAGATTAAGAAAATACTAGTAGCCAATAGAGGGGATAGGCTCACTCCAGTAATAGAACTTCCGAATAACATAAATAAGATGACGATTAGCCATACTACAGCTAATCGAATTCTTGTTTTTGTTGGAAAAATACTCGCTAAGGATAACCCTTTGTTTACATTGTCTTGTTTCATAATCAATCTCTTTTTTTTAACAGGTCAAAATTATCATCTCTATAAATTTAATAATTTATCATTTGATAAAAAAAAGGAGTTGCTATGTTAAACCTAGATTAAGCATTAGCCAAATACTGCAAAGCAATTCTACTTCATATCTCTTTCATTTCTTCTAAAACCATACTACAGTATGCTTTTTCTTAAATTCAGAGCTAATTTGCATAATTGCTTTGTTTATATGTCTATCGCTTAATCTGGGTTAAAAGTGAGAGGTTGAAAGAGAGCAGAGGTCGGTATTTGTATGTTGTGGATATAAAATACATTTTAAAACCATTTATGTTTTTATTGAGTAATAAATAATTATTATAATTTATTTATTACAAAAAAGCTTTAGAAGAAGGGGAAAAGGTGACGATAAATAATAGTGCTATTTTATGGGGCTAGGAATAATATATTCTCAATTAGATAGCTTATATCAAGCAATATATTATTATGAATTGGCAAAAGAAACGAAAGCATCATTAGCATCTTATCAAGTATATCTGAGTGAAAAAACTGCACAAATAGCAAAATTAGAAGATGAGTTAAATAAGGCTTCTCACTCTTCTAAGGAGATCTTTAAGGAAAAGCGTCCTGCTATTGAAGAATTACTTCGTTCTCATCTGATGACTGAGGAGAATTGGGTTTTGTTTAAAGAAACATCTAGAGCAGAACAGGCAGTTTATTTTAATGAAATTATTACTCAGTTTCCTGATTTGACCGAATCTAATCTACGCATTGTATTGTTGCAAAAAATGGGATTGACGAATCAAGAAACTGCAAATATTCTAGGAGTAACTATTGATGCAGTTAAAAAAGCGAAACAGCAATTAAAGAAAAAATATGAAGATGATTACTCTGCACTATTTAGTAAAGAGTAAATCATAATAAATTAAACTATTAAAAAAACAGAAATATAAACAAAATCTATTCTTTTGATTTTTGTTGTTTTGCCTTTTGACGTAGAACATATAAGTAAAGGCTTTCGACTTTATCTCTTGCCCAAGGTGTTTTTCGTAAGAATTTTAAAGAAGAGTTAATACTTGGATCATGAGTAAAACATCTGATGTTAATCTGATTGCCTAACTCTTCGAATCCGTTATAGTATTCTACTAATTCTTCTAGAATATCTACTAATTTCTTTCCGTGTAATGGATCTTTTGATACTTGCATATATCGTAAATTTTAAACAAAGATAATTGATTTTGTATCGATATTATTAAGGAGAAACTTATCTTAAGCAATTTATTAGATAATATTTCAATTGTTGCTCAACGACAAGATGAAGTAATTAATGGATGTAGTATAGATACAAACATTTAATATATTGTTTAGTAAGTAATTTCAGAACTAGTTTAAGAATAATCATTAAGTTTATATAGGATTAAGAAGAAAAAAAAATAGACTTGTCGGTTTTATACAATTTTACTTGTAACTCCTAGTCTAGTTTTGCACTAGAATATTAAATAATAAAACTATGCAAGACATTCAAAAAGTAGTTAGAATTACTCCAACAACTTTATCAAGACCAGTAGGAAATTATTCACATATCACTATTGTACCTAAGAATGCGATGATTTATACTTTCTCTGGACAGATAGGTACTGACGGTAATGGTGTAATACCAATCGACTTTAATCAACAAGTAGACAATACGTTTAGCAATATTGCTTCTTTGTTAAAAAGTCAAGAATTAGCAGAAGCGAATATTATTAAAGTCAATATCTGGGCAACTAAAGAGATTGATTGGGATTATTTTGATAGCGTATGGAGGGAGTTCTTTAAAAGTGGAAATCCGTCTATGACTGTAGCTTATATTTCAGCTTTAGGACTTCCTGAGATTGATTTAGAAATCGAGATTTGGGCAGCTAAAGTGTAATACAAAGTCCCTTAAGAAAAGTATTCTTAAGGGACTTTTGTTAAATATATTTTTCCTGTTAATTCATTTTAAAAGAGATATCTGTGTATAGTATACAATTTAAAGACCAAGGATACCGTTTGTTTAGTACTTATTAATATCAAATTGTATTATTTACCTTTATTATGAAATTTTATATTAGAATCATTTCTTTATGTGTTGTACTATTTTTATTTGGTATGTACTTTTCTTATGGACAAAGTATTACACGATTAATGAATAGTACTGTACTTCAAGAAAGTAATTTTAAAACAACTATTAAATTCGAAACAATAGGAAAACATATTATAGTTAAGCCTATTATAGACGGAGAGGAGTATATAATGTTATTTGATACAGGAGCTGTTACTGCGTTTATTCCTTCTGTAGCTCAAAAGCTTAATTTAAAAAGTATCAATAAAGTCAAGGTATTAGATATTGATATCAATTCACAAGAGTTAGACTATGTTAAATTAGATACATTGACTTTAGGAGGAGTCAATTTTATGAATGTAGGAGCTGTAATTCTAGATCATAATAAAGTTGTAGACTTTAAATGTATGAAATTTGACGGTTTTTTAGGAGCTAATGTATTTAGAAAGGCTATCTGGGAGATTGATTATCAAAAAAAAGAAATAACATTTACTGACAATATTACAAACTTAGATATCCCAAAGAATACAGCTAAGTCTAAAATGTATATTGGCTATGGAGGAGTACCCAGTGTTACGTCATTTATTGGAAAAATAAAAATATATAATAATACTATTGATTACGGTTATGGTGGAAGCATTTCATTAGATTATTCCTTATTTAATAAGATTATAGAAAAATATCCAGATGTAAGGTATGCTTATGGTAGTGGGATGTCTACAGTAGGTATTTATGGTGATGTAATGACTCCTCATTTTTATAATATTCCAATTGAAAGCTTTAGAATAGGAAATTTAGAGATTAAAAATAATGTTATTGACCTTGGATTGAGGACGAGAGCTATTGGTGTTGGTAAATTATCTGAATATAAAGTGATTATGGATTGGAAAGGAAAAAGTATATATTTTATTCCGCAAAAGGAAGGTGAAAAAACATCTGATTTTGAAGGTCATGGTTATGGTATAATGCTAAAAGAGAATAAAGTATATATTAGTAGCTTGTATAAAAATAGTCCTGCAGATAGAGCAGGTCTTCAGAAAGGGGATCGAATACTTAGAATAAACGATAGAGATTATACATTCATTACTGATAATCAATGGTGTGAAATATCAACAGGACCTAGAGTAAAAAAGCAAGAAATATCTATAATAAGAGATAATGGAACTATTATAGAGGTGGTTATAGAAAGAGAATCATTATTAACTCATACAAAGAAATAGTAAATAAACAAAGTACTTCGAATAATCCATCTCTTTCTTTTGAATGTCCATTTTTCATTTGACCATAAAAGGAGTCCTTTACAAAAAATAAAATTTATGAGTCAATTAGATGCAAAGCACTTCCCTATAGTAAAAGTAATTATTCAATCTGTCAATGAAGGGCATGATCAAGATCAGTATTTTAATGACTACGAAGCATTACTAAAAACAGGGAAGAAATTTGTTATGATTAATGAGGTGAGTGCACCTGATGTAAAGGACACTAAGAGTAACAAGGATCACATGAAGAAGATGAACCTGTGGATGAAAAAGAATAGAGAGGAACTACGCAATAATGTATTAGCCATGATACAGGTAGAACCTAATGAAGAAAAACGCCAAGTAGCGATAGACTTTAAAGAAATCTTCTTTAAGTATTGGGGGCACGAACTTTTTGTAGTCTCAACTGCAGAAGAGGCTTTAGTATTAGCAAATGAAAAATTACTAATAGTAAATAAGTAACAATTAGATTTAATATCTAGTAAGTCACTTGAGGTTGTTTTTATAGTCCATAAAAAATCCTACAGACCAATAACGTTTGTAGGATTTTTTGGTTTATAAAAGTGCTAAATACCTTTTGAAGACTATTTAAAACTAGTTTCAAAAGTACTTTTAAAAACTTGAATTTCTTTCTTCGTAGTTACAGAAATAAGCTTGTATAAGTCCTCAGGTATAAACTTATTTTTCTCTATAATATCTTTGATAATGTACTCTTCATTCGTTTCTATATCGACTACTTTGTCTTTAACTTTCATGTGTTCTCTTTTAGTTTGAAAGCAAAATTAAGAAGAAAAGAAGAGTATTGCTCTTCTTTTTTTAGCTAAATAGACAATAAAAATCACCTCTAAAAGCAAGAAAACGACTATAAATTACTCTTGATAGACATATTGAGTCATTTTTTTTGACTACTCTTAAATCTCAATTTTATAGTATAATTATTTAGACAAACAGTCTTTTTAAGTTGTTATAGAACAGTTAGATACTCTTAAAATAAACCTAATTATTTGTAACGCTTTCTATTGTTTCAAATTCGCAAATTCTGAATAATTAATTATATCTAGTCTAAATAAGGCAATATAAACCTTTGTTTATTTTGAAAAGTAACTAAATTTGCGATTCAATTTAGAATAGTTCTTAATAGTTACGTATGTCATTTTCAATAAAACAAACTATCACAATCTTAGTGATTAGTTTATTTTGTGCCAATCATCTTTTTGCACAAAATCCTGTTTATACAGGTAAGGTCCTAAACTTAGAGACAAGAAAAGGAATCGATACTGCGATTATCACAGTAATAACATCAGGTAAAGTTTATTTTACAAACTCGAAAGGAGAATTTAAAATCGAGGAATTAAACGATTCAACGGTATTAATTAGTCAAGAGGGATATGAAAGCTTAGAAGTAAGTCTTAAAAAGGGAAATCAGATTATCTATCTCCTTCCAACTTATAAGCAATTAGACGAAGTAATCATTCGCAAGTCGACTAATATCAATGATATAGATGTCCGAAATCTAACTGGATCTGTTGTGACAATTGATATGAACAAGTTATCAGAGCGTTCAGAACTTGATATGGCTAAGTTATTACAAGGGCAAGTACCTGGATTAACAGTGAATTACAGTGGTGAACTAGGAAAAAAGCCTGAAATCAGATTGAGAGGTAATTCATCTTTTAGCTATAAAGGCAGTGCTAACGAACCCCTTTTTGTGATGGATGGTATTGTTATTTCTACAGAAAATTTCTTGACTTTAAATCCTAGTGATTTCTCATCTATCAAGGTTTTAAAAGATGCTCCAGCTACAGCATTATACGGGATTAAAGCAGCTAATGGTGTAATAGAATTGACTTCTAAAAGAGGGTTTGATGGAAAGCCTGTATTTAGTTACGCTATGAAGCAGGGGATTACCCTTAGAGGGGCAAGACCAGTAGAGATGATGGATACGAATGAGAAGTTAGCTTTTGAAGAGAGAATAGGGGCTAATGGAAGGCCAGGATATGACTATTCTGAACGAAATATTAGAAGATTATATCTTAATAATCCTGCTCTTCTAGAACAGAAGCTAATCGAAGGTCAAATGAAACTAGACTCTTTGAGACAGTATAATACCGACTGGTTTAAAGAATTAATAAAACCTAACCACTTTCAATCTCACAACCTTAGTGTACGTGGAGGAACGGCTAAGAATACTTATTTCTACTCTCTTAATTATAGTAAGCAAGGGGGGAGAATACCAGGTAATGATATCAACCATTTGACAGCTAGAGCTAACCTTGATTATACTATCACACCTACATTTCAACTATCACTTAACAACAGTTTTGGAGTATCCACATCTAATACAGAGAATGGAATGGAATGGATAATGACCCTACATCTTTAGCTTTTAATTTAAACCCTTATGAAACTAAAGATACGAAAAAATTAACAAGCTATTCAGATAGATCTTATAGTGACTTGATTAACCAATTTAAACAAAAAAAGACAAGTAAACGCTTTAGCTCTTCTCTTGTGATGTATTGGGACGTATTACCTGATTTTCAATTGTCTGGAGTTATTGGTGCAGATTATAGCCTAGAAGAAACTTATGATCGAATCTATAGTACTGCCTATAGCCAAAAAACAAAGAACGAAAATGAGAAAGGATATATCAAAGAAATTGACTCTAAAAACTTTGATTACTCCGCCAATATCCGTGCTAATTATCAGAAACAATTTGGAGATCACGATTTGTTCTTGGGTATTAATGCAGATTACTATTTGACAGATATAAAATCTTTATCAGGATCGGGACATGGTATTGCTGATGATTTAAGCAGTTTGTCAGGGATTAATACAGCTTTGAACAATAGCTATAAACCAGAGGTATTTGGGAATAAACATAGAACAACTCAATTAGGGTTCGGTGCAGCTGTTGGCTATACCTATCAAGGTACTTATGATGCCTATGCTAGTTTTAAACGAGATGGAGCTTCTCTATTACCAAGTAATAAAAGATGGAATAATGCATGGGCAATAGGGGCAGGGTGGACTCCTAGTCAATATGATTTCTTTAAAGCACAAGATATATTGACAAGCCTAAAACTTAAAGGATCTATAGGATATACAGCTAGTCTAGCAGGTATTGCACCACGAGATGTGACGACTACTTATATGCTTTCTAATACGTTTAATGGAGATTATAGAGTACTAGAGTTAGGTGGATTACCTAATAAGGACCTACAGCCTCAACAAACTTATACTACCAATGTTTCAGTTGATTTCGGTGTAGTCAATCGATTTAATTTATTAGTAAACATATACAACAATTTGACTAAAGAGGCTATACTAGCCTTGCCAATTGCTACAAGTAATGGATTCTCTACCTATACTAAGAATATAGGAGAACTTGAAAATAAAGGAGTAGAGTTTATACTGTCAGGAGATATTTTAGCTATTGATGATTTTAGATGGAATACCTCTGCATCGATATCTTATAATGCTAATAAGGTGCGTAAACTATATGGTACAGATCGTATTTATACTAATGAGACATCTATACTTCCAGAATATGAAGTTGGCAAACCTTTAGGCGTTTTATATGGTCTAGTGAGTAATGGGATTCACTCTATAACAGGGTTACCTGAGTATATAGATCAAGATGGCAATGTTATAGATACAACTAATGATCTTAGTGCTAATCATGTGAGTAGACTAGGGTATACAATAGCCCCATATAATGGATTCTTTAATAATTATATCTCTTATAAGAATTGGTCTTTATCCGTGAATATAAATTATCAGTTAGGAGGAAAAGCTAAATACTCAGATTCTTTTGTAAGGGATGAAGTAAGTTCTGATAAGAATGCTTTAAAAGGACAATTAGATAATATGTGGTTTGAAATTGGAGATGAGAATAAAATATATCCGATACAAGCAGGTCCTAGCTATATACATAATTATCTAGCCCAAGCTACTTCTAAGACGATCTATAAAACAGATTATATCAAGCTTAACTATGTACAGCTAAGTTATAATTTCACTAAGAATCCTTTTATCAATAGATATTTTAAATCACTTCAACTTAATGTTCAAGCAGATAATATCTATACCTATAGATTTGAAAAAGACCGAGGATCTTTAAATGACTTTATACAACCTATTGTTACTTTTTCATTAAACGCAACATTCTAATTATGAAAAGATTATTCGTATTTATATTATCTATTACTGCATTTACAGCATGTAGTCTAGAGGAAAAAAATCAAGAAGAGATATCAGGGGATGGAGTAATCAATAGTATATCTAAAGCTTATAATGTTCTTTCGCAGGCTTATCTAAGTTTACCCGTATCTGGTGAAGAGTTTACAATACTTTCTAACGATCTACAGCCTTCTTACTTAATTAACATGAAGCCTGATACGAAGTTGCTTTACAGTTGGCAAGCTCAAGAGATAAGAAATAACTCAGGACATGTGTGGAGCTCTTATTACAAGGCTTTAGTACACATTAATGCATTATTAGCTACCGAACAGTATATAGTCAACAAAACAGAAGAGTGGGATTATATCAAAGGAAATGCTATGGTGCTAAAAGCCTATATCTATTTCGATTTATTACAACTCTATAGCAAGCGATATGATCCATCAGCATTGGGAATTATAGTAAAAGATAATCTAGTTGTAGAGAATAATAAGCGATTAACACAACAGGAATCTATCACTCTAATTAAAAGTTTACTTGATCAAGGAGTTGATCTGATGAAAAAACACACGCAACAGTATAATTATTTGATGACAAATGCTGCAGCAAAGAATCTAGAAGCACAAGTTTATCTCTTTACAAAAGAGTTTGAGCTAGCAGAGAAAACAGCAAGAGCATTGACTGAAGAGTTTCCAGAATTACCTAATACAGAAACTAGTTATGGAAGTATATGGAATACTGATTTTAGTCAAAATAAAACAAATGTATTCTGGATACGCACTAATCAAAAAAATCCCAATGATTACTTAAGCTATGATCTTACTAAAGGAGATTATTTATATATCAATCATTTAGTGGCTTTTACTAAAGGAGATATACGAGCTAATAAATCTCAATACATTTTTGAAATGTTAGCCTTAAATAATGAAGGTAAAATGGAAAACAGAAGCCTTTTAGGAAAGTATAAAACAGAGTATAAAGACTTTAGCCAAAGGAATATCGTCTTATCTCGTAATACGGAATCTTATTTCATTTTAATAGAGAGTTTAATAGAACAAGGTAAGTTAAGTGAAGCTACTCAATATTTAAATACATTTTTGACTGCTGTTAATTGCCCTCTTATAGAACAAGGACAGTCTAGAAGTTCTTTATACCTGATTATGCAGAGCGAGAAGCAAAAAGAGTTTATTGGAGAAAAGATCAATCTATTTGATCTAAAAAGATGGAATGTAGAGAGTATAAGATACCTCCCTGACTCTAATAATCGACTATCTACTGTAGCCAATACAGATTATAGATGGACTTGGCCTATACCAGATAGCGAACTAAGATATAATCCCAACGCTGTTCAGAATGAAAGATGGGAAACAATTAAATAATTAATACTAAAACATATGAAAAGTAACTTTTTTAAAAAAATGATTGTAAGTGCAAGTGTACTCCTTGCCTCAATGTCTATTATATCTTGTTCTAGTGACGACAATTCTAAAAGTCAATTTACAGGAGAGAATAAGATTGTTTTAATGCCTGTGAGTACTCTGAGTTTACAAGATAATTCTACGGATAAGATTGATGTAAATGTACTCTTAGTTAGTTCTATGAAAGAGAAAGTAGAGCTAGAGTTCAAGTTATCTAGTAATGTCGTGAATGGACAGGTAATTGCCGAAATAGACAATCCTAAAATAGTACTAGAGCCTGGACAAAAAAAGGCTGTCCTAGCCATTAGCAGTAAAACGAGAAGAGCACTTAAAAACAATGCTTATGTAAAACTTGAAATAGCTAAAAACGATAGTCAAATCAAACTAGAGAAATCACTTGAAATAGTAATAACACCGATAGCAGAGCTTCTTGATTTAACACCAGCACAGAAAGAATTAATAGAAGGATATAAGAAGCACGGCCTTGATCTATATACTATGATAGGAGAACTAGAGGTAACAGGGTTAATTGATTTTAAAGGGAATGAGTATTTGACTCCTATCAATTCTCCTGTAAAAATACCTGTGAACGGAAAGACTTTTATTACTTTAAGTGAGAAGGCTACTGCTGACAGACCTATTCTTAAAATGGTAAGTAATGCTATGGGAATAGAGTCATACTGTCATTATCTATTTAGAGAGCTTACTGTTAATGATAAAGAATTCTGGACACAACAGCCAGCTCCTATGGCTATCATGGAACTAATAAATTTGAGTTCCTCTTCTGATGAGAGCTTTTCGATGTCTTTAGATGATATAGAGATAGACTTAAAAACTAAAGAAGTTAAAGTTATTGGGAAAGGAAAAGATACCTATGATAATCCAATCATTATTATTCCTTTTCAATATGAATACACAGCTTGGGACAGACTTCAAAAACTATTAAAAGAAGCTAACCCTATAGCGATAGAAAACTTTGAACAAGGTGGTTCTGTAAATCCTGTTCAATATCTAAACTCAGGATCTATTCTAGAAAAAGATGATCAATATAATAATAATACTTGGTATAAAACAGAAACTAAATTAACGGATGACAAGCTGGCATTTCAGTTTATCATAGACCATTATCAAGCTTCTGGATTTATCAAAGTTAACGTAGAATACAAATTAATTAAATAATAACTATAACACTAAAATTAAATGAAGACAATGACACACTACTCTCGTGAAGTCGCTACTATCTTACTAACATCAACAGTTGTATTAGCTTCTTGTTCTAGCGATGACAATTCAGTAAAAGAACTAGAAACACTACAAATAGTAGATCAAAATGGAAATGCTTTTGCAGATGGAAAGATAGAGTTAACAGAAGGTGAGGTAATTCCTTTTAGAATTATTGATAGTAAAGGAGCTCTTGTACAAGCAGCTAAACTTCAGGTAGTAGAAGGAAAAGATATTGTAACTATAGATAGTGATAATACGATAACTGGAGTAAAAGAAGGGAATGCGGTATTAGCTGCTATAGCAGATAGTAACTATAAAATATCTACTAACTTATCTATCACTGTAAAAGCAAAAACGGAGATAGAATTATCAGATAATTTTGCTAAAGCGATTACTGCTGTTTTAGGGGAGAAAGCACCTAAAGCCGTAAGTGGGAATATATTTAAAAAATCTGATTTAGAAAAAATCGAGATTTTATATATGAACCACGATGAGATGGGTTATAACGGAACTAAGTATGCGCTTAAAAATGAAGATTTGAATACATTAAAGTACTTTACTTCTCTAAGAGTATTAGAAATAAACTACCATACTCTAGCAGAGGATGTAGTACTAGAAGTACCAGCTAGTTTAGAAGACTTGTCTATGGGTAGATATAATAATCAAAGTATTAAAACTATCTCTATCAAGGGGGCTAAAGAATTGAGAATGCTAGATTTATTTAATAATAATGACCTTAAGTCTATTGATTTAAATGGGAGTTTAGTAGGTACATTAAACGTAAATCGTTGTTATGCTATCAAAGAGAATTTATTTGATATCGTTAGTAAGACACAACCAAAAGAACTATATGCTAATGTATTAGGAATGGAAGGTGACTTAACAATGAATGCTAGCCGTTTAGAATTATTAGAAATTCAAGATCACAAGTTTAAAAATGTAAATCTAAATGCTCCTAAACTGGTGCGAATTAATTTAAATTCTGAAGATGTTGTTATACAGGATATTAATTTATCAGGTAGTAAGAGCTTAAATAGAATGTCTGTTGATTATTTAGATATTCAAGGAAAACTAGGCCTTGCCGATAATTCATTAACAGGTTTCCAAGCGAATAGAATAAAAGGATTAAAAGAACTTGACCTTACTGTACAGACTAACTTAGAGACTATTCTAGTAATACCAGCTCCATCACTAGAAGGAAAGTTAACTTTAGACTTAAGATTCTGTTCTAAGCTATTAACGATTACAGATATTTCTGGTTGTAATGTGGAGTTAATAGAGCACGAAGGGAAGAAAGTGTTAGATTATAGCCGTTTAGATAGTTTAGATGACGATTATGGAAAAATTGTACTATCTGATGTATATAACTATGATGATATCGAAGAACTTTGGGTTAATAAAAAATACGAAGGTCAATTAAACAAATACTATGCGATAGGAAGTAATAAAATAACAGTAAAATATATTACACCTGCCAAATAATTTACTTTTAAACCCAGATTATGCAATAGACATATAAACGAAAAGTAATTATACAAAATAGGTCTGAATTAGTGATAAAAGCATACTATAGTATGGCTTTAGAGCTAATGAAAGAACTATGAAGTAGAATTGCTTTGTAGTATTTGGCTAATGCGTAATGTGAGTTGTATATTCAATAAAGAGATAAGGGCTAGCTTGTTAATTAAACAAGTTAGCTCTTTTTTTGTTATCCTATAGCTTATGTACTTCTGATTGGATTTAATTGCAAATAGGTTCTTATTCTTTCTAGATTAAGTCTGTACTTACTCCGTTAAATATGCTATTCTAACGGAGTAAGTACAGACTCATAACGGACTCACTACGGACTCATTCAAAACTAAAGCTGTCTCGTCCTACTATAACTGTACAGCTATAGTTAATAATCCTACTTAATACTGTACAGATTTTTATTAATCCTTTTATTACTGTACAGGTTGTTTTTTTTGTTTATTAGTCTTGTAATAATTCTTCCATCTCTTAGCAAGAACACCTGTCTTTAGATGAGCTTGATTTGGAGTTAACCTATCACAACTATCATGAGGTCTAATTTGGTTATAAGCTTCTATACTATTCTTAATTTTATCAATCGTTTTCTGATAACCTAAACTTGAATAGTTTAAATCAAATTCACCTTTAATTATACCATTTACTCGCTCTGCTATGGCATTATCTCTTGGTTCACCACTTTGTGTTGTACTAATAGATATGTTGTTTTCTATCAGTAATTTAGTATAAACACTGCTGCAGTATTGACATCCTCGATCTGAATGATGAATAAGTTTCTCTGTATAAATCCTGTTCTTTAATACCATTTTCAAGGCTTGTAAGCATCCATTAGTAGTTTGTCTCGTCCTACTATAACTGTACAGCTATAGTTAATAATCCTACTTAATACTGTACAGATTTTTATTAATCCTTTTATTACTGTACAGGTTGTGTTTTTTGTTTATTAGTCTTGTAATAATTCTTTCATCTCTTAGGAAGAACACCTGTCTTGTCTCGTCCTACTATAATTGTAAAGTTTTTAAAAGACTATAAACTTTTAGTCATACAGTGTTGAGAGCCTTTCATCCCTTGATATGTTTTACCTGAATCTTCATAACCCGTTTTTAAGTATAGATTATAAGCGAGAGCGTTCTCATAGTTAACCCCAAAGACTATTTCATTTACAGTAGGATAATATTCTCTTACTAAGTCAGGTAATAGAAGCATAGTAACTTTAGCTATTCCTTTGCCTTGTTGATTAGGTATTATAGATAATGCGCGTAGTAAAATAGAATCTTTATTATCTGTATAAATCAAACGATCATCAGAAAGATCTAATTAAAATAGGCCTACTGGGGTATCATCAGATAAGATACAATATTGAGTACGCATTGTATTCTCCATAATATCAGGATTAGTCAGCATATACTTTGGCACAAGAGCAAACGTAGCTTGTTGCTCGTCTAATTCATAAGAAGTTAGTTCATCAAAGTATTTAGGATCATAAGGTTGTATCGTTATCATATTCTTGTCAATTTAAGCCAAGCAATTTAGAATAATATTTCTTTTTCTATTACATTAATAGTTGTAGTATAATAAAAAGAAGAAATTAAAGGTCTAAAAATATAGTATCTTTGATGTAATAATAAGATTTAGTTATGCATTATCGAGAGATCCTCCCAATATTGCCCTTACGAGATTATGTCCGTTATTTTTGGGTATTAGAGAACTCAAATGATAAGGCAGAAAAACAAACTTTTAAGATACTTCCTGATGGTATACCTACCTTAATCTATCAAGATAGGCCTAATTTATTTTTAGATCAATATCATCAAGTAGCTCCACAGCTCTATGTCTATGGACAGTTTAGTCAGTTTACAGATCAGAGTGTAGAGGGGAGTTTCAGGATAATCGGAGCATATCTAGAACCTACAGCTTTAAAAGCATTATTTAAATTTGATGCTATTGAGTTTAGTAATAAGAATATAGCCTTAGAAGACATTGTCCCTAATACGCTTTTAGAACAACTAGTACACACGGATACTGTTGAGCAGAAGATAGGTTTATTATCTTCCTTTCTACTGGAGCAGATTCAGTATAATAGGTTTGAGAATAAAAAGGTAGATTATATCTCTCTATTATTACAAAAGGGGAGATCATTAAAAGAAATACAAGATGAAATAAATACTTCTGAGAGAACATTAGAACGACTTGTAAAACAACATATAGGGATGTCTCCTAAGTTGTTTTCAAGAATTATACGATTTCAGTCTAGCCTTGATTTGTTAAGGGAGAGTGGGTTTAAGAACTTAACGACACTTTCTTATCAGAGTGATTATTATGATCAATCTCATTATATAAGGGAGTTTAAAGAATTTACAGGGATTAGTCCAAAAGAATTTATAAAATCCTCTGATGAACAGTTGATTAACTTTCCTCTGTTTAAATCACTGAAATAAATACATTAAAAAGATTTGTATTCATTTTAGTATTAGATATGGTATCTTTTAATAATCCATTAAATTCTGTTTAATATCCATTTTATAATTGGTTAAGAATATAGTTCTTTACCTTCATATAATTCCAATTTTTAAAGCTACTTAGAGATATAAATTGAAGTAATTTATAGTGAATATTCACAGCGTCATTTATAAGAATGGCGCCTTATAACTGACCTATAAAGATATACCTATCTTACTTTTGAAAGTTAATTTCTGTTTAAAAAAAAGACTTTTTATATTACCTTTAGGAGAGTTCACTTGGAATAGTTTATTTAAAAGAAAACATGATGAATAAAATAAAACTTAATGATGGAAATCTAATTCCGTCAATCGGATTTGGAACTTACAAAGCAACTAAAACAGAAGGGGTTTTAGCAGTAAAAAATGCTTTAAGTAAAGGGTATCGCTTACTAGATACAGCTGCTATATATCAGAATGAAGAAGAAGTAGGACAAGGTATAAAAGAGAGTGGTGTTTCTAGAGAAGACATCTTTGTGACTACAAAAGTATGGAGAGAAAATATGGGATATGAAGAGACAAAAAAGGCACTTGATATTTCGTTAGAAAAACTAGGTCTTGATTATATCGATCTTTATTTAATTCACTGGCCAGCTAATTATAAAAACTTCGGTGATAATTGGAAAAAAGTGAATGCTGATACTTGGCGTGCTATGGAAGAATTACAAGCTGTAGGTAAAATAAAATCAATAGGAGTAAGTAACTTTTGGGAAGAGCACTTAGAGGCTTTATTAGAAACGGCTAAAGTTATCCCTTCTATTAATCAGTTAGAATTTCATCCAGGGTATTGGCAGCCAGAATTAAAAGCATATTGCGAAAAGAAAAATATTGTCATAGAAGCCTGGTCACCACTAGCTAGAGGTAAAGTGTTTAACAATGAGGTATTAATCAGTATTGCAAAGAAACATAATAAGTCAATCTCTCAGGTATGTTTAAGATGGTGTTTACAACATAATACAATAGCAATACCGAAGTCTAACACGCTAGAAAGAATTATTGATAATATGAATATTTTTGATTTTGAACTAAGTGATCAAGATATGGTTCAAATCAATAATTTACCTAAAATGGGATTCAGTGGTGAAGTGCCTAATGAATGGCCTGACTATGTAGTTTAATATCAAAACGAATCAAGTATTTTAAACAAAGCCTATAAGCACAGAGTGTGTTTATAGGCTTTGTTCGTTCTATATGAAGGGGAAAGGAGTGATTATTTATTAGTTAATAAAAAATAAATCGTATTATAGTACTTTAGAATATAAGTACCTAATCCTTCTTAATATGAACTATAAATTACTAATACCATTATCGTTTTTGTTTATTTCTTCTTCAGGAATGGCATACGATGTATATAAAGACAGGAAAGGGAATCCCTATAATATTCAACAAATATTACAAGAAAAGGGAGTAGATAAATCTTTTAAAGAACTATGTCTGATCATAGATCAATATGCGGAGAGTACTCTTAAGAAAGGCCATATCAACTCATTAGCGATTTCTATTTATAGAGATGGAGAAGTTTATCAACAGTATTATGGAGAATTAGATAAGAAATCAAAACAACGACCTAGTGACAGTACACTTTATGAGATTGCTTCTATCTCTAAAGTTTTTGCAGGTTCTTTAGTAGCTAAAGCTGTCTTAGAGCAAAAGATTACACTAAATGATGATATTAGAATTTATTTAAAAGGAGATTATCCAAATTTACAGTTTGAAGGAACTCCTATTACCATTCAGAATTTAGTAACACATACTTTGGGACTTCAAGATAAAGCTCCTAAAGAGTTAGATAAAATATATAAGAAGACGAGAGAGGGATATTATGAAAATAGACCATTTAGTTATACAATGTCTGATCTATTGGAAGAATTAAAAACGGTCAAATTAGATAAGAAACCAGGTACATTCTACGACTATAACTCAATAGGTCCAGAATTAGTTACTTATATTTTAGAGCAGGTATATCACAAGCCTTATAAAGAGCTATTACAGGAGTTACTAGATGAGCTTAACTTGAAGCAGACTTCTTTAAATGAGTATGATAGGTATAAGAAACAATTAGCCATAAGTTATAACGAAAAAGGGGAAATAGCTCCTTTACTAAGAAATCCTCTATTAGGTGGATCGTATGGTATGATAAGTAGTTTACCTGACTTAACTAAGTTTATGAAGTTTCAGTTAGAAAGCAATCAACCTTTTATAAAGGAAGCCTCTCGATTATTATTTAAAGAAGAAGAAGACGGCGATGATAAAGGGTATTTCTGGGATGTGGGATACGGTCTGAAGGAAGGTGCGTATTATGGAAAGACAGGAACGTCAATAGGGGTACAAAGTGGTATTCTTGTTTGTCCAGATTCACGTTATGGAATGATAATAATGATGAATAATACTTCGGATGCTGCGCAAGATGATTGGTTAGAATTATATAATAAAATAGAAACAGCATTAATTACTTATCCTAAGATAAACCTAGTGTCCCTGCTAGAAAAAGAGTTTAAAAATAACTTTACTGTAGCTTTAGAGAAGTACAGAACGTTAGAAGCAGATAAAGAACATTATCTCTCAGGGTCATTCTATTTAAATAATTTGGGATATAACTTTCTGAATAGAAAAGAGATTGATAAGGTAATAAAAGTATTTGAATTAGCGATTCAGTATGATACTAATAACGATAATTTATACGATAGCTTAGGAGAAGCTTACTTTCTCATGAAGGATTATAAAAAGTCTTTATTGAGTTACCAGAAATCGCTAGAGCTAGATGATACTAATGATAATGCTAAAAATAGTATTAGAGAGATTGAAAGTCTGATTAAGTAAAGTAATTGTATTGCTTTTAGTCATAAATGAGATATCAAAAGTAGGTACCAAAAATAAGGTAGTACCAATGCAAATAAAATCCCCTTCCCAAAAACTTTTATAAGCGGCAAGGAAAGTTTTGTTACTTTACTTTTTATAGCTTTCCAACTTTTAGCTGAGCCTTGTTAAGGAGTAAGATAATCTATACTATTATTTGGTCTAGTAGTATTGTTAGTATTTATTATTTTATATGGTACTATATTTTGGAGTATAATGGAAATACATTACACTTAAAATATTAATGTAAAATGGAATTTTACAGACAAGTTATATTTAAATAAAAAGAGGATGCCTTAGCATCCTCTTCTTTTATTCTTTACCATCTACAAAGTCTTGTAGGTAATTGAATCTATCTGTTAGTTTACCACCTTTAGTAATAGTAGCTCTTGCTAGTATTTTATCTTTATCTCCATTAAAGAAGGCAGGTAATACTTGTTCTACAAATACTTCACCAAATCCTTCACTAGCGTCTTTTGGTAATTCACATGGCAAATTATCAATAGCCATTACTGTTATTGCAGCAGGATGGTCAAATTCTACTTCTGTACCTTTTCCTGGATGATATCCATAGAAGGGCTCAGCTATAGTAGATGCTTTTAATGTAGAAGCTATGGGACCATGATCTACATCACATGAGATATCTCCAATTACTTTAATTTGATTAAAAGGAGAATTTAGCATCTCTTTTGTCAAGATAACAGGAGCTCCTTTTTTAAAGAAGTGCCCAGTCATCAGGATATCTGCTACACGAGTATATCTTTCAAAATCACTAGTGTATAGTTCTGGGTGGTCATAAAAATCTTGTTTGTTTCCTTCTGTCCCATCTATTCTTTTGTAATAGTCTTCAACACCTATCTGTGTATATACAGGTCTATCATATTTTTGGGTTAAGAAGTGATCTTTAGAAACCTTCTTCATTTTCATCCCGTCTAGTATCTCCATAATACCATGTGCTACCTTTCCAGTTCCAGTTACAACTATCTTAATAGGAGGGAAGTACTGTTTTTTTAATCGATAGATCAAATCTTCTTTGTGAAGCAATGTCTCTGCCTTGGCTAATTCGAATAATTCATACTTTAACCCAAAGCCTCTTAGCGTATTGTATGCACCTACTATACCTGCATATCTACCAAAGCCAATAATTCTAGTGTTTTTTCCGTCTACAAATGTCTCGTGATCCATTAATGTAATGTTCTTGTCTAAACAAGCTTGTAACAGCTTGCGATTATGTTCTTGTTTTTTTATTGTGTGCGAAAAAAAGACATAAGTTTTATTTGGTATAAGGTAATCAACAGGAATTTCTTTTACTCCAAGGAGAACATCACAGTCTGTCATATCACTTGATAGTACTAATCCTTCAGAAGCATAGTTTTCATCTTTAAAAACTCTAATATCTGAATGCTCTATCTTAATAGACAGCTCGTTATATTTATCTAAAGCTTTTTTTACTTGCTTAGGACAAAGCACAACTCTCCTATCAGGAGGCGATTTACGCTCCTTAATAATTCCTAATTTCATAATTTGTTTGTTTGTTTTTTGGTTGGTTTTTCAAATATAGAATTATTTCGGACTCACACAACTATTTTGAATCATAATTTTAGAATTATATACAGTTTTTAATAGGTATTCACGAATAAAATACAGTATGTGAATATTCTAAGAGGAAGAAATAGTATTTGTTTGATTTTTTAAAAATAAATTGTAATTTTGCACTTCATTGCTAACTAAGGCAATTATTGGGGTCGATCGGTATTGACAGCGAGTGGAATTAGTTAGTAAGCACGTCGAGCGTTGTTAGATTGCTCGTAAATATCATCTAACGAACTTTTTAAACGGCGAAAATAACTACGCTTTAGCTGCTTAATCTGAATTATAGTAAGATTGCCTTTAGTTTCCACCAGGTGGAAGAGCTGAATTCTCCTAAAGAGCCTTGGTTTATGGCGCTTTGTTAAGGGGAACCGTAAAGTAAACCTAGAGATGTCTATTGTTTCGCTAGCATTTCGAAATCTTAGGAACTAAGCTTTTGGTGGCTGTTTTTTGCCAAGCCAACGGTCGAAAATCTAATAAAAAACTAAGCGTGTAGAAAGCTTCCTGATTGCTTGTTTGGACCCGAGTTCGATTCTCGGCGACTCCACAACTATAGAGCCTTAATAATTTGATTATCAAATTATTAAGGCTTTTTTTTGTGCAAAAAATTAATTTATTTAATTTGTTAAAAAGATGATTTTTTGTCATTAAGAGGAATTTGTTGGCGTTTTAGTACTAAAAATAACATATTATTTAACTTAAATCAACTTTTACGTTAATTCAACAGAAGACAAAATGTCTTGAATATTCCTTAAAAATCGTTTTGCTTTAATTTGCTGCTGTTTAATTAGCTATGTTTGCTTTGTATCTATCTCTTAAGTTGATTACAGTCAATGAGCCTTTTATGGTTTAATCCTATTATCTTATAGTATAGCCAAGTGTAACCTTTTACTACAGTCTTGCTAAAACTTATTACTATAAGAGGTTAATTTGGACTACTTCAAATTTTATAGTTGCTCTAATTCTATTAAGTAACTATTTCCTAAACATTTTCAGGTGTTATTATCTCAATGAGAGTTTGATGAATTAAAGCTATTTCATCATTAAGATTATGGTTGGTGTTTAACGATTTATATTATTAAGATAATGGTAAATATTAGATTTATATATAGGCGTAATTATGAAGAATGTTTTTTAAAAATAAGATTCTTATATAAGGTAGAAAATGAAACCTTTTTTGTCGAGGCCGATTCTAGAGTTAAAGTGGATAAAACGTATTGGGTTAAATATCATATTGCAAGAAACGTTAGTCATCCTATCTATAAAGAAATAAAAAAGGAAGTATCAATGAAGCTTAGAGAATTAAAGAAACTTGTTTTAGAAGAAGCCACTAAGGTTGAATTGTATACAAGACAGTGGCTTGAATCTATTGTTGAAAAATATTATACTCCAAAAACTGAAGTTATACAAGAACGAACGACTAGTGAAGAATTAAAGTGTTGGTTTGATCAATATGTCTATGATAAGGGAAGCGATGTAACAACTGCGACACTAAGCAAGGCAAGGTCAATTAAAAATTTACTTATTCGTTTTGAGAAATCCACTGGAGAGGTTCTAAACGTAAAAGATATTGATATTAAGTTTTCGCTCAAATTTGTTGAATATTGTAAAGAGCAAGGATATGCTCAAAATACAATAGCAAGAAACCTGGTGTTTATAAAAACTATATGCAATCATGCTAGGATTTTTGATATTCCAGTTAGTGGAACATTGGAATTAGTTAGAACAAAAAGAGAGCGTGTAAAAAGTATTTATTTAGAAAAACATGAAATAGAATGGATAGAAGAATTAGAGTTTAGCAATAGAAAATTAGAGAGAGCAAAAGACTGGTTACTTATATCTTATTACACAGGACAGCGTATTTCTGATTTTATGCGTTTTGATAAATCAATGATTCGATATCAGAAAAATAGGAAAGGCGACACTAAGCCTTTACTAGAGTTTATTCAACAAAAGACAGGTAAGCTAATGACAATACCACTAAGCTCAAAAGTAATAGATATACTAGATAGAAGAGTAGGAGAATTTCCTAAAAGTTTAAGTGCGCCATCTTATAATTTATTAATAAAACAGGTTTGTAAAGAAGCAGGTATTAATACGCGCTTAGAAGGGAAATCAAAAGTAAAACAAAAAGATGGCTCTTGGCGAAATCAAAAGGGTATCTTTTATAAATGGGAATTAGTTAGCTCTCATATTGGTAGACGTTCTTTTGCTACCAATAATTATGGAAGTATTCCAACAGTGTTTTTAATGAATATGACAGGTCACGGTTCTGAATCAATGTTTTTAACCTATATAGGTAAAGGCTCTACGGATATAGCAATTCAGTTGTCAGAATATTTTGATTAAGCCTTTTAAATTTTTTATATAATATTTCTTATTTTGCGAACAATTCACCTTAGAAGTGATAGTCTCCCAGCAAATTACTTAATAGCTTATCATCTTAAGTTATTAGGTATAAATGTTTAATCAAATAATATATTATAAATATGTTGGGAGGAAGGCTTTCGATGAATTTTTTTTTAAAAGCACCACGTAGAAATGTAGTAGATGATGACTATAGAGTTATATATCTTCGAATAACAATAGATGGAGTCAGAAAGGAGGTATCTTTAAATAGAAAATGTAGTGTTGGTTTATGGGATCAGAGTATGGGACGTGCTACAGGGAAAAATGATGAAGCTAAAACACTTAATTTTTTTCTTGATAGTTTAGTCTTGAATATTACTAACTACAGATCTGATCTAATAAGTACAGATGTTAGACTTACTCCAAAGATTTTTACTGACTTTATTAGAGGATATGATCTTAGAATTGCTACTGTACTTCAAGAGTTTCAGAATCATAATGATGAAATGTTTAAACTAGTACCTAAAGAGTATGCGATGGGAACATATGAACGTTATGTAACAGCTATGTCTCATATTAAGGAATTTATATTAAATGAATATAATAAACCAGATTTAAACTTTAAAGAGCTAGATTATAATTTTATAGTCAGTTATGAGCAGTATTTAAAAAATGTACGTAACTGTAATAGTAATACTGCAATTAAGTATATCGCTAATTTTAAAAAGATTGTATTTCGAGGATTAGCTAAAGGAATTATATCTAAAGATCCTTTTAAATATTATAAACCAAGAAGAGTAAAACTAAATAAACGACCTCTTACAAATGCAGAACTTCAGACTTTAAAACAAGCTGTATTACCCAAAAAAAGACTAGAGGAAGTTCGAGATATATTTGTATTTCAATGTTATACAGGTTTAGCATATATAGATGTTTATCAATTAAAAAATAGAGATATACATCTAGAGTTAGATAATTCTTTATGGATTAGAATTAATAGACAAAAAACAAAGTCAGTTTTAAGTATTCCTTTACTACCTCAAGCTATTGAAATTCTAAATAAATATAAAACCTCAGTTGATTTTGAAAATAAAATACTTCCAGAGAAAAGTAATCAGAAGATGAATAAGTATTTAAAGGAGATTGCAAGTATATGCGGTATTGGTAATGAGTTAAATACTCATATGGCTAGAAGAACTTTTGCTAGTACAGTTACTTTAGCCAATGGTGTGCCCATTCATATTGTAAAAGAACTATTAGGACATTATTCAGTTAAACAAACAGAAGAATATGCCATTACAGAACAGAAAGCTATAGGAATTGAAATGAAGAAGCTCGAAAGTATAATCTCTACACAAAAAACTAAAGCAAAAAAAATAGCTAAGATTAACAAAGATAAAATGATTAATAAAATCAATGCCTTAGAAAAAAAGATTAAGAGTCTTACAATCTCAGATGATGATATTTCAAAGTATAAGAAAGTAACAAAGCTTGTTAGTAATCTAAAAATAATGATCTCGAACTCTGCATAATTATTAGAGACAAAAAATTATAATAAAAAAAGGGTGTTTTACTATTATTTAATAGTAAAACACCCTTTTACGCACTATTTATTTAGCGAAGTTTCTTGTAGAATTAGTATAATTAAAGTTCATTAAAAAGTATATGTGATTTAATATTCTAATAAAGTTTGCATCATTATTATGAATTATAATTTTTATATCTATCTATACTAGATACATCATGTTTTTTTAGATATGGATTACTTTTAGTTAATAGATGTTGTATATAATCATTTTTAGTTGATTCTATAATGTTTCAATTTATTAGGATTATCTGATTTTGTAGTTACAAGTAGATAGAGATATGTTAAAAAATAAAATTAACATTATTTACACTTTTATGTTTTTTTCCTTATTTCAATGTGGTTTTATTTTAAGGTTTTATTCTATTAAATATATAATGTTTTTTTAATCTATTTTTTTAAGATATTTATGAGGAAAAATATGTGTATATAAAATATTTAATTCATTAAATGCGATTATTCTTAATGTTTTTTGTGTAAAATTCACATACTTTGTAGTGCTATTAAAAAGAGATTTTATGAAAAACGGATTTATATTTTTTAAGACTAGATTTAGTTTGATTTTTATAAATTTAGTTTATTCACTAGC
>NZ_JBBPHK010000022.1:0-57854 GCF_038039805.1 Myroides odoratimimus
TACTGCTTAGAAGGCAGTTGCTCTATCCAGCTGAGCTATTGGACCATTTAATCTTTATAAAAGAGATTAAAAATTGTCAATTTTAGAAGGTGTATACCTTGGTTTTTTTGACGTGGCAAATATATTGCTTTTTATTTAAAAGTACCAAGGTAAAATATTACTTTTTTTTGTAAATAAATCAATGGTTTGATATCAAGAGGTTTATAATTGGTGGAAAATGTCAATTTCTTTGGTTTTTCTTGATTTTACAAGGGATTTGAAACCTTTTCGAGTTTTGAATTTTGTCAATTCTCTCTAATTATGCGGTAGAAGTTGATGTTTTCTTATTTAAAATAGCGAGTACTACATGCTATATAGAGTGTCAGCTGTCTTAGGTATAATAGATGAATTTTGTCGAAAATAGACAGCAGAATATAAAAGTAGAACTATAGCTGTACAGTTATAGCAGGACGAGACATGTCTCCCTTGATTTAAGTCCGTTCTAAGTCCGTTATGAGTCCGTTATGAGTCCGTAGTGCCTCCGTTAAAAGAGTCATTTAAACGGAGTCATTAATGAGTCACGATATACCTGGTTCTGTTTTATGCAAAGCAAGACAGGAGGATAATAAAAGCAATAGCCCAACCAAGTGGTTGGGCTATTGCTTTATTTTATTATTGCTTTAAAATTGTTTCAAAATTCTTGTCAAAGATATTGACAAATGGATCTATGATAGAGCCATCTTTATCTAATATCATGCATCGCTGAATCTTAGTGATAATCCATTGATCTTTCATTAGATTAAAGTCATCAGATCTAAGCTCTATAATACCATTAGAAGGGAAGCGTCTTAATATATTTAGCCATTCTCCATGTTCACCATCTATACAGATCGAAATGATTTCTATATTCGGTATTTCTGCTTTTAGTTCTGCTGCTATTTGATGTGCAGCATCAGCATGTGCTATTCCATTTTTAGTCCAGAAGAACATTAGAGTTCTTTTATTGATAATAGAGTTGATCGATACTCTCTGATTTTTAGTATTAACTAGAGGAACTTCGGGTAACTTCTTCTCATATTTCAGATTTTGAATAGCTTGTTGAATCTGAATAATTTCATTGTGTTGATTCTTATCTGTAGATAGTTCAAAGTATCGTTCTAAGAATTTATCATTATTATTCAGATTCTGATCTTCTAATAAGTAGATAAACGCAATATTGTCTAAGATAGCATTTTTTACTTTATCATTTCTGATCAAGGTGTCTACTATATTAAGTTTATCGATATATTTATCAAATTTGTTATCTGGTATAATGGTTTGTTCCGGTTCATTCACAATAGAGTTTAGCATAATAGCTAGATATTTAGTGAATGAAGAGTATTTTAATAAACGTTCATCATTGAAGTTTATTTTTTTTCTAAATCCATAATAGTCTGCAGGTAGTTTATCTCTTACATCCTCATCTGTTCTCACATAATGTGCAGTAGGGTATAGCTCTTTTAATGCAAAGAAGTGTAAGTCAAGTTTAGCTTTTGCATATAGGTCAAAGTTGTCAGACCAGTTAATGATAGCTTTATTTCTTAGATAGTAAGTAGTCCTGGCAGCATGTACAGAGTCTATTCGACGATTAAATTTCTCTGGTGATACATCGAAAGCGCTATAGCCTTCGCTCTCATCCATGATATTTCTAACCGTCAGATTCATTAAAAAATTATTTTTTTCGGCCCCTCTACCAGAGAAGATGATAGAATGGTCAAAATCTCTAGAGTTAAGGCGTAGTGTCAGACTGTCGTTTTTATCGAAATAGACGTATTGAAACTCAGGATTGTGCTTATATATATACATTCCTGGGGTTAAAGAATCGAATTTTTTGTAAAACTTATTGTTTTTATCTAGGAACAAAGTGTCTATTACCTCATTGTCTTTGCAGAATAAAAGATAATTAGAAGTAGGATTTATAATCTCACCCTGTATATATGCACTATAATCCTTGGGATCAAATTTCTTTTGACAAGAAGCTAAAAGGCTTATAAGAGGGATAAAAAGGAATAATAAATTTGTATTAAGTAGTTTTTTCTGCATTAGCTAAATGACTATTTGTTCGAGAGATAATATAAGCAAATTTAAGTTTTACGCGTGTTTTATCTTGTTAATGATTGGTTAAAGTGGTTAGGATAAGCGATAAGTTTTATTTATAGATGTTTCTAAATATAAAATTAGTAATTTTGTAGGCAATTTAAATTAAAAGATAATAATGTTAACAGTTTCGAATCTGTCAGTTCAGTTTGGTAAACGAATTTTATTTGACGAAGTTAATGTAACTTTTACTCAAGGTAACTGCTACGGTATTATTGGTGCTAATGGTGCTGGTAAATCTACATTCTTAAAAATATTATCAGGAGATATCGACCCTACATCAGGTCATGTTTCTCTAGAACCAGGAAAGCGTATGTCAGTTCTTAATCAGAACCACAATATGTTTGACGAATATACAGTTCTTGAAACTGTAATGATGGGGAATAAAGATTTGTATAATGTTAAGAAAGAGATGGATGAGCTTTACTTAAACTATACAGACGAAAATGCTGACCGTATCGGAGAGTTACAGATCCGTTTTGATGAAATGGATGGATGGAATGCCGAATCAGCAGCAGCTACGCTATTGTCTAACTTAGGTATATCAGAAGATTTTCATTATACGCCTATGGCAGAGATGGATGCTAAGTTAAAAGTACGTGTGTTATTAGCACAGGCTTTATTTGGTAATCCTGATGTGTTGATTATGGATGAGCCTACCAACGACTTGGACTTTGAGACAATCGCTTGGTTAGAGAATTTCTTAGCTCATTATGAGAACACAGTATTAGTAGTATCTCACGACCGTCACTTCTTAGATGCTGTGTGTACGCATGTGTCTGATATTGACTTCGGTAAGATTAACCATTACTCAGGTAACTATACATTCTGGTATGAGTCAAGTCAGTTAGCGGCTAAACAAAGAGCTCAACAAAATAAGAAAGCTGAGGAGAAAAAAGCAGAACTAGAAGAGTTTATCCGTCGTTTTAGTGCGAACGTTGCGAAGTCTAAACAAGCAACTTCTCGTAAGAAGATGATTGACAAATTAAAATTAGACGATATTAAGCCATCTTCTAGAAGATACCCTGCTATTATATTTGATACAGATAGAGAAGCTGGAGATCAGATTTTAAATATCGAAGGATTATCTGCTTCTATCGATGGAGAGGTATTATTTAAAGATATCGATCTAAATATGGCTAAAGGAGACAAACTAGTAGTTATCTCAAAAGACTCTCGTGCTACTACAGCATTCTACGAAATCCTAAATGGAAAGAGACAGGCTGACGCAGGTAAGTATGAGTGGGGAATCACTACAACACAATCTTACTTGCCAGTAGAGAATCACGAGTTTTTTGATAATGATTTAACTTTAGTAGACTGGTTACGTCAATGGGCAAAAACAGAAGAAGAAAGAGATGAAGTATATGTACGTGGATTCTTAGGTAAGATGATCTTCTCTGGGGAAGAGGCACTTAAGACTGGGCGTGTATTATCAGGAGGAGAGAAAGTGCGTTGTATGTTATCTCGTATGATGATGATGAGAGCTAATGTATTAATGTTAGATGAGCCTACGAACCACTTAGACCTTGAGTCTATTACTGCATTCAATAATACATTGAAAAACTTTAAGGGAACTATCTTATTAACTACGCATGACCACGAGTTTGCACAGACAGTAGGAACACGTATCTTAGAGTTGACACCTAATGGAGCTATTGATAGATATATGACTTTCGACGATTATTTAGATGATCCAAAAGTAAAAGAATTAAGAGTAAAAATGTATTCTTAGTATATTTAAGAGATAATAAGAGGGCTATTTGTAATACAAGTAGCCCTCTTTTTTTGTGTAATTATTTATGTTTTGACGAGAGATATTCTTTAGAATTAGTTAGAATATTGAAATTTTAAGAATTCTTTATTATAGACTGTGATATGAAATGGTAAATTTGCTAATAACCTTGAAAAAGGGAAAATATAATAAATAAAAGTAAGATGAAAAAGACATTAGTATTACTAAGTGCTGTTTTAGCCTTAACAGCTGTAAGCTGTAAAACAGCAGGAGAAATTACTACTGTAACAGTAGAGAAAAAAGTAGATATGAGTAAAAATTTAGAAGGAGAGTGGGTGTTAAGTTCTATTACAACTCCAGCAACTTCTGGTAAAGAACTGAGTACACTTTTTTCAATGAAGCATCCAAGCTTAAGTTTTGAAGTTAAGGATAAGAAAGTTTATGGAAATGATGGGTGTAATAACATTCATGGAGGATTTGAATTAAAAGAAGGAAACGCCATCAAGCTAGGTGATAAAATGGCTTCTACAATGATGTTTTGTGAAGGAGTTGCAGATAGAGAGTTTATGGATGCTCTAAAGTCTGTGACGCATTATGATATTGTAGATAATCACTTAATTATGCGTTCTGGTGATATGGTTGTATTGACTTTTGCAAAGAAGTAAAAATAGAGTTTGATTATTGAAATTATATGACTGATCTGAAGTATATCTTTGGATCAGTTTTTTTATGATTATAGGGAAGAGAGAAAGGGTATTTTGAATTTGTTTTTTTATAATTGAAAGACAAAAATAGGCAGTATTTGCATACTTGATCATTAAATTTAAGAAAAAAGTTGTGTAATTAGTGCGATTTTAAATTTGGATTTACGCAATAGGCGACTTTTAGATTGAATAATTGTACTTAATGTTAGAATAAATTAGCATTATAATATGTTAATTTATGTGATTAAGTGGTGAAAAATGAATTGTTGATGAAGTGGTTAATAATTATTTGTTATCATGGTGGAAACTCTTGCAAAAATCTATAATTTTGTCGGCGTATGAAGGAATTGTGGGGACTTAGTACTTCATGCGATTTTACTCCCTTTCCTAATAAACGCGTTTGCTTTTGGCTAAGTATTGTATGAATAAAAGTCTATAAACGAAATGTTCTTTTGCGTTAATACATTACGGAAAGGGATTTTTTTTAAATTGTAGTATTAAGTATTTTACAATGTGTTAGATATCAATAATTAAAATGTTGTATTTTAAATAAACTGAGTACTTCTTCAGGTGATTTTATTGTTTCTATAAAAGTAAAACCTAATCTATTTAAAAGTTTAATCGAGCTCTTATTGTCAGGAAGTGCTATAGCATATAGGGTTTTATACCTTTCATCTTTGAGTGTTTTTTTGATTATGTAACTAGTGGCTTCATAAGCATATCCTAGCCCAATACAAGTAGGTATGAAGGCAAAGCCTATATCATGGTGATCTAAGTAGTCTCGCTTAATCAGAGAGATTAACCCTATTGGTTTGCCATCATCTTTTCTATTAATCACCCAGTATTGACACTGTGGATTATCTAATATGTTCTGTATATACATCTGAGCATCTATTGCAGTATAGATGTCTCTATTTCCTATGTATTTAAGCCATCCTGGAGTGTTTACTAATTCTATAATAAAGGAATTATCGCGATGAGACAGTGGAGAGATTTGTAGTCTATTTGTATTGTACATCAGTTACATCATTTAATCGTTAGGTATAAGTAAAGAGTTTTTAATACATAAAGATAGGTAGTTTGCGTTTAAGAATTATGGATATTAGTTTTTCATTGTTTATTGTAATAGAAAAAGAAAAACATTTAGTAGATAACTTGTATATTAGTAGTTAATAATAGAGAGATATGAAAATTTTGGTTATTGAAGACGAACAGGAATTAAGAGATATCATACAAGAGTCCTTAGAAAAAGAGTTTTATTTGGTCGAAGTAGCTAGTAATTATAAGATAGGGATAGAGAAGCTAGTAGGATATGATTATGACTGTATTTTATTAGACATTATGCTTCCAGATGGTAATGGAATAGACTTGCTACGAGAGATAAAATCGATAGGAAAAGCAGACTCTGTTATTATTATTTCAGCTAAAGATTCTATTGATGATAAAGTATTAGGATTAGAGTTAGGAGCTGATGATTATCTTACTAAGCCATTTCATTTATCTGAGTTATTAGCTCGAATAAAATCTGTTTTGAGACGAAAGAATCAACAGGGATTTCAGAGTGTAAAATGGAATAACATAGAGATTTTTATAGATGAGAGAACGGTAGTAGTACAGGGAAGTGCGATGTCACTTAATAATAAAGAGTTTGAATTATTATACTATTTTGTAGTGAATGCAAATAGGTTAGTGACCAAATCTTCTATTGCAGAGCATATATGGGGAGATAATATGGATGAGGCAGATAGTTATGATTTTGTATACTCTCAAGTGAAAAATTTGAGAAAAAAACTAAAGAGCCATCACGCAGAAGTAAATATTCAGTCAGTGTATGGAATGGGATATAAATTAGTTAGTGAGTAAGTTATGAAGTTACATAATTATACACTTAGATATTTATCTATTGGTATTGTAATAGTCCTCACTGTTTGGGTGCTTATATTTTACGCATTCATGACAGAAGAAGTCTATGATAATATAGATGATGGATTGAAAAATTCAAAAAGTGAGATTGTAAAAAAAGCATATAATAATCCTAGTATTACGAGTATACAGTCATTTGGAGCAAGTGGTTTTAGAATTACTCCATTAGCGCCAGGCGATTATTCTAGAAAGAATGTATTCACGACCGAGATGATCTATATGGATGTAGATGATAATGAGGAGCCTGTACGTATGCTGACCACTACTTTTGAAGATAAGAATGGAGATAATTTTTTATTAGAGATACGTACTTCTACTATAGAAGCAGATGATTTATTAGGAGATTTTGGTATTGCTGTTGGTGCATTATACTTGATGTTAATTATCAGTATATTCTTAATTAATTATTTCATTTTGAAGAAAGTAGTTTGGAGATCGTTTTATAAATTACTAGATAATCTAAAGAATTATACAATAGGTAAAGAGGTGGTGACTGAGGAGACAAAGACACCGATTCGAGAATTTGCAGATCTCCAGTTGGAGATTAATAAGATGATAAGGCGTATAGAAAACACTTTTGAACAACAAAAAGCATTTGTATCTAATGCTGCCCATGAATCTCAGACTCCTTTAGCGATCATGAGTAATAAGTTAGAATTAATGGCTGAAAAAGAAGAGTTAAATGAAGAACAGATGCTACAGGTACAATCTATTCATCAGACTCTGAGAAGACTTATTAAACTGAACAAATCTCTATTGATGTTGGCTAAAATAGAGAATAACCAATTTGTTAATTACCAGGACATTAATTTTAATGAAATTATAAAAGAGATTATAGAAGATTTTGAAGATTTTTTTGAGTTTAAAGCTGTGAGTATAGTTGTTAAAGAAGAAGAGAAACCTTTTATAGTCAATATGGATAAGGGATTGTCAATTACTCTTGTACAGAATTTATTAAAAAATGCATTGATACATAATATGCATGGAGGTGTGGTAGAGGTAGAGATTACCAATCATTACTTTAGGATTAGTAATACTAGTTTAATACCAACTCCATTAGATGAAAATTTGATATATAATCGATTTTTTAGAAGTACTACAAATGAGCAATCTACAGGACTGGGGCTTGCTCTAGTACACACGATTATAAAAGTGACTAAGGGACTTTCTATCAAGTATCAGTTTGACGATAAGCATTCTTTTACAGTCTATTATTCAAATTACCATATTTAGTGATTAATTATAGTATAAGAGGATAGCTAATTAAGCTGTCCTTTATTTTTTTAAGAATTTTAATTTTTATTGTAAAAAATAGTTATTCCCAATTCTTTCCAGAATCTGTTCCTAAGTTTGTCATGTAAAACTAAAAAAAGAATTACTATGAGAAGTTTAAAAACATTATTTGCAGGATTATTTATGTCAGTGGCTTTATTAGCTTCACAATCGACATTAGCTAAAGATGTGATCATCACTAAGAGTGAGTTACCTAAGAAAGCAAGTGGTTTTATAGACACTTACTTTAAAGATAAAGAGGTGAGTAGGATAGAGAAGGATGAGGACTTCTTATCTGTATCTTATAAGGTAAAATTTATGGATAATGTAGAATTAGAGTTTGATAAATCTGGTGAATGGGATGAAGTAGATGGTAATAATAATGCATTACCAACAGGGTTTATTCTTTCTCCGATCGTGACTTACGTATCAGACCACTATAAAGGAGAGACGATCACTAAAATAGAGAAAGAAACTCGAAAATATGAAGTGAAGTTAAGTAATGGATTAGAATTAGAGTTTTCAAAAGACGGGAAATTTAAAAGAATAGATCAATAAATAATTAAAAGAAAAAGAAAATGAAAAAAAGAAAAATTGCTTTAGCGTTAATGATGGTAATGGCTTTAGGGTTCACAGCATGTAGTAGTGATGATAATGGAAATGATCACAAGGTAGAAACGATTTCGCCTGAACAATTACCAGCTGGATCTAAAAGTTTTTTAAGTACTGTTTTTCCAAATGCATCTTTAAGACATACTGCTAAGGTAAGTACTCCAAATTATTATAACTCTGCCTATAAAACTACATTAGATAACAGAGTAGAAATTGACTTTGACAAAGCAGGAAATTGGACTGAAATAGAAATGGAAGATAATTCTGCAGTACCTACAGAATTTTTAAAAAAGGAGGTACCTCATATATATGAGTATGTAACTAATGCTTATTCAGATCTGTTTATCGTAGAAGTAGATAGAGACATGAATAGAGGTTTTGAAGTAAAGTTAAGCAGTGGATTGGAGCTGATTTTTAACACAAAACAAGAATTTGTTGGTGTAGACTTAGATTTGGATAGAGATGAGGAGCTTATTGAAAAAGCAATGTTACCACAAAAAGCTCAGGATTTTCTAAAAACAAATTTCCCAGGTGTAGAAGTTTCTTTAGTAAAGAAAGAATTAGATAGAGAAGGAGATGAGTATAAAGTATATTTGGCTAATGGGGTGAAAGTAGAGTTTAATCAAGTAGGTGAATGGATTGAAATAGAAACAAAGCAAAATACAGCCATACCTGCGGGTATTATTCCAGCGAATATCTTAACATATATTGACGCTAATTATAAAGATTTTCGTTTAGAAACTATAGAAAAAGAATATGATTCTTATCAGGTCGAAATTGTTAAAGGAAGACAAGAAGTTGAATTAATATTCGATAAAGCAGGGAATTTCTTACGAATAGATAGATAATAAAAAGAACAATAATGCAAGAAGAGCTACTTTTTAGTAGCTCTTCTTTATTTGTTTAAAACTAATGTTTCTTTTACAAGTAATGCTTGACTCCTAGTTTTTACATCTAGTTTTGTATATGCATTGCTTACATGATGTTTTGTTGTACTAAGAGATATAGATAGTTTTTCTGCTATTTCTTGGTTAGACAGTCCATCCCATATTCCTATAATGACATCTATTTCCCTATCAGTACAGAGGTATTTTTCTTTTAATATTTCTTGAAAAGATTGCTCCTTTAAAGAGTTTTTTTCTGTAAGGGACTTTGAAACTTTCTCTTTATTTTCTATATCCTTGTCAGTCTTTTTTGATTGATTAGCTTTAAGATATTCAAACTCAGTTTTAAGGGATTCATGATCTGTTTTAAGCTTCTTTACTTTGATCCATAAGGAATAACTTGCTAAAGTAAATGCGATACTATAGATTATCCGAATCTTATCCTTATCAACAAAAGAAAGATAATGATTATCTAGAAAAATGGAAAGATAATATGTCATTGAAGTTAGTGCAATTACGCTAAATGAATAGGTGATAAAACGAACAGATACATCCTCCTTATAATACTTTGACACAAGAGCCAAGGTGATTAAAGTAGATATTAGCGTACTACATACTATTACAATGAAATATAGTGAATTATTTGTTTGATAAAGTAAGATACCTAATACAATATATAATATCACTTGAAAGAAATAAAAGTATTTCAGTTTTGCAGGTAATCTTTGTATTTCTAAAAAATAGTATAGAAATAAGGAGAAAATTAAACAGCTAATAGGCATAAATATAGCTAATATAAGCAACTCGTTACACTGTCTATTGTATAAGTAATAGAGTAACCCATCTTCTACTAAGTATATAATAAAGACAGATACAATATATATACAATAAATAAGAATGACTTTTTCCTTAAACAGTGAATATAGGGCAAAGGTTAAAGCTATAGAAAGTAAGAATAAACTATAAAAAATCTCTATTTTGATCATCGTATTAAGTATAATACTTCTATACTCTGCACGCTCTACAAGTATGAAATTTCCATAATGAACATAGGAAGATTTCGATTTAAAATATATTACTTCATGATCAGTGATGAAGTGATTTTCTTGATATTGTGGACTTATTTCTCCTCCTTGTAAGTCAGTATTTATGCTTGTTTTTTCCCATTTACCTTTCTGTTTGGCATAAATACTATAATTATTTACGTGAATTGTAGGAAATTGTAGTATAAGTGGTTTGTTTAATAAATCTTTCGAGATAGTTATTTTTAACCAAGTATTTCCTTTTTTATCCTTAGAATATTGCGTTGATGAGTTATAGTCTAATACCTTGAATTCTAATTGATTTATTGTAAAATTAAACTGCTCATTGTTTGTTTGACTTAAACAATAAGTGATAGGTGTGAGTAGTAGTAAAACTAGTAATATCTGTAATAAGCTCTTGTTTTTACGACTGTGTAAGGCATTCATGTTTTGTTAGTCAGTGATTTAAGCGACAAAAATAACTCTTTTTTAAAAATAAAAATTCGCGTATTGAAGTTTTAGGGCAAAGTGTGCTTTTTTTTGAGTAAAACTATCGTATCTGCTTTTTTTTCCTAAAAAATGATATGGTACTTTAGTATTAGTAAGGTGTTAGAGTATTTATTATTAGTGTTTTAAGTGGTGTTTTTTAGATATATTTTGGTACTTTAGTATTAAGTAATTATTAGAACCTTTTCCTATATTTGTAATTCAAAACAACAAATTTTTAATTAGGAAAGCTTTACATTTAGCTAGCTCAGTGTAGAGTATTTTGCGAAGATTTTTTCTGAGCAATTGTATTTTCCCCACCTGCAGCACATTCTATTCTTTTCCCTAAGAATTTGTGCTGCAGTTTTTTTGACTTCCTTAATATGGGCTACCCCTTGTTGATTGTAGAGCTAAATATCCAAAATAAGAGACTGATTCTAGGATGACTACCTAGACAGGTACTATAAAACTATAAACCTTTCCCTAAAAAATATAGCTGTTTTACGGAATTCCTTATTAAAAAAGAGGTAAGAGTATTTATCTTTGTAATCTAAAGAATAAAAATTAATTGTGGCATTGTGTGTAAAAATAGTACATTATTAGGCTAATGTGCTACGTTGAATTTGTTCTTTAAATGTCATTTTATATTTAATAAAAGCGTTTTGAAAAAATAATAATAATGCTTAATTATTTTTTTATTTATATAATTAAAGGTTTTTTGAACTCGTTTTAACATAAAGTGAATATAATTAGTAAATTTGTATCCTAATTTGGGAAAATAAAAGAAGGTATAAAATATAATCTAGTTTATAAATGGTTGATAAATTGTTTTATTACTGTTTAAAAACTAGGCAAAAAAAACAAGTATGAAAATAGGAATAACTTTTAGTGCATTTGACTTATTGCACGCTGGGCATGTAAAGATGTTGGAAGATGCAAAACGTCAATGTGATTTTTTAATTGTAGGATTACAGACAGATCCTACTTTAGATAGACCAGAGAAAAATAAACCTACACAATCTGTAGTAGAAAGATATATACAACTTAAAGGGTGTAAGTTTGTTGATGAGATTGTTCCATATGCTACAGAACAAGATCTAGAAGATATTTTAAGATCATTTAAGATAGATGTTCGTATTTTAGGTGATGAGTACCAGGATAAGAATTTTACTGGGCGTAAATACTGTGAAGAAAAAGGAATAGAGCTTTATTTTAATAGTAGAGATCACCGTTTCTCTAGTAGCTTATTGAGAAAAGAGGTTGCTGAGAAAGAAAACAGTAAATTAGTGAAGATAGGATAACACTATTCAACTATAAGTTATAAAAAGCACAATTGTTAATTCAGTTGTGCTTTCTTTTTTTAAATTACATGATAAAGCTTTATAAATATTGTATTATTATAATCAGTTTGTGGATTTAACTATAAATAAGATACTATTTAACAAGTTGGTTTGTGTTTTTTTTGTAATTTGCTATTAACTAATAATGACAATAACTTTTATCTCTATATGTGATAAGAGTTATTACTTAAAAAAGAAAAAGAAATGAAAAAAGTTTTAAGTTTAATCGTTGTATTTTTTGGTCTAATCACTGTAACTATGGCACAGACAATCACAAGAACAGATGTATCTATTTTTCCTGCTCCTGAGAAAGGATATAAGCAGGTAGTAATTGAAGTACCTCATTCTTCTAAAGATGATAATAAGAAGATTGAGTTTACAGTTGGTAAAATGATGGAGGTAGACGGATGTAATCATTTTAATCTAATGGGGACCTTAGAAGAAAAAGATCTTCAAGGATGGGGATATAGTTATTTTGTGTTCACTACTAAAGGTGATGTAGCTTCTACAATGATGGGATGCCCTGATGCAGCTAAGAGAAACTTATTTGTAAGTGGACAACCTCATTTAACACGTTACAATGGTAAATTACCTATCGTAGTATACGTTCCTGAAGAATATGAAGTAAGATTCAAAATTTACACTACAGACGGCGACGAATACAAAGCAAGTGAAGTAAGAAGAAAAAAATAAATCTAGTATAGGAGAGAGAATCCCTCTTTATAGGAGAATACAAAAGAATAAAGCCTCTTAAACAATTTTTAAGAGGCTTTCTTTGTAGAATTATTATGGTGGTGTTAATGATAACCTTTGGCAATATCTTCTAAGAAGATTTTGAAAGAGGTAGCTCCAGAACCAGATAAGAACCAAGCATCTGGATCTAAATAGATGACTTTATTCTGCTTATACGCAGTTACTTTTTCTAGTAGAGCATTGGTTATTTGGGTTGGTTTATCAGTGTTTTGTACAATGGCATCTCGGTCTATAATAAATAAGATATCAGGATTGTGTTCTAAGATAAACTCACTATTAATCATTTGTCCATGATTATTAGCAATCTCTGTGGTAATATTGGTAGCGCTTCTTACTCCAAAGTCTTTAAATATAAAACCATAACGTGTATTCTCGTCGAATAAGCGGAAGTTTCCTTCTGAGTGGATGATCACCATTGCTTTAGCATCACTTTTAGCAATAAGAGCTTTTAAATCACTTAAACGAGTCTCTAAATCTTTAGAAAGTGTTTCTGCTTTAGATTCGACTTGATATATTTTTCCTAGTAGAAGAATATTGTCTTGTATGTACTTTAGATAGTTATCTCCTTTATGAGGGATTCCTAACATTAAGGTAGGCGCTATTTTTACCATCTCATCATAATCTGTCGGAAATGCATTATCCATAAATACTAAGTCAGGACTTAAATTAGCTACAGCGTCAAAATTAGGTTTAAATACAGCTCCTACATCTACGATACTTTTATCTTTTTCTAGATGTAATAAATACTTAGGTGTGAATTCTTTTGCCATTCCTTGAAACGGAATTTGTAATTCATTCATATTTTCCATAATACCTCTTTCTAAGACTGCTACAGTCTTAGGTTGTATTGGCACTCGAACTGTTGTTCCATTGTTTTCTACTTCTATAAAATTAGAAGTTTCTTTTTCTTTTTGACTTTCTTTACAGCCCGTGATGGTTAAGGCTAGTAATACAAAAGTTATTAGTTGCTTTTTCATGAATATTACTATTTTTTAGGTTTTGATTTTTTGTTTCGGCGTCCCCACCACACTAAGAATCCTGTGATAGGAAGAGAAGTAGCGATAATACCAGCTATAAATGTTGAGAACTTACCTAGTTGTCCCCACCATTGCCCCATGTGTATTTGCCAAACTAAGTTGTCTACCTTATCGTAGATCTTTTGTTCTTTGCTGTCATTGACCATTTCTCCTGTAAATTTGTCAAAGTAAATAGCCTCTTTTCCTTCTTCACTTTTTAGACCAGCATTAGTTCCTAAAAAGAATGGATAGATGCTTACATTGTCATAATTATAAGTCCAGATTCTGACAATTTTTTTATCTGGATGTAGGTCAAATGCTTTTTGGATTAAAACATTCGTATCATAGAAGGCTAAGTCTTTAGTAGCTTCATGATCTCTAGGATAGTCTTGTAAGGTATAGAACCACATTTTACCTTCTCCTCCGAATAAACTGACAGTTCCTTTCATTAAAGGGCTGAAGAAGATAAGTAAACCCGTCATTCCAAGTAGAAAGCAAATAATAGCACTATAGAAACCAAATACATTGTGTAGGTCATAATTTAGGCGTTTAAATTTAGCTTTCCATTTAATCTTAAAACTGCTATCTCTAGTCGCTTTTGTCCATTTTTTAGGCCACCAAAGGACTAACCCAGTCAAGGTGCTTAACACAAATATAATAGTAGAGATTGCGACTATCCAACCTCCCGTTTTGCCCATTAAAAGATTAGAGTGAAGTTGTGCCATGACATAGAAGAAACTGATAGTATGGTCCTGTTTTAGAATTTCCCCTGTATAAGGGTTTATGTAAACAAACTTTAATTTTCTATCTTTTAGATCAACAGTATTGATAATCCAGCTTTTAGTAGGATCTTTATCTACAACGATGTAAGAAAAGCTATGGCCAGGAAATTTCTCTTTGTGTATAGCAGTTATTTCGTCTATTTTTAGTGGAGTTCCTTTTGGCTCTATATAACGGGCTTCTTTACCAGCTGACCATTGCATGATTTCGTCTCCGTAAACAATGATAGTTCCTGTAAGAGACACGAATACCAATATAATTCCAGCGACAATACTCGGCCATAAATGTAGCCAAGCAATGATTTTGGAGAATGTTGATTTACCTTTTTTCTTCATAATTAAGAATAGTATTATAGTAATAGCATGGAATTACTAAAGTGTAAAAACTTCTAATACTAAATGATTAGATATTTATTTAGATTTAATTCAAATTGTTGTCGTGCGAAAATAGTAGTAAATTTGCGTCTATATCTACGCAAAAAGTATTAATAAATCTACGAGTTATGAGTCTTTTATATCAGCAATATCAAGAGGTATTAAAGAATATTCCAAACCGCATTGAGTGGGGTAATAGTGTAATGTATAAGGAGAGATATGGTAAACTTAACTTTAACGGAATTCCTGTAAAACAGAAGTTTATAGACCATCCTTCATTTATTATCTGCTATGGAGAATGGACTCTTACAACAGAAAGAGAAATAAGGATTAAGAATAGCAGGAATATGTTTAAACTGATGTTTGAACTAGAAGGGTATTCTTGCTATTTAGCAGAGAATGCTGTAATAGAAATACCCCAAGATTGTTTTAATTTAATTTATGTACCAGAATTAGATGGTCATTTAAAGTATAAAACTAATCGAAGGGTTATAGAAATAATCTTTGATATTAGTTATTTCACAACTCTAGTTAAAACGAAAATACCTGCATTATCTAACTTTTTGTCTGAATTAGAAGAAAATAAGACAATAACATTATTTACTCATGCCAAGCAAATATCTGTAGAGATACATCAGTTGTTATTAAGTGTACTTCAGAATGATGTACATCCAGATATAAAATTAATTTACTTAGAGACTAAAATAACAGAGCTTTTGATATTAAGTGTACAAGAGACTTTAGATAATCAGGATGTACCTTTATTAGAAACGAATACAATGTCTGATGTAGACAAGTTATTACATGTTAAGACATGGATAGATAATCACTTTTTGCAAGACATTACATTCTCTATGTTGAGTCAGAGGTTTTATATTAATGAGTATAAACTGAAAAAGTATTTTAAGAAGTATTATCAGTCATCTTTGATTAAGTATATTAGAGATTTGCGTTTTGAGTATGCCCATCAGTTATTGTCCTCACAGAAATTCTCAGTCAATAAAGTTGCTGAATTACTTCATTATGAATACCCTCAACATTTTACTATTGCTTTTAAGAAACGCTATAATGTTACACCGAGTACTCTTATCAATAAAAAACGATAAGCTATATTATTTAGATTAAATGTAAATAAAGTATTTTGATTAACTTTGTTACCTTAAAATAAGAGAAACGTATTTATAGTAGTTGCGATGATAAAAGAAACAGTTATAGATGTAAGTAGAGACTATATTGAACATGGTATGAAAGGTAATATACGATTAGTAGATTTAGATGACATACATATAGATTGTGTTTCTTTAAGTTATAAAAATAAACAGCAAAAACAATTTATTAAAGACCAGAAGCATATAGAGCTTTTCTTTTTATTTCAAGGAGATCACTTTTATCAATCGAATAAGAAACAACGTGTCAATACTTCTACAGGACGCTTTAGTTTTTTTCACTTACCCTACATAGATGGTTTATTAGCCTTTAATCCTGTTGAAGAAAATTACAGTGCTATAGGTATAGAACTAACATTACCTTATTTAGAACGTGTGTTTAATGGAGATTTAGAACTATTAGGAGACTTTGGTAAATCATTATACAATGAGCGAGAAAGTGCTTTTTCTTCTAATCTAATGATTGTTCCTGAGATGAAGAAGTTACTTTATGACCTAGTCAATAATCCTTATGAGGGTATGATGAAGAAGGTTTATTTGGAGACTAAGATTGTAGAGCTTCTTCTTTTAGTGATTAAGAATAGTAGAGATTATAAATGTGATTTGATAAGTGGTTCACTGACGAGAAGCGATATTGATAAGCTCTATTATGTCAGAGAATTAGTTAGTAATAATCTTCAGAACCCATATTCTTTAAGAGAACTCTCTCGATTAGCATGTATTAACGAGTTTAAGCTAAAAAGGGGGTTTAAAGAATTGTTCTCTACTACCATTTTTAATCATCTCTATGATGAGCGTATGGAGCTAGGGCAGAAGTTATTGATAGAACAAGACTTGTCTATAGCAGATATCGCTCAACAAGTAGGGTATAAGAATCCAACTCATTTTACTGCAGCTTTTAAACGCAAATTTAAGGAACTACCTAAAGATGTAAAGAGTGGTAATTTTGTTCAATTTTAACCCAGAATACGCGATAGACCTATTAACGAGAGTAAATTATACAAAACAGCTCTGAATTTATTCGTAGTATCGAGTGAATGCGGATTCTGGGTTTAAGAATCAAGAACCAATCCCTTTCTTGCTAAAAATAAACAGTGCAGAAGGAGGAAATATCAAAAGTAAGGTGATTGCTTTCAGTATTGTTCTACACTGTTTGAAATAGCTAGTAATTGGGGTTACTAGCCGAATTTTTTACTTCCAGCTACACATAGAATAACGCCTACAGTTACTGCAATCATAGCTGTGCTTACTTGTTCGTTTAAAAGACTTGCTGCAAGTGCCAGCCCAAAAAAAGGCTGTAATAACTGTAGTTGTCCTACAGAGGCAATACCTCCTTGTGCTAATCCTTTATACCAGAATACGAACCCCACAAACATACTAAATATTCCTAGATATGACACTCCTATCCATGCTTCTTTGCTTATTAGAGAAGGTACTTCAGGAGCTGTGATCAGCATAATCGGTATAGATACGGGAAGAGATAATACAACTGCCCAAGAGATAACTTGCCATCCACCGAGAGATTTAGATAGTTTAGCTCCTTCTGCATAACTTAGTCCACATAATAAGATAGCGATAAGCATTAATATATCTCCTATAGGGGAACTTGTAACTCCTTGCATAAAGGCAAATCCCACGACTAATAGACATCCAAGTATAGAGAATAACCAGAAGATAGGCTTTGGTTTTTCTCCACCTCTCCATACTGCAAATACAGCAGTACACATCGGTAAGGTACCTAAGAATACTAGTGAATGTGCTGAGGTGATATATTGTAACGCTAAGGCAGATAATAAAGGAAACCCAATAACTCCACCTATAGCAACTATAAATAAAGGCAACAATTGTTTCTTGGTAGGTCTCTTTTCTTTAAAAACCAATAGGCATAGTAGTGCTAGTATACCTGCAATACCAGCTCTAGTTGCTGTTACAAATATAGGGTCTAGTTCTAGTACAGCTACTTTAGTAGCGGGCATAGAACCACTGAATAGAAGTACTCCTATGAATCCATTGATCCAACCACTAGTTGAAGTTTGTTGTGTTGAATCAATTACACTAGTCTGTTTCATTTTCTTCTGTTTTATTTTTAACAAAAATAGACTGTATTAGCATGTGTTACAGTATCAATTTTGTAATTTTGGAAGGACACAGTTAAGATTGTTATGGAACAGAATTATTTGTATTTGAAGATAGCGGAGGCTATTGCTAGTCAGATTAGAGCAGGTGTATTAAGAGAAGGAGATAGGCTCCCTTCTGTTAGAATGTTGTGTACAGAACATCAAATTAGTATGAATACAGCCAAACGAGTGTATTTAGAACTAGAGACACAGGCATTGATAGAGTCTAAGCCTCAGTCAGGATATTTTGTGAGCAACTTATCCTACACTGATATTCCTTTGCCTCAGCCTAGTAATCCTATCTTGTTAGCGAATAACAGAGAGCCTAAAGAGATTATTCGCAAGGTATATTCTAATATGGGAAACAGAAAGTTAACTTTATTCTCGTATAGTACGTTATATGATGATTTTTTGCCTTTGGCTAAAATGAAGAAAGAAATTATAGCTGCCTCTAGGTCGTTAGTAGATGGAGGAATAGAATATGATTCTGTACAAGGCAATCTAAACTTGAGAAGAATGATTGCACAGCGTTCTATCACTTGGGGAGGTAGTCTTAAAGAGGAAGATATTATTACAACTAATGGAAGCATGAGCGCTATCTCACTGTGTTTATTAGCATTGGGAAAACCAGGAGATACCATTGCAATAGAAAGTCCTTGTTACCCAGGTATCTTTCAGCTGGCTATCGATTTAGGGTTTAAAGTGATTGAGTTACCCACAGATCCTGTATCAGGTATCATTGTACAATCGCTTAAAGATGCAGTAGAGCATATCGATATGTGTCTATTAATCTCTAATTATAATACTCCATTGGGAAGTTGTATGCCTGATGAGAATAAGAAGGAAATAGTAGAACTTTTAGAGAAGCACAATATCCCCTTAATAGAGGATGATGTATATGGAGATATGTATTTTGGCAATCACCGTCCTAAATGTTGTAAAGCCTTTGATAAGACGGGTAATGTGATCTGGTGTAGCTCTGTATCTAAGACTTTAACTCCTGGGTATCGCGTAGGGTGGGTGTCGCCTGGTAAGTATAAAAACAAGATTATGCATCAGAAGTTAGTACATTTAATATCTACGCCCTCTTTAATGCAAGAAGCTGTAGCTAGCTTTATGCGATCAGGTAATTATGATAAGCACTTGCGAAAGCTTAGAAAAGACATTTATAGCAATTATCAAAAATACTTGAATACTATTATTACTAGTTTTCCATTGGGGACAAAGGTGAATCGTCCTCAAGGGGGATTGTCATTGTGGATTGAGCTTGCTCCTTCACTTGAAGCGATGGATTTATATGACTTAGCTATTGCAGAAGGAATAAGTATCGCACCAGGTAGAATGTTTACAGTACAAGAACAATTTGAGAACTGTATCCGATTGTGTATAGGTTTACCCTGGTCTGAGGACGTAGAAGCTAAATTGAAAAGAGTAGGAGAGTTGAGTAAACAGTTATTGAGGAAATAAGTGACTGTCTTGTTTTTGGTAATTTTGTTTTTTAAAGTAGTAGAATGTTTTGTTTTTATTAAAATAAACAAAAAGCATTTTGTGTTATAATATTTTTTGGTTTTATTCGTTTTAATTAAATAAAACTCAAAAACTTTATTTTTCAATTATGAAATTATACTCTTTAACCGAATTGAACGATGTTTTGAATGGCGTTGTTGTAGGAAGTACATTAAGACAGATTAGTACAGCGGAGCAGTTAGAAAAAGCCAAAGAATGTCAAGTCTCATTTATAGGTAATAAAAAGTACGAACGCTTATGGGGAGAGTCAAAAGCTCCTATTGCGATTGTAAATAAAGATATTTCTATTCTACCAGGCATAGATAGAGCATTTATTAAAGTAGATAATGTTGATTTAGCATTGGCAAAGTTACTTACTCTATTTGCACCTAAGATGCCTGTCTTTAAAGAAGATATTCATCCTAATGCTACGATAGATAGTACAGCAGTGATAGGTGAAGGAGCTAGAATAGCAGCTGGTTGTGTAATCGGTGAGAATGTAGTAATCGGAAAAAATGTAAAGATGTATCCTAATGTTACTGTATTAGATGACAGTACGATTGGTGATAATACGATATTGTGGTCTGGTGTCATTGTGCGTGAGCGCAGTCATATCGGGCATAATTGTATTTTACATCCTAACGCAGTGATTGGAGCTGATGGCTTTGGTTTTTGTCCTTCTCCTGAGTTAGGGTTAGTGAAGATACCTCAGATTGGTAATGTAGTTATCGGTAATTATGTTGAAATAGGAGCTAACTCATGTGTAGATAGAGGAAAGTTTAGTGCTACCATTATTGGTGATGGTTGTAAGATTGACAATCTTGTTCAGATAGGACATAATTGTGAATTAGGAAAATTTTGTATTATGGCAGGTAATAGTGGCTTAGCCGGTTCTGTTACGTTAAAAGACTTTGTAGTAATAGGGGGTAGTGCTTCTATCAAAGATCACGTTACTATCGGACAAGGTGCTGTAGTAGGAGCTGGATCTGGAGTGACTGGAGATGTAGAAGCTGGTAAGACCGTATTAGGGTATCCTGCGCAAGAAGCAAAAACAACGTTGAGACAATGGGCTGCTTTAAAACAGTTGGTGACCAATAGAACGAAGAACTAATTTGCTAATTATAATCTATAAGCGACTAACTGATAAAGGCTAGTCGCTTTTTTTATGCCTTAATTAGGGATTGCTAAATTGTTAATCTTGGTAGATCCTATTGATATACTGTAAGGCATTCGCAGCCTCTTCTACATTTGTGTTTAAGGCAAGTCGCTTACCTAATTCTAGTTGTAATTTTTGAAAGAAGGAAGTCATTGTGTGAAAGGCTTCCCATGTATTTTGAATATTAGCATTGCTATAGGTTCTCAATACCTGATTATAATCTTCATCGCTTAAGTAGTTTTTAATGAATTTACCTGATTTGCCTATAGAAACGCTAAAATGGTGTTCACTTCCTATTTTCCAAGCTAGTAACCATTGAGAATAACAGCCCTAATGCGGTCATCTTGTTTGGCTAATTGAAGTATTTCTGTTTGTAATGGTGAAGACATATAGGTGTTTTTAAGACGAATAAGCAAGATAATTAAATTAAAATGATTCACAGAGGTGTTTTTAGGAGTAGAATAAAGTTTTTTAATAGTCTAGCATTGCCACCCAAATACAATACTATTATTCAAAAATTAGAAAACTCACAGATAAGGACGTATCTATATAAACTTTACTCAATGATTAATGCGTATATCTTACTTGATCTGTATAATCATTAAGGAGGAAGCTCTGTATAAGGAAGAGGTACTACGAGGTAGTAAATGCCTGTGTGAAGTTCTAGTTGAAGTTGGTTAAATCTCGTTTTTATTTTTCAAAAATAGCAGTGGTCGCATAGTTATCGCATAGTGATGGCATACTGCTCGCATATTTTTGCTCGTTTTTTATGCGACCACTATGGGATCAAACTACGATCAGTATATCATCATAGCTAGACACAGGGTATCAAGGTTATGAGTCAATGACTTCTAGTCCTGAGTGTTGAACTAAATGAAGTGTTGTCTTCCTTTTTAATGAATCTAAATAATACTCCTTCTTACGTCTTTTATATTCCTTTTAGCGTCAGTACTCAGGCAAAGGGATGCCTACTTTTGCCCTATCAATAAAAGAGATAGTCTTCTACAAGGCTATTCTATAAGAGAGATCAAGATGAAAATACCATACCTTACTTTATCCTTAATCGCTGTTTTATCATTTAACTCTAAATCTGTTTTTGCACAGCAAGATACTTTACAAAATACAGGGTTAAATGAAGTGATTATTCAGAGAGAGACCAAAGCCGAAAAAGAAAGTCGCCAACCTATACGCGCTACTGTACTTGATGTAAAAGCGATGAAACAACAGCCGTCTAGTGTGATCGAGTTGATGAACAGAACAGTAGGTGTACGAGTGAGACAAACAGGAGGATTAGGAAATGCTGCTAATTTGATGTTGAACGGTTTTGAAGGTAAGGCAATAAAGTATTTTAGAGATGGGGTACCGATGGACTATTTAGGGAATGCCTTTAGTTATTCTATTGTACCGCCTACGATGATTGATCGTATTGAAATCTATAAAGGGGTGGTACCTGTAGCGTTAGGAGCAGATGCACTAGGAGGAGCTGTTAATATCGTAACAAAAGAACCTGAAGGTAGTCAGTCTGTAGATGTGTCTTATCAGATAGGTTCTTATAATACGCATAGAGGAACTGTAAATGCTTATTTTCAAGATAAAAAGACAGGTTTATTTGGAGGAGTAAATACTTTTATTAATTACTCTGATAACAATTATAAGGTCAATGTACCTTACACTGATCCAGAAACGGCGCAAGTAAGTAGAGAGAAACACAAACTGTTTCACAACCGTTTCTCTAATGGATTTGTAGAAGGATTTGTGGGAGTGAAGAACAAGACTTGGGCAGATGAGTTACGTTTGACTGTAAGTAGCTTTTACATTAATAAACAGCACAATTACGGGATGACGATGAATTATCCATTCGGAGGAGTGACTAGTAATATGAATTCTGTAGTGCCAACACTACGTTATCGCAAGGCTTTTTTAGATAAAGACTTGAAGTTAGATCAATTCCTTGTCTATAATACACTGCATTCTAGCTATACTGATACGATTAAGGGCTTTTATGATTGGAGAGGGAAGTTCACTCCAGTACCTAGTAAGAATGGAGAAGCGACTACTAGTGGAAGTATCAAAAAGTTACGCTATTATAACTTCGTATCTCGTACTAATCTATCTTATCGCTTAGACAATGGGTTTATAGAGTTAAACTCTGTGTACAATACTTCTACCCGCCGTGGTTCTGACCCTTACGGAGAGACATTTCCTTTCTCTAAGATAGATATGCTACAGCGCTCTGTAGTATTCCAGAAGTGGATTACAGGGCTAAACTGGAGATTATACGCATTAGATGATCGTTTGACGAATGACTTATCGGCGAAATATTACTACTTGCGTACAGAGGGGTATGAGAGTGCGCATGGAGATACTTCGATGGAGCAGAAAAGATCTAAAACAAAAGGGAACTGGGGAGTATCAGAGTCGTTAAAATATCAGATTAACGATCGTATGTATGCTAGATTCTCAGGAGAAGTAGCCGTACGTCTACCAGAGCAAGAAGAGTTCTTTGGGGATGGAACATTTACCCGTACCAATTTTGCTTTAAAACCAGAAAAGAGCTGGAACTATAATCTAGGGTTTAACTATAATAATCAAACCAATTTCACAACAGAGGTCAATGTGTTTTACAGAAGAACGCATGATATGATCATGCTGTTAAACACAGGTATTTTCGGTAGTTACGAGAACATAGAAAAGATAAAAGGAGTAGGAGTAGAGGTAGATGCAGCATATTCTCCATTAAAGTGGTTGAGACTGTCTGGTAACGTGACATATCAAGACTTTAGACTATATGATAAAGAAGATAAGACGTATGAAGGTTCTCGTCTGAGAAATACACCTTATTTCTTTGCTAACCTTGGTCTGCGTACTTCACATGACAATGTATTCAAGGCAGGAGACAAGTTCTCGTTTTATTACAACTACAGTTTTGTAAAGGCTTATTACCTAGACTTTATTCCTAAAGAATTTGAACCTAGTGGTTTCTTAGGATTATGGGGAAAAGCACAAGTTAATGCAGAAGCCTATGTGATCCCTGATCAGAATTTACATTCTACAGGAGTGGTGTGGAGTTATTCACCTAAACTGTCTTTCGGTTTAGAAGCTAAGAACTTGTTTAACAGTGAAATATTTGACAATTATAAAATACAAAATGAAGGATTTAGTCTTCATTTTAAAGTGAATATGTCTCTTTAAAAAGGAGCAGTTTAGAAATACAGAAACTTATCATTAAAACACAATAAATCTATTAAAATGAAAAAAAGCATTTTTAGTACTAAAACGATAGGAGCATTAGCAATGGCAGGATTATTTGCTTTTGCATCATGTTCATCAGATGATAACTCAAGTTCAGAGCCAACTAAACCAGTTGAGCAAACGAAGACATCTTACGCACTATTAACAGCTACATTAGGAGTACAGCCATTCGTAGGATACTTATCTAACTATGATAAAATGCCTGAAGGAGATTTAGACAATATCCATAAGGGTTCATTACAGATAAAAGGGAATGGAATGAAAGCGTATGGAGAATGGGTATTCCAACGTCTTCAATTAGGACGCGTTTCTTCTCCTGATGATGGTATCTTGAGATATTCTATTAACGCAGATGGTTCTTTATCAGAGACAGGTAGAATCACAGGTATGTCTTCTAACTTTTATGTACATGATAAAACGACTGGATATTATGCTGATATAGGAAGAGGATTGTTAAAGATACAAGTATTCAATCCTTCTACAATGCAGCGTACAGGAGAAATAGACCTTTCTGTAGTAGAAGATAAAAAAGCAGAATACCAAGCTGTGGGATCTCGCTTTATCGCTTCTAAAGATGGAAAATTATATGTAGATATCATCACAGGTTCTAAAGATGGACAAGGTAGTCAGATGAAAGACCCTGCTCCTGGATATATTAAACTAGCCGTGATCGACATCGCTACTGGTAAATATGAAAAAACGATTCAAGATAACCGTATAAGTTATGTAGGATATGGTGGTAATGCTAACCAAATGTGGACTATGGGAGACGATGGAGCGCTATATATGTGTTCTCATGGGTTCGGAGTAAATGGAGCGACTAATGGTTCTGCTATTGTTAGAATTAAAAAAGGAGCAACAGAAATAGATAAAGATTGGATCATTAAGATTGATGATTATGTAAAGAATACTACAGTAGGTTCAGTAGGGGTAAAAGATGGTAAATTATATACTGCATGGAGTGATAAAGCATTCTCATACACAGATATTTTGCCAAACCCTAATTTTACATACTATGCTTTTGATAAAGAGAATATTGCTGCAGGACCAAAAGCAGTAACTGGTATACCTCAATCTACTTATGCATTCCAAGATGCTCAAGCGATTACTACAATAGATGGTAAAGTGTACTTCAGAGTAGTGAATAATAAAGATTACAACGGATACTATGTATTAGGATCTGATAATGTAGCTAAACCTGCGTTTAACATCGGTAAAGGTGGTCAAGTATGGGGCTTAGTGAAATTAGAAAAATAATAAGTTTAATTATTTAGAACTCTCCATAGAGTTTGGATGCAATAGTAGAGGAGTTTTCTTCTCTACTATTATTTTTTATGGTGTTTACGGGAACGGGGAACTGGAAACTGGAAACTGGAAACAGGGAACTGGAAACGGGAAACCGATGGCATGATAGCTCACAGTAGGGAGACTTTGCAGTGAGAACAGAGCACAGAACGGTTTCACAAAACAACAAAACAACAAAATCACAAAACAACAAAAAGAATATGGCAACAGATAATGTGCTATGGCGTATCGTAAAACCAGTCAAGAAGAAGCTAAACTTTGCAATGGCTCTTTCTGTGGGTTCTACTTTATTGACAATAGCCAATTTAATAATATTAAGTTACCTAATTAATGCACTGTATCAAGGAGATACAACACAATTATTGTATCTATTCGGAGCGATGATCTTATGTGTAGTCATTAGTTATGTATTACGTCTAAAGTCATTTGACGTATCCCATTACGCAGCTTTTGATTTAGAAGCTATTTTGCGTAAGAATATCAGTCATCATTTGGCGAAATTGCCATTGGGATTCTTGACAGAGACAGGTTCAGGAGCATTGACTAAAATCTTAAATGAAGATGTTCGTTTATTACATGGATTTGCGGCAGATAGTACCCCTTTATTTGTGCGTACGTATGCCTTTCCAGTAGTTACTTTAGTCGCATTATTCTGGTTTGATTATAGAGTAGCATTAGTTTGTCTAGCTATTCTTATCGTAGGGCTTGGGTTCTTAGCATTAGCGATGAAGAATAAGACAGAAGTAACACATCAATTTAATAAAGCAAAAGAAGATATTAATGTAGCCGTGATAGAGTATGTACAGGCAATGCCAGTAGTACGTGTCTTCGATGGAGGAGAGAAATCATTTGTGCGTTATGAGAACGCTTTACAACGCTATTTATCTATTATTACCTTGTGGTTTAAGGAAAACGGATTGAATGCTAAGTTGTCTATGTTTATTTTAAATCCATTACCTACATTTATTATTTTACTTGTATTAGGAACCTATTGGTTCCAAGAGGGGTCTTTGAGTTTTGTGTCTTTTGTAGCCTCTTTATTACTGGGGACAGGAATGATAGAGTCTATTTTGCCTTACCGCAGTTTGACTAATGTGATCTCTAGAGCAGCAATCAGTGCAAAGCGTATAGAAGAATTACTAGAAGTAGAACCTTTAACTTCTACAGGAGAACAAACTACAGTAAATGATACAACTATTGAGTTTGACAAGGTTTCTTTTACTTACCCTGGTAGAGAGGACAAGGCACTAAATAATATCAGCTTTACAGTGAAGCCAGGTACTTTTACTGCTATCACAGGAGCATCAGGAGCAGGAAAGTCTACTGTAGCTCGATTGTTACCTCGTTTTTGGGATGTTAGCGAAGGAGAAATAAAACTGGGCGGAACAGATATTCGTCAATTAAAGCCTGAGGTATTATTAGATACAATATCATTTGTGTTTCAAGACAATTTTATTTTCTCTGATACGATAGCTAACAATATAAGGATGGGCGCAGAAGAAGCTACCTTAGAAGAAGTGATGGAAGCGGCTAAGGCTGCCCAAATACACGATTTTATAATGGAACTTCCTGATGGGTATGAGACCTTAGTAAAAGAAAGAGGAAATAACTTCTCAGGTGGACAAAAACAACGTCTAGCGATAGCTAGAGCGATTTTGAGAAATAAACCAATATTGATACTTGATGAGGTAACTTCATTCTCAGATACAGAAAACGAACTATTACTGATGCGTGCTTTCCGCAATCTGATGAAGGACAAAACAGTCATTATGATTGCCCATAGATTAGAGACAATCAAGAATGCGGATCAGATCATTGTGATGGATAAGGGAAGTATTAGTGAGATAGGAACACATGAACAATTAGCCGCTAATCAAGGAATATATCAAGCGATGTGGCAATCGTATACACAAGCGAGAAATTGGCATATTAAATCAGATAAATAATAGAGATGAGTAAAGTACAAACAAATAAGAGCAGTTCTTTTATCGGTATATTATCTAACCTGATTAAAGCAGCAGGTCCGATGGGCGGACGACTGCGAATGAGTTTAATATTGATATTGTTGTCTTCTGTTTTTCAAGGAGCAGCTTATACTTGCTTTTACCCTATTTTTATGAATATAGGCAAGGGACAGCCTGAGCAAGTATGGTTTTATATCTGGATAGCATTAGGCTTCGTTGTGATTAGTGCTATCTGTAGATGGGTAGGGCAAGACTATGACTACGGAGGTTTTTCTTCGCAGGCGCAGTATGACCTTCGCAAGAGACAAGGGGAGAAATTGAGAGAGATGCCCTTAGAGTTTTTATCTAATAAGCGTTCTGGAAAATGGAGTGCTGTGATTAGTAATAATGTAGATGAGGTGATCTCTTACACGATTACAGTGTCGAGTTTGATGATGTATGGAGTGATTACCCCTATATCAGTAGGGCTGATGACTTTCTTCTTTGATTGGAAGATAGCGATAGTTATTTTGATTTTATTTCCTGTGATTATTCCATTATATCGCTGGAGAAAACCTGCTTATGACCGCGGGATGTATTACCTAAACGAAGTACACTCTGAGCTAAATGCGGAGTCTATAGAGTTTATCCAAGGGTTACCTGTTCTTAAGGCAAGTAATGGTATAGAGCGTATCGTGGCTCGTTTAAACAAAAGCATTGACAAAGTAAGAGAAGTGCAAATCTTCGGGCATGGCAAGGGGAGTACTCCTAACCTGATTATTACTTCTGCTTTAGAAGTAGGGATGTTAGTATCATTGGGATTGGGAATATTGTTTGTGCTAAAAGCAGATAGCAATATGATGGTCATGACAGCCTTAATGATTATCGTGATTCGCTTTTCAGAGTTGATCTCTAGCTTTGTACCGATGACCATGATATTTAGCCTGATGGAAGCAGGATATAAGCAAATCACAGCGATGTTAACTGCTCCTGTCTTAGAAGTAAAGACACCTCAAGCAAAACCAACTTCTTATGGTATAGAGTTTAACGAAGTGGACTTCTATTATGAAGATGCTCAAGAAAAGACTTTGTCTAATATTAACTTATCTATTGCACCGAAGTCTATTGTAGCTTTAGTAGGTCCTTCTGGTTCAGGTAAGACTACGCTGGCAAGAATGATTATGCGCTATGCTGATTGTCAGAAGGGAAGCATTAGTATAGGAGGAGTTGATATTGCTAATTTGAGTCAAAATGATTTGTTGAGTATGATTTCTGTGGTATTCCAAGAGGTTTATTTATTTGATGATACCATAGGGAACAATATCCGCATGGCTAAACCTACTGCTACCCAAGAAGAAATAATAGACGCTGCTAAGCGTGCTCAATGTCATGACTTTATCAGTCAATTACCTAAAGGGTATGACACACCTATAGGAGATATGGGAAATACCTTATCAGGTGGAGAGCGCCAGCGTATCTCTATTGCGAGAGCACTGCTTAAGAACAGTCCTATAGTTATTCTAGATGAACCAACATCTTCTCTGGACTCTTTAAGCGAACTAGCCGTACAGCGTGCTATCGATGAGCTAGTGAAAGAGAAGATCGTGATTATCATTGCACATAGGCTATCAACTGTGAGAGGTGCAGATAAGATATGTGTCCTAGAAAAAGGGCAGATAGTAGAGGAGGGAACACATGAAACCTTAATGGCAAAACAAGGTAAATACTGTGACCTATGGGAAGCAGAGAAGCAAATAGAAGCTTTGTTTTAGGAAGAAATGGCAATTGTATTCTATAGATTATAAGGGCTAAGGACAGATAGTAGACTCATTTGATAAGCTTACCCCAAGTTAGCTTTTCCTTAGTTCCTTTTATGTAAAAGCTTGTGATATTGTATCACAGGCTTTTTTGTTTTAAGTAGGTTGAGATAAGAAGGTATTAATTTTTGAAACCTATTTAAAATAAAAAGAAGCCAGGGATATCTGGCTTCTTTGAGTTATTGTAAGTCTTGCTATATGAAGGTAAAGTACAAGTATTTGCAATTTAACAAGATGTGTTTCTCGTTAATAGATACTTTATTCTATTAAAAGTAGAACAGATTTTAGCGAATAGAGGGGACCTTGTATTTAAATAATTTAAGATTAACATATATTATTAATAACTATGCTTCTTGAGGGAGAAGAATATAAAAAATAAATATTTGCTGTCTAATATAAATTTAGCTTACAATAACTATTATTTATTTTATTCTAGATTTAGCATGAGTTGCCTCACATGAGGATTGGTTATAACTAAATTGTATTCTTTTAATAATACTATGGTACACTTCTTACAATCTGCTAAAAGTCCTGGGTGACCAGGTGTGTCTAATGGCAATGGATTAGGATCATAAGATGTCGCTGTTGCTGTTTTGAATTTAAAATCTTTAGCTGATGCGGAAGCAATGTTGTATACAGCTTTTTGATTAATATCTTCTTGAGTAACAGGGTATATTAATGTATAAACCCATTCTTCATTTACATCTAATAAATTATTATTATTTATATCCCCACTGAGAAACTCTGGAGTCAAGTTACTACCAACCATTTCATCTGTTAGTGTAATGTTTTTTAATGTGACATTCCCTATATTTTTAATTTTAAAAGTATAGGTAATTGTTTCTCCTACAGAAGCATAACCTTGATTTACAGTAGTTGTATTAAAAGCGCCTACTTTAGTTAAACTAATGGCTGGTTTTGTTTCTCCAGTTTCGCTACAAATACCTTCTATTTCTGCTTTTAATCCAGGAGGCCACATAGACTCACATGCTAGAGAATCAGTACACAAATTAGCTGATCCTGGTGAGACATGCGCTAATCCAGCCAAAGCGAACCAATTTACTGATGATGAGTCTGATAATTTAGCTCCAGGAGTTCCAGATGCTGGAGCTCTATTTACTACGTTTGCACTTTCATGCCCTTTGCCTATATATTTTACCATAGGATAATGAATAGAAGCTACAGATAAAGTAGCACATACATTAATATTAGCCCCATCACTTAAATTAAATTGTGCTTTAGCTGTTTTACTATTATCTCCATCAGCTGGATCTAGTTGAGATATTGAACCATTAACACTGAAGAAGCTAAAGTCTCCTACATTTACTATAGCATTGTTATTACTTCTTATTTCACCAATATTTACTGCTCCTTTAAAGAAAAAACCTGCATTGTCACAGATATTGATTAATCCTCCTTTCATATGCATTGTTCCTGATGCTTGTAGGATTACACCTTCTGGAATATATAATTCAGCATTTGACTCAATAGTGAAAGTACTTCCTACAATTAGAAGGTCTTTGTCTGTGAAATATTTCTTTCCACTTTGTAAAGTATTAGTTGATGCTGTTAACAATATTGCATCAGAGGGTATTTTACAATTTATATTACTAGCTATCCCTTGATAGAAGGAAAATAATGTCAGAAGTAATAATGTTGTGTTTAATAATTGTTTTCTTTTTCTTTTAATCATAGCTTGTTAAAATAAGTTATAAAAAAAACTCTAAAAGGGTTGTTATGACACCACCTTAAAGTAAATAACAACTGTTAAAAATACATGATGTATAACCTATACAGAAGTTGATTAACATTTGTTATTATGTGAGTCAAAAGTCCTTAATAATGTAAATAATGACTTCTCAAAAAAAAATTAAAAAGTATGCCAATAATTTGAAACAAATAGCTATCTGTCTGTAATTAAGAGTGTTGTTTTGTTATTTTAGACTTTTTGTTTTTAAAATTTTATTTTTGAATACAGTTTTAGAATTTTAACACTTCTAAGTATTAAAAATGTATAATTTTCCCAAAAATTAGAACAAGAAGACTTTTAAATATTGATACATAAAAACTCGTATCTATAAACCTTTGATTTAAATAAATATTGAAAATCAAAATGTCTTTATGGAATAGAGAAGTAAGAAGAGAATAGTATTTATAGTTGTATAAATAGCAATGAAATTTCTTTTTGAGTACTTGAAAATATGTGAAGTGTAATTTTGATGCTATAAAATAAGAAATTTGGTAAATATTTTAAAAATAATTATCAATAAATTATATTTTGAATTTTTTTTAGTATAAAATTCTTCGGTAATTTGCAAAAATGTGAAAATGTAAATTTAATTATAGTATTAAATTGTCAATATTTTTAGTAAAGTGCTAGTTGAGTTTTTAGAATATTTTTTAAACCGTATAATCATAAAGACATTTCGTCAAGTTTTGTTTTGACGAAAAAGGATAAGGTAAAGTTGTATGATGAAAAAAGGTATAAGGTATGTAGTATATGTATTTCTTTTGTTTACTGTATTAATACAGGCAAAACACAATGATACAGATATTTTATTGGCTAGAATATTAACTGAAATAAGACCTATTGATAAGAATAGAGCTTTCTTTATTACTGATTCTATTTATCATAATAATTCTAATGTACATACTAAAGTTCATGCATTATTTATTAGTGCTTATTTGTATCATGATGACTTTGATATTCCCAATTCTTTAGGAAAAGCATTAAAAGCGATTGAACTAGCTGAAGCTAACAAAAGTTATAAGTGGTTAAGCAGGCTTTATGGTTTTGTTGGGGCAGAGTATAGCCGTTTAGAATTGTTTGGAGAGGCAATACATTATTTTGATAAAATAGAGGGGGTTTTGCCTAAAATTGAAGATGAGTATGATCGTGTTTTCTCTACTTATTATTATTACCATTTATTATCGTCTTATTATTATCAACAAAAGAATTATAGTAAGGCATTAGAAAGCATTCATCAAAGTGAGTTGTATCTTAATAAAATTTCTTCTCTATTGTTGCATGGAGACGATTATTTAGGTTCTAATGAACAAAATAAGGGCATTAACTATTTAGAGCTTAAAGAATATGACAAGGCTAAAGAGGCTTATGAAAAGGGGTATTCTCATATAAAAGAAAGTGCACAATTTGAAAATTCTTTAACAACAGCTTATATCTATGTAGGTTTGGCACAGATAAGTTTCCAACAAAATAATAAAGTGCCAACAGAGGAAATATTACAATATTACTTAAAAGGTCTACATATAGCTACGATTAATAGTAATAGGGATTTAAAGGAAAGTATTTATTTCTATTTAAGTGAATATTATGAGTACAGTGGTGATATTATAAATTATAGTAAATATAATAAAGCTTATCTTCAAGAAAAACAGGCTAAGGAGGATTTTAGGGTTGCTACAGTTAATGAATTATTAGAAAAACAGTATATTCAAAAAGAAAGAACAGATAGTAAAAATAAGAAGTATTTTACTGTAATAGTTTCTTTTTTAATAGCTCTGTTAATTTTGCCTATTGCTTTTTACGTATGGCGCAAAAGAGATAAAAAAAATAAAATAGAAGAAGAAATACCTAATCCAAATAGCTTTTTATATCAACTACTACATATAAGTAAGGAAAAATTACCCTCTCTATTTGAAAGTGTTGTGTGGAAAGAAGCAGACCTAGTAGATCAGTCTGAGAAATCTATTATTGATGGGATAAAAAAATTTGAACAGTCTAAAGGATATTTAGATAAAATGGTGACTATAGAATCTCTAGCAAGAGTATGTAATACTAATACAACAACTATAAGTCGTATATTAAAGAAGACTAAAAATGTAGACTTTAAAACTTATATATCTCAGTATAGGTTATTAGAAGCAGTCACTCTTCTAAGGTTTGAAGAAAGATATAGAAACTATAAGATAGGGCATTTAGCAGAGGTGACTGGATTTAGTTCGCATAGTAGTTTTACTATTGAGTTTAAAAAAATAATAGGTGTTAATCCTTCGTTTTTTATTCAGTATCTCAATGAAGTTAAAAATAAAAAGTAATGTTTAATGGAGATGTATACCTTATATGATATATCATTAGTTATTGCCATTACTATTTTATTGGTAGTAGCTGTAATAAATCTGTCATTAATCCAGAAATTAAAAAAAACAAAAACTGATGTTCAAAAGGTGAAAGAACAATTCAATATCATAATTATCATATATTGTATTGTTCATTTTCTTTCCATTATACTCAATGCAAAGGACTCCTTTACGCATGTAACATTTAGTTTCCTTTTTTTGATATGGCCCAATATATATTTTATTTATTTAGAGTCAGAAAATAAAAGATTTGATATTACTAATTATTATATTACCCTATATGGTTCTTATGTAATGGGGGTTGTAACATTAATTATTTTTTTTGTTTTTGATTTTTATGATGAACTTGCTTTTCCTATAGATTTTTTTGTTTGGGCAGTTTTATTAATGGTAATAGGATATTATTTGTATTTATTCACAGTAAATAAGCTGTATAATCAAGATAAAAATGCGATATCAAAATTGGCTTTATTAGGAATATTAATTACTGTAATAAGTCTATTATTTAGTAGTTTATCAAAGAGTCTAATAATGGTAACTTGTATTAGTTATATTGTATTTTTATTTTTCTTTGTTTGTTATTGTGTAATGATGAATAATAGTTTAATTATTCAATTAAGTAAGAGTATAAATGTAGCACTTTTTTCATCTAGACATTATAATGTAGATGAGTATATTAATGACGAATATAGAAATGAGAAATCACTTTTTAGCTCTAAACAATTAATGGCTATTACTAAATCTTTAGAAGCATTACCTAGTGAATATTTTTATAATTCTTATTTAGATTTAAGTCAATTAGCTAGTTCTTTAAATATATTAAATCATGAATTGAGTTATTTTTTTTCACATCATTTAGCTACCAATTTCAATCAGTATATCAATAACATAAGAGTAATTAAAGCTAAAGAGTTATTAGTATGTAGAGAATATGTCGATAAATCTGTTAAAGATATAGGTGAGGAAGTTGGTTTTAGTTCAAATGCTTCATTTTATAGAGCTTTTAAAGATAAGTATGGTATTCCTCCTTCGGAATGTAGAAAAAAAAATGTAATAGAGTAAATTACTTTTTGTAATAAGTTATCTTAGTTTAGTAAATAACTAATAATTAGTTTTTTAGTATTGTTTTCTGTATTTTGTGTACGGGATGTCAAAAAAATACTGAAAGACTATAAAATAGTAAAAAAAGCTAAGTGATTTTAGTTTATTTTTGCGCCTTTAATTTTTATTTGCTTTATAGAAAAATGCCACAAGAATTACAGTTACAAGTTCTTCCTGAAGTTGCAGGTACAGCGGATTTATTGACGCAGTATGTTGCAAACCATGTGAAGTGTTCTACAAAGGACATTAAGCATATCACGATCTTAAAGAGATCTATCGATGCGAGACAACGCACCGTAAAGATCAATTTAAAGGTTGCTGTTTTTTTTGCTGACGAAGATGTCGTGCATAGACATATTGATTTTCCTGAGTATAAAAATGTAAAAGATGCTCCACGTGTTATCGTGGTAGGAGCAGGGCCTGCAGGTTATTTTGCAGCCTTACAACTAATCGAGTTAGGGGTAAAACCTATTGTAGTCGAAAGAGGAAAAGATGTGCGAGGTCGTCGTCGTGATTTGAAAGCAATAAATATTGATCATATCGTTGATCCAGATTCGAACTACTGTTTCGGAGAAGGAGGAGCAGGAACTTACTCTGATGGGAAGTTATATACGCGCTCTAAAAAACGTGGTGATGTCAACCGTATATTAGAGTTATTAGTAGCCTTCGGTGCATCACAAGATATATTAGTAGAAGCACATCCACATATCGGAACGAATAAACTTCCGAAGATTATGCAGGATATGCGTGCTAAAATTGAGGAGTTTGGTGGTGAAGTGTTATTTGAGAAAAGAGTAGTTGACTTTTTGATCAAAGGCAATGAAATAGAAGGAGTTAAACTACACAATGGAGACCTGATTGAAGCAAAGAAAATAATCTTAGCGACAGGGCACTCTGCTCGTGATATCTATGAATTATTAGACCGTAAGAAAGTCCTGATAGAAGCCAAACCTTTTGCATTAGGTGTACGTGCAGAGCATCCACAGACATTGATAGATAAGATACAGTATTCATGTGATTACAGAGGAGAGTTTCTTCCTCCAGCCCCGTATTCTATCGTGAAGCAGGTCAACGGAAGAGGAATGTATTCATTCTGTATGTGCCCAGGTGGAGTAATTGCGCCATGTGCTACCGCACCAGGAGAAGTGGTAACCAATGGATGGTCTCCATCTAAACGCGATCAAGCAACAGCCAATTCGGGTATCGTAGTAGAGTTGCGTTTAGAAGACTTTAAGCCCTTTGAGAAGTTCGGCGCTTTAGCTGGTATGGAATTTCAAAAAGCAATAGAACAACAGGCTTATAGGCTAGCAGGAGAGACACAGCGTGTGCCAGCACAGCGTATGGTGGATTTCTCTCAGTCTAAAGTGTCAGAGTCTATCCCTAAGACGTCTTATCTACCTGGTACGACTTCTATAGAGTTAGGGCAGGTATTCCCAGGCTTTTTAACACAAATCATGAGACAAGGATTCCAAGAATTTGGTAAATCAATGAAAGGGTACTTCACGAACGAGGCTATCTTACACGCTCCAGAGAGTAGAACATCTTCTCCAGTGCGTATCCCTCGTGAGGATTATACCTTAGAACACCCTCAAATCAAAGGACTTTATCCATGCGGAGAAGGAGCAGGGTATGCAGGGGGTATTGTATCTGCTGCCATCGATGGTGAGAAATGTGCAATTATGTGTGTGGAAAGTATGCAGTAATGAATATGGTTAACGGTTATCAGTTGACAGTTAACAGTATTGCCTATGACATTTGGCATGTATATCACGCAATCGTAGGGATGATTACATATATCTGATTTTCAGTAAATAATAGTCCTTTTTAAAGACATAAAGTTTAATATACAAGCCTAATTACGAGAGTAGTTAGGTTTTTTTGTCTGCTTGAGCAGGGAGGTTCTTAGTTGGATTTATCTATATTTGTTAAGTTTTACGGAACATCAGGTAAGTAAAGATATAAAGCTGTATTTTTATAAACTGAGCCAATTAGTTTAATTTAAGCGTGTATGAAAAAAGTGTTATATAGTTTATTGCTGTCAATTATAGTGATGAGTTGTACTGCTAAAGAGAAAGAAGTCGATTTTAAGAGTCTTAAAGAAAGAGGTGGAGTGCTTTATGAGGTCAAATCTGAAAAGCGATTTACTGGTATTGCAAAGAGCTATTATGAGAATGGACAATTAGAGGTAGAAGATAGATATGTGGATGGTGTCTTACAAGGTATCACTAAGAGCTATTATGAGGATGGTGAACTAAAAGGGGAAGCTAATTATAAGGGAGGAAAACTAGAGGGAATGCTTAAGAAGTATAGTAAAAAGGGAGTTTTAGTGTCTGAAACCAGTTATAAGAACGGAAAGATAGAGGGATTAAAGAAGAGTTATTCAGAGTATGGGCAGTTAATTACTGAAGCAGACTATAAGGATGGTGTTCTTCATGGCCAGCTTAAAGGGTATGATGAGAAGGGCGTACTTACTGGAGAAGCAAGTTATGAGAATGGAATAGAAAATGGAATAACGAAAGGATATTATGAGGATGGACAAGTACAAATGGAGGCAAATTATAAGAATGGGGTATTAGATGGAGTGGTTAAGAAGTATTATAAGAATGGACAACTAAAGTCAGAAGTTAATTACAAGGATGGATCTCTTCATGGAATGACGAAGGGGTATGATGAGAAGGGAAAATTAATAGGAGAAGCTAACTATGAATATGATGTACTAGTAGGAGAAATTAAGCGATATTAGTGAAGCACTGCTTAGTGTATAAGATAATTTATAAATGGATAGTTTAACGACTCCCATTATGCTACGACCCATTCTTAGGAATGGGTTTTTTTGTTGCTTCTACCTACCCTCAAGGAGTATCCAAAAGTTCGAAGTAGAACATATCAAATCCTTACTAACCTAAGTGAGCGCTCATTCTTTGTTAAATTTGTGCGAAGTTTTTCTACATAACATTTGTTTTAAAAGGAGATTAGCATGGATTATAAGGGGATAGGTATTTACATAACAGATGGATAATCACAGCCTATATATAAAACAATAAAAAAACGCACTATATAAGTGCGTTTTTCGTTAGTAAAAGGGTAATAATTGAAGAAAAAAAAATATCTATTTAGCAAACTTCTTACTTGCAGCTACACAAAGGATCACTCCGAAAGTGATGTATAGCATCGTAGGGCTTACTTTTTCGTTTAATACTGTTGCCGCTAATATCATTCCTAATAGCGGTTGTAATAATTGGATTTGACCTACTGTTGCGATTCCTCCTTGTGCTAATCCTTTATACCAAAAGATATACGCTAAGAACATACTCACAACAGAAATATAGAATAGTCCAAACCAAGATTCTCCACTTACTAGGACTAAGTCTGTAGGTACCGTATAAATCATAATTGGCACTGTAAGAGGTAGTGAGATAATACACGCCCAAGAGATTACTTGGTATCCTCCTAGTGTTTTAGATAGTTTAGCTCCTTCTGCATAGCTCTGTCCGCATAGGATGATCGCTAAGATCATTAAAATATCCCCGATAGGGTTAGAACTTACTCCCTGTGAGAATGCAAAACCAATCACTAAGGCACTCCCTATTAAAGAGAATAACCAGAAGATAGGTTTAGGCTTCTCTTTACCAATGAATACAGCGAATATAGCTGTAGACAGGGGTAACATTCCCATAAATACCAAGGAATGTGCTGAGGTGATGTACTCTAATGCCATCGCTGTCAATAGAGGGAAACCAATAACTCCTCCTATGGCAACTTTAATCAGAGGCCACATTTGTTCTTTGGTAGGGCGTTTTTCGCGAAGAGCTATTACGCAAGCTAGCGCTAACAAAGCTGCGATAACTGCTCTTGTTGCAGTGGCGAAGATAGGGTCTAGGTCTTTAACCGCCATCTTAGTAGCAGGCATCGAACCTGCGAATAGAAGTACTCCAATAAATCCATTTAACCATCCGTTAGATGATTTCGTTGTTGCATTTAAAATGCCTGATTGTTCCATTATTCTGTTTTATTTGGGACAAAATTACCTCTATGTATAGGATTCACACAGTATCAGTTTTGTATATTTGCATGGGCACAGTTAGTAGATGAATATGAGCAAAACCTTTTTGTATAGTGAGATTGCAGAGAATATAGCTTCTCAGATTAGAAGTGGAAATATTAGAGAAGGAGAGAAGTTACCTTCCTTGCGTGGGTTATGCGCAGAATATGAGATTAGTATGAATACGGCAAGACGTGTTTTCTTAGAGTTAGAATCCCTGTCTTTGATTTATTCGAAACCTCAGAGTGGTTATTTTGTGAGTAAACTAAGTTATAAGAACTTGCCTCTTCCTGAGGAGAGTAATCCCATTTTATTAGCGAATCACTGTGAACCTAATGATATTCTACAACGAGTATATGCTAATATAGGTAGAGAAGATCTCTTATTACTATCTTATACGGTGGCGTATGGAGATATGTTACCGATTGCTAAACTAAAGAAAGAAATTGTGCAAGCCACTAGAGACTTGCCTACTGGTGGGGTACAATACGAACGTTTAGAAGGCAACGCTAATCTTAGGAGAATGATTGCTTTGCGATCTTCGGGTTGGGGAGCTAATCTTCATGAAGAAGACTTAATCACTACAAATGGAGGGATGAATGCTGTAGCTCTTTGTCTGACAGCATTGAGTAAACCAGGAGATACTGTTGCAATAGAAAGTCCTTGTTATCCTGGTATTCTACAATTAGCTTTAGGATTGGGATTAAAGGTGTTTGAATTACCGACTAATCCTAATACAGGAATAAAAGTAGAAGCGCTAAGAGAGGTGGTCTCAGAAATAGATATTTGTATTTTAATCTCAAACTACAATACTCCTGTAGGGAGCTGTATGCCTGATGAGAATAAAAAAGAAGTGGTAGAGCTATTGGCACAGCACGATATTCCTTTGATAGAAGATGATGTCTATGGGGATTTATGTTTTACAGGGCATCGACCTACTTGTTGCAAGACATTCGATAAGACAGGAAATGTATTGTGGTGTAGTTCTATCTCTAAAACACTAGCACCCGGATTTAGAGTAGGGTGGGTAGCACCTGGCAAGTATAAAGATAAAGTGCAAAATATCAAACTGATACAGTCTATCTCTTCCTCTTCCTTAGAACAAGAAGCTGTGGCTAATTTCTTAAGGTCTGGGAAATATGATAAGCACTTGCGAAAATTAAGAAGAAAGCTATATCAGAATTATCAGAACTATGCTAGAGTTATTCAGCAGAGTTTTCCTAAGAATATTAAGATTAGCCAACCACAGGGCGGATTGTCTTTGTGGATAGAGTTTAGTGAAGAGGTTGATACTATCGCTTTGTATGATTTGGCGATGAAGAAAGGGATAAGTATAGCACCTGGACGAATGTTCACTTTACAAGATCAGTATAACAATTCCATGCGGTTGTGTTTTGGCTTGCCTTGGGATGTACAATTAGAGGGAAAGATTAAACAGATAGGTTTATTAGCTAGACAATTGCAAAACCTAAAGACTGTTAATATAGAACAAGAATAGTAGAAAGGAAATGGGGGTGTTGTAAATACATGTTGAAATAAAAGGGAAAAAAGTAATTTGAAAACTTATCTATCAAGAGAAAAAAATTACATTTGACTTGACTAAACCAACTACTATTTATGATTCCACTACACGATTTAATGCTGTTTGCAATAGCGGCAGTAGTTTTGGCTATTACTCCTGGGCCAAATATGTTATACCTTATTACGAGAACATTATCACAAGGCAAAAGAGCTGGGTTTATCTCTCTAATGGGAGTGATCTGCGGTTTTCTATTTCATATTATATTAGTGTCTTTTGGGCTGACGGCTATATTGTTTACCATACCTTATGCCTATGCTATACTGAAGTGGACAGGTGCATTGTACTTAGTGTATTTGGCATTTCAGGCGTTAAAACCTAATGCAAAGAATATATTTGATGTAGAACAAAGCGTTAAAGTAGATTCTCCAAATAAGTTATTCTCAATAGGTTTTTTGACGAATGTCTTGAATCCAAAGGTAGCGGTATTTTATCTTTCTTTGTTTCCCCAGTTTATTAAGCCAGCTTATGGATCTGTATTGTTACAGAGTTTAACGTTAGGAACTACTCAATTACTAGTTAGCTTTATCAATAACTTCTTAATCGTATTATTTGCAGCTAAGATGGCTTCTTTTTTTCAGAGACAACCTTTATGGGTAAAAGTACAGAAGTGGTTTATGGGAAGTGTATTGTTATTTTTAGCTTTTAAAATGGCTATTTCAAAGGGGAGATAGTGTTTCTGTTTTTAGGATTTAGTACTTTTAGCTCTAAACTAATCTAAAAACTAAAATTATGAGCATCAATAGAACACGTACTTTCTCTTGGGAAGACCCTAATAAAACTTTAGAAGAAGCAAAGAAGTTAAATGGATATGAGTTTCTAATGCAGGTATTAGAAGGTAATTTACCTATGGCACCTATACAAGAGACAATATCGTCTAGAGTAGTTTCTGTAGAGAAAGGACAGGTAGTATTTGAGTTAAAAGGAGAAGAATTTCATTATAACCCAATAGGGAGTGTACATGGAGGTATCATTAGTACAGTGTTAGATTCAGCAATAGGGTGTTCTTTATTGAGTACCCTAGAGATCGGAGAAAGCTTTACCTCATTAGATTTAAAAGTAAATTTTTTGAGAAGAATAACTGCTGATACTCCTCCTTTAACTACAAAGACGAAGATTATCCACAAAGGACGTACTACAGCTTACTTAGAATGTGAATTACTAGATGCAGAAGGCAAATTATATGCACATGCTGTGTCCAACTGTATGATTTTTAGATAATATATTAGCCCACTAAATAAGTGGGCTTTTTTTGTGCGAATATTTCGCAGTGTAAATCAAGATTAGTTTTTGAAAATAGAATATCTTTCGTTTATAAATAATCTGTAATGAAAGAGTTATTATCTGATATACGTCAAACACTACAAGACTATGTAGATCCACAAAACATAGTGGTCTCTTCTCGTTTCTTTAAAGGAGATGAGCAACCTAAGGAGTATGGTGTGTCTAAAGAGATCTTAAATAAGATAGGAAAAGAACTATTTAATGACCTTAAAACAAAACCTAAAGAAGAAATATACTCACTATGTCAAGAATTGTGGAAATCATTTTATTTTGAAGAGGCTTATATCGCTTGTATAATAACAAAGCGATTACACCGTCACTACGAAGCTACAGATATGAAGTACTTTGGTCTGTGGTTGAATAAGTATGTTCAAAGCTGGGCAGATTGTGATACGCTCTGCTGTTCTACTATTGGGCCTTTATTCATAAAATATCCTTTAGAGATAGAACAGTTGACCTTATGGACGACTTCACCTAATCGTTGGATGCGTAGAGGTGCAGCTGTAAGTCTAGTAGTGCCTGCTAGGAAAGGATTGTACTTAGAGAAAGTATTTGAATTAGCAATCTTGTTAATGAAAGATGAGGATGACCTAGTACAGAAAGGAACAGGTTGGATGCTAAAAGAGGCTAGTAAGTCACATCAGGCTGAAGTATATGAATTCATTATGCAGTATAAGGTAGTAATGTCTAGAACGACATTGCGCTATGCTATCGAAAAAATGCCTTTAGATTTAAAAGCAGAAGCGATGAAGAAATAAAGTAGTGTTAGCCTATTATCTGTTTTAACGTAAAGAACCTGTATTGATTATGAAATAAAAAGATTGGTGAGACGTTTAAAAATAGTAAAATAAGCATAATGAAAAAGAGGTACTTTATTTTAATCATGATAGGCTTTATAATCACTCTTGGAGTAGTCTTCTCAGAAACTATTGTATTAAGATTAGTGGGAATACAAGAGTTAGAAGTATTTTCTCAAAAGGATTATGATGAATCTTTAATCAGGTTAAAGGAGCAATACCCTGAAGACTCACAGTTTCTCATTAGTACACAAGAACAGTTTATAAGTTATTCGTCTCTTGTAGAGAAAGACAAACAATATGTTTTGACCAAACCTATACAGTTATTGTATTTTAAAGAGGATAGTCTAGTTTCTATACATTCTAGTTGTAATGTTCCTATAAATTATTGGACATGGAAGTTAGATTGGAATATAGACGATCGATTTGAACAGTTTCCTCCATTATCTAGCACATCAGCATTAGACATAAAATTACAACAAATACAAGAGTTATATGGTTTTAGAATGGAGAATACGTCTGAGAATACTTTGATCGTTTTTTGGAGTAGAATTATGGAGGAACAAGTATATGGAGCTTTAGAAACAGTAATTTATAATAAAAGATTATCTAAAAGTGAGAAGAAATTAAACACAATCTTTATTAATGTAGATCATGCTTTTTTAGGAAAAATAGTTTTAGATGAATAATAATCTGACAGAATAAGAAGAAAAAGGACACTTTCACAGGTGTCCTTTTTGCTTTTTTGAGGTATTTATAGAACTAAAAATAGTATTAATTAAAATTTTTTTGAAGTTTTTTTACTAAAAAAAAGAGATGACTTTAGTTATTTGATTTTTGAACTAAATAGATCCTTTTTTGGTTATTTTTAGATGAAAATAGAGTGAAATACATCTTTTTTAAGCAAAAAATACTTTTAGCTATTAAGCTAGTCGTGGTAAGACTTGACCTGGTTTATAGAAACTGTTTTTGATAGATTAAATACTATTATTTGTTAAAAAAAATTATAGGTGATGTTGGTGGTAATGTTTTTTTTATATTTTATACTGAATTTGTTTGTTTTTTATTCTGTAAAACTGTCTATTTTTTGATTAAAATATTGAGTAAAGTGGTTTTTGTTGTTTGGTTGTGTTAAATCAATTTATATCTTTGAACCATAGAACTGAAACAAAATGAAAAATTTAGTAAACATTCTAGTGGTCCTAATTATTGTAATTGTGATTAACACATTTGCACGGGAGCTGCTATGCTAATTTTTTCTATCTAGAGATAAAGAATATTTGAAGCCTCCCGTTATCGGGAGGCTTTTTTTGTTATAGTATTTTGTAATTGAACTTCTCTAGTCGTTTCGCTATCAAGGATATATAATTAACCAAAAAACATAGATATGAATGTATTAAACAAGTACAGTAGAGTAATCACACAAGACCAAACACAGCCTGCGGCACAAGCAATGTTGTACGGTATCGGACTGACTGAAGAGGACCTGGATAAGGCACAGGTAGGTATCGTGAGCATGGGGTATGAGGGTAATACTTGTAATATGCACTTAAATGATTTAGCGAAGTATGTCAAAGAGGGCGTAAAACAAAGCGATTTAGTAGGACTTATTTTTAATACGATCGGAGTGAGTGACGGTATTTCGAACGGAACAGAGGGGATGAAATACTCGCTCGTATCACGTGATATCATAGCAGACTCTATTGAGACAGTGGTTAATGCTCAGTGGTATGATTCCGTTATTGCTATTCCTGGATGTGATAAGAATATGCCAGGCGCTATTATTGCCATGGGAAGACTAAATAGACCTTCAATTATGGTATATGGTGGAAGTATTCACTCTGGCAAGTACAAAGGCGAATCACTAAATATCGTCTCTGCCTTTGAGGCGCTAGGCAAGAAGTTTAGCAATACTATTTCGGACGAAGACTACAAAGGAGTGATTAAGAATGCTTGCCCAGGAGCAGGAGCTTGTGGTGGGATGTACACAGCCAATACCATGGCATCAGCGATAGAAGCGTTAGGCATGAGTTTACCTAATAGTTCGTCTTATCCCGCGCTGAGTAAGGAAAAGAGAGAAGAGTGCTTAGAAGCAGGTAAGGCCTTGAGGAAGTTACTTGAGTTAGATATCAAACCTAAAGATATTATGACTAGAGAAGCATTTGAGAATGCGATGACAATGGTAATCACGTTAGGCGGATCTACGAATGCTGTACTTCACTTAATCGCTATGGCACACGCTGTAGACATTGAGATAACACTAAAGGACTTTCAGGAGATTAGTGATAGAGTCCCTGTCTTAGCTGATCTTAAGCCAAGTGGAAAGTACCTTATGGAAGATTTGCACAAAATAGGTGGTGTACCTGCTATTATGAAACATCTATTAGAGAAAGGATTGCTACATGGAGATTGTCTTACAGTAACGGGAAAGACAGTAAGAGAAAATCTAAGCTTAGCAAAAGACTTGACTAAAGATCAAGATATTATTGTGGATATCACTACTCCCATTAAGGAAAGTGGACACTTACAATTTCTCTATGGCAATCTTGCTGAAAAAGGCAGTGTAGCTAAGATTAGTGGAAAGGAAGGAAACTTCTTTCGAGGTCCTGCTAGAGTATTCGATGATGAGTATGCAGTTATCGCAAGTGTGTCTGCTAAGGAAGTACAACCAGGAGAAGTAATCGTTATCCGATACTGTGGTCCTAAGGGAGGCCCAGGAATGCCAGAGATGTTAAAACCTACTTCCGCAATTATGGGGGCTGGTTTAGGGAATAGTGTTGCTCTTATCACGGATGGTCGATTCTCTGGAGGAACGCATGGGTTCGTAGTTGGGCATATAACTCCAGAGGCTTATGATGGAGGAACCATAGCTTTAGTTCAGAATGGCGATATGATTAGTATCGATGTAGAACAGAGGAAGTTAGAATTATTAGTAGATAAAGAAGAACTGGATTTGCGTAGAAAAAAGTGGACTAAGCCTAATCCCAAAAGTACGAAAGGGGTACTCTATAAATATCTGAGCTGTGTAGCGGATGCATCAGAGGGGTGTATCACAGATAAAATTAAGAATATTTATCCTTCTGATAATTAGGGATTTAAATTTAAGAATGTTTTGTTCACAGATGGTTGGGGAACAGGAAACAGGGAACAGAAAACAGGGAACAGAAAACAGGAAACAGGAAACAGGAAACAGGAAACAGGGAACAGGGAACAGAAAACAGGGAACAGAAAACAAGGAACGAGAAACAGGGAACGAGAAACAGAAAACAAGAACATCGATTTCACAGTTTCACAAATAAGCAACTTCACAACCTCACAAACCTCACAAATAAACGAATACATAAAAACACAAATTATGCAACAAGAACAAATAACAGGAGCACAAGCAGTAATATCTTCTTTGTTGTGTGAAGAAGTAGAGACAATATTTGGGTACCCAGGTGGGGCCATAATGCCTATTTATGACGCACTTTATGATAAGATGGATGAGTTAGAACACATTTTAGTACGTCATGAACAAGGAGCAATACACGCAGCACAAGGATTTGCCAGAGCTTCTGGAAAAGTAGGAGTAGTCTTTGCTACTTCAGGGCCAGGGGCAACTAATTTGATTACAGGGTTAGCAGATGCTTATATTGATTCAACACCTGTGGTGTGTATCATAGGACAGGTAGCTTCTAAACTATTAGGAACGGATGCCTTTCAAGAGACAGATGTGATCGGTATTTCTATGCCTATTACCAAGTGGAATTATCAGGTGACTAAGGCATCAGAGATCGCTCCTACTATTGCGAAGGCATTTTACCTTGCTAAGTCAGGAAGACCTGGGCCAGTAGTGATTGATATTACGAAAGATGCGCAGTTCGAAATGACTTCTTTTGAATACCAACAGTGTTTCAATGTGAGAAGCTATTTTCCTATACCACAGCCTGATTTGGCAGATTTTATACGAGCAGCGGATTTGATTAACCAAGCAGAGAAACCATATCTGTTAGTAGGACAGGGTATTGTATTGGCTAATGCCGAACAGGAGTTAAAAGACTTTGTTGAAAAAACGGGTATCCCTACTGCTTCTACTTTATTAGGGTTAGGTGCTTTGCCGAATACACATCCTAATTTTTGTGGAATGCTAGGAATGCATGGAGACTATGCAGCAAATGTCAAAACGAACGAATGCGATGTATTAATCGCTATCGGAATGCGATTTGACGATAGAGTGACGGGAGATGTATCTCGCTATGCTAAGCAGGCTAAGGTAATTCACATTGATATAGATGCAGCTGAGTTAAACAAGATCATACCTGCTAAAGTCCCTATACACAGTGATGCTAAGACGGCATTAAAAACATTACTAGGCCTTGTAGAGCCAAAGACTCATGCGAATTGGTTAGCTGAGTTTGTGCAAGGAAAGGAATATGAGCAAGAGCAATTGCTGAAGCAGAAAGTAGAAGTAGCGATGGAGAAGATTATGATGGAGGATGTCGTGAAGTTATTGACTGAATTGACCCATGGAGAGGTAACTGTAGTGACCGATGTCGGGCAACATCAGATGGTGACCGCTCGCAACTATCAGTATAATGAGAAGAAAACTAATATAACTTCTGGTGGATTAGGTACGATGGGATTTGCCTTACCTGCTGCAATTGGTGCGAAATTAGGCAATCCTAAACAGACTGTCATTGCTATAGCAGGAGATGCTGGTTTTCAGATGAATATACAAGAGTTAGGGACGATTATGCAAAGTGATATTGCAGTGAAGGTGATTATACTGAACAATAGTTTCTTGGGAATGGTAAGACAGTGGCAACAGCTGTTTTTTGAGAAGAGATATAGTTTTACCGAAATGAGTAATCCAAACTTTGTAGGTATAGCCCAATCGTATAATATAAAAGGAAATAAAGTGGAGCAAGCTAGTGATCTAAAACAAGCGTTAGAAGAAATGCTAGCTCACCCTAGTGCTTATTTACTAGAGGTGGTGGTAGAAAAAGAAGAGAATGTATTCCCTATGATTCCGACTGGTGCTAGTGTATCAGAAGTTTTATTAAATTAAAAAATAGCGATGATGACAGAACAAGAATTTACCTTATCCGTATTCACAGAGAATAGCGTAGGGATGCTGACCAGAATCACGAATGTGTTTACACGAAGACATATTAATATCGATAGTTTGACTGTATCAGAGTCTGAGATTAAGCAGGTCTTTAAATATACAGTGGTGTTTAAAAGTTCGCAAGCACAAATAGAAAAACTAATCGGACAATTAGAGCGATTAGTAGAGGTGTTTAACGTTTTTGCACATAAGAATGAAGATATTATTTATCAGGAATTAGCACTGTATAAAGTGAAGACAGATCTGCTTTCTAATCGCGAGGTTGAGCAAATCATTCGAGAGAGTCAAGCGCGTATATTATCTGTAGATAAAGATTTTATCGCGATAGAAAAGACTGGATATATAGAGGAGATAGAGAATCTGTTCACACAGTTATCAGACTTTGGTATCTTAGAATTTACCCGATCTGGTAGAGTAGCGATTACTAAACCTATGCGATAAGAACATAGGCAACCAAAAATTAGAAATAGAATAGAGAAAGAAGAAAATAAGAAACAAGAACTTCTTATAGTGACTTTGATGGCGTGGATTTACAATCCGTGACAATACAAAAAAAACGATTTCACAAAATCACAAAAAAATAAAATCACAAAAAAAACAATACATTATGGGACAAATTAATTTCGGAGGAACAGTAGAGAACGTAGTAACTAGAGAAGAGTTTTCACTAGATAAAGCTAGAGAAGTATTAAAAAATGAAGTATTAGCTGTAATCGGCTATGGTGTACAAGGACCAGGACAAGCACAAAACTTAAGAGATAACAAATTCAATGTCATTGTAGGTCAGCGCAAGGATTCAGACAGTTGGAATAAGGCAGTAGCAGATGGATGGGTAGAAGGTAAAGACTTATTTGATATTGATGAGGCGTGCAGACGTGGGACTATCGTGATGAATTTATTATCTGATGCAGGGCAAATCCATACTTGGGATACTGTTAAAGCTAATCTTACAGCAGGTAAAGCTTTGTATTTTTCGCATGGTTTTGGCGTTGCTTTTCACGAAAAAACAAATGTAGTACCGCCTAAAGATGTAGATGTATTTTTAGTAGCCCCTAAAGGATCAGGCACATCATTGCGCACACTATTTTTAAAGGGATGTGGGCTGAATTCGAGTTACGCTATCTTTCAAGATGCTACAGGTAGAGCAGAAGAACGCGCTCTAGCAGTAGGGATTGCTATTGGGTCAGGTTATATGTTTGAAACGACTTTCGAAAAAGAGGCTTATAGTGACCTAACAGGAGAGAGAGGAGTACTAATGGGGGCTATCGCAGGTATCTTTGAAGCGCAGTATAATGTGCTTAGAGAAAAAGGACATACACCTAGCGAAGCCTTTAATGAGACAGTAGAAGAACTGACACAGAGTTTAATGCCTCTAGTAGCAGAGAACGGAATGGACTGGATGTATGCTAACTGTTCTACTACTGCACAGCGAGGAGCTCTAGACTGGAAAGATAAGTTTAGAGATGCTACTAAACCCGTGTTTAAGGAGTTGTACGAAAGTGTTGCCTCTGGTAAAGAAGCAGAAATCGTAATTACAGCTAATAGTAAGAAAGATTACAGAGCGAAGCTAGAAGAGGAATTAAAAGAATTAAGAGAAAGCGAACTGTGGCAAGCAGGTGCTGAAGTGCGCAAACTAAGACCATCCAATGTATGAGCCTAATCACTAAAGTATATCAAGCACAACAGAATATAGCTCGAGTCGCCGTGCAGACTCCACTGATAAAGAACCTCAATCTCAGTGAGCTATATCAGGCTGAAGTCTATCTGAAAAGAGAAGATTTACAGCCAGTCAGATCATATAAATTAAGAGGAGCCTATAATAAAATCACAACACTTACTCCAGACCAAAAGTCTGGAGGGGTAGTGTGTGCCAGCGCAGGTAATCATGCGCAGGGAGTAGCCTATTCGTGTTGTCAATTAGGAATACAGGCAACGATATTTATGCCAATTACCACCCCTAAGCAAAAGATAAATCAAGTTCGCTTATTTGGAAAAGACAAGGTAGAGATTGTTCTAAAAGGAGATACATTTGACGCTTGTTTTGCAGAGGCGAGTCAATATTGTACAGAACATCATGCCGTTTTTATTCACCCTTTCGACGATGAAGAAGTCATCTCTGGGCAGGGGACAGTGGGGTTAGAAGTGTTACAGTCTATGACGGAATTTATTGACTATGTATTCGTGCCTATAGGAGGTGGAGGGCTAGCAGCAGGCGTAAGTACAGTATTTAGACAGCTAAGTCCTAACACGAAGATTATCGGTGTAGAACCAGCAGGAGCTGCGTCTATGCAGACTTCTCTTCGCGAAAATAAAAATACAATGCTTAAAACAGTAGACACCTTTGTCGATGGTGCAGCAGTGAAGAGAGTAGGTGATCTGACCTTCAAAATTTGTAGAGAGAATTTGTATGAAGTCATCTCGATACCTGAAGGTAAGGTATGTACTACTATTCTCAAACTTTATAACGAGGAAGCTTTAGTAGTAGAACCTGCTGGAGCACTGAGTATAGCTGCTCTTGATCTGTATAAAGATAAATTAGTAGATAAAAAGGTAGTCTGTGTCATCAGTGGAAGTAATAACGACATTACGAGAACAGAAGAGATTAAAGAACGATCGCTATTATACGAGGGATTGAAACACTATTTCATAGTTAACTTTCCACAGAGACCAGGTGCGCTAAAGGAGTTTGTGAATGAGGTACTAGGGGAGAATGATGACATCACTTACTTTCAGTTCGCTAAGAAAAATAATAGAGAACGTGGGCCAGCTGTAGTTGGTATCGAATTAGCCAATAGACTCGATTATGATTCTCTAATTAAACAATTAGAGGAACGTAATTTTAATTATCAATATTTAAATGATAATGAAGCACTATTTACTCATTTAATTGGCTAGTAAATTTCTTTATAATTGACTTGATTACTAAGTCAGTGATAAATAGGTTCCAGTTGTTTCTCGGAACCTATTTTATTTTATAAAGATAGATAAGCGAATAAAAATGTACAAAATAGATGATTATCTTAGTAGACTTAAATAAAGTCTATTCGAAATGAAACAAAGCACAGAACCATACACTATAGATTTACAAAAACTAGAAACTCCTATCGGTACTATCGTGGTCTGTGCTACAGATAAGGGAATTTGCTTACTAGAATTTGCTGATATAGATGGATTAGAGAAAGAGTATGACAGGCTTTGTAAAGTAAATAATGCAGTTATATTACAAGGAGAGAATAAACATATAACACAGTTGAAAGCGGAGTTAATGAAGTACTTTGAAGGAGAGCTGATTACTTTTAGTGTTGCCTTAGATCTAGTAGGAACTACATTTCAACAACAAGTATGGAATGGATTACTAACTATCCCTTATGGAGAAACACGTACTTATAAAGAACAGTCGGACTATCTAAAAATCCCTAAGAGTATCAGAGCTGTAGCCAATGCAAATGGAATGAATCGAATAGCGATATTGATACCATGTCATCGGGTGATAGGCTCAGATGGAGGATTAACAGGGTATAGAGGAGGTATTTGGCGCAAGAAGTATTTATTAGATTTAGAGCATAAAGAGAGGAGTACTTCTTCTCAGTTAGAGTTGGAACTATACTAATGTATTGTATATAGAATAGATTGTGTTTTACAATATTTGTTTTTTTGGGTTTTATTAATGAAAGTTCTTAAATAAGTACTCTATTAAACTATAGTAGGATACATTGTAAAATCTTTTGTCTTACTTGTGTTAAAGTAGAATGGAGTGATGTAATATCCCTTTAGAACACTAGTCTAATAGCCATTATCCACTTAACTTAGCGAATAGTTAATTATGTTAATTATAAAAAATGAGGAAGTTTTACTTTTTATTGTTAAGTTGTTTGTTATTAGTAGGATGTGGTACATCTATTAATGTTAAAAGAGTAGGGGCTAAACAAGCACCTATAGTTAATGCCAAAGAGGTGAGCGTATATCTAATGAAAGACTCTATACCTAAAGGATCTACTTTTATAGGGACTGTGAATGTAGGGGATTCTGGGATTACAAATGTTTATGCTTGTGATTATCAATTAGTTTTATTAGATGCTCAGATACAAGCAGCTAAAATAGGAGGGAATATATTGCAAGTTACTGAAGTAAAGATGCCTACTACTTTTGGAAGTAATTGTTATAGAATAAAAACGAATGTTTATCGCAATGAGAATTTGCTAACAGAACAAGCAGAAGGAAAAAGTAAGAAGATAGACCACTTATCTCGTAAAAAGTATTTAGGAGATAATGTAGACTGTGCATACATTACTTTCTACAGAGGTAAAGGATCTTATTCATTGAACTCAGAGAAAGTATTTGATGGAATGGGAAATGATGTCGCGACTATTAAAAGTAATGACTATTTCTCTTATCAGGTCAAAGATTATGGAGTGCATCGGTATATAGCTGATACAAATGGGCGAGTATGGACAGAGTTAAAAATAGAGAAAGGGTATGAATATTTCATGCGAATTAAAGTACAAAATATAGGCTTATCTATTGTTACAAGATTAGAATTAATGCCTGTAGATATCGCAGAGCAAGAGATCGAAATTATAAAAGAATACAATCGTTCGAAGAAGAAGTAAGTTATTACTTGTACATGCTTGTACTTCTCCTTCTCTAAATAGCTATAATTAATCGCAAAAGTGTATTGGTAAGAATTGTAAATTAGTCTTATCTATTTTTAATAATTTGTAGTGTGATAAAGATGTTTTTAAGTTCTTCATTCTGTGATGTTGTTAGTCTATTTAGTGACTTTGCAGGCGAGGAGGTAAAAGGAAAAAAGGTAACCTTCATACCTACTGCGAGTATAGTAGAAGATTATGTAGGTCATGTAGAGAATGACAAAAGAGCTTTCGAAAATTTAGGGATTATTGTAGATGTATTAGAGTTGAGTACAGCAAGTAATAACGTAATAAAAGAAAAGATCACTGCTAATGATTATATCTTTGTTTCAGGAGGTAATTCTTTCTATTTGTTACAAATATTAAAAGAAACAGGTGCTGATCAGTTGATTAAAGAACAAGTGTCTAATGGAAAGTTATACATAGGTACTTCTGCAGGTAGTGTAGTCATGTCCCCTAATATCCAGTATATAGAAGTGATGGACGACAAATCATTTGCTCCTAAGCTGACAGATTATAAGGCGCTGGGGATGATAGACCAGTATCCTTTAGTACATTATGGATGTGAACCTTTTACAGCAGTAGCAGAACAAGTATATCAAGAATATAAAGATAAATTGCCTTTAATATTGTTAGCTAATACTCAAGTAATAACTGTACGCGATGAAGAGTTAAGGGTATTATCATTGTAATTCAAAGGAGGTGAGAAGAGGATATTAGTAAATGTTTGAATACCATTAGCTTTTGGCCAGTGATAACCTAATATTATTTTATAGATTGCACTAACCTAAAAACTTAAAATTTTGATTTTTTTTTGAAACACGAAATATCAAGTATTTGTCGATTTCTTTTTCATATACATCTTACTAACAGTGACAAGTATTGCAACAAAGTGTTCCTAAAAAGGATAAAGGCTACAGAGATGTAGCCTTTTTTTTTGATTGTTATAGATTCATCTTTACTCTAGAATATTCTATCCTTATAGTGTGAATCAGTTTTATACGATAACTCATTCATCAACATTTAAAAAAACAATCTTTTTTTTCTAAAATTCCTTTTCTGAGTCTATTTTTTTTAGATTCACGCTCTTTTTTATCCCCTTTTTTACTACAATTTCCTCTCTTTACAGCCTATCGAGCTCTAAAAAGTAAAAAATAGCTAATTTTGTTTGAAATACTTTTTGTTATAAAGTATTGATTTTTAGTTGTTTATTGTTTTTTTAGTCAGTTGCTTTATAATCGTGTATTGCTCTATATCCTAGTGATATTGGGTATTCATAGTGTACTCTAGGACAATTATTGGACAATAGTAGGACTATAAAGGGCTTAGAGTAGTTTTTGTCCTACTATAGACTTATTGTACTTCTTTCATTCATCGTTTAGAAAGTATGTATATTGAATATGGACTAAATATTATGGAGTAGGGGTACCTCTATAATTGATAATAAAACGCTATCGCTGATTTAAGGGAAGTCTAAATCAAAAACTGGCGATAATAATATAGGTGTTGAAGTAAAAGATTGAATACCTTCAATATTTCTATTTATTTGTCTGAAAGCTTAAAGGTTTGCACTTTAGCTTTTTTTATATTTGACCTAATCTGATTTATCAGATATATCAGTGTTATTTCGAGAAGTAAGAAACAATAAAATATAGACCCTTTTTTTGTGCTTTCGGTATATGAAATAATCTATTTAATCGCTAAGTTTGAAAGCAGTATGGAGAGACTAATTATATTTGCAGTATTGCTATTCAGCTTTGTTATTCATGGACAAACTAAGGATACTTGGACAACTTTTTACAATGAGAGTGAAGAGCTATTAGGTTATAAAAATAGCCAAGGTGAAGTAATGATTGCTCCACGTTTCAGTCCATTTATGACTGCTTATCGATTTGATGATATCGCTGCTGTATATGAAGAACTCAATGGCAAGTATGATAGTTATTATTTGTTAAAAGACGGGACTAAAGTAGGTCGCGATAGTCTATATGTATTTGATAATACTTTTGACTGTGAACAGGAGGGACTCATTCGTTTTGTGAATCGGGAGACTAATCTAGAGGGGATGTTCGATGCGAAAGGGAATGTGGCTATTCCTGCTATTTACAGTGCGTTAGCGAAGAGTAATAATGGATTGGTACTCGGACTTAAGAATGCTAAAAGACAGTATTGGGATGAAGGAAATCATAGTGGATGTAATCACTATAGCTTAGTAGGAGGCGAGACTGTACTGCTGACTAAAGAGAATAAAGTGTTAATAGAAAACTTCGATATTGGCGATAAGTCTATCGATTTATATAACTATAAGATGAGTGAAAACCCTGAGGAGCACAAGAATACAATTATGTTTCAGGGAACAGATGGTCAGTATTATTACTTTACGGATTTAGAAGCTGTTTTTAATGATTTTGTTCATGGCGAATTATTAACGAATCCTACTGTAGACAACCTATTAAAGCATAGTTATACTTCTTATTACAGCTTTGACTACACTGAGCAAGTGACTAATTCATTGGTTCCTACAGCATTTTTAGAAAGTAATAAGAAGACTATAGAGAAATACCTTAAAACGATCAAAGGTGCAAAAAAAGAGGACTATTACATTAGGTCAGAAAGTAGTGCTCCCTTTAGTTTCGCTGAGGTCAAGGAGTTAGAGCAGTACTTTAATAACTGTAATGAGTGGCGTATGGCAAAGTATCCAATTTTGGTATTAGGGATAGACTCTGCCTCTGCGTTGAATAAAAAATGGAGAAATACGAATCTGACGTTTATTTATCTCAATGGTCAATTCCACTTGATACAAGTGATTTTATAGATCTATTTTATTCTCTAATTAGCTGTGTAAGCACAGTTTTTTTATAAGTTTCTCCTATGGGGATGATGGTCTTATCTATATATAATCTATTACGCTCTATAGTGTCTAAGTGTTGTTTGTTAATAATAAAGGACTTATGTACACGGATAAATAGGTGACTAGGTAACTTATCTTCCATCTCCTTTAACGTACATAGTGTGATAAGACGTTCGTTCACGAGATGTAATACCAAATAATCTTTTAACCCTTCTATGTACTTTAAATCATTAAAGAGTACTTTGATATGCTTACCATCTGTTTTGATAAATAATTGATTCTCTTGATCTATTTTTGGAGGAGTTGTCACTATATTATTCTGTTGTATAATGGGAGAAGCCTTCTGTATGCTTTTAAAAAAACGCTCATAGGTAATCGGCTTTAATAGATAATCGATTACATTATGCTCATACCCTTCTAATGCATATTGGTTATACGCTGAGGTGATGATGAAGTAAGCCTTTCTCCCCAGTAGATTCATGATTTGCAACCCTGTTAGTTCAGGCATTTGTATATCGATGAAGCACAGGTCTACGTCTAGTTGTTGTAATTCAGTTAAAGCTGTTAATGCAGAGGTAGAACTCCCGACTAGCTCTAGCTGAGGAGACTTCTGTACATAATCGCTTAGTAAGGCTACCGCTAAGGGCTCATCATCTAGTATATAGCATCGGATAGTACTCATAATTCAATAGATAGTTGGCAAGTAAAGATATTTTCTTCTTCTGTAATATTCAAAGTATGTTTATTCGGAAATTGTAAATCTAAGCGTTTGCGGATATTGGCTAGACCTATTCCCTTAGTCTTATCCTTGTTATAATTATTAGCTTTGTTCAGAGTATGTATTTCAAGTAGATTATTGTGCTGTTTAATCGTAATTGTAAAAGGGTGTTCTTGATCTGTCAATATTCCATGTTTAAAGCCGTTCTCTATGAAAGGCAATAGTAATAGAGGAGGGATAAGTAGCTGAGGATTGTCTATATCAATGCTCAATACTATGTGTGTCTCACCCGCAATGCGCATTTTTTCTAAGTCAATAAAGTCTTGTAGATAATTGATTTCTTTTTGTAGTTCTATGTGATCTGTATCTGTTTCATAAGTCATATACCGCATGAGTTGACTCATTTTATCGATAGCAGGGAGAGCCTGTTCAGACTTTTGATAAACTAAAGAATAGATATTATTTAGTGTATTAAAGATAAAATGAGGATTTATCTGAGACTTTAAGAAGCGCAATTCGGTATCATTCTTTTCCTGCTGTATGATTTGATTTAGTTGTAAACTGCGAATTAAATAGATGATTATAAAGGTGATGGTAGAAGAAAGAATAGGAATTAGACTAAAGTATAAGTTGTCAAAAATGTAAAATAATACTGGAGTACCAGGGTAATAATTCTGTACGCCCCATATCCACAATATGACACCTTGTTCTATAAAAGCTCTTATCACTAAGAAAAAGAGATAAGAAGATAGCCACCCTAGCAAGACTCTTTTCCAAGTGAACGATTTCATCACTCGTGGCATGACGTAGAGATAGTGAAAATAAAAAACGCTAACGAAGATGATCGCAGTGGTATTACTTAGAATAGAAAAATCAGTAAAACTAACTAAATATGGAGCATTATAATCTAAGTGAACATAGTAAATATAGATGATGAATAACCATAAGAATAGGTGTAGTTTTCTTTCTTTTTGGATGGATAAAACCTCTACTGTCTTCATAAGTATTGTTTTTTGTAAAGCTATTAAAACTTCCCTTTCTAGTAAAGGGGGTTCATCGGATAAAATAGAGTGTTGGTCGAAAAAGTAAAAAGAGAAAGCGCTTACTATTTCATCTTTGTTCTGTAATTAAAAGAATATTTAAAGAAACTAGAAATAGGCAAGTCGGGAGAATACACTTCACGACATCGCAAAAAAACAAACAATTATGAAAACTAAATTATTCAGTTTATTAGCAATATGTTTAATGGGAGGGCAAATAGCCAATGCTCAGGTAAACGATAATCTAAAGTCAGAATACCCTATACCAGTACTGAATATGGGAACTTTTCACATGGGATATACACCTGATGCGACTACTACAGAGTTCGATGAACACAATGCTAATAATAAAGCGATGGTACACGAGGTAGCTAGAGCTTTGGCTGCTTTTAAACCAACTGTTATCATAGTAGAGCAGTTAGCTAAACATGATGAAGAACTAAACACCGCTTTCCAAGCTTATGTAAAAGACCCACAGATGAAGTTTGAGAATCCAAACGAAGTTGAGCTATTAGCTTATGAATTAGGTAGGTTAGCAGGGACTAAGAAATTCTACGGCATTGATTACAAGGAAGGGTATAACTATATGATAGCACAAAAAGTAGGAAGGTACAATGATAAGCAATTATATGATGATTATATGGCGGCTTGTTTTAAAGTATTAGACGAAGGAGAAAAAGAGATGAGAGATGTGAGGCAAATGCTTTATTTTAATAATAAAAAAGAAGTATTCGATGCTTTGATTAATCTGAATGCTGATATGTTGACTCATATCTCTAGCCCTGGTAACTCAGAAGGAGCAGATGAAGCTGCTAAATTTTATCACCGTAATTTGGTTATGTATTCTAATTTAAATCAGATCCCACTGACGAAAGATGATCGCGTATTTATCTTAATGGGAGGAACGCATACGGCCTTCTTTAATATGTGGTTAGAGCGCAGTCCTAAGTATCAACTAATGAATACACTGGATTATCTAGAGGAGTTTAAGTAATTAAGAATTAAGAATTAAGAATTAAGAATTAAGAATTTTCTTGATTATGAACCTAGATAAGTTAGAAACATCAATATTTTGCGTCTCATAGGAAACGGGGAACGGGGAACAGGGAACGGGGAACAGGAAACAGGGAACGGGAAGCAGGAAACGGGGAACAGGAAACGGGGAACAGAAAACAGGAAACAGGAAACAGCGATTTCACACCTTCACACCTTCACATCTTCACATCTTCACACCTTCACACCTTCACACCTTCACATCTTCACATCTTCACATCTTCACATCTTCACATCTTCACATCTTCACA
>NZ_JBBPHK010000023.1:0-55889 GCF_038039805.1 Myroides odoratimimus
TACGCCTGACAACGTATATCACCAGTTCGCGCGGATTTGCAATCCGTGCGGTTATCATACACCCGACAACGTATATCCACACCGTATGTCACCAGTTCGCGCGGATTTGCAATCCGTGCGGTTATCACATACGCCTGACAACGTATATCACCAGTTCGCGCGGATTTGCAATCCGTGCGGTTATTACATACACCCGACACCGTATGTCATCAGTTCGCGCGGATTTGTAATCCGTGTTGTTGTTGTCAGTTACATACAAAAAAAGACCGTTATATCGCTATAACAGTCTTCTTTATCAGGATCTAAAACACTTTTTAGAAATTTGGTTTCAAATTGTACTTTTTGTAGAAAGCGTCAATTACCTCTACAACTTCGTCAGCTGAATCAACAATCTTGATTAAGTTCATATCTTCAGGTGAGATATTGTGGTATTTATCTAAAAGAACATCTTTTACCCAATCAATTAATCCTCCCCAGAAAGCACTACCTACTAATACGATAGGGAATTTAGCAATCTTTTTTGTTTGGATTAATGTAATTGCTTCGAATAATTCATCTAGTGTACCGAATCCTCCAGGCATAACCACAAACCCTTGAGAATATTTAACGAACATTACTTTACGTACGAAGAAGTAATCGAACTGTAAGTTCTTATCGCTATCAATATATGGGTTGAAGTGTTGCTCGAAAGGTAGCTCAATGTTTAGACCTACAGAAACTCCCTTACCTAAGTGAGCTCCTTTATTACCTGCTTCCATGATACCAGGACCACCACCAGTAATGACACCGTATCCCGCTTTACTCACTTTAAAAGCAATTTCTTCTGCTAATTTATAGTAAGGATCATCTGTCTTAGTTCTAGCAGAACCAAAGATAGATACACATGGCCCGATACGACCTATTTTTTCATACCCATTAACGAATTCAGACATGATCTTAAAGATTCCCCATGAATCATTAGTTTTAATCTCATTCCAAGATCTTTGTTTGAACTTGTCTTGGATCTTAGCCTCTTCGCTTTCAAATGCTTCTTTCATATTCTTAATTTTTTAATTCCATTTTTAAAAACTTAGCTGTATAGCTTTTCTCATTTTTACATATTTCTTCAGGTGTTCCTTTAGCAACTATTTGACCACCTTGACTACCTCCTTCATATCCGACATCGATGATGTAATCTGCTGTTTTGATAACATCTAGATTGTGTTCGATGATTAAGATAGAGTTCCCTTTATCCACTAATCTATTGATTACCTCCATCAGCACTCGTATATCTTCGAAGTGCAGACCTGTCGTAGGTTCGTCTAAGATATAAAACGTATTACCTGTATCCTTCTTAGATAACTCACTCGCTAGCTTGATACGTTGAGCCTCACCTCCAGATAGAGTAGTACTCTGCTGACCTAGGGTGATATATCCAAGACCTACTTCATTTATCGTTTTAATCTTTCTATATATCTTTGGAATATTTTCAAAGAACCCCACAGCCTCTGCTACAGTCATATCTAGTATATCTGATATAGACTTTCCTTTATAGCGAATCTCTAGTGTCTCTCTATTGAATCGTTTTCCTTGACATGTTTCACATTCTACATAGACATCAGGTAAGAACCCCATCTCTATGGTACGCACCCCAGAACCTTCACAGGTATCACATCGTCCTCCTTTTACATTAAAGCTAAAACGCCCTGGTTTATACCCTCGTATAGCTGCTTCTGGCACTTGCGCAAATAAGTTTCTTATATCAGAGAATACATCTGTATAAGTAGCAGGGTTAGATCTCGGTGTACGCCCTATCGGACTTTGATCGATAGAAATCACCTTGTCAATATGTTCTAAACCTACTATTTTTTTATAAGGTTGTGGCTTAGCTACTGCATGGAAGAAGTGCGTGTTTAAGATCGGGTATAATGTACCGTTGATTAACGTAGATTTACCAGACCCTGACACTCCTGTCACACAAGTAAGTGTACCTAGAGGAATCTCTATGGTCACATCCTTTAAATTATTTCCTGTCGCTCCTTCTAACTTCAATGTTTTACCATTTCCTTTTCTGCGCTTTTTAGGAACTTCTATTTTAAGCTTACCATTTAGGTAATTTGCTGTTAATGTATCTTCTTTTAATAATTGAGCAGGTGTACCTTCGCTTATTATCTTTCCACCATTCTTACCTGCCTTAGGACCGATGTCGATCACATAATCTGCACGTTCGATCATATCTTTATCATGCTCTACTACTAAGACAGAGTTACCGATGTCTCGTAGTGACTCTAGCGATTTGATCAACCTTTCATTGTCTCGTTGATGTAATCCGATACTTGGCTCATCTAAGATGTATAATACACCTACTAACTGAGAACCTATCTGAGTCGCTAATCTGATTCGCTGTGCTTCCCCACCTGATAAAGTACGAGAGCTTCTATTCAAAGATAAGTAAGTTAATCCAACATCTTGCAAGAAAGATAGGCGAGTAGTGATTTCTTTTAATACTTCAGACCCAATACTCTTTTGTTTCTCTGATAATTTGCTTGGTAATTCTTTAAACCAATGAATCAGTGTCTCCACGTCCATTTGTATAAGTTCACCGATATTCTGATCACCTATTTTGAAATAGAGTGCTTCTTTTTTAAGACGTGTACCATTACATTCAGGACAGTCAATCTCATCCATAAACTCCTTCGCCCATCTTTTGATGGTTGCACTATCACTTTCTTCAAATTGGTTTTTGATGAAATTGACAATACCCTCGAAGTCTATCTTATAGTTCTTAGTGATACCCGCTACTTTAGATACTACAGCGAAACTCTCTTGTCCGCCATTTAGGATAATATCCATAGCCTCAGCTGGGATTTTTTCTATAGGATCATTTAGAGAGAAGTTATATTTCTCAGCGATAATCTCTAATTGTTTGAACATCCAAGATTTCTTCTCCGTTCCTAGAGGGATAAGACCTCCAGCTTTAATAGAAATCTTAGGGTCTGGGATGATCTTAAGCTGATTTATCTCATTGATCGTACCTAATCCATTACAACATGGACAAGCTCCTTTAGGGGAGTTGAACGAAAAGTTGTTAGGCTCTGGCTTAGAATAAGAGATACCTGTAGTAGGGCACATCAGGTGACGGCTAAAGAAACGTGTGGTTTCTCCTTCATGCTCTAATACCATGATGATATCATCTCCATAATGCATCGCTACTTTGATACTTTCTGTAAGGCGTTGCTTAGTCTGTTCTGTATCGTCTATAGCTATTCTATCGATTACTGTTTCGATATCATGCGTCTTATATCTATCCACACGCATACCTGAAGTGATGTCTTTAATCTCTCCATCTATGCGCACTTTTAAGAATCCTTGCTTAGCTATTTGTTCAAATAGCTCTCTGTAATGTCCCTTTCTAGCGCGTACTACAGGGGCTAGTATATTGATGCGTTTACCTTGATATTCACTGATAATCAGATCCAGAATCTGCTCATCAGAGTAACTCACCATTTTTTCGCCCGTATTATAACTATACGCTTCACCCGCTCTAGCGTATAATAGACGCATAAAGTCATATATCTCAGTGATCGTACCTACAGTAGATCTAGGGCTTTTATTGGTTGTCTTCTGCTCGATAGCAATCACAGGAGACAGACCGTCTATCTTATCCACATCAGGTCTTTCTAGTCCTCCTAAGAATTGTCTAGCATAAGCAGAGAAAGTCTCTATATATCGGCGTTGGCCTTCTGCATAAATAGTATCAAAGGCTAGAGATGATTTTCCCGAACCGGATAAACCTGTGATAACCACTAGTTTTTCACGAGGGATAGACACATCTATATTTTTAAGATTGTGAACTCTAGCTCCTAGTACTTCTATTGTTTCTTCTGTTTTAGACATATTTTTTGGCAAAGGAACAAATATACAATTTTATCTAACCAATGAGAAGGACATCTGTCATTCTGCGATAGAGATTAGCAGTTTTTTTATTTTGTTGATTTGTTGATTTGTTTGTTTGTGAGTTTGTGAATTTGCTTTTTCACACCCTTCACAAAATAACACCCTCACAAAAACACAAAAAAGCACCTTCACAAAAACACAAAATAACACCCCTCCACAAAAACACAAAAAAAATAAGTACTTTTAGAGCTAAATTATAACACACAACAATGAAAGCGGCAATATTGTATAAATCGGGTAGCACACCCAAATGCGGAGAGATAGACTCCACACTGACTGTGGAAGAGGGACATAGGATAATTAAGGTTAAAGCTTCTGCTGTAAAGAATCTAGATAAATCTAGAGTAAGTGGAAAGCACTATGCAAGTTATAAAGAGTTTCCTACAGTAGTGGGGACAGATGGAGTAGGAGAATTAGAGGATGGGACTAGGGTATATGGATTTGGCATAACGGGAATGTTAGCTGAGCAAGCCATAATCGGAGATAATTATACCCCTATTCCTCATACATTAGATAATGTGACAGCTGCAGCACTACCTAATGCTGTACTTGGCTCAGCGATGCCACTGTTGATTAGAGCGAAGTTAGAGGCTGGTCAGACGGTCTTGTTTAATGGAGCTACAGGAGTCACAGGCCAAGTAGCGGTGCAGATAGCAAAACACTATGGCGCTAAGCATATCATTGTCACAGGGAGAAATGAGAAACTCCTAGAAGCATTAAAATCTTATGGAGCTAGCCACACGATCAATTTAAAAGATACAGACGAAAATATAAAGCAACAATTAAGTGCAATTCACAAAGAGACCCCTATCGATATTGTAATTGATTATTTATGGGGAAAGCCTATTTCGCTTATCATGGAGGTATTGAAGGGGGAGTCTATGACCCATCTTGCTCATACTACTAAGATCGTTACAGCAGGTGATATGGCAGGTAAGGAAATTGCGCTATCATCAGCTATACTTAGAAGTTCGGCTATTGAGATTTTAGGTTCTGGCTTTGGAAGCCTTTCTCCTGAAGAGCTTATTGTATTTAATAAAGTTATACTTCCAGAGATGTTTTTATTAGCATCGAATAATAAACTGCACATCCAGACAGAAGCACATGCGATAGAAGATATCGAGCAGGTATGGAATAAGCAAGTCCCATCAGGTACTAGATTGGTGATTACTATTTAGTGGGTAGAATTATAAAAGTAAATTTGTGATAATAATATAGATAAAGAACTGTCTTTTTAAAGGCAGTTCTTTTTTTTGAGGTTCTACTCAGGTCTTACTGATGTTCCCGAGAGGTGTCCAAGAGGCCTATAAAATCGGACTTTTTGGAAACAATTTGAACACAAATATGAAATAAATATAAATCAAAATAGTCTTAAAGCTAGGTCATCATTGACTTTATACACTAAGGGCGTTACTCCGATTTACGCTTGTTTACTCCGATTTACTCCCCTTTTTTGCCCTAATAAATATAGAGTGCTATTACTTATGTTATTTTTACCACAAGTACGATTCTATTTTTATGCTTAATAGATTCTTTAAATTTTATTGTGTTCAATTGAATTTCAGAATAAGTACTGACTATCCATTCGGAGATGGTTTAGTAGTATTTTTGATTTTGTTCGGGAAATACCTCCTCGATCCGAATAAGGATTGGGTTTATCCAAATAGCTTCCGAACAAGTAGTTATTACTTTTTGCAATAATCTGTATTTTAAATAGATGTGTTTTTTTGATTAGTCAAAAAGATCAGAATAAGACATATTGGTCAAATGAGCTTATGAGGAGAAAAAAGTATATGTAAAGACTTGTTTTAACGGGGTGTCTTTAATATTTATTTAAGAAAAATAAATTCGTTAAATAATAAATGTGTAGTATTTTCGTTTGTAATTTGTATATTCGTTATATACTTTAGTTTAATATTAATTTTTTAATACAGTATGAGAGTAACTGTAGATTGATTTAGTTGTTGGTATTCGAATAATCCAACAGCCTGTTGTTTAACATTTAAAATAAATAATTATGGCAAAGAATGATTTGTTTAGAAAAGATTGGTTGGATATCGTCTTTGAGCACCGCAATAAGGCGTATGGAGCGTATAATTTGCGCAAAAACAGTTCGCGTACCACCGTTTTGTCCTTAGTAGCAGGAATGTTTCTCTTTAGTGCCGTATTTATTGTACCTACAGTGATCTCTAATTTATTTGCGAGTAATGATCCGGGGTCGGTTATAGTGATTATTGATGAGGTTATTAAGCCTACAGCAATAGAAGAAGAAATCTTTATACCTAAGGAAGAGCCAATCGTAGAGCTCCCTGCCAACAAGGTAGAAACAGTATTAAGCAAGACTAAAGAAGTAGAGTTTCTCGAGTTCGAGGTAGCAGAAGCGAATGAGGTTACTACAGTAGCGCCTACAGTAGATGATTTCATAGATGCTAACCCAGGTGCACATAATCTAGATGCTAATCCAGATGGGGTAATTGCTATTGATGAAGCTAGAACTGATAATCCGGATGAAGTGGTGGATTCTAATGACGCTACAACAGGAGAAGCACTAGAAGATACGACAGTGTATATAGGAGTATCTACTAAGGCAGAACCTTATGAGACGATGGCTAAATTTAGCAACCGATTTGTGGGCTCATTTAGAACACCAGAATTAGATGCTAGTGTGAAGGAAGTAAAAGTTATTATGTCTTTTATAGTAGAGAAAGACGGTAGTCTAACAGATATCAAAGTGATGAGAGATCCAGGATATGGAGTAGGACAAGAGGCTATCAGAGTCTTAAAGAGAATGCCAAAATGGAAACCTGCCCTGAATAAAGGAAAGGCAGTGCGTTCTCAGTTCACACTACCTGTTACGATTAGAGTTCAGTAAATTGTTTAGACTTTTCTATATGAAGCAGTATTCAGAAATGATGCTGCTTTTTTTATTAAATTTAGTTTTTACTTAGTTGATTATGAAGACAAACATTGTACAGTACTTATTTTTAGTAACCCTAGTGCTTATTGGAGGAATTATGACAGGCTGTTTAGATAAGAATAGGAATATTAAATCTTCTGTTGCGGAAGCCAAACAAATTGTGTTTGTATTTGAGCCTCAAGAGATAGACTGGAGTAGTAATCGCTTAAAGAGTAATGCAATTATACATTTTGATCGAGATAGCTTACAAGTGAAGAACTATGCGGTTAACAACTATTTAAAAGGAGATACGATTGTGATTGCTGTTAAAGATCAAGAAGTGTATTTTAACTATTACTTGTCTAATGGTAAGGATATTAAACACAATTTATTTTATAATTTTCAACGTGGTGATACTATAGATATCAGATATGTTAATAATCTACCTTTAGTTGATATTCGACATAGAAAAGAAAATCTTGAGGAGATAAATATTCAGCAATACTTATATAGTAAACAACCTTTAGAACAAAGCTTGTTTAGAAATAGATATGGCAGGAATCGCTCTACTGAGGAAAAAAAGAGATATCTAGTAGAAGAAGATAACTATTATCATGATGTATATTCAACTCTAGATTCTCTTAAACAAGTAAATCAGTTATCACAACGAATGTATGATGTACTATTTTATAGCAATTACTATTATAGAATCAATACGCGTAAAGATACCTATGATTTTAATAGCATAGGTACAGAGGACTTGAGGCGTGATGATTTATTAGTGTCAGGAGCTTACCGCTTTTTCTTAGAGAACTATGTACAGCATTATTTTGGTATAAAAGTTCCTGATCCTCAAGTTCCTTTTGTAATTGATTACGAAGATGCTTTTAATAAAATAATAATAAGTACTGAGTTTAGCGAAGTGGTCAAGGAGTATCTACTTCTGTATTATTTCGAACAAATAGTAAATAATGGAATTTTAAAGAAAGAATTAGAACTTCTATATGAGAAGCTGAAGGCTGGTGTAAAAAATGACAAAGCATTGTCTGTAATACAGCAGAAGTATGGAAGTAGGTTAAATAGTGTATCGGATGATAAAAGTGTTCTGCTGCTGGATTCTAATAACAATACAATTTCATTAACAGACATAGTAAAAGAGAATAAAGGTCAAGTTATTGTAATTGATTTTTGGGCTTCGTGGTGTGGTCCTTGTCTTCAGATGATGCCCTATTCCAAAGCTTTAAAAGAGGTGTTAGAACAAGAACCAGTGGTATTTGTTTACATTTCGATTGATAGTGATAAGAGAGCTTGGACTACTGCTTATAATAAAATAGGATTACCTATTGGTAGGCATAATGTTTTGGCTATGAACTACCCTGAACATTCTTTCTATGAAGAATTAAATTTGACAGAAATACCACGTTATATCCTATATAATAAGGAAGGAAAATTAGTGAATTCTAAAGCTGCATATCCTAATAGTGATGTGCTTAGAGAAGAGATTTTATCTTTGGTGAAAGAGTAATACAGTTTTACTTTAAATCTTTGAATATTAGAATTTTGATTGGTTATAATGATTTATATTTAAAATGTGAAATGCCTTTCTAATGTAAAGAGGAATATCAATTGATATTGACTAATAAGATTGGTATAAGTATACTATCATTGTTAAATATGTATTACATTTAGTAATATCATTCGAGTTAGGTGTATTTTTAACAATAGGGGTATGTTATATTATTTAATTGTTTTAGTAGTAATTATTCTTATTGGCAGTAATAAGAAGTGGGACTTAAAAAAGAAGGTGTTATTGATAATATCATTTCTAGTACTATGTGTTGTATTGTTTTTTATTGCGCTTATTTGAGGTTTTGATAGAGGGAGAGAGCCACTAAATGTAGAAGAAGAGGATATAATGGTTATGGAAAAAAGGAGTACGCTTATCGCAAACTAGTTAAAGAAAGAAGTCATTTTTTATTAGATATATTTAGAATAAAGGATTCTTATAGTTTACACACATCGTCTTTTGATTTGAAGAAGCATTGCAGATAGTTTTGATTTTGGTGTTTAGTTTTAATAAATATTATTTATAATATAAATTATATTGCGTTATTCTTTGTATATTCGGATTGAAAAAAGAAAAAGAAAAGTTGTAAATGGCAAAGAAGAAGAAAACCCTACCCAAGGACTTTCAAGAATTAGTAGACGCTAAGGATATGAAAGCGTTAAAGAAAGTATTTGACACTTGTGAGATAGATGCACGAGGTGGTTATAGTAAGTATACTGCCTTGAGTTTTTATAACGTAAAGGATGAGTTTGTCCGTTGGATGGTGGAGAATGGAGCTGATCTGGAAGCTGTAGATACGTATAAGCGAACAGCGCTACATGAACATGCTAGTAGACGCAATGGAAGTATAGCGGTTTTCTTAGAATTAGGGGCTAATATACATGCTGTAGATACGTATGGCACTACGCCATTACACTTTGCGGCAGGGTATGGATTGAATAAAGATGCTGTAAAGAGATTGATAGAAGTAGGAGCTAATACTCATGCTCTAGACTCGTATAAAGAAACACCTTTAAAATGTGCATTGAGACGTGCTAGCAATATTGACTTACCTGCTTTAGTAGAAATCTCTAAGTTACTTTTACCATTTACAAAAGAGATTACATTAGGATTAAAAGATGATGTTACTCGTATAGGAGAACGCTTTGAATTCCATAGAGAAAATTTTAATAAAGAGTTTATAGAAGAAAGCGATACAGCTTTGAGTACTTTATATGAACTATTCGATGTCACGCCTGTCAAAAGGCGTATTATGCACGATGGAGTATCTAAAATAGAAGTAGCAGGTACTACGTGGGAAGAGCAGTTTGAGGAACTGTGGGACTACTTAATTCCTTCTAAGGGTAAGGCTAAGACTGTACAAGGGGAAGTAGTGCGTATAGCAGGGAAGGTTCGCGATGAAATTTATAGAAATGGAGGAGGTAATTGGGATGCTGATTTTAAAAAGATGTTAGATGCTTTCTTAGTGTATGTATCTTCTTCGAATGCATTGTCTCAAAAGGAATTAGCTGATATCACTGCATTAGTAAAAGAAATTCGCAGAAGCGGAGATGGTGAAACGAGAGAGCTTAATTATCTATGTGAAGTGGCAAATAATTGGGTGCTTAAGAATAGTAACCCAATAAAATTAGGTGAAGTGAAGTATAAGAGATAATCTTTAATGATAATTGATATGAAGTATTTGTATTTATTGCTGTTTTCTAGTTGTATTCTATCTGCTCAAGAGTTTAAGGAAGTAGAAGTGATGAGATATTATTATGAAAGCAAGGTCTTAACAGATAAATCTGTAGGTGAAATTAAGGATGGGACAGCTGTTGTAGATGTACTAGAGAATCAATCTCGATTTATGGATTATGCATCTTATGAGAGAGAGAGATGGCGACTAACCAAATCAGAGAATACTTCTAAAGAAGAGATTATGCAAAAAGTAGTGTCTTATGTACCTGTTTTTAATTGGTTTGTAATGACAGATAAAGATACCAATACCTTTTATGATAAGATAGGGCGATTACATAACTACTATAAAGAAGATAGAAATGAAATCAAGTGGGATATCAAAGCAAGTAAACTAAAGTGGTATGATTATGACGTGCAAGAAGCAACTGCTATGTATGGAGGAAGGGAGTGGACAGTTTGGTTTACACAAGGTATTGAAGGGCAAGTAGGGCCTTATAAGTTCAATAATTTACCAGGATTCGTAGTAAAGGCTTGGGATACTGAAGGACAGTACTCTTTTGAGTTCTTAAATAGTCAAAAGATTAAAGTGATTTGGGATGTAAATGAAATAGGGACTTATACAGAATCTTCTAAAGAGAGGACAAAGAAGGCCATGAGTATCAATGCTAATAAGACCTTTTTAAGTGATTTAGAAGGGACTGGTATAACTATAGGTGAAAAAGGGCAAGAGAGTTTAAATGTAAAGAAAGCAAATTATATAAATCCTATAGAACGCGATTATTAGGTATAAAGACTGATATAATTCTTTATTTTAATTAGAATTGGCTAAATCTTCTTATTTTTGTATGCTTTAAAAAGCAACAACACAACACAATGAAGAATTTTCTTGAGCGCTACTTTCAGTTGAGTAGCAATGGTACTACTATTAAACGAGAGTTTATAGCAGGCATCATCACGTTTCTGACCATGTCTTATATCTTGGTCGTGAATCCTAATATCTTAGCAGATGCTGGGATGGATAGAGAAGCGCTATTTACCACAACTGCCTTAGCTACAATCGTAGCAACCTTGTTAATGGGGTTTTATGCAAAGTTACCCATAGCACAGGCACCAGGAATGGGACTGAATAGTTTCTTTGCTTATTCAGTAGTTTTAACCTTGGGATATACTTGGCAGTTCGCTTTAACGGCTGTATTTATAGAAGGGATTATCTTCTTGTTATTGACGTTTTTTAATGTACGAGAACTTATTGTTAGAAGTATACCGAAAGTTTTAAAAGAAGCAATACCTGCAGGTATTGGGTTGTTTATTACCCTTATAGGACTGAAAAGCGCAGGTGTAGTTGTATCAGATCCTAATACCTTAGTGAGATTAGGAGATTTTGGTCAGCATACTGTATGGATGACTTTTATCGGGCTTATCGTAACGGGTATTTTATTAATCCGAAATGTGAATGGAGCTATTCTATTTGGTATTTTGAGTGCTACTATTTTTGGATTGATATTAGGGGATGTAGCCTTGCCGACTAGTATTGTTGCGTTGCCACCTTCTATAGAGCCTATCTTTGGAGAGGCGATAAAACCAATGTTTACAGCAGAGGGATGGAATCAGATACTGTCTATTGATATGGTGATAGTGGTGTTTACCTTCTTATTTGTAAATCTATTCGATACTGTAGGGACGTTAATCGGAGTTATCTCTAAGACTAATTTGGCAGATAAAAATGGTAATTTCCCTCAAATGAAAAAAGCATTGTTTACAGATGCAATGGGAACTACTGTAGGATCTATCTTAGGAACGAGTTCTGTTACTTCTTATGTAGAGAGTGCATCAGGAGTAGCTTCTGGTGGGCGTACAGGATTAACAGCTGTAAGTGTAGCAGTTATGTTTGCGCTCGCTTTATTCTTAGGACCTATCTTTTTGATTATTCCAGCTGCAGCAACAGCACCAGCTTTAATCATAGTGGGGTTATTTATGATTTCGTCAGTGACTAGAATCAACTTTGAGAAACTATCAGACGGATTGCCTGCATTCTTAACGATCGTTTTTATGCCTTTTACTTACAGTATTGCTGAAGGGATTGTATTCGGTATGTTGAGTTATACCATACTAAAAATAGGCGCAAAAGAACACAAGGATATTACACCAACAGTCTATGTATTATCGATACTTTTCTTAGTAAAGATCGTGCTAGATGTGGTGACAAAATAAGTTTTTTGTGATGTCTGTTTTCTGTTTTTTCGTTTAAGAGAACTATCTTTTATAAGTAAATAGAATTACAGCATAACATATCTGTTTACGGTTTGTGGTGGACAGTTTACAGTTTACGGTATTGCCCTACGGGTATAATGTACTTAGATGACAGAATAGACTAGTGGTTGGTATGATAAACTTCACTAGATCACGATTTCACGATATCGCAAAAAAACGATTTCACTAAAAAACAAAAAACAAAATAATGAAAGATAAAAAGAGAATAACAATAGTAGGACTTGGTGGTGTAGGAGGATTTTATGGAGGGTTATTAGCTCATCAATATCAAGATAGTACAGATGTAGAGATATGCTTTATCGCAAGAGGGAAGCACCTTGAAGTAATAAAGGAAAAGGGATTAACTGTTTTGTCAAAAGATAGTGAAGTAGTGGGGTACCCTAGTATCGCTACTTCTCAGTGGAGTGATATAGAATATACAGACTATATTATCCTTGCTACAAAAGGATATGACTTGTCTCAAACGATAGAGGATATGAAATCAGTAGTAGGTGAACATACTGTGATTATTCCGTTGTTAAATGGAGTAGAGGCTTATGAGCAATTAAAGGCTGTCTTTGGAGATTCTAGAGTATGGCAAGGGTGTACGTATATGGTTTCTCGTCTAAAGGAAGCAGGGGTAATTGATAATCCGAGTGGTAGACAGCGCATTCTGTTTGGCCTAGATGGTCAAGTATCTCAGGAAATGAAAGACTTGGAAATAATTCTAAAAACTGCTGGTGTACATGCTGAAGCGACTTCTTCTATCTCTAAGGAGGTTTGGGAGAAGTATATTTTAGTTTCTTCTTCTGCTATGGCTACTGCTTATTATGATAGTAGTTTTGGTGGTGTGATGGAGCATCATCCAGAAGAAATGAGACAATTAATCACAGAGGCTTCTACTATCGGTAAGAAGAAAGGAGTTGCTCTTGGTGAAGATGTAGTTGAGGTTATTATAGAGCGTTTAAAGGCAATTCCGTATGAGTCAACAACATCTATGCACAGTGATTTTGCTGCTTTTAAAGAGCACAATGAACTTGGGATAATGGGAGGTTATATGGTGAAGCAAGGTATTGCACAGGGAGTGGAGACCCCAATGTATAAGAAGATGTGTAACTATCTAGTAGTGCACTCTGGAGAGAAATATGTGGGAATAGAAAACTAAATAGTAAGGTAAAATAAATACTAGAGTTAGGTTATAAATTAAGAGAGGTATGAGAAAAATTGGGGTATTGTTAATTTTGTGTTTAGCAAGTAATATCTATGCACAAGAAAAAGGAAGAAAAGAAAGAGTATCTATAAAATTAGACGTGGAAGATGCGACAATGTTAAATAAAGAGAATGCAATTGACTTACAGGAGTATATCGAAAGTGTTTATTTGAGTTCTACAAAGTTTTTTAATCAAGGGGCATTACCATTAGTAGAAAAAGGTGAATATGCTGTTGTATTAGTAGATTCTGAAGGGAATAATGAACTAAAAAAATCTTCTGATTTTAAAGGAATAGCTGTAGATAAGATAGAGAGTTTTGAATACAAAAAGACTCCTGGAAAAGATTTTATCAATGGAACTTTTGCTACAAGCTTCGGGATAATAAGTATTAAAATTAAGAAATAATATAGTACTCTATAAGTATTAAAAAAAAGCGTGAGTTATCTTTAACTCACGCTTTTTTATGTTTTCTGTTTCCAGTATTTTATTATCTGTCTAAATCTACTTCTTTAAGTGGGATAAGTTTCGTTTTGAATTTCAACTTATGGTATAAGTAGAAGGCTAAGAAGAATGGAATCCCCATATAGGTAATTACAATACCTCTCCAGTCAAATACTCCTTCCATAATTAGTTTAGAATCTTGCCCTATGATTACTAATATACATAAGAATAAGGCAAATAATGGACCAAAAGGGAACCATTTTGCTTTATAGACTAGTTGGTCTAGACTTTTGTTTTGAGCGTGGAATGCTCTTCTAAATCTATAGTGACTAATCGCGATACCTAGCCAAGCTATAAAACCTGTCAGTCCTGACGCAGCTAGAATAAAGTCTACAGCATTAGGATGAGTAGATTGTACTGCGAATATTAATAGTACTACTGCTCCTGTAGCAATTAAAGCGATCATAGGAACCCCGTTTTTATTAGTCCCTCCGAATGTTTTGTGTGCCATCCCATCTTTCCCCATCGCATATAGCATACGAGTAGAGGCATAAAGCCCTGAGTTACCTGCTGATAGGATAGAGGTAAGAATAACAGCATTCATCACAGCTGCTGCAAAGGCTAGATGTGCTTTTTCGAATACTAATGTGAAAGGTGATTTTGCAATCTCAGAAATGTCTGCTCCTAATAGAGAAGGGCTTGTATAAGGAATGATTAGCCCAATAACGAATATGGCTAAGATGTAGAATACTAAAATTCTCCAGAATACTTGTTTGATCGCTTTAGGGATATTCTTTTCAGGGTTTTCTGATTCACCTGCCGTAATACCAATTAATTCGGTTCCTTGAAATGAGAAACCTGCAATTAGGAATACGCCTAGTACACTTAAGAATTTACCTGAGAATCCTCCTCCTAAAATAGGAGCATCTCCTAGAGTAAAGTTTTTGAATCCGATGTATTCACCGCCTAGTATTCCGAAAATAGTTAATAGTCCTATTCCCAAAAACAGAATAACTGTCACTACTTTAATAATTGCAAACCAATACTCTGATTCTCCATATGCCTTAACGGATAAACAGTTTAATCCAAAGATGACAAAGAAGAAAAGCAGGCTCCATCCCCAAGTAGGTAAAAACCCTAAAGGTTCCCAATATGAAATAACTACAGCTGCTATAGAGACGTCTACTGCAACTGTGATTACCCAGTTAAACCAATAGTTCCAACCAAGAGCAAATCCTAGTGATGGATCGACGAATTTGGCGGCATATGTACTAAATGAACCAGATACGGGTAGGTAAGTAGCCATCTCTCCTAATGAAGTCATTAAGAAGTACACCATAAGACCAATCATAGCGTAGGCTAATAAAGCACCACCTGGACCAGCCTGATGTATGGCTTCTCCACTCGCCATAAATAAACCTGTTCCTATACATCCTCCAATCGCAATCATGGATAGGTGTCTAGCTTTTAATCCACGTACTACTTCTTGATTTTTATTCTGATTTTCCATTGTTACTATTTGTTGCAAAAGTATAAAACACATTAGGTAAATTCTAATGAAATTGCTTATTAATTTGAATTAAAGATAATAAAATAAGCGAAATGTTATATCTTGAATATTATTTTAAGCTAAATAAAATGTAATAATCAGAATATAATTTATGTCAAAACTTAGAAGAGCAAATATTATTCTATGAAAAAAGGATTGCTTCGAATATTATTAGATTGATAAAAAAAGGCTATTTTTTGAGAAATTCACTGCGGATTCTACTTAAACTTACTTGAGTTATACCTAAAAATGAAGCAATATACTTTAGTGGAACCCTATTAAGAAGTGAGGCATCTCGTTCTAAAAGGTCAATGTAGCGCTCTTTTGCAGACTTTATCTGTCTGATAATAGAACGTTCTTCTGTTTTTAGCAACTCTATTTCGGCAAATTTTCTGCCCCAATTTGCAATTTCGATATCTGTAGTATAGAGTTGTTCTAGTTGGCTTATTTTAGTGAAATAGAACGTGCTATCTTCTATTAGATCGATTGTTTCATAACTAGGTTTGTTTAGAATATAATTGTACATCGACAAGGCTGGATCTCCGTCTTTTCCAAACCAAAACGTTAATTCCCTATCTTCTTGAATAGCATAAGCTCTAACCAATCCTTTTTGAATAAAATAGAAATAGTTTTCATGTTTTTCATATTCGGATAATAAGTAGTTTTTAGGGAAAGAAATTTCAGTAAAAACAGCAGTTAATTTGTCTTTAGCGGATTTTGAAAGAGGGTATATGTTATCAATGATTTGCTCTATATTCATTTAACTAGCTTTTGTGTATGATTAGATTGGTTCGTTTAGCTTATAGTTTGATTTTTTAGCATTTTAGCTCTTTCAAAGAGATGTGAAAATGTTAAAATTCATTTAATGATTACAATATACTATTTGTTGTTATAGTAATTTGTTAAATGGTAAATTCTAGTTTCAACAAAATGTATAAAGATTTAAAATACAAAAGTATATACTAATAAGATATTATACTTATTTTTTTTGAAGGTACGTAAAAAACACATTTAATCGTATTCATATAAATTCTTAATATAGTATAAGTTAATAGATGTTGGTTTTTTAGCTAATCTAAAATTAGAAGAATAGCTTGGAAAGTTGTATTTTTGCCAAGTTTTATTGTTAACAACACACCTAATACACACACTAAATGAAACAAACTAAGTATATTTTCGTAACAGGAGGAGTTACGTCCTCATTAGGAAAAGGAATTATAGCAGCTTCTTTAGCTAAGCTATTACAAGCGCGTGGATATTCAACAACTATCCAAAAATTCGATCCATATATCAATGTGGATCCTGGAACACTTAACCCTTATGAGCACGGAGAATGTTTCGTAACGAATGATGGAGCAGAAACAGATCTTGATTTAGGTCACTATGAGCGATTCTTAAATGTACCTACTTCTCAAGCGAATAATGTTACTACAGGACGCGTTTATCTTTCTGTAATAGAGAAAGAAAGAAGAGGAGAATTTTTAGGGAAGACAGTACAGGTAGTACCTCATATCACGAATGAGATTAAGGAGCGTATGCAACTATTAGGTAAATCAGGAGATTATGATATCGTGATTACAGAAATAGGAGGTACTGTAGGAGATATAGAATCACTACCTTATATAGAGTCTGTACGTCAGTTATTATGGGAGTTAGGTGATAATAATGCTATTGTTGTACACCTGACATTAGTTCCTTATTTAGCTGCTGCAGGAGAGCTTAAAACTAAGCCAACTCAACACTCTGTGAAAACATTAATGGAAAGCGGTATTAAAGCAGATATTCTAGTATGTCGTACAGAGCACAATTTGAGTACTGAGATACGTCAGAAGTTAGCACAGTTCTGCAACGTTAAGCCAGAGGCAGTAGTTCAGTCTATCGATGCAGATACTATCTATGAAGTGCCAAACTTAATGTTAGAAGAAGGTCTAGATAGAGTAGCGCTTAAGAAATTAGATTTACCAGAGAAAACTACACCAGACTTAGTGAAATGGAATGAGTTTATTCATAAACTTAAAAACCCTTTACATGTAGTGAATGTAGGTTTAGTAGGTAAATATGTAGAATTACAAGATTCGTACAAATCTATTCTAGAGGCGTTAGTACATGGTGGTGCTGAGAATCAAATTAAAGTAAATATTATTTCTATTCAGTCTGATAATATCAATGCTAATAATGTAGCAGAGAAATTAAAGAACTTAGATGCTGTATTAGTAGCTCCAGGTTTTGGTTCTCGTGGTATAGAAGGAAAAATAGAAACTGTAAAATATGTAAGAGAGAACAATATACCATTCTTAGGTATTTGTTTAGGTATGCAGATGGCTGTAATCGAGTACGCAAGAAACGTATTGGGGTATGCTTCTGCTAATACTACTGAGGTGAATGAGAGTACTCAATATCCTGTAATTACTTTTATGGAAGATCAAAAGAATATTACAGATAAAGGAGGTACAATGCGTCTAGGTGGATGGGATTGTAAATTAAAAGAAGGATCTAAAGCTTTTGAGATTTACGGAGAAAGTCTAATCAATGAGCGTCACCGTCATAGATATGAATTTAATAATCAATATTTAGAAGATTTCGAAAAAGCTGGTTTAATAGCTTCTGGATGGAATCCTGATACAGGACTAGTAGAAGTGGTAGAGTTAGATACTCACCCATTCTTCGTAGCTGTGCAGTTCCACCCAGAATACAAAAGTACAGTGGCAAAACCACACCCACTTTTTGTAAGCTTGGTTAAGGCAGCAATTGATAATAGAACAAAATAAGTTCTAAAGGTAATAAGCGAGTATTATTACAGCGAAAAATTTGATAAACTACAAATTAAGTAATGGAAGGAAAAAAATTAGATCGTAACAGTATTGTCGGCTTTGTTATTATAGCCGGATTGCTAATTTGGATGATGTTGAATAATATCAACAAAGAAAAAGAAGCTATCGCTCAAGATAATGAGGTGGCTAAAAAAGAGATAGTTAAAGAAGCGGAATCTGAGAAAATTTCAAGTGCTATAAGTAATCATGTAGAAACAGATTCTGTTCAGAATACTGCTTTACAAGCTGCTTTAGGCCCATTTGCTTATAGTGCAACATTGCCATCTGCTCAAGGAGGTAAAACAGAACTTAAGAATGAATTACTGACTTTGGTTGTTGAAAATAAAGGAGGTAGTTTGTCAAATGTTGTAATCAATAACAATGCTCGTTTTAATAAAAACTCTAAAGAATTAGTAGAGTTAATTAAAGATAATAACGCAGAGTTTAATTTAGAGTTATATACAAAGGATAACAAAAAGTTTAATACAAGAGACTTGTTCTTTGAACCTGAATTGACAAAAGAAGGAGAGAATCAAGTGTTATCTATGCGCTTAAAAGTATCAGCTACTGAGTTTTTAGAGTATAGATATGTATTGAAACCTGATGATTATATGTTAGACTTTACTATTCGTACACAAGGATTAAGTAGAGTTATTAATACAGCAGAGACACCAGCATTAGACTGGAGCTTAAAGACATATAGTAATGAGAAGAGTATTACTTATGAGAACCAATATACTCGTGTATACTATGAGTATGAAGGAGGGAAAGATAACAGTCTAAGCAATACAAGTAAAGATGATAGTACTGAAGCTAAAAATGTAAGTTTTGTTGCATTTAAACAACACTTCTTTGCTTCTGTTTTAATTACAGATAAAGCATTTGATACTGCTAGTTTAAAATCTGCTAACTTGGTTCATGATGAAGCAGTAGATACTGTGTATACTAAACAGTTCAATGCTCGTATGCCTTTAGCGTATACAGGTGGAGAATTAAACTATGATATGAAGTGGTTCTTCGGACCAGCTGATTATAAATTATTAAAATCGTATGATCAAGGGTTAGATAAGATTGTTCCTCTAGGATGGGGAATCTTTGGGTGGTTAAACCGTTTCTTATTTATCCCAGTGTTTGGAGTATTGAGTTCATTCTTACCTTATGGTATCGCAATTATTGCATTAACTGTATTGGTGAGATTATTAATTTCTCCATTGACTTATAAGTCTTATGTTTCTCAAGCAAAAATGAAAGCAATTCGTCCAGAGGTGAATGAATTGAATGAGAAATATAAAAACGATCCAATGAAAAAGCAACAAGAGACAATGAACTTGTACTCTAAAGCAGGAGTTAACCCAATGGCAGGATGTATTCCAGCGTTGTTACAGATTCCTATTTTCTATTCATTGTTCCAATTCTTCCCATCAGCATTTGACTTGAGACAAAAATCATTCTTATGGGCAGATGACTTATCGTCTTATGACCAGATTTTAGAATTGCCTTTCCGTATTCCATTCTATGGTAACCACGTGAGTTTATTCCCAATCTTAGCTTCTGTTGCAATCTTTGTATATATGAAGATGACTACTGGAGATCAACAAATGGCTGCGCCAGCTCAAGAGGGGATGCCAGATATGAGTAAAATCATGAAGGTGATGATCTATATCTCTCCATTAATGATGTTGTTCTTCTTTAATAACTACGCATCAGGATTGAGTTTGTACTACTTTATCTCTAACTTAATTACAATTGGTATTATGTATGTTATTAAAAACCATATTGTAAAAGAAGAGAAAATTAAAGCAATCATTGAAGACAATAAAACGAAAGAGCGTCCTAAAGGTAAGTTCCAACGTAAAATGCAAGAAATGATGCAACAAGCACAAGAGCAACAAAAATTACAAGAAGAAAGAAAGAAGAAAAATAAATAATTCTTTTATATTTAACACCTCTGATCAAATTCAGAGGTGTTTTTTTTATGAGAATTGCAATTATAGGAATGGGAAACATGGGGAGTACGTTTGCCAATGGGTTTATTAACTCTAGGTTTATCAACCCATCAGATGTGTTGATATACACGCGTTCACAAAAGGCTACAGAAGATAGTCGTAACATTCATCAGTTAGCTTACCGTTATCAGCTAGATGGTGATATAGGAACCTCTGATATTGTTATCGTAGCAGTAAAACCCCAGGATTTTTCTTTATTAGTTGCTGATCTAAAAAAATATGTAAATAAAGATCAAATAATCGTTTCAGTAATGGCGGGTATTTCTATAGATCGTTTAAAGCAGGATTTGGGAATCGAAAAAATAGTTCGTTCCATGCCTAATCTACCTACGCAGATAGGTAGAGGTATGACTGTGTTTACTGCTTCTGAAGAGTTAGATCGAAAAGAGTTGTTCATTATTCAGAACTTAATTAATACCACAGGTAAGTCTGTATATGTGTCTGAAGAGCATAAAATAGATGCAGCTACTGCGGTATCAGGTAGTGGTCCTGCTTATGTGTTCTATTTTATGGAAGCGATGATACAGGCGGCGATATCTTATGGTTTTGAACCATCACAGGCTGAATTGCTAGTGAAACAAACAATATCAGGTGCTCTTGGACTATACGAAGCCAATTCGTTATCTACACAAGATTGGATAGCAAAAGTTTCGTCAAAAGGAGGTACTACTGAACAAGCGATTAAGTATTTCAACGAAGAAGAAGTATTACAGAAGTTAGTAGAAGGAATTAATAGAGCAAAAGCACAGTCAGAGTTACTGGGTAAGCAAACTAAGTAAGAATAATAGTTTTTCTCTATCGAGAAATCATAATTAAAAGATAAGATAAATTCAAAAGCTTTTTGTATTGCGGCATTTCTCGTAAATTTGTCGCAATATTTTTTATTATGAAGAAAAGAGTAGTAGTAGGTCTTTCGGGAGGTGTAGACTCAAGTGTCGCAGCTTATTTACTGAAAGAGCAAGGGTATGAAGTTATTGGACTCTTCATGAAAAACTGGCACGATGATTCTGTGACAATTTCTAATGAATGTCCATGGCTAGAGGATAGCAACGATGCTTTAATGGTCGCTGAGAAACTTGGGATTCCATTCCAGACAGTAGACTTGAGTGAACAATATAAAGAGAAGATTGTAGATTATATGTTTAAGGAGTATGAGAATGGTCGTACCCCTAATCCAGACGTATTGTGTAATCGCGAGATTAAGTTTGATGTATTTATGAAAATAGCAATGACTTTAGGCGCAGATTACGTAGCTACAGGTCATTATTGTCGTAAGGATGAAGAAGTGATAACAAAAGAAGATGGTACACAGGAGACGGTATATAAACTGTTGGCTGGTGTAGATCCTAATAAGGATCAATCTTATTTTTTATGTCAGTTATCACAAGAGCAATTGGCTAAGGCATTATTTCCAGTAGGAGAGTTGTTAAAGCCAGAGGTGCGTGAGATAGCAGCTAAGATGAATTTAATCACAGCAGATAAAAAGGATTCTCAAGGATTGTGTTTTATTGGAAAAGTAAGATTACCAGAATTCTTACAACAACAGTTGAAAAGAAAAGATGGTCTTATTTATGAGATTTCAAAAGACTCACCTATTTATACTAAAGGAGAAGAGACATTCTCTACATTAGAGGATGCTTTGCACAGTGAAGCGAAATCAATTGTATATAAACCAGAAATGGGTAAAAAGGTAGGTGAGCACTTCGGAGCGCACTTCTTTACTATTGGTCAACGCAAAGGGTTGAATGTAGGAGGTACTGCTGAACCACTGTTTATTATAGGTACTGATGTAAAGGAGAATATCATTTACACAGGGCAGGGAAGTGATCATCCAGGGTTGTTTCACAAGGCATTATTTGTAAAAGAATCAGAAATTCATTGGATTAGAGAAGATTTAGCATTGCAAGAAGGAGAAACAATGTCTATATTAGCACGTATAAGATATCGCCAACCTTTGCAAAAAGCTACTTTACACAAGATGAAAGAAGGTATGTATGTTCGTTTTGACGAACCGCAATCAGCAATTACAGAAGGACAATTTGTATCTTGGCATATCGAAGACGAACTAATTGGTTCGGGTGTTATTTCGAAACTATAAACAACCAAAATACAATGAAAAATAAGTTAGTAGATCTTTTTAAAATTCAGTATCCTATAGTACAAGGAGGAATGATATGGAACAGTGGATATAAGTTGGCTAGTGCAGTGAGTAACGCTGGTGGATTAGGGCTTATTGGTGCTGGTTCGATGTATCCAGAAGTATTAAGAGAACATATCCAGAAATGTAAAAAAGCAACTGACAAACCTTTTGGAGTAAATGTCCCTATGTTGTATCCTAATATAGAGGAAATAATGAATATCATTGTAGAAGAAGAGGTGAAAATCGTCTTTACTTCTGCGGGTAATCCTAAAACGTGGACTCCATTTTTAAAGCAGCATGGAATAACTGTAGTACACGTAGTTAGTTCCTCTAAATTTGCTTTAAAAGCACAAGAGGCTGGTGTAGATGCAATAGTAGCAGAAGGGTTTGAGGCAGGTGGACATAATGGAAGGGAAGAGACTACAACACTTACTTTGATCCCGATGGTTCGTGAGAAGATTACTATTCCTTTAATTGCAGCAGGAGGAATTGCTACAGGTAGAGGAATGTTAGCTGCTATGGTATTAGGTGCAGATGGAGTACAGATGGGAACTCGATTTATAGCATCTGAAGAGAGTTCTGCTCATGATAACTTTAAAAACCTTTTATTAGATGTACAAGAAGGCGATACTGTTCTTACTTTGAAAGAACTGGCACCAGTGCGTTTAATCAAGAATGAGTTTTATGCTGGTTTACAAACTTTATATGCCAAGAATCCTTCAGTAGAAGAGTTAAAGGAGTATTTAGGTAGAGCACGAGCAAAAAGAGGAATGTTTGAAGGAGATTTGGTAGAAGGAGAGCTCGAAGTAGGACAAATATCGGGTCTGATACAAAAAATAGAACCTGTAAAAGATATTATTAAAAATATCATTGCAGAGTTTGATCAAGCAAAGAAAGATGTAGCTCAGCTATAGCATTTTTTTAAATAACGAAAGTCATACAATGTTTTTTAATCTTAAAAATATTGTATGACTTTTTGCTATTTATTACTAAAATCATATATTTAAGAGCTAAAAAAATATTACATAAAAAAAATCACAACTAAAATATGAGTTATTATAAAATAGAAAATCTAGAACAATACTTTAAACACTATAAAAAATCCGTTAGGGAACCTCGTAAGTTCTGGGGAAAGATAGCAGAAGAAAACTTCGTTTGGTATCAGGTGTGGGATAAGGTATTTGAGTTTGATATGGAGGAATCTAAATTCCAGTGGTTTGTCAATGCTAAATTAAATATCGTAAAGAACTGTATTGATCGTCATCTTGCAAAAAGAGGAGAGAAAGCAGCTATTATATTTGAACCTAATAATCCTGAAGAGCAAGCAGAAACTATTACTTATAATGACTTATACAATAGAGTGTGTAAGATGGCTAATGTGCTAAAAGAACAAGGGGTAAAAAAGGGTGATAGAGTTTGTATCTATTTGCCAATGATACCTGAGTTAGCGATTAGCATGTTGGCATGTGCTAGATTAGGAGCAATACACAGCGTGATATTTGCTGGTTTTTCTTCATCTGCAGTGACTAAACGTATCAATGATTCAGAATGTAAATTTGTTATCACATCTGACGGTAGCTTTAGAGGTAATAAGACTATTCCTTTAAAACCAATTATTGACGAAGCATTAGAATCTTGTCCTGGAGTGGAGAAAGTACTTGTAGTGAATAGAACAGATGCTGATGTAACTTTAAAAGAAGGAAGAGATATGTGGTTAGCGCCACTTTTAGAAGAAGCGTCTAATAATCATGTGGCTCAAGTAATGGATGCAGAAGATCCTTTGTTTATCCTTTATACTTCGGGGTCTACTGGTGCTCCAAAAGGGATGGTACACACTACAGCAGGATATATGGTACAGACAGCCTATTCTTTTAAAAATATTTTTGATTATAAAGAGGAGGATATCTTCTGGTGTACTGCTGACTGTGGTTGGATTACAGGGCATTCTTATATTATTTATGGACCATTGTTAAACGGTGCGACTACAGTGATGTTTGAAGGAGTACCTTCTTATCCAACGCCTAGTAGATTCTGGGATATTATAGATAAGTATAAAGTAACACAATTCTATACAGCGCCTACGGCTATCCGTTCATTAATGACAGAAGATTATAGCTATGTGAATTCACATGACTTATCTAGCTTAAGAGTTATTGGTTCTGTAGGAGAACCTATTAATGAGGAAGCTTGGCACTGGTATAATGACCATGTGGGTAAAAAGAGATGCCCTATAGTAGATACGTGGTGGCAAACAGAGACGGGAAGTATCTTAGTATCTCCACTGCCATTTATCACACCTACTAAGCCTACTTATGCAACGTTGCCATTGCCTGGTATACAAGCAGTGTTAATGGATGAGAAGAGAAATGAGATAGAGGATAATCAGGTAGATGGATCATTGTGTATTAAGTTCCCTTGGCCTTCTATGGCTCGTACCATTTGGGGAGATCACGAGCGTTATAAAGAGACTTATTTTGGTCAGTTTCCAGGTAAATACTTTACAGGAGATGGAGCTTTAAGAGATGAAGTAGGGTATTATAGAATCACAGGACGTGCGGATGATGTTGTTATTGTATCAGGACATAATTTAGGTACTGCTCCTATAGAAGATGCTATTAATGAGCATCCAGCTGTAGCAGAGAGTGCTGTAGTAGGGTATAAACACGATATCAAAGGAAATGCTTTATACGGATTTATTACATTAAAAGTAGAAGGAGAGACTCGTGATAGAGAAAATCTTAAGCGTGAGATTAATCAGTATATTTCGAGCCATATAGGACCAATCGCTAAATTGGATAAGATTCAGTTTGTGGATAGCTTACCTAAGACTAGATCAGGTAAGATTATGAGAAGAATTCTTCGCTCTATTTCTAATGGAGAGACCAAAGAGTTTGGAGATGTATCAACACTTATTAATCCTGAAGTAATTGAAATCATTATGAATAGTAAAGTAGACTAAGATCTACTAGATATATAAATAAAAAGTCCTTAATCGAAAGATTAAGGACTTTTTGTATACTATCGTTTACCTGAGAGTAAACAATAAACAAATGACAATTCAAATGAAGGTTACAAGTTTTTTTGATCTTGTATTCTAGCTGCTTTTTTTACAGAGTAAACTAAATAGATAATAAAAATAATAAAACCTATATAAGACAGCCAATTGTGTTGGATAGACCATAAGTTATCCATATCTAGATTATATATTCCAGAAACTAATCCTAGTAACACAAGGAAGGTAATTATCTTCTCAACGTTTTTATTCATTATATATACATTATTAGATAGTCATTGAGAACAATTGTCTCTGTGGTTTGTTCTTTTGTAGTCTTAAATCAAGAGCCATACAAATATTTCTTACAAACGCGCGACCTTTTTTAGTAATCTTAATTTTATAGCCATTAATTTCAAGCAGTTGATCTTTTTCCAATTCAGCTAATTCTGCTAACACAGGTTTGAAATCAACCTTGTCAATATCAACGGATAAATCGGTTGATAAAGCACACATTAAATTTAAGATATGTTTTCTAATAATCAAATCTTCTTCGTTTAAAATATGTCCTTTGGTTACTGGAATGATATTTTGTTCTAAAAGATTGTAGTATGTATCAATGTCTTTTTCATTTTGAGCAAAAGCATACCAGCTATCACTGATAGAAGACACACCTAAGCCGATCATCACTTGCGTCTTAGAAGAAGTATATCCCATAAAGTTTCTATGGATATGCCCTGTATTCATTGATCTGTACAGTGAATCTGTCTTTAATGAAAAGTGATCCATACCGATTTCGATATAATCATTTTTTAGAAGGAGTTCTTTTCCTTTTTCATATAATTGACGTTTTTCAGCATCTTTTGGAACATCTTCATCATTAAAGCCACGTTGACCATTTCCTTTTATCCACGGCACATGTGCATAGCTATAAAAAGCTAGACGATCTGGTGAAAGAGACTTTGTCTTTTCGATAGTGTCGATTACATGTTCTAACTTTTGGAAAGGAAGACCATAAATGATATCGTGAGAAATAGAAGTATATCCAAGCTCCTTAGCCCACAATGTTACTTTGGCTACATTGTGAAAGCTCTGTTCTCTGTGGATTGCTTTTTGTACTTCAGGGTTGTAATCTTGTACACCAAAACTCACTCTTCTAAAACCTAGATTATATAGAGTAGATAAATGTTCTTTAGTTGTATTGTTAGGATGTCCCTCAAAACTAAACTCGTACTCCTTAGCGATTATAGCTTTTGCTTTAAGCCCCTCTATTAATTTAGTTAAGTGTTTTGGAGAGAAGAATGTAGGGGTTCCTCCACCTAGATGAATTTCTTTAATAATAGGTTTTTCATCAAACAATGCACAATATAAATCCCATTCTTTTAAGAGAGCATTTATATAAGGACTTTCTACTTCGTGTCTTTTGGTAATTCTCTTGTGGCAACCACAAAAAGTACATAAGCTTTCGCAAAATGGCAGATGGATATAGATACTTATTCCTTCTTTTTGATTTGATTCAATGAATGACTTCTTTAAGGAATCTATCCATTGATCTGCAGAAAAAGAGGTCTCATCCCAGTAAGGAACAGTGGGATAACTAGTGTATCTAGGACCAGGTACATTATACTTTTGTATAAGAGAAACTGACATATTTATTTTATATTTGTAACAAATGTATAGTAATGTTAAATCGCATACTATGATATTTGTCATTTTTGTTAAACTATAAACTAATCTATATTATGAAAAAATATAACGCTTTTTGGCTTTCATTTATTGCTACTATTTTAATCACAGTAGGTGGTTATAGCCAAGAAAAAGCTACTCATTTATTGAACAATGAGAATTTTAAAAAAGCGATTGAAACAACAGAGGTTCAATTACTTGATGTTAGAACTGATAAGGAGTTCAGCGAAGGAACTATAGAATACGCAAAAAATATCAATGTGCTAGAGGAGGACTTTATTGATAAAACTAAAACATTATCTAAAGAAGAACCGGTATATATTTTCTGTAAATCAGGAAAGAGAAGTGAGAAGGCTAGAAACATTCTTTTAGAACAAGGGTTTAAAACAGTATATGAGCTAGATGGAGGATATACTAAATGGCAAGAAGGTAATACTAAGTAGTCTGTCTTTCTACTAATTGGTGATGAATGGATTAAGAGGTTAATTGGTTTAGGACTAACTAGGGATATAAAGAAAGATAGGATAGAATGTGAGGGTATACTTAAACATATTTATCAATAATTTAAGAATCATCATTGCTATTATGCGCTTATAATTACTATTTTTGGTAAAAAGAAGGAAATTATGGGATTTATTAAAACACTTATTATTATTGTTCTGATATACTACGCATTCAAAATAGCGATGCGTTATTTGTTTCCTGTATTAATATACAAGGCTGCAAAAAAAGCAGAACAGAATTTTCAACAAAGACAACAACAGTACAATCCATATAACAACAATCAAGAAACAGAAACGTATACTGATACTGCAACTCAGCACAATAAAGTACCACGTTCAACAAAAGTTGTTGGGGAGTATGTTGACTTCGAAGAAGTAGATTCGAAGTAATTCAACGATATAGTATAAAGCCCTCAAGAGCAATGCTTCTTGAGGGCTTTTTTGTATATATAATTAAATCTATAGGCTTCTCTTTAAAGCCATCTGAAATTTACTTATTTTAGCATACTTAAATAGCAGTATAAATGTCATCAGAAACAACGAATACGTTTAAAAGAATTTATCCACATCTATTAGTGGTTTTAGGTTTTATAGTAGTAGCACTACTTTATTTTTCTCCTGTTTTATCTAATAAGGTAATTTACCAATCTGATATTGTACAGTATACCGGAATGGCAAAAGAACAGATTGACTTTAGGGAACAGGTTAAAGAAGAGCCTTATTGGACAAATAGTGCTTTTGGAGGAATGCCTACTTATCAATTGGGTGCCAAATTTCCACATAACTACGTAAAGGATTTAGATAGCTTAATACGTTTTCTACCTAGACCAGCTGATTATTTGTTTATCTATTTTATAGGATTTTATATTTTATTAGCTTCATTAGGAATGAAGCCCTTGAGATCATTTATAGGAGCATTAGCCTTTGGTTTCTCTACTTATCTTATTATTATTTTAGGGGTAGGGCATAATGCTAAAGCTCATGCCATTGCTTATATGCCAATGGTGTTAGCCGGAGTACTTTTAGTATTTAGAAAACATTATATAAAGGGAGGGTTGCTTACCCTATTTGCTGCAGCTTTAGAAATTAGTGCAAATCACTTCCAAATGACTTACTACTTACTACTATTACTTATCGTAGTGGGAGTATTTTATATGGTAAAATATGTAAAAGAAAAGGATTATAAAGCCATTGGTATGTCACTAGCTGTTTTAATTGGAGCAGCTATTTTAAGTGTAGGAGCGAATGCAACTAATCTGATGGCTACTTCAGAATATACTAAGTTTAGTACTCGTAGCAATAGTGAATTAACGTATCAGCCTGATGGGAGTGCGAAAGAATCTTCTAATGCAATGAGTTATGATTATATCACGGAGTATAGCTATGGTATTTTTGAAAGCTTAAACTTGATAGCACCTCGCCTTACGGGGGGAGCGAATAATGAACATTTAGATGCGGATTCTAATGTGTATAAATTGTTTAAGTCTGTTGGTGCAAGTGATCAACAGGCAAAAGAGATGGCAAGTAGCTCACCGACTTATTGGGGAGATCAACCTATTGTAGCTGCGCCTGCTTACATTGGTGCTGTTGTATTTTTTTTATTCTTAGTTGGTATTTTTGCTGAGAAGAGAAATATCAAGTATGTATTCATAATAGGAGCTACTTTTTCTTTATTGTTATCATGGGGTAAGAATTTTGCTGTTTTGACAGATTTCTTTATTAATTATTTCCCATTGTATAATAAGTTTAGGGCAGTTTCTTCCATTCAAGTAATCCTTGAGTTATGTGTACCTACCTTAGCTATTTTAGGATTATATGCTTATAGTAAGTTGGAAAAACAAGAACAATTATCTGTTTTAAAAAAATCAGGTATTGTAGCAGGGGCTATTTTAGTATTACTGTTTTTGATAAAAGGTTCTTTAAGTTTCACAGGCTTAAATGATGGGTATTACAGAGGGGCTTATGGAGAGATAGGACCTGGATTTATCAGTGCTTTAATAGAAGATAGAAAAGCAATGTATACCGCTGATCTTATCAGAAGTTTTGTACTAATTGCTTTAGCGGCAGGAGCTTTATTCTTGTCAACTAAAGAAAAGATTAAACCATTTGTAGCTGTAATTATTGTGGGTATATTAATGGTCGGAGATTTAGTGTTAGTCGATCGAAAATATGTAAATGACTCAAACTTTGTACTTGCTTCTCAAATGTCTCAACCTTTTCAAGCAACACCAGCTGATAAAGTTATATTAAATGATACAGAGCATTTTAGGGTATACGAATTGAATGGAGGCTTTAATAGTGCTAGAAGTTCTTTTTTCCATCATTCTTTAGGTGGATATCATGCAGCCAAACCTCGTAGAATGCAAGAGCTAGCAGACTATCAGTTGAATCAACATTCTAATATGGAAGTGCTGAACATGATGAATGTGAAGTATATTATTCAGAAAGATGAAGAGGGACGTGATGTTCCACTACTGAATGATAATGCTAATGGAAATGCGTGGTTTGTATCTAGTATTCAAAAAGTACAAGATGCAAATGCTGAAATGAAGGCTTTGGATAACTTGAAAACAAAAGAACAGGCTGTATTAAATACAACGATGTTCAAAGACGTTCAACTAAAAGATACTTATGTAGTAGATTCTTTAGCTCGTATTGAGCTAAAAAGTTATGCTCCGAATAAGATAGTTTATGAGTCAAATAACAGTGCTGATGGAGTAGCAGTGTTCTCTGAAATCTATTATCCACAAGGTTGGATTGCAAAAGTGGATAATGTAGAAGTGCCAATCTTTGCAGTAGATTATGTATTGAGAGGAATAGAGTTGGCTAGTGGAAAACATACTATTGAATTTACTTTTGAACCACAAGTGATCAAAACAGGTAGTAGAATTGCACTAGGATCGAGTATTCTTATTTTCTTGATTACAGTAGGTGGAGTGTATTTATTAGTGAAGAGGAGAGAGGAGCAATCAATCAAAAATTAGAATGTCACGGATTTCAAATCCACGACAACGGAGCAATCACTCAAAAATTAAAGTGTCACGGATTTCAAATCCGCGACAACAGATAAACGAATTCACAGAAAAGCGATTTCACAGAAAAACGGTTTCACAAAAAAACAAAATGTAGTATGAGTATGTCAAAGAAAAAGGTTTTAATCATAAGTTACTATTGGCCTCCAGCGGGAGGACCAGGAGTACAACGTTGGTTAAAGTTTGTCAAATATTTACCAAGCTTTGATATTGAACCTATAGTATATATACCAGAGAATCCAAGTTATCCATTATTAGACTCTAGTAATGAACAGGAAGTACATCCTGATATAACGATTCTTAGACAACCTATAAATGAACCTTATAGCAAGGCTAAAATAGTAAGTGGTAAGAATACAGATACTTTAAGTGCGGGAATTATTCCAGATAAGAAAAAACAATCGTTCTCAGATAAACTCTTGCTTTGGGTTAGAGGAAACTTTTTTATTCCAGATGCTAGAGTAAGTTGGGTAAAACCTTCTGTAGCTTACTTATCTAAGTATCTAAAGGATAATAAGGATATAGAGACAGTTATTACTACTGGACCTCCTCATAGTATGCATTTGATAGGAATGGCTCTTAAAGAACAATTAAACATTAAATGGATAGCTGATTTTAGAGATCCTTGGACGACTATAGGGTATCACAAAGAATTAAAGCTAAATCAGTCTAGTGCAACTAAGCATTTGGAATTAGAAAAAGAGGTTTTAAATAAGGCAGATCAGATTATTGTCACTAGTAAAACAACTAAAAAAGAGTTTCAGGCTAAAACGGATAAACCTATAACCGTGATCACAAATGGTTATGATATCACTAACCTTGGAAAGGTGACTCTAGATGAGAAGTTTACGCTAGCACATATCGGTTCTTTTTTATCAGAGCGCAACCCGCGAATACTGTGGAAAGCGGTCTCTGAATTAAGAAAAGAGAACAAGGCTTTTAAAGAAGCCTTTCAATTAAAGTTAGTAGGAAAGGTAAGTAGTGAAGTATTAGATACTATAAAAGAATTTAGACTGGAGGATTGTGTTGTTAATTATGGTTATGTAGATAATGTAGAGGCTTTGAGACAAATGCGTGCTTCACAAGTACTATTATTAGTAGAAATAGATTCAGAAGATACTAAAGCAATTATTCCTGGTAAGTTATTTGAGTATATGGCATCAGAACGCCCAATATTAGGAATAGGGCCTGAGGATTCTGATTTCTTTGATATTATCAAAGAAACGAATACTGGAAAAGTAGTATTGTATTCCGAAAAAGATAAGGTCAGAGATATTCTATTAGAATACTTCGAACAGTATCAACAGAAGCAATTGAATGTATTCGCTATGGGACTACAATATTTCAGTAGAAAAAGATTGACTGAGAAACTAGCTAAAATAATTAAGAATTAAGACTAATATAAAAGGCTGTGTCATAACGATGACACAGCCTTTGTTTTTTATAGAATTCCTTTAGTTAGCTAAAAGGAGCTTTTAATTCTCACTCTTTAGTTGCTAAAGTGGTTATTTCAGTTTTTCTTTTAGGTACTTTCCTGTTAGTGAAGCTTTGTTTTTTACGACTTCTTCCGGTGTGCCAAAAGCAACTAATTGTCCCCCGTTTTCTCCTCCTTCTGGTCCGATATCTATGATATAATCAGCACATTTGATTAAATCGAGGTTGTGCTCAATCACAATAATGGAATGTCCTTTTTCAATTAAAGCTTCAAATGACTTTAATAATTTTTGAATATCGTGGAAGTGCAATCCTGTAGTAGGCTCATCGAAGACAAATAATACCTTATCTCTTGTCGTACCCGCTAATAAGAAAGAAGCAAGCTTGATTCGCTGTGCTTCTCCACCTGATAGAGTAGAAGAGGCCTGTCCTAGCTGTACATAACCAAGTCCAACATCGTGTAGAGGTTGTAATTTTTGTGCAATCTTAGTTTGTTTATGTTGATCAAAGAACATTAAGGCATCATCTATCGTCATCGTCAGTAAGTCATCGATATTCTTCCCTTCAAAATTAACTTCTAATATTTCTTTTTTAAAGCGTTTACCATGACAAGTTTCACATTCTAAGTGCACGTCTGCCATAAACTGCATTTCTACCGTTACAGTTCCTTCTCCTTTACAGGTTTCGCATCTCCCTCCATCTACGTTAAAAGAGAAATGCTTAGGTTGATAACCTCTTAGCTTTGACAATTGTTGTTTAGAGTATAAATCTCTAATATCATCATAGGCTTTGATATAAGTTACAGGATTAGACCTAGAACTTCTTCCGATCGGATTCTGATCTACGTACTCTACTGACTTAATACCGCCAAATTCTCCTTTCATTTCTGTAAACTGACCAGGTTTATCACTAAGTCCTGTCAATTTTTTCTGTAGTGCAGGGAACAATATTTTTTTGACCAGTGTACTCTTACCACTACCAGATACTCCTGTGATCACCGTTAGACAGTCTAGTGGAAAGGTAACGTCTATATTTTTTAGATTGTTTTCTCTAGCACCTACTATTTCGATGAAATGTTTATATCCTCTGCGTTTTTTAGGAACAGCAATTTCAAGAGCTCCACTAAGATATTTCCCTGTTAGAGAATTTGCTTTTAAAATAGTGTCATAATCTCCTTGTGCTACCAGCTGTCCTCCATAGCTACCAGCTTCAGGACCGATGTCTATAATCTGATCAGCTGATTTCATGATATCTTCATCGTGTTCTACCACGATAACTGTATTCCCCAGTTGTTTAAGGTTGTTCAGTACATCGATCAACTTCTCTGTGTCCTTAGGGTGTAGTCCTATACTAGGCTCGTCTAAGATATACATAGAGCCTACTAAGCTACTTCCTAGTGATGTGGCTAAGTTAATACGCTGAGATTCTCCCCCAGATAAAGTGGCAGAATTTCTATTAAGCGTTAAGTAGTCAAGCCCTACGTTGCTAAGGAAACCGAGTCTATTGTTGATCTCTATTAATAAGCGTTGTGCTACTTTTGCTTCGTATTCGTTCAGTTTTAAATCTTTAAAGAATGTGATCAAATGCTTGATTGGTAGGTCTACTAACTCACTTACTGTCTTAGTACCTACTTTTACATAGCTAGCTTCTTTGCGCAGTCTCTTTCCTTTACAAGTAGGACATTTCGTCTTTCCTCTATAACGAGATAAAAGAACGCGATTCTGAATTTTATAGTTTTTTTCTTCTAATTCTTTAAAGAAGTCGTTTAATCCTGTAAAGAAAGAGTTTCCTTCCCATACCAATGCTTTTTGTTCTTCTGTAAGCTCAAAGTAAGGTTTGTGAATAGGGAAGTCAAATTTATATGCGTTATTAACGAGTTGATCTCTATACCAACTCATTGATTCTCCTCTCCAAGGGAATACCGCATTCTCATATATAGAGAGACCTGTATTAGGAATGACTAATTCTTCATCAATACCGATGATATTACCATATCCATCACATGATGGACATGCCCCATAAGGATTATTAAAGCTAAATAAATGAACATTAGGCTCAAGGAAAACTTCCCCGTCTAAAGCGAAGTTATTACTGAACTCTTTGCGCTTTTTATCTTTCAGATCTTCGATATAGCAATATCCTTTCCCTTCAAAGAAAGCTGTTTCTACAGAGTCTCCTAGACGATTAAAGAAATCCTCATCATCACTAACTACGATACGGTCTACAACTAGGTAAACCTGAGTCGCATCTACTTGATTAATGATATCTTCTGTATTATCATTTATATATTGATCTAAACGCAAAGTTTCTCCTTGTACTAATATTCTAGCATATCCCTGTTGAAGGAGAACATTCAGGTGTTCATACAGCTCTCTGTCTTCTCCTAAATCAATAGGAGCAAGTAATAATAATTTGGCTCCAATAGCTAGGCTCTTAACATAGTCTAATACATCGCTTACGGTATCTTTTTTTACTTCTTCTCCAGAGATAGGAGAAAATGTCTTTCCGATACGTGCGTAAAGCAGTTTGATGTAATCATATATCTCTGTAGAGGTACCTACTGTAGAACGAGCATTGCTAGTATTTACTTTTTGTTCAATTGCAATCGCAGGAGCAATCCCTTTTATGTATTCTACCTTAGGTTTATTAATACGTCCTAAGAATTGTCTAGCATAAGAAGATAAGCTCTCTACATAGCGTCTCTGTCCTTCTGCATATAAGGTATCAAAAGCTAAACTGGACTTACCAGAACCAGACAATCCTGTTATTACAACAAGATTATTACGAGGGATGATAACGTCTAAATCTTTAAGATTGTGCAGCTGAGCACCCTTGATGATAATGTTCTTTTTTGGATCTATATTGGAGAAATCTATTTTTTTCATGTAGCCTATAAAGGTTTAATAAACAAAGATAATGCTTTCTTTAATTCCTCTAAAACTCTACAAGGTATAATCTTGTGCAAAATGCTGAATATGCTATAATATTTCGCATTATCACCTTGTATAAAGCGCAAGGTAGAAAAACAATTTATTGTTCAAATGTAGAGAGAAGGAGGGAAGGAATGTAGAGAAGGGGCAAAAAGTGGAGTAAATAGGCATAAAAGAGAGTAAATAGGAGTATCCTCTTTAATGCGAAAGTCAGTGCTGACCTGATATTTCTCTTGTTTTAGCTCTGCGGTTGCCCTGTTTTGTTCCCGAGTTGTTTCCAAAAAGTCGCTTCTGAGTTATCTCTTGGGAACAAGACAGGAACAGGAGTAAGAACAGACAGAAAAAGGGAAAAAGTTCCATGGAGGAGCAAAAATTGCTGAAATATATAAAAACGTAGCCATTATGTGCTTAGATATTATTGTGTTTTTTACATTTATCTCTGTCTAATGTTGTGATTATTTCATTTAGATAAATTTAAGAGATGTGAATTTTAATGTTTTCGACCTAAATGATGCGATATGATAACGTTTGTTGTTATAGGTTCTAAAAAAAACTTTTATTTTTTATTTATTTTAACAAATATAATTTTATATATTTGTCTCGTTAAACGATAAAAATCAAAGCCTATAATACAAAATTACTTTATAAAAATCTATTTACAGTTTTAAAAAAGAAATTTGGTATGGTATATATAAATATGCCTGATGCAACCCTTGTAACATTATATATTGCAGGTGGTGAAGAGGCGTTAGAGGTTTTGATCAAAAGACACCAGTCTAAGATCTATGGTTTTATATTTTCTAAAGTAACAGATGCTGAGTTAGCAAATGACATTTTTCAAGATACATTTATAAAAGTAATTAATACCCTTAAGTCGGGTAGATATAATGAAGAAGGTAAGTTTCTACCTTGGGTTATCCGCATTGCTCATAACTTAGTAATGGATCACTACAGAAGAGAGAAGCGTGTACAGTTTCAATATGATTCTGAAGAATTGCCTATTTTTTCATTTCTAAAAGATGATTCTAATACAGTAGAAGGAGATATAATCCAACAACAGATAGAGTCAGACTTACACCTATTGTTAAAAGAACTTCCAGAAGATCAACGTCAAGTGATCACGATGCGTATGTATCAGGATTTGAGTTTCAAGGAGATAGCTGAGCAGACAGACGTAAGTATTAATACTGCTCTGGGAAGAATGCGATACGCATTGCTTAATTTAAGAAAATTAATTGACGAAAAAAATATTATTTTGACGGAGATATAATATGTGAAGCATTTTGTCGTTATCATTGTATAAACAACAAAACGCCACATATGAAGAAAAATTACACAACGAAAACTAGTTCATTTAGTTTACCTAAAGAAGAGACCATTAAATTCCTTTTGAGTTATTCTAAAGGATTAAGCCTAGTTAGGCTAAACGGTTTAATCAATAATCTATCGCTTTACTCGAAAGAGAATTAAAAAAAAAGAGGTTAAGTACGATTACTTAACCTCTTTTTTTGCTTTGTGATAGTCTTAAACTGTTTTTGGATCTCACTATATCGTTCTAAGCGCATGCAGAATGATTACTTAATTCCTTTCTTTTTATAGTATTCATTGATAACCGTTTTCCTACCTATCACACTCGTTATAATATCTATTTCGAGATTCCAACCACGTGCAGGAGAGTATTGTCTTCCATACCATACGAGTTGTAAGTGTAGTAGATTCCACTTGTCCTTAGGGAATAGGCGTTTAGCATCTTTTTCAGTCTGTTCTACGCTTTTTCCGTTCGAGAAATTCCAGCGGTACATTAATCTATGAATATGGGTGTCTACTGGGAAAGCAGGTACACCAAATGCCTGAGACATCACTACACTAGCCGTTTTATGACCTACAGCAGGTAATTCTTCTAATGCAGCCATATCCTGAGGAACTTCTCCGTTATGCTTATCAATTAAGATCTGTGATAGACCGTAGATACCTTTAGATTTCATAGGAGATAATCCACAAGGTCTGATGATATCTTGTATTTCTTCTACTGTCATTTTGACCATATCGTAGGGATTATCAGCTTTAGCAAATAGTAAAGGGGTAATCTTATTTACGCGTTCGTCTGTACACTGTGCTGATAATAGTACAGCGATTAGTAGGGTATAAGGGTCTTTATGGTCTAAAGGGATAGGAACTTCTGGATAAAGAGCGTCTAAGGTCTCCATAGCGAATTTTACTTTTTCACTTTTGGTCATAGTCTTTCTGTTTTTATATAGGGCGAATATACTTAAAAAAAAGATAGGCTATTTTCATTTTAAATAGAGTTCCTTTATCAGAGAATAGGTAATAGGACATATTGTACTTTTTTATGGCAAACTGTGATTTGATGCTTTATATTTAGATTGTTGTATTTTACTTAAAAGTGGAAAGAAAATCATTATTTTTCTTTTATTCTTGTTAAAGGAAGATATTTATCGAATAATAACTGATATATTTATCCTTGCAAAATTAAATAAAGAAATGAAAAGATTAAGTATTTCTATAGCGATATGTTTATTAATGAGTTTTGGTTCTTTCGCTCAGGAGAAAGAGTTTAAACCCTTAATAGATATTTTTGTAAAGGATTACAACACTAATGATTACGATGATATCTACAGTCACTTCGCGCCATCTTTAAAAGAAGAGTTGCCTAGTGCTAAGGCCAAGTTATTCTTTGTGGAAATGAAAGAAAAACTTGGTAATATTAAGAGTATGGAGTTTTATGGCTTAGACAATAATCAATTAGCGCTGTTTAAAACGGAGTTTGAGAATAATGAAGTAGCTCTACTTAATCTAGCGATGAATGATACGGGGGAAGTAGTTGGATTTAGGTTATTAGATATGCCAAAGCCTGTAGATGATACATTTAAAAAGTTTAGTGTAGAAGAAATTATAGCTAATGAAACAGTTAATCTACCTGAAAAAGGACAGTATGCTATCGCTATCATTGATGACGATAAGGTAGAATATCACGGCTTTAAGAAAGTAGGGGATGGAATAAAAATAGAAGACAATACGGATAGTAAGTTTTCTATGGCTAATCTAATGACGATATTTACTTCTACTGTATTAGCTGATGCTGTGCTAGAGCAAGGCTTAGATATAACTACTGATGTAAATAAGTATTATGACTTTAGTTTTAATAAGAATATTAAGTTACCCTTCATCGCTTTAGCCAATCATTCTTCATTAGTACCGATGCTACCTGAGATAAAGTCTAATGATCCTAAGATAGAGGATGATTACCTGACTAATCTGACAAGTGCGCAGCTGGAGAACTATATGCAGCATAATCTAGAGACGGATACGATAAGTCCAGAGAAGAGACAGAGTTTTTCTTTCTTAGGATATGCAATACTGGGTAATACATTGAGTAAGGTGTATAACAAACCTTTTGATAAATTAATAGAGGAGAAAGTATTCGCCAGATATGGTATGAATAACTCTACAGTGTATATGCCTAAGAAGAAACGTGAGGTAGTAAAAGGAATTAATGTCAATCTGAAGGAAGTATACCCAATTAAAGTAGGTGCTTTATTACCATCTAGTGGAGGAATTTCTACAGCAGCAGATTTGACGAAGTTCATTCAGGCACAGTTTAATAGTGAGGACAAGGTATTACAGTTAACCCAAAAGCCTACTCTTATCGTGAGTCCTAATTATTGGGTTAGTTTAGGTTGGAAAATAGGATACCCTTTTGGTTCTGATGAACCTCTTTATTTCACAAGAGGTATTGATGCTGGATATTCTAATTATGTAGCTTTTGACCCAGTAAGAAAGAAAGGTCTAATCGTTCTTTCAAATAGTTCTTCTGAAGGAGCTCTTAATGGATTAGATTCTTTAAGTTATAAGTTAGTCGTTAAGCTTTTTGAAGATAAATAATACTAAAAACTCCTTAATAGGAGTTTTTTTATTTTAGAAGAGAGCGAATCGGTTAGGGGAGTACAAGGTTGATAATTAGCTTTTTATTCTAAGGGTGTAGTAGATACTGAGAATTTCGCTAAAAAAACTTTGAATTATTTTACATTTAAAGTTTGGAGGTTTGGATATTTGTGCTACATTTGCACTCGCAATACGGAAGTAATGCAGACCACTGGAGAAATGGCAGAGTGGTCGAATGCGGCGGTCTTGAAAACCGTTGACTGTAACAGGTCCGGGGGTTCGAATCCCTCTTTCTCCGCTGATTTATAAAAGATAACTTTTCAAAAGTCATCAAAAAAGCACAAAACCTATGATTCACAATGAGTTATAGGTTTTTTCTTTTTTAGGGGTATCGCATTTTATTCAAAAATGCTCAAAAAAAAGTTACAGATTCGGTGCACAAAAAAACAGGTAAGCGATGTGCACCTTTCAACTGAGCAAACCCAGACGCCAAAGGGGGCCAGAGAGTTTTGAACTGTGTTTTTGGAACGTTTTAATTCGACATTTATTAATATTTAAAACAGTTGAATTATGTTAGAAAAACAGTTATCAATTAATTTCTTTCTCAAACCAAGTAGAGAGAAAAGTGATTTAAGAGGTGTTTACCTTAGAATCACAGTAGATGGTATTCGCAAAGAGACTTCTCTAAGTCACAAATGGGATATCAACAGATGGAACCAAAAAGCAGGTCGTGCCAATGGTGCTAAAGAAGATGCTAAAACGCTAAACTACATCTTAGATACAATCGTATCTAAGATTACCAAGTACAAATTAGAACTTTTAAGCAATGAAGAGTCTATTACTGCTTCTGTGCTTATGGATTATATCCAAGGCAAAGGAACTAGTAAGGCTAAAGTATTAGAAGAATTCCAAAAGCATAACGATGAAGTTTTTAAGTTAGTGCCTAAAGAGTATGCTATTGGAACACATGAAAGATACGTAACAGCAAGATCTCACGTAGCTGAGTATATCCGTTATGTATATGGCAAAGAAGATATAGAGTTTAGAGAACTCAATTATGAGTTTGTAATTGGCTACGAACACTATTTAAAGACCGTTAGAACGTGTTCTAACAATACAGCTATAAAGTATATCTCAAACTTCAAGAAGATTGTTTTAAGAGCTGTAGCAAAGGGAATTATTTCTTCAAATCCTTTCGTACAATATAAACCTAAAAAAACTAAGCTCAATAAGAAACCATTAAGCAAAGAAGAGTTATCAATTTTAGAAAACAAAGAATTTACTAATGAGCGATTAGCTACTGTTAGAGATGTGTTTGTTTTTCAGTGTTATACGGGGCTCGCTTATATCGATGTTTTCCAATTAAAGAAAACTGATATTACAAAAGATGAAGAAGGTAATCTGTGGATTAGAACCAACAGACAAAAGACAGATGCTAATATTACTATACCACTACTTCCCAAAGCTATTGAGATAATGGAAAAACATAAGGATCATCCCGCTTGTATTGATAAAGATATTGTGCTTCCTGTTCGTTCTAATCAAAAGATGAATGAGTACTTAAAAGAGATTGCCTCACTTTGTGAGATAAGCGAATTAAACACCCATAAAGCAAGAAGAACTTTTGGAAGTACTGTAACTCTTGGTAACGGTGTTCCTATTCACGTAGTAAAGGAAATGTTAGGTCATCACTCTGTTAAACAAACAGAGGAATACGCTTTAACTGAAGAAGAGGCTATCAAGAATGAAATGCAGATATTAAAAGGTAAGCTTGAAGGAAAAACAAATAAACAAACAGATAATTACACTGACTTACTTGAAGGTTTAAAAAATCTAAATTCTGATAAATTAGCTCAACTAACTACTTTTATTAATCAGTTAAATGGATAGTAAAAACTCCCTTGGATTCTCTACATTTTCTAATAATTCAACTGTAGTATTTGTAGTAAGGAATTTGAGGGAGTAGTCAATTTTCAACCTTTTCAATGAGTAGAAGTCAACTTCTACTCATTGAAAAGGTTCATAATATCTTTTCTGTTGTAGTAATATGAACCAAGTATTTTGCGACACTGCAATTTACCACTGATGCGAAGTGTTTGTAGTGAAGCTGGCGAAATACTGAGTAATTGTCTTGCTACTTTAGCCTTTACCCATTCAAGAGAAGCTTCTTTGTTTTGTTTAGTTAATAACTCTTTTAGCTCTCCAATGATTGTTTGAGTAAACAGTCTTAAATCTTCTTTTGTGATTTGATTTTCCATGATAGTTGTTTTAGGTTAAACAACTAAGGTAAAGTAGTTATTAAAAGGTTTATATCCTTTTGAACATTGACGTACTCTTTGGCTGTAGTAAATAAATTATTCAACTGTACTAAGAGCTATGATTTAAAAGCAATATTCTATTTTAAATACTATCTTTATAAGATATAGATCACTTATAATAAAGCTATTCATAATGCGTAGAATTATTTTTTTCTCTAAAGACGATTTGGCATCGTATTCAATGTTAAATCAAATAGATGAATTCTTCAAAAATAAATCTTATCAATCATCTGAAACAACGATTAATGATTTACTCGAAAAACAACATATCATACTTTATATGGACAACGATTTTGTTCATGATACGTGGACTAATGAAGAAATAATTGATTATAAGAAACTTACTAAAAATTTCAAAGAAGAAATTAGTTTGTACTTTCAATCATTAACTACAGAAATAATATCAACTTTCTACAATAAGATAAGATTCGATTATTATTCAACATTCTGGCTTCTACTAAATAAAACTGGGGTTTACAAAATGTTTTCAAATGAGGATTTAGTTGAGTTAATAAAAAACAATAGAACATCATTGAGAGATGTCTTATATTGTAAGAATATTGTTACTCATTTTGATTCAGAAATTAGCTCTTATATATTACAAAGTCCAGAGAATGCAGAAATTTTATTAGATTACTATGAGGTACATCATGATAAAGAGACAAAAGAAATGTTTTTTCCAAAATCACTGACTTTAGATAAGCGAGAATCACTTATATGTAATTATCTCGATATTGAAGATGCAAATCTAAATTATGTTAGGTTAATCAAATCAAGTAAAGCATCTGACCATCTTAAATTATCAGATAAGACTAGATTTAAAGCCAAAAAAGTTTCAAAAAAACTTAATGATGATATTCGCAATAGTGATTACTCAATCAATATACGAAAAGGTGTTTCACTATCAGAAGATCAAGAAGAAATAAAGAAAGTAATATTTAAGAATAACGTAAAAATTATTTCTTATAGTAAAAAGAGATTATTAGAAAATACTGACAAAAATATTCTTTTTAAGAATTTTAAAACGGTTTTTGAATTGCTAGATAAGCAAGGAGGTATAAATCTATTAGCTAGGAAGCGTGAAATTGATACGTTTGAGTATGCTATAGGTATCAATTCTAAAAATGATTACTTTTTATCTCATTCATTTTATGAAAAAAGAATGAACTCTTTGCTATCATTTGAAGTTTACAAAATAGCACTTGATACAATAAATATTAGCTTTGAAAATTTGATAGAAAATTACGTAAACAACTACTTAAACCAAACATTTAATATCAATTACTTTAAGTTACATCTTCCTAGTTCAACATCAACTTATCTTGAAAAGATTAGGTTAATGGTACCTGAATTTGAATCAATTCTTGAACAATATAAATTGTATGTAGAAGACGATATTGTAGATTATGAACTCTTGCAAGTAAGTACTAAAACCTCAAAGTTTAATACAATTCCATCTATACTTGAAAACAAGTATATTTATCCACAAGGAGAAGAATACAATAAACTTATTCATATTTTCTTTAGTACGAATAGTTATTTATTTAATTATGAGAAGCATAAGGATAAATATCAAAGTTTATTTCATCTATTAGTAGACCCAAATTATGCGTTGACTAGAGACGATTTTAATACTACTCAAAATGAATATTTACAACACTTTATTGATTCAAATTACATTCGAGTATCTGAGAAAGGTAATTTAGAAATTATTGATTTAGAGTTTTTTTATATTCTTTTTCTTTTTGATACTTATGATGTCATCAGTTATTGGCACCTACCTATAAGTATTAGAAAAAAGGTAGCTTTATTACATAAAAAAGGGATGATAACGTATTCTAATAAGTTGCTGACAACAGCAGAACAAGAATATTTTGATTTTTATTTAAATAATCGCTTTAGCAATGGTTTGTGGTTAAGGAATAAATATGTTCATGCAACGAATAGCCATGATGAAGAGGTTCAAACGGATGACTATCGTACACTCTTAGTACTTATGGTACTTTTGATTTTAAAAATTGAAGATGATTTAAGTCTTGCATGTAAAATATTAAAAGAAAATTCATTAAATGTAATAGATAAATAAAAGTACAAGAGAGGAACTATACCTCTCTTATACTTATAATCAATTTTAATTCTGATTGCAGTTGAGTAACTAGTTCTAACAGCACTTCTGCTTTTTCTGTATCGAAATTAATAAGTCGTTGATGTAATACTCTATAGTAATCTAATAAAGAAAAAAACTTGCTACCGAATTTATCAAATAAGTATTGATACTTAGTCAAGTTAGTATTCACATTTATACAAAGTAGCCATAAAGAGAAGCTAGATAAGTAATTAGGTAAGTACGATAAATGAGCTAATATATATGTTCTACAAAATGACATAAAATAAAGTGATAGTAGATAAGGAATACTTTGCTTACATTCTTGTCCCTTTTTTAGTTTTTGTAGATTCTTAAGTAGTTCTTTAGCAGTATTATTAGTAACAGAATTATAATAGTATAGATCAGTATATAAGGATGCGTGAGGGACTAACCAATGTAATGATGCATTGTATTTACTTGATGTATAAATCTTGTTTTCGTTTTTTATGATGTCAGCAAAGAAATCTTGTGAGCTGTATAATTCAGTTTGAATCCATATTTTAGTATGAGCTATAATAACAAAGTTCGTTTGCTTATTAAACTTATCTTGTAAACTTGATTCCAAATACTTAATCTGTTCGTTTGCAAACTTATCACCTATGACAAGAAGATAGTAAATAGTTTGGCTACCAAGAATTAACGTCTTGTACAGATAAATTTCTTCTATACGCTGATTTTGATTTAAGCATCTTTCAATGATGATATCATTAAAAGTATCTTGCTTATTTAGCTCCAAAGCCACCTCTGTAATCGTAGGAATGACTGTTGGGTGTTTGATTAAACATTTTAAAGACTTAAAACGTTCTTGAACAAAATTATGAAGAGTGTTTTCAACATTATTAAAAGCCTCAAAGCACTCATGGTAATAAACTTCTCTATCCTCTTCGATTGCTTCTTTTACTCTGTCTATTAAAGCTATAAGATAGTATTCCTCTTCATTTCTTTTAATAAATAAACCTTCAATCTCTGGGTTAAACTTGCTGATTTTTTTTATTCGTTGATGGAGATTATTGATTGAGCTGATATGTCCTACATATAGTTCTTCTAAATATTGTAAGTGTAATTCTAATATACGCTCGTAAACAAGAAACACACTTGAAATAGCGTCTAAAGATTTATACTTATTAAGCTCTGAACTTAATAGATCATAATCTTGGAAATATCTCTCTTTATAAATATTGTACTGATTTTTAAATTTTTTGAAACTTCTTGTAGCAAGTTTAGTAAAATCAATTCCTTCTTGCTGATAAATTAGATGCTCTTCTTGGTAGATAAGCTCTATTAATGGATAACCATGCTTAAATTTGTATTTCAAAGAGTCATAATCAAATAACAATACTATGATACCGTAGTTCTTAAATAGTTTTTTAATTCCTTTGCGATTGGCAATAATGTCAATATCACTTCTGTTATTTAGGTGTATAAGTAAATAGGAAGTCATCTCTATAGTATTACTACAATAGTACATCTCTAATACAGAAGGAAACTCTGTAATAATTTCTTTAAGCTGATTACTTAAAAAGTCGTTGATAGGTAAAATAGTTGTTTTCATAATTTTGAGTTTTTTTGATTTGATTAAAATTCAATAGAACTCATAGAATAAACTATTCAACTAAGAAGTATAATATTCTCATTATGGGATATTTTACAAGATAATTTTATAACTTTACCTTTCAATCTTTTTAAATCATTGGCTTTATCTTTGAGCCTTCTTAACTCAGCTATTAATTATGGAACATAAAATACATCAAGGAAGAAATGTAAAGCGTTTTAGAGAAATGCTTGGAATCAAACAAGAGGTTCTTGCTTTTGATTTAGGAGATGATTGGAATCAGAAAAAGATATCTGTTTTAGAACAGAAAGAGGTAATTGATAATTCACTATTACAACAGATTTCAAAGGTGCTTAAAATACCTGTTGAAGCAATTGAAAACTTTGATGAAGAAAAAGCAGTTAGTATTATATCTAATACTTTTCATGACAACGCTTCTTGTGTAGGGGTTATAGTAAATAATAATCCAATTGATAAGATTGTCCAACTTCACGAAGAAAAGATTGCTTTGTATGAGCGTATGCTTAAAGAGAAAGATGAGATGATGGCTCGTTTAGAGAAATTGATTCAAAAATAATATTCTCTTTTCTTAAAAATGGATAAAAACATTTCTTATACAATTAATGCTTCTTTGGACATAAATGCTTTAAATAGTTTTATGGGGAAAGTATGGAAAGACCATATGTGGATAGATTACAATCAAGTATTATCTAGAAGTCTAAGCTATATTACTGCACATTGGGGTAATGAAATCATAGGCTTTATAAATATAGCTTGGGATGGAAATAAACATGCCTTTCTCCTTGATACCTCTGTGGATCCCAATTTTCGCAATAAAGGTATTGGTAAAGAGTTAGTTGTTAAAGCTATATCTGCGTGTAAAGCTAATTCTATTGAATGGATTCATGTAGATTATGAAGAAAAATATGAAAACTTCTATAGACAATGTGGTTTTGTACAAAGAACTTCAGCTTCGTTATTACATTTAACCTAATGGGATAACAAGTAAAAAAAGAATCTTATCATTGAATATAATAGAAAAAGGTAGAATTACTATGGAGGGTATTCTACCTTTTTTCGTTTATAAATATTATTCATTCCTTTGATATAATAGCCAACATGCCTCTATTAGTCTATTTATACTAATAAAAGAGGTGTTAACCTCTATTGATGGTGGTTCTATAAAGTCTCCAAGTGCAAATTGTGTTATTTCGAATAAATCAATTTCTAACTGAATTACGGATTGTTTTGCAAATACATCCTCAAATACTAAGTAAGGGTTTAAATATTCCTCTTGGGATAGTGAACCTAAAAATGTCATTAATTTGGAAACTTCTGATTTGTTCATGGGATGTATCGAATAGTATTTTTTTGAGTTGCTTAGTATCTTATAACTACCGCGTATTATCGAACGCAGTAAAGAATAGATCAAGAGAACTATATGTGGGGTATTCTGTAGATAAATCTCACTTTTATGAGTGTGATTCATTAATTCTGATAGATACAGTTTTAACTCAGGAGGGTGCACTACATCAAATAAGCAGTACAACATATAATAAGGGTTCTTAATTGGTTCTCTATACCACATATGGGTTTCTAAGGAAAGTTTTACTTTTTTCATAATTCATGTCTTTTAAGGTTTGTTTTAAAAGTATCATGCTTTATATCAGTAAACTATTCGCTTGGAAAGGTAAATTATCTTCTATAAAAGCATTACTGATTTGAAAATATCAGATATATTAAGACATAGAAAATCAGAGCTAAGCGATAAATAATTATTGGGTTTTATTTTTATTAATAATTGCACAAATTTAGGTAATGCCTAGCGGTTCGCTAGCAAGAAATTCCCCCATAAATGCTTGACTAAAGTCTTCGCTTTATTGCGTTGCTTCTTGCGCTCGCTAAGCCATTACCAATTGTGGCTCCATAATTAATTTAAAAATTTAATATTATGGAAACTACAGTTTTAAACAAAGATTGGCTTATCGCTTCAGAAGTAGAATTAATTTACAAATCAAAAGTAAAGGCTTCACAGAGACCTCAGATTACATCTTCTTATAGTGCATATCAAGTTGCATTAAAGGCTTGGGATAGTAATAAGATTGAATTATTAGAACAGTTTAAAGTACTTATGCTTTCAAACAACAACAAAGTACTTGGAGTATTAGAAGCTTCCTCAGGAGGAATAACAGGTACAATAGTAGATTTAAGAATCATCTTTTCAGCTCTTTTGAAAGCGAATGCAGTGGGATTTTTGATAGTGCACAACCATCCGTCTGGGAAATTAGTTCCAAGTGATGCTGATAGACAAATTACAAGAAAGATTAAAGAAGCAAGTAAGATACTTGATATTACTCTTTTAGATCATTTAATTATAACCACAGAGAGTTACTACTCTTTTGCAGATGAAGGCATCTTATAAGGTGCCTTTGTTTTTTAAGCTGTAATACTGTATTCTATAAGACCTAACCTAAACAATGTTTTTTTCTTCTTTGATAACTTCTAGAAAACTTTTAAATTCTTCTATAGATTCATTACCCGTTCGTTTAGTTATACGAATGAGTGAACTACCAAATTCTGTAACAAGTTTATTTTTAATTTCGTCACGCTTTTTAGCTTCTTCATCAGAATGGTAAGTTTTACTATCTAGTTCAAAGAACAATATCGGAATAAAAGTTTTCTCATCAACAACAACACAATCAATAGAAGATTTAAGATAAAAATTATAATACATTGAATACTTTTCTCTTACAATAGTTTGATTAAAAAGAGTTGATAAAGAAACATTAGGTAAAATTAATTTGCCTAAAAATACATCTCGACATGCTATGAAAAAATCTTTTTCTTGAGGAGAATTAAAAATGGATTTTATTATAGATTCTTTATTATTAGAATATTTCTCAACTATTTCTAAATCTTTGTGTTTTTTAGCAATTTTTACTGATATTTCTGATTCAATCTGTAGCTTACTCTCATACTCTTCGATTATTAAAATTGATTGAGAATAATTAGGGAGTTTTTTAGCATAATTATAATCTTTAGTTTTATCAATCAAAAATTTTAAAATTTTTTCCTCATCTTCATTATTAAATTTAAAAGTATAATCGTCTGATACATGACAGTTATATAAAAATGCGGGATATGGTAGCTCTAATTCTGTATAATTAAGTAATTGATATGTGAAGTTTTGAAAGAATATTGTTTCAAAGATTTGATCTGAAATTAATAGATTAAAAAGTTTATTATCTTTTAGTATTTCAACAATTTTATCAAATTCATTTTGTTGTAGATAACTTAATACTGTTTCTCTCATAAATATTACATTATGTAATTAATATCTTTTATTCAAATAATACTAGACCTATTGAGCTTTATTTAATTCTGTTTGAATAAGTCCCAACGCAGAATAGTACTCAATTTTATTAAAATTATTGTTCTCCATGTGAGTTAATTCATCTAGTACCAATTGATTATTTAAACATTTATTTTTTAAGCATTCTGAATAATATCTAAACTCTCGTAAGTCTCGCATAGTAGACAACTTACCTAGTTCATAATGATAAGTTACTGGTCTATTTAGGGGATAATTTTCTGCTTCTATAATTTGTAGATTAATGATAGGACTTTCTAAGTCTTTACTTACTACCTGTTCTTCTGGTAAGCTAAATATGTCTTCAGTAATTTTAATTTTTTCAATTAATGCAATTTCTAAATCCTGATAAAATTTAATTATAATATTTTGGTATCTTAAGTGTTGGTCTTTTTTTGAATAAACTATCAATAATGATTCCTTATCATAGATATAATCGGAGTCAAATATAGATTCAAAGAAAACAGAAGTTATCTTTAAAAGTTCTTCGAAATTTTTCGTTTTACTTAGCTCTCTTAAGTTGCGTAGTTTTGTAATATATCCAGAGAAAATCTTCTTTAACTTATGGAGTATTTTATCTAAGTATTTTATTAAGAATTCTTTGTGCCTTGTAATTATATCAGAAATACTTAATTCAATAATTTCACATTTAAAATTATTGTCTGCATGATACTTTAAATAACTTATATTCTCGCTTCCACCCTCATATCCAAATAAACAAGAACTAATTAGTGTACCATTGTTGTTAATTCGTCTAATAGGATGTCCAACTAATTCATTTCTAATATCTCTATTTATACTATAATTTTGGTCTTGTTTTAAACTTCCTTTATTGATATTAAGTTTAAAGAATCTGAGAAGCTCTTCTATAAAGTCTTGTTGAACATAGATACTTTGTAAAAGGCTTATTTGTTTAGAAATACGATCATTATTTGAAGTATAGCTAAATGGGGTAAAAATTAGCTGATTAGTATCATGATAATAACCTAAAAGATGGCTTACATAACCAACTTCGTATTCGTTATCAATTTTTAATACATTCCGTAAATATTTGGACTCAAGAAGATAGTATCTCCAGATTTCTGCAATTTTGCTTATTTTTTTATTCACTAATTGATCCATATAAAAGAACTAAGATAATATCTAATCTAAATTACCTAATTATCTATTACTTACCAAAAGTAATAAACGCTATAGTGGAACTTCCTCTTTTTTAAAAATGTCAGATTTTAAGGAGTAATTAAAAATATAAGCTTATTTTTCTTCTTAAAAAGAATAGTTTTAGACGTTAGAATATATTGAATTAATGCTCTAATAGATTATATAAATAAGCATGAACAGAAGTTTTATTATTTCCTACTTCTTGAACTATGCGTGTTAACTTCTTATAGAATTCTGATTGAGTATAAGCCGTTTTTCCGTTTTTTGATTATGTAGATACTTTTTTTAAAAGTATCTACATAATTCTCTATACTCTTAGTAATCTGTACTAGAGTTGATTCTCCTAAGTGATTATTTTTTTCATTATAAAATAGGTTTGAATTTGTCATTAAAATATTGGGTAATCTCAGAGCTATACTGTTGTAGATGTTGCTTTAAGATATTGTCTAAATAAGAGTAAAGCGTTGTTTTTTCTTCTTTAGCCAGTTGGGTTATACGAAGTAATACTTCATGATACTCTGGTCGGATATAAACTACCTTTCCTGCTCTTGATGAAGGAAATTCATTAATTAGAAAAAGCTCTTGGTATTTAGTAGTAGCTATTTCTTTCTTTGGCTTCTTCTCTTTGACTTTTGTTACTTCTTCTTGGATTAGAGGTTTTTCTCTTTCTTCTACAATAGTCTTAGCTTGTTCTACAGACTTAACTTCTATATCACCACTCATGATATTCATTAAGTAGTCTTCATCGACTAACTCATTTTGACTGTCTTTTTTTGATGGTTGGTTTACTGTTCCCATATTGTACTTTTTTAAAGGTTTACATTTTACATTATGGATAGTTGTAAGCTTTAGCTTGTTGGAAACATTATACTAATACGTTTTTACACCAAGATTATCTTAAAACAGCTTTACAGCGCTATTTTAAAGACAATTACAAAACTTACTTTACTATCTTACAGCAAAGAAAGTATATATACAGCTTGAAAACTTTAAATGGAAATTTAAGGTTGCACTTGGCACTTTAGTGTCAAATAGTGAGTGATTTCTTAATATGAAATCACTTTAGATTTTACTTTGTAAAATTTTGGTATTTAGTAATCGAAAGATTACAGCAAGTTATGTTTTGAGGCACTCGAAATTACATTCGTACCATCAAAACTACTTGCTCTTGCAGAGGGCGGGAAAACCACTCCGAAGTCGCTATGTTTTTTGTTTAAATAATGGATAGACTCAAAATATTGAGTGATTTACGGATTTCCGCAATAAAATAGTCAAACTATTTTGTATTTTTATAAATCTTACTAAAACACCATTTCTAATGAAAAGATTTGATAATCAACATATTTTTGAAAACGAAATTACAAAAGGAACAAATTTATTTTTAGGTGCAGGCTTTTCTGTACTAGCTAAAAATAAAAAAACAGAATATTTACCCGTAGGTAATCAATTAACTAATGAAGTAAAAAAAGAATTTAATATAAAACTGGACTTAAACCTTTCTCAAATTTCAACAATTTTAGAAAAATCTAAAAGGGAGGAATTTTATACTTTTTTACGTGCTAAGTTTTCAGTAGATTCTTTTGATAAAAAATATCTAAATATTGAAAAATTAAATCCTAAAAATATATACACAACTAATATTGATGATTTAGTTTATAAAATTTATGAAAAAATTGAGGATAAGTATATTAATGATGTAACATATAATGGAGAAAATTATTCAGATAATTTAGCTGTAGATTTTTCTGCATTACACGGAAATGTAAAATATTTTGATAGAAAGTTGATTTTTGATGTTTCTTCTATTTCAAACGCTTATAGTTCTAATCCTAAAATTTGGAACCAACTTTCATTAGATTTTGAAAGAAAAATAACACTATTTTGGGGATATGGACTTCAAGATACTGGTGTTATTCAGGCCTTAACTTCGTCGAATACTAATCCTGAAAATCATAAAGATAAATGGATTATAATTAGAGATGAAGAGGACGATATTATTCATTATTTCGAAGCTTTAGGATTTAATATAATTGTTTCAGATACAGCTCAATTTCTAAATTACCTTGAAACACTTAATATTGTTACTACAAAAAAAATTACTAAAGTTAATGAAGAAATAAAATATCTATTTGGTAAAAACATTATTCCTATAAGTAATAAAAATTTACCTGTTAGGCCAATATTAGAATTTTTTAGTGGAAATCCACCAACATGGTATGATATTTTTTCAAATCAAATTTATAAAACTACTCATTTTAACAAAATTAAAAACCTTATCTATTCAGATAAGAATATTATTATACAAGGAGCACCTGTTTCTGGTAAAACAACATTAATGATGCAAATTGCAATTGAGATGGATTATGAGATAAAACTTATTTTCGATAATTTGCAATTAAATAAAGCTAAACTAATTGCTCATTCAACTCATGGTAAGAAAACCATTGTTTTTATTGATAATTTTTCTGATTCTCTAGATGCATTTAATTTTTTAACAGAGTTTAAAAACATTAAACTTGTAGGAATAGAAAGAACTCATAATTTTTCTGCCATTTCACATTTAATTAAAACAACTGATTTTGTCATTTACAATGTAACTGAATTATCAGATACTGATTTACAAGGAATATTTGATCATCTTCCTATTGGTACTAGACGCAATAAGTTAATTTCAGAAAAAAATAAAAACTATGAGAAAGATACTATTTTCGAATTTGTTAAACGAAATGTAAAACATAACACAATAAAAAAACGTTTTCTTGATGTTTTTGAAAATTTAAAGAAGCATGATTTTAAGTTAACCGAATTTCTTGTATTAATAGCATATACTCATAATTGTAGAATACCTTTGTCGTTTGATATGTTGTATAGTTATTTTAGTGATGAGATAAATGACTATAACGATATCTATGAATTAAGAAAACAATTAGAAGACTTAGTTAAAGATTATTCAGGAGATTTAAATTTAGAAGATGATCAAGATTACTATTACCCAAGATCATATTTTGTTGCAGAAACAATTATAGATGTCGTTTCTGCAGAAATTCTAAAAGAAGTTATGATTAAAACTTTAGATAATGTTCCAAATACAAGAATTCCTCATTACAATGTTTATCGAAAATATGCTTATGATAAAATATTAGTTTCTAAAGCATTTCCTATTTGGAAAGAAGGAATGGAATTTTATGAAAATGTTTATGATATGGATTTTAATAATCCATATGTTTTACAACAAGGAGCATTATATTTAGCCTATAAAAAGAAGTTCACAACAGCATTTGAATGGATTGATCGTGCAATAACTCAAACTAATAATAAATATTTTTCTATTAGAAACTCTCATGCTATAATTTTATTTGATGCTAATATTAATAGTTCAGAAGATAGTGTAGTAATTAGAACACAACTAGATAATAGTATGGATATTCTAGAGAAATGTTTTAATGATGATAAAAGAAAAGTTTTTCACGCTATTAGATATGCCGAACAAGCAAAAGAATATTATAAAAGATTTGGAGATGAAAAATCCTTAGAATATATTAAAAAAGCAATTGATTGGTTGAAGCTTGAATATAAGAGTAAAACATGGGATAAAGGTTTAATGAGTCTCATTCAAAGCTTAGAGGATTTAAAAAACTAATTCGTTAAGCATCTTTAGTGAATCTAATTTTTTTATAATGTACTATTATCTTTTTTAATTTGAGAGTAGCAACGTATCTCCTATAACATTAAATATTTAAAAATTTAATTTTTCAAATAACCCTTAAAAATATAGGGTATATTAAATAAAATTATGCGATACTTGTTTTTTTAGAAATACTAAAAATAGTAAAATTAAATTATTTATTTACCTTTACAGCAGAATCAAACGATTCCAATCATAGCATAAAACTTTCGTAATAAGGTGCTCACCTCAATCCAAAAAAGTGAACCGCCCTATTTATAAAGCATACGGCATAAAAGAGGCTAACCCTCTTTCTCCGCGAAATTATAAATGATAACTTTTTAAAAGTCATCAAAATAGCTTAAAACCTATGATTCTCAATGAATTATAGGTTTTTTCTTTTTTAACCGTATCGCATTTTTTTCAAAAATGCTCATAAGGAATCGCTTAATTCATGGCACAGAGAGAATGTTTTGTCCTGTGCCACAAAAAACAGCTAAATCCTAGTGATAGTAAGGGGTTAAAGAGATTTACATCTTGATTTTTGAGTGTTTTAATTCGACATTTATTACTAATTTTAAACAGTTGAATTATGCTAGAAAAACGCTTATCAATTAGTTTTTTCCTTAAGAAAGGAAGAGATGGAGGTGATTTAAGGATGGTTTACCTTAGAATCATTGTAGATGGAATCGCTAGAGAGACTTCCATTAACCACAAATGGGATATCAATAGATGGAATCAGAGATCAGGTCGTGCACTTGGTACAAAAGAAGAGGCTAGGACTCTTAATTTTCTATTGGATACAATCGTATCTAAGATTAATCATTACAAATTAGAACTTGTAAGTAATGGACAACCTATCACAGTATCTGTATTAATGGATTTTGTTCAAGGTAAAGGATCTGATAAGAGTAAAGTTTTGGTTGAGTTTCAAAAACACAATGATGAAATTTTGGAACTAGTACCTAAAGAGTATGCTCCTGGTACCTATGAGAGATATGTAACAGCAAGGTCTCATGTTGGAGAGTTTATTAAAAAGGTTTACAATAAAGACGATATTGAGTTCAGAGAACTTGATCATGAGTTTATCCTTGAATATGAACACTATTTAAAGACTGTTAGAGCGTGTTCTAACAATACGGCTATAAAATATATCTCAAACTTCAAGAAGATTGTTCTAAGAGCCGTTGCAAAAGGAATTATTCCTACTAATCCTTTCGCACAATACAAGCCTAAGAAGACTAAGCTCAATAAAAAACCTTTGAGTAAACAAGAGCTTTCTATTTTAGAGAAAAAAGAAATTGATAATGAAAGATTATCTATTGTAAGGGATGTGTTTGTATTTCAGTGTTACACAGGACTTGCCTATATTGATGTATTTAAACTTCAAAAAAGTGATATTACTAAAGATATTGAAGGTAATTTGTGGATAAGAACCAATAGACAAAAGACAGATGCTAATATCACCATTCCATTACTACCTAAAGCTATAGAGATAATGGATAAGTATAAAGATCATCCTGATTGTATTGGAAAAGATGTAGTGCTTCCTGTTCGATCTAATCAAAAGATGAATGCCTATTTAAAAGAAATTTCTTCTCTTTGTGAAATCAGTGAATTAAATACACACAAAGCAAGAAGAACTTTTGGTAGTACTGTAACTCTTGGTAATGGAGTTCCTATTCATGTGGTCAAAGAAATGTTAGGCCATCACTCTGTTAAGCAGACGGAGGAATATGCTTTAACAGAAGAAGAAGCTATCAAGAGTGAAATGCAGATATTAAAAGGTAAATTGGAAGGACAAGCTACTAAGAGAACGGCAGAGTATAAGAGTTTAGTTGAGAAACTAGAATCCTTAGATCTTAATCAAGAAAAACTAACTCAGTTAATAGATATTGTAACTAAGTTAGTTTAATAGTAATTATTCCCTCGTACAATCTAAGCTTTTATGCGATAATTCAACTGTACTACATATGTCAGGGTGATACGAGGGATTATTATTGATTATGTTTTTGAGACTAAGTAATGAAGATATATAGGTTTTAATTTTTTTTTTAATTTTGAATATTGAACTTGAGATATAGCTTAATAAAAGATTAATAACAAAAATAAGGTAATGAATGACATTGGAAGGGTTGATATATTTGAAAGTTATCTAGTTTCAATAGGAGGGCTAAAAGGTGACGAGATTAATCTATCCTCACATTTTTTTGAACCTGTTTTATTAAAAAAGGGTGATTTTTTTATTCGTGAGAACGAAGTATGTCGTTATATAGGTTTTGTTGCTATTGGTGCTGTTAAAGCGTATGGTAATGACAAAGAAGAAAGGGAAAATATAACTTGTTTTAAGTTTGAGAATGAATTTGTTACTTCATTTTCAGAATTTATATCTCAGGAAAATTCTACAAGAAATATTAAAGCTATAGAAGATTGTGTAATTTATAGAATAAGTTATTCAGACTATTTGTATCTACTTGATAAAGTACCAGCTTGGAACAAAATTATACAATCAGTTTTAGAACAGGAATATAATCAAAAGCAGAAGTACATGCTGAATTATAATAATAAGACGGCTTTAGAGAAGTATAGTTATATGTTGTTTAACGAACCAATGCTAATTAAGCGGGTAACAACTCAAGATTTAGCATCGTATTTAGGAATTGGATATTCCGGTCTAAACTGAACGGGTAATTCCGGTCTAAACTGAACAGGTGA
>NZ_JBBPHK010000024.1:0-52381 GCF_038039805.1 Myroides odoratimimus
CAGAGCACCTCGTTTACACCGAGGGGGTCGGGGGTTCGAATCCCTCATCGCCCACAACAATACCAAGTTATTTAAAATTCTTTTGGGCGATTAGCTCAGTTGGTTCAGAGCACCTCGTTTACACCGAGGGGGTCGGGGGTTCGAATCCCTCATCGCCCACATCTTAAGCTTCACTATACAGTGAAGCTTTTTTTTTGACCTAAAGCGTTTATTGTTCTATTGTTTTAGTACATCGATGTATCTCACTATTCTTTTGAGTCTAATCGTATATACACGATCTGTTAATCAAAGTTGTAATCTTCTTTTTAGACTTACTTGCTTTAAAAAATAAACACTCCTTTTTTTCATATTATCTTCTTAGTATAGCTATATAGCCTTTAGGAGTAGCTTTTCTAGATCCTTTTTTAGTTGATATTCTAGTGATAGTGGTCTCTGTATGAAATAAATATGAAATATTACTATACTTTTTTTGTACTCTATTTTTGCTTATTTGCTTGTTTTTCAGTGTTGTACGTTTTATAATATAATTGTTCTGTTTTGCATATATACCGTTCTATCCCTTTATAAGTCTGTGTTTGTCTTTAGTCCCTCGACTATTCGTGGAGTATAGTCCATGAATAGTGGACTAGGGAATTATTAGTCGATGGATGCTTCTCTTATTGATATAGAATTCTTCATGAAGTAAAAGTTTAGATAGAGTTAGCACAAACAGTAATCTGTCAAAACGAATTATTTGTTAATTGTTATTTTGAGAGAGTATTGGAGTTGATGCTTGATAAATAGTCTTTGTTTTTCTTTAAAAAGCTATTTGATTAGTTAAATAGTTGTGTTTCTGTTTTTTATATCTTGTGATAAGAAAAATTAGGAAAAGATAATTAGGAACAGGTAGAGGACAGTGGTGATTTGCCTTGACAAACTAATTGCGTCAATCAAAAACAATACTAACTATGGCAGAGATAAAAGATGGAATATTAGGAGGTGTGCACGGTACAGTGGGTACAGTAGTAGGGTTTATGTGGAGAGGGCGTTATTTTATACGTTCTAAGCCTCAGAAGTCAAATATACTAGCTACAGAAGCTCAAGTGCTTCAGCGTAGTAAACTAGGTGTGGTATCTAGCTTTGTGAGTAAGTTTAAAGACTTTATAAACGAACATTATCCACAGGCTTTACTGAATAATAAACTAGCGTCAGGAAAAGAGCAGTTGATCTCTATGCTGATGAAAGAAGGAATCGTTAATGTAGAAGGCGAACCGTGTATTGACATTGCGAAGGTATTAGTGTCGATGGGGCCGCTACCACCTGCAGTAATCAAGAAAATAAATCAACTGAAGACAGGACGTATAAAGGTACAATGGGATAATAGTATCACGAATGTATTGACTAAAGATACGGATAGGTTATCTATCATAGCTTATAGCGAATCGTTAGATCTAGTGGCAGAGATAAGAGCGATCGCAAAGAGGGAGGATAAGTATGTTCACTTCGATCTACCTAAAGAGTGGAAAGAAGGGAAGGTTCACTTCTGGAGTGTGTGGAAATCAGCAGATGATAAAGTAATCAGTACAAGCGCTTATCACGGGATAACAGAGTTAGGAGATAATAATGAGCAAAAAGTGAGGGATGAAAAGGAGGAAACAGATAATGAGAAATTAATAGTTGAGAAAAGAGAGGTGAATAAGCCTGTAGTATCTACTAAAAGTGTGAGTATAGAACAACAAGTACCAATAGATGTAGAGCAGTATATAGAGCCTGAGAAAGTAATACTCACAGAGGATACATCTAAGGAGAAGTGGGCTCCACCTGGCTTCTATGGAAGTGAGAAGAGAAGGGAAAGGCAAGTAAAAGTCGTAGATAAAAAAGAAGGAAGAGAACCTCGGTCTATATTGGAAGCGATGCCTCCATCGCAGAAGTCTGATTAAGAGTCTATTATTGTGATTTGTGTTTTTACTGATGTTATCAAGATGTAATCTATATTAGAAATAATATTTGATGAGATAATGAAATATTTTGACAGTTATTATTTGATAAAGAGTCTTATTTTTGAGTTATGAAGTGTATGTATTTATATTTTTTATTACTGATTGGGATGCCTTGTATATACGGGCAGGCTGTTTTGTCTAAGCCTAGTTTTACTAGTTCTGCCTCTATACTTTATCTCAACAGTAATCCTAAAATGTATTTAGAGGATTCTCAGGTGAGATTTTTTACTAGTTTTAAAATAAAGCATACTTACGCTAAGACTAATAGATATGAAGAGAAATATGAGTTAGAAGAACTGATGTACAATAAGTATCGCTTGTTGAACAGGAATGTTAAGTTTAATAACGGAGTGGCTGTGGATGTGTCTCCAGACAAAGGATATGTAAGAGAGTATGATCAGGATTTAAGCTTTTTGCAGAACCTATTTCTCGATCTTCTTATCGGAATATTGCCTTAATTGTAGGTTTTTAAATAGAGTTGCACTATGGGTAAAGTGTGTTTTTGTTTGTTGATTTTACTGGGAATGCCTTGTATGTACGGGCAGTCAGTCCTATCTACTATTCACTTTGCGAGTCCTGCTTCTATCATATATTTAGAGGGAAGTCCTGAGCTGTATTTAATAAATGCAGAGGTGAGTTTCTACGCAAACTTTAAGGTGAAACAGAACTCATCTGTGAGAGATAGATATGAAGAGATGTATAGTGTAAGAAGGTCTATGATGGATAAGGAGCTAGAGGAAGGAGAGAAGGTATATGTGAGAGTTCCTTCTAAACGAGCATTTAATAAAGAAATGACAGGTTGGTTAGATAAAAAAGAAAGAGCAGAAGTAGTTAGCAAAGGCTTTGAAAAAACTTTAGGTAGAGTATTAGCTAGGGTGATGGGAGGTAGATAAGATGATGATGAGGTTATTAGAGGAGATGATGAAAATCATAGACAACAGAGCTTTCATGGGGAACCTATTTTGAAAGTGTATGAATATGTATGGAGAGGGTATTATGAGTGGCAAAATAGTTATTAGTGGATGGACTCTGTAATAAAAAAATAAGCAAAGCGACTTCTGGTGTATCAGGAATAGCTTTGCTTATTTATAAATATGTATTATCGTTTATAGTACGCTATAATACTCGCTTTTGCGATGGTGTTTGCCCATAAGTTAAAGCCTACAATGGCAGGAGTAGTATTTCCATCTAGTCCTAGTTTATCCGTTTTAAGGGCGTGTACTGTTATGATGTATTGGTGGTATCCGTGATCTACAGGAGGGCATGGTCCGCCAAAACCTTTTATTCCATAATCTGTGAGGCTCTGTATAGCACCTTTAGGTAATAGAGGAGAGTTGACTTTTCCTGCATCAGGTACTAATTCGTTTATATTGCTAGGAATATCAAAGACTACCCAATGCCAAAAACCACTTCCCGTAGGTGCATCTGGATCATACATCGTGATGGCAAAGCTCTTGGTATCTTTAGGAGCATTGTGCCAAAATAACTGAGGAGATTGATTCTCTCCATCGCATCCAAAACCATTAAATTCGTGTTGTTTAGTTGTTTCTCCACCTAGATCTTTACTAGATAATGTAAAGGTGTTCTGTCCAAAAACACTAGTCGATAGTGTTAGTGCTAGTCCGATTATAAAATTTGCAACTTTCATTGTGTTTATGATTAAATGTTTAGGGCAAATTTATAGTAAGGTCTATAGTAGGAGTTAGCGGGATTGGGTCAAAAAATGTTGCTAGAAGTTCATTGTTTTTGACTTTGTTTAGGTGTGATATTATACTTGGTTTTATACGCTTGTATAAAGCTAGATACATTCTCATAACCTACCTTTAGATAGATTTCTGATGCAGTAGTTGCATGCTGTGTAAGTAGGGTATGTGCATATTCTAATCTTCTGTTTTGAAACCATCTGCTAGGAGAATCACCGTAGTGTTTTTCAAATTCTCGTTTGAAAGTAGATACGCTCATATTGCACAGAAAGGCTAGCTCAGATAGAGTGAGCTTGTTTAAGATATTCTTTTCTATTGTCTGTGTGAACTTTAAACTTTTATTATTGTTGTTAGTTATAAAGGATTGAAGAAATGCTGTTCCATTGATCTCAATGAGATATAGCATTATCTCTTCTAGTTTAACGGTAAGTAATCTCCTCTGTATAGAAGGAGAGAGTTTAGTTATATCCATTAGACTTTTTGTAAAACTTTTACTGAAGTTATCGTAGTTAAAAGTATGGATAGAGTGAGTAGTTTTATTTTCTACTAGCTCTATGTTGTATTTAGAGATAAAGTTAAGTATCAATTCATGGTCAAAAAACAAGAGGATACTTCTGTAATTAGCTGTACTAGATAGTCTTTCGGTCATTAGGCAATGACCAGCTTTCATAAGGATGAATTTGGAGTTATCTAGTGCTTCAAAAGAGTTGTCAGACCATACTTCCTTTGTTCCTTCAACTAAAAAACTAAAAGTGTATTGATTTAAAATAACTTGTTGTTTAGCTATCTCCTGTTTAGTATGATAATCAAATATAGTTATCTGTTCGTTGATATCAGTGAGTAAATCGTTGGGAAGAAGGATACTTTTCATTCTGTCTATTTTAGGCTACATGAGTCTTGCTATTTTACTTTTATAAGTAGGTATTATTAGGTAAAGTAAATATAGTGAAATAAGCGAAGTGAAAAGAGGGTGAATAGTCAAGGAGAGTATAATTGTATTTATTAGAACTTTTAGTTGAGTAAGTATTAGGAGGATTGATGTTACTTTATGAATATGTAAGCAGAATTTTGATTAGTCTATGAGATGCTTTAACAATTGTTTGTTTATTTTAATAGGAATATTGGGGTTGTTTTTTGAAATAAAATATTGTATTTTAGATAGTTGGTTTTAAGAAGGGAATGGTAATAAATTCTAAAGGAAATGTTTAAATTCCTTGTGTACTCTTCTTTAATTGAAGAAATATAAATTATCTTTGCTCCTTTAATTAAATTAATCAAAATGACATTAAATCAGATTTTAACTCCGCAGATAGAGAAGGCGATTCAACAATTATACGGTACTACTGTAGAGAAAGTTGAGTATCAGGCGACAAGAAAAGAGTTTGAGGGTGATATTACTGTAGTTATCTTTCCTTTTCTAAGACAGATTAAGGGAAACCCAGTAGAAATCGGTACTAAGATAGGAGAGTACTTAGTAGAGAATACTTCTGTAATAGAACGGTTTAATGTAGTAAAAGGTTTTTTAAATTTAGTTGTTTCAGATAGTTACTATATCGATTTCTTTAATGCAATACGCAGTGAAGAGCACTTCGGATATGTAACACCTACACCAGGAGATAAGTCTGTATTAGTAGAATATTCTTCTCCTAATACGAATAAGCCTCTTCACTTAGGTCACGTTAGAAATAACTTATTAGGATATTCGGTAGCTGAGATTTTAAAAGCTTCTGGTAAAAAAGTTTATAAAACACAGATCATTAACGATAGAGGTATCCATATCTGTAAGTCTATGCTGGCTTGGCAGAAGTATGGTAATGGAGAGACTCCTGAGTCTACAGGACTTAAGGGAGATAAGCTAGTGGGGAACTACTACGTGAAGTTTGATGTAGAGTACAAGAGCCAAATCAAAGAATTAATGGCTCAAGGTATGTCTGAAGACGAAGCTAAGAAGGAAGCTCCAATCATTAAAGAAGCAAAGCAGATGCTTGTAGATTGGGAACATAATAAACCTGAGGTTATCGAATTGTGGAAAACAATGAATCAGTGGGTTTATGACGGTTTTGCAGTATCGTATAAAAACTTAGGAGTAGACTTCGATAAAGTGTACTATGAGAGCAATACTTATCTATTAGGTAAAGATGAGGTAGAGAAAGGTCTAGAGCAGGGAGTATTCTTCAAAAAAGAGGATAACTCTGTATGGATAGACTTGTCAGAAGAAGGATTAGACGAGAAGTTAGTACTTCGTGGAGACGGTACTTCTGTATATATGACACAGGATATCGGTACTGCTATACAGCGTGTAAATGATTTTGGCGATGTAGGTGGTATGGTATATACTGTAGGTAATGAACAAGATTATCACTTTAAGGTTCTGTTTTTAATTCTTAAACGTCTTGGTTTTGACTGGGCTGAGAGTTTATATCATTTATCATACGGAATGGTAGAGTTGCCATCAGGTAAGATGAAGAGTAGAGAAGGAACTGTAGTAGATGCAGATGAACTAATCCAAGAAATGACAGACACCGCTAAGTCTATCTCAGAAGAATTAGGTAAGCTAGAGGGGTACTCTGAAGAAGAGCGTGCTCAGCTATTTACTACAATAGGCTTAGGTGCATTAAAATACTTTATTCTAAAAGTAGATCCTCGTAAAGGGATGATGTTTAACCCTAAAGAATCAGTTGATTTTGCAGGTAATACAGGACCGTTTATTCAGTATACGTATGCTCGTATCCAATCTATTTTAAGAAAGGCAGACTTCGATTATACATCAGAAATAAAAGGGATCACATTAGACCCTAAGGAGAAAGAACTATTAAAGTTATTAGAGGAGTTCCCTGTAGTGATTCAGGATGCTGCTCGTACACATAGCCCTGCTCTTGTAGCTAATTATGTATATGATTTAGTAAGAGAGTATAACTCTTTTTATCAAACGGTATCTATTCTAGGAGAAGAAGATGCTGTATTAAAAGCGTTTAGAGTACAATTGTCAGAAAAAGTAGGAATGGTGATTAAGGATGCATTCTCATTATTGGGAATCGCTGTACCAGACCGAATGTAATCTTATATTTTTTTGTGAAAGTAGAGAAATCATACCTATACCAGTCACTTGCCATTATAGTAATGGCAAGTGGCTTTTTTTTATTTTTTAAAGGGAATTTGCCTAAAAAGTTATTTAGTGAAGAGGCTCTTCCTACAAGTAATATTGTAGTAGATAGTCTGATGCTAGAGGCGCTAGAAGGCATAGAAAAAGAGGAGCTAGTAACTAAAGATAGTCTGAAGACTGAAAAAACAGGAATAGATGATGAGAATGTAATCATCGTTCCAGAAGATGTATTTACTAGTGACGAAGATTTTAGCTCTTTTAAAGGAATGGCGTATCTGGAGAATTTCTTTGCAAAACTGTATGCTCTAGAACAACAAAAAGGAGCACGTGTCCGTATCGCTTATTATGGAGACTCGATGACGGATGGAGATTTAATCGTACAAGATCTGCGTAAGAACTATCAGAATAAATATGGAGGTATGGGAGTAGGTTATGTGCCTATTATGTCTGAATCTGCACAGTCTAGATTATCTGTTATCCATAAGTATTCGAATAACTTCAAGATGCAATCTTACTTAAATGTCAAAAGACCTCAGAAGCCTTTTGGGGTATCAGGACAGGTGTATTTTGTAAAAGATACTGTTAAACCTACTTGGGTGAGCTACACAGCAGGTAGGATGCAAAATATGACAATGCTTTATAATCCAACACTTTATTATGGAAGCTCTAATAATAAAAGAGGGGAAGTAGCAGTTATTATAAATAAGGATACTATTGTTAAGAAGTTAAACATCAGTTCAGAATTAAATAAACTGAAGATAGCCGATGGCAATATTAAAGATGTTAAACTACTATTTAAACACGCTGATTCTATTCCTATATATGGTGTAGACTTTAGTGCAGGTGGTGGGGTACAGGTAGATAACTTCTCTAGCAGAGGTAATTCTGGGTTACCACTATCGTTGTTTAAAGTGAGCTTAATGCAGAAGTATCAAAAGAATTTAGATTATAGTCTAATCGTATTACACTATGGTGCTAATGTTTTAAACTACGGATCTCTAGATTACTCATGGTATACGAAGAAGATGGGGAATGTAGTGAAGCATTTAAAACAATGTTTTCCTAATGCTAGTATTTTAGTAATATCTACTGCAGATAAATCATCTAAAGTAGAAGGTGTGATGAAGACAGATGCTGCTGTAGAACCACTGATGAAAGCACAGAGAAAATATGCTATGGAAGCTCATGCTGGATTCTTTAACTTATATGAGGCTATGGGAGGAAATGGCTCTATGGTCAAATGGGTAGAAGAGGTACCTGCAAAAGCGAATAAAGATTATACACACTTTAATCATAGAGGAGCTTCTGATATCTCAAGCAAGATATTTGCTCGATTAGAGGAAGGGTATGCAGATTATAAAAAGAAACACGCAGGTCATGTGCCTGTTAAGAAAGTAGATTCTCTTCAGCAACCAGAAAAAGAAACTGTAAGAGAAGATAGTTCTAAACAAAAAATAGAAAATGAAAAGGAATAAAATTGCTGTTTTTGTTGTAGGTATTTTATTTCATATTGGTTCTTTTGCCCAGGTTAGTTCACTTCGTACTAATGAGTTTAGTGATGAAGAGGTAGAAACTGTGAATGAAGAAGGAATAGGAAATAAGATTTATTACGCAGAACAATTGAAAACTTTCTTTGAGAAAGTTCAGAAGATGGCTCGTTCTAAAGAAGGGAAGATTAACATTGTTCATATAGGTGATTCTCATATTCAAGCTGATTTTTTTAGTGGAAGAATGAGGTCTTTACTTCAAGATAGATTTGGTAATGGAGGATTGGGATTTGCCTTTCCTTATAAATTAGCTAAGACTAATGGTAACTCTCTTGTTAGATATTCTTCTAATGCAGAATGGAGTAGTTACAGAAACATATTTCCGGTAAAGGATGCACAGGTAGGACTAAGTGGAATAGCGCTGTCTACAAATAATAGTAACGCTGTCATAGAACTAAGTGTGCGTGATGCTTCGTATGGTTTTTCACGAATGAAAGTTTTTACACCTTCTAATAAAAAGGAGTTTAATGTAGGAACAGCTAGTCAAAAGGTTTTCTTAGAATCAACTGCCCCTAAGAAGATTTCTCATCAGATAAAAAGAGGAGAGTCTTTAGGCGCTATCGCTAATAAGTATAATACTACTGTTACTGAGATTAAGAAAGCGAATAATATGAAGACGAACACCATTCATGCAGGTAAGAGACTTAGTATTCCTACTAAGCAGAGAGAATCTGTGGCGGTGTCTAATAATATGTTTAATGAGTTATCTGGAGAGAAGAATGATGTATTCTACACCTTTGAGTTAGGAGAGGAGTTAGATCGTATCTATTTCTACTCTAATCAACAGGCTGAAGCGTATGACCTAAATGGTGTGGTACTAGAGAATGATAAACCTGGGGTGCTGTATCATACTATAGGGGTGAATGGAGCAAGGTTCTCTGATTATACTAAATATGATTTGTTCTTTAAGCAACTTAGAGGGTTAGAACCAGACTTAGTGATTGTATCTATGGGAACGAATGAGTCCTTCGATAGAATGAGTGGTAGAGATTTTCAAGAACAAGTCAATATATTCTTAGCTAAAGTAAAGAAAGTAGCACCTCATGCAAGTGTGTTATTGACTACACCTCCACCGTCTTATTTCTCTAAAGATAAGCCGAATACTGTGGCAGCAGAATTATCTAATGAGTTAATCATTAATGGAATAGATGGGAAGTATGCTATCTGGGATTTATATTATAATCTAGGAGCAACACTAGGCTTGTCTAGTTTAAGAGAGAACGGAATGTTGTCAAAAGATCTTGTACACTATACCGTGAAAGGGTATGAATATACGGGAGATCTATTCTATGAGGCTCTTATAGATGCTTATAACCAATTTGTCAAACAAAATAGTGCTTTTTAATTAAATGAGTCTATTTAATATTGAAATACCAAGTATAACTATTGATCAAGTAATCAATTGGTTTACTTTTAATCCTAAAGAACCTTTATTATTTAATTCAGGCTTATTTTTAGGAATATTTATTGTGTTTTATCTCTTCTATATCTTGATGAGAAAAACCTTCCACATTCGTTTATTGTATGTGACTTTATTCTCTCTATTCTTTTATTATAAGTCTAGTGGAATGTATTTTATTATCTTGATAGGATCCTCTTTAATGGATTACTACTTTGCTAATATTATTAATCATACCTTGAATGCAGCGAAGAAGAAATTACTCTTAACCATTAGTATTGTAGTAAACTTAGGGTTATTAGGTTACTTTAAGTACACAAACTTCTTTCTGGACGGAGTTAATTTCTTTGCGAATACGAAGTTACATTTAGATGATATTATACTGCCTGTGGGTATCTCGTTCTTTACGTTTCAATCTATTAGTTATATTATAGAGATTTATAGAAAAGAGATAGAACCAACGAAGAACTTTTTAGATTACTTATTCTTTATTTCGTTCTTTCCACAGCTGGTAGCAGGGCCTATTGTTCGTGCAAAAGATTTTTTGCCACAAATATATAAGAATGTCTATGTGTCAAGAGATTATGTGAATGAAGGATTGTTGTTAATCATAGGTGGATTATTGAAGAAAGCTGTTATTTCTGATTATATCTCTATAAATTTTGTGGATCGTGTATTCGATGCACCAAATAGTTATACAGCTTTTGAAAATCTAATGGCTTCTTACGGTTATGCTATTCAGATTTATTGTGATTTCTCTGGATATTCAGATATGGCTATTGGTATAGCATTATTGATGGGATATAGATTGCCAGTTAACTTTGATGTGCCTTATCAGTCTATGTCTATTACTGAGTTTTGGAGGAGATGGCATATATCGCTTTCTACTTGGTTAAAAGATTTCTTATATATATCAGTGGGAGGAAATAGAAAAGGAAGTTTCGGGGGTTATTTCTTTCCAGGATTATTCTTTGTAGGTATCTTAGGATGGGGAATCTACTATATGAATGAAAGTATTATTCCATTAATCTTAGCTGTAGCATCTATTGTTGTCTTTGGTCTAACCTTCTTGTTAGCAAAAGACAAGAAGAAAAATATGTATACTAACTTTAACTTATTAACGACTATGTTATTAGGAGGGTTATGGCATGGAGCTAGTTTGCGTTTTATTGTATGGGGAGCCTTACACGGTATTGCTTTAGCGATTCATAAGATTATTATGGAGCTATTTCCTAGAGCAAAAGGAGTTAAACCTAATTTCTTATGGAGAATATTCTCTATATTTTTAACGTTTAACTTTGTAACATTTTGTTGGATATTCTTCAGAGCAACATCTTTTGATACAGCATTAAATGTTATTAATAATATTGCTAGTATAGAATTTGATTGGCAAGCTTGGACTACTATTGCTATGGGCTATAAAAATGCGTTTATGCTGATTGGTATTGGCTTTGTGTGGCATTATATACCTAAATCATGGATGAGTGTGCCTCATCAGATGTTTAATGTTGCGCCAATGTTTGTGAAGGCAGTAGTACTTGGCTTTGTGTTTTGGATTGTTTATGCAACTGCAACAGCAGGACCACAACCATTTATTTATTTCCAATTCTAAAAGTGTTTGATTTAAGATAAATAAAAATGCCCGATTCATTAGAATTGGGCATTTTTTGTATTATCAATAAAGGTTATTTTTGTCTTAAATCAGCACTGTGCTTAGGAGATAATAACGGTTCTGCAAACTCTATTACTTTTTCTTCTTCTAAAGCTCCTAAGATAGCATATACATTTCGATAGTCAGTTTTGCTAGGAATGTTAATTACAAAGTATTGGTCACTACATACTTCTATCTCTGTACCAGCATATAATATTTCGTTGTATAAGTCTTCTCTGTTATAATTGTCTTTTTGAACAATAACCTGCACTGTAGAATTACCAGAAGCAGTAGCTACATAACGGTATGTAAGTGTATTTTCTGTTTCGTCAAATTCTGCATAGATAATATCATCACATGAAAAATCAGGGCCGTAAAAAGGGATATTATCAACTTGGTATAATCCTTTTTCTTTATCTATGGTCTTTCCCCAAAAAGTCTCGACCGTATTTTCTTCTAAGACATCACTATAATATCTAACTAAGATTTGTTGATATTGCTCTTCCATTGTGTACTAATATTTATTCTATTTGTTTTAATCACCGAATAGTTACATTGTTTCTATTCGGGTTCAAAGATAAGGCAAACTGTAAAATATAATACGAAAACAGTCTTTTTTGTGTTTAGTTTCGCAGTTTAAGTTTGAGTAATGTAGTATTAGTTGTGATATATAATATTTTATAGTCGTCTGAGAATACACAATTAGTTGCTAGTTCTGAGAAGTGTACACGTGCAATAAGTTCAAGATCTTTATTAAATACCCATATTCCGTTAGAACCAGCCGTAAATATATTGCCAAACTTATCTACTTTTAGACCTCTAGGTCTATCATTAATATCACTGATAAATGGGGTGTAATCAAATATAACAGGATCTCCTATAATACCTTTCTTTTTATCTATAGAGTATCGATATAAGAAACTTTTCTTTTCCTGCCAATAAGAGATATAAATGGTTTTATTATCAGGTGATAATGCAATTCCTTTAGGTACTAGAACACTTTCTAGTAAAAGTTCTAGTTGATTTTTATTATTGATTTTGTATATTCCGTAGTAACTTTTTTTAGCTGTGTGCTGATCTTTAGTTATTAAGTCAGTAAAGTATAGATTGCCTGATTTATCTTCTGTAAAATGTGATGGTGCTGTTAGTCGGTATTTTTTAGGGTTATTTATCCAAGAGTTAAAATTAAATTTAGGCTCTCTGATTATAGCACTCATTTTTGCAATTTTCTCTTTTCCATAGAGGTAGAGTGATATCTCTCCGGTATTAGTAAATACTAAAACACTAGAGTCAAGTTCTCCACTTTTAGTATTCTGACCGATGAAGTCAATATCTTCCAAGTATGTTTTGGTATCCTTATAATGCTCTTTCCAATAGTGGATTCGCTTATTCGGGAAATCTGTAAATATTAATAAATTCTCTGCTTCTATCCATACTGGTGAGTCAGCATATTGAAACTCTTTAGCAATTATTTCGGTGTAAGCATTGTCATCAAAAATCAGTTGTGCTATAGGGTTGATGATTTCAATTTCTCCTATTCTATTACCTCTTTTAGTTTGTGTACTATTATGTTTAAGATTCTTATTCATAATCAGTTGCTTTAGAAATATATTGAATAAATATAGTGAAAAATGTTACAGTAACTATTGCGATAGTAATATTAAATTTAGTAATAAGTGGATGTTATCTAATTCATGTAAAAGAGGTATATTTAACAAACGAAAAGATATTTATGGAAATACTGAATTTTAGTAATAGAAGTACAGAAGCAGTTTCTCTGGCTTTTAAGAAATTAGGTATTGAAGACTTTAAAACAAGCTTGTGTATAACCAAATAGGCAATTACAAAATTGCATAGCACAGAAAGGCTAATGAAATTTGGTTAGAGGCAAATGAGGAGGTTCGTTATACGCTGAATGAGATTTGGGGACAAGAGAATAGTGTATAACTGATTTACAGCTATGAGGTTCTATCTATAGCAATTGACATAAATAATAATACAAAATCTGTTACATTTACTACAATAATACTACTAATAAGAAAAAGAAAAGATATGAACTTGTTTAAAAAATTATCTGGAGAATTCATTGATATTATTGAGTTCTTAGATCCAACACAAAATACGATAGTACACCGTTTTGAACGTTTTCAAAACGAGATAAAGAATAACGCAAAGTTAGTTGTCCGCGAAGGGCAAATGGCTGTGTTTATCAATGAAGGGCAGTTGGCTGATGTATTCAGTCCAGGTACACATACTTTAAATACGCAAAACTTGCCAATCTTATCTACATTGAAAGGTTGGAAATACGGTTTTAATAGTCCTTTTAAGGCTGAAGTTTACTTCGTGAGCACTAAAACGTTTATTGATCAACGTTGGGGAACGAAGAATCCTATTATCTTAAATGATAATCGCTTTGGAATGATCGAGGTGCGCTCTTTTGGTACGTACACTTTTAAGATCGCTGATCCAGGAAAGTTCATTAAAGAAATAGTAGGTACATCAGGTACCTTCACTACAGACCAAATCAACGATCAGTTGAGAAGTGCAATAGTTACTCGCTTTACTGATTCTATTGGTGAGGCTAATCTTCCAATCGAGACGTATGCCGCAAACTTAAATGAGTTGTCTACTGCGATTTTCGCGTATATGAAAGACGATTTCGAGGTATATGGAATGGATGTTACGAAGTTCTTAATAGAGAACGTATCTATGCCAGAAGATATCAAGAAAGAGATCTTTGAGTTGAGTAGATTAAATCACGTTGACTTGAATAAGTTAATGCAAATGAAAGCAGCTAAAGCTATGGAAGCAGCAGCTAATAATCCGTCTGGTGTAGCTGGAGCAGGAGTAGGGATGGGAGCTGGGTTTGCGATGGCTAATCAGTTTGGCCAAGCGATGGCGCAAGGACAAACTGCTACACAAGGTCAAGCAGGTGCTCAAGCTGTAACTAATACGCCTCCGCCACTACCTGGTGCAGTAGCTGTTAGTTACTTCGTAGCGCTAAATGGACAGCAAGCAGGCCCTTTTGATTTAGAAGGCTTAAAGCAGATGGTAGTCAATGGGCAGTTACTAAGAGATACATTAGTTTGGAAAAATGGTATGGCTAACTGGGAAAAAGCAGATGCTCAAAGTGATTTAGGTGTACTGTGGGCACAAACACCTCCACCGTTGCCAAATATGTAAGATAAATAAGAAAAGCGCTATAAGGGCTGTAAAACTTCTTTTAGCGCTTTTCTTATTCGTTATCGTTAAAGTAAGAAGTAATAGCTATTTAATTAGTATAGAAGTGTCGTCAGGAGAAGAGATAAAATTAAATACATCAGAAGCTACACCTTGTAGCTCTTGTGGTGGACCGATGACTTATAAGCCAAGTGCGCAAGCATTGGTATGTGAGTATTGTGGCAGTGTAAAGGAAATAGAACAAGGGGAGTTGGAATTAAAAGAACACGACTTTGAAAGTTTTATGGAACGCTACGAGAAGGAGAGTTTTAGTACTACTAAAGTTGTTGAGTGCAACAGCTGCCATGCTACTGCAACTGTAGATGAGAATCTGAAGTCGATGGCATGCCCTTATTGTGCAAATCCTTTAGTAGAACAGGATATTCACGAAGAGCGTTATATCAAACCGGAGTATGTATCTCCTTTTGCTGTAGATAGAAACCAAGTGTCAGGTATATTACAGAAGTGGATTAAAGATCTGTGGTTTGCTCCTAACAAGATACAACGCGGTATTTTTTCAGCAGATAATTTAAGAGGGGTATATGTGCCTTTCTGGACTTATGATATGCAGACGCACACTGATTATAGAGGAGAGCGTGGAGATGCTTATTATGTGACCGTTGGTAGTGGAGATAATAAGAGAAGAGAACGCAGAATATCTTGGTCAAACACTAGTGGTAGTGTCTCTAACTTTTACGATGATATTTTAGTGACTGGTAGTAATACACTCAAGATGGACTTGCTCAATTCTATTTCTACAGGATGGGATCCTAAGGGAGTACAAAAGATAAAACCAGATTATCTAAGTGGATTTATTACAGAGAAATACCAAGTAGATTTGAAAGAGGGATATGACAAGGCTCGTAATATAGTTGCTCAGTATGAAAGAGAAAGTGTGAAGAGAGATATAGGTGGAGATGAGCAACGTGTACATCATATAAATACTGAACTGCCGGATATGACGTTTAAGCATATTCTTTTGCCTTTATATGTGAGTTCCTTCTCTTATGGCAATAAGCAATATACTTTCTATGTCAATGGAGTAACAGGAAGAATTACAGGTGAGCGCCCGTATAGTGCTTGGAAGATTGCTTTTGCATGTTTTATAGGGGTGATAATACTGATATTTCTTATTTACTTATTCCAGAACGCGTAACTATTGCTGAGTAAATGCTTAATAAGAGTAGTATCGTTGGCAGTAAACAAAATGAATGTATGGTACATAATTCTTTAAAGAAAGGAACTAAACTTCTATTATAAACAACAAAGCCTCCCATTAGGAGGCTTTGTTATCTTTTAAAAGTATATTTTATAGTTTGTGTGCCTTTAGGGTAATCTAAACTAAGACTTTTTTCTTCCTTATCTACTTTTTCAACTAAGTTCATTTTATAATGGTAGAAATTTGAAATTTCTATTTTTTTGAATGTACTTTGGGATTGTGAAGTAAACATTACAAGTAAATCTCGTTCAACTACTTTGTAGCTTAGTTTGTCTGTAGTTTCATTACAATTTCCTGCTTGGTTTGTAGAAGCTATTTTTCGACTAAGTTCTTCTTGATTAAAAACCCATTTTTCTGTTGAACAATCTTTTTTCTTTGTATAATCAATACTTAGAATAACTTTTCCTTTATTATCAAGGAATTCTTTTTTTTCGATTGTCCATTCTTTTATAATTTCTTCCTTAAAATTAGCTACTTTATAAGGAACATTATCATCGCTAGAACATGCTGTAAAATTATAACTTGTAATAGTTATAATTATAAATGCTACAATTTTTTTCATAATAGTTTCTTTAGTTGATTAAGAAACTAAAGTTATAGTAAAGCATATTTTTAAAAATATACAATTCAAATTGTTTAATTCAAATTATATATTAAATCAAAGAAAGTTATAGGTTTTAAAATTTACTAATATAAAGAAGGGCTGTTTTTTTAAGACAGCCCTTCTTTAGTAATAAACTATTTGATTATTTAGCGTTGTTTTCTTCAATCCACTCGCGTGCATTAACGAATGCTTCCATCCAAGGAGAAACTTCATCTTTTCTTCCTTCTGGATAGTTAGCCCAGTGCCATTGGAATAATGAACGCTCGATGTGAGGCATCATTACTAAGTGGCGTCCTGTTGTATCACACATCATAGCAGTGTTAAAGTCAGAACCATTAGGGTTAGCGGGGTAAGCGTCATACGCATACTTCGCTACGATATTGTATTTATCTTCTGTCTCAGGTAAGTTGAATTTACCTTCACCATGAGAAACCCATACTCCTAAAGTACTTCCTGCTAAAGTAGAAAGCATGATAGAGTTGTTCTCTTGAATAGTTACGGAAGTAAAGATACTCTCGTGTTTTTGAGATTCGTTATGTTGCATCTTACCGTGTACCTCGTGCTCTGGATTGATTAGCTCTAATTCCATGAACAACTGACATCCGTTACAGATACCTACAGATAAAGTGTCTTTACGAGCAAAGAAGTTTTTCAATGCTGTATTTGCCTTCTCATTGTACATAAATGCACCAGCCCATCCTTTTGCAGATCCTAATACGTCAGAGTTAGAGAATCCACCTACAGCTCCGATAAATTGGATATCTTCAAGCGTTTCTCTACCTGAAATAAGGTCTGTCATGTGAACGTCTTTTACATCAAAACCAGCTAAGAACATTGCATTAGCAACCTCTCTTTCTGAGTTACTACCTTTCTCGCGGATAATAGCTGCTTTAGGTCTTGGTTTAGAAGCGTCAACTACAGGTTTTTTACCGTCAAACTGAGTTGGGAAACTGAAGTTTAAAGGTTGTACTTTATAGTTGTTATAACGATCTGCTGCCTTGTTATTCTTTGTTTGTTTTTGGTCTAATAAGTAAGACGTTTTCATCCAAGTATCTCTAATAGCTGGTACGCTAAATGCAAAGTGATCTGCTCCATTAGTGAATGATACTTTCTCATCAGTAGTAACCGTACCGATCTTAACAGCTACAACTCCTTTAGCAGCTAATGCTTGTTCTAAAGTAGCGTCGTCTTTAGCTTGAACGATAAGCGCGATGTTTTCGTTAAACAATGCTTTTACGGTGTCTTTCTCGTTAAGAGCAGTCAAGTCATATTTAGCACCTAAGTTCACATCTGCAAACGTCATTTCTAAAAGAGAAGTAACTAAACCACCACTTCCGATATCGTGTCCAGCAGCGATTTGTTCGTTAGCTACTAATTCTTGAATAGCATTGAATGCATTTTTAAAGTAAGCCGCATCAGTGATAGTAGGAACCTCTTGACCAATCTTGTTTAGTACTTGTGCAAAAGAAGAACCTCCCAATTTGAAGTTATCTTTAGACAAGTTGATATAGTAAATAGAACCAGCGTTTTTCTTTAAAGTAGGTTCTACTATTTTAGTAATATCTGTACAGTTTGCTGCAGCAGAGATAATAACCGTACCAGGAGCGATAACTTCATCGTTAGGATATTTCTGCTTCATTGATAGAGAATCTTTTCCTGTTGGGATATTGATTCCTAATTCGATAGCAAAGTCCGAACACGCTTTTACAGCTTTGTATAAACGAGCATCTTCTCCAGCATTGTTACATGCCCACATCCAGTTTGCTGATAAAGAAACGTTTTTGATACCTTCTTTTAGTGGAGCCCAAACGATATTAGATAAAGCCTCTGCGATAGCATTTCTACTTCCTGCAGCAGGATCTACGATAGCTACTACAGGAGCGTGTCCTACAGTAGTTGCGATACCTTCTTTACCTTTATAGTCAAGTGCCATAGCACCTAAGTTATTTAATGGCAATTGTAATGGGCCTGTACATTGTTGTTTAGCTACACGACCTCCTACACAACGGTCTACTTTATTTGTCAACCAATCTTTAGAAGCTACAGCCTCTAATTGTAACAATTGTTTTAAGTATTCTTCTACTTTTGATACAGAGTAATCTAAATCAGCATACACACGGTTGATTGTTTGATCATCCATGATTGTCTTAGGAGAGCTTCCGAACATATCTTCGATAGCGAAGTCCATTGGTTTATCTCCTTTTGTTTTAGATTCTATCGTAAAGCGGTGATCATTAGTAATCTCACCTACAGTGTACATCGGAGCGCGTTCTCTTTCTGCAATTCTCGCTAAAGTATCGATGTCTTTTTGACCGATTACTAATCCCATTCTTTCTTGAGACTCATTACCGATAATTTCTTTAGCAGATAGAGTAGGGTCACCTACTGGTAGAGCATCTAAGTTGATATTTCCACCTGTTTCTTCTACTAATTCAGAAAGACAGTTTAAGTGTCCACCTGCACCGTGATCGTGAATAGATACGATAGGGTTATGTTCAGCCTCTACCATTGCACGGATAGCATTAGCAGCGCGTTTTTGCATCTCTGGGTTAGAACGTTGGATAGCGTTTAACTCAATTCCTGAACCGAAAGCACCTGTATTTGCTGAAGATACTGCTGCACCTCCCATACCGATTCTGTAGTTCTCACCACCTAAGATCACCACTTGGTCACCTTCAGTTGGTTTGTGTTTTAAAGCTTGGTCTAATTTACCGTATCCAATACCACCAGCTTGCATAATCACTTTGTCAAACCCTAATTTACGAGCGTCTTCTTCATGCTCGAATGTAAGGATAGACCCTGTGATTAAGGGTTGCCCGAATTTGTTACCAAAGTCAGAAGCACCATTAGAAGCTTTGATTAAGATATCGATAGGCGTTTGGTATAACCATGCTCTTTCGTCCATTGCTTGTTCCCATGGACGGTTTTCTTCTAAGCGAGAGTATGACGTCATATAGATAGCAGTACCTGCTAACGGCAATGAACCTTGCCCACCAGCTAAGCGGTCGCGTATCTCTCCTCCAGATCCTGTAGCAGCACCATTAAAAGGTTCTACAGTAGTAGGGAAGTTATGCGTTTCTGCTTTTAATGAAATAACAGAATCAAACTCAGTCTCTGCATAGAAGTCAGGTTTGTCTGCCGATTTAGGAGCAAACTGCGTTACTTTAGGTCCTTTGACAAAAGCAACGTTATCTTTATAAGCCGAAACAATATCATTAGGATTTGTCTCAGATGTTTTTCTAATTAATTTGAATAGAGAAGTAGGTTGCTCTTCTCCGTCGATGATGAAGGTACCGTTAAATATTTTGTGACGGCAGTGTTCTGAGTTCACTTGTGAGAATCCGAATACCTCAGAGTCTGTAAGTTTACGTCCCAATTTAGTCGCTAAGTCATTTAGGTAAGTAATCTCTTCATCGTTTAAAGCTAAACCTTCTTGTGCGTTGTATTTAGCGATGTCCTCAATGTAGTTAATTGCTTCTGGAGCAATATTGATTGCAAAGATGTCTTGGTGTAGTGTTTCGAACTCTTGTGATAACATTGGATCGAATGCTTCACAGTCTTCTGCTTTTACGAACTCTTCAATGCGAATAATTCCAGTGATTCCCATATTTTGAGTAATCTCTACAGCATTCGTACTCCATGGAGTAATCATCGTAGCACGTGGACCGACAAATTTAGCGTTGATTGTTTTCTCGTTGATGTGCTTGGCATTGCCAAATAACCAGTTTAACTTTTGGATATCTTCATTAGATAAGTTGTTCTCCACTTGTACTGTGTAGAACTTTCTCGAAGGGTTTTCGAAAAAATAAATCATTGCGTTAAGAATATTTAGTTGTTGTTGTAATGCACAAAAATAGGTTAAAAAAACAATATTTTAAAACTTAATATCCTACTCTTAATTTTTAATTCAATAAACTCATTTTAACAAAGAAAGATTATAGACACCCCTATAATCTTTCTTTGTTATGATTTGATATTATTTCTTAACATCCATAGTTTTACATATCTAAGGAAGGTTGCATAACTATTTAAAACAGATAATATTAATCCTGGTATTCCATCTCTAAATCCTTGTTGAATAAAATAGTGCTTTAAGAACCTAAAGGATGGTTTAAGAATAAAATGATATAGTGTTAACTTGCCTGTTCGCTTATTATAATCCTCTGCTTGTAGAGTTGCATATTGATTAAGTTTCTGCATATGAATGTCAAATCCTCTATATGTATTATGATATAATTTGTTTTTTAAAAAGCCTATAGTACCGTTTACGACTAAGTTCTCATGAACATAGTTTTTATATGAACATTTGTGCTTATTAAATAGACGGATAACTTTGTCTTTCTGATATCCAGAATAACGTATAAGTTGATTAAAAAAGTAGTTCGATCTATATACCCAATAAGCTTCGTGATTATTTATGTTATCGTTATTTATTAAGGTATGTATTTCTTGTTGAAGGTCTTCTGTTAATTGCTCATCTGCATCTAATAATAATATCCAATCATTTTTAGCATGAGGTATAGCATAATTCTTTTGATTCGAGAAGTTGTCAAATTTGCGTTGTATAACTTTTGCCCCTAAGCTTTCAGCAATGCTTACGGTATCGTCTTGACTATAAGAATCTATAACTATAATTTCACTGACAATGTCTTTAGCAGATAAAATACACTGTCTAATCTTGTCTTCTTCATTTTTAGTCGGGATTAAAAGAGTCAATTTATTGATCATCGTAATAATTTAAATGATGAATGTATTTAGTAATAGTAACAGAATAAAACCTGCTTTATTGCTTATGTAAGTTAATTAATTTGGTATACTTCATAAATGAAAAGAAAGATTGAATTAGAGCAAATGCAAGGCCATCTATTCCATTAAAAATCCCTTTTTTAAAGAAATAACATCTAATGAAGGCTACAATACCGTTTAAAACAGGTTTAAATGAAGAAACTTTTTTGCCTTCATCAAATAGTTGTTGTGCAGCCCAAGTAGAATACTGATTTTTTTTATCTATAACTTGTTTATAAGAGCTCCATCCATAGTGTAAAATATGGACGTTGATATTCTTTTCATTTGTTGCTATAATATGTTGGTGAGCCATATGATCTGAAGGATAGGCTGTTTTTTTATTGAAAAAACGAATCTTTGAATCAGGATACCACCCAGAGAAGTTAATTAACTTATTTCCTAAAAAGTTTTTGACTCTGAATTTATAAGCATCATAAGTATTATTCTCATAAGATTTTTTCGAAATGAAAGTTAATGCATCTTGATCCAAAAATTCATCAGCATCTAAGTTCATAATCCAATCGTTTTTACAATATTGTAATCCATAAGTTCGCTGGGGACCGTCGCCTAGGTATGCTTGAGAATAAACTTTAGCTCCTTTATTTTTAGCTATTTCCACTGTTTTATCTGTACTATTTGAATCTATAATGATTACTTCTTCACAATATTGAAATAATGAATCTAAACATTTTCCAATGTTTTTTTCTTCGTTAAATGTTATTACAAGTCCACTAATTGCCATGATCTATTTGTTCTCTAAAGATAATTGTTAAATGGTAAGGTTATTATAATATTATTTCACAGTCAATTGATTGTTTTTAACTCTAGAGTTAAAGGACTGTATATATGCTTTGATGAATTTTTCCATCTCTTCTCTTTTTGCAGTCTCTGTATTCATCAGGTTTTGCTTTAGTAGAGGGTCTTTCTTCCAGTTGTATAGACCTAAGGTTTTCTTCCCGTCAAAAGCTAAGTAATAATCTCCTTTTTCATAGTTATAGATATTGTCTAAGTAGTTTACTACAAAGTCTTGATCAGATTTATAAGATTTACCATAAGTAATAATCTTAGTATTAATCTGGAGATAATCCATTAAACTTGGTAGGATATCGATCTGTTGGAAGTTCTTCTCTACTTTTTCAGTTGTTATACTAGGATCATTAGGGGCAAAGAACAAGATAGGAATACGGAATTTACCTACATTCGTCTTCCATTCATCTTCTATTGGTTCTGCACAGGTATGGTCTGCTGTGATGATAAAAATAGTATTGTTATACCACTCTTTAGTCTTCGCAGTTTCGAAGAACTTTTTAAGAGAATAATCAGCATAGGCGATAGACTCGTGTATATCTGCTTCTCCTTTAGGGAACTTACCTTTATATTTCTCTGGGATAGTATATGGGTTATGTGACGAAATCGTGAATAGAGTTGTAAAGAAAGGCTTCTTGAATCGGTCTAATTGTTTGATATAGAACTGTAAAAACTCTTCATCAAATACCCCCCAAGTTCCGTCAAATGCATCAGGACCTTCGTATTCGTTCTTTCCATAATATTCATCAAAACCTGCTACATTAGCATATTGATCGAAGTTTTGACTACCGTTGAACGCACCGTGGAAGAACGCAGTGTGATATCCATTTTCTTTTAATATTTTAGGTAGTGTATATACATCGTTTAATGCATAGCTAGACGAAATAAACGTTCTATTCATTAAGCTAGGAATACTAGAGATAGACGATGGTACAGCATCAATAGATACTTTACCATTAGCGAATGCATTTTCAAAGAAATGACTATTCTGCGCTAGCGAATCCATAAATGGAGTCAATCCTCTATGCATCGTTTCTCTACCAAAGCTTTCAACGATTAACAAGACAACATTCTTTTTATTAATACTGTCGTATTTAAACTCTTGTACAGGATTAAATACCTGGTCTAGTTCAGCCTCTGTATAGAAGTTGACCTCTTCTAAGCTTTCGTTTTTACCCATTGTTTTTAATACTGAGAATGGAGTGTTTAAGACTAGAGCTGTATTTTTTAATCCTCCATATTGAGATGCATCTACCAGACGAATAGGTTTGCGTTGTAATCCACCACGACCTAATACTAGCATGATCCCTATCACTAATACCATCACCACAGTGTCTTTAATATTAAATCTACTGTTTATTATTTTATAATTTATCTTTCTATAGATCAACCAGAATATTAAGAAAGATAAGAACATATAGACAGGTATCCACCAGTAGTCTACGATGAAGTTTTTTAATAATCCTGGTAATTCTTGTTCCATACCGGAAGCTGTGATAAATGCATAAGAACTACGTCTACTGATAAATCTAAAGTATTCGTAATCTACGAAGTTTAGACATAGTATGAATATATTCACTAAGTAGAAACTGTAAAATAAGAACTGCTGATATCCTTTGTTATTTTGAAATTTACCAGGGAATAGATGTAGTAAGGCGAATACGATATTAATAAACCCTAGTGCAGCTAAGTCAAATCGTACACCTCCAAGAAATATTTTTAAATCCCATGGGTCTAATAAGTGTGAATTGTAAAAATAAAAACCTACTCTACATACTTGATAGAAGAAGAAGATTAAAAGAAATCTTTTAAAGAATAGGATACAATTTTGAGAAAATAATTTACTCATAATCAATAATAAAAACTTTTTTTAATAAATAAAAACAGAGCACAAAAGTACTCTGTTTTACGTTAATAATGATATACTTATTTTTACACTGCTACATTGTATTCTCTTAAAGCATCATTTAGAGATGTTTTAAGATCTGTAGATGGTTTTCTCTGTCCGATGATTAATGCACAAGGTACTTGGAACTCACCAGCAGGGAATTTCTTTGTATACGAACCCGGTATCACTACAGAGCGCTCTGGTACATATCCTTTTATTTCTTTAGGAGTATCTCCTGTTACATCTATAATTTTAGTAGACGCTGTCAGTACCACATTAGCACCTAATACAGCCTCTTTCCCTACGCGAACACCTTCTACTACGATACAACGCGATCCGATAAATGCATTGTCCTCTATAATAACAGGAGCTGCCTGTAGGGGTTCTAGTACTCCTCCGATACCTACACCTCCAGACAAGTGTACGTTCTTTCCAATTTGTGCACAAGACCCAACAGTAGCCCATGTATCTACCATCGTTCCTTCATCTACATAAGCACCTATATTCACATAAGAAGGCATTAATATCACACCTGAAGAGATATATGCTCCATGACGAGCCACAGCATTAGGCACTACTCTGATTCCTTTCTCAGCATAATTCTTTTTCAGAGGCATTTTGTCGTGATATTCAAAGATACCAGCTTCTAAAGTTTCCATCTTTTGGATAGGGAAGTATAGTACCACTGCCTTTTTTACCCATTCATTGATTTGCCATTCTGTTCCCTTAGGTTCAGCTACACGCAATTTACCACTGTCAATCAGCTCTATAACTTCACGAATAGTATTTTGAGTGTTCTGATCTTGTAAAAGTGAGCGGTCGTCCCACGCTTTTTCGATTACTTCTTGTAAGTGCGTCATCTGTATTAGATTGAGGTTTGTTAATATATAATTATTGAATAGCTTTGATTACCGCCATTAAGTCTTGTTCTGCTAATCCTTGTTCACTAGCCTTTGCATAGGCTTGTTCTGCAGCCTGTGTCAGTGCAGTATCCCATCCTGCCTCTTGTGCTAAGCGAATGTCCTTTAGCATAAATTTTAGTGGAAATGCAGCAGGATAATCATCGCTTAGTATGGCAGAGGTCTTTATCTTACTCATACCAGAGCCACATGCACTATCATTTACGATAGCTGTCATCATCTCTCTATTTATTCCATTCTGCTCAGCGAATAGCACAGTCTCAGCTAACCCTTGTACTACTACAGACATATAGTAGTTAATGGCTAATTTAGCTTTACTACCACTACCTGATTCTCCTAAGTAGTAATGACTTTTTCCCATAACCTCGAAGTATGGTATAGCACGTTCGTAGACTGATTTATCTCCACCTACTAAGAATAGTAGTGTACCATCTACAGCAGGCTTTACACTTCCTGATACAGGAGCATCTAGATAGTATCCTCCTTTATCTTTTATGCTCATGGCTAATTTTTCTGCTAAAGAAGGAGAAATCGTACTGCTATTAATGAAAATTTTATCTTTAATAGTCGTGTGAATGCGATCAAAAGTATCTTTTACTATGTCATCATTAGGTAGGGTTAGAAAGATAACGTCTGACTGACTAATAATATTATCTAGGTCATTGATTCCCGTAGCTCCTTTTTCTTCAATAATTGCTTTTGAAGTTTGATTTCTATTGAAAAACAGTACATTATAATTATTGTTTAAAAGATTGTTGACCATAGGTATTCCCATGTTTCCAAGTCCTATCCAGCCTATTGTTTTCATATCTTTTAATTTAAGAATTCTACTGTGTTAAAATTATAAAGCAAATATAGGAATAATTTTTTTTTTAACAGTTTTTGAACCTATAGAGTTCTAGGTTTTATATGAATAATTTAAGTGAGATTAATGATGATGGCAGAAAAATAAAAAAAGTATTTTATGGTCAACTTTTTTATCTTTGCTAATAAGCTAGTGTAGAGAATGAAGGACATAAAATGGGAAACCTTAGATCGCTTAAAAAGTAGTTTCAAAGAATTAGAAACTCAGGAGCATTATATCTATATGCCATTTATTAATCTAGCGTATTATCCAGCAGAGCCTTACCGATCTAATTACTATGGAATAGGGCTTCTAGAAGAAGGAGAGATTACTTTCTATATCGATCTTACAGAATATACTATCCAGGCGCCTGCTATTATTTTTGCAGATACTACATCTATTAAGAGATGGGATAAGACTCGTCGTACCTATGAGATGATGACCATCTTATTCTCAGAAGATTTTTTACAAGATAAGTTAGTAGAGAATAATGTACTCGCTTCTTTTTCAGATTTATCTAGTCTAGGGGGGTGTGTCACCCAGTTAGATCCTAAAGAATTTGAGAGTTTTAAGACTATGTTTAAGGTCATAGACCTCTATCATAATTCGAAAAACGCATTTCATACAGAGGTCATCAGAGGAGTGATCTACAGTATGATTAACGAAGTAGCTTATCTGTATGAGAAATACGGCAATGTGACCAAAAGTTTACATAAACTAGCTCTCAAGTTTAGAGAAGCGGTAGGTAAGCACTGTAAAGAGCATAGAAGTGTACAGTACTATGCTGATTATCTTCACGTCCATCCTAAGTATCTAAGTCAAGTAATTTCAGCAGAAACGGGATTAACTGCTAGTGAGTGGATTCAAAACCAAGTAGTCTTAGAAGCTAAAATCTTATTGCAGGATCAGAACCTTTCTATAGGCAGTATCGCAGAGATACTCCACTTTAGTGATCAGAGCACTTTCGGCAAATACTTTAAGAAGTATAGCGGTGTCAGTCCTAGTGCTTATCGGGATAGTCTATAAAGGTAATTTACTTATAAGAACACAAGTTCTTTTTATCGATAATAGTATTGCTCTTTTATAGCGTATCACATTCTTGTTATAAGAAATAAGAATGCATTGCCAATTAATCGAAGCCCATTGCCTTCTTTTCTCTAGTTCTCCATTTTGTTAACCTATTTATTGAATATTGTGAATGATCATTAAGTGATTCACAATCTAATACTATACCTTTCTTTCATTTTCAATTGTTGATAAATAGGTGGAGAATAAAAGAAGCATCCCTCGACAAAGACTATCTTATCTCCACCATTCTCGTGGTATTCTCCATGTATTGTCGAAGCAATAAGTATGAATACTAGACTATATAAGGGGGAAGAGTGTATAGGACTTCATTAGATAAAAAATGATGTAGAATGCAATGTGTTGATTATTATGTTGTTGGTTGTTTTTGCTATTTAAAAAAAGTCAATCTCTTTTTTACTATTTATAGATAGAATTAGCTTAATAGGTTTCTTTTTAGAAAAAATAGAGGTTACAAAAGTGTTCTATTGCTATAAATAGGTAGTAATAAGTATACAATTTTAAAAAAGTGCTTTTCGTTTTTTACGGAAGGTAAAGAAGAGGTGTAAGTGGCTAAAACTTACTTATTGGCTAAAATTAACTTATTTAGAACGATTATAGTTAAATGTTTATAATCCGACATTTTGAACATCTATACCGTGTTATAGTGCTTGTGTGCTAGTGCTCATTGATAGAATTTTGCCTCATGTTAATAGTAGCCTAATGGCTGTGTGTTATATTCTTTTATATGCTAGTGCATAGTGTAGTAGGAAAGAGGAATAATGTGTTTTGTACTTAAGGAAGATACTTCTTGATTTCTATAATCTTACCTTTTGACTAAAAAATCTACTTTTTACCCCTTTACCTCACTTTGTTTAGATAATACATTTGTCATGTGTTAGGATAGAAGTAAAACTACTAATTAACGCAATAGTTCAATCAATAATAAATAGTTAAAGATGAAAAAAACATCTACTTTTTTAGGTCTTACTACAATTGCTTTATTATGGGCATGTCAAGATAAAAAGCAAGAAGGAGAATGGGGAGGAGACGGTCAAGTCGAGCAGTACCCAGTACTTTCAATAAAAACGGAGAAAACCAATTTATTTACAGATTATCCAGTGGTGTTACAAGGGATAAAAGATGTGGAATTGCGTCCAAAGATTGATGGTTTCGTTGAAGCAATCTATGTGGATGAAGGGCAAACGGTCAAAAAAGGACAGCCCTTATTCAAAATCTACGCTCCACAATATCACGAAGAAAGTGTGGCGGCGGTGGCTTCAATAAAAAATGCAGAGGCAGAGCTAAACAACGCTCGTATGCAGGTGGCAAAAGCTAAACCGTTAGTGAGTGAGGGTATTATCAGTAACTATGAGTTAGAGTCTGCAGAGTATGCATTAAGAAGTAAAGAAGCACAATTAGCACAAGCTAAAGCGAACTTAAATAGTGCACAGGCTAATGTAGGATATACACAAGTGGTAGCTCCTTTTGATGGAGTGATAGGATTGATTCCTTATAAAGTGGGAGCATTGGTAAGTAGTGCTTCTCCAGAACCTCTAACTACAGTATCTGAGATAGGAAGTATCAATGCTTACTTCTCTATGAATGAAAAAGAGTTTATTGATTTTATTCAAAAAGGAGGAGAACAAACTCTAGAACAGAGATTAGCTAGTATGCCTGAAGTATCCCTTTTATTAGCGAATGGAAGCGAGTACAATCAGAAAGGAAAAATAAATACTGTAAGTGGACAAGTAGACCCTCGTACTGGGAGTGTGAACTTCAGAGCTGTTTTTGCTAATCCGCAAGGGATATTGAGAAGTGGAAATAGTGCTACTATTCGTGTACATGAGAGTGTAGACGCGGCTATCTTGGTTCCTCAGAAGGCGACTTTTGAAGTACAAGGGAAACGCTTTATTTATGTTGCTAATGCAGAAGGGGTAGTAACCAGCACAGAAATTTCGGTTATGGAAAAGGTGCCTTCAAGTCAATACTTTGTAGTGACAAGTGGGTTAAAACCTGGAGACAAAATCGTAAGTGCAGATATTGGAGGACTACGTGAAGGAATGAAGATTAAAATGTAATAGAGGATAGCATTATGTTAAGAAGATTTATAGAAAACCCAGTGTTATCTACCGTGATATCTATCATTATAGTAATACTAGGGTTATTAGGACTATTCTCATTACCTATCACCCAGTATCCTGAGATAGCACCACCTACAGTACAGGTGACAGCTAACTACCAAGGGGCAAATGCTGAGGCGGTAATGAAGAGTGTGATTATTCCATTAGAAGAACAGATTAATGGAGTAGAGAATATGGCATATATGAACTCAAAGGCGAGTAATGATGGTTCGGCTGTTATTACCATTACTTTTACACAAGGAGCGGATGCTGATATGGCAGCTGTGAACGTGCAGAACCGTGTGAGCCAAGCCATGAGCCAACTGCCAGAAGAAGTAATAAAACAAGGGGTGACTACGACTAAGAGATTGAGTAGTGAAATATTCAGTTTCTTAATGTATAGCTCTGATAGTAGATATGATCAAGCATTCTTAGAGAACTACGCTCGTATCAATATTTTACCTAAAATAAAACGTATCAATGGAGTAGGGGATGCCTCTATCTATGGAGGACGTGAGTACAGTATGCGTATCTGGTTAAAGCCAAACGCAATGGCTTCTTATGGACTTACGCCAAGTGATATAGTACAAGCTTTACAGGAGCAGAACGTAGAGGCTGCACCCGGTAAGGTAGGAGAGAACAGTAGACAGAGTTTTCAATATGCTCTAAAATATACAGGGAGATTAGAGACACCTGAGGAATTTGGAGATATTATTATCCGTTCTAATGGAACAGGTAAAATATTGCGCCTGAGCGATGTGGCAGAGATAGACTTAGGAGCCTACTCGTATGCGATGACCATGACTGCTTATAAGCAGCACGGTACTTATATAGCTGTAAACCAGGTGGCAGGATCTAATGCCCATGAGATTATTAAGCAATGTGAAGAGTTATTAAAAGAAGCAGAAAAAGACTTGCCTGCGGGTGCTAAATTTGAAGTATATGCAAATTCTAATGATTTCTTATTAGCCTCTATTGATAAATTGATAGCGACTTTAATAGAAGCATTTGTATTAGTGTTCATAGTAGTATTAGTGTTCTTACAGGATTGGCGTTCTACTTTGATACCAGCTATAGCGGTACCAGTAGCTATCGTAGGTACGTTCTTTTTCTTGAACTTGTTTGGTTTCTCTATTAACTTATTGACTCTTTTCGCCTTAGTACTGTCCATAGGTATTGTAGTGGATGATGCTATCATCGTAGTAGAGGCAGTACATGCCAAACTATATGAAGGAGCAGAAACAGCTAAGAAGGCAACAGTGAGTGCGATGAGTGAATTGACCACAGCGATTATCTCGATTACATTAGTGATGTCAGCAGTATTCGTACCTGTTACTTTTATTGAAGGGTCTGTAGGGGTGTTTTATAAAGAGTTTGGTATCACATTAGCTGTTGCTATTTTGATTTCGGCTATTAATGCCTTGACACTGAGTCCAGCGTTATGTGCTATTATGTTGAAACCTGAGTCAGGTATTCATCAAGAGAAAAGAGGTTTTGTCAATAGATTTAAATCAGCTTTTAATAGTTCATTTGATCGAATGACTAATCGTTATGTAGGTGTATTAGGCTTCTTGAATAAGAATAAATGGTTATCGTTAGGAAGTATCGTTGTATTCGGTGCCTTGTTTGTATTCTTAACGAAAACGACACCAACAGGATTCGTACCTAATGAGGATAGTGCTTCTATCTATGGTAATATTATATTAGCACCATCTACTTCTCTTGAAGAGACTGAACGTATTTCTAATGAGATAGATAGTATAGCGATGAGTATACCTGAGGTGAAGTTCACTTCACGACTTGCAGGTATGGACTTCTTCAGTGGAAATGGTAGCTCGTATGCTGTAGAGTTTATTAAGCTAAAACACTGGAAAGATCGTCCTAACCCAGAGCAAAACATTCACAGTGTAGTAGGGCAGTTATTTGCTAAAACGGCTCATATTAAAGATGCTAATATTGTATTCTTTGCAGCACCTACGTTACAAGGGTTTGGTAACAGTTCTGGATTCGAAGTACAGTTACAAGATAAGACAGGTGGAGATTATAAGAAGTTTGAAGAAATAATAGGAGGATTCTTAGGAGCGTTAAATCAACGCCCAGAGATTATGTATGCAACTTCGTCTTTTAATACTAACTTCCCTCAGTATGAAGTATCTGTTAATGTTGCAAAAGCAAAAGAAGCAGGAGTAGGGGTGACAGAGATTCTGACTACACTACAGGGGTATCTAGGAGGTATCTATGCAACGAACTTTAACCGCTTCGGTAAGCAGTATAAAGTAATGATACAAGCAGATCCTAATTTCCGTGAGAATAAAGAGGCTATCGATAAACTATATGTGAAGAATGAGCAAGGAGTAATGTCTCCTATCACGGCATTTATTGATCTGAAGAAAGTATATAGTCCAGAGTTCTTGACACGCTTCAACTTATTTAATTCAGCTTTTGTCAACGGTAGCCCTAATCCTGGATTTAGTTCTGGAGATGCTATACGTGCGATAGAAGAAGTAGCAGCACAGACTTTGCCACAAGGATATGGTTTTGAATATTCAGGATTGTCTAGAGAAGAGAGTGGTAGTGGTAACCAGACCGTTATTATTTTCGTACTGTCTATCTTATTCGTTTACTTCTTATTAAGTGCCCAATTTAAGAGTTATATACTTCCATTGGCTGTATTGTTCTCTTTGCCGATAGGACTTGCAGGAGCTTTTATCTTCGCCAAGCTATTTGGAATTGAAAACAATATATTCTTACAGATTAGTTTGATTATGTTGATTGGTTTATTAGCGAAGAATGCTATTCTGATTGTAGAGTTTGCACTACAGAGACGACAGTCAGGTCAGTCTATTGCAGATGCAGCTATAGAAGGAGCACGTATTCGTCTAAGACCTATTCTGATGACTTCATTTGCTTTTATTTTTGGATTATTACCATTGATGATGGCTACAGGAGCAGGAGCACTTAGTAATAAGTCAATTGGTACAGCTGCGGTAGGAGGAATGTTGATTGGTACACTGATAGGAGTGTTGGTTATTCCTTCATTATTTGTTGTATTCCAGGCGTTACAAGAGAAAATAAGTGGAGCACCTGTATTAGAAGAAGAAGAGTAAGTGTAATTATAAAGTGATAAACGTATAAGTGTATCTAAGGATGTGCTTATACGTTACACAATGACTTAAGTCAATGCGATAAATCAGAAGAATCATGAAATGGACATATAAAATATATATAGGGGTAGCGGCTATTGGGTTATTGGCTTCATGTCAATCTGCGAAGACGTACCACAAACAAGAAGCGATAGACCAGGACTTGTATAGAGTTGTACAAGAAACGGATACGTTGAATATAGGTATGATGCCTTGGCAGACTTTGTTTAAAGATGCAAAGTTACAAGAGCTAATAACAGAAGGAATAAAAAATAACCTAGACCTGAAGATGGGGATAGAAAGGCTACATGCTTCAGAGGCGTTGTTAAAACAATCTAAAGCTGCGTTCTTACCTGACTTAAGTATAGGTGGAGGAGTGAAAAGATCAAGACTGTCTTATCCTCAAGGTTTTGGTTTTGTAAAGAATGCTACGCAGTACGATGTATTTGCTAGTACTTCTTGGGAGATTGATGTATGGGGTAGATTAGCGAGTAGTAAACGTGCAGCTTATTATAGAATGCTTCAGTCTGATGCAGGACAAAAAGCTGTGCAGACTCAGATAGTAGCTCAGATAGCAGATTATTATTACCAATTATTGGCGTTAGATCAACAACAAGCTATTATCGAAAAGACGATAGTAAATCGAAAAGACGACGTTGAAACAATGCAAAAGTTGAAGGAGTCAAGTGTAGTAACGGGTGCTGCTGTGGTACAGAGTGAGGCTAACTACTATGACGCTGAGGCTACACTACCAGGAGTGAAGCGCCAAATTAGAGAAGTAGAGAATGCTTTGAATATCTTGTTAGGAAAGCCTGTTGGCGAAATAGATAGAACTGATCTTTCGGTACAAGAATTACCAATAAAACCAAGTATTGGTATTCCGGCTCACTTGCTACAAAATAGACCAGATGTGATGGCTGCAGAGTATGAGTTAGCAGCTTATTTTGAAGATGTAAGCGCTGCCAAAAGAGCTTTTTATCCAGCATTGACAATAACAGGAGGGGCAGGGTTCTCAAGTTATGAGTTTAAAGATTGGTTTTCTTCTACGGGGCTGTTCGCTAATATAGCAGGAGGTTTATTACAACCTATCTTTAACAAGAGACAAAATAAAACGAGATTAGAAGTAGCTAAAGCTACTTATCAAGAAAAGGCGTACAACTTTCAGAAAGCTATGTTAGTTGCAGGGCAGGAAGTGTCAGATGCTTTATATGCTTATGAGATGGCAGGAGAACAGCTAGCTATGAGACAACTGCAAGTAAATAAATTAGCACTAGCAGTTGATTATACAAAGAAGCTATTAGTGTATCATTCATCAACGAACTATACAGATGTATTAACGTCAGAACAAGCACACCTTTATGCACAATTAGCACATAGTAATGATCAGCTATTAGAATGGCAGGCTATTATTAAGCTTTATAAAGCATTAGGCGGAGGTTGGAGAGAATAATTTTTTCCATTTATATATAAAGTAATGAAAGTAATATTATGGAGATATAAATCTCGATAGTAGATGATTAATTACTTGGCTCAGTCTGTTAATCGGTATTTTACTTTTAGATAGTTAATCATCGTGCTAATTTGGGAACTATTTATAAAACTGTGAAATACCAACAGGCTGGGTTTTATTAGGAGAGTAATCCTTATTGATTTTTACTACTTTTTAATTGAGAGAGCCACATCGTGAGATGTGGCTTTTGCTATTAGAAAGATAGACGAATAATTCTATCTAATTTTTCTTTATCAATATTAGGAGAGAATTCATTGTAGAGCTCCTGTTTTAATAACGATACAATCGAAAAGAAATCCGAGGTAAGAGTTAAATAGTATTGTTCTACTTTCTCTATAGATTGATTCTCAGCAACTTTTATTTGACTGCTTTCTATCATCAAATTGCCTACGTGAACTAAGATTTTATCGAATGTCTCTGCTGAGGTATGCATTTGAAGAAAACCGAATTCAAATATAAGATCGTGAAGGTTGTTCACTTCTTTCTCTATCTTCTTACCTGTAGCCAAGTGAGGACTAAGCGACTCTCGTTGTAAGATCGTGTTTAGCTGTGTTAGGAATTGAAAGAAAACTTCTTGTTTCTTTTCAAATACTAATAAATGACGTTCTCTTGATTCTTCACTTTTAGTTTGACCTTGTAATAGTAGAACAGTAATAATAGCAGTGATCACAACCCCTAATAATGTCCCAAAGAATTGACCAGGGAGAGAAGCTAGTTCGAATATTTCAAAAGTTATAGCTACAATAAAGAATATAATTGTACTTGTTATAATACCTACTCTTGGCCAGTTGATTTTGTTTTTCATAATGTCTTTATTTAAAAAGAAACGGTGTAATGGTTTGATGGATAATAGTATAACCTCTTTTTAAGAGATAGAAAAGGGGTAATCCTATTAAGAATGAAATTACAACTATTTCTGATATAAAAAAGATTATCTTTTTTGATGTAACTTGCGAAATGCTGACATACTTATTCCTTCTTGTTTCTTAAAGAATTTGTTAGCATGACTCTCATCTGTAAACGTAAATTCAGAAGCTATTTCACCTATTCTAAGATCGCTAAATAATAGACGTTGTTTGATAAGTTTTAGGCGATAAGTGGTAATATAATGTTGCAATGTTTCTCCGCACTGATTGACAAAATAGTTTCCTATATAAGAGGGAGCTAAACCAAACTTCTGTCCGATTACCTGTGCAGTTAGTCGTTTGAGATCATAGATGTTTTGTTGTATATAGCTTATGATGTCTAATACCTTTTGCTCCTTAGTGTTTAAGTCTTCGGGAGTATAGTTCATTAGATTACGCGTAGCGATAATCATAATCGCATTGATATACTGACGTTGCAAATCATAGTTACACGTTTTAGTATTTTGAATACTGAGTATAAGACATTCGACTATTTTGTGAATGATATGTTTGTCTTCTTCATCTGTTATGATAGAAGTAGGTAGATGCGTAGCATAGTACAGCACGCATTCTAAATGATTAATATTAGCAGCATTGTATTGCTTGATATATTCATCATTCACGCGAATAACGACAAACTCTGATTGAGCAGTTAGGTCAAATGAGTGTCTGTCTTCTGGGGTTATTAAGTATAGATCACCAGCTGCTATTTTGTTTTTATTGTCATTTACTGTATGTATTCCTTCACCAGAAATGACAAAGACAAATTCAAAGAAATTGAAAAGCCTATTCTGTAAAGGACAACAATCTACCTTTTCATAAAAGACTTCAAAGGGTTGATATATATTTTCTCTTGCCATGTATATACTATTATTTGATTAAAATATACCTGTATAGTGGTTTTTTATCAGTTTATTTTTGTGTAAAAGTAGTAAATATATGAAAGCAATTGTATTGAGCGAATTTGGAGGAGTAGAGAATCTTCAAATGACAGAGGTAGAGATGCCTCTTATAAATAACGAGGAGGTACTGGTAAGAGTGAAAGCACTTAGCATTAATCCAGTGGATGCACTAACTAGAGCTGGTACAGTAGGAATGTCTAAGGTAGTGGGACAGTTTAGTCCTATTATTTTAGGATGGGATTTTTCTGGAGTAATAGAGTCGATTGGAGAAGACGTACAAGAATTTAGAGTAGGGGATGCTGTTTTTGGTATGGTAAACTTTCCAGGGCATGGCATGGCTTATGCAGAGTATATTGCTGTATCAGCTAATCAGATAGCTTTGAAACCAAACAATATTACACACGAGCAAGCAGCTGCATCTACTTTAGCAGCCTTAACAGCTTGGCAGGCTTTTACGAGTTATGGCAAGCTAAGACCTAAGGACAAGGTGTTAGTACACGCTGCATCTGGTGGAGTAGGACATTATGCTGTGCAGATAGCTAAGCATTTAGGAGCGTATGTGATAGGAACTTCTTCAGCTAAGAATAAGGAGTTTGTAATGGAGTTAGGAGCAGATGAGCATATTGATTACAGAAGTGAGAATTTTGAAGAAGTGGTATCAGAGATAGATTTCGTCTTAGAAGCTATAGGGGGTGATAACTTCCAGAAGTCGGTGAAGGTGCTTAAGAAGTTTGGTACTCTGGTCGTTTTGCCATCAGGATATACTAAAGATGATGAAGCAGTGTTTAATGAAAAACAGTTACATGGAAGTTGTTTTATGAGTGTGTATTCGAGTGGAAGAGATATGAAAATGATCGCTGAACTCTTAGAAAAGGGTGTTGTTAAAGCTCATATTAGTCGTGTTTTTGACTTTAAAGACATGGATAAAGCACATTTATATATAGAAAACGGTAATACGGTTGGTAAGGTAGTTGTGTGTATTTCTTAAAATAAATACAATAATCAAACATAAAAGGTGATGTAATTATAAAATATATCATCTTTTTTTGTTTGTGTATATTTTGTTATTTAGTGTTTTTAGTATGTATATTATTGTTTTTTGGGTGTAAATTATAAGTAATGTTAATTTTTTATATATTTGGATTGATGGATTTGTTTGATTCTATATGTTAACTATTCAAATAATCGTTATACGTTTATGAAAAAAATTACCTTACTTATATTAATGGGCTTCTTGTCATTTTCTTGTAGTAATGATGACAATAAAAAGAGTGATAAACCTAAAGAAGAAAAGCCCGATTATCAACCTAAAATACTAATTCCTTTTGAAGAGCGTGGTTTGTGGGGATTCAGAGATCCACAGGCAAATGTTGTAGTAGTGGTACCTCAGTATGAAGCTGTAAAAGATTTTGACCAACATAAAATAGCAAGAGTAAAGAAGAGTAAGTTATGGGGACTGATAGACATGCTGGGTAAGCCTGTGATAGCTCCTGCTTATAATGACATTAAAGATTTTAGTATTCAAGGGTATGCTACTGTGGTGAGATTAGAAAAAAGTGGAGTAATTAATACTAAGGGAGAAGAGAAAATAGAACCTTTATATGATGAGATAACAGGCTACTATGATAAGCAGTATGTAAAGGTGATGATAGAACAGAAGTATGGTATCATAGATAAAGATTGGAACTTAGTAATCAAACCTTCTTATACTAAGATCCGCGATTTCGGAACAGAAGGAGTAAATGCTGATCACATCATCGTAGAGCAGAATACAAAGAGAGGATTGATTAATAAGAGCTGGAAAGTATTGGCGAATGCTAAGTATGACAGTATTGCTAATTTCGATACTAGAGGTATAGCGATGTTAATCGATTCCTTAAAGGTAGGAATGATTAACACGGAAGGGAAAATTCTAGAGCCTAAGTACGACGAGATTAAAGAGTCTAATGATGAGGTAGAAGTAACTTATAAAGTAGTTTTAAAAGAAAAATGGGGGCTGTTAAATAAAGATTGGAAAGAAATTATAGCGCCTCGTTTTGATGCGGATTTTAAGATATTTGAGTTTGATAAATCAGGATATGCTAGATTGCATGTAGGTGAGAAGTGGGGATTCATTGATAAAAATCACAAGGTTATTTTAGAACCTATATATGATGAAATTACAGAGTTCGATGAACAAGGTTTTGCACGTATTAAAGTAGGGGATAAATGGGGAGTGATTAATAGAGAGTTTAAGGTACTATTAGCTCCAGAATATGATAATATAACTGTATTTAACGCAGAGGGATATGCTCGAGTTAATAAAGATAAAAAATGGGGAGTGATTAATAAGCAGTGGAAAGTGGTGTTACCTGTGATGTATGATAACATTGGAACTTTACTGCCTTATGAAATGACCATCCTGACACTAGACAGTAAGTTAGGGTTAGCAAATAAGAATTGGGAAGTTGTATTGCCTGTAGATTATAAAGATATTAATGTGACAGAAGATCAAGGGACAGTGAGGATTTATAATGATATACCTGGTATAGAAAGAGCTGTTGGGTTATTTCATTTAAAAACGTATAAGCGATTAGAACCTACTTATGAACGAATAGATAATTTTAACTCATTTGGTTATGCTTTAGTACAAAAAAATGAGATTTCTAAGAACTTAATAGATAAAAGCTTTGAAGAGCGATTAGATACTTATTATACAGAGATATATCCATTTAATGAAGCAGGTATATTTAAAGTACTTAAAGCTCCGTATTTAGGGGTGTTTGACTCTAGAATGAATATGTTAGTAGAACCAACTAAATATACTGATATAGAAGAGTTCGCAGAGGATAATCATGCAGTAGTGTCTTTTGGTAATAAGAGTGGACTTATTAATAGACAGTGGAAAGAAGTTTTGGCTGTAGAGTATGATGAGATATCTACGCCAGATAAAGAGAATAATAGAAAGCTTACTATTCACACCTCTTCAGGGACTGTGTATAATGTATTTAATCAGAACGGAAAGACCTTAGAAGATAACTATAAAGAGATAAAGTTTGACTATGTAAACAAAGTCATTCTGTTGAAAGGAATGAATGATTTACATGGTTTTGCATCTGTTAATTTGGTACATATTACCGCTCCTGTTTATGAGAATGAACTAGACTTCACGAATGCTTTAGTAGCTAGGATGAAACAGAATGGGGTATGGGGGCTGATTAACAAACAAGGTATCATTGTTATAAATCCAATGTACGATCGCATCAGTGAATTTAATAATGAAGGGTACGCCTATTTAGTAAAAGGAGGTCTATACGGATTTGTAAATCATGTAGGGCTAACAACAGTGCATGCTAAATATGAAATTCCAGATTATGCTTTGACTAAAGATAGGCTGGCAAAAGTGAGAACGAATGGATTATTGACTATTGTTAATTATGAGAATGGTATTGAGTTATTTAAACCAGGGCAATATACAGATGTAGATAATTTGTTTAAAGGGTATGCCTCATATTTAGAGAGAGGTAAGTGGGGGATCGTAGATAAGGTACAGAAGGTAGTATCAGTAGCGAAATATGATAAGGTAGAGCGCTTCACAAAAGATAATACAGCACGTATAATGCTGAATAACTATGTAGGATTTATGAATGATAAAGGTGTAATCGTTTTAGAACCGAATACTTATAGTCATATAGGAGAGTTTAAAGATGGTAAGGCTACTGCGATAAAGAATGGAGTAGCAGTACTTATTGATATAAATGGAAAGGAAATTTAGGGTTGTTTAAAAAGCACTTTTATAAAACTATAGAAGTGCTTTTTTTTGATAGTAAATATAGTTGAAGTTAAATTATAAGATGATGAAAATGAAGATATTCCTTTGTTGAGAATAAATAGATCAGTTAATTACTTGAAAAATAGAATTAATCCATTGGCTGTTAATTTGTTATATTCCTATAAGTATCGTAAATTTAAAGTAATAAAAAGGTGACTTTTTTATTAGTGTATTGTCTAACTAAAATCTAATTGTTATGAAACAAAAGGTTCCAGTTGAAGAGATTATGACTAAAGAGTTAATCACTCTTACTTTATCCGATAGTTTATATGATGCAGAGCGATTGTTTAAAAAACATAAAATAAGACATATCCCTATTGTTAATGGAGATGTATTAGTAGGGGTACTTAGCTACTCTGATTTGATTAAAATTAGTTATGTAGATGTTGTAGAGGATGAGTCAGAAGATATACCTTCAGTAGTCTATGATATGTATTCTATAGAACAACTGATGGCTAAAGTAGTGGTAAGTGCTCTCCCTACAGCAACAGTAAAAGAAGTAACAGAAATATTGTCAAAGCAGAGTTATCACTCTATTCCGATAGTCGACCATTTAGGTCATTTAAAAGGAATAGTGACTACAACAGATCTATTAAAATATTTCTTAAAGCAGTATTAGTTTAGTAAAGATAAGATAGGGCTACCTATCAGAATGGTATAAAGCAGGATAAATCGGTCGAAAAGAATTTATCTCAATATCTAAAGGAACTTTATTCTTAAGTAATTAAGCAATAAAGTTCTTTTTTTTTGCAATCCTATGAATTTATAAATACACATTTTGTGAACTAATGAAGGAGGATAGTGTTTTTATATAATACTTATGTACGTTTGTTGATAAACTTTTATATATTAAGATATAAAAGTTTATTTAATGTATAAATGCTTAAAAAAGTAATAAAATATCATTTATTTTTGTGTTTTACTGTGCTAATTGCTATTTTAGCTCTTGTGTTACAATAGTATTACAAATATGAAAAGAAGAACAATGTTTGACTTTGCCAAAACGATATTAGAGAATGTAAGTTTTGATCCAAAGTTATTTTATAAGGAATTACAAAAAGCAATTCAGAACTTATTGCCATACGATTTAGATCAGTTAAAACAATGGGTTAGTGGCTATGTCCAAGAAAAACCCGAATTACATCAATCTTTAGAGTTATTAAATGTATAATAAAAAAGCACCTTTATAGAAGGTGCTTTTTTATAGTCGACTAGCATTGAATAAAAAGGAATTATTGAAATAATTATTTAATAAAATTCAGTCTAATTATTCAAATTATGAGAATCAATTATTAATTGCTAAAATTGTATTAAAGTCTGAGCAAAAAACGAGAAATAGTTTTTAAAATGACTATGTTTACTATGTAGTAAGATAAAAGTAAAAGATATGAAAACACGTTTAATGTTTGATTTCGCAAAAACTATACTTGAGAATGTAAGTTTTGATCCAAAGTTATTTTACAAAGAACTTCATAAAGCTATTAATCAATTATTACCTTATGATGTAGATAGATTAACGAAATGGGTAAACGGTTATGTTCTAGAAAAACCAGAACTTCAAGAATCTTTAAATTTAATTAACGCTTAATTATAACTAAAAAGCACTTCGAGAGAAGTGCTTTTTTTATAAATATAAGTTAGGGATGCTTTACATATTATGTAACGATATAGTTCTTATCAGGTGTCATCAGTTCTGGTAGAGGCATTTCTGATATTTCACTTAATGAATATGCTATATTAGCACACATCTGATCTAATGCTAAGTCATTTTCTTCTTCTCCGAATGGTTCCGCTATTTCAGCTACTACAGCATCCAGAGCAATAAAGGTATAGGCTACGAAGGTCACAAAGAAAGGCATCGTCCAGATAATAAGGTCAATTAATCCGAATGGAAGTATAAAGCAGTACACATAGACCGTCCTGTGTAGAATAACAAAATATACAAACGGGATCTTTGTATGAACGATGCGTTCACAGGCTCCTAATACTATAGATAGCTCATCGATATTCTTGTCTATTCTAGCTTGAGTTATCGTATCTAATCTACCTGCTCGTTGCTGTGCAGCAATCCATTTCGTTAATTCGTTTAAGATAAAAGCGGGTTTAAATTTTTTAGTCAGCATTTCTTGATACACCTCTTCTTTCAGGTACTGACGTATCACTTCATAATCTGTTTTTTCTCTCAATTGTTTATTTAAGAGATAACAGAAAGCTATAATAAGCTTGATTCCCTCTTGTTTCTCTTTTTTAGAGAACGAAGGGCTTTCATCTATGTAGTTTTGAATTTGAAAGGCAAGTGATCTAGAATGTATAACTAAGCTTCCCCACTGTTTTCTCCCTTCCCAGAAGCGGTCATAAGCTGCACTATTACAAAATCCTAAGAATATAGCTAAGGAAATACCTACTAAAGCAAATGCTCCTACATTAAGAGGTATAATTACATCAGGGAATAGGTAATGAGCAAAATAGACAATCCAAGAGAATACAAAGATAGCCAGTAGTGTTGGAAATATTTTTTTAAGGACAGACCCTTTCCATATAAAAAGCATTTGTATAATATGCTTTTTGTGTCTTACTATCATATTGTTGAGTTTTGATATAACAGCAAAGTTAGTTTGGGATTCAGTCTTAGACAAATAATCCTTGTGAAATTAATACAGTGGATAGTTAAAAAAAACAAATAAGATATTGAATATGAAGTATGAGTACACACGGTCTACTGGAAGGTAGCACTATCATAGGTACATAAAAAAGCTACTTATTGTAGATAAGTAGCTTAATATGATGTCCTCTAAAAACATCAAAACAACAATATTTTATATCTAAATGTATCTCTTTTTTAGAGATAGTACATAAAGAGTGCATATAAATTGCTTTATATGTATGTAGTAAATATAGGAATTAGTTTTGTTTTTAACAATTTTTTTAAACCTTTAATTAATTTTATTGGAGTTGGTTTTTATAATAAACTATGAATCAGTAAAGTAAATTGGATATTTTTTAGGGATATAATGTAATATGTTTTATTTTAGATAAGATATAACTGTAAAATCGTTACTTTCGCAACAGAATAAATTTAAGTTTTAAGTAAATGAGTAGTAAACACGACAAAGTAGAGAAACCTATCACATTATTTCAATCGCTAATTCCTGTTGTTATTTTAGTAGGATTATTAGCTATTAATGTGTTTGTGTTCCGGGATGACGCCTTGTCTGGTACTAATCAGTTTATTTTATTAATAGGTGGTTCTATAGCTACTGTTGTTGGTCTCTTTAATCATGTGAGTTATGATAAGGTGATTACGCAGATAATTAATAATGTAAGAGATACCTCTAGTGCTATCTTTATTTTATTGTTAGTAGGAGCTTTGTCAGGGACATGGCTTTTGAGTGGTATTATACCTAGCATGATTTATTACGGGCTTCAGATTTTACACCCTGCTATTTACCTTCCAGCCTGTCTGATTATTACTTCTATTATATCTATTGCTACGGGTAGTTCATGGACTACTTCAGCCACAGTAGGGATAGCACTAGTAGGTATCGGGAATGCGCTAGGTATGCCTATAGGTATGATAGGAGGGGCGGTAATATCAGGAGCGTATTTTGGAGATAAGCTATCACCATTATCAGATACGACTAATCTTGCTCCAGTGATGGCTGGTACAGACCTATTTACCCATATCAGATATATGCTTTATACTACGGTACCTACTTATATAGTTACTTTAGTGTTGTTCTCTATTTTAGGGATATTATATGGTCATGGAGGAGATGTAGATACATCAGTGACGTTACAGGCCATAGCAGATACATTTAATATTACACCTATTTTATTTATAGTGCCTGTATTTGTAGTCTTTTTGATCGTTAAGAAAGTACAACCTATAGCAGCATTATTGATAGGAACTCTTTTAGGAGGTGTATTTGCACTAATCTTCCAGCCAGACATCGTAGTGTCAGTATCAGGAGGAGATGCATTTAATTTTTATAATGCATATAAAGGTGTTATGCTAGCACTGACTACAGATATCAGAATCTTGTCGCCATTAGAGAGTTTAAACGGATTGTTTGAAGCAGGAGGGATGGCAAGTATGTTGAATACAGTTTGGTTGATTCTATGTGCCATGTTTTTTGGTGGAGCGATGGAGGCTATTGGAGCCTTACAGAAGATTTCGATGGCATTGTTGAATATTGCTAATAATGTATTTGGGTTATTTGCTAGTACAGTAGCCAGTTGTTTAGCGATTAATGTGATGACATCAGATCAGTACCTATCTATCGTGGTACCAGGTAAGATGTTTTCAGATGCTTATAAGGCAAAAGGATTGGCACCAGAGAATCTGAGCCGTACATTAGAAGATTCAGGGACTGTGACATCAGTATTGATTCCTTGGAATACTTGTGGAGCCTATCACTCAGGAGTATTGGGAATACCTACGATGACCTATCTACCTTATGCGTTTTTTAATTATTTGAGTCCATTTGTGACCTTATTATATGCAGCATTTAATTATAAAATTAGAAAGATAGTGAATAAGGCATAAGAGATACCTTATATAATATAGAGAGAAAGGGCGATAAACTTAGTTGATACTGAGCTTATCGCCCTTTTTTATTGCTTATTTTTTGGGGTGGTCAGTTTGTGATAGGAAGTTAGTCGGATAGTGATCGCATAAAAAAGGGCTAAAAGTATGCGATCACTATGCGATAAGTATCCGATAGCTATGCGATCACTGCTATAAAAATGAAAAAAGGACAAGGAAATTAAAGGTTTGGAAGAAGGGAGAGAAATTATTTTGTTGTATAAGAAAAACGACAAAAGTGAATACAGGACAAATAAGAAGGTCTGTGAAGCAGGTGATATCGTATAGGTTAGGTAAAAATATCATTTTATTAATATTATTATAACATGCTAAGATTTTATAGTTCTATATAAAATCACTATCTTTAGACATGTCTAAACTAAGAGATAGACAATGTAATATAAGAATAGATTTTACTTATGTTAGAATAAAAAACAATAATCAAGATTAATAGATTATCGTGTTTACTAGTCTTACATTTGTAAAAGAAATCAAGAAAGATTATTAACTTTAAAATAAATTATTATGTCTTTAGTAGGTAAAAAATTTCCAAACATCACAGTAGACGCAATGTCTGAAATGGGAGATGATTTAAGAATCAACATTTTCGAAGAAGCAACAAAAAACAATAAAAAAGTATTATTATTCTGGTACCCAAAAGACTTTACATTCGTATGTCCTACAGAATTACACGCTTTCCAAGCAGCTTTACCAGAGTTTGAAAAAAGAAACACTATGGTTATTGGAGCTTCATGTGATACTAACGAAGTACACTTCGCTTGGTTAAACACAGCAAAAGACAATGGTGGAATCGAAGGAGTTACTTACCCAATTATCGCAGATACTCAAAGAAACTTATCTTCAGTATTAGGAATCTTAGATGTAGAAAACGAAGTATATAATGAAGAATTAGATTCAGTTCAAATCGAAGGATCTAACGTTACATATAGAGCTACTTACTTAATCGATGAGACTGGAAAAATTTTCCACGAATCAGTAAACGATATGCCATTAGGAAGAAACGTAAATGAGTACATCAGATTAATTGATGCTTATGCTCACGTACAAACTCATGGTGAAGTATGTCCAGCTAACTGGGAAGAAGGAAAAGATGCAATGAATGCTGATAGAAAAGGTGTAGCTGAGTACTTAAGCAAACACTAAGAAATAAACCAGGTTACTAACCCAAAATTTAAAAAAAATGCTTTTAGAACTAGATAAAGATAATTTACAAGAAATTGTAAATTCAAATGAAAAAGTGGTTGTTCAATATGCTGCATCTTGGTGTGGTAATTGTAGAATTATGAAGCCTAAATTCAAAAAATTGGCAACAGAGAAAGAGAATATGACATTTGTAATTGCAGATGCTGAGAACTTCCCTGAGTCAAGAAAATTGGCTGATGTAAGCAATTTACCAACTTTTGCTACATTCGTAAACGGTAAATTAGTTAACCAAACTCAGACAAATAAAACTGAGGTGTTACACGAATTAGTAAACGAAATTGTATAATTTCATAAATCTTATATAGAATGAAATTACCAGTGATAAGACAGTTATCTCAATTTATTGAAGATAACGACCAAGATTATATTATAGAAACGCTAGAAGTATTAGAAAACCTAACTGAGGTGCCTTCTCTTAAAGATGAAGAACTAGACGTGATCGGTGAACTTATTTCTAATATGTATGGGGCTCTAGAAGTTCAAAAGCTTGTAAAAGAAGGAGCTACCCAAAAAGAAGCGTTGAATACCTTTATGCAAAGAGTTTTAGGATCAATAGATAAATAAAACTCTCTTTATAAAATTTTTAAGGACTGTACTCTGAGTACAGTCCTTTTTTTGTTTTTAGGCGTAAGTAAGACTGTAGCCCAATTCTAGAAGACTGCATTCGAGAGCCTCATTGATTATATATTTATTACATTTAGGTTTTGCTAATATATCTATCAGTATTTAGCATTATATTCTATCGAATTTTACTTATTTTTGTGTAACCTAAAAAATAAAACAATATGGCGACTGTAACATTAAAAGGTAATGCTATCCAAACTATCGGAACACTACCAGGATTAAATACGAAAGCTCCTGCATTCAATTTAGTAGGAGGAGATTTAGCTGATAAAACATTAGCTAGCTATAAAGGGAAAAGAGTAATCTTAAATATCTTCCCAAGTGTGGATACACCTACATGTGCTACATCTGTAAGACATTTTAATCAAGATGCTTCTAAACTGGAGAATACAGTAGTATTATGTATTTCAAGAGATTTACCATTCGCACAAGGACGCTTCTGTGGAGCAGAGGGAATTGCGAATGTAGAGATGTTGTCTGACTTTAGAGACGGACAGTTTGGAAAAGATTATGGAGTTTTGTTTACAGACGGTCCTTTAAAAGGGTTGTTGTCTAGATCTATTGTTATCTTAAATGAAGAAGGTACAGTAATCTATACAGAACAAGTAGCTGAGACAGCAGATGAACCAAATTATGAAAAAGCTATCGCTGCTTTAAAATAATGGTTTTATATACATAGACTGCTAGTATGTTGAATGATTTACTAGCAGTCTATTGTTATAAAAAGGATTAGGTTGAAAACAATATAGCCATATTGTCAATAAAAAAGGAAATGGAAAAAGAAAATATAACAAAAAAGAAAACTACAAAATCTACGAATACGGCCAAACGATTTGATACAACTATACATATCAATAGCCGATTCTTAATCACTATACTGTTAATCATCAGTGGTATTGCATTAACATTAAGTTTTATATCCTATTTAATCACAGGGATAGAAGATCAGAGTAACTTAGAATTATTAGGAGATAGACAGGTGGAGGTAGCTAACTGGTTAGGTAAACTAGGGGCATATCTAGCTCACCTTTTTATATACCAAGGCTTCGGAGTGGCGTCTTTCTTCTTTGCAAAGTTATTAGTTCATTCAGGTATTTATGCCTTTTTCACTATACCCGCTAGAAGAATCAAAAAAGTGATTTTTTGGGATTTGTTCTCGATGTTATTGCTTTCTGTATTCTTAGGATTTTTCTGGAGTAGCAATCCTCTTTTAGGAGGAACAGTAGGATATGAGTTAAATCTGTACTTTGTAGATTATCTAGGTACAGCAGGTACGGTATTGTTATTGTTATTCTTTGCGATTGCTTTTGCGTTGTTTAGATTTAAATTATCGCCTACCTCTATTCGTCAAGGACTAGAAGGGTTGCCAGCGTTCTTTAAGAAGTTTAAAAAGAAACATATAGAGACTCCTGCTGACTTTGATAATAATGGACAGGTGAATCAGGAAAATACAGAGCCTGTAGCAGCAGTGAATAAAGAGGTAGAAACCCCATCTGCTAAACAGGAAACCCCTGTAAAAGAAGAAGATTTTAGTATCTATGAACAGCCTGTATCTCCTAAATCTGCTATAGTAGATTCAAAGAATATGAAGCCTACGATAGAGCATAGTTCTGAGTTAGTATTAGATCATAAAAACCCTAAACAGCCTTTAGATAAAGGGGATGCTGTGACTGCAAAGGAGACAGCTACTAATGATTTTGTTATTGAAGAAATAAAAGATGAAGGAAGTTTAGAAGAGAATTTAGCAGCTAGATTAGTTCAAGACTTTGGAGAGTTTGATCCTACATTAGAATTGTCTAATTATCAGTTTCCTTCTATTGAATTATTGAAAGAATACAGTGGCTCAGGAATTACGATTAATCAAGAAGAGCTAGAAGAGAATAAGAATAGAATCGTAGACACCCTGCGTAACTATAAGATAGATATTGCTCAGATTAAGGCTACTGTGGGGCCTACAGTTACACTATATGAGATTGTACCAGAAGCGGGTATTCGTATTTCGAAGATTAAGAACTTAGAAGACGATATCGCTCTTTCTTTATCAGCATTAGGTATCCGTATTATTGCGCCTATACCAGGTAGAGGAACGATAGGTATCGAAGTACCTAATAACAGTCCTTCTATCGTATCTATGCGAAGTGTGATAGCTTCTCCTAAATTTCAGAGTGCTGAAATGGAATTGCCAGTAGCTCTTGGTAAGACGATTTCGAATGAGACCTTCGTAGTAGATTTAGCTAAAATGCCACACCTTCTAATGGCAGGGGCTACAGGACAAGGTAAGTCTGTAGGACTGAATGCACTATTGACATCACTTCTGTATAAAAAGCATCCAGCCGAGGTGAAGTTTGTATTAGTTGACCCTAAGAAAGTAGAATTAACTTTATTTAATAAAATAGAACGACATTATTTAGCTAAATTGCCCAATTCGGAAGATGCTATTATAACAGATAATACGAAAGTTATTAATACATTGAATTCTCTGTGTATAGAGATGGATAACCGCTATACTTTACTAAAAGATGCGATGGTTAGAAATATCAAAGAATACAACGAGAAATTCAAACAGCGCAAGCTAAATCCAGAGAATGGACATCGCTTCTTGCCTTATATTGTATTAGTAGTGGATGAATTTGCAGATTTGATTATGACAGCAGGTAAGGAGGTAGAGACACCTATCGCACGTTTGGCTCAGTTGGCTCGTGCTATCGGTATCCACTTAATTATCGCTACACAGAGACCATCTGTAAACGTTATTACTGGTATTATTAAAGCGAACTTCCCAGCACGTGTAGCTTTTAGAGTGACTTCTAAGATAGACTCTCGTACGATCTTAGATCAGCAGGGAGCTGATCAGTTGATCGGTAGAGGGGATATGTTGTACACACAAGGGAATGATTTGGTACGTGTACAATGTGCCTTTGTAGATACTCCAGAGGTAGAAAAGCTGACAGAGTACATAGGATCACAAAAGGCTTATCCAGAGGCTTATATATTGCCAGAATATGTAGGTGAAGAGGGAGCTAGTAATTTAGATGTAGATATCAGTGAGAGAGATCCTCTGTTTAAAGATGCTGCAGCTATCATCGTTACAGCACAGCAGGGGTCAGCTTCACTGTTACAAAGAAAGTTGAAACTAGGTTATAATCGCGCAGGAAGGTTAATTGATCAGCTTGAAGCAGCGGGCATTGTAGGGCCGTTCGAAGGAAGTAAGGCACGTACAGTGAATGTACCAGATTTGATAGCTTTAGATCAGTTTTTCGATAATGAAGAGAACAACAATTAAAGAAATAGAATGAGAAAGATTATTGCACTTATAGGGATGGTACTATTTGCTTTTTCAGCAAATGCACAGAGTAGTCAACGAGCTAAGAATTACTTGTTAGAGGTAACGAAGAAGATAAATGGGTATGAGAATATTTCAATAGATTTTTCATTTAATCAAAAAGGAGCTAGTAAAGACTTCGATGGCAAAGGACATTTAGATCTTAAGAAAGATTTGTATAACCTTACATTTATGGGGATAAAGAAGATATATGATGGCAAGAAGATATATACCATCTCTGATGAAGATGAAGAAGTGACTGTCTCTAAATTCAATGAAAAAAATGCAGATGGGATATTGCCTTCTCAGATGCTGACTTTTTTTAATCAAGGGTATACATTTCAGTGGGATATTCTACAGAATGTAGATGGTAAGAAAGTACAGTATATAAAACTAATACCTACGGATAAAAAGTCTGTTATAAAAGAGGTATATCTAGGGATAGATACAGCGACAAAAGATATCTATAACAAGATCCAAGTAAATAAAGACGGTTCTAAATCAACACTGACGGTTAATTCTTTTAAAACAAATCAGTCAATGTCGAAAAATCATTTTACCTTTACACAGTCGTTGTACCCTAATTATTACATCAACAATATAGATTAAAGATTTAAGTGAAATTACTTGACCGTTATATTTTAAAAAGCTTTATATCGACACTGCTAACAGTGTTCGCTATTTTATACTTTATTTTTATCCTACAAGGAGTGTGGTTATTCATCTCAGAATTAGCAGGAAAGGATTTGGATTTGATTGTGATTGTTCAGTTCTTACTGTTCTATTCACCTAAGATGGTACCATTAGTATTACCCTTGTCGGTTTTGTTAGCCTCTATTATGACCTTTGGTAGTTTTGCAGAGAACTATGAATTTGCGGCTATGAAAGCGTCAGGAATCTCTCTTCAGAGAGCGATGCGTCCACTGTCGATATTCATATTTATATTAGCAGGGGTATCTTTTTGGTTTGCCAATGACGTTATTCCAAAGGCAGAATATCGTTTTTTAAATCTTCGAAAAGAAATTATTCAAACAAAACCTGCTATGGCAATAGCTGCAGGACAGTTTAATGATTTGGGGCAAGTCAATATAAAAGTGGATGCTAAGACAGGAGATAAAGGTCAATATTTAGACAATGTAACGATGCATGTCAAATCTAGTTCTGGTTATGAGAATAAAACAGTAATTAGATCTGTTAACGGAGAATTAGAAACAGAAGAAACGTCTAATATCTTAAAGCTTCATTTATTTGATGGTAACTATTACGATGATGTAGTTGCGAAGAACTATGAAGAGCAGAAGAAAGAACCATTTATCAAAACTTCTTTTGAGAAATACACGATGAATATAGATTTGAGTAGTTTTCAAGATGAGGGGAAAGATGAAGATAAGATTACGAATACCTATGGTATGCTTAATATAAAAGAGCTGAACTATACTATAGACTCTCTTCAGCGTTCTATGAATGTAGAGAAAGCGTCTAATACAGATAATTTAACTCTGAGATTAGGGAATATATTATCAATGGAGAAAAATAGTATGACTAATGATACTATTGCAAAAATAGAAATAGCTGATGCAGACTTAATAAAGGACTTTTCTTATGATAATCAGAGTAGAATATTACAAGCCGCTATAGATTATACTAATAATATTAGCTTTAATACAGAAAGTAATGACCTTTCTATATTGAATCAAGTAAAAAAAATTAATGATCACTGGTTAGCTCTATATGAGAAATTTGTGATTGCCTTTTCGTGTTTCTTAATGTTCTATATTGGAGCGCCATTAGGAGCTATTATTAGAAAGGGAGGAATTGGTTTACCAATTGTATTTGCAGTAGGTATCTTTATTACTTATCACTTCATAAATACTTTTGGAAGAAAGATGGCTCAAGAAGATGGAATTATCCCATTTTTTGGAGGATGGATAGGATCATTAGTTCTTACTCCATTAGCTATATATCTAACTTATAAAGCAACAAGAGATAATGGAGATGTTAGCTTTAGCTTGTCGTTAGATACATTTAAAGATTTATTTGTTGCTTTAAAATCAAAAAAACAACAAAAGAAGAAATAATACAAAACAACAAAATACAACTATAATGTCACATAATCACATTCAATTAAACACTATAGAAGAAGCTATTGAAGACATCAAAGCTGGAAAAGTAATCATAGTGGTAGATGATGAGGATCGTGAAAACGAAGGCGATTTTATCGCTGCAGCAGAAATGGTTACTCCAGAGATGATCAACTTTATGGCTACTCATGGACGTGGACTTATCTGTGCCCCCCTTACAAAAGAAAGATGTCAAGAATTAGATTTGCACCCAATGGTGAATAATAATACTGTGTTACATCAGACTGCTTTTACGGTATCTATTGATTTAAAAGGACATGGATGTACAACAGGTATTTCTGTATACGATCGTGCTAAGACAATAGAATCATTAGTAAAAGAAGAAACTACTGGAGAAGATCTTGGTCGTCCAGGGCATATATTCCCTTTAATAGCAAAAGAAGGAGGAGTGCTTAGAAGAACTGGTCATACTGAAGCAGCAGTAGATATTTCAAGACTAGCTGGTTTTAAACCTGCAGGTATTTTAGTAGAGATTTTAAATGAAGACGGTTCTATGGCTCGTTTGCCACAGTTAATGGAAGTAGCTAAGAAATGGGATCTTAAAATAATCTCGATAGAGGCTCTTGTTGCATATCGTATGAAACACGATAGTTTGATTGAAAAGAAAGAGGACTTCGAATTAAATACTAAATATGGTACGTTTAGATTAAGAGCGTATCAACAGAATACAAATGGACAAGTGCATATCGCTTTGACTAAAGGGGATTGGAATGCTGATGAGGCTGTTTTAACACGTATTAATTCTACAATAGGTAATAATGATATTCTCGATGCCTTAAGTGGTAAATTAAGTATCCGTATGGAGAATACATTTGCTAAAATTAATGAAGAGGATAAAGGAGCGATACTGTTTATTAATCAAGAAGATCATAATGCAAGTCTTTTAAATAGGTTAGCAGTACTTAAAAATGCAGGAGGGAAGTTAGATCTTGATACACCTAAATTATCAGGTGATGAAAAAGACTTCGGTATCGGAGCACAGATATTACATGACTTAAATATTTCTAAGATTAAATTGCTGTCTAATTCTGCTCAAGGCAAAAGAGTGGGGATGACAGGATATGGTTTGGAAATTACAGAATATATCAATTACTAATAGTATAATTAGTTTTTAGTTAAAGAATAAAAAGGTCTTGATAAGTTTTTTACTTATTCAGACCTTTTTTTATTGCTTATAAATATTTCATGTCGAGAGAGTTAGTTTTACAGTTGAAAAAAAGAGTGTTTTTTAGTATATATTTTTTTGCAGAATTAAAGGAAGTGTCTATATTTGCACTCGCAATACGGAAGTAATGCAGACCATTGGAGAAATGGCAGAGTGGTCGAATGCGGCGGTCTTGAAAACCGTTGACTGTAAC
>NZ_JBBPHK010000025.1:0-49583 GCF_038039805.1 Myroides odoratimimus
GCTAGCGCAGATGGTACTGCTAACCAGTGGGAGAGTATGTCGCCGCCTTTCTTTAGAAATCCCCAATCTCATTAGAGGTTGGGGATTTTTTGTTTGTATAATAGGTGGATTACTTTTAGAACTTAGCTTTTCGCAGTAATTTGGTGTTGATGTTTAGTTTCTCTTAATTTAAATTTGGTATCATTGATTACTTTATTTGTAAAGAGTAAAAAGCATAAGAAAAGGGTGAAGAGACTGTATTTTCTAGTGTAGAGTAATAAAGGTGACATTTTATGCATTATATTTGCAGTTAAAATAATTGTAATAATTGCTACCAAAAGAAAATCGTATGAATAATGCGCTGAAAAGACAGTTAAAGCGTGATACACCAAGGGGTATCATATTTATAATAGACTTATTAATTGTCTTGTTTACCTATTTTATTTCTAACCTTTTGTTAACTAATTTTTTTGGTAATTTCTCTATTGAATTAATGTTGAAGAGAATACCAGTATTATTAGTTTGTTATATCGTTAGTTTTTTAATATTTAAACCGTTTAAAGGTGTTATTAGGCAAACGAGTATAAAAGATATTGAAACTATTTTTATTTCATGTTTATTTTCTGGGGCAATCATGATGATTGTAAGTTCACTACAGCGAAATGAGTTATTAGGATCTAGTTTTGAGTCTTATTTGAGGTATTCATACTCTTTTGTATTGCTGCATTTATTCTTTACATCAGCGATGCTTATTTTAGCGCGCTTGTTCTACAGTCAGTTTTATCGCAGCTATGTATTAGATGTTAGAAATCATAAACGTGTGATTATCTATGGTGCTGGTGATTCTGGAATAATTACTGTAGGGGCATTACAAGGGGATACAAAAGTTAGAACGCATATTGTCGCTTTTGTGGATGACAATCCTAGCAAATCAGGTAATAGGTTAAGCGGATATAAAATATACAATCCATCTATCTTAGATGAAGCATATGTTACAAGTAATAGAATAGATGAAATAATTATTTCGATTCAGAATATTACAAGAGAAAGATTAAATGATATATCAGAAGTATTAGAGAAACTTCCTGTAAAGATTAAAATTATTCCACCTGCTACAGATTGGTTAGACGGTTCTTATACTAATAAACAAATTAAGGAATTAAAAATTGATGATTTACTAGGACGTAAAGCTATACAATTAGATAATCCTATTATTGGTAGAGAGATAAATGATAAAGTAGTATTGATTACTGGGGCTGCTGGTTCTATTGGAAGTGAGATAGCTAGACAAGTAGCGCGCTTTAACTTTAAGAAACTTATATTGGTTGATCATGCAGAATCTCCATTATATGATATACAGCAGACGATGGTGTCTAATAAGTGTAATGACATTGTTTATGTTGTTGGGAATATTAGAGATAACAAGAAGATGGAATCTTTATTCGAATTGTATAGACCTAATTTAGTATATCATGCAGCTGCATATAAGCATGTCCCTTTAATGGAATCTTTTCCTTATGAAGCAATTCATACCAATGTGAAAGGAACTAAGGTTATAGCTGATTTATCAGTTCAGTTTGGCGTATCAAAGTTTGTAATGGTATCTACAGATAAAGCTGTTAACCCTACTAATGTTATGGGAGCTACTAAACGTGCTGCTGAACTATATGTGTCAACATTAAAAGATAATGGTATTACAAGCTTTATAGTAACTCGCTTTGGAAATGTTCTTGGATCTAATGGATCTGTGATTCCATTGTTTAAACGTCAAATCGATGCCGGTGGACCGTTAACAGTAACACATCAAGATATTACACGTTTTTTCATGACAATACCTGAAGCTTGTCAATTAGTGTTAGAAGCTTCAATTATGGGGAATGGAGGTGAGATCTTTGTTTTCGATATGGGTAAATCTATGAAGATATTTGATTTAGCTAAGCGAATGATACGTTTGAGTGGTTATAGTTATCCTGAAGATATAGACATTAAGATAACAGGATTAAGGCCTGGAGAAAAGATATTCGAAGAGTTGTTAGCTAATGATGAGAATACTGTGAAGACGCATCATGAAAAGATAATGATTGCTAAAGTACGTAATCAAGATTTAGATGTGATAAAGGCGAACCTCGAAATGATGTGTAACTATGTATGTGAGAATGAGGGCCAGGATGATGTGGAATATCTTGTTAAGCAATTAAAAGTAATAGTTCCAGAGTTTAAATCTCAGAATTCTAGATTTGAATGTTTGGATGAAGAAATAGAAAAAAGTTCAGTTAGTTAACTGAACTTTTTTTTGTGGTATAGGGAGTGTAACAAAAACTATGTCTATCTTTCAGGAACTTAGTAATGTTTGTAGTTTTAATCTCTCAGTACTGTCAGTTCTGAAGAAATTAATTGTTTGATCAAGGTCTCTTACTTCTTCTGGTGATTTAAAGGTGTGTAGTTTGTGATACAGGTATTGTTGTCCTATTAAGGAGTGTGTTCTGTCTAGATAAGTAAACGTATCGTCTAAATCAAGATCTTGATTAATGGTTTTACTAATTGTTTGATACGATGTACTATGACTTAATGCAAGATGGTAGGATGCTATTTTGGCAAAATTAAAATCAGTTAATCCTTTTGGATGTCCCCAGCTTTCTTTTAATTTTTGAAGTTGAGCATTCCTTTTGTTTCTATTCCTTTTTTTATTGAGAAGAATATATAGTATCAGTAATATAAGTGTACCTAGGATCCAGTTCATAATTTTGGTTTAGTTAAGTAAATATAAACCAATTCTAGCAATGTGTATAAGAGAGGATTCTCTTATAGTAAAGTATAAAAAAAGAGACTACTAATAGCAGTCTCTTTATATGAATTGAATAAGAATATTATAAGCTAAATTTAGCTTTGATATCTTCTACTCTGTCTAATTTTTCCCAAGTGAATAGTTCTACTTCTACTTCTTTAGTTTCTCCACCAGGTCTAGTGAATACTTTTTTCACTACTTGAGGTTTACGTCCCATATGTCCATAAGCAGCTGTCTCACTATAGATAGGATTTCTTAATTTAAGACTAGTTTCAATGAAGTATGGTCTTAAGTCAAATAACTCACTAACTTTTTTAGCGATTTCACCATCAGTTAGATTAACATTGCTTGTACCGTAAGTATTGATGTATAAACCTGTTGGTTTAGCAACTCCAATAGCATAAGAAACTTGAACTAATACTTCGTCAGCAACACCTGCCGCTACTAGGTTTTTAGCAATATGTCTAGTTGCATAAGCTGCACTACGGTCTACTTTACTAGGGTCTTTACCAGAGAAAGCACCTCCACCGTGAGCACCTTTACCACCATAAGTATCTACGATAATCTTACGACCTGTCAATCCTGTATCTCCATGAGGACCTCCAATAACGAATACACCTGTTGGATTGATTAAGTACTCTATTTCTTCATTATTCTCAAATAAATATTTATATTGAGGATATTTATTTAAAAGACGAGTAATTAAGATTTCTTTGATGTCTTTCTCTATTCTTGCTTGCATTGCTTTCTCAGCAACTTCTTTAGCTTGAGCAGAGTTATCCGTTGGTTTAACGAAATCATCATGTTGTGTAGAAAGTACGATAGTAACGATTCTGATAGGAGAATTGTTATCATCATATTCTAATGTAACCTGACTTTTCGCATCTGGTCTTAAATAAGTAACTTCCGTATTTTCTCTACGGATAGCTGCTAATTCTTGTAACAATTTATGAGAAAGGTCTAATGCTAGAGGCATATAGTCTTCAGTCTCTTTAGTTGCGTAACCAAACATCATTCCTTGGTCACCAGCTCCTTGTTCTTCTGGACTTTTTCTATCTACTCCTTGATTGATGTCAGCAGATTGCTCATGGATCGCTGATAAGATACCACATGAGTTAGCGTCAAACATATATTCACTCTTAGTGTAACCAATACGTTTGATTACCTCTCTAGCGATTTGTTGTACGTCTAGGTATGTTTTAGATTTAACTTCACCAGCCAAAACTACTTGTCCTGTTGTTACTAAAGTTTCACAAGCTACTTTAGAGTCTTGATCGAAGGCTAAAAAGTTATCGATTAAAGCATCAGAGATTTGATCAGCAATTTTATCTGGATGTCCTTCACTAACTGATTCAGATGTAAAGTAATAAGCCATAATAATTATTTTTTTTAGATTTTAAAAATAGAGGAAATGGCTAAAGGGGAAGTATGAATTTCTGCTTTAGCATTTTTTACCGAGGTTGCAATCAGTACAAATTTTTCCTCCTGTTATTTTATGATGCAAATGTATTAACTATTTTGGTAATCAAACAAATATTTTTGCAATTTATATTAATGTTAACGATTGATCACAATTATAACTGATTGGGAAATATATATTTAGAACTAACAATTGATTAGAATACAATGCTAATTTTCTATCTGTGTATTGTTAGTCGCTTTTTAACTCTTTTACATTGGAGAGTAGGATAAAGATTGAGATATTAATTGTTAATTATTGTTTATGAATTATAGTATTAATAAAAATTGCTTCAAAAAATAATAATACGTTATATTTTATTGATTGTTTTGTATTTTTGCTATTAGTTTACAACTTAAATAAACAACAAAGAGAATGAGACTACACAACATAGAAGATCAAAAATCAATTACTCCAGAACTAGCTTTAGAGTTTTTAAAAGAAGGAAATAAACGTTTCGTAGAGAACCTAAAAGCTCACAGTAATTTATTAGAACAGGTAAACTCAACTAAAGAAGGACAGTTTCCATTCGCTATCATCTTGAGTTGTATCGATAGCCGTACCTCTGCAGAGTTAATTTTTGATCAAGGGTTAGGAGATATCTTTAGTGCTCGTATTGCTGGTAATGTATTAAATGAAGATATTATTGGTTCTATGGAATTTGCATGTAAATTAGCAGGGAGTAAGCTTATCATGGTTTTAGGACATTCACATTGTGGTGCTATTACTGGAGCTTGTAAAGGTGCAAAATTAGGCCACTTAACGAATCTGTTGGCAAAAGTAGAACCTTCGATAGAGTATGTCAAAGAGAATAATAAAGACCTTGATATACAATCGAAAGAAGCAGTTGATTTAGTAGCTTATCACAATGTAGATCATACTATTGACCACATTTTGAGCAAAAGTACTGTTCTAAGTGAAATGTATCAAGCTGGTGAGATTGGAATTGTAGGGGCTTTTTATAAAGTAGAAACAGGAGAAGTAAACATTGTAAAAGAAATGTTTGTAGAGAAAAAATAAGACTATGGCACATAGTGATTTTTATAAGAAGATTTTAGAGCGCAATAAGCAATGGGTAGAGGAGAGGCTAACTGTAAATCCTAATTACTTCAAAAGACTTAGTGAAAAACAGACACCTCCTGTATTATGGATAGGGTGTTCTGATAGTAGAGTACCAGCGAACGAAATTATTGGGGCAGAACCAGGTGATGTTTTTGTCCATCGTAACATTGCTAATATGGTTATACATTCAGATATGAACATGCTGAGTGTACTAGATTATGCTGTTAATATTCTTAAAATTAAAGATATCATAGTTTGTGGTCACTATGGATGTGGTGGAGTGCTGGCTGCAATGAAGAATGAGTCTTATGGTCTAATAGATAACTGGATTAGACATATCAAGACCGTCTATCGATTACACAATGTAGAGTTAGATCAAATTGATGATGAAGTTCAGCGATTTAATCGATTTGTTGAACTAAATGTTCAAGAACAAGTGTATGACTTAGCCAAAACATCCATTGTACAAGAAGCTTGGGCTCGCAATCAAGAACTTGGAATACACGGATGGGTATATGGTCTTAACTCTGGTTATGTAACTGATCTAAATGTAAATCTGATGAACAATGCAGATCTAGATGAAGTATACCAGCTCCGATTTAAAAAGATATAGTCTGTCCTAAATTTACTGCTCTGTATTTTCGTTGAATGAAGAAGGTAGTAATGAAGGAATAAATTTTAATAAAATAGGTAATAATATACCTCCTCCAGGTAAAATAAAGATAGCAAGAGAAGGGATGGTTTTAATAACTTCTATAGTTTGTTTTTTAACCATCTTTTTTTCTTCTTTATTTAAGTCTCTATGTGTAGAGTCCACTAATAACTTCATGAGTTGTGTATTCTTTTGTAACTCATTGATTAACCTAGTTTTGTTTCGCGTTAATAGAAGTTCTATATAACTTGTAGAATTTTTAATGACATTATCAAATAGATTACTTGATTTGTAATAATGGTAATCATATTTATTTTTGACTAATACTATCGAAAAGTAAAAGATACTTTCCTCTATCATCGTTTGTGAATAAGGAATAGCTAAGAAAGGAGCTTCCTCAAAGTTAGGAAGTATAATCTCCTGTATATCATTTTTCCAAGAATTACATACGATATAATCTATCATAAAGTTTGCCTCGAAGCTGCTGATAGGTGTATTTAACTTTATAGAGTCTATAGAGTTAGTACTATTCGTTTTGTCTAAAAAGTCAATAAGTTGTAAATCTTTTTTACTGAACTCTTCTTTGTTTTTTTTAACGGATAATGTTATTTCCTTTAATTGTTCTACCGTGTGTTGTATAAAGATAGTAGGATCTATTTTTTCATTGATATAAGCCTCGAATGCTAGTGTATCAATGAATAATAGAATCATGTTTAGTACAAAATCATTGTTTTTTGACTGTGAAAAGAAGTGTTCTTTACATCTGATCGAAAAGATATTTTCTAGTTTGTTATAAGGATTCTTTTCTTCAAAGAAAGAAGAGAAAATATTGCTCTTGTGAGGAATGAATACTTCGTAAAACTCTATGAGCTTATCAATGAAGTTTTGTTGATTATCACCATTGTTATATATATAATAGATCTTTTCTAAGAGCTGTAAGTAACAGATTTTAGAAAGTTCTTCTTGTGTGTATTTAAAGTTTTTATAAATACTAGGTAATTCATCAATATCAATTATTCCGTAACTAAAACCTATTTTTCTAATTTGTGTTGATATCTCATGACAGTTCTGTGTAGAGAAGATTTGATAGTCTCGGTGTTCTGTAAAGTATTTTTTGATCCAGCCGTTAGTAGATGGGTTCATAATTTATATTGATTTTAAAAAGAATAAAAGTGGTGATTGTTAGATCACCACTCTCTTATAATATTACCATTTAACTTGTTTTTCTATCGCTTTAATCATCTCCGAAGCAATATCTTTATTTGTAGCACCTTCTATTCCTTCTAATCCAGGAGAAGAGTTTACCTCTAATAATAGAGGACCTTTAGCAGAGCGAATAATATCTACTCCAGCTACTTTTAGATTCATTGCCTTAGCAGCTTTGATGGCTATCTTCTTTTCTTCAGGTGTTACTTTGATCACAGATGCTGTTCCACCTAAGTGAATATTAGCTCTAAACTCACCTGGTAGAGCTTCGCGCTGTATCGCTGCTACAACTTTTCCGTCTACTACAAAACAGCGTATATCCTTGCCATTTGCTTCTTTAATGAATTCTTGTACTAAGATGTTTGCATTCAGACTTTTGAAGGCATTGATTACACTTTCTGCTGCTTTTTTAGTTTCTGCTAATACTACACCTTTTCCTTGTGTCCCTTCTAACAATTTGACAATAAGAGGACTTCCTCCTACCATTTTTATCAAATCATTAGTATCCAAAGGTGAGTTAGCAAATCCTGTAGTAGGAATGTCTACCCCATTATTTAGTAATAACTGAAGTGAAAATAGTTTGTCTCTTGACTGTGCTATCGCTGCGGCACTATTCAAGCTATATACTTTTAAAGATTCAAAATGTCTAGTTAATGCACATCCATAGTACGTCATACTAGGACGTATACGTGGTATTACTGCGTCAAAATCATTTAGAACTCGTCCACCTCGATAGTGTATCTCTGGTTGGTTAGCATCTAGTTTCATATAACAGTACTTCAGATTTAAGAAGTGCATTTCATGACCTCTTAATTCTCCTGCTTCTATAATTCTTTTATTACTATACAAATCAGGATTACTTGCTAATAGACCTATACGTAGACCTTTTTTCTCTGTTTTTGGTTTAGTATAGTATTCTTCTAGTTTTTCTGTAGTGGGTTGACCTAGTAAGAAGTGTTTTTCTGGATCTACTAGTACACGTCCTCCCATAGCTTCTCTTCCTAGTAGCATTCTATATCCCATAGAATCTCTATTGGTCAAAGTTAGCTCGATCATCCAATTCGTGTCAGCAATAGATATTTCGGTTTGGATTACATATCTAGATTCTCTAGAGCCGCTAGAGCTCTTTACGATTCTTTTATCTATTACCTTAGATTCACAATGAATTACTGTTTTTCCATTGTTTTGAAGAGGATTGACGTCAAATTTAACCCACTTTTCTCCCTCTTTTTCAAAAGGGACAATGTTTATAGCATGTAACGCAGATGTCTTAGCACCTGAGTCAACACGCGCTTTAATAGCAGGAATATTTAAAGTAGAAAAAGAACACCATTCTTCACTACCAACAATTACTTTGTCTAACATATAATAATAAATCTAATGCGAATGTAGTGTAATAAATATAATGCTTTTACACGAGATAGAAAAAAAAGTAAAATTTAATAATTTTACAACATATTGACAGTGCTTTAGAGAGAATATGTAAGAAACAAGTAAGTTAAGTGTTTGATTTTTTATGTTTTATAGTAGGGTTTGGATCGTAAAGCGGACTATGATCATTAAGAGTAAAAAATTATAATCAAATCAAAAAATAGATGGATAATTAAGTTGCAGGGTAATAGTTTTGGTTTAAAAAGATAAAATGTAAGGGCTTAGCTTGCACTTTCTTGAGGTTTGTTAGGGGTATACTTGGAGTTTACTAGGTAAAAGGAGGGTTTTGTCGAAGAAATGCTCTAGAGTACTCCTGAGAATCCTAAAGCAACTTAGAATGAAATAAAGAAAAGTATGGGGTAGAAGGGAAGAGGGATAAAATACGTAAGGAGGTAAAAAAAGAGGATATCCCTTAGGGATATCCTCTTTTTATTGATTTCTTTTTGAGAGAAGAGTATTTATTATTTTGCTATAGTTGCTATTTCTAGTGCATCTTTCGCTTCATTAAGCTTCATTTCGATACTGTCGCCTAGCATTATTTTAGAGTTTACAATTTCTTCTGCTAGCGGGTCTTCGATATACTTCTGAATCGCTCTTTTAAGAGGTCTTGCACCATATTGTTTATCAAAGCCTTTTTCTGCGATAAAGTCTTTTGCGTCTGTACTTAATGTTAATTCATAACCAAGGTCAGTAATTCTTCTAAATAACTTCTGAAGTTCTATATCTATGATTAAGTCTATGTCTTTTCTTTCTAGAGCATTGAACACAATGATATCATCTATTCTATTTAAAAATTCTGGAGCAAAGGCCTTTTTTAGTGCATTTTCTATCACAGATTTAGAATGTTGATCTGTTTGTTCCTGTCTAGCAGTTGTACCAAAACCAACTCCTTGTCCGAAATCTTTTAATTGACGTGCTCCGATATTAGAAGTCATGATGATAATGGTGTTTCTAAAATCAACTTTGCGTCCTAAGCTATCAGTTAGATGTCCATCGTCCAGTACTTGCAGCAGCATATTAAATACATCTGGATGTGCTTTTTCGATTTCATCAAAAAGAATCACGCTATAAGGCTTTCTTCTAATTTTCTCTGTTAACTGACCACCTTCTTCATAACCGACATATCCTGGAGGCGCTCCTACTAATCTAGAGATAGCAAACTTTTCCATGTATTCACTCATGTCGATACGAATAAGAGCATCTTCTGAGTCAAACATTTCTTTAGCGATTACTTTAGCTAGTTGGGTTTTACCAACTCCTGTTTGTCCTAAGAAAATAAAGGAACCAATAGGTCTATTAGGATCTTTTAATCCTGCTCTATTTCTTTGAATCGCTTTCGCTATTTTGCTAACAGCTTCGTCTTGACCAATTACCTTACCTTTAATTAACTGAGGAAGATTAGCGAGCTTAGTGATTTCTTTTTCTGCAATTCTATTTACAGGAATGCCTGTCATCATTGAAACTACATCAGCTACATTTTCTTCAGTAACCACTATTCTGTTTTCTTTTACTTCTTGTTCCCAGTTTTCTTGAGCTACAGCTAAGTCTTTCTCTAGTTGTTTTTCATCATCTCTTAAACGAGCAGCTTCTTCATACTTTTGTTTTTGTACCATTTCATTCTTTTGCTCCTTAGTATGCTCTAGCTTTTGTTCTAGTTCAAGGATATTATCTGGTACATTGATATTAGTTATATGAACACGAGAACCTACTTCGTCCATAGCATCGATAGCTTTGTCTGGTAAGAAACGATCACTCATATATCTGTTCGTTAGCTTAACACATGCTTCGATAGCTTCGTCAGTATAAGTTACATTATGATGGCTTTCGTACTTGTCTTTAATGTTGTTTAAGATAGTAATTGTTTCGTCTACAGTAGTAGGTTCTACGATTACTTTTTGGAAACGACGTTCTAAAGCTCCATCTTTCTCGATATGCTGTCTAAACTCATCTAATGTAGTAGCACCAATACATTGGATTTCTCCTCGAGCTAATGCAGGTTTGAACATATTAGAAGCATCTAGTGAACCCGTAGCTCCACCAGCACCTACTATAGTATGTATCTCATCAATGAACAAGATGATATCATCATTCTTCTCTAGTTCATTCATTACAGCCTTCATACGCTCTTCAAACTGTCCTCTGTATTTAGTACCTGCTACAAGACTAGCTAAGTCAAGAGTTACAACTCTCTTATTGTATAGGATGCGAGATACTTTTTTCTGAATAATACGTAGAGCTAATCCTTCCGCTATAGCAGATTTACCTACACCAGGTTCACCGATTAGTAGAGGGTTGTTCTTCTTGCGTCTACTTAGAATTTGAGACACACGCTCTATTTCTTTTTCACGTCCAACTACAGGATCTAGCTTGCCGTTCTCTGCCATTTCGGTTAAATCTCTACCGAAATTATCTAATACTGGAGTTTTACTTCTCTTAGATGTTTTAGCTGTAACATTGTCATTACTGTCAGTACTTTTACTGTCATCTTGACTTGCATCATCAAAAGTTTGTGCTTTAGGACTTTCGAACAAATCATCAGAAGAGTCTTTTTGAGGCTCGCTAGTATTTAAATAAGCTTGTTTCACAGTTTCATAATCCACCTTCATCTTATTTAAGATTTGCGTAGTAGGATCATCGCTATTTTTTAGAATACAAAGTAGCAAGTGAACAGAGTTTATCTCTGTACTTTTGAATAACTTTACTTCTAAGTATGTAAGTCTTAATGCACGCTCAGCTTGCTTTGTGAGGTGTAATTGTAGTTTATTACTCAGCAGTTCTTTATTATGAGAAGCAGGGTTTAATGTTTCTATTTTGTGACGTAGAAAATCAACATCTATGTCCAGGTTATTTAAAATATTAGACGCTTCACCTTGTTCCACTTTTAATAGTCCTAGTAATAGATGCTCAGTACCAATAGAGTCATGACTAAGCCTAATAGCCTCGTCCTTGCTATACGAAATTACATCTTTTACTTCTTGTGAGAAATTATCATCCATTTTTCAATTCAAATTAGGTGAATATTCATTTTAATCTTTAAAGATACAAAAAGTGTACCTATAGTATAAAGCTGACATTAGCTAATTGACAAAAAAAAACTTTAATAAAAAAGGAAGAAAGTGTTTTTTTTAGAAAAAATCAATTTGTTAGATAATCAAGTGAAATACTTGTATAAAAACATGGAGAAAACCTATAAAAACTGTATATTAGCGCGTTTAATAATTTGACAATTTTTAATTTTATATACTTATGTCTGAAGGAGAAAAGTTAATTCCTATTAACATAGAGGAGCAAATGAAATCTGCTTATATCGATTACTCGATGTCAGTTATTGTTTCTAGAGCGCTTCCTGATGTTAGAGATGGCTTAAAACCTGTTCATCGAAGAGTATTATTTGGAATGTATGAATTAGGCATCATGTCTAATAGAGCACATAAAAAGTCTGCGAGAATTGTAGGAGAGGTTTTAGGTAAATATCACCCACATGGAGATAGTTCAGTGTACGACGCTATGGTACGTATGGCACAGGATTGGAGTATGCGTTATCTACTAGTGGACGGACAAGGTAACTTTGGATCTGTAGATGGAGATAGTCCTGCAGCGATGCGTTACACAGAGGCAAGAATGAAGAAGATGTCTGAAGAGATTCTTGCTGATATTGACAAAGAGACTGTAGATTTTCAATTAAACTTCGATGATACTTTAGAAGAGCCTAAAGTAATGCCGACTAGAATCCCTACTTTATTAGTGAATGGGGCATCGGGTATCGCAGTGGGTATGGCAACGAATATGGCACCTCATAACTTATCAGAGGTTATAGATGGTACATTGGCTTATATCGATAATAATGATATTGAAATCGATGAATTAATCAATTATATTAAAGCTCCTGATTTCCCTACTGGTGGTATTATCTATGGATATGAAGGAGTACGCGAAGCTTTTAAAACTGGTCGTGGACGTGTAGTAATGCGTGCTAAAGCTAATTTTGAAGAAGTAGATGGTAGAGAGTCTATCGTAGTGACTGAGATTCCTTTCCAAGTTAATAAAGCAGAAATGATTAAGAAAACTGCTGAAGCTATTAACGAGAAAAAGATCGAAGGTATTGCTACTATTCGTGATGAATCTGATAGAAAAGGAATGCGTATTGTATACGTATTAAAGCGTGATGCTGTTCCAAATATTGTTTTAAATACACTGTATAAATATACTCAATTGCAGTCTTCGTTCAGTGTGAATAATATCGCATTAGTAAATGGAAGACCTCAGTTATTAGATTTAAAAGAGTTAATCTCTCATTTCGTAGATCACCGTTTAGATGTGGTGACTCGTAGAACTCAGTTTGAGTTAAGAAAAGCAGAAGAAAGAGCGCATATTTTAGAAGGATTAATTATTGCATCTGATAATATCGATGAAGTAATTGCTCTTATTCGTTCTTCTAGTAATGCTGATGAGGCTAGAGCTAAATTAATAGAGCGCTTTAGCTTATCAGAGATTCAAGCTCGTGCTATTGTAGAAATGCGTTTACGTCAGTTAACAGGACTAGAGCAGGATAAACTACGTGCTGAGTATGAAGAAATCATGAAGTTAATTAATCATTTAAGAGAGTTGTTAGCTAGCGTAGAGCTAAGAATGAACTTGATTAAAGAGGAGTTAACTGAGATAAAAGAAAAATACGGTGATGAGCGTCGTTCTGTTATTGAATATGCAGGAGGAGATGTTAGTATCACTGATTTAATTGCTGATGAGCAAGTAGTAATTACTATTTCTCATGCAGGATATATTAAACGTACTCCACTGACTGAATACAAAACTCAGAATAGAGGAGGAGTAGGGCAGAAATCTGCTGGTACAAGAGATCAAGATTTCTTAGAGCATATGTATGTGGCTACTAATCACCAATACATGTTATTCTTTACTCAAAAAGGTAAGTGTTTTTGGATGAGAGTTTATGAAATTCCAGAAGGAACTAAGACAAGTAAAGGACGTGCTATTCAGAACTTAATCAATATTGAGAATGATGATAAAGTGAAAGCATTCATCTGTACTCAAGATCTTAAAGATGAAGAGTACATCAATGAGCACTTCGTTATCATGGCTACCAAACAAGGTCAGGTGAAGAAAACACCATTAGAGCAATATTCTAGACCTCGTCAAAATGGTATTAATGCAATTACGATTAAAGAAGATGACGAATTACTAGAAGCAAAATTAACTGATGGTAAGAGTAAGGTGTTATTAGCACTTCGTTCTGGTAAATTAGTTCGTTTTGATGAAGAGAAAACTCGTCCTATGGGAAGAACTGCGTCAGGTGTTAGAGGTATTACTCTAGCAGATGATAAAGATGAAGTAATCGGAATGGTATCTGTAAGTGATTTAAATAGTGAGATTCTTGTGGTGTCAGAGAATGGTTATGGTAAGCGTTCTTCTTTAGATGAATACCGTGAGACTAACCGTGGAGGTAAGGGAGTTAAGACAATGAACATTACTGATAAGACAGGATTGTTAGTGTCTATTAATTCTGTTACTGATGCAGATGACTTAATGATCATTAATAAATCAGGTTTAACTATTCGTATGAAAGTTTCAGATCTTCGTGTAATGGGACGTGCAACTCAAGGAGTTCGTTTAATTAATATTAAAGGAAATGACTCTATCGCAGCTGTATGTAAAGTTATGGCAGAGGATGATGAAGATATCTTAGAAGGAGATATTGATACAATCATTGATATTGATGATCAAGGGAGTGATAATTTAGAATAAAACACATACCAATATATTATGAATAAAAGATATGTTTACTTATTGTCAGCTTTAATGTTATCAGGGTTGACAATGGCTCAAAAAAAAGAGCTTAAAGACGCTGAGAAAGCTGTAAAAAAAGGAAATGTAACTGAAGCAACTGCTGCCTTAAAAGCAGTTGAAGCAGTATTAGGAAATGCTTCTAACGCTGAGAAAGCACAATATTATGCTCTACAAGGAACATTAGCCTATTCTCAAATTCAAAAGGATGTAGATGTAGATAATAACGTTGATGCTATTATTGCTTCTTACAAAAAATTGAATGAGTTTGAAACAAATAAAGGAAGTAAAATCGTTAAGCAAGCCGACGAAGAGATAGCAAGTGTTGCTACTAAAGTTGTAGGACAAGCTATCGAAGATAATGGTTCTGCTAATTATAAAGGTGCTACTAGACGTTTTACTCAAGCTTATGAGTTAAGTCCTAAAGATACTGTGTATTTATACTATGCGGCTTCTACGGCTATTAACTCTAAAGATTATGCTACTGCTGTAGAGAACTATAAGAAATTAGTTGATTTAGGATATAATGGAAGTGAGTCTTACTATACTGCAGTAGAGAAAGCTTCTGGTCAAGTACAAAGTTTCGGGAAAGACGCTAAAATGCGTGACTTGATGGTAAAACAAGGTACTCATACTGACCCTAAGTTTGTAAAAGAGGACTCTAAAAGACCAGAGATTCTTAAAAACTTAGTGTTGATCTATAGCCAAGAAGGTAAAACAGAAGAGGCTGAAAAAGCTATCGTAGCAGCTAGAGAAGCTAATCCAGACGATATCAACTTATTATTAACTCATATGGATCTTTACCTAAAGTCTAATAATATGGGTAAATATGAGGAATTAGCAAAACAAGCTTTAGCTAAAAACCCTAATGATGATGTATTATTATACAACTTAGGAGTTACTAGTTTTGATGCTGGACGTTTTGAAGATGCTCGTAAATATTATGAACAAGCTATCCGTATTAACCCTAAGTCTGAAAATGCTTATTTAAACATGGCTTTCCTTAAGTTACAACCAGACCAGGAGTTGACTAATAAAATGAATAGTTTAGGTATGTCTGCTGCTGATAATAAGAAATATGAGCAGTATCAAAAAGAAAAACATGCTATTTATAAAGATGCGATGAATGACTTAGAGAAAGTTATTTCTATCAATCCTGGTAATGAAGCAGCTATTAGTACTTTAAAAAATATTTATCGTGCATTAGAAATGACTGATAAATTAAAAGCATTAGAAGCTAAAACAAATAAATAATAATAGGATTCTATTATGATATAAAAAGGTGGATTTATTAAATCCACCTTTTTTTCTAAAGTATTTCTGTTCAAGAATACAAAAAAAAGAGAAACTAAGGTTTCTCTTTTTTTGTACTTATATATTTCTGATTTGGGTTAATTTATCTTCCCAGATTTTTAAATCATCTCTTTGTTTTTCTATGCTCTTTTTAACTTCTTTTACAAAAGGATTATCGTCACTAGGATTCTGAATGTAAGCTAGGTTATTTTCTAATTGAATAATAGATGAGTTTATTTCTTCTATTTTTCTTTGAATAAATACAGCTTCATTCTGTAGCTTTCGCTTATCATTTGTCTCTAATATAGATTCTAATCTATTATTGAACTTAACCGCTTCAGTTTCTCTTTTACTTAAACTTAGTTTGTCAAATAGCACATCTAGAATCTTGTTGAATTTACCTTCTATAAAACGTTTGTTAGCAGGTACAGCACCAATAGATTTCCAATTGTTGATATGATTCTTGATTTCTCCTAAATCTGTCTTGTGATCACCAGATAACTGAAATCCTTTTAATAGATCTAAGTATTCTTTCTTTCTATTATAAGCATCTAGTTCTACAGCAGATTCTTTATTTTTAATAGCATGGTATCTATCAAAGTAAGAGTTACAAGCTTCTTTAAAGTCAGCCCATAGTTGATCAGAGTATTTGCGAGGTACGTGGCCTATTAGTTTCCAGTCATCCTGTATCTTTTTCATTATAGGAGTAACCTTTGCAAAATCTTCACTGTCTTTTAGTTCTTGAGCTCTTTTTATCAATGCTAGTTTTTTAGCATAGTTGTCTTGTTGCTCTTTTTTAAGCTCTTTGTAATAAGCATTTTTATTACTATTAAAGTTTCTTGTAGCTAGTTTAAATAGATCCCAAACTTGTTCGTTATTATCTACTGGTACTTTACCTATAGAGAAGAAACGCTGTCTTAGCTCTTCTACTTTAGCTATTTCTTTCTGCCATTGGTTATGGTTGGTTATCTTTTGCTTAGAAAGAATGTCTATTTCGCTTATTATAGCCACTTTTAAGGCAAGATTTTCTCTTTCGACACTTCTCAGTTGTTCGAATAATATTTCTCGCTTATCGTGTAGTTGTTTTGTGATTTCGCTGAACTGATCCCAGATTTGTTCTCTTATCTCTCGATCTACTGGTCCTATCTCTTCTTTCCAGATTCTATGTAGCGTCTGTAGCTCTCTAAATGACTTAATAATGTCGTCATTTTCTAATAGTTCTTCTGCTCTTGCGATTAGCTTTTGTTTCTGTTCTAAGTTATATTTAAAGTCAAGATCTCTTGATTCTCTATCTAGGTGTAACTGGTCATAGAATCTCTCTACATGGAAGTGATAGTTATTCCATACGTGATTGTATTTGTCTTTGGGTATAGGACCAGCGGTCTTCCATTCTTCTCTAAGTTCTCCTAATTGTTTTAATGCATCACCATTATGCTCGTTTTCTATTAATTGTTTTAATTTCTCTATAATAGCTAAACGTTTTTCTAGATTTACATTAAGGTTATTCTGAAGTTGTTTAAAGTATGCATTTTTAGCTACTCTATACTCATCATAGTATTTGTCAAAATCAGTTTTAATAGGAAGGATGTACTGAAAATCTGATTCATTTGCATCAGGGTTTTCGTCAAAGAAAGCTTCTTTCTTTTCATCTATAAGATCATTATATTTACTATAGAATTCTTTTTTGATGTCTTCTACGTGATCTTTAATAGCTGTTACTTTGTAATTCTTGACTAATTTATGAAGTTCTTTAGTTAGTTTTTCTAAGTCTAGTTTTTCGTAGTTAACAGTAGGGATGTTGGTTTCTTCATAAGAAGCTAAATCTTCACCTTCTTCAGCATTTGAAGCTGTAATAGAATCAAGAGCTATTTCTTTATCAGTTGGGACAACCGCATTTGAATTTGATTCCGGTTTTTGTCCATCTGCTAGCTCATGCAGGTTATCATTCTTTTGTTCTAACATGTTTGAAAAAGTATTTATTTAAACAATATGTAGTAAAGCGCAATAAATAAACGCGCTCTCTCAAATTTAGTAAAAAATATTGAATAAATCGTACTTTTATTCTGCTAGAACTAATTATATCAATTATTTAGTATTAATCTCTACTGAATGGTTTATTCCAAATCTTATATGCTTTTTCCGCCTGAAGTACTAGCATTTCATAGCCGTTCTTTACTTTTGCGCCATATACTTTTGCTTCTTTCATTAGGGTAGTTTCTTCAGGGTTATAGATAAGATCATATACTATATGCCTTTTTGATAGCAGATGTACAGGAACTTCAGGCATCTGGTCAATATTAGGAAATGTTCCAACCGGTGTAGTATTGATTATGATCGTATAATGATTCATTATTTCTTCAGTCAGTTCACTATAAGTTAGATTATAGTCTTCTTTTGTTCTGCTGACGAAAGTGTATTTTATACCTAATTTCTTAAGGGCATATTCAATTGCCTTGCTAGCTCCTCCAGTACCGAGTATTAAGGCACGTTTATGATGAAACTTTAGCATTGGTTTTAGGGAGTGGTAGAAGCCATACCAATCTGTATTATAGCCTTTTAATTGTCCTTTTTTATTGATTTGAATTGTGTTAATAGCTCCAATAGCTTTAGCTTTCTTAGAAAGTGAATCTAGATAGGGAATAATCGATTGTTTGTAAGGTATAGTTACATTTAACCCTTTAATATCCTTGTGGTTTTCTAGTATTTTAGAAAACTCATTTATGTTTTGTAAATCAAAGTTTATATAAATACTTTTTTTGTCTTTTAATTTCTCAAACTTTTCTGCAAAGTAGGTACGTGAGAAAGAATAATCTATGTTTTTACCTATTAATCCGTAGCGTTTAGTCATATTGAGTTTTTATAAAAAAAGCTATTCTTAAGAATAGCTTTATTGTTTATTGTAATTTTTGATAATACTTTGTACTATAGGATTCTCCCATTGATTAGGGAAGTATGTTTCTATAATTGCTCTCTTTTCAAAGTTCTTATTCAGACCATTAATTAGATATTCTGTACCTTTATCTATATCATGTAGGGTAAAGTATATAACAGCTAATCTATAATCTATTTCAGCATCATTAGGATGGAAGTTAGCTATTTGTAAAAGTTTCTGTATCGCAGTGTTAAAATCTCCTAGAAGATACAATACATCCGCCCAACCTGTCCAATGCTCTACAATATCTGTTCCAAGTTCAGCAGCTACCTTATAACCTCGTTCAGCCTCTTCAAAGTTAAACAATGTTTTATTTAGAATAGCATGTCTTATCCAGTATTTTTCATTGAATTCATCTATTTGAAGTGCTTTTTGCAAATAGAATAATGCTTTCTCATAATTAGACTCTGTGATACATAAATCAGTTAATGCTATCCATCCTTTGTCTAACATAGGGTCTTCATGTACTGCTTTTTTGTAATATTGATAAGCTTGAGGAAAGTTATTAAGACTTTCATGACAACTACCTATGCGCATTAATACATAAGAGTTAGGATCATCTAACTCTAAAGTATTCATATAGTTGTCAATAGCTTCTTTAAACTTATTTAGCTTTTCTTGTGTTTTACCTTTTTCGATATAAGCACCGATAAACTCTTCGTCTATTAAAGTAGCATAATCAAAAGCCCATTCTGCTTTTTCGTAATTTTTAATTGTAAAATACTGTCTTCCCAATTGGTGCCAAGCAATCTCACTATAAGGGTTCTTGTCAATAAATTTAGTTAAGAACGATATAGCTTCCTCATTCTCACTAAGGAAGTCAAAACAGTATACAACATTATATAAAGCAGACTGATCCTCTTCATCATGTTCTAGACATAGAATAAAGTTATCTTTTGCTTGATCTATTTTATCTAATAATAGATATTCCATTCCCAATAAAGAGTAGACGTCTGCTAGATCCTCTGTCAGAGTCAATGCTTTTTGTAGAGATACGATAGCCTCTTCATGTCTTCCTTTTTTAGAGTATACAGTAGCGCGTTGAATGAACACTTCTTCATTCTCCGGATCTATACTTTCTATTTCGTTTAATAAGCGGTCAGCAGCTTCTAATTTATTTTGGAATACTAATAATTCTACTTCTACCAGTTTTAACCCAATAGAGTTAGGATGTTGTTCTAGTCCCAGTTTTAGCGCTTTTTTCGCTAGGTTTAGCTTTCCAGAATCGAGATAGTGTAGAATGATATTCTCAAACTCTTCTGAATCAAAAAACAAAACCTTATTGGTCTTTAACATAGACTCAAAACGAGATAGAGATAATTTGTATTCTTCTTCTTCGTTATCTAAATGCATATTTGTATTTAAGTTGATTATTTAGGATATTATAATCCTAATTCTTTTTGTACTTCATTTAGTGCTTCAATGATGATAGCACATCCTTCTTTTATTTCTGTTTCTGATACTGTAAGGGGAGGAGTGATTCTTATCGCTTTTCCTTCAAACAGTAGCCAGAATAATATTAATCCTTTGTCTTGACACTTCATGATTACTCTATTAGTAATATCAGCACTAGGTGTCATAGGAGCGATCATTAAACCACGACCTCTGATTTCTTCAATAAGAGGGTGAACCAATAGTTCTCTAAATAACTTTTCTTTTTCTAGTGTCTGAGCCATAAGGTCAGTTTCTACTAATTCTCTTAAAGTCGCTAAACTCGCTGCTGCGATAACAGGGTGACCACCGAAAGTAGTGATATGTCCAAATCTAGGGTTGTCATATAACTGATTCATGTGTTCATCACTAGCAGTGAATGCACCTACTGGCATCCCACTAGCCATACCTTTTCCCATAACGATCACGTCAGGAACTACGTCATAGTTTTGGAATCCAAATAGCTTACCTGTTCTACCGAAACCTGGTTGGATTTCATCTACGATCATTAAGGCACCTACTTCAGTACATCTTTCGCGTACTTTCGTTAAGAACCCGTCAAAAGGCTCTACAAATCCAGCGCCTCCTTGTATAGTCTCTAAGATAATACCAGCTGTTTTGGTTGTTATCTTTTGTAAATCTTCTACACAGTTAAAGTGAATGAAGTCTACATCTGGAAGTAGTGGTCTAAAAGCACGCTTTCTTTCCTCAAACCCCATAACACTCATAGATCCCATAGTATTACCATGATACGCGTTGAAGCAAGAGATTAGTTGACTTCTTCCTGTTACTCTTTTTGCTAATTTTAAAGCACCTTCAGTAGCTTCAGTACCTGAGTTTACTAAATAGGTTTTATTTAGTGGAGCAGGGATATTCTCTGCTAGCAGTTTACAGAATTCTACAGAAGGGTCTTGGATATATTCACCATATACCATTACATGCGAATATTTATCTAATTGATCCTTAATCGCGTTATTCACTCTTTCGTGTTGATGTCCTAATGTACATGCAGATACACCTGCTACGAAGTCTAAATACGCTTTGTTATTCTTGTCATATATATAAGAACCTTTAGCATGAGATATCTCCATTGCTAGAGGATTAGGTGAAGTCTGTGCTTGATATTTATAAAAATCTTCTTTCATTACTTTACTTTTTGCCTTTTTTAGGCGCTTTGTTCTCTTGTTTTTTGCTGTCCTCTTCTAGTTTTTTAGATAGACCAGGTGTAGCTTTTATTGTTTCAGGGAGAATGTCTATAGGCTTATTATAACCTTCTTTCATGTCTTCTCTTGCTTGTTCTCCTTTTTTCTCTTTATGTAATTCCTCATCAGTGAATATATCTTCTAATGAGTTTATCTTTTCGTCACCTCTATATAAGAAATCTCTTAATAGACGAGCATTTTTAGGTAGTAGCTTCTCAGGATATAAGTCTCCTTTAGGATCTACATATTTTGTAGCCGTGTTAATCTTTCCTTCTAAGAAACTGACATTGATATGACTACAAATCCCTTTGTCGATACCGACTAATTCGTTCTTGTCATTATACATATAATAGATAAGCTCTGCATTTTTAATCAAGTCTAACTCATCTAGTTTATTCTCTTTAAATTTACCGTATAAGTTAACACCTTTTAATTGATTATAACCATCTCCTATTGTATCTTTTTGAATCACGAAGGCATTTTCTAATACTTTTAGAGAGTCCATCTTCTGAGTCTCTGCATTACTAAGTAGGTGAATAAAACGACCTGTGACCTGACTATCTCCATTCCAGATAACAGGTTTACCTATCATCTGTGTTAAGCCCGCTTTTTCACTCCAGTGAATAGAGTCTGCTTTACCACTCATACTATCACGTAGTATACGAGCATCGTTAAAGGCGCGTATTACGCGCTCTTTATCCTTTCCTGTCAGTAAAATACGCGGAGCGTGCATATACACAGAATCTCCCTCTTGTGATTTCATACTAACTAAAGCTTTTTTAGTAACGAACATCGAGTCCTTAGCTTTGTATAACTCTGCGTAGTGTCCAGTTATTTTACTTTTATTGATAGTATCAGTTATTCTAACGTTATTCGTTGCAGAAGCAAAATCTTTTAGTTTAGAATAATAGATAGAATCTCCTTCTATTTTTCTTTTATCATACCAGATAAAAGAGTTCTTTACCATCTTTCCTAAATCGTTTTTTACATCATAAAAACCATTTTCAGTATAGATATAATCTTCCTTGTTAGTTATAGTGGAAGGACCGAATACATATGAGTGTTGTGGTACTTCATAAAAATCTAAGTGATTAGACTTGATCACTGTTCCTTTATCTGAAGTTACTTTTACAGCTGTGAAGAATTGGAACTTCTTTTCTGTAGTGTAGTAACGTCCTTTTTCGCTTTCTAATACATTACCCTTGTTGTGAATAGTGGCATGACTGTCATAGAATACAAGATCCTTTAAACGATCATATTTTAAAGTATCTGTCTCTAAGGTAGAGTCTGGAGAAGTAAGTAATACATCTCCTTGCGCATAAGCAAAACCATTGATTCCATTATATTCAGCATAATGGCTATTCATTGTTAAGGTGTCTCCTTGTACAATGTGAACATTCCCAAAAAGCTTTAGATAATTCTCTTTTTCGAAGAAGTACGCTTTATTACATGTCATATTCATACCGTCATGCTCAGCAGATATATTTCCTGTTAAGATTACGGCATCTGGCAGTACCTCATGATTGATATCAGAGTAGTCTGCGTGATGTATGATGATTTTTTTTTTGTTTTGACTAAAACCTAGTAATGCGAATAGTATAAAAAGTAAATAATACGGTATTGTTCTCAAGTCACTATATTTTTTTCAAATTTAAGTAAAAAATACGTACAAAGATTTTAGTTAAGAAGAATTTATAAACAGGCTAGAAGAAGGGCAAAAAAAAAACACTTCGTAAGAAGTGTTTTTTAAGTATCTTATTTTAAGATAGTCTGTGTTCTATCTGGACCTACAGAAACTATTTTTACTGGTACACCTACTTCATCTTCGATGAATTTGATATACTCTTTTAGTTCCGCTGGTAATTGGTCATACTCTGTCAATCCTGTTAAGTCAGCTTTCCAACCTTTTTTCTCAACATAAATTGGCTCAACGTTTTCTGGCTCGATATTGTAAGGTAAGTGAGTGATCTCTTCTCCTTTATACGAGTATTTAGTACATACTTGTAATGATTCAAAACCTGATAATACGTCAGCTTTCATCATGTATAATTCTGTAACTCCATTCACGTCTACTGCGTATTTTAAAGCCACTAGGTCTAACCATCCACAACGTCTAGCACGTCCTGTAACAGAACCGAACTCACGACCTACAGTTGCCATAGTAGCACCGATTTCGTTATCTAATTCTGTAGGGAATGGTCCACTACCAACACGTGTAGTATAAGCTTTAAAAATACCAAATACATTTTTAACTTTATTTGGAGCTACTCCTAATCCTGTACATGCACCTGCTGCCGTAGTAGTAGATGATGTAACGAATGGATATGTTCCAAAGTCAACGTCTAACAGTGATCCTTGAGCACCTTCTGCTAGGACTGATTTACCTTCTCTTAGAGCTGTATGGATATAGTTTTCACTATCGATGAACGTTAATTTCTTTAATTGCTCTACTGCTGCGAAGAACTCTTCTTCTAATTCAGCCAAGTTGTATTGCAATTCTACATCGTGGAACTTAATCATTGCCTCATGCTTGTCTGCTAAGTTGCGGTAACGCTCTTTAAAGTCAGCAAGTTCAATGTCTCCAACTCTTAATCCATTTCTACCAGTTTTGTCCATATAAGTTGGGCCAATACCTTTTAATGTAGAACCGATTTTAGCTTTTCCTTTTGCTGCTTCAGAAGCTGCATCAAGTAAGCGGTGAGTAGGTAAGATTAAGTGAGCTTTTCTAGAAATTAATAATCTTGTGTAAATGTCGATGTTGAACTTCTCTAATCCCTCAATCTCTTTGATGAAAACTACTGGGTCAATCACTACACCATTTCCAATGATGTTAATAGAATTTTTATGGAAAATTCCAGAAGGGATAGTGCGTAATACATGTTTAATCCCATCAAATTCTAAAGTGTGTCCCGCGTTTGGTCCTCCTTGAAAACGAGCAATGATGTCATATTTAGAAGTTAGTACATCTACGATTTTACCTTTTCCTTCATCGCCCCATTGCAAGCCTAGTAGTAAGTCTACTGTCATTGTTTGTGTTGTTAAAAAGTTTGAAAATTAGTTGTTGTTTTCCACTTGTTCTTCCTCTTCTACTGTCTTTCTATTTCCATAGAAGTATAGAGAATGATTGTGGATGTCTATATTAAAGATTTCTTCAATTGTCTTTTTAATAGTCTGTATACGAGGATCACAAAACTCGATTACTTCTCCTGTATCAGTTAAAATAATGTGATCATGTTGTTTATCGAAATAGGACTTCTCATAGTGTGCTTGGTTTTGACCGAATTGGTGTCTTCTTACAAGTCCACATTCTAAAAGAATTTCAATAGTATTGTAAAGCGTAGCTCTACTTACACGATAATTTTTATTCTTCATTTTGATATAAAGAGACTCTATATCAAAGTGCTCTTCGCTATCATATATTTCTTGAAGAATAGCATATCTCTCAGGTGTTTTACGATGTCCTCTTTCTTCTAAAAACTTCGTGAACACATTTTTTACGATTTCTTGATTTTTTTCACTTCCCATATTCAAAAATATCTTAGTTGCAAATATAGAGCTATTTTCGTTTGAATTATAATAAATCAAATAAGGTTAGTCTATATGCGAATAAATTATAATTATTTTATGATGGATTTACACGTGTTACTTTCTCTATTCCCTCGATTTTCTTAAGGTTACCCATCATTTTTTTCAGTACATCATTATTCGGAACGATCACTGTGATAGATCCTTTAAATATTCCAGCATTTTCACTTAATGAGATACTGCGAATATTGATGACTTTACTTTCTATGATAATCTTCGTAATCTCAGTAGTTAGACCAGCTGAATCAAGACCTGTGATATTGATAGTCGCTTCGAAGTTCATCGCTTCCTTAGAATCTACCCAGTGTGCTTGGATGATTCTATAAGCGTAGTTAGATCGCATACTGATCGCGTTAGGACAGTCTGTCTTATGTACTTTTATTCCTTCATTTATCGTTACGAACCCGAATGCATCATCACCTGGTATAGGGTTACAACAGGTAGCTAGTTTGTAATCTAACTTCTCATTGTCTTTACCGAATACAAGTAAATCACCTGTTTTATTAGCTGCTGTATCTGTGATAACTGGGATAGAAGGCGCTCTTTTTATCGTCTTTTTAAAGAAGCTAAATAAAGAGTTGTTTCTATTGGCAGCATATTCTTTTAACTGAACGTTATCAATGACACCAGCTCCAATTCTATAGAATAAATCTTGACTTGTTTTTAGCTTAAAATAAGCTACCATTTCATTCACAGTTTTTTCGTCTAGATTTACTTTTAGATGTTTCAGTTTGCGCTGTAATTGTTCCTTACCATCTTCAGCAATGCGCTTCGTGTCTTCGTTTAGCGAACTTTTAATCTTATTTTTTGCTCGAGTAGTAGTCACATAGTCTAGCCAGCTTACGCTCGGCTTCTTATTCTCAGATGTGATTACTTCTACCTGATCACCACTGACAAGTACATGATTTAACGGTACTAATCTGCCGTTGACACGAGTACCTCTAGTGCGCAATCCTACTTCTGAGTGTATCGCGAAGGCAAAGTCAAGAGCAGTAGCTCCTTTAGGGAGTGATTTAATCTCTCCTTTCGGTGTGAAAATATAAATCTCTTTAGCGTATAGACTCAGCTTAAAGTCTTCAACAAAGTCTACAGCATCTGTCTCTGCATTTTCTAAAGCTTCTTTAAGTTGATTTAACCATTTGTCTAAGCTATTTTCTTCTGTAATACCTTGCTTGTATTTATAGTGAGCGGCATATCCCTTTTCTGCAATTTCATCCATGCGCTCACTTCGGATTTGAATCTCTATCCATCTTCCTTTCGGCCCCATTACTGTAATATGTAAAGCTTCATATCCAGTAGATTTCGGTGCTGATATCCAGTCTCTAAGTCTATTCGGACTAGGGCGGAAGTGATCTGTCACAATAGAGTAAATCTTCCAGGCAATGAATTTCTCATCGTGGGGAGTAGATTTATAAATTATACGCAAGGCAAACTTGTCATATACCTCATCGAATGTTACATTCTGTGCTTTCATCTTACGACGAATAGAGTAGATCGACTTCGGTCTTCCCTTCATTGAATATTCTACCTGTTCTTCGTCTAATGACTTTTTCAGAATATCACTTACTGTTTGTATGTATTGATCTTGCTCTTCTTTACTCTCTTTCATCCTATTGACGATGTCCTGATAGATGCGAGGTTCTGTATATTTTAGACCTAAATCTTCTAGTTTAGTCTTAATATTAAATAACCCTAATCGATGAGCTAACGGAGCATAGATATATAAAGTCTCTGACGCTATTTTCGCCTGTTTATAATCTACCATGCTTTCCATGGTCTGCATATTGTGAAGTCGGTCAGCTATCTTAATTAAGATTACACGCACATCATCATTTAGTGTCAATAGCATTTTACGGTAGTTCTCCGCTTGCATAGAGATATGAGGATCTGGCTCTAACATAGCCATCTTGGTCAATCCTTCTACAATTTTGGCAATTTTTGGATTAAACCATTCTTCTATTTGCTCAACTGTAATATCTGTGTCTTCTACTACATCATGCATTAATGCCGCAGCAATGGAAGTAGGACCTAAACCGATTTCTGAAGCGACAATTTTTGCCACAGCAATAGGGTGGAAAATATAAGCTTCTCCAGATTTTCTTCTTTGATCTTTATGAGCTTCAACCGCTACATCAAATGCTTTACGGATTAATTTTTTATCATCCTCAGATAAGGTCTGATAACTTATTTTTAAAAGCTCTTTGTATTCTTTAGCAATTGCTCTGTTTTCTAATTCTATTTCTTCCTCTGTCATATATAATTCGCAACTTTTATATCTAAAATAGTGTTCATTAAATATAGTGAAAAAACAGTTATAGATGAACTATGTTTTGTTAAAAAAATAGAGATTTATTATTTAGAATTATTTGTTACACCTTGTTTGTTATCAATTGATTAGGTTGTATATTGCAGTGCATATAGGATTTGATAGACTAAATAACACACTACGTGATGATAAAATATCAATTGGTGAAGGTGAATTGATGAAGTATATTCTTACGAAAGAGATATATTCTGAATGATATTGTGTAATTGTTAAGAATAATCTAGTAAATCCCTTTGACCTCTCTTAATGTTTATGTCGTGTCTAACTTGAAATGAATAAGTAGTGATAGAGAAATGCTTCTATATTCACTCCGTTATTTTGACTAAAATAACGGATTCATAACGGACTCACTACGGACTCATAACGTACTTGTATCAAATCAATCTAACACCTGTCAGCTAGAAAACTAGAGTAGTTTTGGATAATTAGATAATTTGAAATATTTTATGAGTCATTAATCTGGAAGTGTCTACATAATGATTAGAAATTCTAGAGCGTAATATAATGAAAATAAAATCTATTTTCTCATTGCTTTTCTTCTTTCTGCTACTTCTGACATATATTTTTCTATGTATGGAAGGACTTCTTCTAAAGTAGGAATCCCCTCGAACACCTTATTCTTTCCGCCAAAATATCCTCTTAGCTCGCTCTGTATTTTACCATCTTTATTGACTATAGATACAGTATTGTCAACACTGGCTTTACCTTCAAATATTAGAGCGAATTGATATAACTTTTGAGAGCAATATTTAGCTTGTTCTATTAGTACATCTATAGGCAGTGTATTTTTAGTAATCTGAGTAGTTAATCCATGTGCTTGATGTAAAATTGCTTCTTCCTCTGGTAAGTTTAAGAAAGGATGGCCTTTTTGTAGAGGTTGGTTCATTAAAGACTTAGCGTCCTTTTCCCACCAAAAACCTCTTGCGATAACTTCAACAAATTGGTCGTGAAACTTAAAGATATAGTGCTTAAAGTCTGTACGCATATCTTCTACATCACCACCAAATTCATAAGTTCTTCCATAATGACTTTTTTCATACACATATCGTTCCATTTGCCATTTAGAATGCTGTACTACATAGACCCAAGGCATTTCCTTATCTTCTGTCCAGTCATCTGGATAGGGAAGATATTCTCCACGACATACTCGTATCGCATCTAGATTACTAAATGTGATACGGCCATATTGCTCATCTTCTGTGTTAAAGTAGATACCTGTAAGTGTATCATCATACAGTACAGTAGGTGATAGTACATAGTCTGCCTCTATTGGTATGGTGATACCTATTGCATAGTCAGTTTGATTCATTTGTTTTATGCTTTGTTGTCAAGACGCATACGCATAGAGATATTAAATGGTTCAAACCCTTCTCTTAGGTATAGGTCTATTGCTTTTTTATTTTGAGAGAGAACATTTAGTTCGAAGTAGTCAACCTTATTTTGTACTCCCCATTCTTTGACAGCATGGATTAGCTTCTTTCCATAGCCTTTTCCGCGACTATCTGGGTCAACAACTAAATCCATTAGATAAACACAACGCTGTTGTACAAAGCAGTTATAGGGTGGTGCACTCTGCAGCTGTGCTATAGCAAAGCCTTGAACTTCTTTATCGTCTTCTGCTACAAAAATAATAAAATCATTTTCTCCTTTGATAACGCTTTCTATAAAAGCAGTGTCTTGCTGAGCAGCCTTCATATAGTGAGGTTCTAAGTCAGCCATTACTTCGAATAAATTAAAGTATAACTGTTGTATAGTAGGTATGTCTTCTAAGTGTGCTTTTCTAATCATGTGTTATAGTATTATGATGACTAAAATAAGGGATTTAAAGATAAGAAAGGGAACAAGGGAAGGGTTTTATATGAAAGGAGTTGGTAGCATAGGTTATGTTTTTATTTTAGTAGGTAGTTGACCATAGTACTTCTTAAATGCTGTGGAGAAGTGGTGACTGTGTCTATAACCTACATACTCTGCTATCTCATAGATATTATACTCTCTACTTTTTATCATTTCTAAGGCTTTCTGCATGCGCAGGTCATGGATGTACTTAAACGTAGTCGTTCCGAAGAGTGCTTTAAAGCCTTTCTTTAGTTTGGTTTGATTAATACCTACTCTCAGTGCTAACTCTTGTATCGTGAAGTCTTTGTTATAATTATCTGTGATATACGATTTGATTTCGTGTAGTGCTTGTTCATCTTTTCTGTGAAGGCTTAATTCTTTAGGGGTTTTATTATAACTCCAATTGTGGTATTGTAATAAATGAGCTTCTTCTATTTTATTATTGATATAATGCTCAGCAAGTTTTCCTTGATAAGGATGAGAAACTAATTGTTGTAAGACTTGGAGGGAATTTAGATTTAAGTCAAATACAAGTTTAGGAGACTGGCTACCTAATAGCTCTTCTAAGTATTCTTTTTCTTCTTCAAATAAGTTGGTCACAAAGGTTTTGTTTACTGCTATTTCTAAAAACTCTCCTCTTTTGTCTTTTGCCGTTTTCATAATGTGTTCATAAGGAACAGCTCTTTCTTTAAACAATAGCGCTCCTTGTTCATGAATGTTGAGGTTGTCATGGTTTAAGGTTAAGCTACTTCCTTGTATACAATTATACGTAAGGATAGATTCTTTAGTAGGAAGTACAGTGTGATAGAAGTCTTGTTCCGCAGTATAAGTTCCGTGTTTTATACTGGCTATAGCGGTATGGATCACTGTAATATCCATAGTATGTGTAGCTCCTTCTATATGATGACTATCTACGATTAAGTTTCCCTGATTATTTCCTTGTAACATAGCTTATGTTTCTTATCGTTTGCAAAAATAAGTATTTATATTGGTTTTAAATAAGTTGTTAGTAAAATGATTTGTAGTTAGTTATAATACTTCTTCTAACGTTGTTTATAATTCTATATGCGTTATCTATTAGGTGTAATTCTTTAGGAATTTTGTAAGGTAATAATAGCTTAGTTGAGTTAAAGCTTAAACTAAGTTTTTAAAATGTGTTTTATGATTTTTAAAGACAAATGGTTTATACTATTTATTTTATTAGTAGCCACTATACTTTCTCCCTTGGATTTTTATATTGTCAATTTAGCATTGCCTTCTATACAACATTCTCTTCGATCGAGTAGTAGTGAATTGCAGATGATAGTATCTTTCTATACTTGTGCTTATGCTGTGTTTCAAATATCAGGTGGTAGATTTGGAGATATTTATGGGCGTAAGAGAATATTCATTATTGGATTGATAGGTTTTATTAGTTCATCTGTACTCTGTGGTCTCTCTCAATCTCCTGTGATGATGATTATAGGTAGAGTATTACAAGGGATCTCAGGAGCAGTTATGATACCACAGGTTTTGGCTATTCTTCATACGCTTTTTGACGAAAGAGAAAAGCGTTTAGTAATGGCTTTGTATAGTTTTACTTTTGGGATAGCCGCTGCGTTAGGACAATATCTTGGAGCAGTTTTGATAGAGTGGAATATATTTGACTTAGGATGGCGTGTGATATTTTTAGTTAATTTACCTGTTGGGTTGTTTGCGTTGGTGATGGCAATTATAACATTACCAAAACAAGATCATAAGTCTATAGAGAAAGTTGATTATAGAGGGACTGCATTGTTAAGTCTAGGATTAATGAGCTTTATTTATCCTTTAACGACAATAGTAGAGAAAGGAATAGCTATACAGACTGTTATGTTTTTAATAGCATCAGTAGTGTTTTTGTACTTGTTTATCAAGGTTCAGAATATGCGTAAACAAGAAGGAAAGAGCATTTTAGTAGACTTTACTATCTTTAAGTTTAAGAATTTAAAACTAGGAGTGATTATAAGTTTTCTATACTATGCAAGTGGAGTGTTTTATTTAGTATTAGGTATTTATTTACAAGAAGAATTGTATTGGACAAGTATGGAAGCGGGTAAGGCTATTATTCCTTTTGGTATTGGATTTATTATTATGTCATTGAGTTCTTCTGTAATTAGTAGATATTTTAAACAGACTATTCTTTCTTTGGGATTAGTTATTTATGGTATAGGTTTCTTATTATTACTATATACTTTGTATAGTTTTGAGCCCTTGTTGTTTAAGGTTGATTTGTTTGTCATTGGATGTGGAATGGGATTGACCTTAGCATCTGTAGTTAGATTAAGCTTAAGTAATATACCTGTTCAGTTTGCAGGATTAGCTTCGGGAGTAGTAAACTGTGGTCTACAGATAGGTTCAGCATTTGGAGTAGCAGCTATTGGAAGTGTGTTTTTTGGAGTAGCAAATAGAGTAGATTACACTTTAGCATTTGCAGTAGTGCTGGTTTTAATTTGTGTATTGTTATTGATAGCTTTGTTTTTGAGTTTTGGCATTGTTAAAGCTCTAAAAGAATAATAAGAAATGCCCTTGCAATGATATATAAGGGTATCTCTATCATATTTTATACCTCATTACGGTATGTACAGGTTCAAAGTGTTCTTTGAGATAGAGGTCATAAGCACGTTTGTTTTGCTCCACTACCAGAAGTTCTATGTAGTCTACTTGTCTATGTTTTGCCCATTGTTTAACAGCATCTATTAATTGTTTTCCAATCCCTTTACTACGATACTCAGGTTCTACAAAAATATCTGCAAAGTTGAGGTATTTATGAGGTACAAAACACTCATAAGGTAAGGTTTGCTCAATAAATAAAGCAACCATACCAATAAGCTTGCCTTGATCAACAGCTACTAAGAAGTCCCATTCGTCTGATTGTATTGTTTCTTCTAAGAAATCAATAGCAGGTAGATCAGCTTTAAAGTAATCTGGTTGATATTCTTGCATCACTACAAACTGCTTTTGATAAAGCAGTTGTAGTTGAGGTATATCCTCTAATATGGCTGGGCGTATGTGTATCATATTATTTAAACCATTTCTTTAAAAAACTTTTTAAAGTGTTTTTACCTTTGAAGTCAGTAGGTAAATCTAAGTCATTCTCTTTAGCTATTTCTAAATAGTAGGCTAACTTTTCACTGTTTTTAAACTTCTCGTCATAGGCATAGATATATAACAAATCGGTGGCTGCATATACATAACCTTTAGATACTGCCTGTTCAAAATATTCAATCGCTTTAGCTGTATCTTGTTTGACTTCATAGCCTAAATTATAGCACTTACCCATTAAAAAGGAACCTAAATGATCTTCTCCTTTAAGGTCTTTTTTGATGAATTTCATTGCTTTTTTATACTCACCTAATAGATAGTAACAATCTGCAATATAGTTGGTGACATAAAATCCACCAACTTTTTCTAATGGTAAGAAGTAATGTAAGGCTTTTTCGAAATCTATGTCTATACCTTCAGCTCCTTGGTAATATAGGTAAGCTAAGTTAAGTTTAGCTTGATTATTTCCTCTTTCTGCTCCAAGTAAGTAGTATTGTAATCCTTTTTCACTGTTGTAAGGTACTCCTAAAGCCTCAAAATACATATAACCAATATTGGTCGCTGCGTAGTGATTTCCAAGCTCTGAAGCTTTTAAAAACAGTTTCATAGCTTTAGGATAATCAATATAGTCCTCTTCTGTGAGATGGCGATAGGCTAAATCCTGAAGTAGTTCATCATTATTGAGCTGTTCTGAAAAGTTGATTAATTGATTGTATTCTTCTATCCAGTCATTATCTAAGTAAAAGTCTTTAATTCTGTGGATATAGAAAGACTCTAAACTTAGGTAATCATCTGTAGTGACTTGTTTCACTCGTTCTGCAAAATACGGTTTAAATAGGCTTACTTCTCCGTCTTGATTATAGTGCATACGCGTTGCTAATGCGATTAACTGTGTAAGTGGTAATAAATCTAAAGCATTATCTTGGTATTGGTATACTTTTTTATCTTTATACACCACTACAACTTGTGGTTCATGATTTAGGGGATGCAAAGTAATATAATTACAATCTTCTACTACAGGTATAGTTTGCCCAATCGGCGTTATATTCCATAGGTTGTTCTTAATTGCATAAGCTTCTATGCCTAAAACCTTAAGCTCAACAGCTATTTGTAGTGGGATAGCCCAAGTGCGATTGACACAATCGTAAACACCTTTTTTCTTTCCTGAACTGATATATACCTGTCCGATTTGTAGATTGATGTCCATCAAGATGTACTTCTCTATACGTCCTTTCACATAATCAATTAAGTTCTCCTTTAGTTCTATATCATAGATCGTCATTCCTTGATCTGTGATTACTTTAATACATTTATCCGTTAGGCCTTCTGCCATCTTTACATCGTCTAAGACCAAGTTGCCGTGTGCATCAATTATCTTTTTTAGTTTAGTACCCTTTGCAGATGGCACTAATAGACAATCTCCTGTACCAATATCAGAAATATCGCTAAAGTCATAATTACCTATAAAACTATATTGATTAGAATACATAATGTCCTTATTATCGTGCTTACCACAGAAGAACTGATAGTAATATTCGAATGGTTCAGTAGAGGTAAACGGAATGCATTCCTCTCCTTTGTAATTGAATACGGCGTATAGATTTCCTTGAAGAACGTTATAGTAATCGTCTTTTAATAATTCAATTTCGTCATAGATAAAATCAGTGATATACGACTGTGTACTGATATTATATAAGGCATATTTCTCGTTCTTTTTTAATGAACAAGTTATGATAGATGTGTATTCATCAGGATTGTCAGTTGTGCTTTCTACATAAGTTATCCCTGTTGTACTAACGTAGTCCCATACTGGCTCAAGTACGATGTTTCCTTGTTTATCGATTAAACCACATTTGTCATTTAGAATAATATAGGCTAAGCCACTTTCTTCAAACTCTCCAATTCCATCATAAATAGCAGGTAGAATAACCTCTCCATTAAGCTTTTTTATTCCCCAGCGCTCATTTTCCTCAAAGTGTAAAAAGTCGTAGTTTGGCTCAAAAGCAACTTCTAACCAATCCCATCCATAGTTGGCATTATCATTATTAAGATACTCTTGAAGGGTGCTAAAAGGGAAGAAATAGCTGGCAATATCTGAGGTGTTAAACTCTTCTACACTTGCATTACTATCTAATAGTTCTTTAAACTCAGTAGCTAACCCTTCTAAAGTAGCTAAATATTCTTTTGCTAAAGTCTTGTGACTACCTTCACTCATATTATACACATCAGAACCATCAAGTACAAGACTATCACCTTCTAAATTATTGAAGTAATATAGTTGTTTTTGATAAGACTCAAAGTAATTAGGTTGATGTTCTTTAGGAACGAGTATATCTATGTTCGATTGTATCCATTGGTGGAATTGTTCAAATAGAGGCATGGCTTCTTTCATTCTAAAGTATAGAAGATAAGAAGGTTTTAGACTGTAATCTTTTAACTCTTTAGACTGTACCGGAATGCTGAATAGAGGAAAAAAGAATAAAGGTATTTCATATTTCCACTCTCCTATAAAATGATATTCTACTTCTCCCTGTGGTGTTAAGTCTATATTAGTTACGATATGTCTGTGTCCCATGTTGCTTTATTTTTGTATTCAAAAATAGAATAAAAAACAGTATTGCAATGTCACTATTTACCGCTATATAAAATAAAAAAGCACCTTGGATGAGGTGCTATGTTTGTTGTTATTTAAAATCTCGTTGGCGTTTTGCTTCGAACAGTAAGATAGAAGCAGCCACAGATACATTCATTGAGTCTATTACTCCACTCATCGGTATGATGATATTCTTAGTGCTAGCATCTCTCCATTCTTGTGTAAGTCCTGTAGCTTCAGTACCTACTACGAAGGCAGTAGCTTCTTTGTAATCTCTCGTATGATAAGAAGTTGAATCTTGTAATGTAGCACAGTAGATATTGATATTGTGTTTTTTTAGAAAGGCAATAGCATCCGTAGTAGAGGCCATTGCTATCTGATTTGTAAAAACACATCCTACACTAGAGCGGACTACATTAGGATTATAGATATCACTTTTAGGGTTAGCGATGATGACAGCATCTATATTAGCTGCATCAGCAGTTCTAAGTATAGCACCTATGTTCCCCGGTTTTTCAGTCGCTTCAGCTACTAAGATAATAGGATTTTCAGAAAGCTTTAGATCCTCTAGAACTAATGATTTTGTATGCGCGATAGCTATCACCCCTTCAGTTGTATCTCTATAAGCTAGTTTCTGATAGACCTCTTTAGAAATTTCTATTAACTCTGTTTCTCTTGAAATGAAAGGTCGCAGAGAGGCCTCAGATACAAGGTCAGGATAAAATAAAAGAGTCTTTAATGCATATCCTCCTTTAGTTGCTAATTCTATTTCTCGAAGCCCTTCAATAACAAATGTACCTGATTGTTTCCTATTTCTAGATTTTTCTTGTAGTTGGACAATGCTTTTAATCAAGGTGTTTTGTGGGCTATCTATTCTTTTAATCATCATGTTATAAGGTACCTTTAGCTTTGATTTGCAGGTATTTATTAATCGTGTTTATGGATAATTCTTCTGGAGCTGTTAGTATAGACTGAATACCATATTTGGTTAATTCATTTACTATTAAACGCTTTTCAAAGTTAAATTTTTCTGCAATTACTTTGTCAAAAATATCATCTGTGTTTTTAGCCTTTTTTTCAGTGAGCTTAGTTAATTCTGTATTTTCAAAGAAAACGACTAATAAAACGTGATTTTTTGCAATAGCTCTTAGGTAAGGTAATTGTCTTTTTAAACTAGATAAGGATTCAAAATTAGTGTAAAGAATAATCAAACTGCGATGTGTAATCTTGTGTTTGATGTGTGCATATAACCTACCGAAATCACTTTCTACAAAGTTTGTATTAACTCTGTATAGTTGTTCCATGATTTTTTGTAATTGACTTATTTTGCTTTCAGCAGGAAGTTGGTTTGTGATATTCTCTGAGAAAGTCATTAATCCTACTTTATCATTTTTCTTAAGGATAACATTAGATAAGGCTAGGGTAGAGTTAATCGCATAATCAAGTAAAGATAGACCATTAAAAGGCATTTGCATCACACGTCCTCTATCGATAATATTATAAACAGATTCTGTATTCTCATCCTGAAATTGGTTGAGCATTAATTGACTAGATTTAGCAGTTGCTTTCCAGTTTATATTGCGTATATCGTCTCCTAATACATATTCTTTTATTTGTTCAAACTCAGTAGTAGTACCTATTTTTCTGATTTTTTTCATCCCAAAAGCATATTTGTTTTTAGAAAAAGCAATCAAATCATATTTCTTCATCTGAATGAAAGAAGGGTAGGTAGCTAAGGTAATGTCATCACAAAATACAAATCTTCTAGATACTAATCTAAGAGGACTAGATACATATATGTTTAACTTCCCAAAGACATATTCTCCTCTATTCGTAGGTCTTAAGGTATAACTAAGTGTTTTTTGCTCCTTAGAAGTCAGGGGTTTAGTGATTTCAAAATCTCTTTTTTGAAATTGAAAAGGGATCTCATCTATAATGTAGCATTGTACTGTGATATTATATTTATTCTCTATGGAGATATAAATGGTATTATCATCACCATTAGACAGTTTTTCTGGTAAGATACGCACAGCATCTATTTTATTCTTCTTGTTGAATAACAGTGTGATATCTACCAATATGATAGCAAAAAATAATATAAATAACCCCCAAACAACTTTATACAGTATTGGAAATATAAAGGCAAGTACAAATAGAGCTATAATAGTCCCTAAGACCATATACACTCGTTTTTGTAAATAAAGTTGCTTGAATAATTTAAACATAAGTATTGTCTTTATTATCTAGGAATATCTATTGATTCGATGATTTGATTTATAATGTCATTCGCTGTTAGCCCTTCCATCTCTCTTTCAGGTGATACTATGATACGGTGTTTTAGCACTGGTATAGCAGCTTCTTTAATATCCTCAGGTGTCACAAAGTCCCTGTTGTTAATAGCAGCGAATCCCTTGGCAGCATTTAGAATAGCAATAGAGGCACGAGGTGAAGCTCCTAGATATAACAGTGGATTAATACGAGTATCAGCAACGATCTTAGCAATGTATTCGATGATCTTTTCTTCAACGATAATTTCTTTGATTAGCTTTTGGAAAGAAATGATCTCATTAGGAGTAACTACTTTATTAATCATCGTAGTTTTCTTTTTATCTAATAATTCATGTTCTCTCTGAACGATGGCGATTTCTTCTTCTAATGAAGGATAGTCTATATTAATCTTAAATAAGAAACGGTCTAATTGTGCCTCAGGTAATCGATAAGTACCTTCTTGCTCAATAGGGTTCTGAGTAGCAATTACTAAGAAAGGTTCTTCCATTTTATAAGAATGCCCGTCTATTGTGATCTGTCTTTCTTCCATTACCTCAAATAAGGCAGCCTGAGTTTTAGCAGGAGCACGGTTTATCTCATCGATCAAGATTAGATTAGAAAATATAGGACCTTTTTTAAACTCAAACTCACTTTTTTGCATATTGAATATTGAGGTACCTAATATATCAGAAGGCATTAAATCTGGTGTGAACTGGATACGACTAAAGTCCATATCGATGGTCTGTGCCAGTAGTTTAGCAGAAAGTGTCTTAGCTACTCCTGGTACACCTTCTAATAGAATATGTCCATTAGCTAATAGAGACACAATGATTTGATCTATTGTTTTATCTTGACCAACGATTACTTTCTGTATCTCACTTTTGATTCCTTTTATCTTTTCTTGTAACAAACTCAAATCTAGTCTAGATTCGAAGTGTAAGTTTTCTTCTGGGGTTACTGTATTTTCCATAGTATATTTTTAATCAATGATTTTCTCAATTATTTTGTTTAATTCGATTAGCATTTCTTCTGATGCATAGTGTGGTGCAGCTTTAAACTGCTCTATAAACCTAACAAATTTGATGATATCTTCTTTATCCTTCTTGGTTTTGATATGTAAGTTGTTGATAAATAATTCATCTAGTTTGGAGGTGTCTAACCAATGTACACGTCTTATTTTCTCTAGAGTATATATTATATGTTTATTAATCAGGTCTTCGTAATCTTTATTTTGAATATAAAGGTTAGATACTGTTTTGGTAAACTCAACAGTAGTATTAGACAGTGGTGTGATAATAGGTATAACTCTTTGCTTTCTTTTAGCTGTGAAAATGATAAATACAAACAAAGTTCCTAGGAAGAAATACCACGCCCATGTCAAGGCTGGATGTTTAAACACAAATCTAAGAATAGAAGTAGAGTGGTACTCATTATCTCCTGGTAATCTAGATACTGTGAAGTAGGTATTCTGTTGAGGTAAGTAGGATAATATACCCTGAACATAAAGGTGATTATTACTTTCTAACAAATTATAGTTTGTAAATGCAATAGGTTGAAGTCCTAATATAAGTTGACCTGATCCTTTTTTATAGCGGATGAGGTTAGGATATTTGACTCCTTTATACTTTAAGTATCCTAGCACTTCTACCTTTGTACGTAGAGAATCTGGAATATCGAAGTAGTTTGTATTTAAGTCTTTTAACTGAAACGAATAAGTAGAAATATTCGGATTAGTCAATGTCACTGATACTTTATCTTGATCTAATAGTTCTTCTTGTAATGTATACTGTAGATGATTCATCTCTATACCTTCTATTAGCCCGTCTATATTATCTTGAAAGATAACAGCACTGTTTCCCTTTGCGATATAGTGATGTAAATTTACTCTAGCAAAAGAATCAATATACCCATAGCTCTTTAAAGAAAACAGTGTGCTGTTATGTACACTATCATATTTTTTATCTCTAAAGAAGTCATAGACGTTTCCTGTTATTCTGATTACACTATCATTAGGGAATATTTTCTCTATCTCCTGATCTAGTATATATGTCCCAAAGGGAATCTTATGTGTATTATCTAAAGTTTCGCGCCAATCTATCGGATCTACTTTATTAGACTCTATGAAATAAACAAAGCCCATAATCACGATAAAAAGGAACAACATTGTTTTTGTCGATTTACTCATTTTAGCTTTGTTTTAGTATAGTGTCAAATGACTGTTTTGCACGGTTAAACTCAGATTCCTCTATTTCGAATTCTCCATACCATATATTGTTATACAGATAAGAAAGGTACCTGAAATCCTCTTTTAGTTTGCTATCTTTTATTTCGTTTTGATAGTCAGAGTTTGTTTTTTCGATATGCCATTCGATCTCCTCTTTTTCTTGTAATCTCTGTAGAAGCCATAGGTAATAGTAACGAATACTTAGACGGTATTGTTGCTCTGCAATGGTTTTGCTTAATAGAGAAGGGAAGTCCACTACTTTAAGGTTTAACTCTATTTCATCTACCTGTATCTCCATCTTTTTAGCGCTCTTCTTGAATAGCCAATAGGCATCTTTCTGAATAACAGCTCTTGTGATATAATAAATTAAAAGAAAGATAACCACTATTCCACCTATTCTATAAAAAACTTGTAAGCGGCTACTTGTTTCATAGTCAATATCAAATTGTCTAAAGAAGTCAGTTAGTTGTTGATTAAACCATCGCTTAAAGCGCTTCCAAATAGAGTCTTTGTTAAGCTCTTCTTTATAATCGAAGTCTGGATCTTTCTTGTATTTCTTTTTATAATCTGTCTCAAATTTAGTAGGTACTACATCTGTACTCGTCTCCTCTAAGTACGGAAGTACATTGACAGGCTTAGCCTTGATAACTCCTTCTTCCTTAGCGTCTTCTTCATCTTGTGAAGACTCTACACCAGATACAATAGTATCCTGCTCTGCCTGCCCAAAATGAGGAGTAGAAAATGATAAAAATAATAGTATAAATAAGAATCTCTTCATTAGTTTTTTCCAATCATATCAATGTCTGTATGAGACTGTGTGTTTTCTTTTTGTTCTCTGATGCTGTAGTAAATTAATCCTTGATTAATCAACATAATATTGTTCATCACAAAAGATACTAGGGTACTTAGGATAATAATACCAATGACCATTAGTTTAAAACCTTGTGTCTCTTCTAGATCATAAGAACTTTTTTCACTGAATATTAATCCTCCATAGAACATTATCTGAGGGATTATGTTTACCATAGTAGTAACGATTTGAATTACTAGATAAACTAAGAAAGTGTTCCCAACAATAATCCAGAATTTACTTTTCAGCATATAATAAGCTGTTTGATAAGATTCAAAAAATCCACTTCTGTTAGTCACGTATTCATAATAAGCTAAGTTTATCCATGATGCAACAGCAGGAAGCATAATTATTAAAATAGGAATCCCTATTAATAAAAAGATTAAAACAGCTGCAATACAGAAAGCAATTATAATTAAGGGAAATATAGTGAAAAAAGAAGCAAGTGCGAAACCAAGTAGTCTCCAAATATCCTTTTTTAGCGGATTAGTGATATGCTTTATATCTTGATAATCCTTAGGGTGTTCTACCATCGCCTTTAGATAGTATACAGGATATGACATAGCTATAATACTTATAAGAATACTAACAATCCCCGCTACTAAGACAATTAAGAAGAAAAGACCAGCATTATTGTCCATGAATGTGTCTAATGATGAGTTATTTGCAGTGCTAGACGCTGAAAATACCATATCAAATAAGAAGTAAGTACATACAAATAAGCCTAGTAATAGTATACCACATAGGGCAAAGTAATTTTTGAAGAATGGTTTTCCTTCTATTTTAAAGAATGATATCGTATCATTCATTAAATCACTGAAATCTCTTTTTTTAAAAACAACAAACATAGATTATAATTTAATAAGTTTTGAATATACTTTTCTAGGATAGATGAAGAAGTAATAAATAATGATAGAGAATGTACCTAGTATAATTATATAATTTAGCACATCAGGCATCTCTTTAGCATAGCGCGTTATAAAGCCTTCTATAAAAGCAGCTGTGATAACGAATGGCACCATCGCTAAGAATATTTTAAATCCATTCTTAAACCCTCGAATAAAGGAATTCTTTCTCGAGAAGGTCTTAGGAAATAATAAGCTACCCCCAAATACAAAGCCAGCAAATGCCTCAATGATGATCCCTGTGATCTCTATAGCTCCATGTAGCCATATTCCTCTAAAGCTATCCATAAAAGCATTTTCTCTGATAAACATGTATTGGAAAGCTCCTACCATAATACCATTATAGAGTAGATAGAATAGTGTGCCTAATCCTGCAAAGATTCCATAGATGAAAAACTTCAGAGACACAAATAGATTGTTAAACGTTATACCGATAAAGCTTCCCCAGTTACTCCCAGACTTATAGATACCCATAGCATCATCATTCTGAATATTTTCTATTGTTAGGTTAACGTAATGATCTCCTAATATCAAACGAATAAACTCTAAATCATAATGAGCAGAAACAAAACCAATACCTACAATGATCAGAAAGGTTAGTACAGAAAAGTAAAGATAATTGCGATTTTCATGCACAACTAGAGGAACTTCTGTCTTAAAGAAATAAACTAGTCTATTTTCTTCAATACGTTTTGTTTTGTAAATTTTTTGATAAGTTTGCGCTGCTAAAATATTGAGATATTGTGTAACTTTACTCTTGGGATAATAAGTTTGTGCATAGGATAAGTCATTCATTATCTGAATGTACATATCAGCCAAGTAATCAGGTTTATGAATTGAGTTAGAATATATTGTGTGTTCGTATTCAATCCATTTTTCTTTATTATATTTGATAAAAGCGACTTCTCTCATTTAAAGCAGATAATTTATGGCTAATTTAACAATAAATACAACACAAAATATCAAAATAGAATTTAAAACTGCGTCTCTTGGCGAAAGAATGTTGGCTTCTATTTTAGATCTTTTTTTTAAAGGATTGTATTTGATTTTGATTTTTTATATAATAAATCAATTAAGAATAGTTAATGCTTTTATGGATGAATGGTCAAAAATAGCAATTGTAATAATCCTAGTTTCTCCTGCTTTATTTTATACTCTATTTTTTGAGACGATCATGCAAGGAGCTACTCCAGGTAAGAAGATCATGAGGATTAAGGTGATTAAGATAGATGGGTATGAAGCTTCTGTGGTAGACTATGCTAGCCGTTGGGTAATGAGATTAGTAGATTTTTGGATAGGTTCGGCAGCAGTTGGTTTAATTACTATTGTATGTACAGATAAGAGTCAGCGATTAGGTGATATTTTAGCAGGTACAGCAGTGATATCTGTTAAAGAAAGATTACTTTTGTCATCCACTATTTTTCAGGAAGTAGAGGAGGAGTACACGCCTTTATTTTCGCAAGTGTTAAGTTTAACCGATAAGGATGTTTATATTATAAAAGAAGCTTTAACTACTTTTAAGGCTAATAGAGATCACGAGCTATTAGAGAAGCTAGTACTCAAACTTAAGAGCGTACTAGGTATAGGTGAGCTGAAGACACTCTCAGATCAGGAGTTTATAGAAACGGTATTAAAAGACTACAATTATTTAACAGCTAAGGTTTAGCAGATTATTTTTATACTATTTAATGTTTAATTTTTTCGATATTTTAGATTTGCTCGGAACATTAGCTTTTGCAATTTCGGGAGCATTAGCAGGGCGTGAAAGAAGGTTAGATCTGTTTGGGATGACTATTTTAGCATTCGCGACAGCTATAGGAGGTGGTACTATCAGAGATATGATGATCGGGTGGACACCCGTGATGTGGCTGACCAACCTTAGTTATTTCTATGTAACCTTATTAGGGGTAGCTATGGCCATCGTGTTCTATAAGAAATTTAACTTCTTGCGTTATTCTCTTTTCTTATTTGATACCATAGGTATCGCTGTGTTTACACTAATCGGTATAGAGAAAGGGATGACAGTGGGCTTACATCCGATTATCTGCGTTACCTTAGGTACGATTACCGCTTGTTTTGGAGGGGTTATTCGCGATATTTTAGCGAATAAGATTCCACTTATTTTTAAACAAGAGATCTATGCTACAGCATGTATCCTTGGAGGTTTAGTATATTATTTGCTAAACTATTTTGAGTTGAGTAAGGACATATTATACGTTGGTACAGCAGGTATTATTATTTTAATTAGAGTGTTAGCTGTGAAGTATAAGTGGAGTTTGCCATTTGCAAATATGTAGACTTATTCTCTTTAGAGAAGTAAGTATGTATAGTAGATAAGGTGTATAGTACAGATCATGATGTAGTGTACACTTTTTTTTGTTTTGTATATTAGCCATTAATAAGTAAAGATAAATGTGCTGTATTATGGATTTTGATAATCGAAATAGTTTAGTGTATAACGATCAATTAATCACGATAAAATCAATAGTGAATCAGTTTTATTATGTAAGTTATTGTGATTAAGAGCTAGTTCTAATCTGGAAGCAGTTTTATTTCTGTCTCCCTTGATTTGAGTCCGTAGTGAGTCCGTTATGAGTCTGTAGTAAGTCCGTTAAATCAAATAAAATAACGGATACAATATTGATATACAGTATCATCATATAGGTTTTAAACAAAATGAAACTAGTACAAGATACATACTTAAGTGGAATAGAAGACTAATCTGAGGTTAGGCCTGGATAGTAGTTCTATTATGATTTAAAAATAGTTTACAGAGTAGGTTAGCCATAGACACTAATATAAGTATAGAGGTTAACCCAATAGTATTATACCATAGATAATGAATAGGAGTAGTGATGTATAGTATAATAATAGTAATTTGAGTTACTAAGATACTGTAAAATAAAGCTTTATAATTGTTTTTAAAGTACATAGTCGCTAGTAAAACACCTAGTAAAGTTCCAGAAAATAGAGATGAGTACGCCCATAGGATTTGGATAAGATTTAGAAATACAGGAATGTTATATACTATAAGTAGAACAAGGCTGATAATAAAAATAGTAACCATATCACTAGACCTTTTATGCTCTAGTTGTCTTAGAATAACTGGGTTGGTATGAGATAATAGTTTTTTTGTTTTTTTTGACAGCCAATTTATTTCATGTAATCCAATTGAAATCAGACAAATAAAAAACAAAGCCATGATAATACCTGTAATTCCTGTAGGTACATGAAAATTGATAAAATGAAGAAGTATAAAATCAGAATCGTTCACTTCTACATTGTGATTGGCTTTTTTGATTAGCTTTTTAGCTTCTACCTGTAGCTTATTGGCATTTTCTGTCAAGCTTAATATCTGATCTTTTAAGATTTGATTACTATAGTTCTGATAGATTTGCCCACTGTATAAGAAACTGGCTTCTTTCTTTAAGTTTAATATTTTTTGATATTCTTGTTTGATTTGATCGTATTGTTCTGCATATTCAGATTGATATACTGTGTGTACATTATGAGGGTTATAGTGCAATGGTGCATCGTTAAACTGATAAAATGTAAATAATACACATCCTGTTAGTAGAATAAAGAAGTGAAAAGGGACGTTGAATAACCCGTTGATAATAAGTCCATCCTTCGTTTTATCAGAGTATTTACTCTGTCTATATATCTGTAGAATCTTTGTATCCATTGATAATAGAGCTACAAATAGTATGGTTCCGTTTACTAAACACTTGACTAAGTCAAAATTATCTTTTAAGGCAAGGTCACTATCTATAACAGTAAGTTTATCAAAAGAGGCGGTAAAGCTTAATGTATCATCTAGATACATGCCTTCTGGAAGCTTATATAATATAGTCAGAAAGATGATAGTAGTTATGATAACGGCGTATAATAGCTGATTTCGTCTTGGGAATAAATTGGTATTATTTTTTAAAAAAATACTTAGAACTATAAAAAGAGCTCCAATGATCAACAGCAAGATTTTGAAATCTATTTTTAATAATATAGATAGTATCATAGCCATAGCATAGAATGTGATCGTAAGAATCAGTAATCTTAAAATTAGATATATAGCGCTAGTTAAATAATAGACTCTTTTATTAGACTTTGTTTTAATGTATTCAAATGCACTTTTTATATTATGTGTTTTATACTTAGGTATAATTAAGAATATAACGATAAATACTGCGATAGGAATCCCTAGGTATAACTGTAGGAATGTCATTCCCTGTGAATACGCTTGTCCAGGAAGAGAGATAAAAGTGTATATAAAAGATTGTACTGCTATAATCTTGAAACCATAGTGTAGTGTTGACTTTTCGTAAATAGAATTATTATCTGCTTTATTAAGCTTAAAATGCTTAATGGTGATAACAATAAATAAAATTAGTATGAAAATACTCCAATCAATTGCATTCATTTCAACGAAATTAAGGAGGTATAAATTGCAAATGATCTTGTGATACTGTTCTTTATATAGCTAGAATGGAATCTATGACCTTCTATAAAGTGTACAGTATAGATAAGTATTCGTGTTTTGAAGTAGTTTTATTGATTAGTTGTGACTTTATAAAAAAAAGACTAGTAAAACCTAAAAATAGGTTAACTAGCCTTTCTTCTACTACCATTTGACTATTTAAACCGAACTGGTAAATACAAAATGTGTGCCATTATTATATTGTAGGGTTGTCGATATCCTCTTTTTTATTGACTATAACAATTCCTTTTTGTAATAGTAAGCTGTTAGGGTAAGATATCTTCTCGTTCTCTGGAGTAAGTAATATAGTACAGAATGCTTTGATATCAATGATTTTGGCTTCTATAGGAAAGTCCTTGTCTTGTAATTTTATAGTATCTCCTATTCTAAATGGAAATGAGAAGAATAGTAATATTCCTGCTGTGATATTACTTAATAAAGACCACTGAGCAAACATCGCTACACCTATTACTGTAAAAACAGAGGTTAAGGTCACCATAAAATTCTCTGCTTTTACTCCCCAAATAGTTAGTATAAGCACTAGAAAAATAACAGATAGAAGCGTATTAAATAATCTGATAATCAGTAGTACACGACTATCTTTACGCTGTTCTTTAGTAGAAAAAGATCGGATGATATATCCTACTAATTTTCTACATGGAATGTATAGAGCTAAGGTAATTACAGTCGCTATAATCTCTGTGTAATATTCTTTTAGCATATTTATTTCTTAATGAATTTCAATAATTCTTCTACAAGTTCTTTAGTTGGCAGGCCTACTATATTAGTATATGAGCCATCTATTCTATCTATTCCGACTAGTCCTATCCACTCTTGTATACCATAAGCCCCTGCCTTGTCATAAGGTTTATATTGGTCTATGTAGAAATACAGTGCTTCATCAGACAGGTCAGAGAAACTCACTTTAGTAATACAGTGAAAGACGCTCACTTTGTCTTTGCTCTTTAAGCATACAGAACTAATCACTTCGTGCTCATGACCACATAAGCTCTTCAGCATCGTATAGGCTTCGTCTCTATTCTCAGGTTTACCTAGTGAGATATGATTATTCCACACTGTAGTGTCACTGGTGATGATGATTTCGTTATCATGCTGTAGTTCTATAGCCTCAGCTTTAGCTTTAGCGATATAGTCAGTGATTTGTTCTCTTACAAGCTCTTCAGGATAAGACTCATCTATATCTGAAGCTCTAACGGTAAAGGAGAAACCTAAATCTGTTAAGTATTGTTTACGTCTAGGAGAGTTAGATCCTAGTACAATATTATAATCCTTTAATAGCTTATTAAGCATAACGTTTATTAGTCAAATTTAGCGTTAAAGTGTTGAAACCACTTTTGTTGTGTTTTCATTACTTGTTCGATTACATCTCTGACAGCTCCTCTACCACCATTAAGATGAGAGATATACTTAGAGATTCTTTTTATTTCTGGTGCAGCATCCTGAGGAGCAGTAGGTAGAGCTACTTCCTGCATAATATGATAGTCAGGTATATCATCACCCATGTATAATACAGTATTAGGATCGATATTATTAGCAGCTATATATTCTTTAAACACTTTTACTTTATCAGGTACTCCTAAGTAGATGTCTTTCACCCCTAGGTTAGCAAACCTTGTACGTACTCCTTCATTACTACCTCCCGAAATGATACATACATTATATCCGTTTTCGATAGCAGCTTTCATGGCATAGCCGTCTCTAATGTACATTTCTCTTAGTAAATTTCCTTCTTGTGTTACGTGTACAGTACCATCCGTTAGTACACCATCTACATCAAATATGAATGTAGTGATGTCATTCATTATTTCTTTAAAATGTTTAGACATTAGTTGTTTTGTATTGAATTAGTTATAAGTTTATATATTTCTTTTTTTATAGGGTCATTTAGAGCTTCTAGATGACGATCTATAGTTCCTTGATCATTACGTGCAGCTGGTCCTGTCTGTGCTTCTCTAGGCGATAAGGTCTGTACCTTAGTCGCTGTTTCTAGAATTAAAGGCTTTAGAATGTCAAAAGGAACCATATTCTCTTTACAAATATCTTCTCCTAGTTTAAAAAGATGATTTGTAAAATTATTTACAAATACTGCTGCTAGATGTATAGACTGTCTCTGATCTGTAGAGATCTTATACACTCTTTCAGAAAAAGATAAAGCTAACTTTTCTAAAAGTTCAAAATCTTGTTTATTACTAGCTTCGATACAATAAGGGATAAGGCTGAAATCAACCTCTTTATCTATCGAGAAGGTCTGTAGCATATAGAAAACTCCTTTTCTACTAGTGTTAGCGATAGAACTCATAGGCTTAGTCCCTGAGGTATGTACCACAAAAGCGTCTTTTAAAGGGATAGCTGAAGAGACTTCTTCTATAGCGTCATCACTGACTGCAATGATGAAAATATCTGCGGGTTTTAGCTCATTGATATCTGAAATAATTTGATTCTGAGAGACTAAGTTCTTAACTTTGTTAGGAGTTCGTGCATACACTTGTTGTAAACAAATATTGTCGTGTTCTAAAAAGTTTAGTATCAAGTGATGAGCAACTTTGCCAGAACCTAAAATGGATATTGTAATCATAGCAGTGAAGTTTAGCATTTATTTGTAAACAGATAGTGTGTAAAAATAATAATTTGTAATGAGAAAAGATATAGAAAACATAGAAGATATTAAGGTATTAGTAGATACCTTTTATGGAAGAGTACAAGAGAATGAGTTTATAGGACCTATTTTTAATAGTAAATTAGAAGGAAGATGGCCTGAGCACTTAGAAAAAATGTATGCCTTCTGGCAAACTATTCTATTGGAAGAATATACATATAGAGGCAAACCTTTTCCTCCTCATGCACAGCTACCTGTAGAAGGTGAGCATTTCGAAGAGTGGAAAAGGATCTTTAATGGTACTGTAGATGAACTGTATGAAGGTAAAATAGCAGATGAGGCCAAATGGCGTGCAGAGCGTATGGCTGCGATGTTTTTAAGTAAGATAGAATACTTTAGAGAGGCAGGAATGAAGCCATTGGAGTAAAGTGTAAGTACATTATAAAGTAAAAGGGACATAGTAAAATTGCTATGTCCCTTTTTTGATAAAATTAACTTTATTATTACAATGAGTCGAGATTTAAATAGAGTGAAAATGTAAATCCTTTACAGTTCAAGTTATTTAAAATTATTAAGCTTTTTATTATGTTAAAATGATAAAAGGCTTTCTTGTAAAAGAAGAAAAAGGCCTTCATCTTTAGATTTGAAGAGGTATTTTGCTAAAAAACTGCTAATAAAAATGTAATTACCCTACTCTTTGTAATAAATCGCGAAAAGTGATTGTTTGTTATTTATCATGTTTCTTTTTTTAAGACTGTGATTTTATGTGATTTCTTTTTTTTTATTCGTTTACTAATCTTGTTTATTTGTAATTAATTCAAATAGTGTTTTGTTGTTGTTTTGTTTTGTTTTTGCAATTTATTCATGTTATTTGTGTTTATATATTGTGAAATTGCTTAAAAAATAAGCTTAATATTAAATATAATTAATTAGTCGTAATTTTGTTGGAGTTAGTTATGAAGAAGTAATTCAAGAAAAAAAGTAAAATTATGATTAAGAAAATTATTCCATTAGCAGCACTCTTTTTTAGTGGGTATGCAACAGCTCAAGTTGGGGTTGGGGTTAAAAAACCTGCAGAAGCAACTATGCTTGATATATCAGCTAAAGATAAAGGAGTTTTGCTTCCTAGAGTAACTTTATTAAGTGAAACAGATACAAGTACAATAAAAGGAGAACATATAGAAAGTTTATTGGTCTATAATATTGGAACCACTAATTTAAAAGCTGGATTTTATTATTGGTTTGAGAACAAGTGGATTCCTTTGATGTCGGGATCAACTATAACCGATACGACTAATAAATCATTTACAATAAGTGAGGATAAGGAAAAATTAGTAATTACTGATAGTCAAAATAATGTAGTAGCTCTTGCTATTAAAGATATTGCTAATAATAGTGTTTTTATAACTGAATTAGCTGACAATAAGGAATTCGTTAATAATCTTATTAAGAATAATGATTTCATTACTCAATTAGTAGAGAACAAAGAGTTCATTACTAAGTTAGGAGATAGCACAGAGTTTATTGAAAACATTATCAATAAGCTAGAAGGAGAGTACGGAAATGTAAGCTATGATACAGAAAAGAATCAGTTCTTCTATATCAAGGATG
>NZ_JBBPHK010000026.1:0-45143 GCF_038039805.1 Myroides odoratimimus
CGCTATGGCTTCTCTATACTATATATACGTAAGGCTGGATGGTAGAATGTATTTAATATTGTACTATATTATATATAGGAGCATGATACTACCTACCTACTTTTGTAAAAAAGAAAAGCTCTAAGTCAGAAGACCTAGAGCTTATACTTATTATATAGCTATCTATTATAATATCAATAAAGGAGCAACAAATCCTATTGTCAATCTTCCTGTATTATAATTTTCTAATCCTAAATTATTCTTAGCATAAGAAGAATAGTTATAATATCTTCCCACATAAGAAACATAGAATCTCACATTAATATCCTTAAATGGTATATACTGTACCGTTGGTATAAAACCATAACTTGTTCTCAAACGATCTGTACCACTTGTAGCGCTCTCTATATTTTTACCATAAGCGTTACTAGTCATTAATGTTAATGATAAATTTAATTTAGGAGTAACAAGATAATCTGCCTTAATCCAGTTATCCATATAAGATACATTTTCACTTACATAGCCTTTCACTCCTTCTTCTAATTTATTATTTACCATATAACTCACCATCCCTTTACGATCTAGATCTTCCTTGCTATATTGGAAGTCATACATAATCGTTAATTTACTATCTTGATATTTATGCCCAAGAGACACATAGTTCATCGCTTTACTTTTTGCTTCTTGAAAGTAGCTATAACTATAGTTTGTTTGGAACTTCCCATCAAAGAAATTACCTCTCCAGTTTGCAACAAAAGCCAAAGGCATTTTTGCTTTCTCTAAATTAGTTATATCAAAATCATGATATTGATCTTCAAAATCTTGTGTTCTAGAATTTAGAATCTGTGCCCCAAAAGAATGCCCATTATCTAAAGTATGTGTAACACCTACTCCAGTCAAGAAATTATCTGCATGTTGTAATATATCATTATATTGTAAAATCTCAATTGGATTTAAATCAAACTCATACCCTCCCCAGTCAGCACTCATCTTACCAATGTCTAGTCTAGTTTTAGAATCTAGATAGATTCCTACAAATGCCATATCAATACCTCTTTCAATATGGTCTTTCGTACCTATTTCAGATTTCTGAGTATATCGATTTCTAAATCTAAAATACACTCTATCATGTATTTTTCCTTTTATCTCAATACGAGCCTGATTATTATCAAACTCAGAGTTGGTAAAAGTTCCGTTATCAAAGTAACTCTCAAATCCCACTCTAGTATGAAATAGAACGTCTATATTTTTTAACAATCCTACTTTCTCGACGGGGATAATAGGTTTTACAATCGTGTCTGTAGAAGACTGCGGTTCCTGAGCCATTGCTCCCGCACTCACAAACATCGTCATTAATAATAATGCCTTTTTCATTTTCATTTTTTTATTTAATACTTCATTTTTTATAATAAAACAGCTCCTAACAAAAAGCCTGCAGCTACGGCTACGCCAATCGCTACTAATCCTGGAATCATAAAACTATGATTCACAACAAACTTCCCGATCTTAGTACTTCCTGTTCTGTCAAAATTAATTGCTGCTAACAGTGTCGGATAACCTGGTAAAACAAAATCTGCATTCACGGCAGGGAATATTGCTATCAGCGCAGGGTTAGATAATCCCAAAGACAATCCTAGAGGCATCATCGTTTTTGTTGTAGCTGCCTGACTAAACATCAAGGCTCCTAAAATAAATACAGCAATAGCAAAAGTCCAAGGATATGCAGAAACCACATCTGTCATAAATGCTTTTATCACCACTTCATTATGCGCCATAAAAGTAGAACTCATCCACACTACACCAAACACAGAAACGACAGCAGTAGCCATAGAACTAAAAAGACTAACCTTTGTCACTGCTATTGCACTTGTTTTGGTTGTAATCATCATCAGAGCAGAAGCAGTCAATGTAATCATACTTATCACTGCCACCATCTGCAACTCCCCACTAGCCTTAAGCACTAAGCTTGCAGCTCCAGGTTCAAAAACAGGAAGTAACTGAGGAAAAGCACCTGCTAAAACAATTAGTAACACCGCTATAGAGAATATCACAACAGAAGTCTTCGCTCCTTTTCTTAATTCTTTTTTCTCCCCTACCACATCCGCATCAAGACTTTTAGCAAACTCCGGATCTTTCATCTTCTCAATAAATATAGGGTCGTCCTCCAACTCCTTACCTTTCTTAAGAACAGACAAACAACCTATTAAAATACCAATGAGACAGGCAGGTATACACACTTTCATAATATCTATCAAAGCCCCAGGATAAGCTAAAATACTAGCCCCTGCAAAAGCCGCTGTAGCAGCACTCATAGGACTCCCTGTTATCGCTAAGTGAGAGGCGATCACCGATATACTTAAAGGACGCTCAGGTCTAATTCTCTTTTTAGCTGCTACCTCAGAAATAATAGGTAATAAAGAATATAGTAAGTGCGCCGTCCCTGCAAAAAGACAAAAGAAATAAACCGTAAATGGTGCAATAAACACAATATTAGAAGGATTACTTCGAATTACTTTCTCAGCTAATTGCACTAAATAGTCTAGTCCACCACATGCTTGAAGAGTAGCTGCTGTAGAAACAATAGCCATAATCACAAGCATTACATCTATAGGAGGATCACCAGGACGCATACCGAATACAAATACGAATATACTTAACCCAACCATTCCCATGACTCCAAGACCAATTCCTTTCATTTGTGATCCGATAAGAATCATTCCTATCAGGATACAGAACTGTAATAGTAACATCGCCACAAATTTTTAATTATACCTTTAGTCTACATTCTATATAAGAGGAGCGCAACACTGTATATAGATTCAGTAAGCGCTCCTCCTATATTAATGGTTATAATTTACTTCTCTTAATATTTGAAGAACATATCTTGAATCGCAGCTCTATCCTTAGTCTCAGTAAGTGCTAACATCAATAAGATTCTAGCTTTCTGAGGACTTAAATCATCTGCTACAACAAAACCAAGTGCATTATCATCCACCTCATTGAATAAAGTCACTCTACCTGCACCCGCTCTTGCCGAACGACAAACTATAATACCTGATTTTGCAGCTGATATTAAAGCTTCTCCTACAGGAGCATTAAAGTTACCATTCCCCATACCAGCGTATACTATACCTGCTACACCTTCTTCTTTTGCAGCAGTTACAGCTCTAGGGCTAGCATCAGCATAACCGTACACGATTTCTACTTGAGGAAGTTTAGTTAATCCTTTTACATTAAATTTCTTTTCTGGAGATCTTAATGTTTTATAATAGTAACTCACTTTTCCATCAAAGATTAATCCTATTGGTCCGAAATTTCTAGACTGAAAAGTAGCCATGTTAGTTGTCACTGTTTTCGTAACATCTCTAGCTGCAAATACTGCTTCATTCATAGCGATTACCACTCCAGCTTCTTTGCTTTCTGGAGATGCAGCTACCATCACAGCATCTAGCAAGTTTCTATTACCATCTTGGCTCATCGCAGTTGCAGGTCTCATCGCTCCCACTAATACCACAGGTTTATTAGAATTAATAGTCAATTCTAAGAAATAAGCCGTTTCTTCTTGTGTATCCGTTCCATGTGTAATCACTACCCCATCAGCCTCATCTTTTTCGAATATCTCATTAATACGATTACTTAATTTTAACCATGTTTCGATATTCATATCTTGACTACCAATCTGAGCGATTTGCTCACCCTTGATCTTTCCAAACTTATGCATCTCTGGTACAGCATTCAGAAGATTCTCAATCGGAATTTTACCAGCAGTATAAGCTGCTTTGGTTGCTGATTCTCCAGATCCTGCAATTGTTCCTCCTGTTGCAAGAATGATTACTCTTGGCTCATCCTTAGATGTATTTGTAGCTCCTTTAGTTTGAGCTTGCATCTGAAATGCTAATAATACACCGAACATTAAACTAAATACCTTTTTCATGGTTACTATAATTATAATTAATCAACTTCTACTTTTTTTAAACCAATCTTTTATATCAGAGATAGGTTACTCATATCATTCTATACTACACACTACAACTTTCATTCCCTTTTTTAATTTTCTTAAAAAAAGAATAAAAAAACTAAATACTTAAATCTTAGAACTTCTACGAATACTTTCTCTTAAAAAATTATAAATGTACTGTATCATTATATTTTTCAAGCTTGTAACTAGAAGCACAAACCTTCCTTATCCTTTAATTTCCAACTATTTTAAAACAAAAAAATATAATCAGAAAAATGACAAATAAAGTCACTTTAACACAATACACATCTAAATAATATATAAAACTACAACAATAATTAACAATATCAAATAAGTAAAAGTAAAAAAGAATAAATAAATATTCAGCAATAATATCTCAAAATACTCTTTATTTTTAGAAATATCTCAATATAAGCAAAAATAAAGTCATCTTAACATCTTTATTTTTTGTTGCATTTATTTGATAAATATTAAAAAATTAAACAAAAAATATTACAATCATTTTTTTAGCTTATTTTTGTTAAAAAAAATATAATGAAAAAGTTTTTAATCAGTGTACTTTTAATAGCCACATCTATTAATTACGCACAACGACAAGCTGATGTTGTTACTAAATTTGACAACAATATCGAATCTATTAGTTTAGTTCCTGCTACGGGAGATATAATTGTTAAGGATAAAGATATCATCTCTAGTTATAATCCTACTACTAATCAAACTACATGGAAGATTGTAAAAAAAGATTATCAAAGTGATTTTAAATCTACTGCTTTAGGAAGTGTCTTGATGTACTTCGAAGAAGTAGCTACAGAAATAGAAGTACTTCCAAAATCTCCTTATGCAAAAATCAAACTAGATGACAATGATTTGATAATTAATATCTTCAATGGAGATGTTATATTCAACACAAAAGAAAGTAAATCAAGAATAATCAAAACAAACTATATAATAGAAGATAATGCTATTCTATTATTAACAGCTAACGAAAGTGCATTCAACTTTGAGTACCTATCGCCAACAGACAAAAAAACATTATGGAGTACTCAAGTAGGTACTCAAGAGAAAATGTCTGTTTTTAAAACAATCACTTCTTCTTTAAACGTTAAAGAACAACTTTCTAAACTCAAACAGGCAGAAGATATTATTCTAAAAGTAGATAACAAACTCTATATCACAGTCAAAGGCTATCTATTTAATCTAGACTTGAACTCTGGAGAAATTAAATGGAAAACAGATTATCAAATCAATGACTTTTATTTATCTCAAAACTTAGAAAACATCATCATTATCAATAGTGAAAAATCTTTATTAAGTACAAAAAGTTATCTAAATATCTTAAATGCTAATACAGGAGATAAGCTATGGAAGAATGATATTACTACTAAGTTTTTATCTTATATAGAAGATTGGAATGACAGAATATTAATTGCACACAATACTGGATTTAACTTTTACTCTTATAGCGATGGAAAAAAGATATGGAAAAAAGATGCCAAAGGTAAATCTATTAAACGAGTGATCCCTATTGAAAATAACTACCTGTATATAGCAGATACAGAAATGAATTTAATCAACCAAGAAGGACAACCAAAATGGAAGAAATTTATTGAAATAGCTGATAAATCAGATGATGAAATCTACTTCTTAGATAAAGTAGACAACAACAGAGTACTATACCTTACAGATACTTATGGTAATATGGTAGACTATACTAGTGGTAAAAAAATCTGGAAACGAAATGTAAAATTTAATAAAAACAGACCATTAGCCGTAGGACAAGATGAGAACACAAAAGCATTCTTAGCTTATAACAATAAGAAAATATACAAGTTTGACCCTAACTCTGCAGATGCACCAGAGCCTATCGGAGACAAAATAGATGTACAAAATGACAAGCTAATTACTAGCTTAGAGGTAATCGATGGTGTAATCTGTATCATTGGACAAAACGATGTTATCGGTGTTGGTCAAGATGGAAATGTTATATACCACAACACCTATAAAGAACCAGGAGAAGTAGGAAGACGCTTGCTAAAATCAGCATCTATAGCTGGTAATGCTTATATGGGGGCTATGAATGCTAAAAACCAAGCCATAACAAGTGCAACCTATTCTGTATCTTATCGCAATGCTAATGGTCAAGTAGTAGAAAGCAAAGACTATGTATTCAGTGAGAAAGATCGTGCTAAAGCACAAAAAACACTAAATACTCAACAGTCCCTTATGAATGACCTGAATAGTACTATCACCCCATTGGTACAAAGCAGATTTAATGCGCTTAAACAAACTGCTGAATACGCTTATGTATTCGCTAAAGGTACTGAAGGAGAAACTACACAATTAGTGAAAGTGAGAAAGAAAGACGGTAAAGAAGTAGATAAAATAGCTATCGACAACAATAGACCTCTATACGAGATAGACCCTATCACTAATAGTATATATTATGTCTATAAAAATGAACTACGCACTTTTAAAGAAAAATAAGAATCTAATCTTCTTATAAATATAAAAGCCCCTTAGTTAAACTAAGGGGCTTTCTATTTTACCATATATTTCTGACTATAAAGAATACAATAATAAGCGCTAGAAAAGAATAGGCAAACCAATTCGGAATAGCATATTTCTGCAAAAACTTATCATTCTTTACAATATACACTTCCACTAATGCTATATATAAAAAAGCAAGTAAAGGAAAGTATACTAATATCATTATATTATACTCTAGAGCCTCTCTAAAATGTCCATGTAGTAATGCATGCAAGGCACGCTGTCCTCCGCATCCAGGGCATAGCCACCCTGTCTCACGATAGAACATACACGATAGACCACCATTATCATCACTCCCAAAAAACTGATAGTAATAATATAATCCAAAAAGAGGAATTATTAGAAATATGATTCTAAGTATCCAATTCTTCATTATAACCTATTACATATTTTGAGCTGCTCTCACTTGCTCCATAATTGTTTCGAAGTATGCATTTATACCTCCTGCACTCACAATATCAAAAACAGCTTTACCAATAGCGATTACAAATAATAAAATAGCTACTAAAGCTAATTTCTTCGCTGTACTAGCTGCTTTAACAGAAGCCTCATACTCACCGTTTTTATACTTACTAGTAGACTGACTAGACATTACGATAGCAATAATACCTAATATTAACCCAATACACCAGAAAGAACACATACCTAATACTGTAGAAGTAATAGACAGCCCCATATAGTTATTAGGCTTCTCACGTTGTTCCGTAACTTGATTTTCAAACTGATTAAATTCCATATTTTTTTTATTTTGTTGAGCAAGATAGTTATTTTTATTAACATATATATAACAAAAAAGAGAGGAATTTCCTCTCTTCATTATATCTTATTTGATTGCCACAATATTTATGCAAACTTAGCTATAAACTGCTCTAAGTCATCAGCAAATTGATCTTGCGCATTAGCAATAACTTCATCAATAGCTTCTATTGTAAGTATTGGTTTTAATTTCGCATCAGTACGAACCCAATCCAAGAATTCTTTATTAAACTCTGTAGCATCGAATTCTCCCTCTTCTATCAACTCCTCTTTATCAGGGAAATAGAATTCTTCCATAAACACAACTGCCTCCACATCATAAGCTGATATCTGTAGTAGCTCTTTGATATTTTTAGCAACGATAAACACTCCTCCTTCATCACCAAAAACAACGATAGGACAGTTATCCAAACTTTTTACCGCTTTATCCTGTACCCAAAAAGCATAAATACTACCAGTACTATTAGCTTCTGCAAAAGGAACAAACGAATTTACAAATTCTTCTTCTTCTGAAATAGACTCTATGATTCCTGGATCTTCGTCTATTAAATAGATAGCGTTAGAATAATAAGATGGAATATTCTCAGAGGTCTGAAATTCCAATAAACTTTTAATTTCATTAGGTACTTTATACCCTTTAAATAATGCAGTAAATTCTTCTTTTACCATTGTGATGTTCATTTTCGCCTCTTATCAGGCTTACGGATTTTAAAAATTAAAACTAATGTAATACACTAAATCTTACTCTATACAAGGTATCACTTTAATAGAATAAAGATAAAATATTTTTTAATTGAAAAACATATTTTCACAATAAACTTATATTTTTTTTATCATTCAAGTCAATTGATGTATGTAATTCTTTTATTTGGGTGGTAAAAGTACTAAACTTTACTAAATACAACGCTAATTATTTAAATATTAACCAACTAATTTTTGCACCCACCTATTTAAACTGATTTATAAAAACATTCCTTGTTCTAAAAAACTCAAAAACACCTATTGGCTAAACAGTTATTTTTAATAATGCTATCTTTGTCACTTAAAATTGTCCAATATGACAACTCCTACTATTCTATATTTAGCATCAGCATTAATAACAGATCAAGATAACCGATTACTGACAGTTCGCAAAAAAACATCTACCTATTATATGATGGCAGGTGGTAAAATCGAAAAAGGAGAAACTCCTGAACAAGCATTAGTAAGAGAGTTAAAAGAAGAGCTACACTTAACAATAAACACAAATGAACTAACTCTGTTAGGTACACATAGTACAGAAGCTGTAAATGAAAAAAACACTATAGTCAAAGCTCATATCTATCATATTACAATCAATCATCAAACGCTAGAAGTAGCTTCAGAAATAGCGGAAGCAAAGTGGCTCACAAGAGAAACTTATAAAGAAACTAAACTTGCACATCTATTAGAAGAATTTAGTATTCCTATTTGGTTAAGTTTATTCTAGCTCTCTGATACTACTAAAACACACTCACAGCATAATTACAAAGACCTCCTCAGGCTTCTAGCTTCATCCAGTACTGTACCTGTTTTGTTTGTAATATCAACATTATCTTAATATAGCACCTAAGTAGTGATTCCGTTATTTATCAAGGATTATCGGAGTCATTACAGACTCATAACGGACACAATACGGACTCAACGCTACCAAAAGTCAATAAAAAAGCCTCTAAGTCTAGAACAAAGAGGCTGTTATATCTGTATAAGCTAATTATGCTTGTTTCTTTACGAATTTGGTTAAGATAACGATTTGTTGACCGTCTATCTTTCCTTCGATTTGCTCTGTATTATCGTGTACTAAACGGATATTTCGAACAGCAGTACCGATCTTAGCATTAATCGTAGATCCTTTTACATCAAGGTCTTTAATTAATGTCACAGTATCTCCACCTACCAAGACATTACCATTACAGTCTTTATGCAGGTCTACACTACCATCTCCTGTATGATCTCCAGTAAGTTTAGCAAACTCTAAAAGTTCATCATCTAAATACATCATCTCTAAACTATCTGCTGCCCAACTTTCGTTACGGAAACGGTTCAGCATACGCCAAGCTACTACTTGTACAGCTGGAAATTCACTCCACATCGACGTAGTCAGACATTGCCAGTGATTAGCATCTAACTCAGCTTTCTTCTCTACTTGTTCTAAACAAGTATCACAAATATAGATTTCTCTATCTGCTTCATTTGCTGCTGCAGGTGGTACTTCATATACATTTAAATGTCCAGTTGCCTCACATAGTTCGCATTTATTACCACTTCTTTCTATTAATTGTGCTTCAGTCTTCATTTATAAAACAATATATTATTAAAGTTGTAAAGATATATGTTATTATTTAGATATAAAAAATAATAAAACACTTCAGTAATTAAACCATTTACACTACACAGATATGAATTTAACAAAATACTTAATTTTTTAGAAGCATTCTAAAAATTGATTCCTAGAATTATGGTTTCGACTTATATGTCATGGTTTTCATTACACAATTCGCCATAATATCTATCCCTTATTTAATTAAGCACAATAGCGATAATTGCCCTTACAAAAAACCTTATCTTTACTCTTCAATAACACAAACTATCATTATAAATGAAAACAGATATCGAAATTGCTCGCGAATGCGAATTAAAGAGAATACAAGATGTAGCGCACGCTATCGGTGTAAATGAAGAAGAGCTTATCCCTTATGGAAAGTATATGGCTAAGGTTCCTTTAGACGCTATGAATACAGAGAACATCAACAAATCAAATTTAATATTAGTTACTTCAATCACTCCTACTAAAGCAGGTATCGGTAAAACGACTGTATCTATAGGCCTAGCATTGGGGTTAAATAAAATAGGTAAGAAAGCTGTAGTAGCCCTACGCGAGCCTTCATTAGGTCCATGTTTTGGGATGAAAGGTGGAGCTGCAGGAGGTGGATATGCTCAGGTATTGCCTATGGAGAATATCAACCTACATTTCACAGGAGATTTTCACGCTATCACATCAGCTCATAATACGATAAGTGCTTTATTTGATAATTATATTTATCAGAATAGAGCTAACGAAAACGGAATTAAAGAAATATTGTGGAAAAGAGTATTAGATGTGAATGACCGTAGCTTGCGCTATATCAACACTGGGCTAAGAGGTAGCGCTAATGGAGTGCCACAAGAATCAGGATTTGACATTACTCCTGCCTCTGAGATTATGGCTATTATGTGTCTGGCGACAGATATAGAAGACCTTAGACGCAGAATAGAAAATATCTTATTAGGATATCGATATGACGGAAGTATGTTTACCGTAAAAGATCTAGGTGTAGCTGGAGCTATTACGGTACTATTAAAAGATGCACTTAATCCTAACTTAGTACAAACTACCGAAAACACTGCTGCCTTTATTCACGGTGGACCATTCGCTAATATTGCACATGGTTGTAACTCTGTTATCGCTACTAAAATGGCTATGAGCTATGGAGACTATGTCATCACTGAAGCAGGGTTTGGTGCAGACTTAGGTGCCGAAAAATTCTTTGATATCAAGTGTCGAAAATCTGGTTTACAACCCAAACTGACAGTGGTAGTCGCTACTGCACAAGGATTAAAGATGCACGGTGGTATAGCTATCGAAGATATTAAAGCTAAAAATACAGATGGTATCCGCAAGGGGTTAGAGAACTTAGCTAAGCATGTAGAGAATATTAAATCTTACGGACAAAGCATTGTAGTAGCTTTCAATAAGTATGCAACTGATGATGCAGAGGAATTACAAATCGTGGAGCAATACTGTAAGGATAACCACATTGGATTTGCGATTAACAATGCATTCGTAGAAGGTGGTGAAGGCGCTAAAGCACTAGCTGAAGTAGTTGTAAACACAATAGCACACAATCCAAGTAAACCTCTTCAGTTCCCTTATCAAGACAGTGAAACAATAGCTGTAAAAATAGAGAATATCGCTAAGAAGATATATGGAGCTAATAAGGTAGAGTTCTCCTCTGCTGCTAAAAAGAAGTTAGCCCAACTAAAAAATACAGATATGGATCAATACCCTGTATGTATTGCCAAAACACAATATTCATTCTCTGCAGATGCAACAGCATACGGTGTAGCTAAAGATTTTGACATTGTAATCAATGACTTAGTGATCAATAGAGGTTCTGAGTTTATCGTGGCTATAGCAGGAGATATTATGCGTATGCCTGGACTGCCTAAATCACCTCAAGCACTAAGAATTGACTTAGTAGATGGATTAATAGAAGGATTGAGCTAATTGCTAATATCATATACTATAATGGTAGGGTCACCTTTATAAGGTGACCCTATTCATTTTATAATAACTGTGAAATAATCAAAATTAAACATCTACTATTCAAAACTTTAACTACATATTCCTCTTAATTTACGATCTGTTTTTTTAAATAAAGTGATGCTTTTGTATAAATTTGTTTAGAACAATTCTAAATAAATAGACTATGAAATTACTATCCTCCCGAAAAGAGAAACTGTACATCACACTATTCTCTTCATTATCAATGTTCTCACAGGCACAGCATTTAAATCTTCAAGTAAAAAATCCTTCTGGTCATGCCGTTCCTAATGTAGTCGTAGAGATAAATAATCAAAATGTAGGTATCACCGATGATACAGGCATATTCTCTCTAGTAGATACTCATTCTTCTACTCTTGACTTAAGGTTAAAAGCCTTTGATTATGCTGATTATCATACGATTCTAGAGTTACAAAAAGATACGATTAATAACTTTACAATTACACTTACTACTAATCCTGAGACTATAAATGAAATTATCATTACTGCTGGCCGAAAACCAGAACATACTTCTACAGTCCCCTCTTCTATCACAATACTTACCAAACAAGAAATAGAAACACAAAGTGATATTAATAGTAATATTGGCTATATCTTAGGAAATACAGTACCTGGACTCGCTACAGCCACTAATAAAGTAGCCAATACAGGACAGACACTGAGAGGAAGACCTTTATTAGTCTTAATAGATGGTATTCCTCAATCTCTCCCTTTAATGAATGGAGCCCGGAGTATACGCTCTCTAGATCCTTATGTAATCGAAAGGATAGAAGTAATAAAAGGAGCAACATCTATCTATGGCAATGGGTCTGCAGGTGGTATTATTAATTATATTACTAGAAAAGACGTCGGGAACAAACCATTAAGTGGACAGACTAAAATAGGTACTACTTTTAACCCTTATAACAGTAGCGGAACTATAGGTTATCAAATAGGACAATACTTCTCAGGTAGAATAAATAACATCAGCTATGCTATAGGTGGTCATCTTAAATACAATGGCTTACAAAGAGATGGTGAAGGCTTGCCATTAGGGCAACTAGGTGGACTATCGAATTCTTATGAACGAAACATCTTCACAAAACTATCTTATCAGCTCAATGATTCCTCATCACTACAACTACTCTACAATTATTACACTACCGTACAAGATGAGAAATATAAAACTAAACCAGGACGTTATGGACAGGAGCCTGCTATCGGAATAAGAGGTAGCGAAGGTGGAAAGCCTGTAGGCACACCATACAATCATAATGCTATGCTGACCTATAGTAATAATGCTCTTTATGCTAATACCCGATTAGACATTAGTGCTTACATCACCTCCTTTCAATCTATGAATCGCTATGTACCAAAAGGAACAGTCTGGTATGGACCAGGTCAGACTAGGATAATCTCAAAAAAGAAAGGGTTGAGAACCAACTTTAATACCCCTTTCACCCTTTATAATACTCCTATTGAAATTACTTACGGTTTTGATCTACTCAGTGATATGACTATGCAAGACCTCACAGATGGTAGGATATTAACCCCTCAAATGAAAATGCTAAGCGTAGCTCCTTATGCACAGTTAAAGATACATTTGTTAGATGACTTTATCTTTAAAGGAGGGATTCGATATGAAAATTCGAATGTAAAAATCAATGATTATACCACTATAGCAACAGGCCCTAACAACGAAGGCTCCATAGCTGTCAATGGAGGCAAACTAACTTATAGAGCAACAGTATTTAACGCAGGTATTCGATACGCTAAATATGATTACTTCAATCCATTTATCAGTTACTCACAAGGTTTTTCTCTCAATGAAGTAGGTAAAATATTGAGAAGAGCAGATGCTAATACACTGAATAATTTAGAAACTTCTCCTGTCATTACTAATAATTATGAAATAGGTTTCTCTAGTAAATACAGCATCTTCTCACTACAAACTTCATATTATATAAGCACTTCTAAATACGGTATTAATTTAGTAGATGTAGGAGGATATCTGATGCCTAGTAGAGAACCCGAAAAGATTAAAGGTTTTGAAATAGCTTTAGAGGTGAGAATAATAGAGAACTTAAAAATGGGCGGTACCTTCACCTCTATAGAAGGAAAAACAGAGAATAAAAAAGGTGTCTTAGAATACCTGGGAGGTGATAGAATACCTCCAAATAAAGCGACTGCATTTATTACATACAATCCAATCAATAAAGCGACTCTATCCTTATTTTGGATAAATACAGGAAGCAGAAAACACTTCAGCCCAAATAACAATGGAAAATATAAAAACGGACAAGGCCCGATAAGTGAAATCAATCTATTTAATCTTAGTGCAAATTATACACCTAACAATCATTGGTCACTCTCACTAGGTATTGACAATTTATTCAATAAAACATATTATCCTCCAGTAAGTCAATACAGAGGTATTCACGCAGATTACACAAGAGGAGTTGGAACTACAATGTCAATCCATGCAACTTATTCCTTTTAATAAACCAAATAAACAACCTTTTTTAAGCTATGACTTTTTATATTCAATAATCTATAATTTATGCTATCTAAACCTCATTTCCTAAAAGAGGTATCCTAAAAGGATAAATTATTTACTCATGTTATAATATTGACAAAACATAACAGAATACTTTCTTAAAATTAAGTTATATTTGGTAAATTTTAAACACATATTAATATAATACGCTATTTATAAATGACAGAAATAATTCATCATTTATTCAATCCTCTTCCTAACGCTATTATGAGCGTATTAATGGGAATAACCTTTATCTATTGGATATTTTCTGCTGTATTAGGAGGGTTTGATGGTTTTGATATTGATATGGATGTCAATCCTGAAATAGATGTTGATATAGACATAGATGCAGATGTAGATACAGATTTTGATTTACAACAGAGTCATCTAGACATTGCTCATGACAAAGAAGTGGATGTAGCAGATCATGTAGATGTACGTCAGCCAAGTATCTTTATGCAGATACTTGAGTTTATGAATGTAGGAAAGATTCCTTTCATGATTGTATTGACGATCTTTAAGTTCTTTACTTGGGCCGGTACGTTATTAACTACCACTATTCCTAAGGTAGTGAATCTAGGCTTTTGGTCTGTTGTGATATTAATTCCACTTTCTTTTATAGCGATTATCTTAACGCATTACGCTACACTTCCGTTAGTTAAGTTTTTAAAGAATACTGGTTATCACGGCGAGAAGGCTATAGATTTTATCGGAAAAGAAGGTGTTATGCTATCAAGTATTATAGCAGATAAACAAGGAAATATGGAGGTAATCATCGATCAAGATCCAATCAAGATATTGGTACAGAGTACAGATGGTAACCAAATAAAATATGGAGAGAAAGTCATTATCACTAAAAAATGTGATAAAGAAAATATATTCCAAGTAAGAAGAATACATTAATTATTAACTATAAACACTAAAATCTATGGGTGAGTTTGGCTTAGGGACATTAATAGCTATTATTATAGGCGCACTTTTTCTATTAGTATTATTATTTTTTGCAATACTTGCATCCTTCTATAAAAAAATACCACAAGGTAAATCTATAGTAAGAACAGGGGTTGGAGGAACTAAAGTAGCTTTTAACAAAGGTATTTATGTAATCCCAGTATTCCATAAGATGGAGATAATGGATATCTCTGTAAAAAAACTACAAATCGATAGGATGCAAAACGAAGGTCTTATCTGTAAAGACAATATTCGTGCAGATATTAAAGTAGCTTTCTTTATCAGAGTTAACAAGTCTATAGAAGACGTAATTAATGTGGCACAAACATTAGGTTGTGAGCGAGCAAGTGATGTAGAAACGCTAAGAAACATATTCGAAGCGAAGTTTTCTGAAGCTTTAAAAACAGTAGGTAAGAAATTTGAGTTCATCGAATTATACGAAGCTCGTAGAGAGTTTAGAGAAGAGATTATTAATATCATAGGTAGAGACTTAAACGGGTATATCTTAGATGACTGTGCTATTGACTACTTAGAACAGACTAATATCTCTTACTTAGATCCTCAGAACATCCTTGACTCTGAAGGGATTAAAAAGATTACTGAACTTACTGCATTACAAAACATCAATGCTAACCTTATCCGTAGAGATGAGCAAAAGGTAATCAAGAAGCAAGACGTTGAAGCTCGTGAAGCTATCTTAGAACTTGAAAGACAATTGTCAGAAAAAGAAGAGAAACAACGCAGAGAAGTGGATAATATCCGCGCTCGTGAAGAAGCTGAGATTCAAAAGGTACGTGAAGAAGAACGTCTTAAGTCTGAGAGTGTACGCATCTCTACAGAAGAAAGTTTGGCTGTATTAGAAGAGAATAAACTACGTCAAGTAATCATCGCTGCTAAAAATAAAGAGCGCACTGATGCTGTAGAAACAGAAAGAGTAGAAAAAGACAGAGCGTTAGAACAAACAGAAAGAGAGCGTATCGTAACATTGGCTCAAATCAATAAAGAGCGTGCTGTAGAAGAAGAGAAAAAGACGATACAAGATGTTATTCGCGAAAGAGTACAGCTTGAAAAAGGAGTTGTGGAAGAACAACAAAATATTAAAGACGTAGAAGCACTTCGCGCTGTAGAAAGAGAGAAACAAGTAGGTATCACTCAAGCAAGCAGACAAGCAGAAGAGAACTTAATCAGAACAGTAAAAGAAGCAGAAGCTAAAAAGTCTGCTCAAGAGCAAATCTCTCAACAAATGCTAATCGAAGCAGAAGCAGAGAAAGAAGCTTCTATTAAACAAGCTGAGGCACGTAAGATACTTGCAGATGCAAAAGCTCGTGAAGATGCTACTATCGGATTAGCAGAGGCAGAAGTAATCAAAGCAAAAGCAGAGGCTGTAGAACAACAAAGTATCGTAGATGCTGCAAAAATACAACGTATAGCAACTGCTGAAGCTGCTGGTATCGAAGCGAAAGCAGAAGCGAAGAGAAAAGAAGGATTAGCTGAAGCGGAAGTGATGAAAGAAAAAGCAATAGCTGATGCTGAAGGATTAAAAGAGAAAGCAAATGCTATGAAGCAAATGGATGGTGTAGGAAAAGAACACGAAGAGTTCAAACTACAACTTCAGAAAGAAAAAGAAGTGGAATTGGCTGCTATCACAATCCAAAAAGACATTGCTCAATCACAAGCTAACGTATTATCTTCTGCACTTCAGACTGCTAAGATTGATATCGTAGGTGGAGAAACAATGTTCTTCGAAAACATTATCAATCAAGTAAGTCGTGCAAAAGGATTTGACCAATTAATCGACAAGAGTCAGAATGCTCAAGATATTAAACTTGCTCTATTAGGTGATGGTTCTACTATCAGTCAAGGTGAGTTATTTAACAATATTAAGCACTATGCAAGTCAGTTTAATATCACAACTGAAGATTTAAAGAATCTTAGTATAGCATCATTAGTACTTAAGATGCAACAAAACGCAACTGAGGACAATATGGGCCTATTAAGTAATATAGCTGATGCTGTTCAGAGTTTCGGTATAGGGAATAAGAAGTTATCTTAATATATACTAATCACTCTTCTCTATAGAGAAGAGTGATTTTCTACTATTACCCCTACTCTATTTTTAATTTACCTACGTATTAGTCTTATCGTTCTAATACAAAGTATCCTTTATATATGGCTGAATTAGAAAACCAAAATATAGAATCATTAGATTCTAACACTTATGAGATTATACAGAAGAGACTGCAAAGTCAAAAAGGAGATTTAATCCAACGATTAAATGCACTGAATGACGATCGTAAAGAAGTCTTTACCTCTGTTGATCTAAAACTTATCGCCAATCAACGTATTACGACAGAGAACAACTGTACTGCCAGAGGTATTATTGCCTTTGACACGACTTGTATTTTTGCCTATAACGTACACTTTGGACTTAAGACTGATATTCAGTTAAGCGATGTATTTAGTATATACCGCTTTGAGAACAATCAGTTCTTACCTCAACCATTAGACTTTATCTATGATGAGAACTTCATCAGCGATTATAAAAACTTATACAAATACTATAGAGACTCTATCTTCAGCAGATTTAAGAAGACTGAGAATTACCTCTATATGGTATTCCAAACAAGTAAGAATGCAGATAACTTAAAAGCTTTTAAGTGGTTAATCAAAGATAATCAATTGATTTATCAAGATGATCGTAGCATTCACGAAGTAGTAAAGAGCCCTCAGTTTGAGTTCAACTGGGTTAAAACTAACCTTGAGAACAGACGCTTAGGGGTACACCCTCATATCTCTATACAAGACAAAGTGTTTATAGAAGCTGTAGGTGGAGATATTACTTTTAAAATAGAAGACAACACAGATAATGGACAAGGGATATACTCTGAGCCTGTAAAGAATATAGATCAACAATTAGATGATGCCGACTATTTCTACGCTGACTTAGGTAACTTTATCGCTATACGCATTAAACCTTACCAAGAGGATTTCCGTGCTTTTATCTTTAACAATAGAACAAAACAAGTTATCAATGTACCTGCTTTAAATGAGACAGGTATTCTACTTCCTGATGGACAGGGTATCTTATTCTCTAATGGGTATTACCTACAGAATGGGGACTATAAGATATTTGATAACAGTGTTCAAAACTTAGAGTTTGTAAGAACTATTCCTTCTCATAATGGAGAGGACTACTTATACCTATTCTATCAAGCAGAGAATAATATCTATACCCTGATGTCTTATAACATCATCAAACAGCAAGTAGAGACTCCTATCGTATGTAGTGGTTTCACTTTGTTTAACGATGGTAAGTTAATCTATTTCCGTTCAGAGAATGAAGCAGTAAGACATCACGTAGTACAAATATGGGAAACTCCTTATGCTGCTACATTAATAGAGAATAAGGAACAAAAAGAAAATCACTTATACAAAATAGGGAATAAAGACATCGTAAAAGCGATGGCTGAATGTCAAGAGATCATCCACCTCATCGATAAAGAAGATTCGTATGAAGGGCTGTATGGTGATATAGCTAAGAAAGCAAATGACATTATAGATGCTTATTTCTGGATAAGAACCAAAGAGACTAAAAGCTTAGACGAGCCATTAGAGCAGATAAAAAGCATTGCTAATACAGCAATAGATGAGTTCGAGAAAGTACAAGAACAACGCAAAAGAGCAGCTGGTCTATTAACTGACCTAAAAGCGAAAGTAGATAAACAACTCTTTAATGTTAAGAATGCTAAAGGAGATACTTTAGAAGGATTAGTACATCTATTGGCTGAAAACAGAAAGCTATTAGGTGAAGTCATCAGTGCTCGTCAAACGAAGTATGTTGACTTATCTATCTTAGAGAATTATCAAGAGCAATTGGGTAAAACTAATGAATCGCTATCTGATAAAACAATTGCTTTCTTACTACAAGAGCAAGCTCTAGTTCCTTATGAACAAAAAGTAATTGATCAAAAGACTAAAGTAAATGAGGTAGTCAAAGTAATCGATGCTAATGCTATAGATGAAAATTGTAAAGCGATATCAGCTGAATTAGAACTGCTGATCGATATTCTAAACAGTTTAAAAATAGAAGACACTACTCAAGCAACAAAGATTATAGAGAAAATATCTGTAATATTTGCTTCGCTTAATGAGGTGCGTTCTCAACTGAAGAGAAAGATAGACTCTCTTCGTACAAATGAATCTATTGCTGAGTTTCATGCCCAATTAACCTTACTTGATCAAAGTATCATCAACTTCTTAGAGTTATCTAATTCACCTGAGAAGTGTGACGAATACCATTCTAAAGTAAGTGTACAGGTAGAAGAGCTGGAGAGTAAGTTTGCTGACTTCGATGATTTTATCTTAAAGATAGCCGATAAGCGAGAAGAAGTATCTAAAGCTTTCGATACTCGTAAAACACAGTTAGTAGAACAAATCAATAGACGTACAAGTTCGTTAGAACAAATAGGTCTACGTATATTAAAAAATATAGAGAACAAGTCTTCTTCTTTCAAAACGAAAGAGGAAATACTTGCATTCTTCTCTACAGACCTTATGGTCGATAAGGTACGTCAATTAGTTATTGAATTAAATGACTTAGGGGATGTATCTAAAGCTGAAAATTTAGAGAACAGCGTTAAGACGAGTCAAGAAGATGCACTGCGTACACTAAGAGATAAACAAGACCTATTCGCTGATGGAGAAAATGTAATTAGCTTAGGTACTCATAAATTCTTAGTCAACAAACAGCCATTAGACCTTACTATCGTTAGACGTAACGATATTTTGTATTATCACTTAACAGGAACAAGTTTTACTTATCCTATTAACAATGATAAGATATATGCCTATAAGGAGATATGGAATCAAGATCTTATCTCTGAAAATAACGAGGTATATAGAGCTGAGTATTTAGCTTACCAAATCATAAAAGAGTTGCAGACTAATCCTTCATTAGATATTAATGAAGCAATTAAGTTTAGAACAGAACAGAATTACTCTGAAGGATATTTAAAAGGAGTACACGACTTTGACGGATTAGAGATTACTCAAGCTCTGCTTAAACTAAAAGCAGAATTGGGAATACTAACTTATGCTCCTGCTACACGTGTTTCGGCGCAAGTATTTTGGTATAAATTAGAAGCAGAAGTAAGAGACACTTTGCTTAAGAGTATTAATAGTGCAGCTGCTGTACAAAAGGTCTTCCCTAACAGTGCTAACTATCAGTATATCTTATCACAATTAGAAGAACTATACACTCAATGGGAATCGCCATTGCGTACTCTTTCATTAAAAACAGAGATTGCTAAGTATTTATACAGTGAGTTTTCTACAGGAGTGTTCTTTACAAAAGCAGAACAAGCTTCTCTATTAAAGAAACAGTTTGTTACTTTCTTACAACAAAAGAATACAAGTGTGACCTTTGAGAATGATATTAACGATACTACCTTATCTACATTAGATGCTTTTTATTTAATACAGAACTGGTTGTATTCTTATATAGATCATGAACCTAAAGCTGCTATATATAAAAAGTATATTGATGAAGCATGTTGTTTATTGTTATTTGAAAAGCAATATAACTATACATTAAAAGAGAGTACTGATACTGTGGTCTTAAACAACCTAAAAGGGAATCACACTTTAATAGTACAAGATACTTATACATTAGACTATCACGAATATATGCGTAAACTTCAAGTATTCGAGACTGAAAGTGTTCCAATGTTTACAGACTTTATTGCTACTAAAGATATGTTGTTAAGCGAATACAAGAAATCATTAAAAGTAAATGAATTAAAACCGCGTGTACTGACTTCTTTTGTTCGTAATAAACTGATTAATGAAGTTTACTTTCCTTTAATTGGAAATAACCTAGCTAAACAGATTGGAGTTTATGGTGATAACAAACGTACAGCACGTATGGGAATGTTATTATTAGTATCTCCTCCTGGGTATGGTAAGACTACCCTAATGGAATACTTAGCCAATGCTTTAGGTCTTCACTTTGTTAAGATTAACGGACCAACTATTGGACACTCTATTACTTCTATTGATCCAACTGAAGCGAAGACTTCTGGTGCTCGTGAAGAACTAAAGAAGATCAACTTATCGTTCGAAATGGCGGACAACGTAATGCTATACTTAGACGACATACAACACTGTAGTTCTGAGTTCTTACAGAAGTTTATATCTCTTGCTGATGGACAGCGTAAGATGGATGGTATTTTCGAAGGAGAGAGTAAAACGTATGACTTAAGAGGTAAGCGGTTTTGTATCATTATGGCTGGTAACCCATATACAGAATCAGGAGAGAAGTTTCAGATACCTGATATGTTAGCTAACCGTGCTGATACGTATAACTTAGGAGATGTGATTGGTAGTACAGAGCATTTGTTCAAACTAAGTTTATTAGAAAACGCGATTGCTGAGAACACCTATTTACAGAAGTTGAGTAGTAACTCTTTAGACGACTTCTATAAACTGATTAACCATATCGAAACGAAGTCAGAAGAATCTTTATCCTTAGAAGGAAACTTTAGTGGACAAGAGATAGAAGAGTTTACTGCTGTATTAAAGAAATCAATAACAGTAAGAGATATTGTACTAAAAGTAAACCAACAGTATATCTTAAGTGCAAGTATGGACAATGCTTATAGAACAGAACCTGCCTTTAAGCTACAAGGTTCTTACCGTGATATGAATAAGATGATGAGTAGGATAGTTCCACTGATGAACGATAGTGAAATAGATGAGTTAATCTTAACTCATTATGAGAACGAGTCACAGACCTTGACATCAGATACAGAGGCTAACTTACTTAAGCTAAAAGAGCTTGCTAATCGACTAACAGATGTAGAGCGTCAACGTTGGGAGGATATTAAAGATATCTTTGTTAAGCAAAACAAATTAGGTATGGCAGGTAAAGACAATCAAGTGGCTCAAGTATTAGGTCAACTGATGGACTTTAATCAAAACTTAGAAAGCATTGCTAAAGCAATCAAAAAATAAAATCATCTAAACGGTCTGTATAAACAACAGACCGTTTTTATTTATTCATACATTTACGGCTTTCAATCAAAAAGAATTATGTCAAAACACTTAGCACGTATAGCCGTAACTGTTTTATTCTTCATCTTTGGAGGAATATCTGCCTCATGGGCATCGCGTATTCCTACTATTAAAGAAGCTTTCGGAGTAAATGACTCTGCTTGGGGATTTGTCTTATTATACATCTCTATAGGAACCTTAATAACTCTTCCTATAGCAGGTAAAATAATAGAGAAACTCGGCAGTAAAAAAGCAACCCTATTCTTCTTATTAACCTACTTAGTACTATTAGTGGGTATTGGTTATTGGGAGGTATTATGGCAGTTAAAACTAAACTTAGTCTTATTCGGGGCAATTAGTAATATCACTAATATTTCTATCAACACACAAGCTATTAAGGTCTCTAAACTATATAAAGGGCAAATCATAGGCTCTCTACATGGTACTTGGAGTATAGGAGGCTTTGCTGCCTCATGGTTAGGCGCAGAGATGATCAGTAGCTATGTCCCTCCTTTAGAACATTTTATCTATTACTCTACCGCAGGGATTATTGTTTCTCTATTGCTTTTTAAATACCTTATTCCTGAAACAAACGACGCTACTAGTGATAATCCAATACTAACAGAAAAGAAAGGCTTTCAATTACCCGATAAGAACTTAGTCTTGTTAGGGCTATTAGCCTTCTTCGCTATGGTAGCAGAAGGGATGATGACTGATTGGTCTAGTGAATATATGAAACATGTCACCCATGCTCCTATACAGCTTATCGGATATGGACTGACAGCTTATATGTTTGCGATGGCAAGTGGCCGTTTTATATCAGACTTTACAGTTAGAAAATTTGGAGAACAGAAGACATTACTTTTCTGTGGTATATTACTTTTTTTAGGGTTAGGTGCATCGGTTATGTTTCCAAGTGTATATACAACGATTGCTTCTTTTATGATTGTAGGGCTTGGTGTATCAGCCGTAGTACCCATGTGTTATAACTTAGCAGGGCACACTAAAACAATGCCACCTCAGCAAGCCTTAACATTAATTACCAGTATCGGTTTTATCGGTTTCTTTTTAGGACCACCAGTTATAGGGTTTATTGCACAGCACTCTTCTCTTAAGACTGCCTTTGCTATAGTAGCCTTTTTTGGTTTGGCTATTTCTTTATTAAGTAGATTTATTACAGTAGAAGAGCAAACACCATAAAGTATTTTTTCAAGACTCTTGACAATATACTTAATCCTCAAAATCAACTTTGAGTACTTAAACCAATAATCAAGGGTATAAATAATCTGCTATAGCCTTAAAACATGTTATTATGTGTATAAAAATAATAATTACAGATACAATACTACATACAACAATGCTGATTAAAAGTATATTATTCCCTAGTTTAGCCTTTTTAAAAGCTGCATCATATTGTTGTTTTTGATATAATACATTAGTACTATCATAATAAGTATAACCTACAAGAGCTATAAAAAAACCTACTCCATACGTAAAAAAACCTAAAAATATTAGTGCAATAAGATATTCTAACTTTACTCTAGGTCGTAGATTAGGATTATTAATATTGTTCAACTCTTCCATATTTATTGTATTAATTATACCAATATTAAATTTAACAATAAATAAAGACATAATATATAATTTCAACACTTTTAGAATAACATAATCATAAAAAAAGCCCAATCATCACTGAATGGGCTGAGTGTTTATAGTTCAATAGATATTGTCACCTTTCCTCCTAATCCTTTTTCTACGATATCATATAACGTCTTTAATGTCATATTACTTCCATTATTTTCTACTCGAGAAATATATTCTCTCTTCTTATTCACTAAACTAGCTAGTTCTGCTTGAGTTAGCTTTTTCTCTTCTCTTGCCTTTCTAAGCAATAGTCCTACTTTAAAAGTCTCTACTTCTCTCTCTATCTCATCTCTTTTTGGTTCTCCAACTACACCAAACACCTCATCTTTTACTTGTGACCAAGTCTTCACATCTCTATTTTCTTTCATAATACTCATTCATTAACTTTATAGCCTTTTTAATCTCATTTAAGGGAGTCTTTTGAGTTTTCTTTTGGAAGCCACTCAATAAAACCACTAATTTATCTCCATCAAAAAAACAGAACACTCTCCAAATATCACTTCCTAATTGTATTCTTATTTCATACAAACCTACTGTTCCCAAAATATGCTTCATGTAATTAGAAGGTATTCTATCTAGAATTTCAACTGCTTCAATTATTTTAACTATCTTCATTTGAACCTTTAATGGTTGTTTACTTAAAAACTCATTAAAGTAATTCTTATACATCACTACTTCTCTTATCTTCATTACAAAGGTAATTTAAAAGTTACTTAAAAACAATACAAACTATAAATCAACATATTAAGCCACTAAAACCATACCATAAAAAAAGCCCAATCATCACTGAATGGGCTGTAATATATAAATGAGGTTTACTAATAATTAATCACTACTTCACTACCTCGTTCTTCATCTTTTACCACAGATAGAGACATAGGGATGCGCTCTTGTAGTTCATCTACGTGAGAGATAATACCTACTATTCTATTCTCCTTATGCAGATTACTCAAAGTCTCGAATACAATATTTACTGACTCACTATCCTGTGTACCGAACCCCTCATCTATAAAGAAGAAGTTTCTATCTGACTTAGATAAACTCTGTACGCTCTCTGCTAATGCTAACGCTAAAGATAATGACACCTGAAAACTCTGTCCTCCAGATAAGGTTTTCACACTTCTCGCTTTCCCATTGTTTAAATAATCTATAATCTCAAACTCATTTGCTTCGTTTAGCTGTAAGCTCAATTGGTTATTAGTCAATCGGTGGAAACGGGCATTCGCCATATCGCATAAGTTCTTTAAATAGATAGCTGACACATAATTTACAAAACCAGCTCCACTAAACATTGTCAATAGCGTATTCAGATTCTTCACCCGTTTTTCTATTACATCATACTGCTTCTGTAAGTTTTGCTTCTTCGCATAGTCTTTTTCTAAACGATCTATCTCTCCAGCTAATTTAGCTACAACTTCTGTAGCTTCTTTAACCTGTAGCTCTAACTTCATTATTTCTTCTTGCTGTTTAGCGAATTTCTCTTGATCAAAAGAAATACCTTCTAACTTCATTTGTAAAGTACTCACAGCATTTCGGACAACCTCTAGTTGTACTTCGAATGCTTGTATTTGTTCTCTGCGTTCTACGACATTAATCTGTTTATCTAGCACACTACGCACTTCCTCTACAGATTGTACTTGATGAGTGATTAATAAAGCCTTAATCTGCTCGTTAAACTGATCAATAGCTACTTTCAGTTCATTTAACTCTACTTGTACACTATTGCTCTCTGTCTGTAAGCTTGCCAACTTAGGAGACATCATCTGATATTGATTCGTTAGATCTTTATAGCGTTGTTCTACTAAGGTTACATTAGCTTCTCGTTGCTGTACTTGCTGTGCTAATAAAGTCTCCTCTAAACTTAAATAGGTCTCTATCTGCAACCTTATAATCTGTGTACTCTTAGATTTGATTTCACTGTCTAAACTGACACCTTCTACCTCTATCGCATTTAGTTCTTTAGTAAACTTATCTACATTACCTCTGTGCTGTTCTACCTCTTTTCCTATTGTAGTATATTGTATCTCTAGAACTTCTACTTGCTTGTTCGCTAACTCAGCTCTTTGTTTTAACTCAATAAACTGTGTTTCATTACCCTTCTCTATCACTGTCCAAACAAAGTTCTGCTGATGAGAGACTAACTCTTGTTGCAAGTGTTGTTCCCTCTGTTGGCTTTCTTGCCATTGTGTTGTTAAGAGTTTCTTTTTATCAAAAAGACTAGCTGCTTTCCTTTCGTATTTCTTTAGGCGCTCCTGTTTATCCTTTATATCACTTAGACGAAGTTCACACTGCTGTATAGCAGAAGATACATCATCTCCCTGAAGAATATGAGGGTGATGTGCAGAACCACATAAAGGACAAGGCTGCCCATCGTGAAGCTCGTTAGCATACTCTGCTAACTGTTGAGCTACACTATGATTGCGCAACTCTACTTCTATCGTATTGATCTCTTGTTCAAAGTGATTTCTATACTTCTCTATCTCTTGTTCCCAATGATTGATATCCTTTAACTTCAGACCTAAGATATCCTTTTCTACTATTTGCAACTCTGACTGCAGTGCATTCATTTGCTGTTGCACATCTTGAATTCCTTTGTGAATAAAAGATTGCTGACCGAACCACGCCTCTATAGCCATCAGCATCGTTGTATCTACTCTAGCTGTTTTGGCAGTATTTAGTTCTATCTCCTTTTGTGCTAAAGCAAGTTTGCTCCCTTCTAATGCCTTCTCAGCATCTACCACGAAAGACTTCCCTTTATGGAAACGCTCTAATAAGGCCTCCTTAGCGAGATTAGCTTTCTTGATTTCTTTGATCAAATTCAACTCATACAACTCTGCTTTTAGGTGTTCTAAACCTGCATACTGTTGTTCTGCTACTTTGAGCTCATCCACCACTTTCTTAAACTGACTTTGTAGCTCTGTGGTTTCTTTTGTCAATGTAGCTAATCGAGTCTCTCGATTCACAGTCTTATCAACTGTCTTTTGTTGTTCTAACAGTATAGCAGAAAATGCTTTATCTAATTGTTCATACTGAGACAATTCGTTCTTTTGAGCAGTTATCTCAGGTAACTTCACTTCTAATGTACCTAACTCTGCTTTCTTTACCTCCAATGCTGAGAAGTCATCCTTCACTGCTTTGACCTTTTGATAACTTTCGTTTTCTTCCTTAAAAGTCTTACTTAGCACATTAAACTTCTCTGCCTCCTGTAAGTGTAGCGCCTTCTGCTCTGCTATCTGCTCCGTTGTAACTTGGCTAAAACTTTTTAGCTCTCCTTCTACTAAATTCAGACTCTCTTTAGTCGAACTATATAATCGTTTAGTCTTATCTGCAAGGTCAAAACGGTCTAATCCAAAAATCTCTTGCATCATCTTCGTTCTATCCTTTCCTCCTAATTCTATAAATTCTCTGAATTTCCCTTGAGGAATAATGATAGTACGCTTAAAGTTCTCATAGCTCAGCCCTACTACTTCCTGTATATTCAACTCTTTCTGAGGTACCCAGATACCATCTTCATCCTTATACAATGTTGCCTCACCTCTCTTTACATCATCGAAGCGCTTAGAGTTTCTTCTAAACTCTCTATAGATGCGGTATTTCTCATCTTTAAAATTATAGAACTCAAAGTCTATTACCGAACGGTCAGACTTTAGGTTCATCATATTATACGCACGATTATCGCGAGAGTTCATACGCTCTGTCTCTCCGTAAAGCCCAAAAGAAATAGCTTCTAAAATAGAAGACTTTCCCGATCCGACCTTACCGAATATACCGAATAACCCTGCGTCTATCAGACTAGTGAAGTCAATAACTTGTTTTTCTTGATAAGAATACAGTCCTTCTATCGTTAACTTAATTGGTATCATACTGCTCTAATCTAAAATCTCGTTAAACAAATCCATCAACTCCTCATTAGGCTCTTGCCCTTTATTGCGCTGTTTAAAGTAATCTCTAAACAGTCCTTGCATATCTTGTTCTAAGTTCACCTGTTTTACATTCACTTGTTCTCCTTTATCCCCCAGTGTTACTTGTGGGATAATCGTAATAATACCATCATGCGCAGTGTATAACCTCTTGATATCATCCCCATTTAAGAACGTATCGCTTACTATAGTTAACTCTACTAGATGATACGGATTCGCTAATAACCACTCCACAGCATCATCTACACTATCAAACTTCACACGTGACAGTTGTCTCCCACTCTCTAATGCTACCTTAGTATAAGTAATAGGTTTGCTAGCCTCTGCCTCTAAGATCATCACATACTTCTGCTGACCAGCTTCACTAAAACTATAACTCAATGGGCTACCCGAATAAACCACAGGTCTATCTTCTACTCCCACCTGATGTGCTCTATGTAAGTGCCCTAGAGCGGTATACTGCACTTGCTCTGGAATAATGTCACTGTATATAATATCTGCATTACCTACCTTCAGAGGCTTCTCTCCATCAGGTTCTTCTAATAACTCTCCATTTCGGTTCATCATATACAGATGCGAGATCAATAGATTCACTCCTTTAGTCTTACAATACTTATCTGCTAAAGCTTGCCAACTCTCACCTAACACCTCATTAAGAGCTGCTCCTTTATCTTCTGTGTCTAGTGCTTTCTTTAGCCTTATCTCATTCGCATAAGGAGTGTGTAGTATACGTATCGGTTGTTTAAATCGTTCTAATCTCAATTCAAAAAAACCATTTGTTGACTTCGATATTTTAAACTGATTTTCGATCTCAAAAGGAGTAACCTCAGCATGAGGTAGTCCTACTAAGATAATCCCACACTCTCGCGCTAACGGATCTGGTGCGTCTATACGCTCAGGACTATCGTGATTACCAGCTATAGCGATGACAGGTCTCTCCCCATTCTTCGCTAAGCGTTTAAGTGTTTTGTAAAATAATTCTACAGCTTCTACTGGAGGGTTAAACGTATCAAATAAATCCCCTGCTACTAAGACTACATCCACTGCTTCTCGATCTGCTATCTCACAAATTTCGTCTAGCACTATGCGCTGTTCGTCTAGGCGGCTAAAGTTATCTAATCTCTTCCCTAAGTGCCAGTCGGCTGTATGTAGAATCTTCAATCCCATGTATCTTTCTTTGTTTTCTAGTGCCTCAAAGATACTAACTATATCAAGGTTTATAAGCCATTTTTAAGATTAGCTTACTCCTTTTTTTTAGCCAAAAGCATTATAGAGATTCTAATCAAATAGACAATAATTATCCTATATCCATTAACAATCGATAATTACTGAATCTACTAATAAAGTGTACATTCTATTCATAGGATAATTATAGGATAGTGGTCGTATAATAGTCGCATAAAAAAGGGCTAAAAGTATGCGACCACTATGCGATAACTATGCGACCATTATGCGACCATTGGCATCAAAAAAACATAACAATTACAGTAAAAAGACATTCATACTCACATACAATATTAAATTAAACAATTCGTTTTCAATGTAATATTTATTCTAATACCTATTCACTTATCTAACAACCTTACATAAACCACTATGATAAAAAGAATCTTACTATACTTCACACTCCCTATAGTTCTACTCTCTTGTCAAGAGCCTAAGAAATTTGGAGACCTTAAGATGGATATTGAGACATTTGATTATAACTTCCCAGTAGAAGACTTTTATGCTTTTAATGGCAATAACGATGGAAGTATCACAGCTGATGCAGATGCTAGTGTGATGACAGTAGTTAAAGAACTCAAACCTATAGAGATCACACACTATAGAGTAGCTCCTAAGAGATATAATGATTCTCTTAGAGACATAATCGGCAAAGAGTATAGTATGAGGATGTGGATAGAATCTGACAGTGTGGCGAAATATGGTGACTATTACTTCGATAAGGTAGATATGCTACAGAGTCTAAATAAAGACCTGATCGGGGTAGCCTGCTCTGACCTAAAAGGTGACGAAAACAAGGCTATACAACTCCGTGACTATATCATCTCTAAAGAAGGAGAACCTGTAGAGAAAATCGCTTTTATGGTGTATGACTGTATCGTCTATACTTGGCAAAAAGAGGACAGGGTATTAGCCTTAGTAGTGCGCTACCAAGAGATAACAGAACCTCCGTTTATAGCAGAACATATCTCTGCTGAAGAACAAGAAGTCTACACTCCCTCTCGTGTACAAGTAAGACTGTTCAGTATCAACAATAAGTACAAAGATCTTGTATTCAACAATCTATACCGAGGTGAATGGGCTTATATGCAATACAATGATACACCTACTAAGGATCGAAGACTTCCTCAATAGAATGTTCTTATTAGAGTAGACTAAATTCCTTACATTATTCTTCTTCAATTTAATAGAGATGGCTATTTCACTATCTTTAAAATAAAGAGATGGAGAAAAGAGTATTTCATAATGTGATATGGGACTTCTTAGATGATATGCCTATAGAACGAGACGACTTTAATAATGCAGTCATCGCTAAGCAATTCTTTAATTTTAATAATTCTGACAATTGGGATCCAAATGAGATCATTATACATAAACCTAAGGTGATTATCAGCTATCGAACTATGATGTGTTCTCAAGAAGGTATATATGATAACGAAAAGGTCATCAAACTTGAACAGTTCACTCTACCTGAAGAATTAGGAGAAGACGACGACTTACTATTTGGCACAATATACGCTACTTTAGAGGCTGATAATAAAGAAGACTTCCTTGCATTAGAGCTCTTGTACAAACTACATAAACAGTTATTAAACAAGAATTCTATGACGCACCTATACTTCGATGGGTTAGAGATAAACAAACAACCAAAGAACAAATACGATTACCTCATGCATTTTGATTTTGGTTAAGTAATACCAGAATACAAAACAGCCCATTCATACACTGTATAAATGGGCTGTTCTTATTTATAAATCAACTATAGGTACTTATATCTCACATCCTTCTGGGCCACATGCTGCCGCATCACTATCTCCTTTCATTTTGAATCTAGGTTGGCTTTCTTGGAATGCTTGTGTCAGTGCTTCTACAAAAGACTCTGTAGGTTGAGCTCCTGATACACCGTATTTTCTATCTAATACGAAGAATGGCACTCCTGATATTCCTAGAGCACGTGCTTCTGTAATATCCGCTGTCACCTCATCTAGCTGTTCGTCAGTAGCTAAGAACGCTTTTACTTCTTCTGCATTTAGTCCTATCTGCTCTGCTAATGCTACTAATACTGCTATATCACCTACATTTTTACCATCCGTAAAGTGAGCTTTAAACACTACTTCTTTAGCCTCATTTCCTTTTCCTTGTAACTGTGCGAAGTGTACAAAGCGATGAGCTCTAATCGTATTCACAGGAATAGATTGATCTTGATTAAACTCGATACCTACTGCTTTACCTGCTTGTTTTAAGTTCTCTAGCATTCCTTGTATCTGTTGCTCTGGCATACCTTTGCGCTTAGCTAGGTATTCTTTAGTAGACATATCTAACCCTTCTACTGGTAGATCTGGATCTAGCTGAAAGCTCTTCCACTCTACTTCTATCTTATCTGCGAAAGGCAACTGTACCAATGCATTCTCAAAATTCCTCTTTCCGACGTAACAAAACGGACACATAATGTCCGACCATATCTCTACTTTCATATCTTATCTTTTTAAATGAGGAGCTACCTAAATAACTCTATACTCAAAGATACTATTAAAACACCCTAATAGCTGTCTCCTTAACAATAATTAAATAGTTTCCTAAAGGGAAGTGCATGCATTTTTATACCTTTACTCTTATGGGAAAAACAGTCATCTTTATCGGTTGTATCATCGTCATCATAGGTCTATTGATACAGTTCACCTCGTTTAATCTGGATTGGTTTGGCAAATTGCCTGGTGATATCCGTATCCAGCGTCCAGGTTTTTCATTCTTTATGCCGATTACCTCTATGATTATAGTATCTGTAGTAGGCACTGGGTTACTATGGTTATACAGAAAATTCTTTAGTTGATAAAGAACTATTTCACCCAGTCGTTCTTACCTGCGATACCTCCTGATACAATCAAAGTAATAGACATCACTAATAAAAACATCAAAGACATAGACCAAGACTGTGTCACATCGAATAATGCTCCAAATACTGGTGGACCACATGCTGCGATTAGGTATCCGATAGACTGTGCCATACCTGATAATTCTGCTGCTTGGGTAGTGCTACTTGTACGCAATACGAAGAATAGCATCGATAAACTAAAGGCTAATCCACTCGCTGTTCCGATTAATACACACCATAACGCAATCATATTTACCTTAAAGATCAATAAACCTGCTATCCCAATAGCAAACAATACTCCTGTACCGATAGCTAGTAGTTTCTGATTAGATAACTTACTCGCTATGATAGCACCAATAAACGTCATAGGTAGCTGTGCGAACTGCATATAAGACAATAACCATCCTGCATCTTCTTTAGGTATACCCCATGTAATAGCTACTTTAGGTAACCATGCTGCTAAACAGTAGAACAGTAGAGACTGTACACCCATAAATACTGTAACTGCCCAAGCTAACTTAGACGAGTACATATTTACTTTTTTCTCTTCTGTGAAACCTTTATTACTTCCTTCGATTGCTTTTCTCTTTTTTACTTGAGGAAGCCAAATCAAGATAGTCGCAATACTCAATACTAACCATACTCCTATCGAACCTTTCCATCCCATCTCTGTGAATTTACCCAAGCTAATACTAAACCCTGCTGCTAATGCTGCTGTTAAGTTCATAGCTACTGAGTATATTCCCATCATGGTACCTACATTCTTCTGGTAATTATTCTTGATATAGGCTGGCATCAATACGTTACCTACTGTAATCGCTATCCCAACTAAAGCTGCCCCTAAAAACAAAGTGACCAAACTACCATAAGGTCTAATGACTAACCCTATACTCAATAGAATCAAGGATCCTAATAACACTAGCTCCATACCGTATCTACGTGAGATCTTTGGCACCATACTAGATAAAAATCCGAATGCCATTAAGGGTATCGTCGTTACTAATCCTGCTGTAGTGTTAGACAGAGCCAGTGATTTACTTATCTCTGATATCACAGGCCCTACAGATGTAAGTGGAGCTCTTAGATTAGAAGCAATAAATATGATACCTAACAACATCAGTAATTTCTTCATTTTAGATATCTCTTCTATCTTATTTTCCATTGTTATTTAATTTATTATTTACACATTGTTATTTCTAGATGCAAAATTAAATGCTAATAAATGATTATATTCGCCATAAATCATAACTAAAACGACAACAATGAGTAAGCCACAATTAGTTGATCAAGTTGGAAAGAAAGGTTTTTCTTGGCATGCTGAATATTGGAAACACAACAATGAGTTTCACCATCACAAGAAAGCCCAACTCGTTTATGTAGAATCAGGATATCAATACTTACACGTAGAATCTTGTCAATTCTTATTACCTCAAAATCACGTAGCCTATATCCCATCTAATGTCCCTCATAAAACTACGCATGCGTCTGAGCATGTCTCTCTGCGTACACTATACTTCGATGTGGATGGTTTACCTCCGTTTTATAATGAGTTATACCTGTTCTCTATCCCAAGCGTATTAAGAGAAATGATTATGTACACTGAGAAGTGGTCTATGAATATGGAGTATGAAGAGAGTGAACAGACTTTCTTAAGAGCAATCTTATTAGAACTGCCTTCTTTTGTACAGAATGCGGTACCTCTTATTACCCCTGTCCCACGTACTAAAGTATTACTTGATGCTACAGCTTATATTCACAAACATTATCCATCAACTATCACTATAGATGAGTTAGCTCAACTGTGCTTTATGAGTATTCGTACTTTAGAACGACAATTTAAAAAAGAAACAGGTATCAGTATCGCTAAATATATACAGATGGTACGTATCATCAAATCAATAGAGCTGTTGAGTGAAGGACAGTATACCATCAATGAGATAGCGTTACTCGTAGGATATAACAGTGCTCAGTCTTACAGTAATGTATTCACTAAACTGATGGGACAACGCCCAACTGAGTTTATACAACATACATTCACACTATAACCTATATCCTATCATTTATGAAAGATATTATCTCTCTACTACAAAAACGGAAACAAGATATAATCGTAGAACTAAAACAAGGTGATACTACTAATCAAAACCTAATAGCCCAATTAGACAAAGCTATCTCTTGGCTAACAACGGTAGAAGATCATCAGTTAGACACGGTTAATCACTATGATGTACACGCTCTACCTGATACTACTCATGGTATGTCTTATTATCACCTGATGATAGACTGTGAAAGTAGTGATCCTGTAGATTGGGTAGAATATACACCTCATAATCGTCCTATAGAGATGTGCATGGGAGATATTATTATCACTAGAAAATAAGACTCTTTACTTAACAATAAGTATTATCTCACTTAACACTCTACGTCTGAAGTCACTAAAACTGCGACCATAAGATTAAGAAATTGTAAAGGTTTTCTAATTATTTGATTACTATAATTAAAATAAAACTGAACATATTAATTTAGTCAAATAATACAAAATCAATCAATTATGAACACAAAATTTGAAGTAGGGAACATCGTAAATCTTAAAAGTGGTAGTATAAATATGACTATTACTCATTTATTTGACAACAAAGCAGAAGTAACTTGGTGGACAATGATCAACGGTTTTGATTCTCAAGTTTTTCCATTAGAAGCTATCGAAATATCACCTGCTGAAGACGACGAAGAGTATAGCAGCTGTATAAATACATCAGGAAGTCTTGACTTCTTACATGGCAACTAATAGAGTATGACCAAACAATGAACTTGTGGTTATTATCCATAAATCATAGCCAATACTATATCACAAAAAAAGTCGGTTTATAATAAACCGACTTTCTTGTATAATCTTCTTGTAATTAGTTTACAAGTGGTAAGAAACCATATTCTTTAGCATAACGCAACATTTGCTCTTCAAATGATTTAGGTTGCTCGATTACATAATCAGTCACCTCTCCTTTATCATTCTTTACTGGTACAATGTATGGGTTTACAAATCCTCTATATGGAGCAGAGTTAAACTTAGCATTACGCTCTAAAACTTCTTTGTGGATAGCTTGATCTACTTTCACACCATAAGTCTCTACTAACTCTTGTCCTGCTTTATAATCACCTTCAGATTTGATACGTTGAGTCTCTTTTAAAAGCTGTCCGAATAGATCGTGTAACTTATCATAATCAGTAATATTATAATATGTCTTACCATCGCGCACTACTTTCTCAATTACATTGTCTTTCTTCCCTTTTTCGAATACCCAAGCACTCACCCATTGACGGTTACGCATGTGAGCTTCTTCGATATCAGCACCTGGCTCTAAGCGTACTAACTGCGTCATTAATCCGTTACGGATATATCCATCATAAGCTGCTTTACCTACTGACTTCCAATCGTCAACTAATCCTAACTCTTGTAACTTAGGATTGTATAAATAGAATAACCCCACTAAGTCAGCACGTCCTTCTTCTAATGTAGAAGCATAACTCTTCAATGTTTCTTTTGGTTGTCCTACTCCTTTGTTGATTTGTCCAGATGCATGTCCGATTACCTCGTGAAGAGCTGTGTGTAGCTTGTCTGCTAACTCACCGTACTTCTCCTCTAATTGTAATTCTTCTTCATCGTGAACAAACTCTTTTAATTTATCTGATCCACCTGCATGATTATATGCATCGATAATATTACCTAAAGAGATAGACTTAGAACCGTGTTCTGCTCTAATCCAGTCCGCATTAGGTAAGTTCACTCCGATAGGTGTACTTGGCGATGCATCACCAGACTCAGACGCTACGATCACTGTCTTATACGATACTCCTGTTACATTTTTCTTTTTATGTTCTGCCATTAATGGAGAGTTATCCTCGAACCACTGAGCTTCTTTAGAAAGAACAGCCATCTTCTTAGACATATCAAAGTCGTTGATTTGAACAACGCTTTCGTAAGATCCTTTATGTCCTAATGGGTCTGCATATACTTCGATAAATCCATTGTTGTAATCAATATTCCCTTTAGTAGCTTTGACCCATGCAACGTTATAATCATCCCAAAGTTGAAGATCTCCTGTTTGGTAATATTTGATTAATAACTTAAGTGCATCTGCTTGCTCTTGGTTCTCAGCAACTGTAACAGCTTTTTCTAACCAAAAGATGATTTGATCAATAGCTGCTCCATACATTCCACCACTCTTCCATACTTTCTCTACTAACTTACCATTCTCTTTTACTACCTTAGAGTTTAGTCCTGTAGATAATGGACGGTGTGGGTCTGGACTCTTCATCGCATTATAGAATGCCTCCACCTCATCTTCTGTAATCCCTTCTCCATAGAAGTTAACTGCAGATCCTTTTACAAGACCTTTCGCTAAATCAAGATTTACTTTTTTACTATCTACATTATTAAACAAAATATTCGCTACGTTCTGATCTAATGTAGTATTAGTCTCTTTTAATAAAATAGAGAAGTAAGCTTGAGAGAATCCAGGTTTTATCTTTTCGTTAGAATAATGGTGGTGAATACCATTAGAGAACCATACTCTCTTTACATAAGTCACAAACTCTTTCCAATCTGCTGATTCTTTGTCTCCTTTATAGTTTTCGTAAATATTCTCTAATGCTTTACGAATAGTCAAGTTGTGTTTATAGTTCTGATCCCAGATGATATCGCGTCCAGCATACCCTGCCTGACTTAGATAATAAACTAATTCTTTTTCTTTTAATGTTAGATCGTCCCATCCAGGTACTTGATATCTCAATACTTCGATATCTCCAAACTGATCCACACTGTAATCAAACTTTTCTGTTGTAGTCACTTCGCTTGCTCCTTTTTCTGCCTCTTTCTTGTCTCCACATGATAATAACATAGCGGAAGCCAATACGATACAGGCCATTGTATTTAATTTCATATTGTAGTTTTTTACCGTCTTTTGACAAATATATAAAATATTGCACTGAACGACTCTACTAATTCTCATTCAAAATTAGGAATCTAAAAAATTATCTCTTACTTCTTTAGATAATCATCTACAAAATGAGTCTCTGAATTAGGATTATCAAATTTGTCTTGATTGTATTCTTTTGATTTATTTTTAGGAATGGTTAAAGACTTCCACTCTTCATTGCGTATCATCTTTCCGATAAATACAATTTGTCCTATGTGGTAAGGGTAGTGTGCTAACTGTCGGTATAAAGCTTCTGCAACTGTATGGTCTTGATTTCTGATCTTCACCACTGTATTAATATTCTCTTCATTAATACTATCTATGGTGCTGAAGAGAACATTCCATGCCTTGTCCCAATTCGTTATAAGTTCATGTCTGTCATAAACTCCATCTGCGAACTCATCATCTCTGTTTCTCCATGACTTCTCTCCATCTTCTGTAAAAAAGTTAGTAAAACGAGAAAGCAGATTACCTGTGATATGACGCATTAACATTGCTATAGAGTTACTCTCTTCATTTACTTTTTGATTTAATTCGTCTTGAGATAACACTAAAACTGTTTTATCTACGATCATTCTGTAGTACTCGAATTGCTTGCGAATACCTTCTAATTCTTGTATAGTCATAATATAAATTGTATTGAGTTGATATTTTTTGTTATAGTCAATTTTTGACTATCTGCAATTTAAAGTTTACAGACCATACAATTCGTTTATTAGCAAAAAAAAATAACCCGAAGGTTATTTTTTCTTTACTAAGGGATGATTTAACCCCTTAACATTATTATTAATTACGTCATAAGACTTTAAATGTTTAAAAAGCTCTGTCAAGTTTCTAAAGCCGTAATCTCTGGCGTCAAAACTAGGATTAAGTTTACGAAGGTTACCTCCTACTGTAGCGATATAAGCTTCTACCTCTTCATCTACAGACATATCGAACGCTTTATCTATCAGTCTATACTCTTTCTTAGTCAATGATTTAGTATCGTCATCATCTGTGGCTTCTATCTTTTTAGCATTGCCATTCGCTTCTTTAACTGCTGTAGTCACTTTAGGCATTAAGGTTTCACAATAAGTAAATATCTCACATGACTGAACGAAGGCATTTGGAGTTTTCTTCTCTCCTACTCCCATCACGAAGATACCTTCTTCTCTGATACGCTTAGCTAAACCGGTATAGTCACTATCACTAGATACGATACAGAATCCATCTACCATCTTAGCATGGAGAATATCCATAGCATCGATAATTAGAGAACTATCTGTAGAGTTCTTCCCACTAGTATAATTAAACTTCTGTATAGGCGAAAATGACAAGTCATTCAGTAGTTCCTTCCAGCTATTCATTTGCGGTGTTGTCCAATCTCCATAAATACGACGGACAGTCACCTTCCCATATTTAGAAACTTCTTCTAAAATCTTATCCAACAACTTAGCTTGAGCATTGTCCCCATCCACTAAGATTGCAATGTTGTTATTTTGTTTTTCCATCATATTTTCCTTTTCTAAAACTCTAAAATACGAAAATTGGCTAATGTATACATCGGTTATAACAAAATCATAACTAAAATAAGTAAATAGTAGTATTAATTTATCTTACTAGATCTTATCAATAACAAATGAAAATGAATTAAAGAAAAAATGAATGTATGAATTTATAACTATAGTAGAGTGTAAGAAAAAAGCTATAGTTATTCTATTAAAAAAAGTACTAGTGTGGCTATCACTAGTACTTTTTATTATCCGTAATGAATAAACTGTCTCATCACTGCTAAAATCAGACAATTTAAATTATCTATTTTCACAGTTTTTGTTGTTTTATTGTTCTATTTCTTGCTACAAAAATATAGCGTATAAAACTCAAAAACATTGAACTAGTTCAATAAGTTGTTATTTCTTCTTACTTTTTATTTTACTTAAGAACTCTTGTGATATACCTAGATATGATGCGATTTGTATATTAGTCAATCTGCTTAATAGAGAAGGATACCTTTTACAAAAATCGTCATATTCTGCTGTAGCATCCATCGATAATTTATTTACTATTCGTCGTTGTAATGCGACACATTCTTGTCCAAGCATTAATCTGTATATTCTTTCTAAAACAGGAATCTCTTTATACAAAGGTTCTTTTACCTCTTTTGTAATCATCAATAATTCACAATCTTCAATTGCTTGAATATAAAACTTAGAAGGAATACCCAAATGATAACTTTCTAAATCTGCCAACCACCAATCTTCTACAGCAAAATAAATAATATGTTCCTGTCCAGTACTATCTAAAAAGTAGACCTTACAACATCCTGTAACAACAAAAGCTTGAAAACTACATACTTCTCCTGCAACTAATAATTGGTCTTTCTTTTTCAAATACACTGTATTAAACGAGGCAAGTATCCGTTCTTTCTCTTGAGGAGTTAATACTACTCCTTTTCGTTCAAAATTATCTATTAGTGAGGCTCTATTCATCCTATTTATTTTTGAATCCATTTACCTTCTTTAGGTGCTTCATAAGCTTTCATCCTTTCTAAAAGTTCTTCTACCTTATCAGCTACCACAATCATCTCTCTATTGATTTCTTTTAAGAATCCCATATCCACCATAGTATCTATCATTTCTAATAGTGGATTATAAAAACCATCTATATTTAATAACGCTACAGGCTTCTTATGTAATCCTAACTGAGCCCATGTCAGCATTTCAAAGAATTCTTCTAAGGTGCCATATCCTCCAGGCATTGTGATCACACCATCAGATAATTCGTTCATTTTAGCTTTGCGTTCATGCATTGATTCGACCATAATTAATTCTGTTAATTCCTTATGGCCTAACTCTACATCTGCCAAAAAAGTAGGAAGCACTCCTATGACTTCACCACCGCCTTTAAGAACACCGTCAGCGACTGCTCCCATTAATCCTACTTTAGCACCTCCGTATACAAGCCCAATACTATACTTAGCTAATTGTTCTCCTAATGCAAAAGCTTGTTTATAATAAATATCCTTAGTACCTGAACTAGAACCACAAAACACTGTATATCTCATTTATATCAATTTTAAATAGTAAAACAAAACACTACATATCAATAAGTTACATATATAAATAAACATTTTATAAAAAAACAAATATTTTTTGTTGTAACATTTTACTCAAAAGTATGACTATTATATAAACCTTAATCAATTATTAAAAATAAACTTAACGAAAGAACTATTATGAAATTCAAATTAAGTGTTATTCTTTTCCTTACTATGGTTTGCTCTATTTATGCACAACAGAAAGGAAAAATTATAGGAGCGATTTTTGACAAATCGATCAATCAATCCGTTCCTTATGCAACTGTCTCTATTAAAGATGGAGAGACTATTGTAACAGGTGCTATGTCTGATGACAATGGAAAATTCGAATTAACTGTTCCTCAAAAAAAATATACTTTAGAAGTACAGTTTATCGGTTACCAAACATATACTAAAGAATTTGAATTAACTGAGGCTACTTATAACTTCGGTACAATTAACTTAACTCCTGAAGCGACAACTTTAGAAGGAGTTAATATTATTGCTGAATCTTCTACAATAGAACAAAAGATAGATAGAAAGGTAATCAATGTAGGTAAAGACTTAACTACTGCTGGTGCTACTGCTGGTGAGATTATGAATAATATCCCTTCTGTAAATGTGGATAAAGATGGTAAAATATCTTTAAGAGGAAATGAGAATGTACGTATCCTTATCGATGGACGTCCTACTAATATGTCTTCTGAACAGGTACTAAAACAAATCCCTTCTACTTCTATTAAGAGCATTGAGTTAATCACTAACCCAAGTGCTAAGTATAATCCAGAGGGAATGTCAGGTATTATTAATATCGTATTACATAAAAATACGATGGATGGTTTCAATGGTTCTGTAGACACAGGGGTTACATTTGCTCACACTGTTAAAAATACTAACTCTATCAATGCTAACTATAGACAAGGGAAGTTAAACTTCTTCGCTAATGGTAGTTACTCGTATGGAAAATATAAAAATGATGGTGATATGCTACGTACAGATATTATGTCTCCAACAGAGATTCGTATGAATAATAAGAACAAGAACTACTTTTATAAAGTAGGTATGGATTATTATATCAACGATAACAATACACTGTCATTCTATACAAATCAAAGTACAAATGATAGAACAACAGATATGGATAATGCTACTACATATCCTAAAAACTTATTTGAAGATATCTTCCAAAAAACTGTTTATGATGGAGATAATAGATATAGTGCGTATAACTTAGCTTATAAACATTTATTTGAGAAAAAAGGTCACACTTTAGATATAGAAGGAAACTTTAGTCGTAACAAATCTACAAATGACGGTGATTACAATACAATTATAGGTAAAAACCCTAACCAATTTTATCAAGATAGAAACAATGATAAAAGTGATTTAACAACAATCAACATTGATTATGTAAATCCTTTAAACGATCATACAAAACTAGAAGTAGGTGCAGAAGCTAGAATATCTAGAGCTGATAACAACTTTGAGTCTAACAATCCTTTGATACCTGAGAAGAATAAGACTATCAATAATAAATACAATCAAGATATCTTCTCTGCTTATGTAACTTTTGGTCAAACTTATGGTAAGTTTAACTACCAAGTAGGAACAAGATTAGAAAGCTATAAAGTAGAATCTAAATTAGGAGGAACGACTACTTTTAAAGATGATTACGTTACCTTATATCCATCTGTATATTTAGGGTATTCTATGACAGATAATGATATGTTTAATTTAAGTTATAGTAGACGTGTAGACAGACCTAGTATTTCTCAGACTAACCCTGTTAGACAATTCTCTACACCGTTAATGACAATGGTAGGTAACCCTGAATTAAAACCTCAGTTTACTAACTCTGTAGAGTTAAATTATACTAGAATGTTTAACAACAAAAGTAGTGTGACTGCTGGTGTGTACTATAGAAAAATCAATAAAGAAATCAACCACGTTATCTATGATGACCCAGATAATGATAACCCAAATGCTTTATTAATGACTTTTGATAACTATAAGTCTAATGATGCTTATGGATTCGAACTTTCTGCTAATATCAAATTAACTCCATGGTGGGATATGCAACCTGGTATTGATTTCTCAAGTATTAAACAAACTGGTTTTGTATCTCAGTTAAACAGTACTACGAATCAAATGGATTTTATCGAACGCGACATTACTGCTAGTGCATTCAATGCTCGTTTAAACAGTAACTTCAAAGCGACTAAAAACTTAAGATTTAACTTATTCGGATTCTATAGAGGTCCAGTAGATGGTATCACTATGGACTCTAAAGAGATGTATAAAATAGACGCTGGAGCTAGATATTCTTTACTTGAAAACAAGTTAAGCATCAGTGCTAGATTCAATGATATCTTCAATACCATGAAGTTTAAATATAATTCTCAGTACCCTTATGCTTCTAATGGACAGTTTACATGGGAAAGTAGATCTGTTTACATCGGAGTAAACTATATGTTCGGAGGAGGAAAAGGACGTGCATTACAAAGAAAACACAGAGATTCGAATACAAAAGAAAGTGGAGGAGCTGGAGGATTATTCTAAAAAGTTTCCCTACCAACCAATCAACAACAACTTTTTTCAATTATTGCTAAAAAAGCTGTTACCTTAAATGGTAACAGCTTTTTACTTTTTATATCTATTGATACCTCTTTAAGAACTGTACTACACTAGACAAAGCTTTGCTCCTAACTTCTTTCTTAGACAGAAATAAATCATGCATTCCATCTTCTATTACAACTTTCTCTACGTTATGACCTATCTTACTTCCTATTTTCTCAATATCTTTTACATTTAGAACAATATCTGATGTCATAGAATTAGCAGTCCATTTAGAAGTATTTCCTGATTTATCACTATACATCAATAGAATAGGAAAGTTTTCATGTAAGACAACCTCTTGAATTAGTTCTTGTGTATGCTGTACAGCTAATACCCAATTATAATATACAGCAAAAGGATTTATCGGTTTCCATTCTTTCTTATACTCCCATTCCCCTTCGTAATCTTTATGTAATGTTTTACCATATAGCTCAGGCATCTGCTCAGCATTAGCAAAAATATCCTTACTTACTTTACTCCTTGCTACGCTCCCCATAAAAGGCTTTACATAGAAAGGCACATTAAAATCAAAGAAAGGAGAATTTAATATTAATCCTGACAACCTTTCTTTTAACAACCCAAACATAGCATAATACGTTGCTAATAACCCTCCAGTACTATGTCCTAATAGGAATAGTTGAGTATCGCTATTTTCTTTTAGAATATACTCTATTCCATAATCAATATCAGGAAAGTACTCTCGCATAGATTTACAATAATTCGGATGCTGATGAGGCAATAACGAACGACCATATTTACGCAAGTCTATCGCATAGAAGTTTACTCCATGCTCATTAAAATAATCCATCAAATGTATCTGAAAGAAGTAATCACAAAATCCATGTATATACAGAATAGTCTGCTTATACTCTTTCTTATTCCCTCTTGACTCTATTAATGTAGTGATTACCTTCCCTTCATAATCATTCTCAAAGGGATGTTGATGTGTTATATATTTATCAAATGTCAAATGCAAATTCATCGTATCCTTATTTAAAGTTTACTTAATCCTTCATTCCTCCTTTATTTGATGTCTACACATACTATAATAAGGGAGAGAACAAACGAATAAAACTGTTTTTAAGACGTTGTTTCCAAGATCTCTTATTCCACCTGTGCAATTCTAATTTAATAGAATCTCTACAATCTCTATCAAACATTGTTTTCATTTTACGAGCAAAAGCCTCGTCATAAACTACGACATTCACCTCGAAGTTTAAGTCAAAGCTACGATGATCTAAATTACACGTCCCTATAGAACTCACTCCTGAGTCAGTCACAAAAGTTTTCGCATGGATAAATCCTTTCTTATATAGATAGATCTCTACGCCGAACTCTAATAACTCTTGAAAATAGGACTCTGATGCCCACTTCACAATATTTGAATCTGTTATCCCAGGCAGTATCATTCTAACGCGCTTACCACTTAATGCTGCCATTTTAATAGCTAGTTGTAATGATTCGTCAGGTATGTAATACGGCGTAGTGATGCAGATCTCTCTTTCTGCTGTTTGTATAGCTTTTAAGACACTATATAAGATAGAAGGCACATCGGAGTCAGGACCAGATGAGATCACTTGTAATGGCACTCCTGTATCATTGCTATCTTGAATAGGAAAATACTTTTCATCAAAGGCTAAATCTTGCTTACTACAGAAATTCCAATCTGCCAAGAAGATATATTGTAATCCATAAGCTCCCGATCCTTTTATTCTAATATGCGTATCCCTCCAAAAATATTGATTAGAATCTTTCTTGCGGTTATCATAGCGATCAGATATATTTATCCCCCCTGTATAAGCAATAGTTCCATCTATCACGACTATTTTGCGGTGATTTCGATAATTCATACGGTTAGCAAAAGCTAATAGAATAATCTTATTAAATGGATAGGCTTCCACCCCATTCGCACGAAGATTGCGCACAATGTTCTTTCGGATGCTCTTACACCCAAAGTCATCGTAGATAAAACGTACCTTAACCCCCTCCTTCACTTTATTGATTAAGATGCTTTCTATCTCTCTTCCAATATCATTATTCTCATAAATATAATACTCGATATGAATGGTACTCTTAGCTGCTTTTAAATCTTCAATTAGTCTCGGAAAGAATTCTTCTCCGTTTTCTAATATTTCAGTTTCATTATCTACTAATAGTGGACCTTCTCCCATCGTTGCACTAGAAAGCATTTTAATAAAAGAGCGATTCCTTTGTACAATAGGGTTTCCTTGTTCCCTGCGATCTAAGTGAATATCATTTAGACGTTCCGTTAATTTAGCACTATACTCATCATTTACCTTAAGCTTCTTAGAATACATCTTTCTTCTTCGATAATTAATTCCAAACGAAAAATAAAATAAAATACCAAAGATAGGCACAAAGAAAACTAACAATAGGTATGCTAATGTTTTCGAGATAGAATCTGTATCATAAATAATGCGTACAGCCACAGCAATAGCTATAATAAAATAAACTATCTCTAAATAGATAAACCAATCTGCTTGAACTCTCAAAAACATATCTCTATTTATTATTAACAATAATCGACCTATATAAGGTAATTTTAGGTTATCTAAAAGTAAAAAATAAAAAGCAGTTAGAAGAGCATTTAATACACAAAGTAATTAAAAACAAAAAAGTCTCCCTTTAAGGGGAGACTTTTGAGCCGATGGAGGGACTCGAACCCACGACCTGCTGATTACAAATCAGCTGCT
>NZ_JBBPHK010000027.1:0-44706 GCF_038039805.1 Myroides odoratimimus
AGCGTCGGATTGTGGTTCCGAAGGTCGTGGGTTCGAGACCCATTAGTCACCCTAAAGCAAAAGGCATTCAGATCACTGAATGCCTTTTTTAGTATTTTGATATTCTTAAAGTCATTTTCACCTAGATTACTGATATACATATAAACAAAAGGGAATTATACAAAATAGGCCTTAATTAGCGCGTAAAGCACACTATAGTGTGGTTATAAAACTAATAATAGGAGAGAAAAACTAACCATGTTTTATAGTATATGGCTAATGCAAAAACTAGTTTTAGAATATTTAAAAAACAGAAGCCTAAATACATTTTCTTCGGGAATTTATTGGGCAGTCTTTGGATGTTCTTCGGAAAACTAGCTCTCCTTCCGAACAAATACTGAACTCTTCCGAAGGGCTTCCGAAGAAACGGGTATGCTTAAAACTATTGTGTGCTGATTTTCAGTTATTTAAAATTTTAAGAGTGGAAATAAATGGACTTTTTTGGAAATATTTGGAAGTATTCGGAAAAGAATGGAAAAAATTGGAAATAAGTGGAAGTAAGTAAGGTTAATATTTTTTAATCTCTATAGATTTGTATTCTCCTAAAGGGACTTACAAGAAGTAGTGATATAAATAAAGAAAATCAAAGGCATCCTGTGAATAGTATCTTTAAAGTAACTGCAGAATACAATTTAATGCTCCTTTAGATTTTTAGTATTTTTGTTTTATAAACAAAGAACACGGCTTATAAATATATTCAAAATAAGATGAAAGCATTACTCATAGTAGATTTACAATATGATTTCTTACCTGGAGGTAACCTAGCAGTTGCTCAAGGAGATGAAATTATTCCAGTGATTAATAAAATACAAAAAGACTTTGACCTCGTTATAGCAACACAAGATTGGCATCCTGCTAATCATAAGAGTTTTGCTAGTCAACACCCAGATAGCAATACATTTGATTTAATTAACCTTAATGGCATACCACAGGTACTTTGGCCTGATCACTGTATACAAGGGACTAGAGGAGCGGAGTTCACAGCGGAATGGGATAGCACTAAAGTAGCGGCTGTTTTTAGAAAAGGAATGAATGTAGAAGTTGATTCTTATAGCGGTTTTTACGACAACGATCACCAGCATAGTACAGGCCTTTTAGGTTTTTTAAATGACAAGAGCGTTACAGAGTTATACGTTTGTGGATTAGCCGCTGAGTTTTGTGTTTATTTTAGTGCTAAGGATGCACAAGAAGCTGGAATCAAGACATTCTTTTTGAATTTTGCAACTAAGCCTATTACGGAAGAAGGTTTAATAAAAGCACAAAGAAAAATGGCAACTCTAGGTATTACTATTCTAAATCATCAAGAAGAGCTAAATTAAACAATGAAGAAATACAGTAGATATAATTTTTTTAAGCATACTTATTGTGAATGGCAAGAAATACCAATGTCATTTATTGAAGGGAGAAAACCTGATTATAAAAGTAAGACAGGAAGTATGTATTACTATGATGATAAAGGTGTGGCAAGATATGCAAACCACTGGGGAAGAGCAGCTAACTGTAGGTGGAAGATCACTTCAGATGAATACAAGAATAGTGTATATACACTGGCTTATGCTACTTGGGATAGCTTCTTTCCAAACAATGAACAAGAGCCTTTATATGCAATAATACTAGATATTGAAAAAAAATATGTGACTTTTAGACACAAAGGTTGTCTTAATGATACAAGCCATGTGTTGAGAAGTGCTTCCGAGACTGCAAAGAGAATAACTAAGGTCAAAGAAATTCTAGAAACAGATGGATGGTACAAATACCTAGACTTTATTGATATTGAGGAAGCTAGAACATTTTTACTTGATAGATTAATCAATTCTAACAACGATTTTCTAAAATTAAAGCAAGAATTGTTTAAAAAACGATAATTAATATGTTTATTTTAATTAATTTAGCTCTCGTTAAACAAATAACATTAGTCTAGTACAATAAATTAAAAACAAAACAGTAAAAATTATGAAAAAGATTACTTTATTGGCAGCATTATTAGTGGCTGGAATTACAACTGCTAACGCTCAAATGAACATTGAAACTCCAAAATTATCTGAAAAAGTAGGTACTACGCCTATTAAAAAAGGAAACTGGATGGTAGGAGCTACCGTAGGTAATATTGGATATGATTTCGAAGGTGAAAGTTTTAGTTTTGAAGTGAAACCTACAGCAGCGTACTTTATTTCTGATGGATTTGCAGTAGGAGCTGAAATCGGTGGTGGTCTTAAGACTATCAAAGATGGTAAGAATAAATGGAGCTATGTAGTTATGCCTTATGCACGTTACTACTTCCCTGAAGGTGCTAGTGCTACTGGAAGATTCTTCGGACAAGGAGGTATCGGTATTAAAGGAACTGAACAAGATGGAAAAAACGAAAACTCATTTGCATTTGACATCAAAGGAGGTTATTCTCACTTCGTATCTCGTCACGTTGCTTTAGAAGTAACTGCTGGATATAGCTATAGTAAAGCTAACATTTCTGGAGGAGAGAAATTCTCTGGTTTAGGAGTTGGATTAGGATTTCAAATTTTCTTAGGAAAAAACTAATCATTTAAGATGATTAAAATGAATAAAGAAAGCCAGAGCTATAGCTCTGGCTTTCTTATATATATCACTTCCATCGCTTATGAGACCATAACCATAGAGATGGATTCTTTTGAATACTTCTTTCTAAATGCTTAATAAAAGAAAGAGAAATAAATCCTTGCTCTGTTTTTATAGCTTCTGTACAAATCGTTTTTAAAGAAAGTTGCCATTTTTTCTTGCCAAAAGGAGTTATTTCTCCATATAATACATGAGCATTAAGTTTTTTGGCTATTTGTTCTGCTCCTGTATAGATGTGTGTCTGTTGGTTTAAGAATAAGAGCTCTATGCCTGTATTTTTACCAGGATACTGATCTGCAATAAATACAGTCATATTAAGGACATCTTTTTCTTTAAGCAATATACGTAGGGCGTGCTGTGATGGGATAAGGCGAATGCCGTGCTTCTGTCTCTTATTTATTATTCTTTGATTCCAAAACCTATTCTTTAATGGCTTAAACAATGCTTGTATTTGTATATCTGTAGAAAGAGGGAGTTGTTTAATTAATTCCCAGTTGCCGTAATGACCTAGTATTAATATCATATTGCGATTCTCTTTTTTCCTTTCTTCTAAGTATTCTTTGGTTCCTTGTGTGAGATATAATAATTGTTTTTTAGCAAAAAGTGTTTCTACTATTATACGTCCAAGATGTCTATAAAAGTGCTTATGGTAGTCGGTAATCTCTTGATAAGAAGCTTTAGGAAAAGATCTGGCTATATTCTGAAGAGAGACACTGAATCTGTAATGAAATACCTTACTCAATAAAAATCCAATAGAATTATAAATATACTGCATGACTGTTTTTTAAAAAATGCAAATATAACAGCCCTCCACTGACCTATTAAAAAGTCTTTGACCACTGGTGATACTGATGTGATTAATGGTTGTTATTCGCTTGCTGTCCTTACTTAAATCTGACATAAGTGACAGGTATATAAACGAAAAGAAATTAGATAAAACAGGACTGAACTAGAGTGGTTCTGTAATATTTGGTTAATGCTGATTCTGGATTAAACAGCAAAAAAATAAATACATACTTTAAATTAACTCTAAACATGTTTCTTATTTTTTTAATTAAAAGGATGTTTTAAAATTTGATTAGTAGTAATTCGTTAAAAAAGTTTTTTAGCACGCATATTTCAAATATTTATACTTTATTTTGTATAGCATAAATAATATAAAATGGAAAACATAATAACAGAGCATTACGATATTCTATTCGGACAAGAAGCATACGAACATTTAGGTTCATATTTAAACAATAATGGTTATAGCAAGCTTTTTATCTTGACAGATTCTAATTGTTATGAGCACTGTTTACCTTACTTTTTAAGCAACTTGCCTACAGATGTACCTTTCGAAATTATAGAAGTAGAAGCTGGTGAAGAGCACAAAGTCTTAGATACCTGTGCAGGAGTGATCCAGACGATGCTAGAGCTAGGAGGAGATCGCAAGAGTATAATCATCACTGTAGGAGGTGGGGTGATTACAGATATGGGAGGTTTTATCGCTTCTATATTTATGCGTGGAATAGACTTTATAAATATTCCTACTTCATTGCTAGCTATGGTAGATGCTTCTGTAGGAGGGAAGACAGGAGTAGACTTAAACGGTATCAAGAATTGTATAGGAGCTTTTGCTATGCCTAAAATGCTAATTATTGATGTAAATTACTTAGAGACTTTAGAGGCAAGACAAATTAAAGCAGGATATGCAGAAATGTTAAAACACGGCTTGATATTTGATGAAAATTACTATACTTATTTGAAAGATATTGCTAATGTTGATTTTAATGACTTAGAAGCATTAGTCCATCATTCAATATCAATAAAAAATGAAGTCGTTACTCAAGATCCTAAGGAACACGGTCTGCGCAAGATATTAAACTTCGGGCATACGGTAGGGCATGCAGTAGAGAGTTACTTTTTAACCGATGAGCAAAAAGAAACTATGCTACACGGAGAAGCTGTTGCTTTAGGTATGGTGGCAGAGGCTTATATTGCTAAAGAATTAGGGTATTTAACTGCGGAAGAATATTTAGATATAAAAGAAACAATTCACACTATATATGGAGTAGTTCCTATGTCAAAAGAAGACATAGAAAATTCCTTAGAATGGTTGAAGTTTGATAAAAAGAACTATGGTGGTAATATACGTTGTGTATTATTAGACAAAATAGGCTCTGCTATCTACGATATAGAGGTTAGCAAAGAGCTGGTAGTAAAAGGATTATATGCATATTTGAATTAAGGGGTAAAAACAAATAGTTTTTAGTTTTTCATTCCAATATTTTGTTACATTTGCGGTCGTGAAAATAGATGTTTTATATATTAAATTCAGTGTGTCTGCAAGGCACAAAGTAAGGCGTTTTGTCAAGAGACAGAAGGCTAATTATGTATATGGCATTATCAAGTATTCTAAGGAGGCTCTTAATTCGTTTAGATTCAGAGATAAGTTGCCAATAGTATTTGCTAATATAAGGGTTTGAAAACTAGATTAAGTTAGGTGTCGGATTGCAGTATAAGTAATAACTATTTAGTATCTTTATGCAAAGCAAGATTTGTTTACTGTGCAATCAGAGTTAATTGAGAAAGATTTTTTTTAACCTTTATTAAAAAGATAAAAGATGAACACAAAATACGTTGACTTAATCAACCAAACTTTTTACTTCCCACAAGAAGAATTCAAATTAAACAAAGATAACTTACAATTTCACAATATTGACTTAATGGGCCTTGTTGAAAAATACGGTACTCCATTAAAGTTCACTTATTTGCCTAAAATTTCAGAAAACATTAGCAATGTGAAGACTATCTTCAGAAAAGCAATGGAGAAGAATAAGTATAAGGCAAATTACTATTACTGCTACTGCACTAAGAGTTCTCACTTCTCTTATGTGTTAAACGAAGCTTTTAAAAATGATATTCACGTAGAGACATCATCTGCGTTCGACGTTAATATCGTAGAGAACTTACTAGAGACAGGTAAGATCAATAAAGATACATTCGTATTGTGCAACGGATTTAAACGTGCGCAGTACATCGACAATATCGCTAACCTTATCAATAATAAACATGAGAATACTATTCCTATTATTGATAACTATGAAGAGTTAGATCTATTACAAGAGCAAATAAACAAGAAGTTTAAAATCGGTATCCGTATTGCTTCTGAAGAATCTCCTAAGTTCGAATTTTATACTTCTCGTTTAGGAATTGGATATAAGAGTATCTTACCTTTCTACAGAAAACAAATTGCTGAGAATCCAAAGGTAGAGCTTAAAATGCTTCACTTCTTTATCAATACGGGTATTAGAGATACGGCGTACTACTGGAACGAATTAGTGAAATGTTTAAAAGTATACATTACTTTAAAGAAAGAATGCCCTACACTAGATAGCTTGAATATCGGAGGAGGATTCCCTATTAAAGATTCTTTAGCATTCGAATTTGATTACCAGTATATGGTAGATGAGATCATCAATCAAATTAAGATTGTATGTGATGAGGCAGAAGTACCTGTACCGAACATCTTTACAGAGTTTGGTTCATACACAGTAGGTGAAAGTGGAGGAGCAATCTATGAGATCTTATACCAAAAACAACAAAATGACAGAGAGAAGTGGAATATGATTGATTCGTCATTCATCACTACTTTACCTGATTCATGGGCGATTAACAAGCGTTTTATCATGTTGCCAATCAACAGATGGAATGATACTTATGAGCGTATTTTGTTGGGTGGATTGACTTGTGATAGCGATGACTACTATAATTCTGAGCAAAACTTAAATGCAATCTATTTGCCTAAATACAATAAAGAAAAACCATTGTATATAGGATTCTTTAATACAGGTGCATATCAAGATCAAATTGGAGGATTTGGTGGTATTCACCATTGTTTAATTCCACAACCAAAACACATCTTAATCGACAAAGATGAAAATGGAATTATCGCAACAGAGTTGTTCTCCGAACAACAAACTGCAGAACAAGTATTAGATATCTTAGGGTATAACAAATAAGAAATAAAAGAAATATTAATATAAAAGAATAAATAAAATGAGTAAAGGACCAATTAGTCAGTTTATTGAGCATAACTATAGACACTTTAACGCTGCTGCGTTAGTGGATGCTGCAAAAGGATATGAAGCACACTTAAACGCTGGAGGTAAAATGTTAATCTCTATGGGTGGTGCGATGAGTACTGCTGAGTTAGGAATTTCTTTAGCAGAAATGATTCGTCAAGATAAAGTACATATCATTTCTTGTACAGGAGCTAACTTAGAAGAGGACGTGATGAACTTGGTTGCTCACTCTCACTACAAAAGAGTTCCAAACTACAGAGATTTGACTCCAGAGCAAGAGAGAGAGTTATTAGACAATCACTATAACCGTGTGACTGACACGTGTATCCCTGAAGAAGAGGCATTCCGTCGTTTACAAAAACACTTAGAAGACGTATGGCATGCAGCTGAAGCTGAAGGAAAACGTTATTTCCCACACGAATATTTATACCAATTAGTAAACTCTGGTGTATTAGAGCAATACTATGAGATTGATCCTAAACACTCTTGGATTATCGCTGCGGCTGAGAAAAATATTCCAATCGTATGTCCAGGATGGGAAGATTCTACATGTGGTAACATCTTTACATCTAATGTAATCAAAGGAAAACTAAATGTACACACTGTAAAAACAGGTATTGAGTACATGATTTATTTAACAGAGTGGTATAGAGCTAACTCAGGAGGGCACGGAGTAGGATTCTTCCAAATCGGAGGAGGTATCTCTGGAGATTTCCCTATCTGTGTAGTTCCAATGATGTATCAAGATTTAGAGTGGGAAGATGTACCTTTCTGGTCATACTTCTGCCAAATCTCTGATTCTACTACATCTTACGGATCATATTCAGGAGCAGTTCCTAACGAAAAAATTACATGGGGTAAATTAGATATCGACACACCTAAATTCATCGTGGAGTCAGATGCTACTATCGTTGCGCCATTAATTTTTGCATATATTCTTGGTAATTAATTTTTAATTTTTCGCAGTAAATAAATGTGATATTTTATTTGTAGTTTACAATTTAGCTATTACATTTGAAACTGAAATAAAGCAAGAACAAAGAATGAAAAGAGTAATTGTTGATTACGCAAAGTTAACGAACGAAATTTTGACATTATTGGTTGAAAAATTTCCTGACGGGTATGATGATGCAGACATTATACGTTTTAAAAACGTAAAGAACGAAACTGTAGAAGCAGTGGAAGTTAGAACTGAGGATACTATATACCTGGTAAAAGTAAGTACTAAGTTAGCAGATAGAATTGAAAACTTCGATGAGGATGAAGAGGATTTCGTAGAAGCTCCAGAAGATTCATTAGATGCATTAAAAGACTTGGAAATTGCTGACGATGAAGATTAACAAAATAATCTAAATATAGAAAAGCCACTCATCTCGAGTGGCTTTTTTATTTAGGTAATATTATATTAAGACTATGAACTTCTATAATTTTCAATATATTTGCAAACGATTAAAAATTCACAATATATTTTAAAAATATGAAAGCAGGTATAGTAGGATTGCCAAATGTAGGTAAATCAACATTATTCAATTGTTTATCTAATGCAAAGGCACAGAGTGCTAACTTCCCATTTTGTACAATAGAACCGAATATTGGGGTTGTGAATGTACCAGATCCACGTCTATTAAAACTAGAAGAGCTAGTAGTACCTGAGCGTGTATTGCCTGCTACTGTAGAGATAGTAGATATTGCTGGATTAGTAAAAGGAGCAAGTAAAGGAGAAGGTTTAGGAAACCAATTCTTAGGAAATATTAGAGAGTGTAATGCTATTATCCACGTATTGCGCTGCTTTGACAATGATAATATTATTCACGTTGATGGGAATGTAAACCCAATCAGAGATAAAGAGACTATCGATATCGAATTGCAGTTAAAAGACCTTGAAACTGTAGAAAAGAGATTAGAGAAAGTTAAGAAAGCAGCTAAGACAGGAAATAAAGAAGCACAAGTAGAGGCTGATCTGTTAGAGCGCATCAGAGTGACTTTATTAGAAGGTAAATCTGCTCGTGTAGTAGAAGCTAAAAACCAAGATGAAGAGGCATTAATAGAAGACTTCCAATTAATTACTACTAAGCCTGTATTATACGTATGTAACGTAGATGAAGGAGCTGCTGTAAACGGGAATGATTATGTAGTAAAGGTAAAAGAACTAGTGAAAGATGAGAATGCAGAAGTGATCGTATTAGCAGTAGGAACTGAAGCAGATATCATGGAATTAGAGACTTTTGAAGAAAGACAAATGTTCTTAGAAGATTTAGGATTAGATGAGCCAGGAGTATCTAAATTGATTCGTTCTGCTTATAAACTATTAAATCTTCAAACTTACTTTACGGCTGGTGTAAAAGAGGTTAGAGCTTGGACTATTAAGGTAGGAGATACTGCACCACAGGCTGCAGGAGTTATCCACAGTGACTTCGAAAAAGGATTTATTCGTGCAGAGGTAATCGGTTATGATGACTATGTGACTTATGGTTCAGAAGCTAAAGTAAAAGAAGCTGGGAAACTAAGAGTAGAAGGAAAAGAATACATTGTTAAGGATGGAGATGTAATGCACTTCCGTTTTAACGTTTAAATAATTGAGAAAGAGAAGCCAAGTGCTTCTCTTTTTTTTGCTATTATTTTTAGTAAAAGTAAATTAGGAATTGTTAAAATTTTATAGAATTTTGTAATAGTAATTAGACTATTAGTCTTGTTATTGTATTTAGTCTAAAAATCAATGTTTTAGAGTTTAAATAGTTTTAATGTATAAATTTTAATATCTTAATTTATTAATAATAGTCTAACTATGCAGAGTAGTGGTTTTAAAAAAGTAATAGTATTGTTTAAACAATCCGTATTTGACTTTCTAGATGATAATGCGATGAAGTTTAGTGCAGCATTATCCTATTATACGATTTTTGCTTTACCTCCTTTAATGCTATTAATTATTTCTGCAAGTGGTTTTATTTTTGAGGAACAAGAAGTAGCTAATTTCTTTTATGACCAATTAAGAGATTTGGTAGGTCCTAATACAACAGCTGAAATACAAAATGCAATGAGTAATGTTCAGTTAAATCGAAAAAGTGGTTATATAACTACTATTATAGGTGTAGGGATACTTTTATTTAGTGCTTCAGGGGTTTTTGCAGAGATACAGAGTTCTATTAATTATATATGGGGGTTAGCGGCCAAACCAGATAAAAGTATTGCTAGATTGGTTAAAAACAGGTTGCTTTCTTTTGCTATGATAGGATCAGTTGGATTTGTCTTATTAGTAAGTCTAATGATTAATTCAATTGTAAGCCTTCTATATAGTTATTTGGGTAGTTTTTTTGGAGAAGAAACATTGAGTTTAGTAAAGTTATTAAACAATTTAGTTGTCTTTTTAATCATAACGATCCTATTTGTACTTATCTTCATGACTTTACCTAATGGTAAATTAAGATGGAAAGATGCCTTCATAGGGGCAGGTTTTACAGCTGTTCTATTTATGTTTGGAAAGTTTGGGATAGGTTGGTATTTAGGTAATACAGCTTCTTCTTCACTTTATGGAGCAGCTGGTTCTGTGACAGTTATGTTGATTTGGGTGTACTATTCGGCTATGATCTTATATTTTGGTGCAGAGTTTACAAAAAATTATGCTATATTATATGGCAGAAGAATAGTACCAGGGCCTTATTCTATTGAGATTGAGAAGAATGTTATCAAAAAGTCATCAGAGGATTAAATCCTAAAAAACTGTTATTTCACAATTTTTATTTTAAGCTAATTAGTAGTAAATTAGCGCAAATTCCTACGTTTTTATGCAAGATCAAAATCAATATACCGAAGATAATATTCGTTCGTTAGACTGGAAGGAACATATTCGTATGCGTCCTGGTATGTATATCGGAAAATTAGGAGATGGTTCTTCTCCTGATGATGGTATCTACATTCTAATTAAAGAGGTTATAGATAATAGTATAGATGAATTCGTTATGGGGACAGGTAAAACTATTGAGGTTACTCTCAAAGATAAACTTGTCACTGTACGTGATTATGGTCGTGGTATTCCTTTAGGTAAAGTCGTAGATGTAGTATCTAAGATGAATACTGGAGGAAAATATGACTCTAAAGCATTTAAGAAATCGGTAGGTCTAAATGGTGTGGGTACTAAGGCAGTAAATGCTTTATCTAACTACTTCCGTGTAGAGTCTGTACGTGATGGTCAGCTTAAAGGAGCTGAATTCTCTGCTGGGGATTTAGTCAATGAGGAGGAATTAGTAGAAACTACTAGACGAAAAGGAACTAAAGTATCTTTCGTAGCGGATGAGGCAATCTTTAAGAACTATAAATACCGTAAAGAGTATATAGAGCGTATGCTAAAGAACTACTGTTATCTTAATAAAGGATTGACAGTGATGTTTAATGGTGAAAAATTCTTCTCTGAAAATGGGCTTAAAGATTTGCTTTTAGAGAATATTACTGAAGAAGATCAAGTATATCCAATTATTCATTTATCAGGTGATGATATCGAGGTAGCATTAACGCACAGTAAAAGCCAATACTCTGAGGAATATTACTCTTTCGTAAACGGACAGAATACTACTCAAGGAGGAACACACTTAGCTGCATTTAGAGAAGCTGTGGTAAGAACACTTAAAGAGTTCTATAATAAAAACTTCGACGCTTCTGATATTAGAAAGTCTATTGTAGCTGCTGTTGCTGTAAAGGTAGAAGAGCCTGTATTTGAATCTCAAACCAAAACTAAACTAGGGTCTACTGATATGGGACCAGATCTGCCTACAGTGCGTACTTTTGTCAATGATTTTGTGAAGACACAGTTAGATAACTATTTACACAAAAACCCTGATATAGCTGAAGCTTTATTAAAGAAAATACTTCAAGCTGAAAAAGAACGCAAAGAGTTATCTGGTATCAGAAAGATAGCTAAAGACCGCGCTAAAAAAGCTAGTCTACACAATAGAAAATTAAGAGATTGTAGAGTTCACTTAACAGATATAAAGAATCCACTGTATTTAGACAGTACTTTGTTTATTACAGAGGGAGATTCTGCTTCGGGCTCGATTACAAAATCAAGAAATGTTAATACACAAGCTGTATTTAGTTTAAGAGGTAAGCCTCTAAACTCTTATGGAATGACGAAGAAAATCGTGTATGAAAATGAAGAGTTTAACTTGCTACAAGCAGCATTAGATATAGAAGATGACTTTGAGAACTTAAGGTATAACAATATTGTTATTGCTACTGATGCCGATGTGGATGGTATGCATATTCGATTGTTATTAATTACTTTCTTTTTACAGTTTTTCCCAGAATTAATCAAAGAAGGGCATTTATACATCTTACAAACACCATTGTTTAGGGTGAGAAATAAGAAAGAAACGATTTACTGCTACAGTGAAGAGGAACGTATAAACGCTATTGAGAAATTAAAACCTAAGCCGGAGATCACTCGATTCAAAGGATTAGGAGAGATTTCTCCTGATGAGTTTCAGTATTTTATAGGGGAAGATATAAGATTAGATCCTGTAATGTTAGATAAGTCAATATCTATCGATAAAATGTTAGAGTTCTATATGGGTAAAAATACACCAGATAGACAAGAATTTATCATAGATAATCTTAAAGTAGAACTTGATGTTGTAGAATAATATTATGAGCCAAGAAGATAATTTAGATCAAGAGTTAAACAATATAAATAATGAACATCCTATAGAGGATTTTTCTGATGTTCAAGAGGAGGTAACGGAGACTATTACTAAGGTAACAGGTATGTACAAGGATTGGTTCCTTGACTATGCTTCTTATGTTATCTTAGAACGTGCTGTACCTGCTATCGAAGATGGTTTTAAGCCTGTTCAGAGACGTATCATGCACTCGATGAAAGAGCTAGATGATGGCCGTTATAATAAAGTTGCTAATATTGTAGGTCATACGATGCAGTATCACCCTCATGGGGATGCTAGTATAGGAGACGCCCTTGTTCAACTTGGGCAGAAAGATCTATTAATAGATATGCAGGGGAACTGGGGAAATATCCTAACAGGAGATGGTGCTGCAGCTTCGCGTTATATTGAGGCTCGTTTGAGTAAATTTGCTTTAGAGGTATTGTATTCTCCAAAAATCACTAATTGGCAAGCATCTTATGACGGTAGAAAGAATGAACCTATCAATCTACCAGTTAAGTTTCCATTACTTCTCGCACAAGGAGGAGAGGGTATTGCAGTAGGGTTATCTACTAAAATACTTCCTCATAACTTTAACGAACTGATAGATGCTTCTATCAAAATTCTAAAAGGCAAACCCTTTACGCTATATCCTGACTTCCCTACAGAGGGGATAGCAGATGTATCTAACTATAATGATGGTGCTCGTGGAGGACGTGTGCGTGTGCGTGCTAAAATAGCTCCACTAGACAAGAATACTTTAGTAATTACGCAGATACCTTTCTCTACTACAACGACAAGTTTGATAGAAAGCATCCTTAAAGCGAATGAAAAAGGTAAAATAAAGATTAAAAAGATAGAAGATAATACGGCTGCACAGGTGGAAATACTAATCCATCTACCTGCGGGGACTTCTCCTGATAAAACTATAGATGCTCTTTATGCTTTTACAGCATGTGAAACTTCTATTGCTCCATTAGGCTGTGTTATCCAGGATAATAAACCTCTATTTACAGGTGTCTCAGAGATGCTTAAAAACTCTACTCATCAGACAGTAGAGCTATTAAAGAAAGAACTTGAGATAGAACTGAATGAGTTAGAGGAAAAATGGCACTTCCTTTCTCTTGAAAGAATATTTATTGAGAATCGTATTTACCGTGCGATTGAAGAAGAAGAAACTTGGGAAGGAGTTTTAAATGCTATTGATTTAGGATTAAAGCCATTTATAGCAAATCTTAAAAGAGACATTACACAGGAGGATATCGCTAGATTAACAGAGATACGCATTAAACGTATTTCACGTTTTGATATTGATAAGGCAAACCAAAATATTGAGGCGCTAGAAGGAGAAATAGAAGCTGTAAAATACAACTTAGAACACCTGATAGATTTTGCTATTAAATACTTTATGAGTTTAAAGGAAAAATATGGCAAAGGTAGAGAGCGTCTTACCGAGCTTAGAAACTTCGATACTATCGAGGCAACTAAAGTAGTCCTGAGAAATACTAAGCTTTATGTAAATAGGGAAGAAGGTTTCTTCGGTACAGGATTGCGCAAAGATGAGTATGTATGTGACTGTTCTGATATAGATGATGTTATCGTATTCTTACGTGACGGTTCTATGATGGTCTCTAGAGTAGATGAAAAGAAGTTCGTCGGAAAAGATATTATCCATATCGCTGTATGGGATAAGAATGACAAACGCACTATCTATAACTTAATTTATAGAGATGGTAAATCTGGTTCTTCTTTTATCAAAAGATTTAATGTAACAGGGGTAACTCGTGATAAATTATATCCACTGACTCAAGACAAACCAGGCTCACAGATATTGTATTTCTCAGCTAATCCAAATGGAGAAGCAGAGGTAGTAACGATACTATTAAGACAACTGACTAGTGTTAAGAAGCTTAAGTTTGATCTTGACTTTGCTGACTTATTAATTAAAGGTAGAGCAGCAAAAGGAAATGTAGTAACTAAATATGCTATTAAGAAAATAGAGCTCAAAGAAAAGGGAATTTCTACATTACGTCCTCGTAAGATATGGTTCGACGAAACCGTAAAACGCTTAAATGTAGATGGTAGAGGAGAGTTATTAGGAGAGTTTAAACCTGAAGATAGATTACTTATTGTAACTCAAAGTGGTAAGGTGAAGACGATTATTCCTGAACTTACTACTCATTTCGACGAAGATATGATTGTTCTCGAAAAATGGAAAGAAAACAAGCCTGTTTCTGCTCTATATTTTGATGGAGAAAAAAGTAGATATTACCTTAAGCGCTTCTTAATTGAGAATGAAAATAAAGAGGAATTGTTTATTACTGAACATCCTAACTCTAGATTGGAGATAGTTTCTACTGACTTTAGACCTGTCTTTGAAGTAATATTTACTAAGATCAAAGGAATACAAAAGGACAACCAAACAATTGATGTAGAGCAATTTATAACTATAAAAGGAATTAAAGCTTTAGGTAATCAAGTTTCTATAGATAAGATAAAACAAGTCAATATTTTAGAGTCATTGCCTTTTAATGAAGAGGAAGAAGAGGAGGAAGAGGAAGAAGAAATAACTATAGGTGAAGCTCCAGAAACAGAAATAGATGATGATGGACAGCAGACTTTACTTTTTTAAATAAAACGAATGAAATATAAATGTTTTTTACTCTCTCTATTAGTGAGTGTACAGGTTTTGGGTCAAGAACCTGATGACTATATCTTCGATAATAATAGAGAGATTAAAAGCTTAAGAGATAGATGGGACTTAAATCCAGAGAGAAAAGGAAAGACTTTTGCCCTTACTCCTTATAAGCCAGTATATCTTTTGCCTGCTAGATGGTCTAGTAAGCCTAATGAGATGCCTACTAGTTTGCACGATGCTAATTCAGCTTCTGAACCTATAGATTACAATAGAACAGAGATTAGATTTCAGATAAGTTTTAAAACTAAAGTTGCTACAGGGCTTTTTTGGGGCAAAGGAGATATTTGGTTAGCTTTTACACAGACTGCTAACTGGCAAGCATATAACGAAAAGGAATCTCGGCCTTTTAGGGAATTAAATTATGAACCAGAGGTGATCTTTAACTATCCTTTAGATTATGCTATCAATGATTTTAAATTTACAATGGCAGGGATAGGCTTTAATCACCAGTCTAATGGTAAGAGTCTACCTTACTCTAGAAGTTGGAACAGAATTACGATGCACTTAGGAATGGAGTACCACAATTGGACTTTCTTAGTTCGCCCTTGGTTTAGACTTCAAGAAGAAGCTGATTCTGATGACAATCCAAGGATAGAAGATTATGTAGGTAGAGGAGAGGCTGTCATAGGATATCAGCATAAGAGCGGTCAATTATTTACTTTAATGATTCGCAACAATCTAAAGTTTAATAACAACTATAAAGGTTTTGCAGAGTTTACTTGGGCTTATCCAATTAAGAATAACTTAAAAGCTTTCTTAGTTGTAAATCACGGTTATGGCGAGACCATGATCGATTATAACTGGAAACAAACAAATATAGGATTAGGAATTTCTTTAATGGAATGGTTATAACAAAAAAGGAGATGAATTTATCATCTCCTTTTTTGTTTAGATTATAACTTGACTTATTATAAGCAATCCTATAGATAAGACTGCAAATCCTAAACCAATAACATTATACTTATTCAACTTTTCATTAAAGTAAAAATATCCGATCAAAGTACCTAGTAGAATGACTCCGTAATTCATTCCTGCAAAAACTACAGTAGGATTATCAGCAAAAGCTTTATGTGCATTTAAATAAAAGTATATATTTATAAAATTCAATAATCCTACTAAAAGGCCAAACAGTATTGTTTTTTTAGTCATTTCAAATTTAATTCTCTTGAACTTTATGTAAACAGTATAAAAAATCAGAGATAATATTAAAGAACAACTAAATATATAAAATAGAGTAGAAGTATAGGGAATAGTACTATATAAAGCTACTTGCTTAAAACACACATCAATTACTCCAAAACCAATAAAAACTAAGAGTAAATAAAAATAGTTATTTTTAGCTTTTATTTCTTTATGCTCATTTTTGTTTAGTATTAGACCTATAGATATAAAACCTATTAACAAAGCTATATATTTCAAATTTGTAATATTTTCTTTAAAAATAAATACAGATGCCAATATTGGAATAAATAATGACATTCTTTGAGCAATATCTGTTTTTATAATTCCTGTATTTTTAATACTTAGATATTGTGCTAAGAATATTGAAGGTAATAGAACTCCTAAACCTATAATAAGAAATATTGGAAATGCATTAATTGTAATAGATGAAGGTTTAAATATTAAGAATGATAAAAAAACTGTTACAATGTAGTTGAGAATTATAATCTGAAAAATATTAGTGGTTTGTTTTTTTAAAACTTTAAATAGAACTCCTACAGAGATACTACTTAAGATGCTAAGTATTAAATAGAGCATTAGGTTTAAATTTGTATAAGTACAAATATAGTTTATAATAGTGACAAAAGAAGTATTGTTTTCTCTTACAAAATTCCTATTTTACATAATATGTATTATGAATAAATAGTATCTAATATAGATATAACTAATCACTTACTAAATCAATCAGTTCTTATATTAAATAAAATTTATTAATTTTGTACAAAATATTATAGTATATTTAATATTTTAAGTATTGATAACTTTTATAAGTAATATGAAAAAGATACCTAGATATAATAGTTGTGATCTATTAGACCAAAATAATGTCCTAAAAGATTGTGTAATTTTTGATTTGCATAGAATAATCCAAATGCGCAATAATGTAGTTTCTATTGCTCATCAACATGCTTTCTATCAAATATTACTTATAACTAATGGTACTGGGATACATCATATAGATAGCAAAACTTATTCTGTTACTAAAGGCGATATTTTCTTCTTAGCTCCAGGACAAGTACATAGATGGGATTTTAATGAAACTACTCAAGGATTTATTATCAATTTCACAGCTGACTTCTTTTCATCTTTTCTATTAAATAAGGATTTTATTCAATTATTACCTTTCTTCAATTATAATTCAGAATATATCAAGCTTAATATTTTTAAACAATACTCTACTATAGTTAATATTTTTGATAAAATAACTTTTGAATTTCAAATAAAAGAAAGCACAGATCTTAATCTAATACGTATATACATACTTGAGTTATTACTTTTAGTTAAAAAACAGGTAAATGAGGAATACAATTTTTCTTATACTCAATTGCAACCCACTAACTTAATCAAGCAATTTGAGCACCTAGTTGAAAAAAACTTTTATGAACTAAGATTCCCAAAAGAATATGCTAAACTTCTATATGTAACTCCTAATTATTTAAATGCTATATGTCAGAAAATTAAAGGACAATCTGCTGGAGAGATTATTAGAAGTCGTATTTTATTAGAAAGTAAAAGACTTTTAGTTAATACAAATCTATCTGCTGGAGAAATAGCTTATAAATTAAGCTTTAAGGATAATTCTTATTTCTCAAGGTTTTTTAAAAAGTATGTAGGAGTATCCCCAGATGAATTTAGAAAATCGTGATTTACTAAGAAGATTATAGAAAAAACAAAAAGGAAGAATAGCTATTCTTCCTTTTCGTTTTTTTAGTAAGTTAAAATTGACTCATCCCAAACTCCTCTATTATCATACCATAATGCTCCATTTTTTACTAGTAAGGGAGAATCTATATTATTAGTATACAGAGCCCCTGTTCCTAGACCTTGAGGCATATCTGATTGAAGTGTATACGTCCATTGAGCTATAGCATTAAGCCCTATATTACTTTCTAATGCAGATGTTATCCACCAATTTATATTTCTTTGATTAGCGAGCTCTATCCATTCTAAGCTACCTTTAAAACCTCCGATTAAACTTGGTTTTAAGATAATATACTGAGGTTTTATTTGATCTAGAAGTTTAGCTTTCTCATCTAGTTTAGTTATTCCTATTAATTCTTCATCTAATGCTATAGGTAAAGGTGTATCTCTACATAATGCAGCCATTTCGCTTATCTGATGTTGCTTTATTGGCTGTTCGATGCTATGTAGTCTTAATTTGCTTAACTCTTCTAGTTTAGCTTTTGCTTCTTCTGGCTTAAAACCTCCATTAGCATCCACTCTTAGTTCTATTTGTTCTGAAGAGAAATATTTTCTGATATATTGAAGTAGAGCTATCTCTCTTTCAAAATTAATAGCTCCAATTTTTAATTTAACACATTTATAGCCATCTTTGAGCTTTTCATCTATCTGTTCTTTCATAAAGGCCTCCTCTCCCATCCAGACTAACCCATTGATGGTAATAGCATCTTTACTATTTGTGAAATTTGATGGAAATAAGATAAATGGATTATCACTTTCTAAGGATAGAAAAGCTTGTTCTAATCCAAATTGTATAGAAGGCCAATCTCTAAGAGCTTCCCAAAGTTGTTCTAGACCTAGATCAATATTTTCTACTGTCCATTTTAGCTTCTCTTCATAATCGGGCCTATCATCAAAACTAAGAGAGCGCAGTATACCACACTCCCCTATTCCTATTTTATTGCCCTCTTCTAATATAATATACCAAGTTTCTTTCTCTGTAAGAATACCTCTAGAGGTACCAGAAGGTCTTTTGAATATTAAATTATGTCTTTTATATCTAGCAATCATAACTACAAAGTCAAACTTTCTCCAATATTTAGAAGCATTAAGTCTTTTCCTTTCTCAAAGAACTTACGTTTAGCTTCTTCGTGGTCTATTTCTATAAAACCAAATGTATCAAAATGATACCCTAAAACTTTATCACACTTAACAAAATCAGATGCAACAACAGCTTCGTCTATATCCATTGTGAAGTTGCTTCCTATTGGCAAGATAGCTAAGTCTAGATTCGTAAACATAGGTATCAATTTCATATCCATAGTAAGAGAAGTATCGCCTGCTATATAAATATTTTTATTTTTACTTTCTATCACAAATCCCCCAGGCTGTCCTCCATAACTCCCATCAGGGAAAGAGCTAGAGTGTATAGCTGGTGTATATTTTAGTTTTCCGAAATCGAATATCCATGATCCACCGTGATTCATTGGGTGAGCTTGGAATCCTTTAGCTTCATAATATCCTGCTATTTCGGCGTTGGATACAATTAGAGCTTCAGGATTATTATTAGCAATACGTTCTACATCCGCGATATGGTCACCATGTGCATGAGTAATAAGGATATAATCTACTTTAATAGCATCTACATCTATTTTCTTAGCTGCTTCTAATGGGTTCCCAGTAATAAAAGGATCCACTATGATATTAATATCTTCTATTCTAATACCTAAACAGGCATGTCCATAATACGTAATTTCCATAATTCTAAATTTTAAAGTATTAAAGCTATTGAAAATAATACAGAAAGTAAAAAAGTACTTAATGCAACTATTTTCATCTGTGAATCTAACTCTCGCGGCTCAGTATTCTTCTTGACAAAGATCAAATGCCTTAATAAGGGTATATAAGCTAATATAAAGAAGTATTTATAGATTTCTAAACCAGCATGCATTGCATAAATAATTAATGCGATAAGAGCAAAAAGGATAATAAAATAATGGTACTGTTTTGCACCTTGTCTTCCTAATTTAACAGCTAATGTATTTTTGCCTACTAATTTATCAGACTCTAAGTCCCTCATATTATTAATATTTAAGACAGCTATACTAAGATTTCCTATAGCGATCGCTGGTAAGATAACCCAATAGTCAAAATGCATTCCATATAAATAAAAACATCCGATAACACTCACTAGCCCGAAGAATATAAATACAAATAAGTCTCCTAATCCTTTATATCCATAAGCTCCTGAACCAACAGTATATTTAATTGCTGCAGCTACACACGATATTCCTAAAACAAAAAAGAATAAAGAGGTAAAGAAATTATCCTTCCCAAAAGAGATATAAATTAATATCAAAGCTGCTATTAGAGATAACAAAGAAGTAACTATAACTCCCTGCTTCATCTCTTTAGGTGTGATAAGACCACTTTGTAAAGCTCTCTGAGGACCTATACGAGTCTCATTATCTGTTCCTTTTACTCCATCTCCATAGTCATTAGCAAAATTTGATAAAATCTGTAATAATAACGTTGTAAGTATTGCAAAAGAAAAGATACTTATAAACGAAGTATTAGTTGAAAAATATGGGTATGCACAAGCACTACCAACTATAATTCCAGAAACAGAAAGAGGCAAAGTACGCAATCTTGCAGCACTTACCCAAGCTTTAATTTTTATCATCAATATATTTAGGTAATACTAAAAGTCATTACTTCTAGTAAGGTATTAAAAAGCCAAAATTAAATAGAATTTATGAGATACGATAACTATTGCTTAAGTCTAATTACAATACTTGTATACATATAAAATATTATTTATCCAATTAGTTTAAGTTTTAAATACTTATGTGGTTTGACAAAGGTATAGTACAATGCATAAAGAGGATTAGCCCCTTTTACTGAGAAAGTCAATGTTTGGTCTTCTGCTATCTCAAAGATAATAGCGTTAGATGTATTCCAATCTATTTTTGTACTAAGAATGTGCTTCCCTTCCGAAATATCAAAAGTCATCTCTGTACCATTAGCAATAGATCCTATTTTCTCCCCATCGAGAAAAATAGTATAATTTCTAAATCGTTCAACAAATGCCTTTTTTCTTCTTAATATTAATTTTGCCATTTTCTATTGTCTCCTGGTTTGTAGTAAAGTTAAAAAGTTATTCAAGAATTAAGGTCATAAAACAGAAGTTATTTAAAAACTTTTAAGAGTGATGTTTAGCTTTGTTTGTTTTTTCTCAAAAAAACGTATATTACACTTTATAACAAAAAGTTATAAAGTGCAAATTAAAAACACAACTATCTATATATCAATACATATTACATATTATGTAAAGTAATAATTTAAGTAAATCAGAGGCTTTAAACCTAATTTGTAAAATGTAAAATACAGTGAATTAAGATGGGCTAAGGGAATAATATTAGCTTATAAATACTTCTTTTTTTATATAAAATGAGGTTCATTAAAGAAAATAAATAAGTTTTTTATAATTTAGATTCTCTTCGTAGAAAGACAGTCCTAATGACTATGTTTAAAAAAGTTTCTTCGGGAAGTCATTGGGCAGTCTTCGGATGTTCTTCGGAAAAAGGGCCTCTGTTCCGAAGAAACACTGAAGTTTACCGAAGACCTTCCGAACAAAGTGAATATCATAACACACTAGGTAATTTAAAATCAATTAGTTATGTTTTTAAAATAGTCCTTTTTTGGAAAAAAGTGGAAGTTTTTGGACTTTTTTGGAAAAAAATGCCAAAAAATTCCCTCTTACACTTCATGTTTATTTAAATTTCAGTATAATCTAGATCTTTAACCATATTGTATAAAAAAGCCATCCAAATGTTGGATGGCTTCTATATCTCGAGAGTTTATTAGATATAAACTATTATGGAATCCACTTTTTAGGGAAGTTTGGTTTTCTCTTTTCTAAGAATGCATTTCTTCCTTCTATTGCTTCATCAGTCATATAAGCTAGACGAGTAGCCTCACCTGCGAATACCTGTTGACCTACCATTCCATCATCAGTTAAGTTCATCGCAAACTTAAGCATTTTAATAGAAGTAGGTGATTTAGCCAATACTTCTTGTGCCCACTCATAAGCTGTATCTTCTAATTCTGCATGAGGAATAACAGCATTTACCATTCCCATTTCGAAAGCTTCTTGAGCAGAATAGTTTCTTCCTAAGAAGAATATCTCTCTTGCTTTCTTCTGACCAACCATTTTAGCCAAATAAGCAGAACCATATCCACCATCAAAGCTAGTTACATCCGCATCTGTCTGTTTAAAGATAGCGTGTTCTTTACTTGCGAGTGTCATATCACATACCACATGTAAGCTATGTCCTCCTCCTACAGCCCATCCAGGAACTACCGCGATTACTACCTTAGGCATAAATCTAATAAGGCGTTGTACTTCTAAGATATTTAGACGATGCATACCATCATCTCCTACATAGCCTTGATGCCCCCTAGCCTTTTGATCTCCTCCACTACAGAATGAATAAACTCCATCTTTAGGAGATGGTCCTTCTGCTGATAATAAAACTACTCCGATAGAGGTATCTTCTTGTGCGTCATAAAAAGCACGATATAGTTCACTTGTTGTTTTTGGTCTAAAAGCATTGCGAACCTCTGGTCTATTAAAAGCAATACGAGCTACTCCATTACACTTTTTGTATGTAATATCCTCAAACTCGATAGCTGTTTCCCATTGAATCTTACTCATAATGTTTTTTAATTTAGGGTAAAAATAACCTATTTTTTGCATTATATTGCCATTCCAAAACATTATAATCCATGAAAAAAACACTATTATCCTTATCCATCCTATTTTTAGGATTAGCAGCACATGCTCAAAAGTATGATTTTCAAAACATTGTAGATATTCAAGGTACACCTGTTATTAGTCAAGGAAAGACGGGAACTTGTTGGAGCTTTAGCACTTCTTCTTTCTTAGAGTCTGAAATAATTAGAAAAACCAATAAGCATATTGATCTTTCTGAGATGTATAATGTTAGAAATACATATCCCAAAAAGATAGAAAACTATATTCTAAGACAGGGTAAAACTCAGTTCGGGGAAGGTGGTCTAGCTCACGATGTGATTAACAGTATGAGAGAGTATGGTTTAGTCCCTGTAGAAGCTTATTCTGGTTTAGTAGGACAAGAAACTTATGATCATAAAGAGTTGTTTAAAGTATTAAAAAGTATGATAGATGCTTATGCTAAGAGTGACTCTCCTATTTCTAGCAATTGGAAAGAACTAACAGAGCACGTATTAGATATGTATATGGGGGCTAACATTAAAGAGTTTACTTATCAAGGCAAGAAGTATACTCCTGAGAGTTTCTTGAAAATGACTACCCTAAATCCTGATGATTATATAACAATTTCTTCTTTCCAAAATAAAAAGAATTATTCTTCGTTTATTCTTAATATTCCAGATAATTTCTCTAACGGTAGTATGTATAATCTTCCACTAGATGAGTATATTGCTAATATAGATCACGCTTTAGATAATGGCTATACACTCTCTTTAGATTGTGATGTATCAGAAAAGACTTTCTCAGGCAAATATGGAATCGCTTTTATTCCAGATGACGATGCTGACATAGAGAAAGGATTAACTGAAATTATCACAGAAAAAGAGATCACACCGGCATATAGACTACAAGAGTTCTATAGCTTTAATACGCAAGATGATCACCTCATGCACATCGTCGGAAAGGTAAAAGATCAGAAAGGTAATATTTATTACAAAGTTAAAAATTCATGGGGAGCAAATAGTGATCGTGTAGGAAATGATGGTTATATTTACATGAGTATTCCATACATGAAGTTAAAGTCTATTTCAGTGCTTTTACACAAAGATGGCTTACTTAAAAAGACCAAAGAAGAACTAAGAATTAAGTAGTTATAAGATATTAAAATAAGACCAGTTATAAAATCACTCTAACTGGTCTTTTACTTAGAAGAACGAATGATTAATAAAAGATATTTTGCAGTAACATTACTAGCAGCATTGTCATTATATGCTTGCCAAGAAAATAAAGAATTAGCTACAAATATTCCTATCATAAAAGAACATAATGTACGCGTGGATAATCCTTATAAAGTGGACTTTCCAGAAGTTACTACAGATTATATTTTAGAGAAGGCACATATTATAGAAAATTTTTATAACGATAATATTAATAAAAACGGGTATACAGGTAGTTTCTTAGTTGCCAAAAATGGCCAGATCATCTATGAGAACTATTCTGGAGTATCAGATAGAAGTGGAAATGATTCTATCGGAAGTGAGACATCCATGCATGTCGCTTCTGTTGGAAAAGTTATCACTGCTGTAACTATCTTAAGATTAGTAGATAGTGGTAGATTAGACCTAAATCAGAGTGTATCAGAGATAATAGATGGCTTCCCTTATCCTGAAATAACAGTAAGAACCCTACTAAGCCATAGAAGTGGTTTAGGATATTATGGATATTATAAAAACATCTGGGATAATAAGACTACCGTAACTAATGAGGATGTTATCAAAGTAATTAATAAAAAAAGAGTATCACTAGACTTTACTCCTAATACTAAGTTTACGTATAGTAATACGAATTATGTATTATTAGCTTCTATTGTAGAAAGAGTTACTCAGAAAAGCTTTAGAGAAGCTGTTAGAGAGTTAATTTTTGATCCATTAGAGATGAGTCACAGTTTTGTATTTGATGATCTAACGAAAAAGAATGAGGTAACACAATCTTTTTCTGGAAGTAAGAAGTTGATGAGATGGGACTATATGGATGGAACTTATGGCGATAAAAATATCTATACGACTCCTAGAGATTTTCTAAAGTTTGATACTGCTTTATATTCAGATAATTTCTTAAGTGCAGATCTTAAACAAGAAATGTTTAAAGGGTATAGTTTTGAGAAAAAAGGAAATAGAAATTATGGTTTAGGAATAAGATTATTAGAGATGGACAATGGCGATATGTATACGTATCACAACGGTTGGTGGAGAGGTAATACTTCTTCTTATATCAGACTTGCTAAGGATAATGTATGTATCATCTTATTTTCTAATAAATATTCTACATTGACCTATAAGACTATTCACTTATCTCATCACTTTGGAGATTACCCCGTAGGAGATATGGAACTCTAAAAATATAGATTATGAAAAAAGCGGACATCATTTTCGGTATAGATTATGCTATTTGCCAAGCTCCTATGTTAGGAGTAGCTACACCAGAGATGGTAGCAGCAGTAAGTAACTCAGGTTGTATAGGCACACTTCCATTAGGTGGCTTCCCTCCTGGCTTAAGCAGAGAGTTAATCAGAAAGACGCAGTCTTTAACAGACAAGCCCTTTATCGTTAATATGTTCCTTAATCCTATAGTTGATATCAATCAAAGAGATATTGATGATATGCAACATACATTAAGTGAGATAGGCAAGGAAATAGGATATTCTCATACTACTATTACCCATTTTGAACAAGAAACATATCGTGGTAATCTTGAAGTAGTAAAGGAACTAGGCCTTTCCTATCTTGCTTTTACTTTTGGCTGTTTTACAGATCAAGAGATAAAAGAACTACACGACCTCGATATTTATTTGATAGGTACAGCTACTACCGTTGAAGAAGCTGTTTATTTAGATCGTAAAGGAATTGACGCTATTATTCTCCAAGGGATAGAAGCAGGAGGACATAGAGGAACCTTTCTGAAAGATTCTTTAGAAGACAATCTCCCTTTAGAAGAATTATTTAACAAAGTATTACCCCTGGTAGATAAACCCTTATTTGTAGCAGGAGGTTTATACGATGGTTTCATTGGGCGAGATTATTTAAGCAAGGGAGCAGCTATGATATGCTATGGTTCCTTATTTATTACAGCTGATGAAAGCACAGCTATGGACTATCAAAAAGATCTTTTACACAAAGGAGATACTATAGAAACTGTCTTGACTAAATCTTTTTCTGGTAAATTTGCTAGAGGTATTCTTAATAAATTTGTGAAAATGATAGATTATGATAATAAAAACATACCTTTGTATCCTATTCAAAATATTTTAACACAAAAATTAAGAAGTTTTGCTAAACAAAAAAAATTTCATAATTTTAATTCTCTTTGGTGTGGAACTAATGCTCATTATGCCAGAAGAGATTCAACATCAAAAATTATAAATAAATTGATTAAGGAAGTGTATGACTTATAGTTTTCAATATCGTTTTTTAAAGAACATTAACTTAGAGGAACTTTTATTGGTTTTTAACAAGTCTTTTTCTGATTATACTGTCCCAATGAGATTAACATTGGAGCAATTAAAAGACAAAATTAAAGCAGAGGGCATTGATTTAACAATTTCTGTAGGGGCTTTTTGTAATAAAGAATTAGTAGGATTTATCCTTCATGCAAAAAACAATGATTATTTGTACAATGCTGGTACTGGAGTATTACCTTCTTTTAGAGGTAATAACCTGACTACTAAGATGTATGATTATGCGATACCATTGTTTAAGAGCTTTAATATGCGTAAGATTAACTTAGAAGTAATTAGTTCTAACGAAACTGCTTGTAAGTCATATCGCAAAATAGGTTTTAAGAAATGGAGAGTGATTAATTCTATTAAAGGAGTTACTAATGTAAAAAGTTCTAAGTTTGAAGAAATAGAAGGTTTGCAAATAAATAATTTACCCTATTATGAGTACCTTATTTATTTTGCAGAGAAAGATATTATTCCTACATGGGAGAATAACGAGTTCTGTGTACATAACTTTGAGACGAGTTTGACTATGCGCAAAGCTTCTATTAATGGTACTACAGTAGGATATCTAATATATGATCAGCGCACTAATAAGATCCTTCAAGTATGGGTAAAAGAGGGCTATAGACGTAAAGGAATAGCATCATATCTTATAAAAGAACTAATCGGCAACGAGAGAAATTTCACAATCACCAATATCGATGGTCAAAACTTCGGTATTCACTCTTTCTTTAAATCTATTGGTGGAGAACCATACTTAGAGCAAATAGAAATGGAAATGTATTTATACTAATACTATCCAAACAGATAAGAAGTCATACTTAATGACCCTCCTACATATTTATCATTGAATATATGGATGTTATCTCTACTACTCGTTAGACCAAGAATATATAATAAAGGATAATAATGATCAGGTGTAGGTACAGCGTATTGCATACTTACACCTTTATTTTTATAATCTAATAGATCCGTAAAGTTTCTATTCAATATGGCAGCTTTAACTAGTTCATTACTCTCTTTTGCCCAATCAAATGCATAATTATCTTCATTGATATGATGCCAATCTAATGCAGATAGATTATGTACAATATTCCCACTACCGATAATTAGCACCCCCTTTTTTCTCAGTGCTTTTAATTGTTTTCCTATTTCTAAGTGATAATTGGGGCCTTTGTAATAATCAACACTTAGTTGCAGCACAGGAATATTCGCTTCAGGAAATAAATGACACAGTATAGACCATGCCCCGTGATCTAATCCCCAAGTTAAATCTTCGTGTATATCTTGATGTTCGCTTAGAAGAGTGATCTCATTTGCTAAAATAGGATTTCCTTTTACATTGTATTCAACATCAAATAACGCTTTTGGAAAACCTCTAAAATCGTGAATTGTTTCTAACGTAGAATTAGCAGTAACTAAAGTTCCTTTTGTTAGCCAATGGGCAGAGACCACTAAGATCGCTTCTGGTTTAGGTAATTGCTTTCCTAGTTTTTTCCAATATTGAGAGAACTCATTGTCTTCTACAGCGTTCATAGGAGAGCCATGCCCCACAAATAGTACAGGTATCTCCTCTGCTCTATCTTTTAACCAAAACAGATCATTTAAAACTTGCTCTCCCATTTCTTTATGATTTTAGATTATTCTGCTAATATTTTTTTAATATCTCTGTTATCACCATAGATAACCATGATATCTCCTTTATTTAATACTGTTTCATAAGAGGCAATACCTTGTACTTCATGTATCTTCTTATGCATACCTATAAAGCTCTTTTCTTCTTTTATTTTAAGTGTTGTAAGTACCACTAAGTTATAATTAGTTCTAAAACCGATCTCTCCTAATGTTCTTCCTGCAAAACGATCAGAAACAGTTATCTCTACAATACTGTATCGTCCATTAATTTCATAAGAGTCCACTACCCCTTTTATACATAATTTCTTAGCCCATCTCTCTGCTGTCTCTTCTTCAGGGTGTACGATTTCGTCTACCCCTATGGCTTGTAATACGTTTTCATGTACAGGGCTTATAGCTCTACTAATAAGTCTTTTTACATTTAAATTTTTCAGAACAGCAGTAGTCATAATATTAGCTCCTTGGTCTTCACCTATTGCTACTATCACGATATCTGTATTCGCTAGAGGTAATCCAGACATCATGTATTGATCTGTAGCGTCTAGACAGATTGTATGGGATATTATATCCTTATAAGCATCTACTCTAGCCATACTTTTATCTACACCTATTACCTCATTTCCTTGTTCAGTAAGTTTTTGTGCTAGTGATGCACCAAAATTTCCTAAACCAATAATAATATATTTCATGCCTTATATATTAGTTAATCAGAATCTCTTCTGTTGGATATCTATAATTCGTTAATTTTTCTTTTTTACTTATCGCTATTAAAATGGTAAGCATACTCACTCGTCCAATAAACATAAGTAAAATCAAAGTTACTTTACTTGGATCTGTCAGCTGAGCTGTAATCCCTGTACTTAATCCTGATGTACTATAAGCAGAGAATGCCTCATAAGCTAATCTTAGTAAATCTGTCTTAGGCTCAAAAAAGGAAAGTGCAAAAATAGCTATTCCTATCACAAATAAAGATAAGAAGATAATCGCAAAAGCACGTTGTACAGACAGTTGATCTACCTCTCTTCTGTATACTTCTATTCTAGACCTACCTTTCATTAAGGCCCATATATTTAAGACAGCGATAGCAAAAGTACTTGTTTTAATCCCCCCTCCTGTTGATACTGGTGATGCCCCGATCCACATTAATAGAATCACAACTAAGAACGTAGAAGTAGTAAATAGATTATTATCTACTGTCGCAAAACCAGCAGTACGAGGTGAAGTAGCGGTAAAGAATGCTGTGACTAACTTCCCGAAGCCACTGTGCTCTGCTAGTGTATTATTATATTCTGAAATATAGACTACTGCGGTACCTCCTACTATTAATACTGCTGTGGTGATTAAGATAATTCGAGTACTTAGATTAATAACACGAGGAATGTGAATCTTAGCCTCCTTCATACTAAAAGGAAGAAGCTTGTTTATAATTAGGTGTTTAACATACTTATATACATTAAATACAATCGGAAAGCCCAACCCTCCCATAATGAACAACCCTGCTATAATTAAATGCAATGGATAATTAAAGCGGTATTCAAAAGTGTACAAGTTCTCTGGCAAAGTAGAGAAACCGGCATTACAGAATGCAGATACAGCATGAAAAATAGAGAAAAATACTCTGTCAAATAAAGATTCAAAATGCTGATGGCGTATACTGATAAATATAGCGATCATACCTATAAACTGTATAATACCAGATATAATAATAATTCGTTTCAGAGTAGCAAATACATCTCCTAGTTTATCAATATAAGACATATCCTTAAGTACTAACTGATTTCCATAAGAGGCTTTCCCTCTAAAGAAAAAACTAAAGTAACTCGCTAAGGTCATGATTCCAAGTCCTCCACATTCCATTAAAAAGATCATAACAGTCTTTCCAAATATAGTAAACTGCGCTCCGATATCTACAGTAGACAACCCCGTTACACATACTGCACTAGTAGCTGTAAATAATGCATCTATATAACGCATACTACCTGGTGTATTGGTAGCTTTGGGGAAAGAAAGCATAAATGCTCCTATGAAAATAATTAATAGAAAGCTGACAACAAATAGCTGTGCAGGGTTCATTCTAGTCTGTTTTAAGTTTAACTGTAAGACAGAAAACTCTCTAACTAACATTAAGAATAACCCAAAAGAAATAACAGCATTACTATCAAAGAATCTTATAGTATGCTCAGGCTGCCATCTCGCTATAATTAAAATTAGAAATAATAAAATACTAAAACAGTCAAATATCTTCACTCCTAAAGTCTCGTGGTTATCTTTGTTAAAATAACGTCTAACGATAGCAAGCATCCCAACACTCAAGCAGATATTGTAAAATATATTTAGATGATAATGATAGTCATTAAGTGTATTAAAACCTAAATCGTATATCAGTAAAAACAGAGCAATAAAGCTGATCCAAAAAGGCAACCTTTTAAGAACGAAGGTAATCTGTTTTATTATTTTATCTTTAAGGTAGTACAGTGGCATCTTATAATACTAATTCTTTAAAAAGTCTAGTTAATACTTTTTCTATATCTTCAGACATTCCCGGATGTGGACGCGAAGATTGTATACAAGAACTCTTCACTGCAGTTAACCATCTAAAGCGTTCTGCTGCATCCAAAGTTCCTATAGGAGAAATCTTACATTGCCCTTTAGCAATGCGTTCAAAAGCATCAACATGCTCTTTTAGCGTATCAAAGTCCAACTCGCTTTCAAAACATTCAATCTTCTTCTTATCTAAATGAAATGAAGATACTAACAGTCGCTTAGCTTTACAAAATACTAATACTCCAATATTGATAAACTCCTCTCGTTCTACTTTAGGCGTATATCTTATTACTGCATACTCATATACCTGCATTCTGATGTTTTTTTGCTTCGTTAACAAATAGATTAGAATTAGCTAATCTGTTCTTTAAGAAAGAGAAATAAATTGTTCTTATCTCTTCAGGAGTTAAATCACTCTCTTCCCATTCTAACCAATCTGTAGGTATTTGATCTGTAATGTATTTAAGATCTTCCTCTTGAAGTAATGCTTTAAATTCTTTGTCTACTAAGTCTAACTCTTTTGCTACAGGTAATAATACGTGGTCCTTAATAAATGGAAAAGGAGTCAACGCACTTTTTTCCCAATTTGTAAAAGAATGATGGAAATAAAAAGAAGCTCCATGATCTATTAGCCACAATTCCTTATGCCAGATTAGCATATTCGTATTTCTAAATGTACGATCTACATTGGTAATGAAAGCATCTAGCCATACAATTTGAGAAGCTAATTTACTTTCTATTTCTAAAGCAGAAGGGTCATAAGTCAAAGCTCCAGATAAGAAGTGAAGACCTAGATTTAAACCTTTACTAAACTGTAACAGGTCTTGTATTTCTTCATCTGCTTCCGTTCTACCAAAAGCCTCATCTAATTCAGCAAAGACTAGCTCAGGTACATTTAACCCTAATCTCTTAGCAATTAAACCACCTAATAACTCAGCAATCAATGCTTTGATACCATGCCCCGCTCCTCTAAATTTTAATACATATTTAAAGTCGTCATCAGCATCCGCAAGCGCAGGAAGTGAACCTCCTTCTCTCAGTGGCATAATATACCTAGTAACAGTAACTGTTCTTAACCCCAATTGATTCTCCATTTGGCTATTTTATAATGAAATGATCATGCAATATTAACCAAAAAACCCCCAAAGTAACTTACTTTGAGAGTTAAATTTTAAACTACTGCATTCCAGTGATTGTATATCTATTTTACTTGTTTAAATAAAATCTTGTATTTTTATGGATAGGACAGTCTACTCGATGTGAACCAGGTAAATAAGCTGTACTCATTAAAAACTCATTTACAATCTCTCCTCCTACGAACTTAAAGTGCTTTTTAAATAACTTTACCCATTCTTCTAGTGTGTGCTCTTTATGCAAGTCTAACCAGTTCTTAAAGCTGCCGAATTCCTTTTGTAACACGATGATTTGATTAGCGTTATAGATCGCAGCATTAACCTTTAGTTTATTGCGAATAATCCCGCTGTCTTGTAATAATCGATCAATATCAGCCTGCGTAAAATTAGCCACTTTATCTATATCAAACCCTACATAAGCTTTTTGGAAGTTTTTTCTTTTTTGAAGAATAGTATTCCAACTCAGCCCTGCTTGATTTATCTCTAAAACTAGCCTTTCAAATAAAGCATTGTCTTCTGTTACTTCAAAGCCATATTCATAATCGTGATAATACTTATTCGGATTGTCTGAATCTAAAGGTAGCTCATTACAGAAATCACAGTAATGTTTTTTAACAACAGCCATTAATTAATCACTTTTATTTTAGCATCGTTTAAGACCTTTCTGAACGCATTCTTAGTATCAGGAGTTTTAAGTCCAAACACGTCTCTAGTCTTTCTATTATTCAGTTTTATCACAGCTTTAGTACCTAATGCTTTTGGCATCTTCACATACTTAATATCATATTTGTCGATAGAGTCAACAGCAGTCTGCATTAAGAAGTTCTTTACTGTAATATATAAAAAGGTAGCTACAATAATACAGAATACATAATCCATCTCTTTAGGCTGTTGCCAGTTAGCAGTATATAGCCTAGCCGCTCCTAAGATTAGGATAGCAGAAGACATAATCCTAGAAGATGTTAATCGTCCTTTTTGATTATCTGTTATTTCAAGCTTTTTAGTTTCTTTATTGAATTTGATCATTTATTTCAAGTATTTATAGTAACAAATCTACTAATAAAAAATAAATCTAAAAGCCAATATAATGTTAGTATTATGAGGTCGTCTTGACTTTTGTAGAATAAAAAAGAGTATAAAATTTTGTAACGCTAAACAAACAAAATCCCAACTGTTGGATTATTTATTAATGTTGATGCAGGATTTGATTTACAAAAACTTAGAAAAATATTGAGTGATAAAGAAATAATAGCTAACATCTGTCCTAATAAACGAAATGGCCAAGGTAATGAAGAAAGCTACTTGGATGAACAACTATAGAAAGAAAGTTATGCTATTGAAAGAACGAATGTTTGGTTAGATAGCGTTAGTTCTTTAATCACTAAATTTGATACCACATTTTCTAGTTAGATATCGTAGAACTTCATTGCTTTTATTGTCATAGAATTAAAGAAATTTTAGAATACTAAAAAGTCAAGATACGTTCAGAATAAAACCTATGAGCTATGAAATTCTCACAGGTTTTATAATAATTATATAGTTTTTTTCTTTATAAATCTAATCCCATACCATCAGTTCCTCTCATTTTACTGACTATTTTTGAATCTTTTAATCTAATATATATAACTGCTTGAGGAATCTGCGTAATATCTATTCTATAGTAAGCAATATAAATGAGTTTATCTCCCTCCTTATAATTGGAGTTACTCTTTAAAATCTCATCCTCTTTTTTTATTAAAAAAACTTTAGTCTTAACAGTCATATCATTGTCAACTCTACTATTATTGAAAAAAGAATCTGTGTTAATATAATTAAAAGCAATTTCTTTACTTTTTTTAATTATTTCTTCATCAGACATTTTAGTCATATCTTGACTAAATCCTTGTATACTTCCTAGAAGTATTAGAATTAATAGGTAAATGTTTTTTTTCATTTTTTCATTTTTTGTTAAATCAAACATAGTACAATAAAATAATATTTTGTTATATTTTTTTATGTCAATTAAACATAATAGACAAAGTAGTAATTGTTAATGCTTGTGTACAAGCTAGAAGTGTTATATGGATTTTATGTTATTAGCAAAAACTTTTAAGACACAAAAGAATGTTTTAAAATCTAAAAATAGAACATTAGAGGAACAGCAATAGATAACAGAAGTAGCTAATAAGGCTTTTTTTAAATTCAAATATACCATCACTTACTATAAAAAATGTAAATAAACTACAATCCAATTTTTTCATTTATAATGGGAAATAAAAAAAGCCTAGAATATATCTAGGCTTTTCTATGTATTTCAGTATAATTAGATTATACGTGTAATGCTCTGTTATCAGTTGCAGCTAACGCAGCTTCTTTAATAGCTTCTGCGAAAGTAGGGTGAGCGTGAGACATTCTAGAGATATCCTCTGCAGATGCTCTGTACTCCATAGCTACTACTGCTTCAGCGATTAAGTCTGCAGCACGAGCTCCTACCATGTGTATTCCTAATACTTCATCAGTATTTTTATCAGCTAAGATTTTAACTAATCCATCTGTTTCAGCACTTGCTCTTGCACGTCCTAAAGCTTTGAATGGGAAGCTACCAGCTTTGTACTCAATTCCTTCAGCTTTTAATTGCTCTTCTGTTTTTCCAACAGCTGCAACTTCTGGCCAAGTGTAAACTACACCAGGGATTAAGTTATAATCAATATGAGGTCTTTGTCCTGCTAAGAACTCAGCTACCATTACTCCTTCTTCTTCAGCTTTATGAGCAAGCATAGCACCACGTACTACGTCACCGATAGCGTAGATATTAGAAGCAGAAGTTTGTAAATGATCATTTACCTCTACTTGTCCTCTTTCTGTTAATTTAACTCCAGCTTTGTCAGCGTTTAATCCATCAGTATATGGACGACGACCTACAGCTACTAAAGTGTAATCTCCTTCTAGAGTTACTAATTCTCCTTTTTTATCTTCTGCAGTTACTGTTACTACATCTCCTTCACGCACTACTCCTTGTACTTTGTGAGAAGTATAGAACTTCATACCTGCTTTTTTAAGCACTTTAGTTAATTCTTTAGATACAGCGCTATCCATTGTAGGTAATACTCTATCAGCATACTCTACTACAGATACTTTAGATCCTAATCTCATGTATACTTGACCTAATTCAAGACCGATAACACCACCACCGATTACGATTAAGTGTTTAGGTACTTCAGGAAGTTTTAAAGCTTCTGTTGAAGTAATTACTCTTTCTTTATCTAAAGTAATGAATGGTAAAGTAGATGGTTTAGATCCTGTAGCAATAATACTATGTTTAGCTTCGAATGTTTCTACACTTCCGTCTGCTTTAGTTACATTGATAGTAGTTGCGTTCTCAAATGATCCAACTCCTTCAAAAACAGTAATCTTGTTCTTGTCCATTAGATATTTAACACCTGAAGATGTTTGATCAACTACTGCTTGTTTTCTTTCGATCATTTTTGATAAATCGAACTTTACTTCTCCAGTGATTTCTATTCCGTGATCAGCAAAATGAGCAATCTCTTCCATGTGATGAGATGATGCTAACAATGCCTTAGAAGGAATACATCCTACATTAAGACAAGTTCCTCCTAAGTTAGAGTATTTCTCTACTATAGCAGTTTTAAATCCTAATTGAGCACAACGAATTGCTGCTACATATCCTCCAGGTCCTGAACCAATTACAACTACGTCAAATGAATTCATAATATATTATCTTATTTGTTGTTTTTATATATCTTACAAAGTTACACTTTTTATATAATTTAGTCTAAAAAGAGAACTTTAAAGTTTCTTAATTTTATCAATAATCATCACTCCTAGCACAATACTCTTAGTCCTCCTTTAATAACTCGGATCTCAAACAGATTAGTATCGTATTCATAATATTCTCCATCCATCTGAAAACCATTTATTTCTTGTCCTATGATCTCTACTGTAATATGATCTGACTGAACATAATCTGTCTTTCTAAACTTCTCTGTTTTCTTTAAAATTACATAAAGACCAAAAGTTAGTTGCTTTAATAAATTGATTTTTGGCACCATTAAATAATCTAATAGTCCATCTGTCAGACTTGCTTTTGGAGTCAGGGACATATTATATCCCATCTCATTAGAATTAGAGATAAATAATAGAAGTGGATTTACTTCTTTAGTTTGTCCATTATACGTAACGAGCATTCTCTTAGCTTTATACTGCTGAGCAGAGTTTAATGCCGCTTTGATATAAGCACCTAATTTGCGCTTACCTGATTTCTCATAGTTATCTATAATCGTAGCATCTATTCCGAATCCCATATTACTGAAAAAATATTCTCCATTAATACTACCTACATCCATATTCATTACTTTTCCATCGCGTACGCGTATTATCGCCTGCTCTATATCTTTAGGAATAGATAGATTAGAAGCTAATCCATTACCTGACCCTACAGGTACTACTCCGAATACAACATCCTTACCCACTACTTGTGTAGCTACTTCATGAATGGTCCCATCCCCTCCACAGGCTACGATAACATCTGCACCTGCTGATAGCGCCTGCTGTGTTAATTCGATAGCATGTCTTTTATAAGTAGAATATAGTACGTGTATATCAAATGCTTTTTCATCAAAGAATGTTTTAATATAATCTACAGTAATATTGTGCTTTCCTTTTCCAGAAATTGGATTAACGATAAAAAAGATTTTTTTCATAATAAGATTTGAATATATCATATACTATACAGCATGTACGCTATGAGAATACAAATATACAAAGCTATTCTAATAATAATATTACAGAATGCTTATGATATCCTTAAAGTTTAGATTTTGAATATTTTTTTATGCTATATTATATATAATCGATATTGTGTCTCGCTTGCTGATTCTAGGGGATTGCTTGCGGTTTTCTTGCAGTTTCCTTCCCCAGAGCATCTCTTTCTCGAAGAAATGGGCAAGAATACTTCTAGCAAAGTGCAAGTATATTCGCCTATAAATGGAATAGTCATAAAATGAGATAGCCTTATAAATACAAAAAAGCCAACTCTAAAGAATTGGCTTTAATATACTTTATTTAATAGGACCTTCCCATTCTGTAATCCCTCCTAAAAGGTTATGTGTCTCTTCGAAACCTAAAGACTCCATTACATGACATGCTTGGCTACTTCTTCCACCTGATTTACAATAGATATAGTAAGCTTTAGTTTTGTCTAGATTAGCTATTTCATCTAAAAAACCTTGTCCTTTATAGATATCTATATTGATAGAACCTGGAATAGCCTTCTCTTCTACTTCTTCTTCTGTACGTACGTCTAGTATAATAGCATTAGAATCAGCTTGCGCTTTTTCCCACCATTGTTCTTGTGATAAATTTGTCATTGTTTGTTCTTTTAGTAATTGGGTCAAATATAAAGTTATTCTATTTCAAATGAAATTTTTTTAAAATAAATTGAGTCTATATCCTACATTATACCTTAATTTGCCTTATTAAAACTCACTAATATGTCTTCACATCATATCGTCAGAGATGACCAAGAGCCTGCTTTAATCATTGCTAATGGTGCTGCCTGCAGCCAAGAACTTATGGGCCAATTACTTGAATGGTCTCCCCTAGTCGTTGTACTAGATTCGGCTATCGAGAGAGTAATAGATTTAGGTGTGAAAGTGGATGTGTTACTTGGTGATTTTGATAGAGACTTCGATGCAGATGCGTATAGAGAAAAGCAGTATCCCATAGAGATCGTACATATAGCCGATCAGAACTCAACTGACTTAGAAAAGGCATTTGACTATCTTATAAAACGTGGTATACCTGCTGCCAATGTAATCTGGGCTACTGGTAAACGTGCAGATCACACTATCACGAATATTACGAATATTAGCAAATACAAAGATAGACTGAAGATAACGATGTATGATGACTACTCACGTATATACCCACTCCCTAATCACTTCAAAAAGTGGTATGAGAAAGATACAATTATCTCACTTATCCCAGTAGGTGAGGTAAGTAATATCACCACAACTAATCTCATCTACCCTCTTCATAATGAATCCCTTATACTAGGAGAGCGCACAGGAAGTAGTAATACTGTAGCTGAAGATGGACTAGTGACAATAGATTATCTAAAAGGGAATCTATTGATGATGGAATGTCATGATTAGTTTAAGAAGTATTATTATCTTTGCTTAAGGTCTTAAGCAAAGATATATGGACTATTTAAAAGAGGGAGAACACTTCGGAGAAAAGAAACAACAACTCGTTGTGAAAGATGTTATTCTAAGCAAGGCAAATGCCTCTCCTACTGATCATATTCCATGGCATTATCACAAGCATGCTTATTTTTTATACAACATAAATGGCTACTTAAATGAGGTAACTAAAAAAGGAACTTTACAATTACAACCTAATACACTCTTATACCATCATAGTCAAGAACCACATTACAATAAAGATATACAGAAAGATTTTGATTTCTTACATGTAGAATTGCCTTCTGCTTGGTTTTTAAAATATGATTTGTCTCCTAGTCTTATAGAAGGAAACTTACTCTTAAAAGACCCTAGTTTACAAACGCTATTTCATAAAATACATATAGAATCTCAATTAGCAGATCAGGCTACTAATCTTGCTATAGATGGCTTATTACTACAGACTTTTGGTCAGATTACACGTCTTCAAGCTCAAGATCAAAATACTCATAAACCGCTATGGGTAAATAAATTGATAGAACTAATTAATGAAGAGCGATGGGAAGTATTAAGTTTAAATTACCTCGCTACTGAATTAGAATTACACCCTGTTTATTTATCTAGGAAGTTTCCTGTCTATTTTAAAATGAGTTTTGGGGAATACTTAAGAGAACAAAAACTAAAAAAGGCAGTCGATTTATTATTATACAGCCCTATTAGTCAAGCTGAAGTAGCTTATCAATGTGGCTTCTCTGATGAGAGCCATTTTATACGCATCTTTAAATTAAAATATGGTGTGACTCCTGCTGTGTTTAAAAATCAACACAAAGGTTAAGTATATTCTATTAGGTTTAGAGCATTCTATTTTTTTATTTATTTCTACTGTATTTTTGTGTATCAATTAATACTAAGTGACTATGTACAGTTTTAAAAATGATTATGCTGAAGGCATGCATCCTAATATACTAAATAGAATAATAGAGACGAATCTAATCCAACAAGCTGGATATGGTGAAGACGAATATACACTAAGAGCAAAAGAACTAATCCAAGCCAAAATAGAGAATCCTAAAGCACAGATCTACTTCGTGTCTGGAGGAACTCAAGCTAACTTATTAGTTATTTCTTCTATCCTACGTACACATCAGGCAGTCATTGCGCCTCAGACAGGGCATATCTTTGCGAATGAGACAGGAGCTATAGAAGCGACAGGGCATAAAGTAATCCCTGTAGTGACTACTAATGGTAAGCTAACTGCTCAAGATATAGAACGTACGGCAGGTGAATACGGATTAAGACCCCATGTAGTAGAGCCTAAGATGGTGTATATTTCTAACTCTACAGAGCTAGGGACTATCTATACTAAAGAAGAATTAACAGCTATCTCTTCTATTTGTAAGCAATTAGGGTTATACCTTTTTATAGATGGAGCTAGATTAGGACACGCATTGACAGCTAATAATAATGACCTTACCTTAAGAGATATCGCTGATTTAACAGATGTATTCTATATAGGAGCGACTAAAAATGGAGGATTATTAGGTGAGGCTATTGTGTTTAGCAATACTGAATTAGCCACTTATTTTGATTATAACTTAAAGCAGAAAGGTGCCTTACTAGCCAAGGGAAGATTATTAGGATTACAATTTGAAACTTTATTTACGGATAATCTCTATTTTGACTTAGCCCATCACGCAAATAGAATGGCTACCAAATTAACAGAAGCATTTAAAGCAAAGGGATATCATTTCTTAGGAGATTCTACTACGAATCAGCTATTCCCTATTCTTCCTTTAGCGTTGATAGAAGAACTGAGTAAAGACTATGATTTCTATATATGGAAAGCAATAAATCAGGATTATGCTGCTATTAGACTGATTACGTCATGGGCTACAGATGAGAATATGGTTAATCAATTTATAGAGAAGATAAAGTAATTCTTCTTAAATACCTTAATTAGGAAAAAAGCCTCATAGTGTTTATTCACTATGAGGCTTTTTTATTCAATAATCTTCTATAAGTAGCTTTCTTTTTTAGAAGTAACAAGAATAATTCCAAATAGTACAGTTAATTATCTTAACACAATATTACTTTAATAATTGATTAATACCATTAATAGGATAAAATAGATAATTATCACTAAAAACTTTTAAAATTAAGTTAACAAATATTAAAATATAATATTTAATAAATCTAAATAAGTATATATTTGAGGAAAAATAAATACGAATATTCACTTTATAAGATCTAAAATGAAGACAAAACTACTTGCTTGTCTACTATTTAGTAGCTTCCTTACCTACGCTCAAGAAAATGATTCTATCCAGAGACAAATCTTAAAGGATGAATTAAAAAAAGAGATTATTAAAGAATTAAAAGAAGATAAAAAAAGACTGTTAAGTTGGGACAACTTTACACTTAGTGGTTATGGTGCTATTAACTATTATAATTACGGTAAATATGATACAGATCCTCAAATTAAAAACAAATTTGATGCTGAAAGATTAAATCTATATTTAGGTTATCATTTTAATGATTGGATTAGCTTAAAGACAGAGATTGAATTTGAACATGGTGGTACTGGTTCTACTATTGAATTAGATACTCAAGAAGAATTTGGAGAGTATGAAAAAGAAATTGAATCAGGTGGAGAAGTTAAGTTAGAACAAATATTTATAGACTTTAAAGTTCGTCCCTATTTTAATGTTCGTGTAGGTCGAATGAAACTTCACTTCAACTTAGCTCAGAATCTAGACAGACCTACTAATTACTTTACAGCACATCGCCAAGAAATGGAAAACGAAATACTGCCATTAGGTTGGTATGAGAATGGTATTCAGTTCTATGGTACTTTTCTCAAGGATCGTCTTCGTTATGAAGTATCTGTTACAAATGGACTAGACGCTACTGGATTTAGTTCGCGTAACTGGGTAAAAAGAGGACATCAAACTCGTTTTGAAATGGCTGTGGGTAATAGTTTAGCTTATACAGCTCGTCTAGACTATAAATTTGGAAAAAACAAAAATACCTTTGCTGGAATTGCTGCTTATATCAATGATGCCGCGGCCAATAGACCTAAAAAAGATATGGATATTTCTGCTTATGTAACCATCTTTGAAGGACATGTGAGTTATGATGAAAATAACCTAAAGTTTAGTTCTGTACTCTTATATGGTAATATTGAAAACTCAAATATTGTAAGTAGAAAAAATGCTAATCTATCTAATAATCTAGGTGTTAAAAGAACCCCTGTCGGGAAATCAATGATCGGTTTCTCTGGTGATATTGGATATGAAGTTTTACACTTCCTAAACTTCAAAACAAAGCAACAATTATATCCTTTTATGCGATATGAATACTATGATACAATGTATAAAACAGAAGGTGCAGTAATACGTAAACCTAGATGGGAAAGAAGTGTTATAACCGGTGGTATCAACTGGTTTTTACATCCTCAGGTAGTTCTAAAAGCGCATTACTCTTCTAGAAGATTAGGCTCTGATCACTTTGACCCTATTACTTCATTAAACACAGGTAAAAAACAGCGAGAAAATACCTTTACTGCTGGAATAGGATTTACTTTTTAATTAACCCAAATAATACAATAAAAATGAAAAACAAAATTTTAACATTAGGACTTATCACGATATCTTTTATGATGACTAACTGTAGTAACAATGATGATAGTCCCACTATAGATGATAGTAAAGACAAACTACATACAGCTGTCATTACAGACCTTACTGGTAGTATAATTATCGAGACTTATAAAGAATTAAATGATAAAGCTATAGCATTAGACAAAGCAATTAGTACCTTTAATACAACATCAACTCAACAAAACTTAGAACTTGCTAAAAAAGCATGGGTAGACACTCGTATACCATGGGAATTATCTGAAGGTTTTCTTTATGGTCCTGTTGAAACTAATGGTATTGATCCTGCTATGGATACTTGGCCTGTAGATGTAGAAGCGATGAATAATATTCTAAAAAGTAATCAAAAAATAACTCCAGCTTTGATTAGTTCTAATAATGAAGCAAGAGGTTTTCACCTAATAGAGTTTTTATTATGGGGAGAAGATGGTTCTAAAAAAGCGGAACAGATTACAGCTAGACAAAAAGAATATCTTAAAGCTGCCTCAGAAGATTTACAAAACAATACTAAGTTTCTATATAATGAATGGAAATCAGATGGTGGAAACTATGCTGCTGTCCTTAATACTGCAGGAATGGGGTCTAAAAAATACCCATCGAGAATAGCAGCATTAGAAGAAATAGTAGAAGGACTAATCACTATATCAGATGAAGTAGCAACTGGTAAAATAGAAGACCCCTTAAACCCTGAAGGAAGTTCTCCTTTCCCTGAAAAAGAAGAATCTCGCTTCAGTAATAATTCTAAACAAGATTTTATTGATAATATTAAAGGAATTGAAAATGTTTATTTAGGAAAGTATAATAAACAAGTAAAAGGATTATCAACTCTAGTAGCAGAAAAGAACAAAGCTTTAGATAATGAAGTAAAAGCTGCAATTACAACAGCTATTAAAGATATAGAAGCTATACCAGGTACCTTCACACAAGCTATTTATAAAAATAGGCCTCAGGTAATCAAAGCTCAGAACAGTGTTAATGAACTTACTAAGTTATTAAAGTCTAAACTTAAACCCTTTATAAATTCATTATAGATTACATCAAAAAAACGTAAAGTAAGAGTCTGTTTTATATATAAACAGGCTCTTATCTCATTAAAATATCTAGTTATGAAATATTCTTCTCTCCCACTTTTGCTCATAATACTATTCACCTCCTGTTCTAGTAATGATTCCTCGAGCTATGAAGAACTTCCTCTATTAAATGAGCGAAGATTAGCAGGTGGAGAAACTACCGTTTTTATAAATACAAGTAATGCGTACGGTACTCCTGCTCCTAACTTATCTGCTCCAGACCTAGTACTACATCTTACAGGAGATCAGATTTTCGAATTTGTATATGTCACTCCTCCTAATCCTATTAATGGAGGATTAGGTCCTATATTTAATAACTCATCGTGTATCTCTTGTCATCCTAAGGATGGAAGAGCTCCCTTTCCATCTGATTTAAATGAGCGAAGTGGTTTCTTTTTTCGTGTAAGTTTGCCTGGTATAGCAGAGAATGGTGGCCCTGTTCCTGTTCCAGGTTTTGGTTTGCAAGTGCAAAATCAAGCAGTCTTTGGCGTAAAATCAGAAGCTAAGTTTAATGTTACTTATTCAGATATTACTGAAGTATTAGCTGATGGAACCAAAGTGATACTACGCAAACCACATTATAGCTTAAAAGATTCCTACATCCCCGTACCTAGTAATATATTGATCTCACCTCGTATTGGTTCTCCTGTTTTTGGATTAGGATTATTAGAAGCGATACCTGAGCAAGATATTTTAGCGGATGTAGATGCCAATGATAGTAATAAAGATGGGATATTTGGAAAAGCTAATTATGTATTCGATGTAGTAACTAAACAACGAAAACTTGGTCGTTTTGGATGGAAAGCGAATACAGCTTCATTGCTAGAACAATGTACAGCCGCTTTTAATAATGATATGGGAATAACTAATTATATATTTCCACAAGAAACAGGCTTTGGGCAAAGCAATGGTAATGATGGACAAAATAGTGGTCTAGAGATATCTAATGATGTCGCTGATGCAGTTACTTTTTATACTCAAACTTTAGCCGTTCCTGCTTCTCGCTTTCACGATAATACAGAGGTTAGAAAAGGAGCTCAAATTTTTGAAAAAATTGACTGTGCTAAATGCCATAAACCAAAACAAAAAACTGGTTATAGTCCTATTAAAGCATTAGCTAATCAAACTTTTTATCCCTACACAGATATGCTTTTACACGATATGGGAGAAGGTCTAGCAGATGGGCGTCCAGATTTCTTAGCTAATGGTCAAGAATGGAAAACAAGACCTTTATGGGGAATTGGTTTTCAGTATTTAGTAAATGGTCACACCCAATTTCTACACGATGGCAGAGCTCAAAACCTGACAGAAGCAATACTTTGGCATGGTGGTGAAGCACAATCCTCTAAAGAGAAATTTAAACAGCTAAATAAGAAAGATAGAGAGGACTTACTAGCCTTTTTAAATTCACTTTAGTTATATACTATAGTTTACTAAAAGCTCCTAATAGACATGCCCCAAAAAGTTAGACACGTTTTGGGGCATGTCTATATTAATATTAATATTTAATTTTTTTTTCTATAGAGTCGCTAATTTTTTAAACACATTAAATTGTTGAAAAAGTATCAATTACAAATATGCACTATTAAAGTGGTCTTTTTTTAGTAATCATTAGAATCTTAAATTGGCAGTTACATTGCGCTATAAGACGTATTGCAGTAAAATATATCAACAAAAATGGGGATAAATATTGTTATGATACTGATTAAGCTTTCTTTCGAAACTAATTAAAATCACTTGTTAATCGCTTTTAAACTAAATTAAAGCAAACACCTGTATTACAGTACTTTATATATACGTTGTTCGGAAGCAGTTTAGAAAGGCTTCGGAAGTTCTTCGGAAAACAGCCCCTCCTTCCGAACAAATACTGAATTCTTCCGAAGACCTTCCGAAGAAATGCTCTTATTAAACATGTTAAATATTTTATAATCAATGTATTGTGCTTTTTAAAAGAGAAAAAAGTGGTCTTTTTTGGAAAAAAATGGAAAAAAGTGGAATATATTTCCCTTTTGAAAAAATGTTATTCTCTGGATCGTTAATTTTGCTGTCATAGAATTCTACTTCGTTCTTTGACAATACTAGAAAAAAATAAGTTTAGTAAATTATTAAATGAATCATATTTATCTTTTATACTATTTATCACTTAATTACTCAGAATGTTTAGGGAATAGTTACTTAATAGAATTAAAGCAATTATAAAATTTGAAGTAGTCTAAATTAACCTCTTATCGTACTAAGTTTTAGCAAGACTGTAGTAAAAGGTTACACTTGGCTATACTATAAGATAAT
>NZ_JBBPHK010000028.1:0-40648 GCF_038039805.1 Myroides odoratimimus
AACCAGGGACACATGGATTTTCAGTCCATTGCTCTACCAACTGAGCTAAGGCACCTTTTTTTAAACTATAACAACTAAAAGCTAAATTAGTGGTGCCTCCAGGAATCGAACCAGGGACACATGGATTTTCAGTCCATTGCTCTACCAACTGAGCTAAGGCACCAATTGGCTTTTAGTATTGAACAATCTTGTTCTGTTAAGCGGTTGCAAATATAGAACAGATTTTCGTTCTTCCAAAACTTTTTAGAAAAAAAATCATTTACTACCTTTGTCTCACACAAGAAACACACTATGATTCTAGCAATTGATATAGGTAACACAAGAACCAAATTAGCTATCTTTGAAAAAGATACGATTTTAGAAACTCAAATTTTTGAAATAAATTTACTAGAAGAAAAAATAAAAAATATTTTAAAAAAAGATCAGCCTAAGCCTAAAGTTATACTCTCTTCTGTAGGAAAATTAGAATCTACAGCTTATAAATGGTTAATAGAAAATACAGAAGTAATAGAAATTAGTCATAAGAGCCCCTTCCCTTTTATAAATAAATATGCAACTCCTACTACTCTAGGTATAGATAGAATGGTACTTGCCGCAGGAGCTACTATACTATATCCAAATTCTAATCGTTTAGTTATTGATACAGGTACTTGTATCACATACGAATTTATAAATAACAAAGATGAATATCTAGGTGGAGCTATTTCTCCAGGTTTAAGTATGCGCTATAAAGCTTTAAATCATTATACCGCAAAGCTTCCATTATTAGAGCCAGTTACTATAGATTATCTAATCGGAAACCAAACTGATCAATCTATTCATTCTGGTGTAATTAATGGTATAACACTCGAAATAGAAGGCATCATAAATCAGTATAAATCCTTATATCCTGATTTAAAAATAATTTTGACTGGTGGAGATACACTTTTTTTGGTCAAAAGATTAAAAAATGTCATATTTGCTAATTCAAACTTTCTACTAGAGAGTCTGAACAATTTATATCAATACACAATTGAAAATGATAAAAAAAATCTTCTTTAGCCTGAGTTTACTATGCGGTACAGCTGCTCTAGCTCAACAAGGCAATGCGTCTCCTTACTCTTATTATGGCGTAGGTAATGTTAATTACAATGGTACGAATGAATACAAAGCTATGGGGGGAACAAATGTTTACGCAGATAGTATTCATATAAATTTAAAAAACCCTGCTTCATTTGGCAAGCTTAAGCTTACTACATTCTCACTAGGTGCGACAGGTACTTCTTATAATTTTAAGACTGATGCTGGTTCAGAAAATGCAAATAGACAGACAATAGACTACGTTGCTGTAGGATTACCTATCGCTAAGAAATTCGGTGTTGTTTTCGGTTTATTACCTTACTCTAATGTTGGTTATAAAATCAATGGTGAAAGAACCAATCCGCAAGGACAAAAGATAAACTCTAGATATGAAGGTGATGGTGGAGTAAACAGAGTATTTTTAGGTGCTGGATATGAAATCAACAAGAACTTTGCTGTTGGATTTGATGCTGGATACCACTTTGGTCATACTAACAATGATTTATACGAAAACATCACAGATATCGGAGATGGAACATCTCTTCAGAATATTACCAGAGAATTAAGAAGATTAGACTACAAGGGATTCTCTTTTAATTTCTCAGCACAATATACAGGTAAGTTTAAAGGTTACGACTGGCAAGCTAACGTGACTTATAGTCCTGAAACTAAATGGACAAATGATAACCTTACGAAACTACAAGTTCTTAAAGGAAGTCAAATAGCTGATCAAAAAACAGTTATTGATGATTCTAAAAACATTACTAATCCTCAAGCTCTTTCCATGGGTCTAGGTTTTGGTAAAGAATTTAAATGGTTCATAGGAGGTCAATATACATTTACACAAACAAGTAAGTTAACTGACTCTTGGAATAAAACGAGTATCTCTAACTTTGAAAACTCTAACCGTTTCTCTCTTGGGGGATTCTATATTCCTAAATACAACTCATTTAGCAGTTACCTAGATCGCGTCGTATATAGAGCTGGTTTCAGATACGAAAATACTGGACTTATCTTACATGACAAGGCTATCAACGATATGGCTGTTAATCTTGGTGTAGGACTACCTATTGGAGAACGCCGTAAATTCACTAACCTTAATATTGGTTTTGAATATGGTAGTAGAGGAACTAAAAACAACGGATTAGTTAAGGAAAACTATTTCAGTGTTTATGTAGGATTCTCATTAAATGACCTTTGGTTCCAAAAACGTCGTTTTGATTAATTTGTAGCAAGCTAACAAATGAAATTACTTTCTAAATTATTAGGTACATTATTCTTCTTTTCAATCGCGATAAGTCTCTTTTCTTGTGAAAGTAACTTTAAGGAAATACAAAACTTCAACAAAGTAAGTTTCTTTCCAGCCAGTGAAGTAGAGAATATGCGCGGTCAATACATAGATTCAGGAAGAGTCAAAGCTATTTTAGTAAGTCCAAAAATGCTAGATTACAGCAATGTCAAATATCCCTTTACCGAATTTCCTGATGGAATTCACTTAACGATATATGACAAGGATAAAAATAAAAATACTGTAATAGCCGATTACGCTATCCGTTATACTAAGACAGACCTAATAGACCTACAAGGAAATGTGGTAATAACAACACATGATGGTAAGAAGCTTGTTTCTGATCAACTTTACTACGATCAAAAAAACGAATGGTTCTTTACAGAAGGCAAATACAGAGCCTCTACTGATAGCGAAAACTTCACTAGAGGAATAGGAATAGACTTTGACAGTAAAATGAGCAAAGTAAAAGCAACTAACAGTTACGCCGAAAGCGTAAAAAACAACGAATAAAATGAAAGCATTACGCATAATACCTTTCCTCTACTTATTTATCGCAGTATTATTTATATACGATGGTGTATCTAAAATAGTAGCTGGTGACACAGGATCTTGGTTGAATTTCTTAATAGCGGCAGTAGCAATATTCATGTTCTTCTTCCGAAGAAAATTCTTAAAAAAGATGGACGGATATAATAAAAAATAATATACTAGAAAAGGTGAGATATTAATAATCTCGCCTTTCTTTTTTTTTACTAGGCCTACACTAATAATCCTCTCTTATCTACTCTATTTCAACAATTATTATAAAAAAACAAATTAATTATTCTGAAATCTAAATAAAAACTTAACGAAAGCACTAAAATAATAGCACTACCCCTTTTATTATTAAATAGATAATTGTATTTTCGCTCACTGAAAAAAATTACACATAACAAAAAAGCATGGCAGTTTTATCAAAAATTAGACAAAAATCCGCTCTGTTAATTGCCGTAATTGGTATTGCTTTATTAGCATTCGTTATTGGCGACGTAGTAAGAAGCACGGGAGGTGGACTATCTAGAAACATTGGTAGCGTAGATGGTGAAGAAATTAATACTCAAGAATTCCTACATAAAGTAGCTCAGGCTGAGAAACAAGGTCAGATGAGTAATACTCAAGCAGGAGTAATGGTGTGGAACAGCGAGGTAAATAATATTTTACTTACTAACGAATTTGAAAAGTTAGGTTTAAGACTTGGTAAAGACCAATTAGTAAACGTTGTTAAAAACAACCCTACATTCGCTAACAATCCAGAATTCCAAAATGAAGTAGGACAATTCGACATCAACAAATTCAACCAATTTGTTGCTATGATGAAGAACGCTGGACAGGAACAATGGAACCAGTGGTTAGCTTATGAAAAAGAATTAGAGAAAGTTGGTTTAGAGCAAATGTATTTCTCATTAGTTCAAGGAGGTATTTATACTACTAATCTTGATGCTAAAGCTGCATACTCTAACGAGAATGACAAAGTATCTTTTGACTATGTTACTGTTCCTTATTCTACTGTGAATAATGAAGAGGCTGCTGTTTCTAATACAGAAATATTAGACTACATGAAAAAACATGCTAACAGATTTAAATCTGAGCCTACTCGTGTATTACAATATGCTTTCCTTCCTAGTCAGCCATCTGCTGCTGATAAAGAAGCTGTAAAAGAAGTAATAGAAGGTTATTTAAAACCTACTGTACAATACAATGCTACAACTAAAAAGAATGATACTATCCCTGGTTTTAAAACTGTAAAAGATATTGAAACGTTTGTAAATACAAATTCAGATATCAAATTTGACAGTTTATACTACGCGAAGAAAGATCTTCCTTTAGAATACCAAGAAGAATTGTTCAACTTACAACCTGGTCAAACTTTCGGTCCATATATTATGGGAGATTACTACTGTATCTCTAGAATGATTGATAAAAAAGCAGGTCAGAGAGTTGATGCTTCTCATATCTTAATCGGTTTTGCAGGTTCTGCAGCACCTGGTGCAACAAGAACTAAAGAAGAGGCTAAAGCAAAAGCAGAAGAAATTTTAGCTAAAGTAAAAGCTAACCCTTCTTCATTCGCTATGGAAGCAATGATGCAAACAGAAGACCCAGGTTCTAAAAACAACGGTGGTAAATACGAAGATATCCCAAGAGGACAAATGGTTAAACCTTTTGACAACTTTATCTTTAACAATGCTGCTGGAACTATCGGTTTAGTAGAAACTGACTTTGGATACCACATCATCCAAGTAAATGATAAAAAAGAAGGTGCTAAATTAGCAACTGTAGCTCGTAAAATAGAAGTATCAGACGTAACTGCTGATGACTTATTCACTAAAGCTACTCAACTAGAACAAGATGCTCCTACAGCTAAAGACTTTATCGCTACAGCTGAAGGACTAGGTTTCAACGCTCAAAAAGAGGTAACTATTCGTCCATTCGAAGAGTTCTTACCAGGAGTAGGTAACCAAAGAAGTATTATCTCTTGGGCTTTCAATAAAGAGACTAAAGAAAGTGCTATTAAGAGATTTGACAATGCTGATGGACATATCATCGTGAAAGTAACTTCTAAAAATGATACAGGTCTTGCACCAGTAGAAGAAGTGAAATCAATCATTGAACCAATCTTAATGAACGAGAAAAAAGCAGTTGTCATTAGAAAGAAAATGACTGGAAATACTATTCAAGAAGTATCTAACAGTTCTAAAGCATCTATCGCATCAGTAACTGATGTAAGTACAGGAGCTCCACTTATTACTAATATTGGTAATGAACCATTAGTGGTAGGAACAGCTTTCGCTACAGCAGTAAACAAGGATTCTAAATTAATCGACGGTTTGCAAGGTGTATATATGGTACAAACTAAAAATGTAGCTAAAGCTCCTGAATTACCTGCTGGTTATGCTAGCTATAAAGCTAAAATAGAAAACAGCGTTAGAGGTATGGCACAAATGCAAGTACTGAAAGTATTAAAAGACAATGCTAAGATTAAAGATAATCGTGTAGGTGTTATCCAATAATACAAAAACATATCATAACGAAGCCATCTGTATATCAGATGGCTTTTTTTATGTCTATATGGTTTACTAATAAAAATACCTTATTTTTGCCTTACAAAATTTAAAACTAAACTTATGAAAGCATACGTATTTCCAGGTCAAGGAGCTCAATTCACAGGAATGGGGAAAGACTTATACGAAAACTCACCTATAGCTAAAGAGATGTTCGAAAAAGCAAATGAAATCCTTGGATTTAGAATTACAGATATCATGTTCGAAGGTACAGCTGAAGAACTAAAAGAAACTAAAGTAACTCAACCAGCAGTATTCTTACACTCAGTTGTATTAGCTAAAACATTAGAAAACTTTACACCTGAAATGGTAGCTGGGCACTCACTAGGAGAATTTTCAGCATTAGTAGCTAATGGTACTTTAGCTTTTGAAGATGCACTTAAACTAGTTTCTCAAAGAGCGATGGCTATGCAAAAAGCATGTGAAATCACGCCTTCTACTATGGCTGCTGTACTAGGTTTAGAAGATAGCATCGTAGAGCAAGTATGTGCTGGTATAGATGGTGTAGTAGTAGCTGCTAACTATAACTGCCCTGGACAATTAGTAATCTCTGGTGAAACTACAGCTGTAGAAAAAGCTTGTGAAGCACTAAAAGAAGCTGGAGCGAAGAGAGCATTATTACTTCCTGTAGGTGGAGCATTCCATTCTCCTATGATGGAACCTGCTAGAGAAGAACTAGCTGCTGCTATCGAAGCAACTACTTTTAATACTCCTATCTGTCCAGTGTATCAAAACGTAACTGCTAGTGCAGTAAGCAATCCTGAAGAGATTAAGAAGAACCTTATCCTACAGCTAACTGCTCCTGTAAAATGGACTCAGTCTGTAGAACAAATGATTGCAGATGGAGCTTCTTTATTTACAGAAGTTGGACCAGGTAAAGTATTAGTTGGACTAATCAAAAAAATCAATAAAGAGGCAGAAACTCACTCTGCATAACAAATTGGTAAAACATACAACAATTATATCATAACAAAAGTCCTTGGTTGTACGCTTCCAAGGATTTTTTTTTAAAACCTATATAGTGGACAAACTTTCAGCACAAGAATGGATACTTATCTTCACTCTAGTGAGCCTTACTGCATTAGGCCCATTAGCTATAGATATGTACCTTCCTGCATTCCCCAAAATAGCACACGATCTAAATACTGAGATCAATAGAGTACAGATATCACTCTCTACATTCTTAGGAGGATTAGCAATAGGGCAACTCTTTTGGGGACCTGTATCAGATAAGTATGGTAGTAAAAAACCAATTATACTATGTCTGTCTATTTTTATACTTTCATCTCTAGCCGTAGTATTTGTAAAGAACATTGAGGTCATGTGGCTATATCGTTTTTTACAGGCCTTCGGTAGTAGCGGTGGAGTAGTTATCGCAAGAGCCATTGTCAATAAAAGGTTTGATAAAGATCAGACACTTAAGATATTTAGTATACTAGCCGTGATTGGAGGAATAGCTCCCATCATCGCTCCTATATTAGGTAATATAGTCTTAAAGTATCTAGATTGGACTCACGTATTTACTACTATGGCCTTGTTTGCTACACTGAGTATCGGTATGACTGTATTCTGTCTAAAAGAAGACTATACTAATAGAATACCTACTCTAAATGTAGGAGGAATACTAACGAATTATTTTAAGCTCTTTAAAAACAAACTGTTTATAAGATATACTATTATCGGAAGTATAGCCTATAGCTGTCTAATGATCTACATCTCTAACTCTCCTGTGCTAGTAATGGAAGTAGGGGGACTATCGAGTACACACTTTAGCTTTGTATTCATGGCTAACTCATGTGGTCTAATGTTAGGGTCGTTCTTAACCTCTTCTATTTTGAGAAAAAGGCTGTCTCCTAAAAATATTATTAAGCTAGGAGCGAGTACACAGTTTATAGCTGCTTCCCTACTATGGTTATTCATAGAGTTAGATTTGAGCATATATATACAGTTAGTACCTCTTTTCTTCTTTGTGATGCCATTAGGGCTACTATTCCCTACTACGACTACTCTAGCATTAGCACCCTATAAAGCAGAGTCAGGTATAGCGTCAGCTCTTTTCGGAGCTTCTCAACTAGCCTTTACCTTTATGACATCTATTTTACTAAACAGCTTGAATAATGGCTCTATGAGCATCGTAGCACTCTCATTAGTAGCATGTGCACTTGTTTCGTTCACGCTAATATCTACGACAAAAGAATAACATCTATACATAAAAAAAGCAGACCCTATCGGGTCTGCTTTCGTTTTATAGTACTATAAGACTATCCTAAGAATGCCTTAATCTCATCTGTTATAAACTTGATTTGCTCTTCGTCTAACTCAGTGTGCATAGGTAGAGAAAGAACTTCTTTTACCAACTGATTAGTCACTGGGAAATCAGCCTCATTATAACGAGGATCTAAATATGCTTTCTGATTGTGTAATGGTATTGGGTAATAGATAGCACATGGGATACCTTTGCCTTGTAAGTGTGCTAATAATGCATTTCTATCAGCATTCACGATACGCAATGTATACTGGTGGAACACGTGGCTATTCTCATCTCCTACTACTACAGGAGTAACGATATTAGGATGATTAGCTAAAGCAGCAGAGTACATCTGAGCAGCAGTACGTCTAGCTACGTTATAAGCATCTAGATTAGGTAACTTAGCATTTAACACAGCAGCTTGGATACTATCTAGACGAGAGTTTACTCCTACTACATCGTGGTGATAACGCTCATACATACCGTGATTCACTATTCCTCTTAACGTATGTGCTAATGCATCATCGTTAGTGAAGATAGCTCCACCATCACCATAACATCCTAAGTTTTTAGATGGGAAGAATGAAGTAGCAGCTATATGTCCGATAGCACCTGTTTTTACCACTTTTCCATCAGGATAAGTATAATCTGCTCCGATACCTTGTGCGTTATCTTCGATCACATATAAGTTATGTTTCTCAGCTAACTTCATGATAGCATCCATATCAGCAGACTGTCCGAATAAGTGTACTGGTACGATAGCTTTAGTTTTAGGAGTAATAGCTTTCTCGATTGCTTCTATAGAAATATTGAATGTATCAGGACATACATCTACTAATACAGGAGTTAATTGTAATAAAGCGATTACCTCTACAGTAGCTGCAAAAGTAAAGTCAGCTGTGATTACTTCATCACCTGGTTTTAAACCTAATCCCATCATAGCGATCTGAAGAGCATCAGTTCCGTTAGCACATGGTATCACGTGTTTAACTCCTAAATATTGCTCTAAGTTTGCCTGAAATGCGTGTACTTGTGGTCCGTTGATAAAAGCAGAAGATTCTAATATTTCTTGAATCGATTGATTCACTTCTTCTTTAATTCCTTCATATTGACCTTTCAAGTCAACCATTTGAATTTTTTTCATTCTAATTGTCTTTTATATCTTTTGAACTATTCATATAATTACCAACAAGTTACCTATATAAATAGCACTTAATTTCGATATTAGTTATCACTACAAAAATAATAAATTCTTTGTGCCAAAGCTCAAACTTTATCAAAAGAAACGTAATTTCGCTCAATAAAGATTTACCTATGTTTTTCCTATATAATATACTGACCTATATTTCTATATTCTTCATCCGTATTATCGCTCTATTCAACAAAAAGTTAGGCTTATTCGTTGCAGGGAGAAAACAATCTTTTCGAATCTTAAAAGACAATATACTTCCTACTGATAAAGTGTTTTGGATACATGTAGCTTCGTTAGGCGAATACGAACAAGGGCTTCCTGTCATGGAGCAGCTAAAACAGAAGTACCCTACGCATAAGATAGTACTTACCTTCTTCTCTCCTTCTGGATATGAAGTGAAGAAAAACAATACTATCGCTGACGCCACATTATACTTACCTATGGACACACTAGCGAATGCTAAAAAGTTCTTAGCCTTGTGCCACCCAGAACAAGTATTCTTTGTGAAATATGAATATTGGCCTAATTATTTAAACCAATTGCGCCAACAGAACATCCCTACCTATTTAGTGTCAGGGATACTAAGACCAGATCAAGTGTTCTTTAAATGGTATGGAGGATTCTACAGAACAGCATTAAAGGCATTTACATACTTCTTTGTTCAGAATGAAGTATCTAAGACACTTCTAAATCAATTGCAGTATAACAATGTAGAGATAGTAGGTGATACGAGATTCGATAGAGTATCTCAGATATTAGAACAGCACAATGAATTGGCATTTCTAGAAGCCTTTACCTTAAATAAAATGGCGAAGACTATCGTCATTGGTAGTTCATGGCCAGAAGATGAAAAGATTCTAACCAATTATATCAACAATACACAAGATAGTTCTATCAAGTTTATCTTTGCGCCACATAATATCAAAAAGGATCAGATAAATAATCTCGTTCAAAGCTTAAAGAAACCAACTGTACTGCATAGCCAACATCAAGAGAAAGATCTTAGCCAGTACACTGTCTATATTATAGATGCCTACTCTATATTGACTAAAGCTTATAGTTATGCAGATATTGCCTATATAGGAGGAGGTTTTGGGGCAGGTATACATAATATCCTAGAGGCCGCTACCTATGGAGTGCCTGTTATTATAGGTCCAAATTATAAAAAGTTCCAAGAAGCTAAGGATTTGATAACATTAGGTAGCTGTATAGTAGTAAATTCACAATCAGAATTAGACCAAATCTTTGATGAATTATTATATAATGATGCTAAAAGAATCGAATTAGGTAAAACAAGCAATCATTTTATCCTTAAAAATAAGAATGCTACAGAAAAAATAATGAAGCATATACACTAAAAGTAAAAAGGTAAGTAATCAAAGTGGTTACTTACCTTTTTTATATGAATTAATAATTATACTAGTCGTGAACTTTTATATAAAAAGTCTACTTGATCGGATTTTAATCCCGATGTACCAATATAAGACAAAATATTGATTACTGCAACACCACAATCACTAATTATGATTTTTTCAATACACTAATTCTCTTTTTTGCGTTCTCGCACACCTTTTTTTCGCATTAGAAACTACTTTTTTGAAAAGATAACACCTAACACAGGACAGGGTACAGCCTCATGCCAAAATGGTGCTATATAGACATAATTCCAGCAACACTTAGATACATCACTACACATTCTACTCCTTATATATACATAGTAGTATAGTTATCTTACCTATCCCTCTAAACACACCTCTCTATCTATAAGATAAGGTAACTCCACTCCTTACTTACATTCTATCACATAGGTGCTTATAATGAGTTTCAATAGGAATGAGTCCATAGTGAGTCTGTTATGAGTGCGTAGTAAGTCCGCTATCTAGGCTGAATAAACGGAATCGGTACAGACAGATTACTTTCTTATAAAACTAAAACTACGAATCATTATACTCCAACAGTACTATCACGTATTAACATATTTCGATTTTAGCGTTCCCATGTAATATTGTATCTTGCCAGCGAATTCAATTCTAACTAACACTTTTATGAATAAAAAGATTAAAAATCTATTTAAGGCACTTGTAGTATTGGTAGCTTTACCTATCTATGCACAACAAGGTGGGATGTGGATTCCTTCTCTGCTAAAGGGAATGAATGAAACAGAAATGAAAAGCCTTGGAATGAAGATGTCTATCGAAGATATCTACGATGTGAACCAGTCTAGTATGAAAGATGCAGTACCTCACTTCAATGGTGGGTGTACTTCTGAAGTTATTTCTTCTCAAGGTCTTTTACTAACTAATCACCACTGTGGATATGGACAGATCCAAGCACACTCTTCTGTAGAGAATGATTACTTAGCTAACGGGTTCTGGGCTAAATCTATGGCTCAAGAGCTACCTAACGAAAACTTAGAAGTTACTTTCATCGTTCGCATAGAGGATGTTACTAAAGAAGTAATGGCTGGTATCGTAGCTAAAGATTCTGAAATAGAAAAACAAGCTAAGATCCAAAAGAACATTACTACAACTGTAGCTAAATTCCCTAAAGAAAAATGGCAAGACAATAAGATTAAATCTTTTTATGAAGGAAATCAATATATCTTATTCGTAACAGAGACTTTTAAAGATGTACGTCTAGTAGGTGCACCACCATCATCTATTGGTAAATTTGGTTCTGATACAGATAACTGGGTATGGCCACGTCACACAGGTGACTTCGCACTATTCAGAATATATGCTGACAAAGACAATAAACCAGCTGCATACTCAAAAGATAATGTACCTTACCGTCCTAAGCACTTCTTCCCTATCTCTCTTAGTGGTGTAGAAGAAGGTGACTTCACTATGGTATTTGGTTACCCAGGTAGAACACAGGAGTACTTACCATCTTATGCAGTAGAACAAATCGTAAACGATCTAAACCCTGTAAGAATCGGTATCCGTGATAAAGCACTTAAGATCACTGATGAGTTTATGCGTGCAAACCCAGCAATCAAGATTCAATATGCTTCTAAATATGCTAGCACAGCTAACTATTGGAAAAAATGGATCGGAGAAAGCCAAGGTCTAAAAAAGACTAACGCTGTACAAGCGAAACAAGACTTCGAAAAAGACTTCATCGCAAGAGCTAAGAAAAATAAAAACACTAAAGCTTATGCTGATATCCCTGCTAAGTTTGAGAAACTTTATGGAGATATAAAACCTTATGCTATTAGTAAAGATTACTTCGCTGAAGTAGTACAACGCAATGCTGAACTTCTAGCTGCGGCTTGGAGAGTATATGCTTTAGAGACTTATGCGTCTAACGAACAAGCATTCAACAGCAGACGTGAGAACTTAATCAAAGGGCAAGACAAGTTCTACAAAAACTACAGCAAAGCAGTTGACGAGAAAGTATTCGAGGCTATCGTAGAAATGTATGCAAAAGATGCACCTAAACAATTCTTACCTAAAGAATTAAATGGAGCTAACATCTCAGCTATCACTAAAGATATCTATGCGAATAGTAAATTAACTACTTATGCAGGATTACAAGAATTATTAAAAGGTAATGCTGATCAAGTAGTAAAAAATATCAATAACGATAAAGGATACGCTTTTGCTAAAGCACTAATCGAAAACTATATTCAAAATGTATTACCTAAATACGAAGAATTAGAAAGAGAAATAGCAGCTTTACAACGTACGTTTATGAAAGCTCAGTTAGACTTATATCCTGATGCTAGAATATTCCCTGATGCTAATAGTACACTACGTGTTACTTATGGTAAAGTAGATGGGTACTTCCCTAAAGACGCTACGTACTACGAACCTGTAACTCATTTAGAAGGTATTATGGAGAAATATGTACCTGGTGACTATGAATTCGACGTACCTGCAAAATTAGTAGATCTATATAATAAGAAAGACTACGGACAGTATGCAGATAATGGTAAATTACCTGTGAACTTCATCGCTACTAACCATACAACTGGAGGAAACTCTGGAAGTCCAGCTATCGATGCAGAGGGTAATCTAATAGGGTTAAACTTTGACCGTGTTTGGGAAGGAACGATGAGTGATATTTACTATGATCCATCTATTTGTCGTAACATTATGGTAGATGCTAGATACATTTTATTCATTATAGATAAGTTTGCGGATGCAAAACATCTAATTGAGGAGATGAAATTAGTAGAACCTAAGAAAAACAAGTAATTAAAACATTGGTTTACAATTACTTATTGAATAAAAAAAAATATTCAAAAAAAGTTTTGCGAACCAAAAAATTCATATATTTGTCACGAATTAATAATTAACTTTTATAATTTAGTAAGATGAAAAAAATCGCATTAAGCATCGCTTTAGTAGCAATGATGGGAGTATCTTTCGTTTCTTGTAAAGAAACTGCAAAAGAACCAGCTGTAGAAGAAACAACAACTGAAGAAGTAGTAACTGAGGAAGCTCCAGCTACTGAAGAAGTTGCTCCAGAAGCTACAGAAGAGGCTCCAGCTACAGAAGAAGCTCCAGCTACTGAGGAAGCTCCAGCTACAGAAGAAGCTGCTAAATAATTTTAGCAAAACTGTTCATAAAAAAGACCCTGCTAGGCAGGGTTTTTTTATATCCATACTTTTCTAACCCAATATTTACCTCAACTTAAATACAATACTGTATTACAGTTAATTACAATCAATTCTTTTAAAGCACTAATAACTAGATATAAAAAAAGCATCCATTAAAATGAATGCTTTGATATAGATTTAATTCTAGTAGATTATACTAATATACGTTGCATTGATAGCAGTTCTTCTAATAATATACGTTCATTAGATAAACGTGGTACCTTATGTTGTCCTCCAAGTTTATTGTTATTCTTTAGCCAATCATAGAATAGATTTTTACGAGCACTGTGTAACACTAATGGATTTAAAGTCATATTATTCGTACGCTTCGCCTCATAATCTGAGTTGAGAGCTTGTAGATTCTTATCTAGTACTTCACTGAACAATTGTAAATTATCAGGAGCTTTACTGAACTCTACTACCCATTCGTGAGCACCTTTCTCTTTTCCTTCCATAAATATAGGTGCTACCGTGTACTCAGCTACCTCAGCATTAAATTCAACACAGGTCTTTGCTAGCGCTCGGTCTGTATTCTCTATCATCAGTTCTTCACCGAATACATTGATAAAATGTTTAGTACGTCCTGTTATTTTAATACGGTAAGGTAATAGACTAGTAAAGCGCACTGTATCTCCGATTAAGTATCTTACTAATCCTGCATTAGTAGTGATCACTAGTGCATAATTCTTACCTATCTCTACTTCTGATAATGGAATTATCTTTTGATTAGAAGTTCCGAAAGTATCCATCGGAATAAACTCATAGAATATTCCGTAATCTAACATTAATAATAGTTCATTACAGTCATTCTGATCTTGAATAGCAAAGAAACCTTCAGAAGCATTATAGATCTCATAATATCTAAATCGATCACTAGGTAGTAGCTTTTTATATTGATCCTTATAAGGCTCAAAACTAACTCCTCCGTGGAAATACACCTCAGCATTAGGCCATAGTTCTAATAAATCTCCCCTACCTGTCTCTTGTATAATGCGGTTTAACAACACTAACATCCATGAAGGTACTCCTGCAAAACTAGTTACATTCTCATTCCTTACTTCCTTAATAATCGCATTCATCTTACTCTCCCATTCAGACATCAGTGATGTCTTATTACTAGGAGTACTACTTAACTCTGCCCAAAAAGGCATATTATCAATTAAGATAGCCGATAGATCTCCAAAGAAAGTATTCTTATCTTCATAAAGTTGTTTACTTCCTCCTAACCTTAAACTCTTCCCAGTAAATAACTGGGAATCTTCATTGTTATTTAAATATAAACACAGTAAGTCTTTTGCTGCTTTATAATGACAATTCTCTAATGCTTCATTACTCACAGGTATAAACTTACTCTTTGCATTGGTAGTTCCACTTGACTTAGCAAACCAACGGATAGGCTCTGGCCAAAAGATATTATTCTCTCCTTGGCGTGCACGTTCTATATAAGGTTCGAACTCCTCGTACTTAAATAAAGGCACTCTCTCTGCGAAATCTCCATAGCTCTTAATACTATCGTAGCCAAACTGCTTTCCTAAGATTGTCTTTTCATTTGTCTTCATTAAATTCAAAAACAAGTCATTTTGTACTTCATTTGGGTATTTTCTAAATAGATCTATCTGGTGAATTCTCTTCTTCAATATCCAAGAAGCGATAGAATTAATAATTGTGAATGCCATATCTTATTAATTAGTCAAGTATCTAATCTTTTCATTATGAAAAGTTAGTAATTACAGTCGTAAATGTTTTTTCGTACTTTTACAACTTACCCAAAAATAACAATTTTATCTATGCAATACGAAGGAGTTTTAAACAAAATGCAGACGGAATTTAACACCCCTATTGAATACTATTTAGTATTTAAAAGTAACTTCATCAATATAAATCAGATTCTTGACAGAAACATAAAGATTGAGTTTACAGGATATGAATGTTTAAACTGTGGACAGCACAAAAAGATATTTAGACAAGGTTTTTGTTATGAGTGTTTTTACTCTAGTGCACAAGTAGGTGATTGGATCATGAGGCCTGAGTTAAGTACAGCTCACCTAGGGATAGAAGATAGAGACCTAGAGTATGAAACAAAGGTACAGATACAGCCTCATATCGTATATCTAGCTGTAGCTAGTGATGTAAAAGTAGGGGTAACTAGAAAAACACAAGTACCTACTAGGTGGATAGATCAGGGGGCTTCTAAAGCAATAGAGATAGTAGAAGTGCCTAATAGATACTTAGCAGGAATCACTGAGGTAGCTCTAAAAGATATGTTTACAGACAAAACGAATTGGAGAAAGATGCTACAGAATGAAGTACTAGAAACAAACTTAGAAGAAATAAGAAATTCTCTAAAAGAGAAACTACCAGAAGAAGTAAGACCTTACTTTGATCAAACTGACTCTTCTATCTTTAATCTAGATTACCCTGTCATACAATTCCCTACAAAGATAAAAAGTCTTAACCTCGACAAAACTCCTTCTTATGAAGGTAAGTTAAAAGGTGTCAAAGGACAATATTTACTATTCGAAGATGGTACTGTATTTAATATTCGTACTTATGAAGGATATATGGTTAATATCGAAATCATTTAATACATACATAAAATAAACGAGCTCCATAATGGAGCTCGTTTATTTTATGCTATTCTGTTTCTTCGGTCTTTTTCTTTTTACCGAACAGCCCTTTTAAGCCTTCGCAAATTTTATTGACTGTTTCTTCAGTTTCCTTTTTCTTTGTTGAATCCTCTTCATTTGAAGTATTGTTTTCCTTTTTACCTCCTAAGATATCTAGTAGTGCATCTTTACCTTTTCCTACTAATTGATTCTTCTGTTCTTCTAAGATTTCATTTGTAATATTCTTTACTACATCAGCCATATTAGCAGACACCTTTGGGTTGGTAAAGTCACCGGTCACTCCTACTTTCACAGGTATTGCATCAAACTTATTACTAGATTTAGGTCCTAAAGCTGTTAGTGCATTAGCGACATCATTACCTAACAATTTAGCTGGTAATTTAAAGTCCAAAGCATAATTAAGACTTTGATCAAAACCATGCTCTCCTGATACAGTCACTGCTAAGTCTTTTGTTTTTATATCAAAAGGTTTAAACTGTACACGTCCATTATTAAAAACAATATGCATCTTTTTATTACTCAAATCTAGATTCTTCAAATCAATGAAGTTCAACGCTCCATCTAATGAAGATAATAGTTTAGAATTCTGAGCATTAATACTAGCATTCGCTAAATCACCTTTTATATCACCTGACATTGTATTTAAATCTGGTGATAAATCTGCAGCATTTAACTTCCCTTTCATCACTACAGCTGCATTTACTTTTCCTAACATTACATTAGCAATAGGTGCTACAGCCTTTAAAAATCCTAGATCAGTAAAAGTCTGTTTGATATCTAAACTTTGCAGTCCTAAGTTCATATCAAAAGTTGGTACAGCTTCTTTTGTAGATACATTCCCTCCGAATGCTATTTTTCCACCAAAAAGATCTGTTGACATATTCTGAAGACGTGCAGCTTCATCTTTAATCACTAATGTTCCTTTTACATTCTTAAGTGTTAGGTCATCGTATACTACCGTCTTTGCATTTGCATTAATTGTACAATCTAAGAACCCTGGAATCTTTAATGGATCAGATGCTTTTGTCGTAGTTGATTTCTCTTTCTTATCTTCTACTTTAGAAGTGTCTTCTTTTAATAAATCAGCTAATACAAAATTATTAGAGTTTAAATTAAAGTTCCCTTTTAAGGTCTGTTTCTTAAATAAGAAACCATATAGGTTATCTAATCTTCCGTCTGCATTTAAATCTGAAGTACCCGTTTTTATAGCAAGCTTATTTAGCGTAACATTACTTGTATTAAAAGTAAGAGCTGCCTCTTGTATCTGCATTGGCTTAGCCATCGCATCTGTACTAAAATTAAAGCCTGTCAAAGATACACTACCACTGTTTTTTATGTTTTGATATTGTTCTTTCTCTACAGAGTTCATATCAAAATTAGTAGCTACTTTCGCTTTTAATATCCCTGTCAGTGGTGTATCTAGTTTCACAGGATATGCTTTAGATACATTTGCTAAATTAATAATCCCATCAAAATTTGCATCTACTAACGCATTCTCACTAATGTTCTTAATCTTCGCTTTCGCATTGAATACATCTTGATCTATCTTAAATGACAATTGGTTAATATCTACATACAGATCTTTCATTATCCCTGTCTCATTCATCACATTAACATCTAATAGAATATTTTGTACTGTTTTAGGAAGATCTGGGTACTTAAAAGAAGCATTTTTTGCATTCATGTGAATAGCTAGTGTAGGAATAGTCGTTTCTGTCATTTTACCTTTTACCTTTCCTTCTACTTTAAAATCACCTGATGTAGTCACCCCTTTTAGATTACCCGCATAAGCTTCTGGTATTAATCCTAAGAAGTTTTTAAAGTCCGAATCAGGAGTAGCAAAACTCAAGTCAAACTGCTGTCCTTCATCTAATAACTGAACTGAACCATCAAATGCTAATGGCAACTGATTAATCAATGCTTTATTCTCTTTAAACGAATACAATTGTTTCGTCATATCCATTCCGATTAAAGCTTTCAATGATAAGTTGACCTCATTCAAAAACTTTGTACCATCCATTACAAACGAAACTTTTGCTTTAGATTCTGTATCTAAATCTAGTACATCATCTGATAGATTACCTGTCCCTTGGTGATAGAACTCGTTAATAGTAAACATCATCTTACTCCCTAAATCTTTATACGTTAGGCTTAGATTGTCTATCTTATAATGATTTAAAGCTAAAGAGAACGGATCTTTATCTGAAGAATCCTCTTTCTCTTCTTCCTCCTTTTTTAATGCTATATCATAGTTAGCTACTCCTTGTTCATTCACTATCACGTTAACTTTAGCATTCTCTACCAAGATATCTTCTATACTCATAGGCTTATCAGCTCCATTGAACAACTCCATAATAGACATCTTTAGTCCTATCATTTTTGCAGATACTAAGGTATCTCCTGCAAATGGTTCTTTATTCACAACAGCCAAATCCTTAATCACTACTGTTGCCTTAGGAAAGTTACGTATAAAGCTCAGGTCTACTTTCTCGAATGTCACCTTCGCATTTAAATTGTCATTAATCGTTTTAAGTACTAAATCCTGTATTTTTCCCTTAAACAAAATAGGCGTTAGCATTAGTAAGATAAACAATCCCAACACTAAACCTCCTGTCCACTTTAAAACCTTTTTATTCATAACTTTTCATTTTATTACAAAATAACAAAAAAAAAGAGTTATCCCTAGTTTAAAAGGATAACTCTTTATTCGATATTAATCAATTTATGCCTTCTTTAACTAAAGCATAAATCTGACTAAACATTCTCTTATAACTATTCTATTTTTACTTCAAAAGGCAATATTGCTTGTACACCTCTCATATTGTTGAAATAGTTAAGTCTCTCTATCATTTCATAGTTAGCTTCACCTATCTTTTCTTTGATTAACTCTTCTTCTGATTTAAACACAGAAGCACCTAAATACCCTCTAAGCATATCTTCGAACTTCATTTTATACTCTGGGTAGTTTACTACTTTATAGTCGTCTATCTCTACCTTTTTAGCAGCATAAGCGATAGCTGTATCTAATCCACCTAATTCATCTACTAGTTTATTTTCTAGTGCATCCTTTCCAGTCCACACTCTACCTTGAGCTAATTCATTTACCTGTTCTACTGTCATCTTTCTTCCATCAGCTACTCTCTGAACGAATGTAGTGTATATATCCTCTATCCCTTCTGTCACCATCATTCTAAAGCCTGGATCAACATCTCTAAACGGACTATAGTTAGCCGCATTATCATGTGTCTTCACTTGTTCTGCATTTACTCCATACTTTGTAGCTAATGCTTTAAAGTTCGGAACCATACCGAATACCCCTATAGAACCTGTAATCGTGCCTGGATCTGCAAAGATTCTATCTGCATTACTAGAGATATAATACCCTCCAGATGCAGCTACATCTCCCATAGAAACAATCACTGGCTTCACTTTTTTAGTCAACTCTATCTCTCTCCAGATTAACTCAGAAGTCAGAGCACTACCACCAGGGCTATTTACTCTTAGTACGATAGCTTTTATTTTATCATCTTTTCTTGCTGCTTTTAAAGCACGATTGATAGATCCTTCACCGATATAGCTTACGCTACCTTCTCCATCTCTAATCTCCCCTTGTGCATAGATTACCGCAATACGGTCCTTAGCTGTCTTTGCACTATTTTTTACAATCACATCTTTAACGTAATCTAAGATATCTACGCTATTATAATCTTTATCTCCTTCTACACCTAATTCATGTTTGATAGCTGCATGATACTCATCCTCATAAGCTACTTTATCCACTAATCTTGTTTTTAAAGCTAATTTAGGTGTTCTAGCTCCTAGATTATTTGCTATCATATTTAAGCTATCTACAGATATCTTTCTGCTCTTAGAGATATCGTTAACTAATGTTTCCCAAATAGACTTTAAGAACACTGTTGTCTGCTCTCTATTCGCCTCACTCATATGTTCTTGTAAGAATGGTTCTACAGCACTTTTATATTTACCGTGTCTCATTACTTCCATTTGTACTCCCGTTTTGTCTTGTAATCCTTTTAAGTAAAGAATCTCTGTAGACAATCCCTTAAAGTCTAACCCTCCTACCGGGTTAACATAAATAGTATCTGCGATAGAGTTTAAATAATATTCTCCTTGTGAATATACATTAGCATAAGCCAATACGAACTTACCTGTTGCTTTAAACTCTTCCAGTTTATTTCTAATCTCGCGTTTCTGTACTACTCCTAGCATAGAGTTATTATTCAGAATAGAGATTCCTTTAATACGATCATCTGTCTTTGCATACTCTATAGCCGCTAGTACGTCAGACACACCATCTTTCCCAGCTTCTCTAAAGCCGAATTCTTTCATATTATATTTACCTGCATAGTCATATTTCACACTAGATAAATCTAAATTAATAACTGAACTATCTTTTACCGTAACAGTATCAGAACTACTTCCCATAGCTACGCCAATGATCATCAGTCCAAAAAATAATATTCCGAAGAATATAAACAGACCTACTATCGTAGCTAAAACATTTCTTAAAAACCTCATATTAAAAACAATTTATCTTATTAGTATTCAAATTATAAAAAAAGTTACAGATTATACCCGTAAATTTGCATTATTAACTGATACAAAAGTAACGATTATTCAATTTTCTTTTATTTACTTTGCCCCATGTTTACGCAAAATCAAATAGTATTATCAATAGGTTCTAATCAAGGAGATAAATTATCTAACATAGAGAAATCTATCGAGCTGATTAACAAGCATATTGGTACAGTCATTAAAATATCACCTATTTACGAATTTCCTGCTTGGGGTTTTGAGAGCGATCCTTTCTTTAATTGTGCTGTATTATTACACAGTACGCTAAAGGCTGAAACAGTCATTCTAAAGGTACTCGAAATAGAACAAATACTAGGCAGAATACGTCCACAGCACACAGTAGGGTATAGTGCTAGACTGATAGATATCGATATTATCTCTTTTAACCAAGAAGTGTATAATACTGACAATCTATCTGTACCTCATCCCTTGATGCAAGACAGACAGTTCGTACTACAGCCATGCGCAGATCTAAACTTAGAATGGGCACACCCTATACTAAAACAAAGTTTCAAAGAATTATTGAATAACTGTAAAGATAAAACATCTTTTAAGATTGTAGGAGAGATAAAAAGTCCTATTCTTCAATATGGCTTTACTCATGTAAACTTTATCGCCATAGAAGGAAATATAGGTGCTGGTAAGACTACCTTAACTAATCGTATATCAGAAGACTTTAATGCAAAGAATATTCTAGAAGGTTTTGCGGACAACCCTTTCTTGCCTAAGTTTTATAAAGATGCTACTAGATATGCATTTCCATTAGAGATGTCATTCTTAGCAGACAGATACTCACAGCTATCGGATGACTTAGCACAGTTTGACCTTTTTAAAGAGTTTATCATTGCTGATTATTATATCTACAAGTCTATCATCTTTGCTCAGATTACTTTAGAAGAAGACGAGTTCAAGCTGTATCAGCAGATATTTGAGATTATGTATAAAGAGACTCCTAAGCCTGATCTATATGTATACCTATACCAGAACACAGATCGCTTATTAGAAAATATACAGAAACGTGGTCGTTCTTACGAAAGTGAAATACCAGGTACTTACTTAGATCAAGTGAACCAAGGCTATTTTAACTATATCAAGACAATGCCTGCAGACAAAGTATTGATCATCGATATATCAGACTTAGACTTCGTAGCTAATCAAGAAGACTATATCTACATCTTAGATAAGATCCAACATAAATTAGTGAAACATGACGAATAAACTATTTATGACCATGCTAGGAGTCACTCCTCCAGGACGTCATATAGAACAGCATGATATCTACTTCGGCATAGGTACACAGATGAAAGACCTCATCCCACAGATAGTTGACTTTTGGCCAGAAGCAGGGCCTAAACTACACGTAGATGCATGGAGAGAAGTAACATCTGTACAACGTCATCGCATAGAAGTAGTCTCTAGAGAAACGTACCAACCTAATGGTCTAAAGCTATTCTTTATCAACCTAGGTGGATATAAACCAGGTATTTTTGACGAATTCCACCAGACGTGTCTAGTAGTCGCTAATAGTCAGAAAGAAGCCATCCAGTATGTAAAGAGTACAGACTTCTATGAAGAGTATAACCTGCCTCCGAGAGGATATAGTCACGTAGATAATAAGTATGGTCTAGATGTAGATGATATCTATGAGATGGACGAAATCTTAAATGAAGATTTAAAACAGCAGTACGCTATCAAAATAACTCCTTCTATAGAACCTCTAACAGAAGATCACATAGAACTAGGATATATGAAACTAAGCAGTTTCTAACTATAAAAAAAGCCTTCAAAGGGATCCTTTGAAGGCTTTCGCGCTTGTATATTAAAAATTTACATCTATGAAGACATCATTAAGCCTTAGCGAACTGCACTTCAGCGAATAACTTAATATCCTCTCCTACTAACACTCCACCTGTTTCTAAACCAGCATTCCAAGTCAGTCCAAACTCTTTACGGTTAATCTTAGACTCTAGAGACAGTCCTATCTTAGTATTTCCCCATGGGTCTACTAGTACTCCACTATATTCTGTATTAAATGCTACCTCTTTCGTCACTCCTTTTATTGTTAGCATACCAGTTACTACATAGTAGTTGTCTGTTTTTTTCTGAATAGAAGTAGAAGTAAACACGATATCTTGATAAAGCTCTGTTTCGAAGAAATCCGCACTTTTTAGGTGAGTATCTCTATCTGCATTATTTGTATCTATAGAAGCTACCTTCGCTGTAAATGATATTTCTGAAGTTTCGAATGCTGCATCTACATTCTTAATTGTCGATGTGAAGTCATTAAACTTACCTGATACATTCGTAAACATCATGTGTTTTACTTTAAATCCTATTTCTGAATGTGTAGGGTCGATATTCCAAACTGTATTTGTCATAATAATTCTATTTTTTAAGGTTATAACCACTGTCTTATCAGTAGCGTTTTGTATGAGACAAATTTATAACCTCTAACACCCTCATACACTTAACCTAAATTAAGAACGTATCTAGCTACATTTATTCATTCTCGAACTGATCTTCTACAGATTGAAATATTTTATCTAATAAACGTGCTATTTGGATATGTTCTCCTGCTTCTAATCGAGAGACTACTAGACTAATCGGAAAAATAATAACCTCTGTATCCTTATACTGTAAAGCGTACTCGTAGCCAAGATCACCTTCTACACCTACCCATTCAAAATCGATATAATAATAGCGAAGTAATGCCCCAAATAACAACCCTAACTTACCTAGATATTCTTTATCCTTTAGATCAAAGCACTGCTCATCGAATAACCACTGCAGGATGTCTAACGCTTTACCAGAATCAAATACTGGTTTTAGCTCATATTTATTTGCTCCTAAGAGTGTGCTTACGCTAGACTCTATAAACTCGAGTTCTTCAGGAGTCAGTGTTTGACTACTGTGTTCTTCATTAAGGACTATCCCTACGTACTCTATCATCTGTACTACCTCTTCTAGATAATCTCTTTCTAACTCAGAATTTACATCTGACTGGCTGATGAATAATTGTAGCTCAAAGCGTACATTGTTATACAGTACAGAATACTCATAGATATATAGATCTTCTATCTCTAGCTCTGTCATATAATAGAACTTATCTCCCACCTCCTTTACCTCCACTTCTATATGACTCGCTTCAGTAGTAAAGTCCTCTAACACCTGCTCGAAGTCAAAGTCGTCTCCCCCTACTGTTTTTATATCATACACAGAGATATAAGGCAGATAACTCACTCCATCTTTCGTCAAGATAAACCCTCCATAATCTGCTAACTCTACATCATACTCATCAGGTATTACTAATACTAACTTCTCTACTCCTAAATCTATATATTGCATACACGTTACTTATGATCCTTAGATAAATATACCTTTTTTATTGTAGTCATAAAAGTTATATTACCATCTTATAAAAAAAGCTAACCATTGCGTTAGCTTGTCTATTTTAGTCCTTTTCTTTCAGAAGTTTATACTCTTTATGATACAGCATATTCACAATACTAAGAAACACCTCATTAGGTACCTGCTGAGCGTTACTACTATAAGCTATAGATACTTCGTCATCAGGATTGTATACTAGCATCGTATGCGTCCCTAGTGTATCTCCACCATGTCCATAGAAGCTTACATCGTCATAGACTAAATGCATTATACCTCTCCCATATTTACCTTCTATCTTTTTGGGCAACATTGATTCTAAAGATGCTGATGTAATTACTTTGCCTTGAAATAAATTATAAATAAAGATATTCAACTCTTTAGTAGTCGTAGTCAAGTCTCCCACACCTATAATGTTCATCGGGTTAATATCTACCATATCTACCCATCTCCCATGTTCAAACTGATATGGCTTATGCACATAGATAGGCATAGATTTAGCAGAGTATGTACTTTTTAACTGCAATGGATTCACGATGTACTGATTGATTAACAAATGATATGGCTTATCAGTCACCTTCTCTATTATTTTAGTCAATAGATAATAAGCCGAATTAGAATATGCTCTATCTGTATCAGGAGCAAACTTCACTCCTTGTTCTTTAATCAGATTAAGTATCTCCTGCTCTATCACTTTCTCTGTTACCCACACTTCACCATTTTTAACTACATAGCTACCTAGTCCACTACTGTGATCTAATAGATTCTTGATCGTGATACGATCAGCATTAGGCATATCAGAGTAGAAGTCAGATAACTTAGTGGTCAATTCTAATTTGCCCTCTTCTATTAACTTAAATATAATCACAGCAGTATAAAGCTTAGTCACAGAGCCTATCTGATACATCTTATTCTCATCAGACGAGGTATCAGGTAAATTATCATGTCCAAAGTCTTTATGATAGACTTCTTCTCCTTTTTTAAAAATAGAGAGACTACCTGCTTCTGTATTATTTTTAGAAACCTCGTCTAAATAATGATCTAACTTATACTTCTGTATCTCTTGTCCAAATACAACAGAAGATAGCATCAGCACGAGCAATAATATCTTGGTGTTCATCCTAATCGTTTTAATGTATTAAAATTAATGATTAGCCATTACGCTAAAAATGTTACAGTTATACATAGGTAAAAAGAGAATCAATCTCTTGACCATTATTCTTATTAATAATTATACTCTAGTCGTGTATACCCTTTATCACGCTCTATTCCAATCTCTATATGCTGTACCACATCCTCCATTAAGGCTATTACATCGATGTCTACCTCATCTTCTATTCGCTTAGTAATCATCGAAATCGGAAAACATTGCAAAGCATAATCTTGATATTGCAACGCCAACTCTCTACCATACTGATCATGTACCACTATCCAATGAAAATCACTGTACTGATACTGAAAACATGCTCCGAACAAGATACCTAGTGCCTGATGGTATTCATAATCATTCACCGCATACTCTCTTAGATTCAGTATTTCCTGTAACTTCGTTATAGAATCACCACTCTCGTGATAAGTCTGAAGGTCTTCTGCCGCTATCCCTAATATTTTAGCCGATGCTGTCTCTAGACGTACTACATCATCATACTTAGGCTCTAGTAATGGAAACTGTAGAGATGATAGACTATCTATACTTCTGATCATTTCCTCTATTTCTTTTAGATAGACTGCTAACTCATCACTCCCACTATCCTCCTTATTTACAGTCAACGAAACAATAATAATATCATCACCATACATCACTTCGAATATGTGCATATATAGCTCCTCTTCATCCTCATTAGCATAAGAGAAATAACTTTTTCCTTTATACGTCACAGCCTCTGCATTCTTCTGACGGGCTTTATCCTTAAAGTCTTGAAGAAGCACTTTCTGTGTCACTCCCTCAGCTCTCTTAAAAGAGATGACACTAAATCTAATCAGAGGTTCATCATCATGCTCGCCTCTGTATAGTATCACAGTACTATCCCCATCATTACAGCTATAATAATGACTTGGTCCTTTTATGACAGTCTGTCCATTTCCTATTTCGAATATCTTCATTACTTCTCTTTTATTTATCTCAAAGATATTATTTAGTCCATTACTATAACGTGATAATATCATTAAATTATACATGTTACCTTGCCTTATTTTGATTATTTTGGTTGCTTATGACCATGCTGTATCTCACTCATAAACGTTATAAAGTCAATGAAATGCAATATTTGTACAGATGTTGTTCGGATACAGTTTTGCTATTCTTCGGTAAAAAGGTCTTTATCCGAGCAAAACCAAAGCTTCACCCAAGTACTACCCGAACGATCCTAGTCAAAACCAAAGCAAACAACTATATATCAACAAGTTAATAAACAGTATATTCTCCATACGAGGCCAATAACTCCATGATAGCTCATTATCTCCACTAGAGGGCATTATAGATCAATACAAGCTGCTATATAGACATAAAAAAAAGCTACTCCTGTATGAAGTAGCTCTTCGCTATATAATTGTTGTCTCAGTATTACATCTGTTGGAATAAGTCCCAAATCACAATCCCTGCACTTACAGAGATATTTAAAGAATGCTTCGTACCTAGCTGTGGTATCTCGATCACTCCATCACTTAAGTTTACCACCTCTTGATTAACTCCTTTTACTTCATTACCGAATACTAATGCATATTTTGTTCCTTCTGATATCTTAAAGTCATTTAGCATCACGCTATTCTCTACCTGCTCTACAGACTGTACAGATACACCACTATCTTTTAATGACTTCACTACCTCTACTACATCCTTAGCATATTCCCACTCTACAGTTTCGGTTGCCCCTAGAGCTGTTTTGTGTATTTCTTTATTTGGAGGGGTAGCCGTGATACCACATAGATATACTTTCTCAACTAAAAAAGCATCGCACGTTCTGAACACAGACCCAATATTATGTAAACTTCTTACATCATCTAAAACTACAATAATAGGTGTTTTCTCAGAAGCTTTAAACTCTTCTACATTTTTACGATCCAATTCGCTATTGGCTAATTTACGCATGACTTAAAAATTTTAGCAAAAATACTATTTATCAAATGGATTACTCTCATCTAGATTTTATTTTTAACTAATTATCCATTAATCAATAGAATTACACATCATAAAAAGGTAACACTATTCAAATACAACAACCTCATTATTATACTTTTAAAACAATAACTACTCTCTCCTTCCTTACATTTTTCTCATACATTGACTAACTTTGTTATAAACCAACAAAGCCACCACCACCATGACTAAGAAAGTATTAAACCAACTGGCTCTGCTCACCGTATTAAACAATCTAGTTTTTGTGGTTATACTTCAGGGCTCACTTATTTCGGACTTTGTTCAAAGCCCTAAGTATGTACATCTGATAGAATTAGCTTGGATATTGTCTCTGACAGGGCTGATTATCTTTCCGACGATTATCTGTACCTTACTAGAATCTAAACAAATCTGTGTTCAGAAATTCCCAATACTAGCCATCTTACTATCCATTATCTCTATTATATTTTTTGCATGTACTAGTATTTCGTAATTTCTAGCTTGAGACAGACCTAAATTGTCATAAGTCTTCTTTATCTTGTTTTTTACTATTTTTTAACATTATTTCATACTTTTCAGCTATATAAAAAACAGAAATAAGATATTATTGCAATATCGAATGAGAGTTCCTACCTTTGCACACTCAAAAAAAATCTATGGTAAGAACTCTCATAACTAGAATTATAACATCCCCAGTCATTATCTATACAACCAGATGCTTTATCGGGTTTTATATCGGATATCTACTATTCTTAAAATATCCTAACTATGAAATCCTGTGGACTTTAATCTCTATTATGCTAGTTATCTCACCAGAAGGTCAGAATTCTAAAAAGCTATCTGTAGAACGATTTAAGTCAAATCTAGTAGGGTCTGCTGTCGGCTTAGTCTGTTTAGAGATTCATCCTAATCCTGATTTTCTCATCAGTCTATTAGGTGTATTTCTGACTATTATGACTTGTTATTTATTCAAGATATTAAATATGGCTCGCGTAGCCTTAGTAGCCCTTATCATTATACTCGTACAGCCACATACTGCTAGCTCAGTAGAGGCTACTCCCCTGTTTAGATGCTTAGCAGTAACCTTAGGGTGTGTGATAGGTCTGACTATAACGGTGCTTACTTCTATGATCATACGCAGACTAAAAAGGTATTATGGAATACCACTCTCTTAGAAGTTCATTAAGCAAATAGCGTTTATAAAATGTATCTGTTATATTTGTAATTTGAAACACAAAACTACATTATGACTGCTAAAGCGAAAGCACCTAAGGAAACTCCATTAATGAAACAATACAACGATATAAAAGCCAAGTATCCTGATGCTTGTCTATTATTTCGCGTAGGAGATTTTTACGAGACATTCGGTGAAGACGCTGTCAGAGCATCTAAAATATTAGGCATTACACTAACCAAACGAAGTGCAGGTACAGCTAGTGAAACAGAATTAGCAGGTTTTCCTCATCACTCGATTAATGTATACCTGCCTAAGTTAGTCAAAGCTGGACTAAGAGTAGCTATCTGTGACCAGCTAGAAGACCCTAAAACAACTAAAACTATTGTCAAAAGAGGAGTTACTGAATTAGTAACACCTGGTGTTGCCCTAAATGATGAAGTATTACATTCTAAATCTAACAACTTCTTATGTGCAATACACTTTGCTAAAAAGACAATCGGTATATCATTCTTAGATGTTTCTACAGGAGAATTTTTGACTACTGAAGGAGATCAAGATTATATAGATAAACTATTACAGAACTTTGCTCCTAGTGAGATCCTTGTACAGAAGAGTAATAAGACACACTTCTTACAGAACTACGGGACTACTTATAATCTATTCTTACTAGATGACTGGGTATTCAAGACAGACTTTGCCTTTGAGTCTTTGACCACTCATTTTAAAACTAATTCCCTAAAAGGTTTTGGGGTAGAAGATTTAGTAGAAGGAACGATAGCCTGTGGAGCGATACTATATTACCTGTCAGAGACACAGCATACTAGACTAGAACATATCTCTAATATACAGCGTATCGCTGAAGATGCGTATGTGTGGATGGATCGTTTTACGATCAGAAACTTAGAGCTATACAACAGTGCTAACCTAAATGCGATAACGCTATTAGACGTGATAGATAAGACCTTATCTCCTATGGGAGGTCGTCTACTGAAGCGTTGGCTAGCGTTACCTCTTAAGGACACTAAAAAGATTACGGATAGACATAATATCGTAGAGATACTAAAAGAGAACAGTGAACTCCTGACACTCTTCCAAACCCAAATAAAGAAGATATCAGACCTAGAACGATTAATCTCTAAGATCGCTACTGGTAAGGTATCTCCTAGAGAGCTAATCTACCTAAATGATTCGTTAGATGCTATTATTCCAATCAAGGAGACTGCCCAAAAAAGTAGTAATGATTCTCTAAAACAAATGGGGAATACACTACATGGGTGTGAGCTACTAAGAGAAAAGATTAGAACTACCATAAGTGCAGATGCTCCTGTAGCTATAGCAAAAGGAAATGCTATAGCAGAAGGTGTACACACAGAGTTAGACGAACTGCGCAAAATATCTACTTCTGGTAAAGAATTACTAGAAGCTATGGAGGTTAGAGAGAGTGAGAAAACAGGTATTCCATCGCTTAAAATATCGTTTAACAACGTGTTCGGCTACTATATCGAAGTGCGTAATACGCATAAAAACAAAGTACCTGCTGAGTGGATTAGGAAGCAGACACTCGTGAATGCAGAGCGTTACATCACAGAAGAATTAAAAGAATACGAGACTAAAATACTAGGTGCAGAAGAGAAAATCTATAAGCTAGAGAACGAATTATTCGAACAGTTCGTAGCTTGGTGCGCTCAATATATCAAACCTGTACAGCTAAATGCTAATCTTATCGCACAGCTAGACTGTCTGAGCTCTTTCGCACAGCAGGCTATTGAGAATAACTATGTAAGACCACTGATAGACGACTCTTATGAACTAGATATAAAAGATGGCCGTCACCCTGTGATCGAGAAACAGCTAGCGTATGACACACCTTATATCACGAATGATGTCTATCTGAACAATAAGGAACAACAGATCATCATGATCACTGGGCCTAATATGTCTGGTAAGTCTGCTATCCTTAGACAGACAGCACTTATCGTACTGTTAGCTCAGATGGGTAGTTTTGTCCCTGCTAGAGAAGTACGCATGGGACCAGTAGATAAGATATTCACACGTGTGGGGGCATCTGATAATATCTCGATGGGAGAATCTACCTTCATGGTGGAGATGAATGAGACAGCCTCTATCCTAAATAATATATCAGATAGAAGTTTAGTCCTTTTAGACGAAATCGGACGAGGTACAAGTACCTACGATGGTATCTCTATAGCCTGGGCTATCGCAGAGTATCTACATCAGCATCCTGGTAAGCCTAAGACACTATTCGCTACTCACTATCACGAGCTGAATGATATGTCTCAAAACTTCGACGGAATAAAGAACTATAATGTCTCTGTCAAAGAGCTTAAAGACAATGTGCTATTCTTGAGAAAACTAGTACCTGGTGGTAGTGCACACAGTTTTGGTATCCATGTAGCTAAGATGGCAGGTATGCCTAACACAGTGCTAAAACGTGCAGAAAAGATGTTAAAGCAACTAGAGAAAGGACATGCTAAAGATCAGCAACCGCTGAAAGCAGTAGAAAATGATCTACAACTAAGTTTCTTTAATCTAGATGATCCTCTATTAGAAGAATTAAAAGAAGATATCCTTGCTATAGACGTCAATAATATCACACCAATAGAAGCGATTATGAAGATAAATGAGTTAAAGAAAAAACTAAAGTAATATAGAGAAGGAAGCTCGAATGAGCTTCCTTTCACTTTTTAAACAAAAACCTTTGTAAAAAGGCATGAACACAGGCTTTGTAAATCAATGAGTTAAAAAATATCTTTCTTTTTTAGTCATTTTTTATTTGGATAAACAAAAAAACGTTCTATATTTGCACTCGCAATACAGAAGTAAAGCGAAGTTCTTAAAAAACATTATGCGAAAATAGCTCAGTTGGTAGAGCGCAACCTTGCCAAGGTTGAGGTCGCGGGTTCGAACCCCGTTTTTCGCTCTACATCATGCTCGAGTGGTGGAAGTGGTAGACACGCTGGACTTAAAATCCAGTGGGTAGTAATGCCCGTGCGGGTTCAAGTCCCGCCTCGAGTACAAAATCCCAAGTTAACGCTTGGGATTTTTTTTTGTCCCCTTTAGAAATGTCATCCCCTTAGATATTTCTGTAAAAGTAAATTTCTTTAATTTTGTTTCTTAATTGATATGAGTGCATTCGTAATTAGTTTAAAAGATAACGGAAAGTATAAGTACACTTTTGAACACAGAAGAGGTAAAACATTAATGACTAGTGTAGAGTATCCTAGTGTAGAAGCTATTCATTCTACTATAGAATTTCTAAGAACTAACTATGATTCTCTAAACTTCATTAAGTTTAAAACTCCATCAGGCAAGTCTTACTTCAGACTAGCAATAGATAAAAAGATCTATGCTAATAGTAGAAGATTCAATACCGAACTAAGATTTGAAAAGGCAATGGACGAGATTAAATCAAACTTTGCTAACGCTGAGATACTTGATTTATCTTTAGATATCTTTGGAAGTTTCCCTTCAGAAGATATATTTGATGCGGAGTAAGTATAATCTAGCTCTTATAAAAAACTGATTTACAGGACTCCATAGAATCGTTTTAAAAAAATAAAAAAAGTCTTTTTATTTAATAGAAAAACATTCTATATTTGCCCTCGCAATCACGAAAAAACGTGTGCAGTCAATGCCAATTGAGCTCGAGTGGTGGAAGTGGTAGACACGCTGGACTTAAAATCCAGTGGGTAGTAATGCCCGTGCGGGTTCAAGTCCCGCCTCGAGTACAGAGAATCCCAAGCTAATGCTTGGGATTTTTTTTGTTTATAAAAGTTATATTCGCCAACTAGATCATCCTATGACCTTCCCTTCTATTAGCATCAATCTAATAGTCGTTACTCTGTTCATGTGAAATATAATTTTCCAATATTTTAATGATAAAGAACAAATTCTATATAATGCTTAAAATCAAAATAGGCATTGTACTAGTAAAAGGCATTAGTAAAGTACATGTATTCAAAACTCATTAAACTAACAATAAATGAGTTAGAAGAATGGAAAAACAAAACAGAATAATTCTCAGTAAAAAACACTCTGTTTTTCTTGCACACTAAAAAACAATACTCTATTTTTGCACTCGCAATACAGAAATAGTATCGCAGTCTACAGAAGACGCTCGAGTGGTGGAAGTGGTAGACACGCTGGACTTAAAATCCAGTGGGTAGTAATGCCCGTGCGGGTTCAAGTCCCGCCTCGAGTACAAAGAATCCCAAGCTAACGCTTGGGATTTTTTATTTTATATACCCAGATCTCAATATCGACATCCGATAGAAAACGCAATACTACAATAGTGTTGATTTCATAGAGCGAACACTCTTTCGCCTTACTAATTCCAATACATCACTAATCATTCTTAGATGCCTATTACTATTTATTAAATTATTTTCAAAAAAAACACTCAATAACCACCTATTAATCAACAAACAAGAATATTCTAATCTTTTTTATTTATAAAAACATATTTTATTAGTTGTATAGTAAAAAATAATATTCTACATTTGCACTCGCAATACAGAAGTAGTATTGCAGTCTACAGAAGACGCTCGAGTGGTGGAAGTGGTAGACACGCTGGACTTAAAATCCAGTGGGTAGTAATGCCCGTGCGGGTTCAAGTCCCGCCTCGAGTACAAGAAAATCCTAAGTTAACGCTTAGGATTTTTTTTTGACCTTAACTAAAAAGCAGAAGAGCACTAGACGACTCTCCTACTTTTTTGAAAAAAAATATAAAACTAAAAGGGTGAAACACTTTTTGATTTTAAGTAAACCCATGTTTTACTTAAATAAGGTGTGAAGAGTACTAAGATGATAATCACTAATAAAAGTAAACTAAGTATCTCGAAGTAATCCATTGCATACCTCAACTCTATTTGTTTGCTAAGATCAGATAACATTATCTTTTCACTTGCTTTCTCAGCTATAGAACTGGGCATACCTCTACTTTTTAACTTCATAGTATTCTGAGTAAGCTTAGTCTCTAGTATAGGATTAGCTATATTCAAATAATCTGAGAAACGACTTAAATGACGATTAGAACTGTACAAACTATAATAATTCATAATCGCTATACTACATGTATAACCAAAGTAGCGCACACCTAAACATACAACAGCCGCAGAAGCACTAAGTGATACAGGTACTGAAGTAACACAATAAACTATAATAGGCACCATTAAAACTCCTACTCCTAAACCTTGACAAAACAAAAGAAGATAATAATCATCTGGATTAGCACTAGGGGCAAACTGCATATACATCCCCACGTGAAACAAAAACAGCGCAATAAATCCTAGACTCCATATAAAGCGCATAGGACGACGATTAATCAACCAAACACATGCAAGTATCACACCTGTCACAAGTCCTATTAAATTAAAGCTATTTAGATAAGAAAGATGCCTAGGGTCTAAATGAAGTGAGTTAATAAAATGTGTATTTGTAATCCCTGATGCAAAACGACAGATATAAAGAATAAACAATAAGAACAATCCTATCTTAAAGTTGCGATACTTCCATACATGCCAATTAATATAAGGTCTCTTCAAATGCTTTTGTCTCCATACAAAGAAGAATAAGGTAATCAAGATCGTCAATCCTATTAAACGAATATCGCGATCTTCAAACCAATAATACTGTTGCCCATAAATAGTAAGATATCCAAATAGTACTACCACTACTGAAAATAACACAAAGCTCTCCCAATCTAGACTATACAATGGCAGTTTACGCTGGAGACGTACAAAGCGCATAGTCAGCATAATTAATATTAACCCTGGTATAAAAGAAAAAGAAGCTATCTTATACAAAAAGGAATAGTCGTACTGATCTACTAAATCTGAAGTAATTAATTGATTAAAGGGTGTTGCACAAATCAAAATACCGTAGAAGCACGAGAAGCTAATCTCCCTAGCTTTAGAACTATCTAAACGGACATATAATGTAGAAATAGATAGATTAACTGTACTAGCAAATAACATTCCTTGTAAAAAGCGAACAGGAAAAACAATGCATAGCGCTTGTACATTATACAGTACTATACAGCCTACTATCTGTAAGACATTAAATAGAATAAAGTATTCTTTAGTCGCTAAATACGTAAAGAAACGTCGTTCTAAACTATAAAAAGAGACAAAACCTGCATACAATAGAGACACAGAAAACTGAATGTCTCGTGAATCACATCCAAAGTATCCTGCAGCTGCTGTAGCATTAGCAGCTGGCAGGAAAAACAAGACAATACTCGGCATTAAAAGTACAAAAAGAATGACGTGTATCATCCACTCTGGAATCCAATCAACGAATAACTGAGACGCTTCGTTATTTTGCATTAGATTGTTTTTTAGCTATAAAAACATTGACATTCATACCCGCTTTTAATAATTCTTCCGAATCAGTAGGTGATATTATTTCTATGCGTACAGGAATACGCTGTACAATCTTTACAAAGTTACCTGTGGCATTATCTGGTGGTAATAAAGAAAAACTAGAGCCAGTAGCTGGAGCTATAGAAATAACCTTTCCTATAAACTGTCTATCAGGATAAGCATCTGCGACTACCTCTACCTGATGACCTATCTGTATATTGCGTATTTGTGTTTCTTTAAAATTAGCAATAATCCACTTCGGTGTTTCGTCATTAACGATATAGGTAAGCACCTGACCTACAGAAATCATCTGACCTAAGTCAATGCTCCTCTTCCCCATTCTCCCTCTATAAGGTGCAGTGATAACGGTATAACCTACAGTCAGATTCTTATACTTCTCAAGTTCTTGTAATCGAGTAATCTCTTTTAACAAAACTTGTTTCTGTGCTTCAATATCTGCTATACTAGCTGTAGCAGCTCGAGCGTGCTCTACACTAGTATTATAATCACTCTGTCCTATATTTAATTGTGCCTGTTTCTCCTCTAGCATTTGTGCAGTAGCTGCATCTTCTTCATAGAGTTTCTTATATCGCTGATAATCCAACTCCTGTTGATGATATTTAGATTCTCTCCCTTGGATTTGGCTTTTTGCGGCGGCGGCTGTTTGAGACAATGTATATTGACGAGCGTCTAATTCCTTTATCAATGCATACTGTTTCGCTATCTCAGCAGAAGTAGTCGCTTGATCATAAGTGTACTCTCGATTATCCACCACTAATAGTGTATCTCCTTTATTCACTATTTGATTCTCCTCAAAGCGCACTTCTGTTAAGAAACCTCCTACTCTAGAAATAACAGGATTAATATACTCTTGTACTTGAGCATCATTGGTTTGTTCATATTTCCAATACATCCATAGTGTGTGAATTCCCCAAAGACTTCCTATCAAAATAATAATAGAAGCTAGATAGCGCGTAATACGTGTGATTAGGCGATCTGTAATTTTAATACGAGTTTTAATATCCATTATAATAAGCCTTTAGCGAATTGAAGAGTATAGTATTTATAAATGCTGTCTAACTTGGCAGCTTCTAGTTCAAATTGTGTTTGTAAATGTTGTACATCAGCATCTAATAAATCTGTAAGCAAAGAGATTTTATTAAAATAAGTACTCTTAGTAATACGTGCATTCTCTGCCGCATGTTCTTTATTCTTCATACACACCTCTATCTGTACCAATGATTCTTGATATCTTAAATATGCTTGTTGTACCTCTTCTTTTATTTGATCTTGTACATATTGATGTTGTAACTCCTCTTTCTCATGTTCTAAAGCACGACTGCGAACCTTGTGTACATTCTGATATAAATTAGAAATAGGAAATGATACCTGTACTCCGATAGTCCCTAAACTGTACCAACTAGGATTATACGGATACAAGAATATTTGTGGATTAGCCATAGTGAAGTTCCCTATTAAGCCAATACTAGGTTTAGTATTAGCTTTCACCTTTTTCTGTTCGATATCACTTAATACCAAGCTCTCCTCTGACAGCAAATGTTTAAACCCGCGTTCTAAGGCAATATCTAAAGCCTCATCATAAGATTCTAAGAATAGTTCTTCATTGAAGGAATCTTGTGGTTTAATAAAATCTGTATCCTTACGTCCTGTCAATATAACCAACTTTTGGTTTTCTATAGAGAGATCATTTTGGAGTTGTACTAAGGTCATTTCTCTCTTCGAGATTTCCATAGTCGCACGAAGAACATCACTCTTTAGCACTACTCCATTCTTATATAAATGTTCTATTTCGATTAACTGCTCTTTATGTTCGGCAATATCTTGTGTAATCACTTTTTTAAAACGAGATAGTTTCGCTAAAGCCAAATAACTCTTGATTGCCTCTAACCGAACTTCTGATTTAGTCATATCTACCTCAATATTCGCTTTAGCTTCTAAAGTTTTTCGCTCTTCTATTTCTAGATTTTGTCTATTGCCACTATATAGATTTAAGTACATAGACACTCCTGTATTATAGAGCGTATGTATCACATCATGTTGTTCGGGTTTATTAAATATTCCATTTGTATAGACAGGGATATTACTTGCCTTTTCTGCTTTACCGAAGGCATTAAACACTGGATATCTACCGATGCGTGCATCATCCGTATTCTCTTTTCTGATCTGTAGATCTTTGGCTTGAATCAAGCTTCTTTTACTACTAAGATCTGTTTGTTCCCAAATCTCTTGAATACTGAGTTGTATTGTATCCTTGTTGGAAATTGATAGAGTAGTACTCTGACAATACCCCATAGTAACACAGCTGGTGAGTACAGCTAATAAGTGGAAATCCCCAAGTTTCATACGTTGTTTTTAAAATCGGACAAAAGTAAAATGAGTACGATATATCTTGTATTTCTTAAATAGTCATTTTTTTATTCAAAACAGACAAAATCATTATATACTTTTGCGCTCATTAAAAAGAAACACTACAATGAAGATCATCGATTCCTTAGAGTTTATCGATAGTATAGAAGAAGGCGTATTTATCAATCATGAGAAATCGACAAAAAGATATCCTTTACATCAACATCAAAAAGGACAACTCACATATGTAGAAGGAGGAATAACTTATGTGACTGTAGACAATGTCACTTATGTTGTACCCGCGAAGTACTTCTTTTGGATCCCTGAGGGCGTACCACATATTTTGAGATTAAGTAACTCTGCTACTGTGCTTCACTCCTTGTATTTTTATACCCATGATGATGATAATGATCCTTTTTATACTACACTAGGGATATACGCGGCTTCAGATCTATTAATAGAGATGATAGCATATACAGTGTGTTGGCATGATAAGATGGTCAATCAAGACACGCCTAATTTTGTTTTTCTACAAGCTTTAAAAAATATTCTACCCACTTTTATCAATAAGAATATACAGTTACAACTTCCTTTTAGTGATAATCCACGCATTACTAAGATAACAGACTATCTAGACAGTAGTTTTGGACTTCCATTAACGCTGACGGATATCAGCAACAAGTTTAATATGAGTGAACGCTCTGTATCACGCCTCTTCCAAGCTGAATTACAAATCTCCTTCTTACAATACTTAAAAGCATTGCGTATCGTGAAAGCCATAGAACTACTGATGAAGACTGAGCACTCTGTCAGCGAAATAGCCAATACAGTAGGATATGTTACGCTAGGAGCATTTAGCAATGCGTTCTGTGAGTTTACAGGAACACGTCCATTAGAGATGAGAAAGAATAAATAGTGATTCTACTATACTATGTTTTTACTTACTTTAGAGTATTCAATTTAAAATAACTATGAAACGAACTTATCTAATAAAACATACCTTAATCAGTTGTTGTACTGTTATCCTATTACTAGCTACAACATCAATAGAAGCCCAGACCAAACCAAGTTCTACTAAATACACAGAGAAAGAGCTCACTAACCTATCAGTAGAAGAACTTGCTTTATTGCGCAATGAAGTATTAGCACAAAAAGGTTATGTATTCTCTAAAGGAATCTATGCTAGTTATTTCGAAATGCAGAACTGGTATAAACCTGCTAAGTCTAATAGTGGTATCGTGCTAAACGATGCTGAAAATGCCCAAGTAACTCTAATCAAAAAGGTAGAGGATCAAAAAAAAGCAATGCGCACAAAGGCTATTAATGATCTGAAAGAAATAAAGAAAGCTGTAAATACTAATAATAGTAGTGAATTAAAAAGGTATTTTAATAATCAAGAAATAAGCAATGGTGATTTAGGAAGGCTCAAGGAAATATTTAGATTATGTAATATAGATGATATTAACTGGGCACAGACGGAAGGTTTGAATCAAGTAAGTATTGACAACGGCCATTCAGTTTATGTCTATTATATCAAGTTTTCCAAAACACAAGTTATTTTATCAGAAGGTCGTATCAAACACAGTGAAATAGTTTCTGACTTCAATGATGGATACTCTTCATATATGTCAGAAGGTGAGAATGTAACTTGGTTTAAATTCAATATCACAGAACAAGGATTAAAATTTGTCAAAATAGATGGAGCAGGGTAACTAGCTATCTCTATTCTATTAAAAATACTTTTGACATTGTTCTATAGTAATATTATTTGGGAGTAATATCAATATAGTTGAATACTCTAAAGTACAAGTAGGAGATAAAATCTTTAAATGAATACATTCCTTTTAATTTCGTTATTAATGAATAGGATAAGAGCGTTTCGCTTGCACTTCTTAGGGGATTGCTAGCACATTTCTAGGGGTTTCCTTGCCTAGAAGGTGCTTTTGTCGAAGGAATGTGCAAGAAACCCTCAAGCAATCCCCTAGCAGGTCCAAACAAAACTATCTTTAACTCATCAATAAACACTGATCAGAAATAGAATTTTAAGTACTTTATGTTAAATTCGGTAATGAGAGACTTTATTATTCCGTTGTTTAAAATGCTTTTATTTCACTTCTTCTGTACTTACAAAAAGCCAATTATTAATCAAACTTAGGTGATTATGTATCGGAATAATCGGAATCTACAATAAAAAAGAGGTTAGACAGTCTTTAGTGATGTCTAACCTCTTTCTTATTTACACTTAGAGTAGATGTATTTATTTAGATGATATTGCGTGATTGGTCTTAAAGACTTACCAGAGATAGGATGTACCCCTGTTCCTGGGTTATTAAAATAATCATGTTTTCCCTCTCCAGTCTTGACAAACCATACCTTCGGTTTTCCTTTCCTAAAAAACTCGGTATCACAATCAACACTTATTTGTTTAAAGTTCTTCAGTACGCTTTTATCATACGGTACAGGCTCACTACTTGCACCTGCAAAACTCTTTAATGTAGCCTCACCACAGTCATAAGCCACATATCTATCTCCTTCCCACTTCATACATTGATCATTTGATAACACACTACTCGCTAAACTACCAACACCTAATAAGCCTATTATAATCACTGTGATAATTACTAGATTGCGCTTAAATTTATTCTTCGCTGTAGTAGTAGGCAGAGATTCTGCAAATGATTGAACAGGTGGTAAATTATCTTCAATAGTTTTCTCTTCTACTGCTTCTCTTTTCTGTTCAACAATAATTGAGTCAGCTTGTTCATCAGCTACACTCCCCTCTTCTATCTCTACACTACTTTTTCTAAACTTGCCATACGGTCTAGGTTCATAATCATACATCACGGCAATTAGCTCAACAATAGCAGGAATTTTTGTGCCTTTTGTTTTAGCAATTATAAAGTGTTGTACTGGTTTAAGTTTTTCTACATCTACATTACGGATGATAGCTATTAACTCTTTGAAATCTTTTGCATGGCATTGAAAGAAGGCATTCAATACTTCTAGATCATCTTTAGATAGTGTATTCCCCTCACACAGCATCACACAGTGGTTTCTTATCTGTGCAGGTGATGGAGACATTAGTAAAGTGTACTTAGGAAAATGTTTAACAGCTTCAATATGCTTTCTCAAACATTCTATATAATCATCATTCGTTAGTAAGGTCATAATTATAATTCAATGTAAAACGGAATTATCAGAATCATCGGAATCATCAGATTTACAACACATTGCACTCTAAAAGTCGCCTTTCCTTTGCTGTGTCGAAAATCAGATACGTGTTGTGATGTTTCAAAAGTACGAAACATTTATATGGGTTGTTTACTCGTGATACTAAAATAACAAGGAAGCCATTTTATGTCACTTAAACAACTCGCTTCCCTCAGCACGACATCTCTTTTTCAGGACTTAACTTTTTAATTATTAAACAATGAAAAAAACAGTAAAAGTAGCAATGCTATTAGGCGTAATCACATTATCAATGGTAAGCTGTGATAAAGATGACAAC
>NZ_JBBPHK010000029.1:0-38866 GCF_038039805.1 Myroides odoratimimus
TTTGATGACTCGCTCCCTAGTCAGGCTTCCAATTCTGATTAGGGAGTATTTTTTTGGTATATACCCTATCTTCGTTTGTGTATATTATAATATAAGTGTCTGTTAATGAGTTTTCTATTGGTTTAGTAGCTGTTTTATGTCAATTTTTATAAAAAATAGTATTAAAAATATTGCATATTTACTCAAAAGGTAGTAATATTGCACCGTTATCAAAATCTGTTATTTGATGACTCGCTCCCTAGTCAGGCTTCCAATTCTGATTAGGGAGTATTTTTTTATACCTACTTCATTTTTGCTATAAAAGGATGTTTTTCTCCTAAAAGTATCCTTGATATGATGTGTAGCGCATATCGTTTTAATCTATTAAATTATGTTTGTCGTTATCTTTATTGAAAAGTAATTCTCTAAATGTGAACTATTGTTAGAATTCAAATATCATTGTTTACATTTGTGATGTATTGATACAATACTGATATGAAAAAACTTCGCCAAATTAATTTTCTATTTGTTGTACTTGCATTGTTATTAGTGAATTGTAGTCGGTCTAGAGTCTTAGATCAGCCAGACTATGATCAGCTATATGCTGTATGGTATAATAATGATTACAGAGACAGTTTAGCTCAAGTATTACAGCCTACTGTAGAGAAGGCCTTGAGTGTAAAGAACTCTTCTGAGAATCGAGTATTTATTGACAGTGTCTTGAATCAACTGAGATGGACACGTGATTCTGTTTCGTTCTATAAATTGAGTAAGAAAGCGATAAAATATGCTGAGAGAAAGTCAGATTATTACGCTTTAGCTAATGTTTATAGCGATATGGGAATGTATAATCATGACTTAGGAATCTTAGACAGTACATTTTATTACTATATTAAGGCAGAGAATATCTATAGAGAGATAGGAGATTCTATCAAGATGGGGGAACTTGGGTTTTATCAAGCTCGTGTTTTATTTGAAAAAGGTCTACATATAGAAAGTGAAAGCAAGGTTGCAAGTGTTTTACAAGTATTAAAGAACTACCCATTTAACCCTATACCTTTTGAGGCTAATCAATTAATGGGAACCTGTCTTTTGAATCAGAATGATTTTGAAGGGGCTAAAAAGTATTTATTAGAAGCGCTAGCATTAATGCAAAAAGATGTTAGACAAAATAAAATACTAGATTTAAATAGGTTAAAGATGGCAAAAAGTATGTTATACTATAATTTGTCAGAAGTATCATATTATTTAGAAGATTATAAAAAAGCAATTAAGTATGCTTCTACAGGATTGAACTTTATTATACCTGAGACACCCTCTTTATTAAAGAGTGTATTGAATTCAGGTATCGCAAAAGCTGAGTTTATGGATGGCTTAAAAAGCCATAGCCAAACAGAGTCTGATTATTATATAAAACAACTAGAAAAAACTTATGATGAAGCAGCTATCTTAACGAATAGCTATGTGATGAATGAAATGGCAATGACCATAGCGAACTTATATCTTCAAGATAAAGATAGTATTCAAGCATTTAACTGGGCTGAGAAAGCATATCAATTAGCGGTTGACCGAGATATAAAGGGAGATCAGAAGAATGCTTTAGAGTTTTTAGTTTCTCATCAGCATTATGATAATAATAGTAGAGTAAAAGAAATTATAACCTTGAGTAATGATCTTGCAGAACTTGATTATGTTACTCGTAATCGCTTTGCTAGAATTGCTTATGAAACAGAGAGAGTAGCTACTGAGAATGATGAGCTTCGAAATGTGATATTGATGGTCGTGGTGACGAGTCTTATTATTATTTTAGGATTATCTGTAGGGGTGTTTATCTATAGGTTGAGAAATAAGAATAGAGAACTAAGTTTCATAAAAGGGCAACAAAAAGCAAATGAGAGTATTTATCAACTCATTTTAGAAAAAAGTTCTATCGCTACAGAAGCTAAGAATACAGTGCGAAATAAGATAGCCAAAGATATACATGATGGAGTAGTGAATGGAATATTCACTATAAGGTTTAATCTTCAGCAATTAGATACAGAGAATACAGCTCTGAAAAACACTTTAATAACGGAGTTGCAGCATTTAGAGAAGAGTACAAGAGATATTTCTCATTCTTTAATTGACAATGAATTGTTTAGCGAAACTAAATTTATAAGTTTAATAAAAGATTTAGTTTCTTTTCAAAAAAATCAATGGAATACTAGCTTCAAGGTTGAAGGTAAGGATGCTGAGAGTCTAGAGGAGATGACGGCTATAGATAAAGTTAATACCTATTTTATTATTAGAGAAGCTGTTCATAATATCAATAAATATTCAAAAGCTTCATTGTGTACGATAAGCTTTATGGGAGATGAAGAGGGAGTTATCATCAGGATAAAAGATGATGGTATTGGTTTTAATACTAGTGCGATTGGAGGTGGAATAGGTATTCAGAGTATGAAAGAAAGAGCGGTAGCATTAGGATCAGAACTTCATGTGTTTTCTCAGATAAATAGAGGTACAGAAGTGATTTTTAAAATAAAAGCGAATTAAACCTAGATTATACAATAGACATATAAACAAAATAACTAAGAAGTAGAATTGCTTAGTAGTATTTAGTTAATGCGTAATGTAGGATAAACCATAAATAGTTCACCATGATCATAGAATCAAAATTTATAAAGTATTTTCCTGAATATGACCAAGTATTTGAAGGAGGTGTTTCACAACATATAACGCATTTTTTGCCTATCTGTTCTATTAATCTACAGTGTATATATCCAGATCAGGATCAGTGGTTACACTTTGTATCTGTAAAAGAGATTTATGATGGATGTGTAGGGCAAGAGACCAAGGAGTATCATTCAGATTATTGTAAGGAAGATATGATAGGTTTCGATGTGATAGGAGATAAGTATTGTTTTATAGGGGATTGGAACTATTTTGTATACGAAAAGATGATTAAAGAGGGGACTATCCCTCAAAATCAAGAAATGGTAGCAAAATACAGAGCCAATAGAGCTAATATTCAGACAGTAGAAGATTTAGAGACTTGGTTAGTACAGTTTGAATCAACTACATCTCCTGATTTTAGAAATAAGCTAAAGAGTAAACATACATTTTTTATAACACCAGACTCAGATCAAGGGCTTGTAGAAAGCCTTTTAGACCGTTTTGAAAAGGAAGCTAGCGAATCTGATTACGATAGTGTAATAGGAGCGTATAAGCTAAATACGAAGACTTATGAGCTTGCTAAAGCGTATTATCAGAAGCATGGTAAGATCTATCCGATGACAATAGGTAACTACTCGACTAAAATCGAAACGATGGAAAGTCTAGAAAAAGGAGTAGAAGATAACCTAGAGTACATTCAATATCCTGAGATAGCAGGTATCCTAGACGATATCCAATTTCAGAGTAAAGAAGATAAAGATTGTTTAGAGGAGTGTGAAATTAGTTTTGAAGAAGCAATGCAATTTGAAGACTCTACTAATCTTATAAATCTACCTTATGACGCAGAAGGGAATATCTTTACTTATATAGGGCGTTTTACAGGGTATCTTTTCCAGCAGTATGGAGCAGATAGTGTATACCTGTTTTATAATAAAGAATTAAAAAAAGCAGTTATTTGCTTAGAATACACGTAGACGCTTTATTTAATTCAGAATTAAAAATTAGGACTTATGTTTGCCTGCGGCATCAGTTTGCGCGGATTTGCAATCCGTGCAGAGTATGTAGAAGCGTATCGTATATGTCCAACAACCTATACCAGTTCGCGCGGATTTGTAATCCGTGCGATAAATAAAAAAGGCTAAACAAAATATTTTGTTTAGCCTTTTTTTAGTTTATCTAATAAGTAGGAACATTAAAATATTCGTACCTATTAAAAAAGAATTAAGCTCTTCTTACGTTAACAGCGTTTAATCCTTTTTTACCTTTTTCAACTTCATAAACTACTGCATCGTTTTCACGAACTCTCTCGTTTAAACCAGTTGTGTGTACGAAAATGTCTTGTCCTCCATCATTTGGAGTAATGAAACCGAAACCTTTAGTTTCGTTGAAGAATTTTACTGTTCCTTCTTGCATAATATTAAGTATTTAAATTTTATTTACCTCAACGGCACTTAGGCCTCTTGGAGTTCTTTCTTTTTTGAAGGTAACTTTATCACCTTGCTGTAATGGCTGATTAGACTGACTACTGTGTACAAAGATGTTTTCTTTTGAATCATCTTCAGTTATAAACCCGAAACCTTTACTGCTAAAATAAGTCACTACTCCAGTGCATTCAGTATCTGGAGCAGAAGCTGCCGCTAAGCGCTCTTCAAGTTCCCTTTTAGCTGCTTCGATGTCTTGCTCTTCTGGCGGAACGTCTGTTAGATTACCATTGTAGTCTACATAAACCAACATATCTTCAAGATCTTTACCCTTGTTGTTGTTTACTTTACGATCCTCTCTCTTTAATGCTTTCTCTTGTCTTTTCTGTGCTTTCTTTTTATTTTTCTCTTTTTTCGAAAAAGAATCAGCCATATTTATTGCGTTTTTAAGTTAATATTAAATTTCTTGTTTTACCTGCATTTTGATACCTGTAAATCGCTGAATATCCTTCAGCTCTTTTCGTTGTTCAGGTGTGCAAAAACACATGGCAACCCCTTGTACTCCAGCTCGTCCAGTACGACCGATACGATGAACGTAAGTCTCTGGTTTGTCTGGTATATCATAGTTGATCACAAAGGGAAGTTTGCTTATATCTATTCCTCTTGCAGCAATATCTGTTGCGATAAGGATATTGATTTTCTTATTTTTAAAATCATCTAATGCTTTAACACGAGCACTTTGAGATTTATTCCCATGGATAGCCATCGCCACCATATTGACCTTTTGAAGGTATTTTACTAGGTTATTAGCCTCGTATTTCGTTCTTGTAAATACTAATGTAGACTCCGTATTCTCCTTTAAGATAGTGTGTAATAACGCTTTCTTATCTTTCTTCTCTGTATAGTACACTTGCTGTTCGATAGTTGTTGCTGTGATTACTTCAGCAGCTACTTCTATTTTTACAGGTTTGTAGACGATTGTTCTAGCGAATTGCTCTATTTCTTTAGGCATTGTAGCTGAGAAGAACAGAGATTGTCTTTTAGTAGGAACAAATTTAAGAATTTTTTTAAGATCGTGTATGAATCCCATATCTAACATCTGATCAGCCTCATCTAGTACTAATATCTCAAGATTAGAAAGCTTTACTATTTTTTGATTGATTAGATCCAATAGTCGACCAGGAGTAGCCACGATAATTTCGGGATGTTGTTTTAACGCTCTTACTTGAGGTGGAAGAGGTACACCACCGAATAAAGTTACTGTTTTCAGAGGAAGCTCAGTACTATAGTCTAAAAAACTATCTTTTACCTGTATTGCTAATTCTCTTGTAGGAACTAAAATTAAGGCTCTTATACCTTTTGTAGATTTAGGAGTAGAGTGCAGTTTTTGTAAAATAGGAATAGCAAAAGCAGCAGTTTTACCTGTACCTGTTTGAGCAGTACCGATTACATCCGTTCCTTCAAGAATAGGAGGGATTGCTTTTTGTTGTATTTCAGTAGCTGTAGAATAACCTATTTTAGTTAATGCTGTTTGTATCTCTTGTGTTAATGCTAAATCTTTAAAGTTCATTTATTATTGCCTGTACTTATTCTTTTATCTTTATATGCTTTAAAACTATTGGGTCTTAAAGTCTTTTGGTATTATCTATCCTAGTGAATTTGTTTTTCTATTATGCATCAGAAACTCATATTTCGTAGGTAAGTGGTCTTTTGTTTTTGCAATAAAGCTCTAAGAGCATAAGCAGGGAAACATCTTTTACTTTCTATTGAAATTGTAAAAGAATCAAGAGTTAAATAAAGTAAAGACCAAGGAAGTAAAATTAAGAAAAGTTCAAAACTTTTTAATTTTAGAATAACTAAGGCAGAAATCTATTAACTAATAATACAGGTACAAAGGTATAACTAATAATCGAATAATGAAGTATTTATTTCGAATTAGAGAAATAACAATTCAAATAAGATGTTAGTTTAAGAAAGAAAATGCACTTTTTAGCAAAAAGGCGTTAGCAATATTGAGGAAGAATAGTAAATTTGGAAGAACATATAGAATCAGTAGAAATCACTTGAATGAAAACAAAATCTTGGTTAACAATAGTACAGCAGCATAACGACTTAGTAAGACGATGGTTTATTTGTTGTTGTGTATTGATGAGCTCTCTGGTATGGGGACAGCAAGTGGATGAGGATCAGGTGAGTGTAGTGAAGCTTTGGCGTGACCTTAATGGAGAGAATAGCCTATATATAAAAGTAGGCGCGACCTGTAATAACTATGATAGCAAGGGGATTTTTGCTAAAAATGGATACGAATCTATTATCTCTATAGAGCTGATTAACGAAGAGAATAAAGTAAGTGTAAACTACGGAGAACGCCTTCCAGATAACCAAATGCTGATGTTTTATGACGAGGGAATTTGGTTTGAAGAACACGACGATATTCAGGCGGTTTTTATTCCTGTTTTTTACTGTAGACCCTATTTTGGAAGTCAAATGCCCCTTACTTATATCGTTCTTTACAACGGAAAACGCTATATGTACCACTTCGATTACTATTGCCAATCGGATATATTAGGAACCTGTTCACTTCCTTATAGCAAAAGTAAGGTACAAAAAAGAGTATCAGATTTACCCAAAGAACTAGCCAAAAAGTTTGCAAACTATTTGACTAAAGTATACACGCAGAGAGAAGATCTATTCCCGAATCACCTTATCTTTAGAACAGAGAAATACAGTAATACTTACAGGCCGTATGATCTAGCTACAGCTTATCACGCATCATATCCTTATGTGTTATTAGATAAGGTCAACGGGTATCTTGAAGAGAAGAAATATTCTTTAGCAACAACGTATCTAAGCGAATTTGAATATATCTATGTAAGAGAAGAACTTACTGTAAATGTAGCAGGCTTTTACGTTCAAGATAGAACCATTAGCCAAAAAGCAACTAATTACCGCGCTAGAGTACATACAGAAAGAGAAAAACTATTAGAAGAAGCTAAGTTCTTAACCCGTAGAAATCAATACCAAGAAGCCTACCTAATCTATAAAGTGATATTAGAAGAAGAAAACGAGTGGGGAATTACGAATTAGAAATTACGAATTACGATGATTGCCCGTTCTCGCGGATTTGTAAATCGTGCGGTTATTATACACCCGACAAAGCATATCCACACTGTATGTCATCCTGAGCTTGCGAAGGATCTCATCCCTTTCAGGAAATTACGAATTACGATGATTGCCCTTTGGGTATAAGGTATGTGTATCACGTCCAACCCGTTCGCGCGGATTTGTAAATCGTGCGGTTATTATACGCCCGACAAAGCATATTCGTTTGACAGAAGAGGCAATACCTTGCATCAAATCCATACCACACATAAAATTTATAAATAAAAAATACCTGTTGTCAATAGCAAGTAAATAATTAACTTTACCCTATAGTATATTCTTTTTAAAAGAAGAATACCATAGACAAGATCAAACCTAGATTATGCAATAGACATATAAACGAAAAGTAATGATACCCGATAGGCCTACATTAGTGTTTTTAGCATACCATAATATGGTTATACTACTAATGAAAGAGCGATGAAGTAGAATTGCCTTGTAATATTTGACTAATGTGTAATTAAATGATAAAGTATTAATTTACTTTCTTTAGCATATATGAAAAACATACAAAAGATTTGTTGCGTAGGGGCAGGATACGTAGGAGGGCCTACCATGGCAGTTATAGCACAAAAAAATCCACATATCAAGATTACAGTAGTTGATTTAAATGAAGCACGTATCAAAGCGTGGAATGATGAGGATTTGAGCAAATTACCTATTTATGAACCAGGTTTAGATGCAGTAGTAGCAGAAGCTCGTGGACGAAATCTGTTTTTTGATACCAATGTAGAGAAAGCTATTGATGAAGCTGACATGATTTTTATCTCTGTGAATACCCCAACCAAAACCTATGGTAAAGGAAAGGGAATGGCAGCTGATTTAAAGTATATTGAATTATGTGCAAGACAAATTGCTCAAGTAGCCAAGACAGATAAAATAGTTGTAGAAAAGTCTACACTTCCTGTACGTACAGCACAAGCAATTAAACGAATCCTTGATCAAACAGGTAATGGAGTAGAGTTTGAAATACTCTCTAATCCTGAATTTTTAGCAGAAGGTACAGCTATCCAAGACTTGATGAACCCTGATCGCGTATTGATCGGTGGAGCAGAAACTCCGAGAGGAAGAGAAGCTATCGAAGCGTTAGCGTCTATTTATGAAGCATGGGTACCTCAAGAGCGTATTCTACGTACTAATGTATGGTCATCAGAGCTTTCTAAATTGACTGCCAATGCCTTCTTAGCACAACGTGTGTCTTCTATCAATGCGATTTCAGAACTATGTGAAGTATCAGGAGCAGATGTAGCCGAAGTGTCTAGAGCCATTGGTACAGATAGCCGTATTGGCAATAAATTCTTAAAAGCTTCTGTAGGTTTTGGAGGATCGTGTTTTCAAAAAGATATCCTAAACTTAGTGTATATCGCTAAGTCTTATGGGCTAGAGGCAGTAGCAGACTATTGGGAGCAAGTAATCATTATGAATGACCACCAGAAACGTCGTTTTGCAGAGAATATCGTGACAACTTTGTTTAATACAGTTAACGATAAGAAAATAGCTTTCTTAGGTTGGGCATTCAAGAAGGATACTAATGATACTAGAGAATCAGCTGCTATCTATGTAGCCAATGAGTTAATTGAAGAAGAAGCACAAATCCACGTATACGATCCTAAAGTAACAGAACAACAGATGTTATCTGATTTAGATTACTTAGCCACTCGCGAATTAGAAACAAATAAAAAACATCTGATAGTACACGCAGAACCCTATGCAGCCCTAGAAGGAGCACATGGTATCGCAGTATTGACAGAATGGGATGAGTTCAAGACGTACGATTGGCAACGCATTTATGATAATATGCAAAAACCAGCTTTTATATTCGATGGACGTAATATATTAGATCGTCAAACGTTAGAAGATATAGGGTTTGAAGTATACACAATTGGAAGAGGGTAATAAACTTTAACACCTAATTTAAGCAGTAAAGATGCAAGGATATAAAAAGGAAGGGTTTATATTTTAGATGTAGGTGAAGTTTACCAAGATACAATTCAAGAGAAATAGTATCGAATTGAAGATAATAACTGTTTTTAAAAGATTGAAAAACAGAAATTAACACACTTAACTATGAAAAAGAATTTGATTGTATTTGGCACAAGACCAGAAGCTATCAAAATGGCACCTTTAGTAAAGGAATTCCAAAAACACGCTGATAAATTTGATACTCGTGTATGTGTAACTGCACAACATAGAGAGATGTTGGATCAAGTTTTAGAGTTTTTTGATATCGTACCAGAGTACGATTTGAATTTGATGAAACCTAATCAAAATTTATATTCTTTAACAGGAGATATTATCACTGGATTAAAACCTGTTTTAGAGAAGTTTAAACCTGATTACGTTTATGTTCATGGAGATACTACTACAACGATGTCAGCGAGTATTGCGGCTTTCTATAGTGGAGCAGAAGTGTGTCATGTAGAGGCAGGACTCAGAACACATAATAAACGAACACCTTTCCCTGAGGAAATAAATCGTCAGATTACAGGACGTGTAACAGATTATCACTTCGCACCAACCATAGCATCTCAAGAAAATTTATTAAGAGAAAATATCAAAATCAAAGATATTTTAGTTACTGGTAATACAGTTATTGATGCTTTATTAGAAAGTGTAGAGCGTGTAGAAGATTTAGAAAATGAAGAAATTACACAATTAAAACAGATTGTAGATTCGTCTAAGAAATTAATACTTGTTACAGGACATAGAAGAGAGAATCATGGAGATGGATTTATTCGTATCTGTGAAGCACTAAAAGAAATAGCCTTAATACATGCTGATGTACAAATCATTTACCCTGTACATTTAAATCCAAATGTAAAAGGTCCAGTTTACGAAATCCTATCAGGAATAGAAAATATTCAATTAATAGATCCATTAGCTTACCCTTCATTTGTATGGTTGATGAATAAGAGTTATATGATTGTTACAGATAGTGGAGGAGTACAAGAAGAAGCACCTAGTTTAGGAAAACCAGTTTTAGTCATGCGAGATACAACAGAACGTCCTGAAGCCGTAGCAGCAGGAACAGTAATCCTAGTAGGTACGGATAAAGAGAAGATTGTAAGAGAGGCGAATAGCCTATTGACAGATACAGCTCGTTATGCAAAGATGTCAGCCTTACACAATCCTTACGGAGATGGAAAAGCATGTGCACGTATTGTTGATTTTATCAGTCAATTACAGTAGAGACGCAATTTTTTGCGTGTCACCGTGCATGAGGATAATAACATCAAATCCGCGTCAACGACTAGGGGGATGCCATTCGGTATACATGCCCTATATACAAGGTAGAGACGCAATATTTTGCGTGTCAGAGTTAATGTTTTACAGAATATGGCATAGGTTACAAAACACACCAGCATTAGTAGAGACGTAATATCTTACGTCTAATAAAAGGAATACAGCAGAAACGCAATATTTTGCGTGTCAGAGTTAATGAATTACAGCACATGCATGGCACAGTTTACAAACCATCCCAGAATCAGTAGAGACGCATTATTATGCGTGTCACAGGGAATAGGAAACGGAAAATAGGAAATAGGGAAGTCAGGAAAATACACGTCACGGATTAAAAATCCGCACCATCAGCGTAACGATTTAAACTGTGTGAGAATCACTCAAAGTCGGGAGACTTTGCGTAGCGGGGCAAATCCATCACATAAGGTAGAGACGTAATATCTTACGTCTAATAAAAGGAATACAGTAGAGACGCAATATATTGCGTCTAATAGAAAAGAAATATAGAGATAAGATAATGTTTTGTGATATAAACGAAATCACAAAACAACAAAATAACATAATGAATGAATACACAAGTAGTAACAATAGGATTAGGATACATAGGATTACCTACATCAGCTTTAATTGCACAAAATAAAATAGGTGTACATGGAGTAGATATTTCCCAACATGTGGTAGATACCATTAATGCAGGAAAGATTCATATTGTAGAACCAGATTTAGACAAGGCAGTAGCTGAAGCTGTACAAGCAGGATATCTAAAAGCAGCAACTACTCCTATTGTAGCCAATACATATTTAATTGTTGTACCAACGCCATTTAAAGGAAATCACGAACCAGATATTTCGTATGTAAAGGCAGCGACTACAGCTATACTTCCATTGTTAAAAGAAGGAGATTTATATATTATCGAATCTACTTCTCCTGTAGGTACGACAGAAAAGATGATGGAATATATCTTTACAGAGCGCCCAGAGCTTGAAGGTAAGATTTATTTAGCCTATTGTCCAGAGCGTGTATTGCCAGGAAATGTAATGTATGAGTTAGTACATAATGATCGTGTAATTGGAGGAGTGAATGAAGTATCTACAGAAAAGGCAGTAGCATTTTACAGTCAATTTGTAAAAGGAACTTTGCACAGAACGAATGCGCGTACAGCAGAGATGTGTAAACTGACAGAGAACTCTTCTAGAGATGTGCAGATTGCCTTTGCTAATGAATTGTCATTAATCTGTGATAAAGCAGGGATTAATGTTTGGGAATTAATTGAATTAGCAAATAAGCACCCACGTGTAAATATCTTACAACCAGGATGTGGAGTAGGAGGACATTGTATTGCAGTGGATCCATATTTCATTGTTTCAGAATTTCCTATGGAGTCTAGAATCATTGCTCATGCTAGAGAAGTTAATAACTATAAATCTTTTTGGTGCGCAGAGAAAGTAAAATCAGCGCGATTAGAGTTTGAGTTAAAACAGGGACGCCAACCTGCTATTGCAGTAATGGGACTAGCTTTTAAACCGAATATTGACGATTTACGTGAATCTCCAGCTATTTATATCACTGAACGTATCTTACAAGATTCTGGAGACGCAGATATGTATATTGTAGAGCCAAATGTACAAGACCATAAAGTGTTTAAATTAACGAACTATAAAGAAGCGGTAGAAAAAGCAGATATCATTGTATTTTTAGTAGCACATAATGAGTTTAAAGCATTAGAAATACCACAAGGTAAAGTAGTTTTAGATTTTTGTGGAATTAAAAAATAAAAAAAACAAGGAGCATGAATAAAATACTTATTACGGGAGGCGCAGGGTTTATAGGATCACATGTAGTAAGGCTTTTCGTACAGAAATATCCAGACTATCAGATTTATAACCTAGATGCACTTACGTATGCAGGGAATCTAGAGAATTTAAGAGATATAGAAGCTGCTCCTAACTACCATTTTATAAGAGAAGACATAACCAATCAGGAAGCGATAGAACAGCTTTTTAAAAAGGAGCGATTTAATGCGGTGATTCACCTAGCAGCAGAGTCTCATGTAGACCGATCTATTACAGACCCGCTTGCTTTTGTACGCACAAATGTCTTAGGCACAGTCAATTTATTACAAGCATTTAAATCCTTATGGCAAGGCGATTGGGAAGGGAAGCGCTTTTACCATATTAGTACAGACGAAGTCTATGGCGCACTAGGCGAAGTAGGGTTATTTACCGAAGCAACGCCTTATGATCCTAATTCACCTTATTCAGCTTCTAAGGCAAGTTCAGATCACTTTGTTCGTGCTTATGGAGAGACCTATGGAATGCCTTATGTTGTAAGTAATTGTTCTAATAATTATGGGCCTAATCACTTCCCAGAGAAGTTAATCCCACTTTGTATTCACAATATCATCAATAAAAAATCCTTGCCTATTTATGGGGATGGGAAGTACACTCGCGATTGGCTATATGTCTTAGATCACGCCAGAGCCATAGATGATGTATTCCATAAAGGGAATAATGCAGAGACCTATAATATAGGAGGCTTTAATGAATGGCAAAATATAGACTTGGTCAAAGAGCTGTGTAAGCAGATGGATGTAGTTTTAGGTCGAGAAGTAGGGGAGAGTGAGCGATTAATCACTTTTGTAACAGATAGACCAGGACATGATCTAAGGTATGCGATTGATGCAACGAAGATTAATAAAGAGCTCGGATGGAGCCCATCTGTAACCTTCCCAGAAGGATTAGCTAAGACCATTGATTGGTATATGAATAATCAAGAGTGGTTAGAGCATGTAACCAGTGGAGTATATCAAGAGTACTATCATCAACAGTATAAAAAGTAAGTAAAAAAGGCCTTGTACTATCTAGCAGTACAAGGCCTTTTTACTTGGTTTAATATATTGTTATTCTATTGTCATTAGATATTCTCCATACCCACTTTTGCACAGTGGTTTAGCGATATGGTGTAATTGTTCTTTTGTGATATACCCCATGCGATAAGCGACCTCTTCGATGGCCCCGATTTTCAGTCCCTGGCGCTCTTCGATGACTTGAACGAATTGACCTGCTTTCATCAGAGAAGCAAAAGTACCTGTGTCTAACCAAGCCGTTCCTCTGTCTAATATTCCTACCTTTAATTTGCCTTGTCTCAAATACTCTTTATTGATATCTGTGATCTCATATTCTCCTCTTTTAGAAGGTTGAATAGTCTTGGCAATATTCACTACATCATTGTCATAAAAGTATAATCCAGGCACCACAAAGTTAGATTTGGGTTCTAAAGGTTTCTCTTCTATAGAGAGTACATTTTTGTTTTGATCAAATTCCACTACACCATAGCGTTGAGGATCAGTTACAGAATAGGCAAATATAGTTGGTTCTGCTCTTTCTACGCACGATTGTAATAGTTTAGACATTCCACTGCCGTAGAAGATATTATCTCCTAAGATCAGCGCTACGTGATCATCACCTATAAATTCCTCTCCGATAATAAAAGCCTGTGCTAATCCGTTTGGTTCTTCCTGTATCGCATAAGTAAAAGAACAACCGATTTGGCTACCATCTCCTAATAGTTTTTGGAAGTTAGGCAGGTCAGTAGGAGTAGAGATAATCAGAATTTCGTTGATTCCCGCTAGCATTAACGTGGATAAAGGGTAGTAAATCATAGGCTTGTCATAGACAGGCATCAGTTGTTTACTGACAGCTAATGTAAGAGGGTGTAATCGTGTTCCCGATCCCCCAGCGAGAATAATTCCTTTCATCTTAAAATAATAAAGGGATAAAGTTAATGATTTTTTAAACCCAGAATACGCGATAGACCTATTAACGAGAGTAAATTATACAAAACAGCTCTGAATTTATGAAAAAAGCATACTATAGTATGGTTTTAGAAGGAATGAAAGAGAGATGAAGTAGAATTGCTTTGCAGTATTTGGCTAATGCTTAATCTAGGTTAAAGAAAGCGGTGTGAATTTGATATCTACTTCATGTGAAATCTAGCGTCATTTTAGCTCTTAAAAAGCATAAAATAAATCACGTATATAGGCTAAAATAAGGTGTAATGACAAAAAATCGCAGTGTGAATAAGATGCAGTATTGTTATATGTGTAAAATAGATGTTTATTGTTCTAAAATTAACAAATAAATTAGAATTAGTGTTTTTTTAACCTCTAAAAGGTAGGTGGTTTTAAAGGTGTTAAATGTTGGTTTTTAGTAGTTTACGGTATAGTTGTTATTGGTTTTTAAAGAAAATGAACCTGTATAAATCGTAAATTTAATAGAGGGTAAAGGAAAACCCTCTTTAATATAAAACATTATGAAAGCAAAACTTGTACTACTAACTCTCTTCTCATTAGTAGTATTAGGGTGCTCTCCAGAAGATGGAGGCATTGGAGAAAAAGAAGTGACTATCACTTTTATCAATAAAGAAAAGCAAGTATTGATGAATGATAGTTTTGACTTAATGAATGAACTGAAAATTGAGAATGCAACTAAAGAACAAGTTGTATGGCTCAGTGAAAACCCAAGTGTTGTTCGCTTAAATGGAAGCATAGGTAAAGCGCTTTCAGAAGGAGAAACCAAAATTACAGCCAAAGTAAAGAATACTAACGTTCAGGCGAGTATGAAGATTCGTGTACAAGAACAGATCTTACAATTTAAACAAAAAGAATTATCTTTAGTTACGAATAAGACTTTCAATCTAAATGATCTACTAGAAATTAAAAATATTGAGTTAGATCAACTAAAATGGACTGTAGAAAATCCCAATATTTTAACTATAAATAAAGGACAGATTACTACTTCTAGCGAAGGGCGATCTAAAGTGACTGTAGAGTTTGGGAAGGCTAAAGCCATTATCACAGTTATCGTTGAAAAGAATGAACTCCAAGACATTATTTTTGATGGGGATATTATTGAGATTACAGGGATGCAACAGAATAAGATTCCTTATCGCACCCTACCAGAAGGAGCCAGTACAGCTGGAGTCAGATGGGAGATTTTTCCAGGGGCCATTAGTTTATTTGATAACGAAACACTCTACTCTGATAGATTGGCTAGTAGTACACTAACCGTTATATTGCCCAATGGCAAAAGAAAATCAATAGAAGTAAGAGTGGTCTCTAAAGGGATTCTTGAAATTAAAGCACCTTATGGTACCAGTATAAAAATTGTCGAAGAACAAGAAGAACAATTTTATCTAGTTCTACTCCCTTTAGGTGAAACTTTTGAGGACTTTGAAGTGACTATGGATAATCCAATTATCAAAGTAGATCGTGAAGGATATATCAAAACATTTTTTGGACAAACAGGCGTAACAAATGTAACGCTTAGAAGTAGACAGAATCCACATGTATCGATCACGATGAGAGTAGAAGTGGTCAGTTTTATAAATGATGTTTTGGTCAGCTCACACATCTTTGACGAGATTATAACTGACGGAAACCCATACAGGCGAATTACAGTATCAGCTGTTTAGCCCTAGGAGAGAAGGTATCTCTATACAAGATTTTATCCTCTATGACGGATATAATCGAGTGATCTTTAAAGACTCTAAGACCTATGCACTAGAACAGATTTATGCTATTAAGTTAAACAAAGTCTATAAACCATACGCGGAGTTTACCTTAATGTATAAAGACATAGCCATCAGATGTAGAAAAGAAGTCAACGTAGTAACTGGAATACCAATCCCGAAGGGGAACCTTCGGGGAATTAAGAATTAAAAATTAGGAATTAGGTTTCCTAACAAGAAATTGTATTAACCACCCCGCCTTTCAGGTACCCCTCCACTGGAGCTACTCTTTATACATAAATTATTAAGCAGAGTATGTTGTTGAAAAGTGTGATTTAATAAAAATAATCTATTGATTATAAGTTAATTAATTGTATTATTTGTTTGTTTTTTGTATCTTTATACATGAATATTAGTGAGATAGATTCCTTTTTTAAAGGAGCATTTAAAGATAAAAGGATAGATAAACGAGCAAATAAATTACTTAGTAGTATTGTTGAAAACAGTAGTGTAGTTATTAACAAAGCATGTAGTACTTTTAGCGAAAAAATAGGAGGATATAGAATGTTAAATAACGAACGAGCAAACGAGACTGATATAAAAGATCAAGTTTATAAAAAATGTGCTGAACAAATTAGTACAGATCATGTTCTGTGTATTGAAGATACTTCAGAGATTAATTATTCAGGTAAAGAAGGGCGAATTAATACAGATGATTCTGAATGGGGAATAGTTGGAAACAATAAAGATACAGGTGTTTTTTGCCACCCAACCCTTGTTGTAGATGCTCACAGTGGTATTCCATTAGGTTTCTCATCGATTAAATTGTGGAATCGACAAAGAGATAAGGAGGATAAAAACGAACGCAATTATAAGATTTTAAAGATTCAAGATAAAGAATCTTATTGATGGATAGAGTCTGCTGAACTAAGTAAACAAAACATACCTGAAAGCACAAAAATTACAGTGATAGCAGATAGAGAATCTGATATTTATGAGTTTTTAGCAACAGTTCCTAATGATAGATGTGATGTATTGATTCGTTCATCAGCAAATAGAATTTTAGAAACAGAGGAAATGCGTCTACATGAAAAAATGTGTTCATTGCCGATTAAACATATTTATAATATCAAGGTACAAGGGAATCATAAACGCAAGAATAGGGAAGCTAAAATGGAGTTGCGTTATGACTCTGTAGAAATTAAATGTCCTCATAATTTAAAAGCAGATCAGCCGAAATCACTAACTGTTTCATGTGTTTATGTTGTTGAAAATTCTGAAACTGTTCCAAAAGGTGAATCACCAATTGAATGGCGCTTATTAACTACTCATGAAGTAGAAAGTAATGAAATAGCTATGCTTTGCGTAGAATGGTATAAACAAAGGTGGTATATAGAAGAAGTCTTTCGCTTAATCAAAAGTGAAGGTTTAAAAATCGAAAGTACTCAGTTAGAATCAGGAGCGGCTCTAAAAAAACTTATAATATTCGCATTGTTAGGAGCTTGGCAAATCATGATGGTTAAACTTTCTTATGATAAGAGCGATATTTCTGTTCCTGCAAAACGGGTTTTTACGGATCCACAAATAGAATTTCTACAGATTCTTTTAAAAACAGTTGAAGGAAAAACTGAAAAACAAAAGAATCCTTTTGATAAAGATACTCTTGCATGGACATCATGGATTATTGCTCGATTAGCTGGGTGGTCAGGCTATAAAAGTCAAGGTCTTCCAGGCTACATTACTATTAGAGATGGAATACAATGTTTTAATGCAAAATATTAGGTTTTTGAATTGCTTAGAGATGTGTATAAAGAGTAGCCTTAGGAGGGGTGCCCGTAGGGTGGGGTGGTTCTTTCCTCCCGTGGAGTGATGCCCGCAGGGCGGGGTGGTTCCTTCGTTTAATTCCTAATTCCGCGAAGGACCCGTGCGGTTATTATACCCAATGGTGTGAAATTTTAACATTTTGTGAGTTTAAACTACAACAGTGAGTTTAATTATTGTTATAAGTTTATAAATGAAATTTAGATCTATTCATTTTATGATATAAAACTTATAATAAGTGATTTAGATTTCTATCTATTGTAATTATTATAATTAGATCAGCCACTCAGATAAGATAAATAAAAATCTATTTAGAGTGAAAATGTTTAATATCCTAAAGGAATAATTATTCTTAATTAATAACCAGGACTAATTATGAGGCAGTTCTTATAGTTAGTTATTAAAATCGATACAGTATGAAAAAAATCTATTTTATGATGGGGCTAATAACTCTTTCAACAATGATAGTATCTTGTTCAAATGATGATAATTTACAACAAGATATAGAAGTAAAGCAAAGAGAGAAACAAGCAGAGGCACAAGGAGTACTTACAATAAAAGATGAAACGGAAATTGAAACGAAAAGCTTCTCTACCGAAGAGATGAATGATCGTGGTGATTTTGATTTAGATAAAGATAAAACAAAGAGAGAAGAAAAAGGAAAAGGAAAATAATAAGTGTGTACCTTTTTTAAGGTTATAGATTTTGCAGTGTAATAAAGCGATTCAAAATGAATCGCTTTATTGTTTTGATTATAAAGCAATCGTTATGCGTTTTAGTTTATTATTATTTTTATTTTGTTTTTTATCTTGTAATGGGGTAACAGAGAAAAAAACGAAAGAAACAAACTATTTTGAAGGTTATGCTGAGGCTATTGATAAAGAAGTTTATCTAGATAGTATTGCTACTTTGATAATAAAAAGACCTAATGACTCTCTAACTAGAGAAGCACTTTTGAGATTAGCTAATCGCTATGAGTGGATAAAGCGGGATAAAAAGGTTAAAAAAAATCTAGAAAAACTGTACTCTTACTCAAAACAACAGGGAGATACAGCACATATAGCCAAGACCTATTGGTATTTAGGAGATTATTACGATAGAAAACAGATTTTAGATAGTGCTTATTTTTACTATCTCAAAGCTGAGAAACTTTATGCCTTACAAAAGGATAGTATTAATTGGGCTAAAATGCTTTCTTATAAAGCTGGTGTTTTACACGATACAGGGGTTTATACAGAGAGTGAGACGACGATAGCCCAAGTTCTACAAGTGTTATCCAAACAAAAAAATACTAGACTTATCTATGAGGCCAACTTCCAAATGGCGTCAGTACTGAAAGAGCTGAAAGAGTACAGAGGTGCTTTAGAGTATTATGTAAAAATACCAGAATTGCTTAATAGATTAGAAGAAGAAGGGTATGACAAATTTAATTTACAACGCTCTTGGCTATCCTATTATAATAATATAGGAGGGTATTATCAAGAGGTAGGTAATTTAGAAGAAGCCAAAAATTACTTTCAGACTGCACTTAGAAATCAGTATGTAGATAGTTTTCCCAAATTAAAGGCAATGGTTTTAAATAACTACGGTTATAATCAGATGCTTCTTTGTGATGATCCTCGAGTGATACAATCCACACTTGAATCTGCTTTAGATATTCGGACGCAGATTAACCATAAACAAGGTATTGTTGCTAGTAAAATACGAATAGCAGAATTAAATTTTTTAAAGAAAGATACCTTAACGGCTTTAGTTCTAATGAAGGAAGCTTATACTATGGCTGCAGAAGATAAGAATCTTTATGAATTGACAGAAAGTCTAAAATTTTTATCCGAATATGATGTTCAGGACAAAGAGCTCTATACTACTCTTTATCTCAGAACCCAAGATAGCATAAGAACTCTTGAACGTCAAACGAGAAATAAATTTGCCCGTATCGAATATGAAACAGGAGAAATAGAAAAGAGAAATGATCTTCTAAAGCAAAGAAATGCATATTTAGGAGGAGTTATTTTACTAGTAGTCATACTGTCTATTGTGTTTTTTATTGTGCTTAGTTTGCGAATGAAAAATAAAAAACTTTTGTACCAACAAAAAGATCAACAAGCTATACACCAGATTCAAGCTCTGCTTTTGCAGCAACAAAGCATAACCTATAAGGCAAAAAATAAACAAAGAAAACAAATAGCCAAAGACCTACATGACTCTATTATTAATAGGGTATTTACTGTGCGTATTAACCTTGGGCAACTGTCAACTGATCAAGCGGAAGAGAAAGAAAAGTTAATAGATCAATTAACGCAAATTGAAGCACAGACCAGAGCATTATCTCATGATATGCACAAGACCTTATTTAACCAAGAACAAGATTTTAGTTTAGTACTTGAGAATTTAATATTAAGCCAGAAGAATCAATTCGAAACTGTTTTTGAGTGTTCTATTGATAGACTTATTAATTGGGAAGTGTATACACTGTACCAAAAAGCACAGTTATACCTTATTGTACAAGTATTGCTTCAAAATGTAAATAAACATGCGCAAGCTACTAAGTGTTTAGTGATTATTCTTTTAAGTGAACACCATATTATTGTTAAAATCCACGATAATGGTATTGGTATCGATACTAAGAAAATAGATAAAGGATTGGGTTTTAAAAATATAAAACATCGACTAGAAGCGTTACAAGGAAAAATGACAATATCTACTATTAGTCAGATGACAACGATTAGTTTAGAAATTCCCTACTTTCAAAAGAATATTTAAGGATAGTTTTGTTGTGTTTTTTATAAATATAATATTGTGTAATTCTTTTTTAATAGTAAATTGCATTGTGTTTTTTATAAAAATAATTATATGACTATATTACTTGCCGATGATCATTTCATGACTTTAGAGGGATATATTTCTATTTTAAACGATGAATCTAATACTTACATTAAAGCCCAAAACTGTGAAGAACTCTATAGTCAGATACTTTGTTTAGACCAGCTTGACGTAGCTATTATAGATTATGATATGCCGATATACGAAGAGCGAAATATATCGTCAGGTTTAGATTGTACCTCTATGATTAAAGAGCGCTTTCCTTATTGTAATATTATTTTAATAACTGCACATGAGGAAGCCTTTATTCTTTATGGTATTTACCGTAATAAAACGATAGATGCACTGATTGTAAAATCAGATTTTTCTGCCAAGACTTTACAGGATTTGATTCTTAATAATAAGGGATCCGAAACTTTCTATAGCCCTATTGCTAAGGAGTCTATAAAAAAAGTAATTGCTAAGAATACACTTCTAGATCCTAAGAACAGAGAGATTTTAATGTATTTATCTCATGGGTATAAAATTACTCAACTAGAGAGTTTTGTCTTTTTAAGTGTAAGTGCTATACAAAAGCGGATAAGTAAAATGCTACATGAGTTTAATGTAACAGATTATCAGGAATTAATTCAAATCATAAAACATAACCAGTTGCTCTAGTATATTGTAATAAAATCATTTAGTATGTATTGCTTGTTATTATGGTTAAATAGTAAGGTTAATTTGTTATTATAGTTATTGTTTTGTTTTAAAAAGTATATTTTCGCATATGGTTGTTGAAAATACTTGTTTTTTTAACACTTGGTGTAGTTTGGCTTCCTATATAGTTAATTGTCTTGTTGTCAGTTTTTTATATTGAATTAGTGTTGTTAAATTTATGTTATTATAAACCAAAATAATATTGATAATATGAAATTACACCACAAGATCCTTTTAGGATCATTCATCTCAGTAGCTTTGGTATCATGTAACACAAATGACAATGATACACCAGCAAATGATAGTAGTAAGGGGTTAAAAGAATTAAGAGCAGTGCCTAAAGCGGATATTGTTTCAGGATTTGAAGGTGCGAAAGTCTGTAAAGATGTTTATCCAAAAGGAACTGATCCAAGAGGGGCTGTTGTCAGAAGTACAAAGTGGCCTAATGGAAGTGTTATTACTGTAGGGTTATATGGAGGAACTCCTTATGTTCGCAGTAAGGTTAAGCAATACGCGCAGGAGTGGTCTAATTATGCTAATATCACTTTTAACTTTGTGGAAAGTGGAACTCCTCAGATTCGAGTTACTTTTACGCAAGGCGCAGGATCGTATTCTTATTTAGGAACACAAGCCCTTAGTATTCCATCTAATGAAGAAACAATGAACTTTGGTTGGTTTGATGATTCGACTAGCGATGCAGAGTTCAGTAGAACAGTTATTCATGAGTTTGGTCATGCATTAGGAATGATACACGAGCATCAACATCCTTTAACGAATATTCCATGGGATAAAAATAAAGTGTATGCTTATTACGCTGGTTATCCGAACTATTGGAGTAAAAAAGATGTGGATAACAATCTTTTTGCAACCTATTCAACTACGCAAACTCAGTATAGCGCTTATGACACCCAGTCAATTATGCATTATAGCATAAGCAGTGCTCTTACTACAAATGGATTTAGTGTAGGGAATAACTCTGTCTTATCAGCAACAGATAAACAGTTTATTGCAACAGTTTATCCAAGAAACTAAATTATATACATTAGGTTAGTTTTAATAATAGTCTACCTTACCCTAGTGGGAGGTAGACTTTATCTATAGATGGCTATGCGTAAAAATTATCTTCTATTGTGTCTTATTCTTTTGTCAACCTATTTGTCTGGTCAAGTCAAAAGCCCTCCTTCTTATATTATTCCCTATCTACACTGGAATCAAGAAAAACTAAATTGGAATATAGCAGGCAATGAGTTTGGACAGTATCCTAATGTACTCTCAGAACTAGAGTGGGAGAAGTTATATGGGCCAGAGATTGGGGTAGAAGCAGCTCTAACAGTATGGTCTAAGTTTCAAGTAAAGTTAGACTTAAGTTATAAAACCACCTTAAGTGGAAGAGTTACTGATACAGATTACGCAGGCGACAATAGGCTGATAACCACATCAGAACTTAATCTTCAAAGTGATAAAGGTCATCATATCAAAACAAGATTAGAATTCTCCTATCTTGCTTGGTCTAATGATCGCTGGTCTATAAGCCCTCATATAGGCTATTGGGCAAGCTATCAGAAGTTGTATATGTTAGATGGAGATACTCCACTTATCCCCCAAAAGAAGCTTAACAGTAAATACAGCCCTCAATTACAAGGGATAACATTAGGTGTAGAGACGTACTTTACACATCATAAATGGGAAACTTCTTTAGACCTTACAGGGATCTATCTACCTTATTACACTGCTAAAGCAACTTGGAACCTTAGAGAGGAACTAAGGCAACCCCTTAGTTTTAAACATAAATCTAAAGGAGTAGGATATAATAGTACACTGCGAATCGGATATCAACTCGCAAGACATATCCAACCTTTTGTATCGGCTAGTTATACACACATAAAAATAAAGAAAGGAACAGACGAACTTTTTAAAGCCAATGGAACAACTCATACCGCCCAATTAAATGAAGTGCATTCAAGCGGTTTAAGCCTAGGGATAGGAGTGAAGATATTTTTAGGGTCCTTATAAAAAATAATTATTATTTTATTAAAATTAAGAACATCAGGTAGTTGATAAAAATATAAGACAACAATTTTATCTAGAGTTTTATTACATAAATAATTTAAAGGCTATTAAATATACCACAAAAGAGGATTATATCCTCTTTTTCTATTTTTATCAATCCATAGTAAAACTTTTAAAAGGCTATTTAAAGTCAATTGAAGACTGAGCATACCAAGTTTTATTAATACATAGTTTTCCTGGGACATTTGAGCTAAGATATTAAGCAAACAGCTTAATAAATAACTTATAAATGTCAAATTTTATGAAAACAAAAACATTTCAAAAATTAGTAGTGTTAGGTCTAACACTACTTTTATCAAGCAATCTTTTTGCCCAAGGAAACGGAATAGCAGGAATTACAGAAGCTACCCAGATGGTTACTTCTTATTTTGATCCAGCCACTAAACTTATCTACGCTATTGGAGCAGTGGTTGGTCTTATTGGAGGGGTAAAGGTGTATAACAAATTCTCAAGTGGTGATCCCGATACAAGCAAGACAGCTGCAAGCTGGTTTGGGGCTTGTATCTTCTTAATTGTAGCGGCTACAATTCTAAGATCATTTTTCCTTTAAACAATGCGCTTATGAAAAAGTATAATATTAATAAAGGCATTGGAGCTAGCGTAGAATTTAAAGGACTCAAGGCTCAGTACCTGTTTTATTTTGCAGGTGGACTATTAGGAAATCTAATTTTTATTATGGTTTTGTATATGGCAGGGTTAAACAATCTTATTTGTTTAATCCTTGGTCTTGGACTATCAGGCTATCTTGTTTATAAAGTATTTTCAATGAACAAAAAATATGGTCAGTATGGTCTTATGAAGCTTCAAGCCAGAAAATACTTTCCAAGATACATCATCTCAAGAAAAAATTTTAGAGGGTATTTAAGTAGTAACTTAAAACTAAGACACTATGAGAAATACAGCTAAAACAAATACCTTAGAAAGGATGTTTCCGATTCTTTCGGTTGAGAATAACTGTATTGTCTCTAAGCAAGCAGATATCACGGTTTGCTATAAAGTCATCTTACCTGAGATATTCACCATCTCAGATAAGGAGTATGAGACTATTCACAGCCTGTGGCATAAGGCTATTAAAACATTGCCTGAGTTTACTGTGATTCACAAGCAAGATTGGTTTATAAAAGAAAGCTATCATGCGGATTTTAAAGATCTAGAACAAAGCTATCTAAGTAGAAGCTTTGAAAGGCACTTTAACAAGCGTCCCTATCTGAATCATAGTTGTTATTTGTTTATCACTAAGACAACAAGAGAACGAATCAAAAGCCAAAGCAATTTCTGTTCACTTACAAGAGGAGAGCTTATTCCTAAAGAGATTAGAGATAAAGACTCAGTTTTAAGCTTTTTAGAGGCTACTGCTCAACTTGAGAAAATAGTTAATGATAGTGGACTCATTCAGTTAATTAAACTAACAGAAGAAGATATCATTGGCTCAGAAGATAAAAGTGGACTATTAGAGCAGTACCTGACTCTAAGTTCTAGTAAAAGAGGAAGCCTTCAGGATATAGCTATAAGTAGCGATAAGGTTAGAGTAGGAGATAACAGCCTTTCTTTACATACCCTTTCAAGTACAGAGGATCTTCCTACTGAGGTATCGTATTTATCACGTTATGAAAAGCTATCAACCGATAAAAGCAGCATGGCTTTATCGTTTGCTTCACCAGTTGGACTCTTGCTTAATTGTAATCACATCTATAACCAGTATTTGTTTTTAGAAGATAGTGACTCTAATTTAAAGCAGTTTGAGAAGTCGGCTAAGAATATGCACTCACTTGCTAGATACAGCAGAGCCAATCAAATTAACAAGCAATGGATAGAGGAATATCTAAATGAAGCTCATAGCAAAGGACTAACATCTATTAAAGCTCACTTTAATGTAATGGCTTGGTCTGATAATTTAAGTGAGCTTAAACAGCTTAAAAATGACTGTGGAAGTGCTATTGCTTCTATGGAGTGTGTACCAAGACACAATACGGTTGATGCTGCGACACTTTACTGGGCAGGTATGCCAGGTAATAGCGGGGACTTTCCAAGTGAAGAGAGCTTTTATACCTTCATAGAACCTGCCTTATGCTTATTTACAGGGGAGACCAATTATCAAAACTCACTATCTCCCTTTGGAATTAAAATGGCAGATCGGCTTACTGGTAAACCAATTCATTTAGACATCTCAGACTTGCCGATGAAAAAGGGAATTATCACCAACCGTAACAAGTTTATCTTGGGACCTTCGGGAAGTGGTAAGAGCTTTTTTACCAATCATATGGTAAGGCAGTATTATGAGCAAGGCGCGCATGTGCTCTTAGTTGATACAGGAAACTCCTACCAAGGCTTATGCGAGCTTATTAAAGCAAAGACAAAAGGGAAAGATGGCGTGTATTTTACATACACCGAAGAAAATCCAATTGCTTTTAATCCGTTTTATACTGATGATGGCGTGTTTGATATTGAAAAAAGAGAGAGTATTAAAACTCTTATCCTGACGCTTTGGAAGCGTGATGACCAGCCGCCCTCACGATCGGAGGAAGTAGCGCTTTCAAACGCAGTTAGTGGCTATATTCAAAAGCTTCAAACAAGCCACATAAAACCAAGTTTCAACAGTTTTTATGAGTATATCAAAACAGATTACAAAGCTGAGTTAGAACAAAAACAATTTAGAGAAAAGGACTTTGATCTCTATAACTTTTTAAATGTACTAGAGCCTTACTACAAAGGAGGCGAATATGACTATTTATTAAACTCAGAAAGTGAGCTTGATTTACTTAATAAACGCTTTATCGTCTTTGAGATAGATTTAATCAAGGAGCACAAAATTCTGTTTCCCATTGTGACTATTATCATCATGGAAGTGTTTATAAATAAGATGAGGCGTCTTAAAGGTCAGCGCAAGCTAATCTTAATAGAGGAGGCTTGGAAGGCCATAGCTAAAGAGGGGATGGCAGATTATCTACGCTACCTTTTTAAAACCGTTAGAAAGTTCTTTGGAGAGGCAATAGTAGTAACCCAAGAGGTAGATGATATTATTCAATCTCCAATAGTTAAGGAGAGTATTATCAATAACTCTGATTGTAAAATACTGCTTGATCAGCGCAAGTACATGAATAAATTTGATGATATACAGGCCATGCTTGGACTTACTGACAAAGAAAGAGCTCAGATACTTTCAATAAACCTAAACAACAATCCAAACCGCCTTTACAAAGAAGTATGGATTGGTCTTGGTGGTACTCACTCGGGAGTATATGCAACAGAAGTAAGCTACTCAGAATACCTAGCTTATACCACAGAGGAAACGGAAAAATTAGAGGTTATGAACCTAGCTAAAGAGTTTGATGGTAATCTAGAGATGGCTATAAAGCGGCTTGTACAAGAAAAACAGCATGAATAAGAAAATACTCTAATCCAACTTTTCTAAGGATAAAAAATAGTACTCAGTAGAGTAACCAATCAATTAAAACATATTACAATGAAAAAATTATTACAGGTAGTTGTGGTAGCGATGCTACTAGTTCTACCAATAAAGAATTATGCCCAGTGGACAGTTTATGATCCAGGAAACTTAGCCCAAGGTATTATAAATAGCGCTAATGAAATAAGACAAACTTCCGCTACAGTTAGCAATGTGCTTAAAAACTTCAAAGAAGTAGAAAAGGTCTATAACCAGAGCAAGGAGTATTACGATAAACTTCAATCGGTTAATAACCTAGTTAAAGATGCAAGGAAGGTTCAGCAGACAGTGCTTTTAGTAGGTGACGTTTCGGAGCTATATGTCAAAAACTTTGGCAAGATGCTCAACGATCCAAACTTTTCCCCTCAGGAACTTGTAGCTATAGCTAATGGATATTCCGTGCTTCTTCAAGAAAGTACAGAGCTTGTGAAGGAGCTTAAGCAGATTGTAAGTAGTTCAACTTTATCATTAAATGATAAAGAGCGTATGGATATTATAGATAGGGTTTACAAAGAAGTAAAAGACTATCACAACCTTGTTAGTTACTACACAAGAAAAAATATTGGCATCAGCATCTTAAGGGCTAAAAAGAAAAACAATACCCAAAGGGTACTTGATTTATACGGTACTTCTAATCAAAAATACTGGTGAGTTATGGGTGAGAGTAATCTTCATGAGGTTTTACAAAACCTCTATTATGATATGATGCCACTTGTAAGTCAGATGGTATCTGTGGCTAAGAGTTTAGCAGGTCTTGGAGCGCTTTTTTATATCGGCATTAAAGTATGGCAAGCCTTAGCAAGAGCAGAGCCTATTGATGTGTATCCAATGCTTAGGCCATTTGCTTTGGGAATTTGTATTATGTTTTTTCCAACCCTTGTTCTAGGAACTTTAAACACGGTTTTAAGTCCTGTTGTAAAGGGAACGCATCAGATATTAGAAACCCAGGTTATAGATCTAACATCTTTACAAAAACAGAAAGACATTTTAGAAAAGGAGGCTATGCTTAGAAATCCTGAGGCTGCTTATTTAATTTCTGATGAGGCCTTTGATAAAAAACTTGATGAGCTTGGCTGGTCACCCTCGGATCTAGCCACTATGACAGGAATGTATTTAGAGAAATGGCAATATGATTTCCAAAAAAATCTAAGAGATGCTTTTAGAGAGATACTCGAGATAATTTTCCAGGCTTCAGCTTTAATTATAGACACGATTCGGACCTTCTTTTTAATTGTGCTGTCCATATTAGGGCCTATTGCATTTGCAATCTCCATTTGGAGTGGTTTTGAATCTACGCTCTTACAGTGGCTCACGCGGTATATAAGCGTGTATCTCTGGTTACCTGTAGCCGATTTATTTAGCGCAATGCTAGCTAGGATACAATCCTTAATTCTTGAAAGAGATATGCTATTGCTTTCAGATCCAAACTTTATCCCTGATACCTCAAATACAATATATGTGATTTTTATGATCATTGGCATTGTGGGATACTTTACAATTCCTACCGTTACAAGTTGGATTATTCAAGCCAGTGGAGGCTCAGGTTTTCTTCGTAATGTAAATCAATCTGCGCTTAAAACAGGTAATATTAGTTCAGCTGCAGTTGGGGCTACCTCAGGAAATATAACTGGTAGACTAATTAAATAATTTTAACACTTTAAATATGGAATTTAAATCACTTCGAAATATAGAAAACAGCTTTAAACAAATTAGACTCTACGCTATTGTATTTGCTGTAGTTTGTCTTATAGTAGTAGGATTCTCTATCTATAAAAGCTATGATTTTGCTAAAGAGCAGCGAGAGAAAATCTATGTGCTTGATAAAGGCAAATCACTTATGCTTGCTCTTTCTCAAGACGCAAGTATAAATAGACCAGTAGAGGCAAGAGAGCACGTAAGGCGCTTTCATGAGCTATTCTTTACCCTCTCACCTGAAAAGGCAGCCATTGAAGGAAATATGCAAAGAGCGTTTAACCTTGCAGATAAAACCGCTTTTGACTACTATAAAGACTTACTTGAAAAGGGGTACTATAGCCGCGTAATTTCAGGAAATATTCAACAAAGGGTAGAGGTAGATAGTATTAAAATTGACTTTAATAACTATCCCTATAAAACAATGACTTATGCGACTCAGTATATCATACGATCTAGTAACCTAACTAAAAGGAATCTTATAACAAGTAGCCAGATTGTTTCGGCTGTACGCTCTGATAATAACCCCCAAGGGTTTATTATCGAAAAGTTCACAGTTGTAGAGAATAAAGACTTAGAAGTTGTTAAACGCTAAAAAAATAAGACTATGAATAAGCTACAACTTCTAAGAAACAGTTATTTAAGTAGACTTAAGGTCTACTTAAATAACCTCTCTATAGAAAAACAGCGAGTTTTATTACTTACCGTTTTTACACTCTACGGACTTGTTTGTCTTTTTATTGTAAAGACAAGCTTTACTTCTAAAATAAAGCAAGCATCAAGTAGAGTGAATCAGAGTAATATAAAACCCGTTAAGTATTTGCTTGATAGGCAAAAGGTAGAATCACACTCAACTAGTAAAACTAAAATATTATGAATCAAGATCAGTCATCAAAAAAAAACCATCAGATAGAGAAAGTACCCAAAGAAAATAAGGTAATTCAAAACCTTATAGAAAAACACAAAAAGCACATTGTCTTTGCTTTAATGGGCATTGTGTTTTTAGGGGCAATGTATCTTTTGTTTAAACCTGAAGAGAAGGAGTTTATCACTCACAATGATTCCGTTCCTGAGGCAATAACCCAGGGGATGCCAACAGATAAAGTAAAAGCTTATGAAAAGGAGCTATGGGAACAAAAAAAGCAGGAAAATGAAAATCAAATTCACTCTTTAGCAGATTATTGGAATGAGCCTCAAGATGAGTCTAATATTACTTATAATCATAAGGATTATAATGTAGAACCTACTTACACGCCCTACGAGCGGTCTTATCAAAGCTACAAGCAAACCCAAGATGTGCTTGGTAGTTTTTACATCAGTACTGAAAATCCTGAAACCGATCGTCTTAAAAAGCAAATAGAAGAGTTAGAAAAGCGATTAGAAGAGAAAGATACTCCAACTACTATTACTATGGATAATCAATTAGAACTTATGGAAAAGTCTTTTCAGATGGCAGCTAAGTATTTACCTAGTGGCCAAACTCCAAATGTATCAGTACCCGTAAATCAAACTAGCAGCATCAAAACAATTCCAAGTAAGAAGCAGTCTATTACAGTTATTGATAAAACAAGTAAAGAGATTGTTTCTACGCTTGTAAAACCAATGAGTTTTCAGGATTTAGTATTACCAATTAATTTTGAAAACAATCAAACCTTTTATACTGCTGAAGGAGAACCTAAAGCGCAAATCCACAAAAACAGTATAAAAGTAAGTATCAAAGAAGATCAGGTTATTATAAACGAAGGTTACATCAAACTAAGACTTTTAGAGAGCATTGTAATAAATGGAGCTTTATTACCTAGTGAAAGCACGCTCATTGCTAAAGTAAAAGTAAACAGTGGCAGGCTAGAGCTTAGTGTAAATTCTATTAAGATAGAAGAGACTATCATAGAAACAGAGCTTATTGGTTATGACAACTATGGGCAAAGAGGACTTGAGGTATTAGACCTTCAAGAGATAAGCGCCTCAAAAGAAATCATAGCTAATATGGGACAGACAGCAGGCACAAGTATCTCAATGAGTAGATCTGCCTCAGATCAAATAGCAACAGATTTAACCAAAGGACTAATCCAAGGAGTGTCGGGTTACTTTTCAAAGAAAGTAAAAGCTCAACGAGTAACCTTAAAACAAGGACAAGAGCTGTTTCTGGTTCCTAAAGAATAACAATCAATAACCAAGTAAAATCAAATCATTATGAAAACAACCATTAAACATATGTTATTGTGCTTATTAACAGTAAATACATTAATCGCTCAAAAGAGCAAATCTATTAATCTATCAACTGCTGAGGTAATTCCTTATAAGGTAGAACTTACTCAAAACAAAACCACTCATATTTTATTTCCAAGCAGCATTGAATATGTTGATTTAGGAAGTAGTGAAATAATAGCTAATAAAGTAGAGGTAACTTCCAATGTTCTTCGTTTAAAAACTACAAAAGAAGTTATCAAACCTACAAACTTTACTGTAATTACAAACGATGGCAAATACTATAGTTTCAATACTACTTACAAAGAAAAGCCGATACAACTAAGTTATGACCTAACCAAGTTTGAAAAACAAGTAAATAAACAGCAAAGCGAAGTGTTATTCAAAAACTTAGGTACAACTAGGCCAAGTCTGGCTGATCTTTTTATGGAAGCAATCATCAAAAAGAATAAAAAAGAGCTAAACATTAAAAGCAAAAGCTACGCAGTAGAAGCAAGGTTAAAGAATATTTATGTTCAAGATGGTAAATTATACTTTCACATCTCTATTAATAACAAAAGTAATTTACCATATGAGGTTGACTATGTCAGCTTTAAAATCAAAGATAGAAGAATTTCAAAACGAACCACTATTCAAGAAGTGAATTTAAAACCGATTAGAATTATTAATGACTATCAAACTATTAATAGTCAAAGTAAACAAGATAATGTTTTTATGTTTGATCAGTTTATTTTATCAGACAAACAAGTGCTTTTAATTGAGATTAATGAGAAGAATGGAGTGAGAAATCAGGTTTTGAAAGTAAGAAGTTCGGGTATTTTAAAATCAAAAAAATTACATCAACAATAGTTTGGTATGTTTACTAGTGAATAAAAGAGGCATTAATTAAAAAAGTTTAAGTTTAGGCGCTATTTTTAATTGAACATATGGTCTCTTCTTAAATAATAAAGAAGTTCCTGGTAATGGTAATAACTTTGATTTCTATTATAATGGCTCTCAAGCTAATTATGGAGTTGATATAGATGATATAATTAAGGTAAGAAAAGGTCAATATGATTTAGAATCACGTAATTTTGTTTTAAAATAAATATAAATATGAAGTATAATTGAGAATGCATTGAAATTGGATCTTCCACTTTTGGTAGTAATTTTAGCTGAAATCATAGTAATTTGTATTATAAATTAATTGCTTATATGTATAAACATGTGATTAAAAACTAGTTCATTTTTTGCTATTTTAACTTATCGTTATTATTTTTGCTAAAAAAAATTAACTACATGAAAAGAATTTTATTAGGAGTGTATGCTTTTTTAGCAGTTTATTCGGTTCATGCTCAGGAAGCTGAGTCTAATACAGCAATAGAAGCTGTTAGCCCATGGACAAGAACAGGTAATTTTACTTTTTTACTTAACCAATCTAGCTTCTCAAATTGGCAAGCAGGTGGAGATAATAACGTATCTGGAAGTTTTAAAGTGAATTACGATTTCAATTACAAACAAGGTGATTGGAACTGGGATAATAAAATAATTGCTAGTTATGGTCTTACTAAGTTAAAAGGGCAAGATCAGAAAAAAACTGATGATAGATTAGAGTTTAACTCATTACTAGGTAAAAAAGCTCAGGGTAACTGGTTCTATTCTGCATTCTTGAATTTCAAGACTCAGATGGATAGAGGAGTAGATAAAGATGGAGTATATAACTCTCACTTTATGTCTCCAGCTTACTTACAAATAGGACCTGGTATGTTGTGGAAAAAGAGTGATAATTTAAAAGTGAATATTGCGCCAGCTACTTCACGTTTTATCTTAGTTCACGACCACTTTACAGAGTTTGGTGATGCTTTTGGTGTTGAAAAAGGTAAATCAATGAAATACCAACTGGGGATGTCTATTAATGGATACTACAAATTCGACGTTATGGAGAATGTATCTGTTGAGAATATCTTAAACTTATATTCTAACTATCTGAAAAAACCAGAGAATGTGGTAATTGATTATCAGTTGAATGTAGTGATGAAGATTAATAAATATCTTTCTACAAACTTTACATTCCAAACAATCTATGATGACTTAGCTTATAAAGGCTTCCAAGTTAGAGAGATGGTTGGAGTTGGAGTAAACTACAACTTCTAATAGAATACATACAAAGGAAAAAGGTTGGCAAATGCTAGTTAGGGTCGGAAGATTAATCTTCCGACCCTTTTTTCTGAAAAGTCGTCTGATAAAAAAGATTCTAGCCAATAATATATTAGCCTAGGTTAGATCTACCTAAGTTAAATAGTAGCTTAAAATCTATCAATTATCAATATTTCATTTAATAATTATTGTTATTCTAGTACTTTGAAAAAGAAGTATAATTTTTTATACGAGCTCAAAAGTCATCAACTTTTGGTTCTTAACGTGTGTTATCAGTTTTATTTCCGAGGAGTTCAACCCCCAAAAAAAGCAGATCTTACATTATATTGACGAATAAGCTTTTTCTATCTTAGTATAAAGTCTGGTTATTTTATTATTGAATATTCTTTAGTTTAGTTAGTTCTTTTTCTAGTCATTCAATCTTTTTTAATCTTCTATTTTTTTAAGTACACGACAAAAAACTAAAGCAATTGATATTTAAAGGGGTGTGTTCATTTTTAGAAAGCAGTAATCTTGATAGGCAGTCAAGTCCTAGTTTAAAGCCACTAGATTTGAAGGCTTTAAATAAGGTTTCTACTTGCCATCTTGCTTTGTAAGTATCGATATAGATTGAGTAGCTTCTAAAGCAAAATTAGTTTCATTCATGATCTTTTTAACTTTATTTGAGTCATTGCGATAATACTCTACAAGTATAGGCATTAAAAAGTAAAGTATATAAGAAATAGGTATTATGAAAAAAGTTATCAAGTACTAACCTCTATATAAAAAGACACTAAATTTTTAAATGATAAAAAAAATTAGTTATAATCGAACTCAGGTTATAAATTAATTTCCATGATATAATAAATCGATCAACTATTGTTAGACTACTTCTATTTAGGTCATTTATTAAATATTATATAACATATACATATGTTATTTGAATTACCTTATTTTTTTTTCAGTAAAATATATGTATTAATGTTTTATTATTAATAATATATTAGTAGTTTTACTTCTATGAACATCTATATATAATATATCTTTAAAAATAAATCGTCAAATATTTAATTAAACTATAAAACTGTAGAGATGTTAATAAATATTTTATTTTTCATTAGCCTAGGTATTCTTTTTATAAAAGAGTTAATACTATATTATATAGTAAAAAAGAAGAATGTTTATATGGTAAGTTTTAACTTATTAAGTAGACTTAATTATCTTGTTATAATACAAATTTCCTCTTTCTTTTGGTTTTTTGTAGTTAAAAAAGATCCACATATGTTACCGTTGTGGATTTTATTATTTGTATTTTATGGACCTTACTTGTTCTTGATATTATACCATTATTTATTGGAAGAAAAAAATAGCTTTTTAAATTACTATTTACAGAATTCTTTTTTTTCATTATGTTTTTTTGTTTTTTTATCTTTTGTCTTTTTTCACTTTATAGATGATTTACATTTAAGTAGTGATATATGGTATTTTTTATGTGTTTTTGTATCATTGCATTTGTTATATTATGCTATCAAGGGGTTTTACATGTTAGGATCTATAAAAATAAATAGGGAAAAATATTTCCAAACCTATAAAGTACTGATGATTCTGTTGGTTTTTATTTCTATTTTTTCTGTTTTTTTTGCAATAACTCTTGTTTTTTATCGATATTATTACAATGTGTTATTTAGCTTTTTAGGATTAAATTTATTTGGCTTTTATGCTTTTTTAGGAACTTTGAGATACAAGTTAATATACAATATTTATAATAACACAGATGTTGAGGTTAAAGGTCAATTTGATATTGTTCAAGAAAAAAATCAAGTTTTAATCTCCTTTCAATTTAGTGATCCTATAGTACTGGATACTGATAATCAAAAAAATATAGATTTAAAAGTGATTGAAAGTGAAGAGGATGTTTATCAAGAAGATACCAAATATGAAAAAGTAAGATTGAGTAAAGATGTACTTAATAGAATAGATAAAAAAGTTAATCAGATTGTTTTAATAAATAAAGCATATTTAGATCCTAACTTTAAAATTACTGATTTAGCCATACAAACGAAGATATCAAGGTATTATTTAGCTCAGTATTTTTCTTCTATTCATAATATGAATTTTCGAGAATATATAAATTCTCTACGTATAGATGATATTTTGGAATATATAAAAAATCAAAAACAGAAGGAAAAAATTACTGTTAATGAATTATTTTTTCAAAGCGCTTTTAATTCTAAAGCATCCTTCTTTAAATGTTTTAAGAGTATTACAGGGATGACTCCTTCAGAATATCTAAAATCTCTATAATTTTTTGCAAATCAAGAAAGACTTCAATCTAGTAGTGCTGATTTATATAAAATAAAGATATGAGTAAATATTACTATTGAAAGAAAAAACATATCTTTTGTACAAAAGAACTTTATAAAGATAAAGGAATATTATTTCACTTTTAAACCTCTTCAAAGAGTATTAGTAGTTATTAACTTCTCTGATATAAGATTGTTAATCTAAAGTATATTTATTTAAGTTTTGTTAGATTAAGATTTAAAAAAGAACAAATATTTTATAAAATATTTGATGTATAATTTCATTATTAAAAAGTATAAACTGTTTTTTATTAGCTGTTTACAAGTGTTTATTTGTTAGGTGATTATTTTTTTTTTAGGATGTACTTGTATATAACAAAAAAACACTTTTTTATATAATTTTTTTTTGATTTTTACCTAAAGATTTGGGCGAATTATTTAAAGATTATTATTTAGTAATTTAATATGTAAGTTAATTTTAATAAAGTATGAAAAAACAGCTATTGAAAATAAGCTTATTGACAATGTTGCTTTTCGTAGGTATGAGTACTTATGGACAGAAAGTAGCAGAGAAGAAAGCGGATAAAGAATATCAAACCCAAGCTTACGTAGATGCGATCAAGATCTATGAACGCATAGCTAGCAAAGGATACACCAATGCTGATATGCTGAAGAAGTTAGCGGATGCATATTACTTTAATGGAAAATTAATAGAAGCAAATCAGTGGTATACTGAATTGTTTGAAGGTCAATACGAAGATAAAGGTAAAGAAGTGTTACCATCAGAATATTATTATCGTTACGCGCAGACGCTAAAAGCTGTAGAGAACTATGATAAGTCAAAACTGATGATGGAAGAGTTCTCTAAATTAGAGGCAAACGATTCTAGAGCGCAACTTTTTGAATCTAGTAAAGACCGTTATCTAAAAGAGATAGAAAATAACTCTGATCGATACGAACTAAAGAATATAAGTGTGAACACTGCATATTCAGATTATGGAGCAGCTTTATTGGGAAATCAGTTGATTTATACTTCTGCTCGTAATACAGAACATCAGTCAGGAAAGAGATTACACGAATGGACGAACGAGAGTTTTACAAGTTTATACAGTAGTGTGATTAATGCAGACGGTACTTTTGAAGAACCAGTGAAGTTTGCACCTGAGTTAGACACTAAAGTAAATGAAGCAACAGCTGTATTTACTTCTGATGGGAAGACGATGTATTTTACACGTAATAATACAAGTGCAAAAGGGAAGAGAAGATTAAATAAAGAGCATTCAACTTTATTAAAAATATATAAAGCGACTTTATCAGAAGAAGGTAAATGGGAGAATGTAGAAGAGTTGCCGTTTAACTCGGATAACTATAATACAGCTCACCCAGCTTTAACACCAGATGATAAATGGTTATACTTCTCTTCAGATAGAGAAGGAACTTTAGGACAGTCTGATATCTTCAGAGTAGCATTATATCCTACAGGAGAATATGGTAAAGTAGAGAATATAGGGAATAAAGTAAATACAGCAGGTAGAGAGACATTTCCATTTATATCTAAAGATTACTTCTTGTTCTTTAGTTCAGATGGACACCCAGGACTTGGTGGTTTAGATGTCTTTGTGACGAAGATTAATGTAGATGGAAGTGTAGGTCAAGTGACAAATATGGGAACACCTATTAATAGTAGCACAGATGATTTTGCATTCTATATTGATAGTAAGACACGCAAAGGATTCGTTAGTTCTAATAGAGTGAATGGTGTAGGAGGAGATGATATTTACTTCTTTATGCAGAAAGTATGTCACCAGAGTCTAGAAGGTATTGTGTTTGATAAAGATACTCAAGAGGTATTAACTAGTGCTAAAGTAACTGTGTATGATAACTCATATAAAGTAATCGGAGAAATAATCACTGATGATAAGGGATATTATAGAATAGATGATCTAGAGTGTAGAGGAAAGTATCGTCTAAAAGCAGTAGCGGATAAGTATAATACTGAAGAAGTAAGTGTACAATTAGACGCTGTAGCTGGAGGAGTTAAAAAACAAGATATTCCTTTAGAGAAAACAGAGAAACCTATTGCTAAAGATGATGATCTATTTAAGAAATTAAAACTGAATCCAATCTACTTTGATTTTGATAAATCAAATATTCGTAGAGATGCATCTATTGAATTAATGAAAGTGGTAGAAGTATTAAAAGAGTACCCTACTATGAAGATAGATGTTCGTTCTCATACAGATAGTAGAGGAAACGATGATTATAACTTAAGATTGTCTGATCGCAGAGCGAAGTCTACAGTACAGTGGATTATCAGCCAAGGTATCGAGGCAAGCCGAGTGACAGGACAAGGATATGGTGAGACACAATTACAGAATAAGTGTAGTAATGGAGTACCATGTACAGTAGAAGAACATCAGTTAAATAGACGTAGTGAATTTATTGTTATTGATTTATAGATAATAATGTTTCATAGTATCTTATTGGGCAAATATTTAATTTTTTAAATCTTTGCTTAGAAAATGTGGTAATATTTAAAAATAAAAAATTAAGATGTATACTCATAAGTGTTTTTATAATCAATAGTTTTATTAATGTTATACCAAGGCTAAGTTATTCATTCTATTATTTGTGAAGTAACTTAGTCCTTGGAATACAATTAGTAGGTTACAAACTTTTAAACAAATAGGTAATTTATGGGGAGGGAAAGTATGCTCTATAGAATTTTATTTTTGAAGTATTTGTAAGGTAATTATATTATTTTGAGAAGGATTATAGGTTTTTGTTGAGTATAGAATAATGTTTTAATTAGATAATTTAAAGAAATAAAGAGTATAGATATTTTTCATTTGTTAGTGTATTAATTTAAAAAACTTGTAGATATATCTACAAGTTTTTTTATTGTACTTAGCTCTATTTACTATTAAATATTTTTTATAAATCGAACTTATATCAATGCGAATTAAAAGGTGTAGGCTTCCCCATTTTAGGACACCTTTAAATTCGATAAATAATTCTTCATCAAATCTTGGCTTATATTCTTTAGGCGATTTATTTCCTAATGCTTTATGAGGATGGTTAAAATTGTAACCCTCTTTCCATTTCTCTACCAATCTTAGATTCTTAGAAGTTTTTTAGTCTTACTAAGTTATTAGTTTGTTAGTAAGAATATATAGATAACAAAACAAAACTGTTTTTTTAGACATTTTTTAGATATTTGAGTACTAATTAAAAATGATTGAAGATTACCAAATATCACATAAGCTATTTTATTTTTTTTTTGTGATTTTAAGTAAGGAGTTATTTACTTGACGATTAAAAAGCTGGTAGTAAGAAACTTTATAATAAAATAGTGTGGTATTTGTAATGAAGACCTTAGTTTCAAAACTAGAAACTAGGGTCTTTTAATCAAGCACAACGGAGATCAGATTATTAATTTATCCTCTTAAATAAAGAAAAAGACTAACTATACTATTTTTATAGAATATATCTAGTAATGTTTATTCTGTGAAGAAGAAAATTATGAGTTGTAAAGAAGTTTAATTTTAAAAAAAAGGAATATGAATGAAGATCAATTTAAAAAAACAGTGAACAATGCTCAAGGTAAAGTAGAAGGAGCAGTAGACTCTATTAAGGATACTGCTAGCAAGGTTCATGATCAGGCTCAGAATAAAGTAGAAGGAGCAGTAGACTCTATTAAGGATACTGCTAGCAAGGTTCATGAT
>NZ_JBBPHK010000002.1:0-396837 GCF_038039805.1 Myroides odoratimimus
TTTTAGGTGGTCACTTTCCACCGGAATGACATGGTCACTTTCTCAGGAATCTACACAAGAGTGCTAACCAATAGTAACGAACAGAAAGCAAATATTACTTTTATGTTGTATGATTATAACAGTCGTGTTCTTAGAAGTTATACTAAGAATTATTTACAAGGATATACACAAGTAGATACAAAGTATACTTTTACAGGACTTCCATTAAAAGTAACCACTAAACACAAAAGAGATAACGTTGCAGTGCAAAGTATTGTTGAAGAAAACTTTGTTTATGATCACGCAGAAAGGTTATTACAGCAAACTCATAAGGTTAATAATTTAGCAGAGGTTGTACTTTTTAAAAATGTTTATGATGAGTTAGGAGCTTTAGAGAAAAAGGATGTGGGAGGAAATCTTGCTAAAAATATATTTTTTAATACAAATCTATACTTATACAATGTTAGAGGATGGTTAACAGACATAAATAGTATAGCTAATTATTATCACCCTAACTTGAGACGTCCATTATTTTTATTAAAACTTAACTACAACAAACCTGAGCAAAGTATTACAGGTGTAAACGCCCTTTATAACGGTAATATCTCAGAACAGATATGGACAAGTGGTATAGATAATAAAAAGCGTAGTTACGGCTATGTCTATGATGGAGCTAATAGATTAGTATTAGGTTCTTTTAAATCTCCAGACTTAGGATCAGCTTCAACAGCTAATCTATATGATGAAAAACTAGCCTATGACAAAAATGGAAATATTTTAAAACTTGATAGAAACGGAGCTTCTGTAGGGGGAGTAACAACAGTAATTGATAAGCTTACTTATGGATATGAATCAGGGAGTAATAGATTATCCACTGTAAGAGATGCTTCTGGAAATCAAGAAGGTTTTAAACAAGTAAATACAGTAGGTTCTGATTACACCTATGATGAGTTTGGTAATCTTACTAGTGATAAGCACAAGAAAATAACTAAGATTAAGCATAATCACCTAAATTTACCTGTAGAGATTAACTTTGGAACTGATAAAATAGAGTATCTTTATACAGCTAGTGGAGAGAAACTACAGAAGAAAGTAACAGAGAAAGGAGTTGTAACTCTAACGGATTATCTAGGAGGGTTTCAGTATGTAAAGGGCAAGCTTAGTTTTTTACCAACAGCGGAGGGATTCTTTAATGCTGAAACAAATTCTTATGTGTATCAATTTAAAGATCATCTGGGCAATGTGAGAGTATCCTATAGTGATATTAATAATGAAAATTTAATATTACCTCATAAGATCATTGAAGAAATAAACTATTATCCTTTTGGATTGGCTCATAAAGGTTATAATCAGAAGAATGATGCTTTAATGAAGGATTATAAATATCAATACAATGGCAAGGAGAAACAGGAAGAGTTAGGTCTTAACTATTACGATTATGGCGCTCGTAACTATGATGCAGCTATTGGTAGATGGATGAATGTGGATCCGCTGGCGGAGCAGATGCGTCGTCACAGTCCTTATAACTATGCGTTTAATAATCCGATTAGGTTTATTGATCCTGATGGGATGAAACCAGCTGAATTTGAAAATGATGATACCTTTACAGTTACTCAAGGAGGAAAAATAGAGTATTTAAATAATGAAAGACATGAAGATAAAAATGGAAAAGAAGTTGATAAGTTAATTGTATTAGATCAAAAGAATAAACAAACAAATAAATCAATTTATGTTGATAGAGGAATTTTAAAAGAAAATAAGGATAAATCACTTTCTGGAATTAAATTCTCATATTATTTTGGTACTAATAGAAGTAAGATGAATCAATTATTTAATTTTTTATCCCATAATACCTTGGTTGAGTGGTCTTTGATAAAAGAAAATAAAACAAATAATAATTGGATTTCCACTTCATATTCTAGAGATACAGAAGGAGGAGGAGCAACATTATTAACGCGTTTTTTGGAAGAAGATGAAACACAAAGTTATGACTTCATACATAATCACCCTAATGGAACTACAATTCCTTCAGGGTTAGATGGAAAAGATAATAAAAATGGAGGTAATGATATAAAATTAAAAAACTTTATTCAGAAAAAATTTCCTAACAAGGTCAATTGGTATATAAATGCCAAAGGACAAAAAGAGTTAATTAAATATTAAATCAAAGACTTATGAATAAATTTATTAAAATTAGTATAATTGCAATAATATATATAGTATTGACATCTTTTAATTCAATTGATTATAATGAATTATTATCTCAAAAAGTAAGTTTTCAGATCACCTCAATTAAGTTAAAACGTTTAATTGATGAAAAAATAAAAGAAAAAGATCCTGTTTTTGTAGAAAATGAAGTGTTTTTATTGTTAGTTAATCAAAAAAATAATTATTATGAAATTTATATAGGGAAAACTGACTTTAATGTTTTTGATAAATATAGACCAGATACATTTAAAAATTTTATTGGATACACTTTATATAAGGGAAAACCTGTATTATTATTTGGAGATTATCCTAAAAAATTAATTGTAAGTACTAATAATGTTTTTTGCAATTTTTTAGGTAATGTTTATGATTATGACAGTGATTTTCCACCAATAATTTATGAGCCGATATTAATCAAATATAAGATTAATTATTAGCTTCAACAGCTAATCTATATGATGAAAAACTAGCCTATGACAAAAATGGAAATATTTTAAAACTTGATAGAAATGGAGCTTCTGTAGGGGGAGTAACAACAGTAATTGATAAGCTTACTTATGGTTATGAATCAGGAAGTAATAGACTATCAACAGTAAGAGATGCCACAGGAAATCAAGAAGGTTTTAAACAAGTAAATACAGCAGGTGCTGATTACATCTATGATGAGTTTGGTAATCTCACTAGTGATAAACACAAAAAAATAACTAAGATTAAGCATAATCACTTAAACTTACCTGTAGAGATTAGCTTTGGAAGTGATAAAATAGAGTATCTTTATACAGCTAGTGGAGAGAAGATACAGAAAAAAGTAACGGAGAAAGGTGTAGTTACGCTAACAGATTATTTAGATGGATTTCAGTATGTAAAGGGAAAACTTAGTTTCTTACCTACAGCAGAAGGATTCTTTAATGCTGAGACTAATGCTTATATGTATCAATTTAAAGATCATCTAGGTAATGTAAGACTGTCCTATAGTGATAAGAGTAAGAACAACACAATTGAAGCAAGTGAGATTATAGAAGAAACAAACTATTATCCTTTTGGGTTAGCACATAAGGGCTATAATCAGAAGAATGATGCTCTGATGAAAGATTATAAATATCAATACAATGGCAAGGAGAAACAGGAAGAGTTAGGTCTTAACTATTACGATTATGGTGCTCGTAACTATGATGCAGCCATCGGTAGATGGATGAATGTAGATCCGTTGGCAGAAGAATTCCCTGCATGGACACCATATCATTATGTACACAATAACCCAATGAATTTAGTTGACCCTACAGGGATGAGTGCGAATCCAGTTTTTGGATCTAATGGTGATTATCTAGGAAATACGAAAGAAGGATATACAGGAGATGTTATTATTTATGATGGGAATAAGAATTTTAGTAATATGTCTGCTGATGAGCTTCTTTATGACAATTTTGATGTAAATACACAACGTGGAGAAGGGAATACTTATGACAGAGTGAGAGGAGAATTATCAGGAAATGCTAAATCGAAAATATGGACTCATATTGCCTCTCAATTAGAAGGGCAACAAATATATGATGAAACGTTTAGTATGAGCGATTTAGAAGGCAGTAAGATATACCACAATTCTAATGATTCAGGAGGATGGAATTCGAGACCTAAAAGTATGTATGCTGGATGGAATGATAGGATAACGGGAACTGATAAGTATGGATATGAAACAACTGTAGAAAATATTCAGTCTTCAATTGCAGTTCATGAATGGTATTCTCATATCAAGAAGGGACAAGGAAATGATTCAGATGATAAGTCGCATAGGTTGGCCTATAAGAATGTAATAAATTTTAAAAGTTTGTGGAATAAAACAACAGACGGGTATAAAAGTTTTAATCTCCAACAATTGAAAAATTATACCAAAAAAGAAACGGGAAAAAATCAAGTGGATGTTTTGTATAGAAGGTTGTATAATAAATATGTGAAGTAATGAAAAATGTATATTTTATTTTATTTTGTTGTTTAGTTGTATCTTGTATTTCAAAAACAGATAATAGTAAAAACGTTTATACTAGTAAGGAGAATCAAGTGGGAAAAGTTAATATCTTAAAATTAGGTAATAATGTTGATCGAGTGGAAATAGAATGCTTTTTTTTTGGAGAGTTTAATGATAGAAGTTTCGTCGTGAGATTAACAAATGATAAATTAATAATTTTACTCAATGATGATGAATCCGAAATTAAAAATGATCACAATCATCAATATTTAATAAACTATATTAATAAATTTTATATTGAAAAGAAGGAAAGAATAGTTGTTTCTAAAAACGCAGAACCTGCACCAGTAGCCGACTATCCCTCAATTCTTGTTAGAGTATTTAAAAATAATAAGGAGATTCTAGTTAAAGAAGAAATTTTATATAGTAATATGGAGTTTAATCCTTCTTTTATAGCATTTTATAGTTTATTAAATGACTTGATTCAGATAGAGTAACTAAAATTTTATAGATTCACCAGCTGAACGTAAACATTTTACTCATGGCCTTCATGAAAAGATAAAAACAAACCCACTAGTCCTTAGATTAGAGGGTTTTATATTTACATAGTACTTTTCAGTTTCGTTTGTTTAAGGAAGGAGTTGTAGGCTTCCTTAATAAAAAATAGGAGAATCAACATTTACTTTTAAAGGATGGGAACTTGCTATTAAAGTTTATAGTGGCGTAGTTACGCTAACTAACGGATTATCGAGGAGGGTTTCAGTATGTAAAAGGAAAACTTAGTTTCTTACCTACAGCAGAAGGTTTTTTTAATGCTGAAACTAATGCTTATGTATATCAATTTAAAGATCATCTGGGCAATGTAAGACTGTCTTATAGTGATAAGAGTAAAAACAACATAATTGAAGCAAATGAGATTATAGAAGAGACGAACTATTATCCTTTTGGATTAGCACATAAGGGCTATAATCAGAAGAATGATGCTTTAATGAAAGATTATAAATACGAATACAATGGTAAAGAAAAGCAAGAGGAATTAGGACTTAACTACTTTGATTATGGTGCCCGTAACTATGATGCAGCTATTGGTAGATGGATGAATGTGGATCCGTTAGCGGAGAAGTATATGAGTTTTACGCCTTATGCTTATGTGGGGAATAGACCTTTAAATTTTGTTGACCCTGATGGAAGAAAGATTGTACCAAGTGCCTATGTTTATAATAGTAAAACAAGATCAATTGATTACCATAAAAATAGATTTACCACCAATTTTGCAAAAGCTACACGAGCATTTGCGTCATCGACTGAAGGTGGAAACTTTTATAGACAATTTATGAGTAAAGGTGATAATTTTGTGGGAATAACAGCTACAGAGGAAGGAAAGTTTTCAAAATATGAATTAAGAATAACCGATATAAATATATCTGATCCAGGAGAAAGAGGAGCATATTGGGGAACTACTGAAGCTTTGTTTAGAGGAAGAATTGATAAGGAAAGTGGAAATTTATATTTTGAGACTAATTTTGATACCATGTATGGAGAAGGAACTCTTTTAGAATCGCTAGGACATGAAAATTTTATGCACGGTTACAAAGTAGAAGATATGATTGAATTTTATGAAAAAAATGGTAGTGAAGCAACAGCTAAAGCATTAAAAAACGGTACTTTTCCTTCGGGCGACAGTGATCATCAAGCTTTGAAAAAAGGAGCAGAAGGAAAAGAAGTAAATCATAGAGGGTATGGTAAATATAAATCTTTTAGAAATGAAATGTCACCTAAATATGAGAAATCATTTAAGAATGCTGATAAAAAGTATAAGTCTTATTAGTTTTACTTTACTTTTGATAGGATGTCAATCAAAGGTTAATGATGAATTTATTCAGATTTCTGTTAATAAAAAAACAAAATACTATTATGAATGTAATTTAGAGGTTATTTATAACAAAGATAGCATAGTTGTAAAAACCACTACTAACGATTCTATTGATACAAATGAAAACTTATTAGTATTAAGAAGACAGAATGAGTCGTTTGTTTTGGTGTCAAATAAAGTGTTAATGAGAAATGACAATAAATTAATAAATAAAGAAATATTGTCAACTAAAAATTTCCATTATAGTGTCTTTGATACGTTAGCTCCGTTGAATGATGTGTATAAGATAGATGTTTATAATTATAGTATAGGAAAGGAATTTATCTCAACGATATCTCAATATTATAGACCGCAATCAATGATTAGAATTTGCTATAATAAAGATTTTCGTATCCATAAAGTTAAGGTAGTATTTGGTGTAGATGAATTTGTTTTTGAAAGTAGTAAGTATAAGATGGATGATATAATAGATGAGAAAACAATAGTTTATCCTAAATTTTTTAATGATATGAAAAGAGATAGTTTAGAATTTCTTAAAGAGAATCAACATGGTGAATGGGCATTGTGATAAAAATAGTTTGTTTAACCATTAAATAAAAACACTACCCCAAACCTTCCAAACGGATCGTTGGGGTTTGTTTTTTAGTTAACAGTAAACTGTTAACGGTTGACGGAAGAATATTCAATACATAGAAAATTAGAACCGTAAGCTGTAAACCGTCCACTGTAAACCAAATAAAACACCCTGCCACCGTTACACTATTAAAAAAGGCTTCGACATTTTAAACGACAATGGTAGAAGTGTTTGCAACGATAAAGTACAGCCTTAGACTACAATAAAACAACAGTGGTGTAGTAAAAAGTGTAGTTGGGCTTTTAGCGATGGTTTAGTATAAAAGCAAAGTATGGAGTACAACTTATTTTAAAAGTAGTTTAAACACTTTTTAAAGTAAATAGTAGTCAAGCTATTATGACAATTATAATTGAGGTAAGGCATTAGAAATGCTTTGCTGTATTTTAAAAGTGGTTTGTTGTCAAAGTGGTAGTAAAGTCAATATAGTAAGACGAATGTTATCACATTGGCGATAAACTTTTTTTTATTGTGGATACTCTTTTTTTTGCTTTAAAGCTAAAGTTTAGGGTATTAAAAATGATGTTCTTTTATATTACAGACATCTTAGGGAAACCATGCCAATATGTAGATTATCTTCCATTTGGAGAGGTTATGACAGAGCAAAGTACTAATAATATATTTGATAACATTTATAAGTTCAACGAGTTTGGAGGAGAAAGCGATGAGCTTTTGGCGAACAAACCGAACACAGTGCTAAATTAGACGAAAGCATAGGCTATTACTATTATGGCGCACGCTATTATGATCATGGAATGAGTATATTTCTGAGTGTGGATCCGTTGGCGGAGAAGTTTGTAGGATGGAATCCGTATAACTATACAATGAATAATCCTATTAATTTAACCGACCCTACAGGTATGGCGCCTGAGGATTTTGTACAACGAAAAGACGGTTCTATTTATTGGGATAATAAGGCTAATGATCAAGTTTCAACTAAAGCAGAAGAAACTTATCATTTACTTTTAATGTTTTATAGCAGATAATTATGATGGTCCTTTAGGAAGCCTTCCAGAGGGAGATAAATTGACAACAACTATAAATCTTTCTGCCACAGAAAATAGTAGTGGGGAATTAACAGGATTAAGTACTACAAAAACTACGGAGATAGGAAAGACTTTTGGTAAATTTCAAGGAAGAGATTTTTATCCAGGAGAAGGTGGAAATAATAATTATTTTACAAAATCAGGCATGTCTATTAATTATGAACAACATGCAAGTGTTTCAAGTTTTGAAAAAAGAGGACTAAACTCTATGGGATACCAAGTTGTAGATGTAGCACAAAAGCTCAATATAAGTTTTGATAAAGGGAGTGTGAACTTATCAGTAAATGCCTATACTAATACTTTTCCATCAGCTACTTTAAAGTTAAATAATACTAACACCACGTTGATGAATTATAAACAACCATCTTTTGTAGGTACACATACAGCACCTATAAAGGGCTATTCTCTATCAGCAAGAGGAGAAGGGCGAACAAGAGGACAGCCAATACGAGATTTTTCTTATTATCCATCATCGTTAGTTGAATTTCCTGGTATACAACATGACTTGGCATATGATAAGTTAGGAATTACAGGTGCAAGTGAACTGTTAATGGATAGGAGTGCAATTTCGGCAGATTGGACCTTTGTAAGTCAACATATATTTTTGTCTCGATTGGGTTTTTTAAGTCCAGCAGATAGATTCAAATCAGATCTTTTAGGGTATGGTTTGGGAGCTGCCGCAACTCCAAAGACATTGTTAAATTTTGTACTGCCTTCTCCAAAATATAGCTATCCATATACACCTGAACAACGAATTTTAATAAATATAGGTATGTCTAATTTTAGATAGTTTTTATGAAGAAAATAGTTCGATTTTTAAAAATAGTGATTAGTTTTTTAGTTGTTATTATCATTATTAATTTTTTGTATTCTTTGTTTATGGTGGGAAGCCATCCCTATGCAGAACAGTATATCTTAAATGTTTCGGAAGATAAAGCTATAAATGAAATACAAAAATTAAAACAAAGAGAGTTTTCATTACAAGTACCATTAGATAGTTCATCTTTTGGAGGATTAATTGATGAGAAAAATGGAAATATGTATTATGTGTATTTTTTATTAAGAGACAGAAAAACAGTAGTATTGTGCTATGTAAAAAGAATAGATAATTGCACTACCACTTTAGGATTGATATCTGCAGGAGAAGGATCTCGATTTTTAAATAATAGGACAATTAATGCACGAAGTTATTTTTTGTTAAGAGATTTAAGTACAAATGAAAATAAACAATTTAAGAAAGATTTAGAAGAACAAGTTTTAGATAAATTGAATGTTAAATGGAAGAAAAATAGATGGTGGTATAGTATTTTTCCAAGATTTAAAACTAAATTTCCCCACTAGAGAAAGTATTTATTTTATTGATTTATAGAAACAAGCCCCATAATTAGAATTGTAAGAGGCTTTATTTTATAAAATCGATTGAATTTTTCTTTTAGTGATAAACGCATCAATAAAAGAGAAGATGTGATTGTAACCTGTTTCTTCAAACTTAGACACTTTGTGGCTAAGGAGGGTATACTAGAGTATTGATTGACAAATTGGAAAAGCTTTACAAAGTATTGAAATAGGAAGAATACAATTTGGCAAACTTGTCGATTCTGAATAAGATATTGAGATTGTTTTTAATGCTGGAAAAGAACCCAAAGGAGCAGCAGTAAAACAAGTAATGGAAATAAAACAGTAAAGCATCTGATTAAACTTCCATGACCTGAAAAATCATGGAGTGTAGAACATTATCTTTCATAACAAAGCTAATTTTATCGTATAAAATTTGTTTTATGAATTAAATAATTAATTTTGAATTAATTACCTATAAAAAGATGAGTGAGTAATTAGGTGAGTAGGTTTTTTAAAAAGATCTTCAAGTGATTGATTTTAAAGATATTTACAAGGAGTGGTTCGAATCCTGCCACTATTTGAAGTTGACTTATTCCTTTGGTATATAGTTGTAGTAATTAATTTCATTATAATATGTCAAATTTTTATTTACCATATCTCCTATATTTTTTGCTAAGATATTTAGACACATTTGAACTTGTTATTTTAGATGGTCACGTTCCATCGGAATAAGGTGAACACTTTTAATGGGATAGATTTTTTTTCTGTTTACATAATTTTACTTTTTACAATTCTACGCTAACATTTTTTTTCAAATGTAAATTTCAGGTGTACTACATCATCCGTTATCCTTTACCAATAATGGGCCATAACTTTTTGCGCCGACATTTTAGTTCAATAAAAAACTCCTAAATATCTCTCTTTTTCAAAACATATTCACGCGCTTTTTCCTGAATTTGATCATCAGATAAAGACTTGTTTTTTAAAAGCCACTCATTAATTTCGGATTTCTGAAAGAACAAGTATTTACCATTAGGTTTAGAGTAAGGGATTTTACTGTAGTGAACCAGGTGATAGATATATGATTTTTTAAAACCTGTATATTTTTCTAGTTCTTCCACAGACAGAATTTCCTTGTGATTAGAGATAATAAGTTGCTCTAGATAATCAAGCTTGTCAAGTATAAGTTTAATGTTCTCCATAGTCAATTGTTTTTAGATTTAGAAGCAAACTACACTTAAATCATAAACGACTAAAGCCAAGTGTACTTTCAAGTACTACTTGGCTTTATTGTAATTATAATCTGTAATTAAACGTTTAGTTTAAAATCCAAATTTAAGTTCCGGAATAAGCTCAGAGGCTTCTTTCATTTTACTATCTATGATTTTAGCATAGATTTGAGTCGTTCTAATCTCACGATGCCCTAGACGCTTTGAAACAGTGTAAATATCAGCCCCATTTTCTAAGAGTAGGACAGCGTTTGTATGTCTTGCACTATGGAAAGTAATATGCTTGTGAATACCCGCTCTGTTACACCAACGAACGATTTCATTATTGTAAATAGCCGAGTATTTAAGATTAGTAAAAACGAGTTGATTCAGTGATTCTCTTTCTCCTAAGAGTTCTCTTGCTTGTTTGGAGATATAAAGATATTCAACACCTTCTGTTTTTTCTTGTCTATAGATGACTCTACAAACATCATCTTCGTCTCTTACTTCAGACCAAACAAGCTTGTTAATATCCGACCAGCGAAGACCAGTTAAACAAGAGAATAAAAAAGCTCGTTTGAGCACTTCGTATTTACAATCTGTTTTTACAAGACGTTGTACTTCATTAAAAGTAAGATACTCTCTTTGGCTTTCCGCCTGTTTAAAACTCTTTACCTTTTGAGCATAGTTAATCGTTAGATAGCCCTCTTCAAAAGCTAATCTAAGAGCAGCTCTAAACTTATTGAGATAAGAATATTTTGAGTTTAATGAAAGAGGAAGTTTACTTTTAGTAAGGGCTTTTTTATCAATGTATTCTCTAACTCTTTTTAAAAAGTCATCATCTACTTCATCAAAAGTAAGGGTAGGAGATATACAACGTTTTAAATGAAGAAAAGAAGCTGTCCAGTTTCCGTAGTTTTTAGGACTTTCGTATTTCTCTTCCATTTTTTCGTGAAAGAAGTCTAGGAAACAACGTTGTCCTTTGTGTTTGTTTTTAATTCCGTATTTACCTCGAAGGTCTTCACTTTGTCTGATAGCTAAGATATTCTCAGCCATTTGGAGTGCTTCTTTGTTTTCTTTTCTCTCTTTTGGACTATTAGGAGAGCCGTGGAGGAAGAGTTTGAGGTTTTCGAATTCTCTGATATGCCTTTTTTTACCTTCTAGTGAAACTTCAAATCCTTTGTAGTATTCAATTTGAAGACTAATTTTTCCACTTGGCAGTTTTCGTTGTTTAAGTGTGATGTTCATAATTTTCTATATTAGGTTAGGGAGACTTAATTTGTACCACATTTGTACCACATAATTTTAAAGTGTGGTACAAATGCGGTACTAAATATAGGAAATAAGGACATCTTGTAAAAACATTTAACACTTAACTATTTGATTTTCAAAGTATTTAAAATCAAATAAAAGTATTAAAAAGACAGGTTATTTACCAATACAAAAGTTCGCAAAAATATTACCTAACAATTCGTCATTCGTAACCTGTCCTGTTATTTCACCGAAGAAATATAAAGCCTGACGAATATCAATAGCCATTAAGTCTGCAGATAAATTTGTCTGAAGTCCCCATTTAACCTTTTCGATTTCCTCCAAAGCTTTTAGAAGAGAATCGTAATGACGCGTATTGGTTACGATCGTTTCATTATTGCGTAGAGCACCAGTATTAACAAAGCCTAATAGAGCCTCTTTTAGCTCCTCTACACCTAAATTCTCTTTTGCAGACATCAACATAAGGTTGTCGATATTAGCTTGGTATAAAGCGATTTGTTCTTCTGACAATAAATCCTTTTTATTACACACCACAAGTAGTGGTTTTAGTGGATACTTGTTTTTCAGTTTTTCTAATTCAACTTTTATTTCATCTAAAGAACTACTATTTAATTTAGCACCATCGATTAGGTATATAACAACTTGAGCTGCTTCGATCTTCTCAAACGTCTTTTGGATACCAATGCTTTCTACCACATCTTTTGTTTCGCGGATACCAGCGGTGTCTATAAATCTAAAACCAATACCATCGATTACTAATTCATCCTCAATTGTATCACGGGTTGTCCCTGCAATATCAGAGACGATAGCGCGCTCTTCATTTAGTAAAGCATTCAATAAAGTTGATTTCCCTACGTTAGGTTCTCCAACGATAGCTACAGGAATTCCATTCTTAATTACATTACCTACTGCGAAAGAGTCGATAAGGCGTTTTAGCACAAATTCTATGCGGTCGATCAATTCTCTAAATTGCGTACGATCTGCAAACTCCACATCTTCCTCTGAGAAATCAAGTTCTAATTCAATCAACGAGGCAAAGTTCAACAACTGTTCGCGTAGTTTAGTAATCTCACTTGAGAATCCCCCGCGCATTTGCTGCATTGCGATTTGATGACTTGCTTCGTTATCAGAAGCGATTAAGTCAGCGACAGCCTCGGCTTGTGATAAATCTAACTTACCGTTTAAGAAGGCACGCATGGTAAACTCCCCAGCTTGAGCCATCTTAGCACCTTTGCGCAGACACAATTGGATTATTTGTTGCTGGATGAAGGTAGAACCGTGGCAAGATATCTCTACTGTATTCTCTCCTGTATAGGAATTAGGACCTTTAAAAATAGAGATTAACACCTGATCCAAAACGCGATCTCCATCTACGATATGCCCCAAGTGTAGCGTATGTGTTTTTTGTTTTGTCAGGTCTTTGTTTTTAATCGATTTAAAGATACCATTTACTAATGTGATAGCATCTTTACCCGAAACTCTTATGATGGCAATAGCACCTGCACCAGATGGGGTTGCCAATGCTACTATTGTATCTTGTAATATCATATATGCTGAATTATCTCGCAAAGATAATATTAATTCATTTAATCTAATGATGTCTACGATGGTGAAGAGAAGTTCTTTGTATTGCTACTAAGAGAGAGGTTAGTTACGTATAATCTAAATAGGAATGTTTATCACAATAAACTTAATTAAAGGTAGAATAGTGCCCTAATTTGTCTATTTATACCTATTGCGTATAAAAGTAAGTCTTTACATGCTATTTAGGCTCTCTGTCGCATATTTTACAACTTTTAGCCTTTAAAATACTATAAAAACATAAAGATTATTCATATCTTTATACAAATAAAACAATTGGATACCATGAAAAAAATACTATTCCCTACAGATTTTTCAGAAACAGCTAACAATGCTCTAGTATATGCGTTAAGAATGGCAGAAAACCAAAATGCAACTCTTTTTGTACTACATGCTTATGAGATGCCTGTGATTTCTGCAACAGCTAACCCTGTAATGGTACAGGATGTATATAAATCTATTGAGTTGAGCAATTTTGAAAATTTCAAAGATCAAGTACCTCAAATTAGAGATATAGCAAAACAGCATAACTTAGACCACGTTCCAATGCACTTCATTTTAGAAGAAGGTTTCTTGAACACTATCTTGAAGAAAAGAGTTAAAGAAGAAGATATTGATTTAGTAGTGATGGGAACAAATGGTAATTCAGGATTAGATAAGAAAATCTTAGGTTCTAATACTGCTAATGCAATTGGTTCTTTAGGAGTTCCAGTATTGAGTATTCCTCATGATGCTATTTTTGATGGAATTAATTCTATTGCTTTTACAACTTTGTTCAGTTCACAAGATAAAACTACTTTAGAGACTATTGTTAAAATGGCTAAAGGTTTTAATGCAACTGTAAAATGTATTCACGTTGCAACTGCAAAAGATAAAGCAGATCCTGCTATTGTTAATAGTTGGAAAGAGAACTTTAAGAATGACAATGTGAAGTTCTATATTGTAGAAAATAGTGATGTCGAAAAAGCAGTATTTGATTTCTTAGATGAAGAGAATATTGACCTTTTAGTTTCAGTAAAAAGAAATAGAGGTTTCTTCGAAAAACTATTTACAAGTAGTATGACTAAGAAATTAAGTTACCACAATTATGTTCCTGTGTTAGCTTTCCACGAAGAATAAGAATGTTAACTTTATAAGTATATGAGGTGTCCTTTTAGGGCACCTTTTTTATTTCTGCTATTCTAGATTGTTAGTGGTACGGAAAATAAAAAACTCTCTATAAGGGAGTTATAGAGAGTGAAAAAATTGAACTGTAACTCTTATTTAGAAGTGAATGAGAGAGACGTCGTATAATTGTGCGCTATCATACAGTTCTGTCATACTGTGATCTGTCGGATTAAGTACAGGTAATTGTTATAAGGTTACCTGTCAGTCTAAATAAACAGTTTTTTTGTAATTCTATGGGTACTTTGTTTCTATCACAAAGGTAATTTTAACCGTAATTTATTAATATATTTTCTTCTCTTAGTGAGAATACTGATTCATATTTTGTCATTAATTATTTACGACATGGCATAGTTAAAACTATTCCGAATATACTTGTTTTATTAGTGTAATAATTATTCTATTTGTTTATTGTTTTATTTCTTATAACAAATTTAAAATGTTTAATGAGTTGAAAACATGATAAATAACATGTTTTTATAAATATATTCTCATTATTTACCTATAGATACACAGTGTAGCACTATAGTCAATGAAAGAAGACATGGCTATTACGGATAAGATGTAAAAAAGATGAGTAGTACATATCGTACTACTCATTTTTGAAGTTATAGTGTTTTAAGAAGTTTCTCAGCTACTGAATCGTAATCTAATAATAGCGCATTTTCTGGTTTATAGGTTTGTTGCCACGCAAAGTTTAAGATAGTGATCTTTTGGGTAGCAGTACCATCCCATTCTGTCTTAAATCCATTTTCTTGTAAGGTTTGAACAATTTTTTTACCTACTGCGATAGAGTCTTCTTCTTTTTCAGAGTGCATATCTTGAAAAGCAAGAGTTAAATAAGGATCCTTTTCTCTAAAAGCACGTTGTAGGTCCTGTTCGTTATAAAAGCAAATTCCTTTAGACTTCTTACCTTTTGCCTGTAATTGTTCTTCTATTAGATCTACTTCGTAGTATCCGTCATCTATTGTATATCCAGCATAATGAAGCGCAATGATATGCTGGTCTACCAGTTGGTCAAATGCTTTTGCTAATTTTTGTGTTGTAGTTGGTACATGCCAATTTTTACTTGCTTTAAGTAGTGCTTTTTCTTCTTTTAGAATAGTTTCTTTCACCCATTTTTCATTGATTTTACCTTGTAAATCATTCTCGTTGATTTCTTCAGTAATAAACTCTTCTACATCTTCACTGTCCCAAAAACCTGATTTAATGAGATAACTAATAGACTCAGCAATGAATTTTTGTTCTTCTGTCATGATTATGCTTGTTTTATATTTTTAAAAGGGTGCTTGTCTTCAGACCATAGAGGAGTGAAGTGGCTTTCTATCCATTCGTTACTCACTTGTTCTAATGTACTAGGTGACCACTTAGGAGATTGGTCTTTATCTATTAATAATGCTCTTACTCCCTCAGAGAAATCTGGGTGTACTGTAAACTGACATGTTAGATTAAGCTCTGATCTAAAGACTTCTTCTAAGCTGTAGTGTTTACTCTCTGTAAGCTGTCTAAAGATAACCTGAACAGATGTAGGAGAACCTTTAGTAAAAAATGAATATCCTGCCGATACCCAAGGATCAGATTTGGCTACAGGTTCTATGATATCGATAAATTCTGCTACAGAGCGTATCTGCTCTAATTTTGCAATAAGTGACTTGTGTAACATGACCTGTGATATAGGCAAGTCTTTACTAGGAGTAGTGCGCTGTGCTAAGAGGGTATTAAGCTTATCTGATAGCTGATCGCTGCTACTGATCTGTACTAATTCGTCTAGTATGATCTCTTTCAAAGTAGAAGGTATAAAGTAGTCTGCAATACCTAGAAATAAAGCATCAGCTCCATCAAAGCGAGTACCTGTTAACCCTAAATATAATCCATAAGCAGAAGGCATCTTATTTAGGAAATAAGATGCTCCAACATCTGGATATAATCCGATGCTAATCTCAGGCATAGCTAGTAGACTGCGCTCTGTGACAATGCGGTGTGAGGCCCCTGCTAATAATCCTAAGCCTCCCCCCATTACTATACCATCTCCCCAGACAACTATCGGCTTAGGATACGTATGGATTAAGTAATCTACACTGTATTCTGTTATAAAGTATTCTTCACAGATAGGAGGTACTTGAGTAGGATCTATCGTTTTATAGTCTTCTATTGCTTTTCTTACCTGGCGAATATCTCCGCCAGCACAGAATGCTTTCTCACCAGCACCTTGTAAAAAAATACATTTTATATTGTTATCAGTTTTCCATGATTCTAGAATACTTTTTAGTTCACTCACGATTTCAAGTGATAGCGCATTAAGTGATTTTTCTGAATTAATGGTGATAATTCCTAAGTTCTCTTTTATGTCTGTTAGTACTATACTCATATTTGACCTGTTTTGATTGTTTAAAGTTATGAATAATAATCAAACGGTATGCATATCACAAAGATAGTTCTACTACACAGAATAAAGTAGAGTATCTGTAGGATATGACTGCAAATTATAATAATATACCGATGGATTATAAACAGGTATAATGTACATAAAATTTAACTATTTATGAAGCTTTGTAAAGTAGGGAGTTTATTTATTTGCTCATTCTCGCTGTTTGTCATCTGGGAGTAATAGTTCAATAATAGAGTGATTTATATTCATTGTATTTGAAATGAGCAACTTATTAGGTTCATTTATTCTTCTCATTAGTTCCTTACTGATTCATCCTATAATTAGAGAGTTATCGTTTTATTGAAAATACTATCTTATTTTCAGTAGATTATTTGTCCACTTTTTGCTGACGATTTACACTCTAGTATATGTAAAGAGTATAAAATAACCTATCTGATTAAATCTCTTTGTTTAAATAACCACATTATACCATCATTATTATAAAGTCTAAGTATAATGAAAAGAGAATAAAAGGAGTATTCTTGGACAAAAGATGCTTATAGCCAGTTATTGTCCTAGTATTCTCCTATAATTGTCCAAGAAACGTCGTATATAGCTTATATATACTGAGATGGTAAGGTGTTGGTTATGTTGTGCTATATTGAGTGATTTAGTTTTAATATGTTGATTGTTAGGTGTTAATGTGTTTTTTTGGGTGTAAAAAAATAATAAAAATTTGTGCTTTGACTCTTAAGATGACTACTAATTAGAGTATATATGGGTAAAATATAACTTAATAAGGTTCTTAAAATGAATATTTATATCTATTTAGTCAGTTTTTGTAGAAGAATAAATAATTTTTTTATAATAAGTGGAGCTTGTTTGTCTAGTGTAATGGAGAGATTAAGTATGTAAGAAAGAGGAGGTAGAGGAATGCTATTGTGCTTGTTTTGATTACTTAAGTAATTAAATCCTTTATTTATATCCTTTATAACGAGTCACTCGTCAAATAGTTTTTACCATTTAATAGAGCTATTGTTTTTTTGTGCCAAAATAGAATAGATGAGAATAGTAACACATTTGTTGACTTTAGGTTTCATGTTTATAGGTATATATACTACTCATGCACAAAATAAAGTACAAGGAGAGTTTAAGGTAGATTATGTCCCTATGTCTAATTATATTAGACCAATAGATAGTCTGAAGACGGATTCAAAAAGTGATTTTAAAAAGGTAGAACTGACTTTAGAAATCCCTCTATCTATGAAAATGGACCATAGGGATAAGCCAAAGATATGGTCTGTGACAGCTTATGGAGGGTATGCTAGGATGAATCATAAAGATTATGAAGAGCAGTTATTCCCGACAGAATTGTTAAATGCTTCGATAGGTGTAAAACACTTTCGTTCAATAAGTGATTCGTGGTCTTTATTGTTGATGGGGTCTGTGGGAGTATATACAGATATGGAGAATGTAAATAAGGATGCTATCCTTGGGCAAGGTGCAGTGTTCTTTATCAAGCATTTTAGACCTAACTTCTCACTAGGAGGAGGCCCTGTACTAACGAATAGTTTTGGGATGCCTATGGTATTGCCAGGTATTTATCTAAACTGGGAGACTAGAGGTGACTTTTTTGTGAAGGTGGCATTTCCAAAAGGTGTAGAGCTGGGATACAAGTTTACAGATTACTTTTCATTAAGTGCAGCTGTAGATTTGCAAGGAATGACTGCTATCGTAAAACAAGATAATGAAACCAAAATTCTTGGATTTCAGCAGATCGTGGCAGGGGTACGCCCTGTGATTAAGTTTTCTGATAATATGACTTTATCGTTTACAGCAGGTACTACCTTAGTAAGGTCATTCTCTTATAATGAAAGGAAAATCAAGAGTATCTTTAAGGAGAAAAAAGTAGCTGATCCTAAATTCTCTACTACATTCTATGGAGGGATGTCTCTGAAGTGGAGCTTATAGGCAGATAAGAAAAAACGCTTTAAAAGTAGGGTATAGTTAGCCTTCTTTTAAAGCGTTTTTTTGATTAAAGGCATATGGAAAGAAAGTGGTTTGTGAAATGTTTTTTAAATCAATTTCAACTTGCTGGTTAGTCTTATATTTTATTTCTTGGTTGAATATTTTACTGTCAGTTTTTCTTAAAGGTTTAGAGGCTAAGATTTGAATAGGATCCAATTTTTTCTCTTTTTTTAAGTTCTTCTATTAATTCAGTTTTTTAACTTCTTGATGTTTAAACATTCTTAAAAGTCGCTCTTATAACTTCATCTTGTAGAAGAATACTTTATATCTTTAATTTGTAAATGGATGATATTGTCAGTGTAATCTCTAATAAAGCCGAAGTGTTTTTTGTGATAACTTGTTTATTTTATCAATAATATAGAAAAACTATAATTTGGTATTTCTCTAAAGTGCCTTTAATGGATACTTGTTAAGTTTGGTTCATTTCTTAGTATAGTGTGTTAAGAAGAGAACTAGTATCCAAGAGCACTTGATACCTTTTTTTAATTAATTTAATAATTAGTTATTCATTTATTTACTTAGTAGGTTTTTATATACCACTTCATTAAGTAAGGCTTCTTTTCTCATTCTAGAGATAGGTAGTTCTGTTTCTTTAATAAATACTCGACCACCAGATATGGATTCGATATGATTGATATTGATTAAGAAGGATTTGTGAATTCTAAAGAAGTGTTCTTTAGGTAATAATTCTTCTATGGCAATCATGGTCTGATGAATGATTAAACAGCGATTGTTTAGATGGAGCTTTAGGTAATTCTGCATAGCTTCAATATACATAATGTCATTCCAATCTATTTTTACAAAACTATCTTCATGTTTAACATATACTGTAGAATCTATATTAGTAGTAACTTCATTCTGATCAGTGTTTCTTAAATCGAATAACTCTTTTGCTTTTAAAGCTGCCTGATAGAATCTTTTAAACGAAATAGGTTTCAGTAGATAATCGACTACTTGTAGTCTAAAACCATCTAGGGCATGCTCTGAATAGGCTGTTGTGAAAATAACCAGAGGAGGCTGTTTTATAGATTCTAGAAATTCAACACCTGTTAAATAAGGCATATTAATGTCTAAAAAGAGTAAGTCATAAGAGTTGTTTTGTATTACATCTAGTGCCTCAATAGCAGAAGAACATGAGCCTTCGACTTTTAAGAAATCTATCTTAGCGATATAGTCAATGATTGCTTTTCTGGCTAATGGTTCATCATCTACTACTAAGCATTTTAATGGAAAGTTCTTTTTATCTATTGACATATTTCTTCTTTTAGCTGAATGGTTAATTCTACAACATGTTTATCATCTGTATGTTCTATTTGTAGGGTATGCATATCAGGATATTGCATGAGTAAGCGTTCTTTTATATTATTCTCTCCAATACCTCCTTCTTTCTTAGGTAGTTTATATTTTATACTATTGGAGTTTTCTATATATAAATGTAATGTATTATTTGATTCAGTACAGTTGATTATTATATATCCTTTAGTATGGGGTAATCTAGAAACATGCTTAAATGCATTCTCTATCAATGGGACTAGTAGTAGGGGGGCGATTACTAGCTTTTGGTTGGTAATATTCCATTTGCAGTTCACATCTAGCTCATCACCCCATCTTATTTGTTCTATGGCAACTAGATCTTTTAGGTATTGAATTTCTCTGTATAGTAGAACCATCTTGTGATTACATTCATATAGCTGATACCTTAATATATCTGAGAACTTAAGTAATACTGTAGAGGCAAGTTCTACATCATTTTGCATTAAGGTGTAGATATGATTTAATACATTGAACATCAGATGAGGGTTGATTTGATCTTGCAAGAGTTTGATCTGTGCTTCTAAGTGCTCTTGCTTCAGTTTAGTATTTATCTTCTCTATACGATGGTGTTCTTCATAAAAACGTATTCCGCAGGTAGTGGTAATAATGGCCATAGCAGAGGGAATGGTTTTATGTAATTGATTAAAGAATAGTTCTCTTGGGTTGAGAAGCGCATCTTGTACAAATAAATTACTACTACTCAAAAAGTACGGAAATAGTGTAAAGCAAGTAGCTAATAATATCGATAATACAATAATAAAGAATAAAGCGATTAGTAAAAAACTCTTTATTGAGCCTTTTTTGAGCGCTTTAGGTAGTAAATAATCACTTACAAAATGGGAGATACTTATTGTGAATGTCATGACGATCAAAGTAGGTACTAACCAAATATTGTGGTCCTGAGGCGATAGTATCTGTGGATAAACTGAAAAAGTAAGGGTAGTCCAGAAAACTACAAAGAACAATCGCTTAGGACTAGAAAGAAATTTATTTATCATAGTTAAATCATAATCAATTTAAAAGGAGCTATTATTAATACTATGCGAAATACAGTTTTTATTATGTGATTATACTTATTTATTTGACTAAGGGTATATATAAGTTGATGAATGAATAATTACATTCCTTCTTTTAAGACAATTATTATTCCAATCTATTGCAAATAAAAAAATCCGAGTATTAGTGTACTCGGATTAAAAAGCGCTAGTAAGAAAATTAAAATACTCTTTATTGTTATTAAAATTATTTACCGTTTGTTATTATAAATAATTTATTTGAATTACTGTTTTATAATGTGGGCAACAACAAATAACTATTATAATCAATCCAAATATAAGTCTTTTTAAGATAGGATGATAAAATAATCTTTAAGTAGTTAGGGCTAATGGCTTGTTTTTGAATAATAAAGTGATTGTTTAACTGTTAAATAACTTTTAAAAAGATATTAAAAATAAGAAAAGTGACATCTAATGGCATCTTCTTGTGATACAAGAAAATGAAAAATATAATAATATTGAGTGAAGAAAAACCTCTAATAGAGGTGTGAAGTACTTGTGAGTGGGATGGAAGTTAAATATATCATGGTCAAATGAAATATATAGTAGGGTGAATAAAGAGATTTGGTTTATTGACATTTATAGTCTAACCTCTTTAGAACGTTAAAAATAATAAAGAATGAGAGGCAAATATTTGTATTGTATATTAATAACCCATCATATCTTTATTTTTTATATAAAAAAATAGTTAACTATTGTTCGTTATATTATTTGTTGTAATTTTATTATCTCAAATAATAAAAAACAAAGTTATGAAAGGAAAAAAAATGTTAGCTTTAGCTGTATTAGTTACAGGTATTGCATTTGTTGGTTGTAAAGATACAAAAGCAACAGAAACAACAGAAACAGAACAAACTGCTACAACAACAGAAACTGCTGTTAAGGATGAACATACTTCAGAAAACTCATTAGATTGGGCTGGTACTTATGAAGGTACTTTACCAGGTGCTAATAGTGATATTAAAACTACTGTGGTTTTAAATCAGGATAAAACTTACACTAAGACTGCAATCTACGTAGACAAAGGAGAAGAAAAGTTCGAAGAGAAAGGTACTTTTACTTGGAATGCTGAAGGAACTATTGTTACTTTAGTTGCTGAGGGTGAATCTACACAATATAAAGTGCAAGAAGGAAGCCTTTTAATGTTAGACCAAGAAGGTAAAGAAGTTACTGGACCTTTAGCTGATAAATATGTATTAGCTAAGAAATAGTCAACATATCATAAAATTAAAAAAAACCTTTCGAAAGAAAGGTTTTTTTATTATCTCCAAGTTGCTAGTTTTCTTATACTATTATTACTATTCTTTTATTCTTCTAGACCTAATATACATTGTTATTCCAATAAGGAAAGTAAGAATACTAATGAATATTTCTTTATTATACTCTTGTATTTTAAAAGCTTCTATTTGTTGTAAGGTTTCTATATGGATATTATACATATAGATTTGGTGGCCTAATATAAGTAAGGAAGCAATAATGATAAAGCTACTAGTGATTTTTAATTTCTGTCTCATAGTACTTTTCTTTTTTTATTACATAATCTAATATATTAAAAATATGTGAGTATTTTAGTTTTGTCATATTAAAAATACTAAAATAGTTCGTATTGTGTATTTTGATACAGTTGTTCTTAATGAATATTCTGTACGTTATTTATTTAAAAAGACAAAAATTAGGCCAAAAAAAAGACTTACATTCTAAATGTAAGTCTCTATATATAACTTAAAAGTATCTTATTTAATTACGATTAATTCAACTGAAGTTAAGTGTTTATGATCAACTACTACTAGGTCAATTTCAGTATGAGTTAGTTTGTTTATTTTGAAATTGATAACTTCATCTACAATAGATGACTTCAGAGTTAATAGACCTCCATCTAGTGTATATGTGCCTTTGTCACTCTTTTCGCTATATCTATCAAATAAGGTATATTGACCATTTTTTAAACTAATTTCAACAGAAGATACTTGGTATGCTGTTTTGATAGCTTTATTAATATCTGGTGCAAAAGTATAATATGTAGTCAACCACTTTCTCTCTATATTATTATGATTAACAGCTAGAGTTTGTGGTTCATTTAATGTGTTATTATCATCAGAAGATGAACAGCCTTGAAGTATCGTAATCGTCAATATTGATAATAAGGCAACGGAAAAAGCGACAAATTTCTTCATAGTTTGTTAAATTTAGTAGAGTAAAGTGTGGTGGTCTAAACTCGTAATTTTAATTAAAAATATGATAAAGTATTGATAAAAACAAATTATTTTCTGATAATTTTTAGTAAAAATACTATAGTGAAGTTAAATGAAGAGACTGTTAAATTATAATTACTTATCGCTTAATATATTATATTGTCAAAAGCTGACGTATAAAGGTATAAAAAAAGGTTTTTAGTTTTACTAAAAACCCTTTAAAACATCATGTTTTGTGTTTTTATTTTTATATGAATTCGCAAAAAGAACTTATTCTATGCATGGAATATTGTCAATGAAGAATTGTGTTGGTTTTGTCTGAAGATCTACAATGGTTGATTTTAACTCATTTCTAATAATAAAAAGTTCTGAAGTACCTGGGAATCGTATTTGAATCATTGATATAGGTGATGCTTTTAATAAGGCTAAGTGTTCTTTTTTTATAAAGAAATCAGCATCTAATATTCTAATATTATTTTTCTTTTCATGATCATAAGTATACGTTCCACAAACATCGTCTCCTAGGTAATGTGCTGTTATGGTTGTTCCATTAACTAACTTTATTGAAACCATACTTTTTTTTGCAACACAAGTAATTGGAATGAAATCAGGACTTTTTTGGAGATATTGTAAATTTAAGAAGGGATATCCGTTGTTATTTACTAGAGAAAAGAATAATGAACTAGTAGTGGATACTCTGTCAAATTCATAGACAAGTACATTGTTTGTTTTTCTGTAGTTAATTGTATCATTAACTTCTTCATAGTCGATAGAACAATTTCTCTCTTGTGCATGTATCGAAGTAGTAATGCCCAGAGTAAAGATTAGTAAGAGTGCTAGTTTTTTCATTTGTTATTAGTTTGCTGACAAATTATCATTATTTTTTTAATGAAGCAATAATATTGTTATAAATAGTGTGGTTAAAGTATGTGTTGTTTTAAAGATCTCTATTATTTCTATGATTTGGGTGTTCTTGTGGTATAAAAAAAGGCCATATTAAATACTATATGACCTTTATAAGCTATGCGCGTGAACAAATAATAAAGATTCGTTCGTTTTTGATATTTGTTGAGAAAAAGATGTATGTATCTCCTCCATCTTTTATTTTCCATTTCTTTTTTATTTCTTCCACCTTTAATGGGAAGTTTCTAGTGGTGACATTTGCTTTTGTATTTAACAAGTGTTTTTTTGCTTCTTGTTTATTATACGGAATGGTTTGTTCTATTGTAAATCTTCTTCCAGGAAAGTCAATTAGTGAATCACTAGTATAGAGATGACTATGTTGATGAAGTTTGTGTAGATTATATTGTTTACTTACTGCGTCAAACTTACCTGTCTTTAATATAGCAGCATTAGGTTCATACAAATACTGCTTTGGTTCGCTAAATAAAGAAGTGCTTATGTCGTCTAATGTAGAAGTAAATAGTTGTGTATCTTCTTTTGTAAGATTAACAGCATTAAGACCAACAGCCCCAGTATAGCCTTTTTCTAATACCCATAGAAGCTCTTTTACTTCATTATGTAGAGCTACTATGTGAATGTTTTTTACAAACTTTAATTCGTTTAGACCTGCGTGTAAGTCTAAGAGAGGTGAAGTCTTTATTAATATTGTATTACTTCTAGAAAATAATAAATCTAAATGCTCAGGTATGTTAGGCGCGCAATCACTTAAGAAAAAGACTTTTTCTTTCGCGTCATTTCTTCTATGTGGATCTACATAGATATAATCCCAAGGTTGATTATGTTGAGCCAAATAGTCTAAACTATCACCAGTATGGCATATAATATTATCAACTCCTAATGCTTGATTATTAAGACGAACTATTTCGCTAAGGTCTTCTTGCATCTCACAGTGTAATACTTGCTTAATGGTTTTACTAAAATAATAACAGTCTATACCCAAACCGCCTGTTAAATCTATTAAAGAGTCACCAGCTATTAGTGAAGCCTTATAAGAAGCACAAGGTTCAGATGAGGTTTGTTCTATAGAGAGTTTTTTGGGGAATAGAATATTCTCTGTCCCATACCACGTGGGTAGCTTATCTTTAGTTTTCTTTTTTGATTCTATCTGAGTTAATAAGTCACTCATAGAGATATCTTCAAAGGGACTTTTTTTAAAAGCTATTTTAGTTAGATCGCTATCTAAGTGAGCTTGTATATAATGCTGTACTTCTTGTGATAAGAATAGTTCTGTTTTCAATTATAATTTCTTTGTGAGTAATTGTACAAATTTATTGTTTGGTAAGAATTCTTTACCAATTACTTTGATACAAGTGTAAATAGGTACAGCTGCTATCATTCCAAATATCCCTCCAAACATTCCACTTGCGAGAATAACAATAAATATTTCTAATGGATGTGATTTAACACTATTAGAGAAAATTAAAGGTTGATTGATAACATTATCTATTAGTTGTATAAATAAGAAGCCTAACATTACTTTAATTGCCTTAGGTAAGGTAACTTCACTAAAGTTATCACCTATAAAACTTAACATTGTAAATAGAACAGATAGTACATTACCGATAAGAGGGCCAATATAGGGAATGATATTTAATATAGCGACTAAGAATGCAATCATTAAACTTCCTTTAACTCCTACTACAGCTAATAGAATAAAAGCAAGTACAAATATGATAGACATTTGTGCAACTAAGCCTAAAAAGTAGCGCGATAAAAGATTGTTTATCTTATCTATTGATTTCAAAACTTTAATCTCGTGTTTACTAGGAAACAATTTTTTAAATTGATACTCTAGTAAAACTTGATCTTTTAAAAAAAAGAAGGTGATAAATAGAATAGCAAAGACTCCCATTCCAAATTCGCTTAGTAAACCTAAAATAGTATTAAATAGGTTAGGCACAAAGTCTAATTTAAGATGAGATCGGAAGTTAGCTCCTTCAATAATTTTGTCTAAACTAAATCCTTTAGTATCTAAGTAAAAATCTATTTTACGAATAAGACCGTTAAAATCTTCTTGTAGGTGTGATGTGTTTAATACCGAAAGGTTTTGAGCTTGTGTTGTGAATAGAGGGATAAACATGAAAATGAAACTCAAGAAGAAGGCTAAGAAAAGGATTACTGTTAAAGTAACAGCAAATACTTTAGATAGACGAAGTTTTCTCCTTAAAAATTCTACAATAGGTTTACCAATAAGAGCCAACACGAAAGCAAATCCAGTATATATAAATATTGAACTAATTTGCAAAAGCATTTGACCTAGCACAGCAAGGAAAAACAGAATTATAACTGCACGTATTATTCCCTTAGAAATCGTTTTAGCATCCACCATAATAATGACTTTTATTCATTCGTAAATACGAAACTATGCACGGCTACTAAAGCGGCTGTTTCTGTTCTTAATCTTGTGTGTCCTAACGATACTGGGCGATAACCTTTTGCTAATGCCAAGTTGATTTCATTAGTAGAGAAATCTCCTTCAGGACCTACTAAAAGTAAATAATTTTTATGAATCTCTATACTGTTTTTAAGTAAGACTTTTTCTGTTTCTTCACAGTGAGCAATATATTTTTCTCCTTGATGATCTTGATTTAAAAACTCTTTTAAACTTATTGGTTCATTTAGAATAGGTAAATGATACTGTAGTGATTGTTTCATTGCGGATTGAATAATTTTTTCAAAACGTTCTGTTTTCACTATTTTTCTCTCTGAATGGTCACAGATGATAGGGGTTATCTCATGTATTCCTATCTCAGTAGCTTTCTCTAAAAACCATTCATAGCGTTCGTTCATTTTTGTTGGGGCTACAGCTAGATGTAAACGGAAAGGAGTAGGAGCTTGATCTTCAGAAGCGATAATTTCAGTAACACATTTTTTGTCTGAATCTAAAGTGATTTTGGTTGTAAATAAAGTACCTTTTCCATTGGTGACATATAAAAGATCTCCCATCTTACGTCTTAGTACTTTGATGATATGTTTACTTTCATCTTTATCAAAAGTGAAAGATGTTTGTCCTTTTTCAATTTCTGGCGAATAAAATAATTGCATACTTTAGTTTTAGAATTCAATACGTGCTTTAGAAACTACTGAAGAATCGGCAAAAATAGATTCTTTGTATTTATAGTACCCAACTATGCCAATCATAGCTGCATTATCTGTCGTATATTCAAATTTAGGAATAAATGCTTTCCACTTATACTTTTTCTCTCCTTCTTTAAGTGCTTGTCTGATACCAGAATTAGCAGATACACCACCACCAATAACAATTTGCTTAATACCCGTCTCTTTAACAGCTAGTTTAAGTTTGTCTAGTAAGATCTGAATAATAGTATATTGAATAGAAGCACATATATCAGCCTTGTTTTCTTTAATAAAATTAGGATTAATGGCTATGTTTTTTTGAATAAAATAAAGAAACTGTGTTTTTAAACCACTGAAACTAAAGTTCAGCCCGTCTACTTTAGGTTTAGTGAATGAAAACGCTTTAGGATTTCCTTCTTTAGCATATTTATCAATTAAAGGACCTCCTGGATAAGGAAATCCCAGAACTTTAGCCGATTTGTCAAAGGCTTCGCCTACAGCATCATCAGTAGTTTCACCTAATATTTCTAAATCAAAGAAACTATTAACTTTAACAATCTGAGTATGACCTCCAGAGATCGTCATAGCTAAAAAGGGAAACTCAGGTTTGTCATAACCATCTTCATCTATAAAGTGACATAAGATATGAGCATGCATGTGATTTACAGCGACTAGTGGAATACCTAATGCTAGTGACAAGCTCTTTGCAAAAGAACCACCCACTAGTAATGACCCCATCAGTCCTGGGCCTTGGGTAAAAGCAATACCACTTAATTCATCTTTTGTTATACCTGCTTTTTTAAGCGCTATATCCACTACAGGAACGATATTTTGTTGATGAGCACGGGAAGCTAGTTCTGGTACAACACCTCCATATTCTTCGTGTATTTCTTGTCTTGCGACTATGTTTGATAATACTTTATTATCTGCCATGACTGCGGCAGAAGTATCGTCACATGAGCTTTCTATGGCTAAAATATAGGTAGGTTTTAAAGACATTTTATTATTCTATAATTGTATAATTTATTAAGGTAAAATCTACTCAACCCTATGGAAAATTATATAAATTTGCTTATTGTTTGGTTTTTATAAAAAACCTAGAGTAGATTGGGGCAAATTTAAAACATTAAAAGTTATCAAAAAATTTAATAAAATACTTTTTCGTCTATTATTGGCTGTGTTTAGCTTGGTTGTAATTATTGCGGGAGCTCTAGCTTTACCTGTGGTGCAAACCTTTCTAGCACAGCAAGCTATGGATAAAATAAATACTCAGTTTGGTACTAAGCTAGAGATAGAAAGATTGGCTGTAAGTGTGTTTGGTCGTGTTACTTTAAAAGAAGTTACGGCGAAGGATAATCATGATACTAATTTTATAGAAATCAAAGCATTTACAACAAGTATTTCTGATTTTAATGAGCTTATCCAAGGGCGATTATATTTTGGTAAAACAAAAGTTGATGGTCTGTACCTAAGAATACACAAATACAAAGGAGAGGAATTTACAACTTTGGATCAACTGATTAATGCATTTGATGATGGAAAAGAAGGGGAGGGAAAGTTTAGATTGAAATCCTCTCATCTTACAATCAAAAATACTCATTTAGTTATTTCTGATGATGAAGCTGAAACACCAGTAGCGATAGATTTTAAAAATATTAATGGAGAAGTAGAAGACTTCTTTATTAAAGGGCCTAATATTTACGCTAATGTTTTGAAATCTAGTTTTGATGATAATTGGGGTATGGGGGTAACTAATCTTTCTGGTAATTTCACCCATACTAAGACTAGTATTTCTATGGAGAAATTAGATTTACAAACTAGAAAGTCAGCTATAGAAGGAGATCTTAAGTTCACTTATGCCTTAGGTGATATGAAATATTTTGTAGATAAGGTAAAGTGGGATTTTGAGATTAGAAAAGCAGTATTGAATTCTTCTGATTTGAATGCATTTACAGGTATATTCGCAGAGAATAAAATGGTGTATGTTACTGGACATATTGATGGTGTGATGAATGATTTCACAATGAAAAATGTAAATCTTGTTGATGACAATATGTCTAATGTGAGAGGATTGTTCAGTTTTAGAAATGTATTCGATAAACTAAAACCCTTTTGGATGAAGGCTAATGTGGATCGACTATTTATTACTCGTGATCACATTGTAGGGTTAATGCCTGAGTTATTACATGAACTACTGCCTACAGAATTAACTAATCTTGGACAAGTAGATATTAAAGGAGATATCGAAATGACTAAGCGTACGTTAAAGACGGATATAGAGTTATTAACTTCTATCGGAAAAGGAAAAGCAGTTATAGACATTGAAAATCTTGATAATCCTAATCTAGCTGCTTATAAAGGGGATATTGTCCTAGAGAAGTTTGACTTAGGAGAATTTATTAAAAATAAAAACTTTGGATTAACTTCTGTTGATTTAGAGGTTGATGGAGTAGGATTTAATCAAAAGTCACTGAATACAAGTATTAAGGGAGATGTGTTCTCTTTTGATTTCGCTAAATATAAGTATACTAATATTGCGGTAGATGGATTGTTAAAGATGCCTTATTATCGAGGTTTATTACACAGTCAAGACCCTAATTTAAAACTAGACTTTAACGGGATGATAGACCTGAGTTCTGAAGTTAAGAATTATGACTTTATCGCTGATGTGGAATACGCAGATTTATATGCACTACATTTAGTAAACGATACGCTTTCTAAATTTAAAGGACAGTTTGAGTTTAAGGCTTCAGGAAACACACTTGACGATTTGGCTGGAGAGTTTACAATGCAAAATACTACTTATATCAATAGTAAAGATGAATATGTATTTGATCATTTTAAATTAAACTCAACCTTTAATCCAGAAGACGAACGTTTGATTTCTTTTATATCTCAGGAGGCAATAGAAGGGTATATTAAGGGAAAATTCTTATTTAAGGATTTAAGAGCGCTATTTACTAATGCATTAGGTAGTTTATACACTAATTATTCACCTTACAAGATTAAAGAAGAACAATACTTAGATTTTGATGTTACTGTTCACAATAGGTTGATAGAAGTGTTTTTACCACAATTGACATTAAGTGCATCAACACATGTTGAGGGTAATATAGATAATGATGACAATATTTTTAAACTAAACTTTTCTTCACCAAGTATTGGTATTGAGGATTTTAATTTTTATAATGTATTGTTAGATGTAAATAATTCTAATCCTTTATATAATACTTATGTTTCACTAGATAGTATGAAATCTAAGTTTTATCGTATTACTGATTTTAATCTTTTAAATTTAACACATAATGATACATTATTTGTTCGTTCTGAGTTTAAAGGAGGAACGCATGGTAAGGACAAGTTTAATCTAAACTTGTACCACACTATTAATGAAGAAAATCTATCTGTGGTAGGATTTAAAAAGTCAGACATCTTCTTAAAAGATTTCTTGTGGAGTATTAACGAAAGTGACAATAAGAAGAATAAAGTTATTTTTAATAAGAAGTTAGAGGACTTCACTATTGATGATTTATCATTATCACATAATGGACAAGAGGTTAATCTGACAGGAGCAGTAAGAGACTCAACTTATAAACACTTTGATTTAGAATTTAAACAAGTAGACTTAGCTAAGTTTGCTCCTGATATTTCTAATCTGGAGTTCGCTGGTAATATAGATGGTGATTTACATTTTTCTCAGGTTAAAGATGTGTTCCAACCTAAGGTAAATATCAATATAGACGAATTAGCTGTCAATAAGGTTAGACTAGGAGATTTAGCGTTCCATGTTGACGGAGATGAGCGTTTAAAGAATTTTAAGGTTCAGTCTAGTATTGTGGATAATGAGAAAGAAAAGTTTTATTTAAATGGTGATTTATCCATTGTTAATAAGCAGATGCAGTTAAATCTAGAATCTGGATTTAAAGATTTCTCTGTTAAACCGATAGAACCTTTACTTAAAACAATTGTTTCTGATGTAAGAGGAACTACGTCAGGAAAAATTAATATTCAGGGTACAGCTAAGAAACCTGAGGTGAATGGACGATTACACCTAAATAAGGCAGGTATGAAGTCTAAGTTCACTGGAGTAGATTATAATTTTGAAGAAGATGCAGCATTAGATTTAACAGAGCGTCAGTTCATATTGCGCAAAGTGCGTATTATAGATAGTAAGTATAAAACTGAGGGAATTATAGATGGAGATATTTCTCATAAAGCATTTAATGATTGGGCATTGAACTTAGTGTTGTCATCTCCTAATTTACTTGCTTTAGATACTAATTTTGAAGAGGGAAGTATCTATTACGGTAAAGCCTTTATTAATGGAATGGCTAAGTTAAGTGGACCAGTAGAAATGTTAGCTATTAATATTAACGCTACATCTAATAAAGGAACAGCTATTAAAATTCCGTTGAAAGAAGCACAAGGTACTGGGGAGAATAACTTTATACACTTCTTGTCACCTCAAGAAAAGGCATTGCGTCTTAAAGGAAAAGAGTATGATATGTATAGATATCGAAATAGTGGTATAGAGCTTGACTTTGAGTTTGTATTAACTCCTGATGCAGAAATCGAAATAATACTTGATCGTGAGTCTGGACATGCTATGCGAGGTAGAGGAGCTGGGTTTATCACAATGGAAATTAATACGTTGGGTAAATTTAATATGTGGGGTGACTTCCAGGCGTATGAAGGGGAGTATAACTTCCGATATGGCGGATTGATTGATAAGAAGTTTGTTGTGAAAAAATATGGTACGATTCGCTGGGATGGAGATCCTATGAATGCAATGTTAGACTTGCAAGCAATTTATCATACTGATGCGAATCCTAGTGTTATTATAGATAACTCTATTATCAATAGAAAAGTACCTACGGATGTAGCTATTGTATTAAATGGTAGTTTAAGTAATCCTGAGGTAGACTTTGAAATTAATTTCCCAACAGTGAGTTCTGTGGTGAAGTCAGAGTTAGATTATAGGTTGAGTGAACGAGACATGCGTGAGCGTCAAGCAATGGCTCTGTTAGCTACAGGAGCTTTCTTCTCTTCTGACAACTCTTCATCTACCCTAGCAGGAAGTTTATTTGAGCGAGCTAGTAGTATTTTTGATGAGATATTCTCTGATGAAGATGACAAATTTAAAGTAGGACTGAACTATGCGCAAGGAGAACGAAATCCTTACACTCAAACAGAAGGACGTGTAGGTGTGACCTTCTCTACTAAAGTTAATGATCGTATTTCTGTCAATGGTAAGCTAGGAGTACCGGTGGGAGGAGTAGAACAATCTGTAATTGTAGGAGATGTGGAGGTGATGTTGCGTTTGAATGAAGAAGGGTCTTTAAGTGCAAGAGTATTTAATCGCGAAAACGATATTAACTATATCGGTGAAGGAATAGGTTATACACAAGGTGTAGGATTGTCGTATGAAGTAGATTTTGATACTTTTAAGGAATTGATCTCAAAAATATTAAATAGAGCTAAAACAAGAGAGAAAGATCAAAGTAAAACTAAGAAGCAAGACTCTAATCGATCAGAAGAGCTACCAGACTCTGATTTTAATAGGGATTTTATTAAGTTTTATGAGAATAGAAGGAAGTCATCTACAGCTCCGTCAGACACTTATAATTTAACAAAATAGAGGTGGAATAAGAGCCTTCTATTTTTGTTAAAATGGTCTATTATTCGTAAATTTACTCAAAACGATAAAATATGAGTAAGGCGATTAAAAAGATCGGTGTCTTAACTTCTGGAGGAGATGCTCCAGGGATGAACGCAGCAATTAGGGCAATTGTTCGTACTTGTTCTTTTCACGATGTAATGTGTGTAGGAATATTTAGAGGATTTCAAGGATTAGTTGAAGGTGATTTTGAAGTATTGGGTCCTCGTGATGTAAATTACATTATTAATAAAGGAGGTACTATCCTTAAAACAGCTCGAAGCGTAGCTTTCCGTTCTGAGGAAGGGCGTAAAACAGCTTATGAGAACTTAAAGAATGCAGGTATTGATGCATTGATTGTTATTGGTGGAGACGGAAGTTTTACTGGAGCTATGATATTGAGCAAGGAGTATGACATTCCAGTAATGGGAATTCCTGGTACTATTGATAATGATATACATGGTACAAGTCATACTATTGGATTTGACACTGCCTTAAATACAGTAGTAGATGCTGTAGATAAAATTAGAGATACTGCTAGCTCACATAAACGTTTATTCTTTGTAGAAGTGATGGGGAGAGATGCAGGTCATATCGCACTAAATGCAGGTATTGGAGCTGGAGCAGAAGAGATTCTTATTCCAGAAGAGAATATGGGAATGGAGCGTCTACTAGAATCTCTAAAGAAAAGTAAGAAATCAGGAAAATCATCTAGTATAGTTATCGTAGCAGAAGGTGAAAAATTAGGTAAAAACGTATTTGAAATAGGAGAATACGTAGAAACTAATTTACCAGAATACGAAGTGCGTGTGTCTGTATTAGGACATATGCAAAGAGGAGGAGCACCATCTTGCTTCGACCGTGTATTAGCAAGTAGATTGAGTGTGAAAGCGGTTGAAACGTTATTAGCAGGAGAACGCAACTATATGGTTGGTTTAATCAATGATCAAGTAGCGCTTACACCATTAGAACAAGCAGTAAAAGGACATTCTCCAATAGATCAGGAACTACTTAGAGTATCTGATATCATCACAATTTAAAAGAAATAATAAAACGAAATAGAATTATGAAAACAAGAATTGGTATTAACGGTTTTGGACGTATTGGACGTTTAATGTTAAGAGAAGCGGTAAAGAATCCTAATGTTGAGATAGTAGCAGTTAATGATTTAATGGCAGTAGAGCACTTAGCTTATTTAATTAAGTTTGACTCTGTTCACGGTCGTTTTGATGGAACTGTAGAAGTAAAAGATGGTCATTTAGTAGTAAATGGACAAACAATCCGCGTAACTGCAGAGAAAGATCCTTCTTTATTAAAATGGGATGAAGTAAAAGTAGATGTAGTAGCTGACTGTACAGGTATCTTTAAAGAATTAGATAGCGCGCAAAAGCATATCGATGCAGGAGCTAAGAAAGTATTAATCTCTGCTCCATCAGGAACTGCTCCAATGTATGTTATGGGAGTGAATGAGAAAGATATGAAAGCTACAGATACTATTGTTTCTAATGCTTCTTGTACGACTAACTGTTTAGCACCATTAGCTAAAGTGATTAATGACAATTTTGGTATTGTAGAAGCTTTAATGACTACTGTACATGCTGTGACAGCTACACAGTTTACAGTAGACGGACCTTCTAAGAAAGATTTTAGAGGTGGACGTTCTGCTATGAATAACATTATTCCTGCTTCTACAGGTGCTGCCAAAGCTGTAGGAAAAGTTATTCCAGAATTAAAAGGAAAGCTTACAGGGATGTCTATGCGTGTTCCTACCGCTGACGTATCAGCTGTAGATTTAACTGTTAAAGTAGCAAAAGAAACATCTTATGAAGAAGTGTTAGCTGTATTGAAGAAAGCAAGTGAGAACGAACTAAAAGGGGTGATGGCTTATACAGAAGAGGATGTAGTATCTCAAGATTTTGTGTCTGATACACATACTTGTATTGTAGATGCTAAAGCAGGTATTGGATTAAATAGTACTTTCTTTAAGATTGTTGCTTGGTATGATAATGAGTATGGTTATTCTGCTAAGATGGTTGATATGGCTATCTTAATGAATAATTTAAAATAATTAAATAGTTTAAATGAAGATAATCGTCGATAGTGGTTCCACTAAGGCTGATTGGATTTTCTTTGACCAAAATAACAATGTTGTAACTTCGGTGACTAGTCTAGGACTTAATCCCGAAGTTATTACTTTAGATGAGTTCTTTACCCGCGTTAATACAGTTCCAGATATCTGTAAGAATAAAGACGAGGTTAAGGAACTTTATTTTTATGGTTCAGGGTGTGGATCTGATCGTACAAAAAATATCGTCAAAAGATTCGCAGAGGATTATTTTACGAATTGTAAAAACATTAATGTTCATGAAGATACTTATGCGGCTATTTATGCCACTGTAGGAAAAGGAGAAGAAGGGATAGTCTGCATTAATGGTACAGGTTCTAATGTATCTTACTTTGATGGAAAAAAAGTACATCAACGTATAGAATCATTAGGGTTTATGGCTATGGATGACTGTAGCGGAAGTGCTCTAGGAAGGTTGATGATCAAAAGTTTCTTTTTAAAAATGATGCCTAAAGAATTAGCAGATTTATTTAAAAGTAAATACGATGTAGATGCTGATGTGGTAAAATATAATTTTTATAAGAAAGAAAATCCTAATGCTTATATGGCTTCTTTTTTGCCATTTTTAATAGAGCATAAGGATAAACCTTTTTTTAAAGGAATGATAAGGGAACAAATATCTTTTTTTATAAATCATTATATCAAGAATAATCCTGAATACACTACAGTGCCAGTTCACTTTGTGGGTTCTGTAGCATATTTTTTACAAGATGAATTTAGAGAAGTGATGGCTGAACATAATATTCTGGTTGGAAAGATAATTCAAAAACCATTAGACGGATTAATCGAATATCATAAATAGTAAGGACTATGGAAATAGCAATTGTAGCACATGATGCTAAGAAGAAAGAAATGTTAGAGTTTATCAAAAAAAACAGAGAAATTCTATCAAGTGAAGGAGTATCATTGATTGGTACAGGAACTACTGGAAGTATGGCTGAGGATGCAGGTTTTAAAGTGAAGCGTATGCTTTCTGGGCCATTAGGAGGTGATGCACAGATTGCTGCAAGAGTAGCGGAAGGAAAGACTGCAATGGTTCTATTCTTTAAAGATCCTTTAGGAAAACATCCACATGAGCCAGATATTAATATGCTATTGCGTGTGTGTGATGTGCACAATGTTCCATTGGCAACAAATGAAGCTTCTGCTCAGTTGTTGTTAAATGCAATTAGCACATTGAAATAAAGAGATTATAAAAGAGTATAGAACATATAGAGAATAGGTGCATAAGTATTATGTGCCTTTTTTTGTTGGTAAAATTTTAAATTCGATTAATTGATAGTTTTTCGCGATTACTTAAGGTATAAAATATGGGAAAATCATATTTACAAGATTGTATGTATGAAATCTATTTCTTCTCAGTATTAAGTAATGTACTAAAAATGGTTTGGTACTGCTCTACTAGGAGATTGCTTGTAGGTTTCTTGAGCATTTCTTCGAGAAAGATACCTTCTATGCAAGGAAAGCTCAAGAAATCCCCTAGTAATCCCCTAAGAAGTGCAAGCTGAACATGCTAAGTATTCATATATAAATAAACAAGTCAAAATTTATGTCTTAATTTGAAAGTCTTAATTGCTGTTTTATTTATTGGTTACATTTAAGATTCACTAAAGAATAGATTTTATAAAAACTAGATCTTTTTCTCTGTATGAGACTAGAAATAATAGACTAAAGATAAAAAAAATAAATAGACAAGATCTCCGGAGTAGACTGTTTTTTAAACTGGAATAAATGATAGACATATAAACGAAAACAAATTATACAAAATAGATCTGAATTAGATAAAAACGTACAGTAATATGGTTTTAGGACTAAGGAATAGAGTGCGAAGTATTTGGCTAATGCTGATTTTTAGGTTTAAATTACAAAAAGGTTTTTAAATTTTGTTTAATTGCTTTTGAGTAATTAATTAAATAGTTAATTTAGTAGGAACTTAACTATGCTTATTATGAGAAGAATAAAAAGAGTGTTTACAGGTGCTTTAGTATTAGGAGCGTTTGTCTTTGGTTTGACTGAAGCGGAAGCTTGTACTAGAGTTGTTTATAAAGGACCTAATAATACAGTTATCACTGGGCGTTCAATGGACTGGAAGGAAGAGATTATGCCTAATATTTGGGTTTTTCCTAGAGGAATGGAACGCAATGGGGAAGTGGGAAAAGCTTCTGTAAAATGGAAGTCAAAATACGGAAGTGTAGTTACTTCAGCTTTTGATATTGCTACTACTGACGGTATGAACGAGAAGGGACTTGTGGCTAATATTTTATGGTTAGTAGAATCTCAATATCCTGAGTATAATCCTGACGGTAAGGATAAAGGTATTAGTTTGGCAGCTTGGGCACAATATGTATTAGATAATTATGCGAGTGTTGATGAAGCAGTTAAGGATCTGCAAAAGAACCCTATTATCGTAGTAACTGCTAATACGCCAGGACGAAATTCTTTGGCAACTGTTCATTTGACAATTTCTGATGCCCAAGGAGATAATGCTATTTTTGAATTTATTGATGGTCAACTGAAGATATATCACGATCCTTCATATACAGTAGTGACTAATTCTCCTACTTATGATAAGCAGTTGGCTATTAGAGATTATTGGAATTATTTGCCAGGAAATAAAGTGTTGCCTGGTACGGGTAGATCTGAAGATCGTTTTGCACGTGCTTCATACTATGCAACTGCAGTAGAACAAAGTGCTGATGAACGTGTTTCTGTTGGTGCCGTATTTAGTATTGTACGTAATGTATCTGTACCTTATGGGGTGCATATAGATGGTGAACCTAACTTGTCTTCTACTAAGTGGAGAACAGTTTCTGATCAGAAGAATTTAGTGTATTATTATGAAGATCCGATTGCGTTAACACCAATGTGGTTAGATTTAAAATCAATTGATTTTACTGATAAATCAGGGGTTAGAAAGTTAGATGTTTCTAAGAAACAGCAGTACGCAGGTGTTGTAAATAGTAAATTAGAGAAAACTAAAGCTTTTCAGTTTTTAGGAATCTAGAAGTAAATAATAGAAATATTAAAAAGGGGTGATTATTAATTAATAATCACCCCTTTTTAATAATGTGCTTTCTGATTATTTAGAAGCTATCATAGATATTTCTACATTTACATTTCTAGGTAACTTTACTACCTGAATACATTCTCTAGCAGGCGCTGTAGCGGCTGTAAAGAAGCTACCATAAATCTCATTTACTTTAGCGAAATCATTCATGTCTGTTAAGAAAATAGTTGCTTTTACAACGTTTTCGAATGTCATATTTGCTGCTTCTAGTATAGCTTGTAGATTAGCCATTACTTGTTTTGCTTCGTCTTCAATACCTGTTGTTACAAGTGTTTCTGTAGCTTGATTAAAAGGGATTTGACCTGAGATGAATAATAAGTCACCAGTCATTACTGAGTGATTGTATGGTCCTATAGGAGCAGGAGCCTTGTCTGAATTGATAATTTTCTTCATAAAGTATAGTTTTAAAAAAAGAGGAGGAGTAAAAATACGCCTCCTCTTTCTGAATTATTTTTATCTGTATATTTTGTCTGGAGCTTTACGTTTTTCCCACTTGATATCGCTTAACATTGATGAGCGAATACCGATAAAGAATCCCCAACTTGTATAGGTTCCGATAGGTACCCAAGAGAAGTCCATTCTCCAACTCTTTAAGTCACGTTCAAACCTTAATTGAGTAAAGGTAACTCCTTTCTGAACAAAGTCATAACCTGTAGAGAAACCAACTTTCCAATTAGGTGTGACATCTACATTCCCTGACACCATGACGGAGTTATTGACTATTTCGTTCTGCCTCGATGAATTATTATACGTCATGGAGTAGGCAAAGGTTAAATCCCAAGGTAGTTTAGCATTAAAGAAGCCACCAAACGGTTTGTCCTCATCATCGTCACTTAGTGTACTTCTTTTTTGATTCCCTAACTCTACCGCTCTACCAAATAAGTCATCAGCACGTCCACCATTGTCTAAAGAATTTTGATTCTTTTTGTCTTCCGCGTTACCAAACATGGCATCTTTACTAGATAGAGACCAGTTTACAGTCATATTGGCACTTGTCAGACGAAATAAACTTCCTCCATTGTTGATATTGTAAGTATCTATACGTCTATTGTTGTTGTCTAAAGCGTAAGGGTCAAGCGTTGCTCCAAAGTTTATTTGCATTTTATCTTTAAATAGAGCTGTACCAGCGCTTACACGTACAGGAGCCCATTTAAGAGAGTCAGCAGACATATTATAGCTAGTAGAGAAGTTCAAACTGTTTAAAAGCATTACTTTTTTAGGTTCTCCCTTTTCGTTTTCATCATCTCTAACTTTCGCCTCAAAAGTATTGCTCAAGTTAAAGTTCATCATATTAGAGTTATATCTACCTGGAGCTCCAAAAATACCGTTTTGGAAGCGAGTATAATCTTGGAGAGTTTGCCCTGTAGCATCTATGGCATAAGTGTCATAGTACTGTTCAAAACTAGGTGTGTAAGAATATCCTACGCTAGGACGCATAACGTGACGTATAGCTTGGATTCTCTTATCTTCACCAAAGTTGAATGTACCATAAATAGTCGTACCTATACTTGCGTTCGCAGAGTAGGTTCTAAAGCTATCGAATCCATTAACTCTAATGTCATCAACTTTGTTTGTTTGAGCATTGTATTTTTTCTCTATGGTATTGAAGTACCATACTTCATTATATGAAGCACCTGCTGTTACAGAGAAATGTTTGAATATTTTAAAGTTGGTAGCAATCGGAATACTGTGTTGAAAAGCAGTATTTAAACTGTCAAACATTTCTTTTTTAAAGAAATAATCTTCGTGTGTTTTTACGCGATTCTCTCCACGTACTGAATACGAGAAGTTTAAGTTCTTAATAATTCCTTTTTTAGAACCATATTTAGGAGCAAAAGGGAATACACGATCTACGTTTACTTGTAATGTAGGTAGAGTCATGTTAATCTCCTTCGTATTTGTTGATTGAGAGTGAGTAGCAGTAAGAGACATATTTACTTGTGGTACACTTTCAAAAGTACGTTGGTAACTAACAGATGAACTCATGGTATTGTTCATAGAAGCACCTACGTTATAGGTATTATTTGATTGTCTGAAATATTGGCTACTACCTAAGTTTACAGATGCAGAGAATCGAGAGTTAGGATTAGCTTTACCATCTTGACTATGATTCCACTGAATATTGTATAGCTTACTTGATGCGTAATCTGGAAGTCCTTTTTCAGAGAAAATATTATTTTCATAACGGATTAAAACACGACCATTATATTTATAACGTTGGGCATAAGAACTGTTAAAGCGCAATCCCCAGCTACCATTGGTATAGTAATCTCCTAATACGTTTAAATCCATTTTATCACTTATCGCAAAGTAGTATCCACCATTTTGGATATAGTATCCTTGTTGGTTAGTGTCACCAAAGCTAGGGATGATAAATCCTGACTCCGCTTTCTCTGACATAGGGAAAAAGGCGAAAGGTAACCCTAGTGGAGTAGGTACATCAGCAATAACCATATTAGTAACTCCTGTAACTACTTTTTTTCCAGGAACTAATTTTACCTTATTAGTACGGAAATAGTATTCAGGATCATCCAAATCTTTAGCAGTAGTAAAGATCACATCTTTCATGAAGTAAACAGAGTCATTCTCCTTTTTACTCACTTCTGCTTTGATTCTGAATTCTCCTTGTGAAGTACGCGATTTAAAAACTAAAGCTTTCTTTGTTTTAGTATTGAAGCGGATAGAGTCTGGTTCTACGATTTGTGAACCTTGTTTAAAAACAGGGTACTGTGACATATTACCAACACTATCTTTAATACCTCCTGCATAGATTTCGTTTTTTTCATAATTAAAAATGATCTTACCAGCAGTCAGTTCATAATCTTGATAACGAATTTCAGCTTCGTTATATAATGTTATTTCTTTTTTTGCTAAGTTTAAAGCTTCATAGTCTTTTGCTTTTCTATATACCATCTCTTCCAAAAGAGGTTTATTAGCAGGAGCTATTGTGTCTTTGTGTTTTTTTATTGTGTCCTGAATAGGAGGTACAGTAAGTTGTTCTATAGTATCTGGTGTAGTAACTATAGAATCCCTTTTTAGTGTAGTATTTACAGCTGTAAATTTCTTATTGTTATCTTGTGCAATCCCTTTTTGTGTTAAAGTTGCTCCAAAAACCAATAAAATGAAAACGATATTAAAAATATTTGTTCGCAAACCTATATATATGCTATTTTTGTAAAATTAAGCGCGTTGTTTTTAACGTGTCAAACTTACATATATTTTTTTTGAAAATGTATTTTTATTTAAATTATAAAACGTTATAAATACCATTTATATGAATTACAGTCGTTCTAAACTGTTTGCCTTACTGACCATTCTTTTTCTGAGTTTCTCTATACAAGCACAGAATGTTAAAAAATTTAAAGTTGTGTTAGACCCTGGACATGGTGGAAAGGATACAGGAACAAACCATAAAAAGAATGTAGAAAAGGACATTGTGTTAGCGGTAGCTTTAGAAGTAGGTAAGATATTAGAAAAACAATCTGATATAGAAGTATTCTATACTCGTAAGACAGATGTATTCGTTCCTGTAAAGGAGAGATCTGTCTTAGCTAATGATAATAATGGAAATGTATTTGTATCTATTCACTGTAATGGTGTTAATAGTGAATCAGCTTATGGTACTGAAACTTATGTGATGGGACTTAGTAAGAATAAATCGAATCTCGATGTTGCAAAAACGGAGAACTCAGTAATTATGATGGAGGACGATTATAAGACTAAGTATGCAGGCTTTGATCCTTCTTCTCCAGAGTCTATTATTGGTTTAACACTATTACAAGAGGATTATATTCATCAGAGTATTGATTTAGCAAGTAGAGTACAAGATGGTTTTACCAATGATTTAAAGAGAAAAAACAGAGGAGTAAAACAAGGTCCTTTTTGGGTATTACACGGAGCATTCATGCCTAGTATATTGATAGAGTTAGGATTTGTTTCTAATACAGCAGAGGGAAGTTATTTAACTTCAAGTAAAGGACAAAAAGAATTAGCTCGTTCTATAGCACAAGGTATTATTGATTATAAAGCAGCTTATTATGGAGGTAGTAAAACTCTAGTGTTAGCAGACTCTAATGACAAGGCAGCAGCTAAAGCTGATAATACTCGAAATACAGCAACTAAAGGAACAACTACTAATAATCGAAAAGAAAGTAGTTCAAACACTAGTAAAGTTGTTTTTAAAGTGCAAATTGCAGCAGGATCAAAAGTATTAGCTTTGAAACCAGAGAATTTTAAAGGACTAAGAGGAGTTACAACAATGCGAGTGGGAAATCTTAGTAGATATTACTATGGTGAGACAAGTGACTATGAGACAGCAAAACAGAATCAAAAAGTAGCGAAGGATAAGGGACATAATTCTGCATTCATAGTCGCATTCAAGGATGGTAAAGTGATTACAGTAGAAGAAGCATTAAAATAATATCAAGCGCTTTAGAAATAAAAGTTTATTTTTGCGTGTTATAAAAATGAAAAGTTTTGAAAATATCAAGAGAAATTAAAACAGCGATTTTAGTATTAGGAGCAATTGCTTTGTTCATTTGGGGGTATTCTTTTCTAAAAGGGAGAAACTTATTTGATAATAGTACTAGATTTTATGTAGAATATGATAATGTTGAGGGATTAACAACTTCTTCAACTGTTACTATTAATGGATTAGTGGTAGGTAAAGTATCTAAAATCGATTTAGATAATACATCAGGAAAATTAAAAGTAGAGTTATTAATGACTCAAAAAATAAATATATCTAAAAATAGTGTCGCTAAAATCTATTCTCCTGGTTTATTAGGAGGAAAAGGAATTATGATTGACCCTGTTTTTGGTGATACAAATTTCGCAGAATCTGGTCAATTGTTAAAAGGTGAGGTGGTTTTAGATATGACTGAAAAATTGACAAAACAAATCGAACCATTACAATTAAAAATTGAAGAGGCTTTAGTAAATTTAAATAAGATGCTATCTTCTGTTAATAATATAATGGATGAGAATACACAACAAAGTTTAAAAAGTGCAATGACTCAATTAGATGGTACTCTAGCAGGTGCTAATAAGTTAATGGCTACTACTAATCAGATGGTTGCAGCGACTCAACCTAAATTAGACGGTACTTTAACTAACTTAAATACGATGAGTAGTAACTTTGCTTCGATTTCTACAGATTTAAAAGCTTTGGATATCAAGTCTACTTTTACTAACTTAGATAACGCTACTGCAAGTATGGATAAAATCATGGGAGATATCCAAGGGGGCAAGGGATCAGTTGGTAAATTATTGAAAGACGAACAATTATATAGTAACTTAGAGGGAGCAAGTAAAGAATTAGAAGCTTTATTACGCGACTTAAAAGAACATCCAAAACGTTATGTACATTTCTCTTTATTTGGTAAGAAAGCGACACCTTATCAAGCAACAGAAGAAGAGAAAACAGCAGAGGTTAAGGAATAATAAACTAAACAACTAAACCAACTAACAAGAAAAACTAACAATTACTGAAACAATTATTACGACTATGGAGTATTTAGGCCAAGTATTATTTTTACTTCTTTTAGTTGTGGGGTTTGGATTCTTTATCAAAAATATAAAGAAACTAATCCGCAACATCAAAATAGGAAGAGATATCGATCGAACAGATAATCCTTCAGCACGTTGGAAAAACATGATCCGCGTAGCTTTAGGACAGTCTAAGATGGTAAAAAGACCTATACCAGCTATTTTACATATTTTTGTGTATGTAGGTTTTGTGATTATTAATATTGAGATGTTAGAAATCATCGTTGATGGTTTGTTTGGTACACATCGAGTGTTTAGCTTCTTAGGTGTAGGCTATGATGCATTAATTGGAATTTTTGAAGTATTAGCTTTCTTAGTTATCTTTGGAGTTGTTGTATTCTGGATTCGTAGAAATGTAATAAAACTTAAACGTTTTAATCAACCAGAAATGGAAGGTTGGGCTAAGCGTGATGCAAATAATATTATCTACATTGAGACTGTGTTGATGTGTTTCTTTTTAATCATGAACGCTGCAGATTACTATCTACAGAGTATTGGTTATACACATTATACAGCAGTAGGATCATTCCCTATTTCTAGTTTTATCAGCCCTATATTTGATGGAGTTAACCCTGCAACAGTTGCATTCATTGAGCGTTTTTGTTGGTGGGGTCACATAGTAGGGGTGATGTTGTTTATGAATTATTTATATTATTCAAAACACTTACACATCTTCTTAGCATTCCCAAATACATATTATGCTAACTTAAAACCTCAGGGAGAGTTTAATAACTTAGAGTCTGTTAAGAAAGAAGTTTCTTTAATGATGGATCCTAATGCAGATCCATACGCTGCTCCAGCAGAACCAGTGGGAGAACCAGAGAAATTCGGTGCTCAAGATGTAATGGATTTAAATTGGGTACAGTTATTAAATGCTTATTCTTGTACTGAGTGTGGCCGTTGTACATCTTCTTGTCCTCAAAATACGACAGGTAAAAAGTTATCTCCACGTAAGATAATGATGTCTACTCGTGACCGTTTAGAGGATGTAAGTAAGATATTAGATGCGAACAATGGTCAGTTTGTAGATGATGGTAAGACATTGTTAAACGACTATATCACACCAGAAGAATTATGGGCTTGTAATACATGTAATGCATGTGTTGAAGAATGTCCTATAGACATTAGTCCACTTTCTATCATTATGGATATGCGTCGTTTCCTAGTTATGGAACAAAGTGCCGCTCCTGTAGAGTTAAACAACATGATGCAAAATGTTGAGAATAATGCTGCTCCATGGCAATATAGCCAAATGGACAGATTAAACTGGAAAGACGAAAACTAAACATTAACTATCATAATCCTTTTCTAGGATTATCTCAATAAACACAAGATTATGTCAGCAAATTTAGTAGTGCCTACCATGGCGGAAATGATGGCAAGAGGAGAACAACCAGAAGTATTATTTTGGGTTGGTTGTTCAGGAAGTTTTGACGATAGAGCAAAAAAGATTACAAAAGCATTCGTAAAGATATTAAATAAAGCAAACGTATCATTTGCTGTACTTGGTACAGAAGAAGGTTGTACTGGTGATCCAGCAAAGAGAGCAGGGAATGAATTTGCATTCCAAATGCAAGCGATGATGAATATCCAAGTATTGGATGGATATGAAATTAAAAAAATTGTAACTGCTTGTCCACACTGCTTTAATACACTTAAGAATGAATATCCTGATTTAGGAGGAAAATATGAAGTTGTACACCATACACAGTTTTTAAAATCACTTTTAGATGATGGAAGATTGACTATTGAAGGTGGGCAATTTAAAGGAAAAAGAATTACTTTCCACGACCCGTGTTATTTAGGACGTGCTAATCAAGTTTATGAAGCTCCGCGTCAATTGATTGAAAAATTAGATGCAGAGTTAGTAGAAATGAAGCGTTCTAGACAAAATGGTTTCTGCTGTGGTGCTGGAGGTGCTCAACTTTTTAAAGAACCAGAACATGGTGATAAAGAAGTGCACGTAGAGCGTACAGAAGAAGCTATAGGGACTAATGCAGAGATTATCGCTGCTGGATGTCCTTTCTGTAATACAATGCTTACAGATGGAGTAAAGTTTAAAGAAAAAGAAAGCTCAGTAAAAGTATTAGATGTAGCTGAGTTAATTGCAAACGCAGAAGATTTATAAAATATGTTTAAACCATTTGAAGAAATGCCTGATCATTCGAGAGTTTGGATTTACCAATCTAATCGTAAGTTCTCAGATGAAGAGGTTCAAGATATAGATAAGGATTTAGCTGCTTTTACAGCAGAGTGGGCAGCGCATGCTACACCATTAGAATCTTCTTATAAGATATTTTACAATAGATTTATTGTACTCGCAGTAGATCAAGAGATACACCCTGCTTCAGGATGTTCGATAGATGCTTCTGTTCGTGTAATTCAGGATATTGAACAAAAGTATAAAGTAGATTTACTAGATAAGATGAATGTTACTTATAAAACAGGAGAATTCATTGCTTTTAAAACTTTATTAGAATTTAAAGATTTAGTAAAGTCTAAGTCTGTATCAGCTAATACGATTGTATTCAATAATTTAGTAAATGATTTAGGAGAGTTTAGAGAGTTTTGGGAAGTTCCAGCATCTGAAAGTTGGCACTCTCGCTTTTTTAAATAGATTCTAATTTTTATATTTACGATATCAAAAATCACCATCAAATAGACTTTTGATGGTGATTTTTTTTTGACCTAAAATAAAACTAATGAAAAGATTGACTGTTGTACTACTTCTTGTGGCTTCTAGTGCGTTTGGGCAAGTTAAATTTAACCAAGCTAGACAGAAACAATGGGTAGATAGTGTATATAATACATTGAATTTAGAGGAAAGAATAGGACAACTGTTTATGGTTGCGGCTTACTCTAACAAAAATGAGGCTCATGTTCAAAGCTTAGAGAAGCTTGTGCAAGAACAGCATATTGGAGGATTAATCTTCTTTCAAGGAGGACCTGTTCGACAAGCTGAAATGACTAATCGCTTACAGACTCTAAGTAGAGTGCCTATGCTAGTAGGTATAGATGGAGAGTGGGGACTGAGTATGCGTTTAGAAGATACTTATCGCTTCCCTTATAATATGACATTAGGTGCTGTTCAAGATATGGACTTGATTTATCAAGTGGGAGAAGCGATGGCAAAACAAACTAAGCGATTAGGTATGCAGTTTAATTTTGGACCTGTATTAGATATTAATATTAATCCAAAGAATCCTATTATTGGGGTGCGTTCTTTTGGTGAGACAAGAGAGATTGTAACAGATCGCGCTAGCGCATTTATGCAAGGATATCAGAGTCAAGATATTTTTGCAACAGGAAAACACTTTCCTGGACATGGTGATACTTCTACAGATTCACACCACAAATTACCTGTAATTGATTTTGATAAAGGCCGACTAAATAGAGTTGAATTATATCCATATAAGAAATTATTTGAAGAAGGACTGTCTAGTGTGATGATAGCCCATCTAAATTTACCTGCTTACGAACCTAATGATATTCCTACTTCGCTATCTTATAATATTGTAACGAAGTTGTTGAAAGAGGAGCTAGGTTTTGAAGGGTTGATCTTTACTGATGCTTTAAATATGAAGGCAGCTGCTAATTATTTAAAGCCAGGAGAAGTTGACTTAGCTGCTTTTAAAGCAGGAAATGACTTATTGCTTTTCTCTGAAGATGTACCTACAGCATTAACGAAAATATTAGATGCTTATAATACAGGAGAAATATCAGAAGCACGTCTCTCGCATTCAGTAAAAAAAGTTTTGGCATACAAGTATAAATCGGGTATGACAAAGTTCTCAGCTATTGAAACAGGTAGTTTAGTTAAGGATTTAAATGCTCCTGTCTACGATGATTTAAATCAGAAGTTGTATGAAGAAGCAATGACTTTAACGAAGAATGAAGATAGGTTAATTCCTTTTAAGCATTTAGAAAAGCAAAAGATAGCTTATGTAAAGTTAGGAGATGATGATGGTAGTCAATTTCTAAGTATGCTTCAGAATTATGATGATGTAACAGAAATTACAGGTGATAGCTTAGAAGATATGTCTGCGTTTACAACTATTATCGTAGGATATCACAAGGTTGATAATCCATGGCGTAAGCACGATATGTCAGATACTGAAAAGGCGACTTTACGTAATTTAGCAGCTAGAAAAAATACTGTGTTAGTATCTTTTGCTAAGCCGTATGCACTTGAGTCAATGCCTTTAGAGAAGGTGAATGCTGTATTAGTTGGGTATCAAAACAATAAATTTGCTCAGCAAGCTGCGGCTCAAGTATTATTTGGGGCTATAGGAGCTAAAGGAAAGTTACCTGTATCTATCAATGGTTCTTTTGCTGTTGGAACAGGACTTAAAACCAAAGCTATCGATCGATTAGGATTTTCTACTGCAGCAAATGAAGGGATGGATCCTGATGTGTTACATAAAATTGATGCCATTGCTCAGGGAGCAATAGATAAGCAATACACACCAGGTATTCAGATTGTAGTGACTCGTCATGGTAAGGTAGTATATCAAAAAGCTTTTGGGTATCATACTTATGATAATAGCACAAAGGTTTTAAATACAGATCTATATGATTTAGCTTCTTTGACTAAGATTTTAGGTACATTACCAGTATTGGTAAAGATGTATGATGATCATAAAGTGAGAATGGAAACTAAATTAGGACAGATGTTACCGATGTTTAAACATACGGATAAAGAGGATATCACTTTTAAAGATTTGCTGACACATCAATCAGGTTTGCCAGCTTGGATTCCTTTTTATAAACGTACACTTGCAGAGAATAATAGACCAGATCCGAGTTTATATAGCTTCTTTTACACTCCCGAGTATCCAACTCAAGTGTCAGAGAATTTATATATTAAAAAAGGATACACAAATGAAATTTTACAACAAATAGCAGATTCTAAATTATCTAAAAAAGAATATAAGTATAGTGATCTAGGTTTTATTATGATGAAGGAGTTTGTGGAGAGTAAGTATCACAGAACACTGGATCAAGTAGTAGAGAGTGAATATTATAATAAGATTGGAGCTTGGCGTTTAACTTATTTGCCATTGCGCAAATTTGACTTGAATGTAATTCCTCCTACAGAAATTGATAATTATTACCGTTATACCACTGTACAAGGGTATGTGCATGATATGGGAGCAGCTATGCAAGGAGGTGTTGCTGGACATGCTGGACTATTTGGATCAGCATTAGATGTGGCAAAAATGATGCAGTTATATCTGAATAAAGGGGAATACGGAGGTGATCGTTTCTTCTCGGAGGATACTTTTAATACATTTAATGAATGCGCTTATTGTAGTAAAGGTAGTAGAAGAGGAATAGGATTCGATAAACCTCAAAAGCCTGGTTCTCCAGGTCCGACATGTGGATGTGCTTCTATGTCTAGTTTTGGTCATACTGGGTTTACTGGGACCATGGCTTGGGCTGATCCTGATAAAGATTTAGTATTTGTATTTTTATCTAATAGGACTTATCCAGATAGTAATGTAAATAACTTATCGAAGGCTAATATTAGAGAGGATATTCAAAATGTAATTTATGAGTCTATCATAAACTAAACAGAAATATGACGTAATGGCGTAGCGATGGCTACGCTTTTTTTATGAACTGTATTTAAAGCTTAGTTGTTATCTGGTTTGTTATGAGTAAGTTGAATAATTATGTCATTGTGTTCCTATGAAAGAAATAGTAATATCTTGATTTGGTAATTTATTGATATTATGCTTGTTAAAAGTTAATGTGTATAGACTAATTAGACTCGTTAAAAATAAATGATTAATTCTTTGGTTTTTATTAACATGACTAATACTTTTGTTATTTAAAATTAATTTAAATAATGAGACCGTTTAAGGAAGTGTTTTTTTGTTTTTTACTGCTTCTGTTACCTTGTTTAGTAAATGCTCAAGGAACCGTAGGTAAAATAAAAGGAATCGTTTATGATTCACAGAAAACTCCCATTATAGGAGTATCTGTTTCTATTAAAGGAAGTGCAATTGGTGTTCAGACAGATTTAGATGGGAAGTTTGAATTACAGCACACAACAGGGCAACATACAGTACTTTTTAATTACGTAGGTATGCTCGAAGAGAGTAGAACTGTTCAATTTAATACAAGTCCAAAATCATTGAGTATTACTATGCAAGATGAGCCTTCTGTTTTAGATGATGTGGTGGTTAGCGTAAAAGGTAAAGTAGAGACTTTAAAAGATCAAGCTTTTACTGTTAGTGCTGTTGATATGCAGAAGATGGCTAATAGTACTTTTGATTTAAACCAGATACTTAATAAGAGTAGTGGTATTAAAGTAAGACAACAAGGTGGAGTGGGATCTGATTACAACTTTTCTGTTAATGGAATGTCTGGTAAGGCAGTAAAATTCTTTATAGATGGTGTACCATTAGAAATGTTAGGAAAAGGAATTGATATGAATACTATTCCTGTAAATATGGCGCAGCGTGTAGAAATCTATAAAGGTGTTGTTCCTGTACATTTAAGTACAGATGCTATGGGAGGTGCAGTAGATATTATTACGAATGGTAGTTCCCAAGATTATTTAGATGCGAGTTATACAACAGGTTCTTTTAATACCCATAAGGTAAATATTAATGGACAGTTAAAAGATAAGAATACAGGAATTATTATGCGTTTAAATTCATTTTATAATTATTCAGATAATGATTATAAAATGCGCGATATGAAGATTTATAATCCAGCAAAGGAGCAATACGAATACAGAGATGTAAAGCGTTTTAATGATCGTTATAAATCAATGTTCGTAATGACTGAGTTCGGAATAGAAGATAAGTCATGGGCGGATATGTTATTCTTAGGAGTATCTCATTCTCTTTTTGACAAACAAATGCAGACAGGTTCTAATCAAGAAATTGTTTATGGAGGAGTAAATAGAGAAGGTGATGCTAATAATTACTTCTTAAAATACAAGAAGAGAAATCTATTGAATGATCGTTTAGATATCAACTATTATCTAGGATATTCTAAGAGTTTAGAGAAAGGGACAGATACTTTAATGCACAAGTATAGTTGGGACGGTAGTTATGTTCCATCAGCAAGTAGTGAATTAGGAAACCCTTCTCTAAGTAGACAACACAGAGACCGTGTTTATTCACAATTAACTACAGAATTCAGATTAAATGACTTTCATAAATTGAATTTCAACTATATGATGGATTACGTTAAGAACCGTTCTTATAATAAATTACATGAAGAGAAGAAAGATGCATATCCAACGAAGATGACTAAACAGATCTTCTCAATGAGCTACCAACAAGATTGGTTTGATAAGAGGTGGACGAATGTGTTTTTTGGTAAATACTACTTAGTGGATTTAAATAAAACAGTTTTTGACAATTCAACACGTACTGATATACCTGTGCATAATCAAACAGGAGATTGGGGATATGGAATTGCTTCTACATTTAAAATCACAAATGAGTTTGGAGTAAAAGCTTCATTTGAGAAATCATACAGACTATTAGAGCCTGAAGAAATCTTTGGAGATGGTGTTTCTGTAACGAGTAATTTAAACTTACGTCCAGAGAGCAGTAATAATTTCAATGTAGGAATGTATTACAGTCAGCGTTTTAATGACCACTTCGTACGTGTAGATGCAGCAGGATATATTAGAGATACAGAAGACTATATCTATACAGTTCCAAACTTGTTCAACAGTACATTTAAATACGAAAACTTATCTAATATTTTTACTAGAGGAGTAGAGGCAGAGTTTAACTATCAGTATAAAAATATTATCAATGTAATGGCTAATATTACATATAATTACGCGTATGATAATACCAAATATGCTAATGGAAGTAATACTGTAGAATCTGCTACATATAAAAAAGAAGTACCTAATCAACCTTGGTTGTACGGTAATATAGATGTTAGCATAGGACAAGATAACTTATTCCAAAAGGATTCTCGTATAGAATTGACTTATGGAGTATCTATTACAGAGTGGTTCTATAAAAATTGGCAGTCTTACGGTAATAAAAAGAATATACCTACTATTCCACGTCAGACATTACACGATGTTGGTATTAATTATTCTATGGCAAAAGGGAAATATAACTTTGCTTTAAATTGTACTAATATTGGCAATGATCTTGCGTATGATAACTTTAAGCTTCAAAAACAAGGTAGAGCTTTTTATTTCAAATTTAGATATTCTTTAAAATAGACGTTTACAAATGAGACATAAATTATATTCAATAACATCCGTTTTCTTTTTATTATTAACTCTTGTAGGGTGTAGTAAGGAGCCGTCAGAGGGTGGAGGATTTCAAGGAGAAGAAACATATAAATACTTTTTGTTGTCTGCATTAGGTAGCTGGCCAAATACAGTACATTATATGACAGCGACTAATGATGTAACACAAGGTGAAATGGACTTAAATAGAGAAGGTGATGAGATCAACTCTAAAGGGACATATTCTTATATTGTTAAGAATGGTTATATCTATAACTATAAAACTGATCAAGGTGTATTTAAGAAAATGAAGTACACGAATGATAAGTTAGTAACAGAATTAGAAGTTCCTTATTCATTTACGAATGATGTAAGTGCTTATACTTGGGTAGATGATCATACATTAATTATTATTGGAAATACTAGTGATATAGAGCGTATTCGTTATACTGTTTTTGATACCAAAACACTTAAAGTAATTAAACAAGGAGAAGTAACAGGTTTAGAACCTTTCCCTGAAGGATTTAATTACTACTCTATTGGTTCGGCTACTTATATAGATGGAGTAGTTTATCTACAGTACGGATTTAGAAATGATAAATGGTTATATCCAGACTTCTATAATTTCGCTACTATTTCGTATGCTGACTTTACTGTAATTAAATCTACAGCTGATAACCGCAGTAGTGGAGCTAGTAATGGTTCTCCTTACTTTAAGACATCATTTGTAAGTGATAGTAAGAGTTTTTATTATAGCTGTTTTACACGTACTAATTCTGAGAAGAATGATATTTTCTTATTTAGAATTAATGCAGGTGATGAGACAGTAGATAAATCGTTTGAGATTAATTTGACACAAGTTTTAGGAGGTCTAAAGCCTGAAACAGCGATGGATTGCATAGGTGATAATAAAATGATTGTTGGTTATAGAGATCCTGCTAAAGGAGGAAGCTATAACGGAAAATACGCTATTATTGACTTAGAAACAAGAACTGTAGTAAGGCAGTTGACTGAGTTACCACTTGATGAACCTTATGAACTAGGTTTCTTTACACAAGATAAGAAAGTATATTTAGCGATAAATAGTTCAGAAGAAGGTAATTATGTTTGGATTTATGATCTAAAGACAGACAAGGTCACTAAGGGAATGACTCTTCCTGATAAAATATCTGGTTTTGCTAGATTTGATAAATTCTATGATAAGTAATCAATTAGTATAATTATAATTCAAAATCATTGCCCCAGACTTATTAATATACAGCTTCATTAGTAAGTAGTGAATTAAGAAAAAGTATGGGTTAAACAGGTTATAAAAGGATGTAGATTAGTCTATTTAACTTTTATTGGTTTGGTTAGGTTAAAAGCCACTTCCTTGGGAGTGGCTTTTTTATTTAGGGATATTCTTCATAAGCTTTGAATAGATTTCGGAGCATCTTGAATAGAGTTGTACTATTTTCTTTAGTGCTTTTGAGTTTGCTTTTTCGCTTAGCAGTGAAGGAGAATGATTCATTAGGGGTAAGGATAGTACCTTTTAAGTGATTTGTATCAATTAAGGTAGTCTGAAGAAGCGTAGGTCTATCTTCAGATATAGATGAACATATAAAACCGTCTTGAGTCATTACTCCATCAAAACCTTCATTTCTTGTCGTACGTGCTATAAGAGTACCTTCATTTTGGAATAGATGAAAGGTTTCTATTTTAGAGTATTCTGTAAATTTAATTAAAGAATCTTGTTCTGAGAAGGTAAACTCCCACTGACCAGTTACATTAATAGTTGTATATCTGGTAGGCATAGGAAAACGTGGTTCATTTGTCTTATAGGCTATAAAAGGGATAATAACAGCAGTATCTTTATCTTTCTTGTCTTCAAATATTCCTTTGATTGTATCACTTTGTATAATTCCTTTTAGAAGTACATGACCGCGGTAATCCAAAGGATTGAAAAAACTATCACCAATTATTTTAGTGTATTCTTTTTGATTTTTGATTGGGCCGTCTGTAAATATAGTTCGATAACCATGAATATTAAGTGGAATACTATCTAGTGTGAAAATAATAGGAATATTCATTCCTTTTATAGCGAAGTTGGCTTTCCAGCGAATAGAAGAATCAGTATTATTTTGATTACTTAATTTGTCTGTACAACTATTCAAAAGAATGATCATTAGAAAAGAGATAAGAATATATCGGACGATAGACATGAAAAGAAAATGTAGTGAAACAATAGGGAATATAAGCTAAAACTTTTGTTTAGAATGAAATTATTTATTCAAATGTAAGCTTTTATAGTTAACTACCATATTTTCTATCTATTACTTTAATATAAACAAAAGGGGTAATAGTTTTTGTTTATTCTAGGTCAAAAAAGTATATATTTGATATAAACATAGAACTTGTTTTGTATTATTCTTTTTTATGGATGAAAATATAGTGAAAACACTTGTCAATAAATTAATGAAATCAGCACAACTGATAATGACTTTTGCTTATTTGTTGGCTATAGGAATAGGGATGTTGTTTAATGATCAGAAGTATGGTGCTTTTGGTATTAATATTTTTGATTACTCCTCGATATTTGATTTCTTGATAGCTCCTTTTGCAGACTTTAGAATAATAGTTTTTGCTATTGTTACTATGGTGTTTACTTATGTATTGTTTAAAGGTGATGCTTATTGGAAAGAAAAATTCCCTTCTAGCTATAGTAAGTCAATCTTTAATTTAGAACAGTACTCTTGGTACAGAAAGATAAAAGGAGGAATATTTTTAGTTATTTTTGTTTGGTATCTTGTTCTGATTGCGCACTACTATGGTAAGCAGACTTATGCTGAAATACTACAACAAGAATTTACTAAAATAGAGTATATAGGGGGAGATGTCATAGAAGGAGTTTTAATTGGGAAGACTAGCGACATGTTATTTTTATATGTAAATAAAGAGGTAAAAGCTATACCTATATCTGCGAATTTAAAAACTATACAAATTAAATAATAAAGGCTGTCCAAAGGACAGCCTTATAGTTTATTTCTTAGGAGCGTTGTCTATAAACATTTGCTTTACTTTAGCTATGTCATAACTCTTATTTGCTTCTAATTCACCAGAAGGGATTACATTAGTTGTTTTTCCTTCTCCATTGATTACGATGAAGAATGGATAGCCTAACTTTTGTCCTTCAGGAGCATATTTTTCAAATGCTTTAGCATTCTTATGTTTAGCAGTATAATTTAAGTGGTAATAAACATAGTTTGCATCAACTATAGTTTTTATTTCTTCATTTTTTTGTACAAAATCATTAAAACGAAGACACCAGATACACCAGTTACCACCAGCTTGTACAAAAACGTTTTTTCCCTCCGCTTTAGCCTTTGCGATTAGTTCCGTTATTTTAGCATCACCATCTTCTTCTTCATTATATGGTTTGGCCAACTCTTCTTTTTCTTTAGCGATAGCCTGTTTAGCAGCTGTTGTATCTATTGCAGTAGTCGGTGTATTATCAGAGGTAGTTGTTTCTGTTGCTACTTGTTCTGTTTTAACCTCTTGTTTACAGCTTACTAATGTTAGTACTGTAGCTAGTACTAGAGATGATAAAACTAATTTTTTCATATTTGTTAGGTTTATGTATTGTTGTTTTAAAATAAAATTTGGCGAAATGTAATAAAAAATAATAAGATATTGTACATATAAGATTACATTTACCATGAATATGGTATCTGTTATGCTCAATACATTTTTTAAACGTTTTAATCTATTCTCAGAGGAAGAAATAAATACTATTGTCGCTTTATTCGTAAAACGGAATATTGCTAAGCATGACTACCTTGTGAAAGAAAATGACTATTGTGAAGAAATAGCTTTTATTGAATCAGGTGTTTTTCGCTCTTTTTATACAAACGAAAGAGGTGATGAACTGACGTATTGTTTTCGTTTTCCAGATGATTTAATAGGGGCTTATTCTGCATTTATCACTGGAGGTAAGAGTATAGAAAGTATTCAGGCTATTGTTAATACAGTAGTCTGGTCTATTCAGAAAAAAGACTTAGATGCATTAGCAAATAGGTTACCTGAGTGGACTACTTTCTTAAAGATTATTGCAGAGCAACAGTATTTAGAATTGGAGAATAGAGTGATACAGTTTCAGCGAGAGACTGCCTCTGAACGTTATAAGAACCTATTGATTCATCATCCTAGTTTTGTTCAGTATATTCCGTTACAGTATTTAGCTTCTTATTTAGGAATTACCCAAAGACATTTGAGTCGTATTAGAAAGGAAATTGTTTTTTAGACATTTGTCCAGTATTTGAACCTTTATAGGGTATTAGTTTTGTCTGCAAATCAAATCAATTATGCAGAACAATATTTTAATCATAGGAGGTAAGGGATTAGTAGGGAGTACTATAGCGCGTATCTTAAAAGATAGAAACCCTCAATACAATATAATCATAGGGACTAGAACCCCTAAAGAGTCACAGAAAGAAATACTGATAGATGTCAATACCCCGTCTTCATTAGAAGCTATTCTACCTCGAAGTATTAGCTTGATTATTTTATCTGTTAATGATCCAAAGGATTATGTACTGCGCTTTGCAATAGAACATGGAATAGATTATTTGGATATTACTAAGCCAACACCAGCTTTAAATAAAGCATTAAAAATTACTAGAGAATATACTAAATATAATAGCCGTATTGTATTTGGCTCAGGTTGGATGGGAGGGATTGTTCCTGGTTTAGTAAAATCTTCTGTGCCTGCAACAGAAAAAATAGAGAGTGTACAGCTGATGGTGTACTACTCTATAAAAGATAAAGCAGGAGAAAGTTCAGCACATTTTATGGCTGAGCATGTTGCAACTCCTTTTATTAATTATCAAAAGAATCAACCTAAGGAGGTTCTACACTTTTTAGATAGCGAATCTTATTGTTTCTCTTTTGGGTTGAGAAATAGACAAGTTTACAACTTTGACACTCCTGATTTATATATCTTGAATCAAGTAGAAAAGGTACCTACTGTCTGCGTTAAGATGACTTATAATTCTAAGTTTGTCACTCGTGTACTAGGCTGGATGCAACAGTTTGGAGTATTTAAAAGAATGTCTTTAAAGGCAAGGAAAAAGACATTTGGGGGTAGTGGAGCAGGTGATATCTCAGTATTCGAAATTATTATTAAAGGTACCCAACAAGTGAGAAGGATCCTATTAAAGAGTGAGAAGGGGCAGGCAGAATTAACAGCTTTATCAGCAGTATTACATACAGAGGCATTAGTTAATAATGAAGCTTTACCTGGACAGTATTTCGCACATCAACTTCACGAAGAAAAAGCACTTTTCACAGGTTTACAACAATATGAATCTATAACAGTAAAAGAGATATAATGAAGAGAATAACGGTTATCAATGGGCATCCCAATAAAGATTCTTTAAATTATGGTCTCGTAGAGGCTTACATTCAAGGGGCTAAGGAGAATGGAGTAGAGGTGAGAGAAATCACAGTAGCAAATATGAACTTTAATGCGAATTTGCAATATGGCTATCAGAAACGCATGGAGCTAGAACCAGATTTGGTAATGGCGATAGACAATATTAAATGGGCTAATCATTTAGTATGGATACATCCTGTATGGTGGGGTGGGCTTCCAGCTTTATTAAAAGGATTTATTGATAGAATATTTTTACCAGGTATTATGTATCAGTACAGAGAGAATAGTATGTTATGGGACAAATTACTAAGAGGCAAAACAGCACATATTATCACCACGTTAGATCAGCCAGGTTGGTATTATCGCTTGATGTATGGAAGACCTAGTGTCAATCAGCTAAAGAAATCAACACTACAGTTCTGTGGTGTATCTCCTGTAAAGGTGACTTACATAGGAATTGTCAGAAACTCTACAGAAGAACAGAGAATGAAGTGGGTGGCTAAAGTAAAAAGGCTAGGAAAACAATTGAAGTAAGAGAAGTTCTGACCTTTATAGACAATATAGTATAAGAACCTTAAAAAGGAAGAAAATATATAAATCTGTACTTTGTCCTATTAAATCTCCTATTAGGGTAAGAATAAAGAATAAGAACGCTATTAGTTTTGTAATCTCAAAATAATAGCGTTTTTTTATTCTATATAAATATCAACGTTATTATTCAATTTTAAAAAAGACAACAAAAATGGAAGAGTTTATAGACTTCGACAACTTAAAACGTCCTGTTTTAGTTCAATTTTATGCTGATTGGTGTGCTCCATGTAGAACACTATCAGGTATAATAGATCATATAGAGGAAGATATAGAAGCTAAAGTAGATTTGATAAGAGCAAATATAGATCAATGTAAAGATTTAAAAGAAGAGTTCTTTGTTCGCTCTGTACCCACGATGATTTTATTAAACAAGCAGGGAGATATCTATTGGCGTCATACAGGTGTTGTTGCTCCACAAGAGATTATGAAACACGTGTGGCAAGTAGATAAAGCATAATTTTAAAGAATTGAAATAATGAATAACGTTGTATTATTAATTGAGTATGCTTTATTATTAGGCGTAGGAGCTACTATATATATGGATCTTTATGCAGTAGCTATTAAGAAACTGTTTAATGTTTCATCATTAGACTATGCGATGGTGGGGAGATGGATAGGATCTTTTAAGAAAGGAGTCTTTAGCCACCCTAATATTATGCAGGCTACGCCAGTGAAGAACGAGAGAGCATTAGGGTGGATAGCACATTACTTCATTGGTATAAGTTTTGCCTTTGTATTATTGTTGATTTGTGGTGTAGAGTGGCTTTTAGCACCTACATTTTTACCTGCACTAGTGATAGGAGTGGCTACGACAGTGTTTCCATTCTTTATGATGCAACCAGCCTTTGGGTTTGGAATAGCAGCTTCCAAAACACCTAAACCTAATATAGTAAGGCTGCGCAGTCTTCAAGCGCACACTGTTTACGGAATAGGGTTATATGTAGCAGGATGGGTATTATCTCTAATTATTAGATAAAAAGTAAGGATATAAATGAGTCAAAATAATAAAGATATCAAGGAAATAGAATCAATAGAAGACTTTAAGAATCATTTTTTGGTATCTGAAGGAGTCAATTGTGGTGAGTGTAATAAACTGCGCTATAAAGAAGGAGCAGGCTATATGGAGGTCTTGTCTTTGGCTGATTTGAGACAGCACAATGATTTGTTTTTAGGCAGTCGCACACGTAAGCGATTTTACAGTATGGTGCTAGTCACTCAAGGGGCAGTTACTGAAGTCATAGGGCATAAAGAATACAGATTAGGTGAGCAGACTATGTACTTTGTATCGGATAACCAATTACACCAAATAAAAGAATGGACTAATGATCTAGAGGGGTTTATGTGTCTATTTGATTCTGATTATTTTTTACTTTGTATCAAACATCAAATCAAGTTGAATAGCTTTCCTTTTTTTCAATTGGACAAGGCTCCTTATGTTGAGCTTACAGAACGTGAGGTAGAGATGATGAGTCATCTGTTTTGGAAGTTAAATCAAGAACAGTGTCAAAAAGAAACTTTTAATGATGATCTATTAGTGCGTATGTTTTTGAATATTATCTTAATAGAGGCAGAACGCATATATAATCAACAGACAACATCAACTCCTTTTGTATTATCTAGAAAGGAGCAGTTAGTAGCAAAGTATCAACTATTGGTGACCCAGAATGCTATTGAATTAAAGCAAGTAAATCAATATGCAGAGTTATTACATGTACATCCTCATTACCTTAATGATATAGTGAAAGAAATTACCAATCAGCCCGCTAGTTATTTTATTCATAAGTATTTGATAGAAGAAGCAAAATCAAGACTGATACAGACGAATGATACAGTTGCTCAGATAGCTATAGATTTGAATTTTACAGAAGAATCTTATTTTGGTCGTTTCTTTAAAAAGAAAACCGATTTAACTCCTCTTCAATATAGAAAGCAACACAAACAGCATTAAGCGAGACGTAATCCTTATAGATAAAAGTAGAGCGATATAATAGCAAGAAATGGATTGTGAGAAGAAAGCAGAATCTATTTCTTTGTATACTTGTATTAAAGAAGTTAGTCATGGAAGTAAGTAAACAATATGAAAAGGCAAGACAAGCGATAGCCTATATCGTAGCTAATCATTACGCGCAACCTAATTTATCAGAGATAGCAACAGCAGTTGGCCTAAGCGAATATCATTTTCAAAGATTATTTACAGAATGGGTAGGAAGTAGTCCTAAACAGTTTTTGAGATATATAACCTTAAACTATGCAAAGTATGTTATCAAAGAGCGATTAGAACAGACCTTGTTTGATGTTGCAGATGAGGTAGGGTTGAGCAGCAGCAGTCGTTTACATGATATGTTTGTCTCTATAGAAGGTATGACTCCTAATGAGTATGCTAATAAAGGTGCGTTTTTAGAGATTGCATACAGTTATTGGGATACCTTATTTGGACAGGTGGTAGTTGCTTCTACATCTAAAGGCATTTGTCATATTGCTTTTACTTCTGAGCATAGTGATGGATTAGAACGTATTCATGCAGATTTTTCTAATGCTGTATTGGTAGAAGAAAGGAAGGTTATACACCAGACGGTGATTGATATATTAAACAGAGAAGGAGATCTGACACAAGTCAAATTACACCTTAAAGGAACTCCTTTTCAGCTTAAGGTATGGGAAGCTTTACTGCAAATTCCAGAAGGACAATTAACAACTTATGGTGGTCTAGCAGACAGATTAAATAATGCTGGAGCGAGTAGAGCGGTAGGTACCGCTATTGGACGGAATCCTGTAGCAGTATTAATACCTTGTCACCGCGTGATACAGCAGACAGGTTTATTAGGAGGATATATGTGGGGAGCAGAGAAGAAACAGTTAATCGTAGGTTGGGAATTAAGTAAAACACATGAATAAATTGCATTAACAGTAAAAGATATATAGAATAGAAGAGTATCCATAGAGGATGCTCTTTTTGTTTTGTGATAATTCCATATTAAAACTGATAGAGCGATTTGGTTTTTGAAAAATAAACTCTAAAAACTAGATTGTTTTTTGATATTGTCCCTTATTTTTCTTTAAAAAAATCAAAATGAACCTCTTTTTGGTATCTTTTTTTAGCTATTAGTCTTCTTTTTTAGCTATTGAGCTCTGTTAAGTGAATTTTTATATACATTTTTTTTAATTGATAAATAATGTAATGTATTGATATATAGCTGTTTGTTTGTGTTTTGATGATAAGTGCAGTTGCTCTAGATTGCTTGTAATCCCAGTAAATAAGGGGCTTCATAGTGAATCCTTGGACAATTATAGGAGTATAGTAGGACAATACTTGGGTATAGCGTGCTTTTGTCCAAGGATAGTCCTTTTATTGATCTAGTGTTCTTTTCTAATGAGGTTTGAAGTTTAAAATTAATATATGGGATAGAGGTAGAGAAGAAGAATAAGTATTTAGCCCCTAGGAGATATGTTTATGAATGCATTGAGGCGAAACTGTATAAGTTCGCCTCAATGCATTAGAGTCCGTTTTGATTAACGTTGATTTAGAGTTCGTGAGCTCCAATATGAAAGGAATAATAATATTCCTGTCAATAGTATAAAACCCAAAGAACTAATAGGGTCACTTTTTGCTAAATGTGCTATAGCAGCAGATATAATATTAATGGTAAATCCTGCATAAGCAAAACCTCTTATCGTAGAAGATAAGAATGGGAGCAAGATCACTATAGCTCCTAAAACTTTAGCTATGGCTAGTTCTATTCTAAAGTAATCAGGAAAGCCGAGGTAAATAAAAGCTTCTTTCATCTCTTCTGTTGCTATGTAGTTATAAGCACTAAATAACATAAATAATGAGAATAGACTTGTAGATACCCAAAATGTAATTTTAGAATTCTTCATTTGTAAGTGTTTTGTAACCTGTTTAAGTATAGGTTTTTATGAGGGTACAAACATAATTTACTTTAAGGTAGTTTTCTCCATTAGTTTCCTATAGGGAAGTGGTTTCCTTTTGCACACTATTGTAGAATAAAGTAATTTTAGGGTGAATTAAAAATAGAGCAGATGAAGAAAAAACCAGTATTGAATAATACAGAACAATGTCAAGTGAGAATAGTGGCTATAAAAGATACGATGAGCTTATTATCTGGTAAATGGAAGGTATACATTATCGGTACATTATTACATGGTGGCAAGATGAGGTTTATGGATCTAATGCGAGAAGTAGAGGGAATAGGTACAAAAATGTTGTCAAAAGAATTACAGGATCTAGAAGCAAATCATTTAATAAAAAGGACAGTGTTAAATACAAAGCCTGTTTCTGTAGAATATGAACTTACAGAGTATGGAAAAACACTAGAAAGAGTGATCGAGGAAATTATGATTTGGGGACAGAAGTACCGCCAAACGGTCTTTAATGATCATAAATAAGCTGAATATTTATTTTATACTCCTTGTATTTTGTATCTAAAAAGAGCGTAAATTTAATAAGTGATAGTACAGATAGATAAATCAATGTATCAATACTTATAAAGATAGAATATGACATCACAAGAGGGTAAATCGATTATAAGACAGGCTGTTATTAAAGGTAAAGCAGAATACTGTCATCTCATCTTAGAACCAAAACCTAAGATTGTGTTTACTATAGATGGAAAAATAAATTCTCATCAGACTACTATTTTAGGCAAGGAGAATGGCTTTTTTTCATGGATGCAGTTTGTAGTAATTATTATGTTTATACTTAGTTTACTGACTTATTATTACGTGGGCTTTTATTATGCGCTGATTCCAAGTATTATTACGCTTTATTTGTTGTATGTTATTTATAGTGGTCGAGATATGACTACTGTTAATGTCATAGATAAGCAGGATGTTATAGAAGTTAATTTGGTCAAGAGGTCTTATCCCTCTGCTATAGGTTTTGATATCCGTTTTAAAGATAGTAAGGGCAACAGAAAAGTGAGAAGGTTTTTATTAGCTAATCAAGGAACTGGTAAAGAGGAGTTTTATGAGAAGGCAAAGGAATTGTTTAGAAACAATGGATATATGTAATATAAAATAGGGAGATGTCATTTTGCATCTCCCTATTCAGTTTATAAGCTAAGTATTATATGATCATTATTTCCACCAATGGTAGTAGTTGTGCCCTCCATCGTGTACGAACCCGCATCTAGGATACAGTGTATTCCCTATGTCATTTGTTTTTTCTGTTTCTAGCATTAGTCCACATGCATTGGTTTCTTCACACCATTGTTTAGAACGGTCGATAATAGCTACAGATAAACCGATACCTCTGTAGTCAGGGTGTACGAATAAGTCACTTAATAACCACTGTTTTTCTAATTTGATGTAATGATACAGTTCGTATAGCTGTACGAACCCTACTGCTTGCCCATCTACATACGCTAAGAATATATGTGACTGGTCATTAGACAGACGGTCAAGTAAGAATTGTTTTCCTTTTTCATAATTTGATTCTTGTCTATAGAATACTCGATACATATCGAATAGCATTGACGCATCTTCTAGGTGTTCTAAAGTTGCTTTTACTAAAGTTGCAGTTGTGTTTTTTAGAGTTACTTGTTGTCTTGTTACCCCAGTGTTCGTTGTAGTCATAAATACTTATTGGTTTAAAATTTCGAGGCAAATGTCTCCTAAATATGGAAGGATATTATAGACCAGTTTTAAAATAGTTTAGTAGTCCTGTTGAGGGTATATTAAGAAGGTTCTATGGGACTATATGTAAAATGTTTCTTAAAAAGAGAAATCTTAGTATTCATCATAGTTTAAGAATGTTTTGGAAAAGTATAAAATCCAATAATTATACAACAACTAACCAAAATAATATAACAACTCCATGAGATGAGAGTATTACTTTTGGCATAGAGATTATGAAAAAACTATTCGTCATATTATTTGCATTTTTGTACACAGGCTTGGCTTCAGGCTTCAGTACATATAAGCACATCTGTCAAGGATTAGTGCAGCAGACGAGTATGTCTAATTCTCAGACTGATGATTATAACTGTGGTTTCTGTGCAAGAACAGGAAAGACAGTAAAAGAACCTAAAAAATACTGCTGCGAAGAAAAAGTAGAGGTAGTAAAGGTGAAATCTGAAGTTCAGAACAATGTTTTTAAAATCTTCAAAATAAACTTCTTTACAGATGCTATTCTCCACCGTTACTTTGGTGCTGTATATGAGTATGCGACTACTGTACAGGATAACTTCACTACATATACGTACTATTTATACAAGGTCAAAGAAGTACCATTGTATATCAAGAACTGTGTCTATAGAATTTGATTAAATACAATAATGAATTAATGTGTCCAACTATAGGATACACGTCTCATATTGTATAATTAATCACAACATTTCACATGAAAATTAATAGGATAGCGCTGTTTGTCCTATTGGGATCAGTATCTATGTCTTATAGCCAAGAGCTTAAGTTAGATGCTGCATTAAAACAGGCTATAGAACGATACGACCTTATTAAGGTCAAAGAAGCAAGACTTCGTGCTTCTGAAGAAAATACAACCAATCAAAAAGGGAACTATTTCCCAGATTTAACTTTCGGTGCCCAGCAGAGTTATGGAACCATTAATGCGCAGAACGGGCCTCTATACGCGTATGGAGGACTTGGTTCGGCAGCTACCTCAATGCCTTTAGCAGATCAGAATTGGAATGCGGCATTTGGTTCACTGTACTTTGCTAATGTCAATTGGAATATCTTTTCTTTTGGTAAAACAAAGGAGGGGGTAACTATGGCTCAAAAGCAACAAGAAGTAAATCTTAAAGACTTAGAACAAGAGATTTTCCAACAACAAATAAAGGTAGGAGCAACATACTTTAATCTTTTGGCATCTCAGCGTATTAAGTATGTGCAACAAAAGAATTTAGAACGCGCAAGAGTATTCCATGAAGTTACAGCTGCTAAAGCTAAGAGTGGATTATTGCCTCAGGTAGATGAGCGTTTAGCAATGGCTGAAGTAGCTCATGCAGAAGCGCTACATATCAAAGCGTATGACAAGGAAGTAGAGTTTAATAAACAGTTAGCAGTACTGTTAGATGAGCAAATGAAGTCGTACGTATTAGATGATGTATTTGTATTAGACAAACCGATAATTGTAGAAGAGACCTCTAAAACAAAAGAAGAACATCCAATATTGTTATGGCAAGAGAGCAAAGTAGCTCAAAGTGAATCAATGGAGCGCTTAGTGACAAAAGGGAGTTTGCCTACATTGAATGCCTTCGGAGTGTTGCAAGGTAGAGGTTCTGGTTTTGACTATAACTATGTACAGGATAATAGTGCTTATTCTTCTGCTTATGGCAAAGGGGTAGGTATCGATAGAGGAAACTACTTAGTAGGACTTCAATTGACTTGGAATATATCTAACTATTTTAGAACAACTTATAAGCGAAAACAACAAGAGCACATCACAAAGAGCTATTCTTATGAATTAGCGCAGATGAACAAGGAATTAGAAAATCAAATTGCGCTTACAAAAGACAAGTATGCTAATGCAGAGGCTGTGTGGACACAAAGTAAAATACAGTTAGCAGCAGCAGAGGTGGCCTTTAAACAACAAAAGGCATTGTATGACAATGGGTTGAGCAACTTAGTAGATTTTACACAAGCGCTTTATACGTTACAACGCGCGGAGATAGACTATGAGATCGCTCAAAACAATGTGTGGCAATCTCTATTGCTACAGGCTTCTGCTTTTGGTGATATTCAATATTTGTTAAACGCTATTCCCCTAAAATAAGATAGTATGAATTTAATTCGATTTGCCTTGCGCAAGCCAATATCTATTATGGTATTGGTAATAGGACTATTGTTCTTTGGAGTAAAATCATCTAAAGAGATTCCAGTAGATATTCTTCCAGAGATGAACTTACCAGTGGTTTATATTGCCCATTCGTTTAATGGGTATACTCCACAACAAATGGAAGGTTACTTCACGAAGATGTATGTAAATATGATGCTTTTTGCCAATGGTATTAAAAGTATCGACACTAAAAATACACAAGGGTTAACCCTGATGAAAATAGAGTTTTACGAAGGGACAGATATGGGAGAGGCTATTGCGTCTATCTCTGCACTGTCTAACCGTTCGGTAATCTTCTTGCCACCAGGAGCACCACCACCATTTATTATTCGTTTTGATGCTTCTTCTCAACCTGTTGGGCAGTTAGTATTTCGTTCAGAAACGAAGACAAATAATGAACTACAGGATATTGCGAACTTTGCTGCTCGTCCATTCTTGATTAAGATTCCTGGATTGACTACAGCTCCACCATTTGGAGGGTCACCACGTACGATAGAGATCAATATAGATCCTAATAAATTGCGTACGCATCATATGAGCCCAGAGCAAGTGGTAGAAGCAATTAGTAGACAGAACGTAACGATGCCTTCTGGTAACGTGTATGTAGGTGATAAGAACTATCTGACACCGACTAATAATACGTTAAAAACGGTAGAAGAGTTTGGAGATATTCCTTTGTTTAAGGGACAGGTAGATAATGTGTACTTACGCGATGTGGCTACTGTAAAAGATGGTGCTGATATTACAACAGGATACGCTTTAGTAGACGGTAAACGATCTGTATACATCAATATTGCTAAATCGGGTAAAGCTTCTACGTATGACGTGGTGGAGAAATTAAAGGAATCATTACCAATGATTCAGAATAACTTACCAGATGATGTAAAAATCTCTTACGAGTTTGACCAATCTGTGAATGTGATTAATGCGGTTAAGAGTTTAATCGTAGAAGGAGTTTTAGGAGCGCTATTGACAGGGTTAATGGTTATGCTGTTCTTAAAAGACCCACGCGGTGCATTAATCGTAATTATGACTATTCCGATTGCTATTATTTCAGCTGTATTATTCTTAAAGATGTTCGGACAGACGATTAATATCATGACTTTATCAGGATTAGCTTTAGCGATAGGTATTCTGGTGGATGAGAGTACGGTGACGATAGAGAATATACACCAGCACTTTGCCCTCGGTAAGAATAAGGTACAGGCAATATGGGATGCGTGTAAGGAGATAGCTTTCCCTAAGTTATTAATCTTGTTTAGCATTTTGGCTGTATTTGCACCAGCCTTTATGATGACAGGTATTCCTGGAGCACTATTTATGCCTCTAGCGATGGCCATTGGTTTTGCGATGACGGTTTCATTCTTACTTTCTCAGACATTCGTGCCTATTATGGCGAACTGGCTGATGAAGTACAATCCAGAAAAACACGCTATACCAGAAGAAGCAAAAGGCTTTGACAAGTTTAAGAATAGAGTAGTGGCAGGGATTGAGAAAGTGATGCCTATGAAGAAGATAATCGTTATAGGTTCTATTCTAGCGGCCATCTTAGCTGTAGCAGTGATGTACCAAAACATAGGAAAGGACGTATTGCCTACAGTCAATTCAAGTCAGGTACAAATGCGTATTACAGCTCCTGAAGGGACACGTATAGAGCATACAGAAATGAAGGTGAAGAAGGTATTAAGCGAATTAGAAGATTTATTTGGCAAAGAGAAGATAGCGATATCATCAGCCTTTGTGGGACAACACCCTTCATCGTTTGCAGTAAGTCCTATTTATCTATACAATGCGGGGCCTCATGAAGCATCAATGCAAATAGCATTTAATGATTTCAGTGGAAATACAGATGAGCTAAAAGATCAAATACGCGAGCGTATAAAAGAGAAATTGCCAGAGTTGAAGTTGACTTTTGAACCGATTGAATTAACAGAGAAAATCTTAAGTCAAGGAACTAATACTCCTATTGAGATACGCGTATCAGGAATGATGCGTAAGATGAATATGATGACAGCAAATAAGTTGTTGACTAAGCTGAATGAGTTAGAGTATATGCGCGATGTAAAAATGCCTATCTCTATGAACTATCCATCGTATGAGATTAATATCGATCGTGTGAGAGCAGCTCAGTTAGGATTAGATGCTATGGATATAGCGAAGTCTTTAGTAGCGACAACAGCTTCTTCTCGTTATACGAATCGAAATATGTGGGTAGGTGGTATGATGGGAATCGCTTATGATGTTCAGGTACAGATGCCACAGAATCAGTTAAACAGCAAAGAGGAATTAGAGAATATACCGCTGAGTAAAAATGCAGATAGACCTGTGCTTAGTGATGTAGCTACTATTACAGAAGGGAAAGCACTGGCAGAGAGTTATAATGAAGGAACTATGGGATATGTAACAGTAATTGCCAATGTACATAAAACAGATTTGAATAGAGCGAAAGAAGATGTACAAGCTGCTATCGCAGAATTAGGAGAATTGCCAAAAGGAGTAAACGTAGAGTTAAAAGGAATGGCTCCTGTATTAGATGATACAATGCAAAGTTTAGCCAATGGTTTATTGATTGCGATTGTTGTTATATTCTTAATGTTAACAGCCAACTTCCAATCGTTTAAAGTATCATTTGTCATCTTGACTACTGTACCATTCGTAATGTTAGGTTCACTGTTATTGTTGAAAGCAACCGGTTCTACCATCAACTTACAGTCTTATATGGGAATCATTATGTCTGTAGGTGTGTCTATTGCCAATGCAGTGTTATTGATTAATAATGCAGAGACTTTGCGCAAGACTGGCTGGACATCAACGGCTGCGGCCTTAGAAGCGGCAAGGTTGCGTATTAGACCGATTGCGATGACAACTATAGCGATGATAGCAGGTATGTTGCCAATGGCTATCGGACATGGAGAAGGAAGTGAGCAAGTAGCTCCATTAGGAAGAGCAGTTATAGGAGGGTTGATGGCTTCTACAGTATCTGTACTGATTATTCTACCTATGGTTTTTGCTTGGGTTATGAATAAAGTAACAAGAGACTCTCCATCGTTAGATCCAGAAGATGAAGAAAGCATTCACTATTTACCTATTGAAAACAAATAAGACAGATGAAAAGAATATATATAGCATTAGTTAGCCTTGTAGTATTAACGGCTTGTGCAGATAAGAAGACTACTGAAGTAGTTGAAAATAAAGAAGAAAAAGGGGGAATGAATATGGGAATGAATAAGATGGAGACTATTGGCATAGAACCAACCAATCCTATCGTTCCACTTCAATTGCCTGGTGAATTAAGAGCAGACCAACGTACTGAATTATTTGCTAAAGTAAATAGTTATGTAACTGATTTGCGTGTGGATATAGGTGACCACGTAAAGAAAGGCCAAGTATTAATGGTATTAGATGCGCCTGAGATTCAGGCGCAAGTATCCAGTGCGCAAGCTAAGTGGAAAGCACAGGAGGCCATATACATTTCTACCAAGGCTACGTATGATCGCACAATAAAAGCAAATGAGACAGAGGGAGCTATCGCACCTGATTATTTAGAGCAAGTGACGGCTAAGATGTTAGCAGATAAAGCACAACTAGCTTCTTCAAAGTCTTCGTATGAAGAAATGAAGAATATAGATCAATACCTAGTGATTAGAGCGCCATTTGATGGTGTGATTACAGATAGACAAGTAGACAAGGGAGCTTATGTAGGCCCTATGAGTAAAATGCCTTTACTAATCGTAGAGGACACTTCTATACTGCGTCTAAACCTATCTATCTCAGAGGCAAATACGCCTTATGTAAAAGAGAGAGATACAGTGAAGTTTAGAGTGCGTACGTTACCTCAAAAGGAATTTACAGGAGTAATAACACGTAAGGCGGGAAGTTTAGATTTAAAACTGCGTTCAGAGCAGATTCAAGCAGATATTAATAATAAAGAACAGCTGTTAAAACCTAATATGATAGCGGATGCTACTATAAGTTTAAAAAGTACAGAACCAACATTCTTTGTACCTAAATCAGCTTTAGTTGAGAGTAATCTTGGGTTGTATGTGATTGAAGTGAGAAATGGTACAGCGTATCATATTAAGGTAGCTAAAGGACGTGTTATGCCCATGATGGTTGAGGTTTTTGGAGAGCTAAGACCAGGTATGAAGATTTTAAAAATGGCAACAGAAGAAATAATGAATGAACAAAAATTAATGTAATAAAAATGATGATTATGAGAACATTTGCAATTAGAAGTTTAGCAGTAGTAGGAGTTAGTTTGCTTACTATCGCTTGTGGAGAAACAAAAAAAGAGCCAGTAGAGGTAGCTCCAACACATGAAAATCATGCTAATCATGATATGCATTCTATGCATAAAGAAAGTGAGCCAGTGGCTGCTAGAGGACAGTATAAAAGAGGAGATGCTGTACCTAGTGATCTAGTATGTATGGTAAATGATGCTTATATGGGGAATAAACAGTTAGAAGTAGAGTACGAAGGAAAAATGTATTACGGATGTTGTGAAATGTGTAAAACAAGAATTCCTCAAGATGCAACTGTGCGCGCAGCTATAGATCCATATTCTTTAAAATCAGTAGATAAAGCAGAAGCATATATCGTGATAGTAGGGAATAATGGTGAGGTAGCTTATTTTGAGAATGAAGGGAATTATCAAAAATTCGTTGCAGAACACAAGCAGAGTTAATAAAGAGAAATCAGGAGTACTGATCTAGTCAGTACTCCTTTTTAAAAACAAAGATTGTATTGCGTTATTATACTATATCGTGAAAGTTAAAAACGAGATATGATTAGTCTATTGTTTATTAGGATAAAAAAATGAGATATGGAGTATTCGGTAGTTTTACATATTAAGAATATGGTTTGTCACCGTTGTGTTTTAATGATAGAACAAGAATTAAAAAAAATTGGTGTATTAGAGACTAAAGTTGAATTGGGAAAGGTGTCGCTTTTGTATAATTTAAGTGAACAGACTTTTAAGGTGTTTAAAGAGAGGTTGAATATACTTGGTTTTGAATTAATAGTAGAAAAACAAGATATACTGATAGAGAGTATTAAACAATTAATTATAGACCTCGTACAGACGGATAGTCGATTATCTACCAATCTATCTTATTTGATATCGGATAATTTAGCAATAGACTATAGTTATGCAAGTAAGTTGTTTTCAGAGCGAGAATCAGTTACAATAGAGAAGTTTTATATCCATCAACGTATTGAACGAGTGAAGGAATATATTTCGTATGGTGAAATGACACTATTAGAAATAGCTAGTAAGATGTATTATAATGATTTGAGTCATTTGAGTAAACAGTTTAAAAGTGTGGTGGGAGTGTCTCCATCTCAATATAAAAAAGAACAGAAATTTAATAGGAATTATATTGATAAGATAATTACTTAGTTTGATGCGCTATGCAGGTGAGAGTGCATAGTATTTTTTTTATTTGTACTTGTAAAAGAGGACGTCGCGAGATGCTCCTCTTTTTTTGCGATGTTTTGTTGTGATTTAAGTGTCTTTATTTCCTATTTGACTGTTTAAGACTAAAATATTACCATGTGTTTGTTTTTCCATGCTGAAAAAAGAGTAAGATATTAGCAATATGTGATTTAATCACTAAATGTGATGGTGTCTTGTGAATGAAAAATGTAATATTATGATAATCACTATATGTGATGAAATCGGAAGTGTAAGTTGTTTATATGTGTTTTATGCTAGAAGTGTTTTTTGTTTTGATGTATTGAAAAATAGTTAAATATTGATATAAAAATAATTATAATTCTTTTATTTGTTTATTTTAGTGAATAATAATATGTGTGTTTGGTGTATTATTGAATATTATATGTTTGTGTAGAGTTGTTTAAATAAATAAAAAAACCATTCTACTTAAGTAGGAAATAGGATTTATATATGTAACATAACATTGATAATGTAATAACAATGTGCAGTTTTTCCTTTTATATCAATGAAGTAGTTTATTAATATAATTGATTTAATAAAATGGATAAATTATTTTATAGAAAATAGTAACAGCTAAATATTCATTTAATGAACACGTTATTTATTCTTTTTCTGTGATTTAATAGATAGGTTTAGATCACCAGATTTTCAATACTTAGAATAGTAAATATTTGAATATTTACATTTACGGAGAATTTCTTAATATTTTATTTGTTTTTGTAACACAGTGTTTTTTAGTATGTTATTTTTATTATTCATTGGTTTTTACTCTTTTTTTAAACATTTTTTCTCTGTTATTAAATATTGGCAAGATAATTGTTTATTGTCGATATATGCGAATAAAGTAGTAGTAAGTAAAGTGAAATAATAAATTGTGATAAGTATGAAAAGTAGTGAAAGCGTAATTAAAAAGTTGAAACAGTTGTTAGGTATAAAAACTGATTTAGAATTAGCAAATATTTTAGAAGTAAAGCCTAATACAGTATCATCATGGAAGTCGAGAGAGACTTTGCAATATGAAAAAATCATAAATTTGTGTAAAGAGCACAAAATTGATTTGAATGAGTTATTCTTTTCAAATACACATAAAGTTTTTAATACAGATTTACAAAAAAGAAAAGTCAAAATGATATCTGTAGACCATCATTTTGAGTATTTCTTAAACCCAGAAAGAACATGGGCTACTTCGCCTAGTTTTGTTTTTCCTACAGAAGAAGAAGTGGATACAGCATTTCAGATTTCAGCAGATAATATGTATCCTACCGTAAAGGTATCGTCTTATGTCCTAACTAAGAAAATAGATTTAGAAGAAATTAAACCATGGGGTATTTATGTGGTTGTTATAGAAGGAAAAGGTGTACTGTGTTATCGATTTAAAAGATATACTGAAAATGGCGAGCTAGCATTTATATGTGATAATGAAACATATGAAAACATAGTAGTGAAACCTCAGGATATTAGAGAAGTGTTTTGTGTACGAGGGGCATTTCTTGGAAATATTAAGAATCTTTCATAATTTTTATATTTGGTTATAAAAACGGGTTATTGCATTTGTGATAACCCGTTTTTTATTGTTTTTATAGCCGTATTATTTAGTATTTATTCTAGTGTAAATAAGCAATGGTTTAATATTGAGTATTTTAAGTAATGAATAAGATGTTATTTTTATGCTCTGAAGTGGGGAGAAGGAGGTGTATTTGGATAATTAGCAAAAGGGAAAGTAGGTGTTCGGATTATGTTGAGAATGGAGCGTATAAATTGGATTTAACCGAATTTTATTAGGGAATAACTGTTTATTTATTTAGAATGTCCTAAATTTGAGGGAATATTTTGAATAATTAAAGAGATTAAAATATGAGTCAAGAAGTTAGAGGGTTAGAACCTAAGAACTTATGGAACAAGTTCGCAGATCTAAATGCAGTACCTCGTCCATCTAAGAAGGAAGAGCGTGTGATTGAGTTCATGATGAACTTTGGAAAGTCTTTAGGTCTAGAAACGATAAAAGATGAGGTAGGTAATGTTATTATTAAAAAACCTGCTACTAAAGGATTGGAGAACAGAAAAGTGGTTGTAATGCAATCTCACTTAGATATGGTTCACCAAAAGAATAACGATACTGTATTTGACTTCGATACTCAGGGAATCGACATGTATGTGGAAGATGGATGGGTAAGAGCTAGAGGTACTACTTTAGGTGCAGATAATGGTCTAGGTGTAGCTGCTATCATGGCTATCTTAGAAAGTAACGAAATTCCACATCCAGCTATTGAAGCTTTATTTACTATAGATGAAGAAACAGGAATGACGGGTGCTAAAGGTCTTCAAGGAGGAATGTTAGAAGGAGAGATTCTTTTAAACTTAGATACAGAAGAGGACGATGAGATAGATATAGGATGTGCTGGTGGTGTAGATGTAACTGCATCTGCTGAGTACGATGAAGAGGATACACCTGAAGGATCTATAGGATACAGAATCACTGTAAAAGGATTAAAAGGAGGGCACTCTGGTATGGATATCCACAAGGGGTTAGGAAATGCAAATAAAATCATGAATAGATTGTTATTTGATGCTTTTGATAACTTTGGGTTACAGATATCTAAAATCAAAGGAGGAAGCTTAAGAAATGCTATTCCTAGAGAGAGTGTGGCTGAGGTAATTATAGCTAGTACTTTTGATGAGGCATTCGTATTTGATATGACGTCTATCGTAGATGAAATTAAAGCAGAATTACATACTGTAGATTCTGATTTTGAAGTAATATTCGAAAAGCTAGATACAGCTGATACACCTAAGAAAGTGATGCCTTCTATGGCTCAGTATTTTTTCGTAAGATCTATGTATACTGCTCATAATGGTGTATTCCGTATGAGTCCAGACTTTGACGATTTAGTAGAGGCTTCTAATAATATCGCTAAAGTAGATTTAGGAGAAGGTAAACTAGTAGTGAAATGTTTAACACGTTCTTCTGTTGAATCATCTAAGTTTGATGTAGCGAATAGCCTACGTTCAGCATTTGAATTAATGGGGTGTGAAGTAGAATTCTCTGGATCTTATCCAGGATGGACACCTAACTCTGAGTCTGAAATACTAGATGTATTAGTAGATATCTATGAAAAACAAGTAGGTGAAAAACCAAATGTAGTAGCATGTCATGCAGGACTAGAGTGCGGTATCTTAGGAACGAATTATCCTGATATGGATATGATTTCTTTTGGTCCAACTATTCGCGGAGCACACTCTCCTGTAGAGCGCGCTAATATTGTCTCTGTACAGAAGTTCTGGAAGTTCTTGTTGGAAATATTAACTCAGATTCCTGAGAAAAAATAAATAAGAAAAACTTATTTAAAATAGAAGAGGCTTTATTAAGAAGCCTCTTTTTTTGTGCCTTAAATTTATTATATAGGTTAATTTATATATTTGTTTACGTAAAAAATGTTAAGTTTTTAATTAGCTTTGTGTTTTAATATTATAATTAACAATGAAAGCGATATTTAAACAATTATTTATTCTAGTTATCATCTTATGTGGGATAAATCTTTTTGGGCAAGAAGTTAAACTACCCTTTATACTATCAAAAGATAAAACGTCTATATTTTTAAAATTGCCATTGGAGAATCAAAAGGATAGTTTGCTTTTTTTCTTTGATACAGGCGCAGGAATTACAATGATAGATTCAGATGTTGCTCATAAGAAAGGGTTTGTGATCAATAGTTCTATTAATGTAAGTGGAGCAGGAGGAAAGAAGCGTTATGATATGATGACTGGCTATAAATTAAAGTTGGATCAGAATACCGTTATGGATAGTATATCTATAGTATTAGATGACTTTTCTAGATTGACAGAACTATATGAGAAAAAATTTGATGGTATTATCGGATCGACAATTTTAGGAAAGTATTTAACTAAAATAGATTTTGGTACTCAAACTATAAGTTTGTATAAATTTGGAACTCCTCTAGATTATACAGGGTATCAAAAGCTGCCTATTGAATTCTATGGATCTAATCTTGCTAAGTTACCAATCACTCTTGAACTTACAAATGGAGAGAAGTTTCAAGGAGATGTTCTTTTTGATAGTGGAGCAGGAGTAACACTTATCGTGAATAGACCTTATAAGGAAGAGCATAAGCTATACGAAAAGCTAGATAAAAAGATTACGTATGCAGGTAATAATTTAAGCAATAAGACTTACTACGAAAAAGGGATTATTAAGAATATTCAGTTAGGAAATTATACTATAGAAAAAAGTGATATGGCTATTTCTCTTTCATCTGATACTTCGGGGGTGAGTGCAGATGTGGGAATAGTTGGAATTATGGGGAGTGAAATAATTCATAGATTTGATTTAATCCTTGATTATAAAGAAAAGGCGATTTATATTAAGCCTAATCATTTGTATACTAAAGATTTTGAACCATTAGTGAATCCATTATCCTTAAGGTATAATAATGACCGTACTGAAATTATTATTGCAAATGTAATAGAAGGTACAGATGCATATAAAAAAGGATTAAGAGAGGGATATAGAATTTTATCGATAAATGGAATAAGCTATAATGATTTCACAGACTATCAAGAAATACTTAAAAAAGAAAATAAAAAAGTTAGTATTAAGTATAGTGATGAAAAAGGCAAAGTAAAGACAGCTAATATCTCATTAACAAGAATACTTTAGATGCTATCGGACATAATTGTTTTTTAAGTCAGTAGATAGAGATAGAAGTTCTAATTAAAAAAATTAATGTTTAATTAAGAATAAAGTGTAATGAAATTAGTACTTTAGACGCTATCAAATAAAACTCATTATTATGAAAAAATCGCTTTTAGCATTAGCTTTAGTAGGAGCTTTCGCAATTTCTTGTGGAGAAAAAAAAGAAACAAATACAGTAGATCAAACAACTGAAACTACAGCGGATCAAGTAGAAGCACCAGTGGCTAAAGAATTAACGTATACACTAGAATGGACTGCTTTTAAAACACCTAACAAAGTAGGGGTTAAAGGAACGTTTACAGATATAAAATTAAACGAGGTTAAAGCTGAAGCAGCTACCTTAGAAGAAGCATTGAAAGGAGCTAACTTCGTAGTGGTTACCTCTACTGTAAGTACGAATGATGCAGGTAGAGATGAAAAACTAAAAGGAGAGTTTTTTGCCAAAATGGTAGGGAATATCAATGGATTCTTTGGAGAGTTTAAAGATGGAAAAGTTTTAGTTAATTTAACTATGAATGGAATTTCTAAAGAGAAAGAATTTGCTTACACAGTAGATGGAGATGCTCTTAAATTAAATGGTTCAATAGATATTATCGCTGATTTTACAGCTCAGTCTGCTTTCGATAGTTTACATGCAGCTTGTAAAGATTTACACGAAGGAAAAACTTGGTCTGACGTAGAGATTTCTGCTGAGATTAAAAAATAAATAGTTACTTTTGTAATGTAATTGAAGAGGGGTATAGTAAAATATTCCTCTTTTTTTGTACCTTTGCAAACCAAATAAATTATCTATTTTAGGATATGTTAGATAGACTACAAATTATTAAGCAACGTTTTGACGAAGTTTCTGACTTAATTATTCAGCCAGATGTGATAGCTGATCAAAAACGTTACGTACAATTAAATAAAGAGTACAAAGATTTAAAACAGTTAGTTGAAAAGCGAGCTGAGTATATAAATCTTAAAGGTAATATGGAAGAGGCTAATGAAATATTAGCTGATGGAAGTGATGCTGAAATGGTGGAGATGGCTAAAATGCAGTTAGATGAAGCAAAAGGTCGTTTACCTGAATTAGAAGAAGAAATAAAATTCTTATTAATACCTAAAGATCCAGAGGATGCTAAGAACGTAATGGTAGAGGTGCGTGCTGGTACAGGAGGAGATGAGGCAAGTATTTTCGCAGGAGATTTATTTAGAATGTACACTAAATACTGTGAGTCAAGAGGGTGGAGAACATCTGTAGTAGACGTTAATGAAGGTACTTCTGGTGGTTATAAAGAGGTTATTTTTGAAGTGACAGGAGAAGATGTATATGGGACATTGAAATTTGAGGCTGGAGTACACCGTGTACAACGTGTTCCTCAAACGGAAACTCAAGGACGTGTACATACATCAGCAGCTACTGTAATGGTATTACCAGAGGCAGAGGAGTTTGATGTGCATATCGATATGAATGATGTACGTATTGACTTATTCTGTTCGTCAGGACCTGGAGGGCAGTCTGTAAATACAACTAAGTCTGCTGTTCGTATGACTCACATTCCTACAGGACTTGTAGCTCAATGTCAGGATGAGAAATCTCAACATAAGAATAAAGATAAAGCTTTATCTGTATTGCGTTCTCGTCTTTATGAAATGGAGTTAGCAAAGAAACAAGAGGAGGATGCTAAAAAGCGTAACTCTCAGGTGAGTAGTGGAGATAGATCGGCTAAGATTAGAACGTATAACTACCCACAAGGACGTGTTACTGATCACCGTATAGGATTGACATTATATGATCTAGATGGAGTAATGAATGGTAACTTACAAAAAGTTATTGATGAATTACAATTGGTAAGTAATACTGAGAAATTAAAAGAGGGAGACGTTTTTTAATCGTCTTTTATAAATATGATAAACCACACTTGCTTCTGTATAGTGTGGTTTTTTTTAAACTATAACTACTAAACATGACTACACAACAATTAATTGAACAAATCAAGCAAAAGAAATCATTTTTATGCGTTGGCTTAGATGTTGATTTAGATAAGATTCCAAGTTTTTTATTAAAAGAAGAAGATCCTATCTTTAGCTTTAATAAAGCAATTATTGATGCTACTCATCAATATGCAGTAGCGTATAAACCAAATATTGCGTTCTATGAAGCTTATGGTATAAAAGGCTGGATATCTCTAAAGAAGACAATAGAATACTTAAATACTAATTATCCTGAAGTATACACAATAGCAGATGCAAAACGAGGGGATATTGGTAATACAGCTTCGATGTATGCTAAAGCTTTTTTTGAAGATATGTTATTTGACAGTGTAACTGTTGCTCCCTATATGGGAAAAGATTCTGTAGAGCCATTTCTTGCTTTTGAAAATAAGCATACTATTCTCTTAGCATTGACTTCTAATCAAGGAGCATTTGATTTTCAAACAAAAGAAGTAAATGGAAAACCTTTGTATCAAGAAGTGCTAGAAACTTCTCAAACGTATAAAAATGCTGAGAATTTAATGTATGTAGTAGGGGCTACCAAAGCAGAGTATTTTGAAGAGATTAGAAAAATAGTTCCGGAAAGCTTTTTATTAGTTCCGGGAGTAGGAGCTCAAGGGGGAAATCTACAAGATGTATGTAAATATGGCTTAAGTAAAAATGTAGGATTGTTAATCAATTCATCAAGAGGTATTATCTTTGCATCTAAGGAAGAAGATTTCGCAGCAAAAGCGGGATTGGAAGCTAAAGCCATTCAACAAGAAATGGAGGAGATATTAAATAAACTGGTATGATTGTATTAAAAGATCAAATAGGGCAAGAGCATCGCTTTGAACAAGCACCAAAGAGAATTATTTCATTAGTGCCTTCACAAACTGAAACGTTATGTGATTTAGGACTTGAAGATGAGATTAAAGGAATAACTAAATTCTGTGTACATCCTTATCATTTAGGTGTTGTCAAAATAAAAGTAGGTGGAACTAAAAAGGTACACGTAGAAAAGATTAAAGCGCTTAATCCTGATATTATTATTGCCAATAAAGAAGAAAATACGTTAGAGATTGTAGAAAGTCTAAAAGATATTTGTCCTGTTTGGGTTACTGATGTTATTACATTAGAAGATAATAAGCAAATGATAGAGGATTTCGGTATATTATTTAACAAACGTACGGAAGCAAAGAAATGGAACGATAAGATTGATTTTGCTATAAAGGATTTTATGTCTTTTGTAAGTACTAGAGAAGCACAAAAAGCAGCTTATTTTATCTGGAGAGAACCTTATATGGTGGCAGGTAATAATACGTTTATCAATACCCTTTTGACTTTGAATAAATTTACAAATGTGTATGCTAATCGTGAAGAGCGTTATCCTGAAGTAGAGATAAGAAAAATTAGAATACAAGGAGATCCAGAATTGGTATTCTTATCATCAGAGCCTTATCCATTTAAGGAAGAACATGCGTTTGAATTAGGAAGACACACACATCACGGGAAAACTGTGTTTGTAGATGGGGAAATGTTCTCTTGGCATGGAACACATTTGTTTAATGCATTTGAATACTTCAAGCAAATTCATAAACGAATCGAATAATATCTGGGTAACGTGATGAAAATTAGTCAAAAAGATTAAGATCAAAGGTACAGAAAGAAAAAGCCGAGTAATTTCTTACTCGGCTTTTTATTAACTAACCCTAACTATTATGAAATCAATCATTATTGATTATACAAATATCAAAATTTTTTTTAGAAAGATCAGTTAATTGAATGTTATAATAATGTTATATTTAGTTTTTTGTTTAAAAATATAAATATAATTTATTTTAATGGGCTAATTATCTTTTATTTTTAAAAAGTTTCTCGATAGAATTGCTTGATGTGTTTTTTTTAGTTGAGTTTGTTAGATTATCTTGAATTGCGAATACTTCTTTTAATAAGTTAGAATCTCTAGATCCTGTGATGTTCTCTCTAATATTATTCTCTTCAACTGCGATCATTTTAAATACTCCATCCATAGTTTGATTGGTAATATAGTCTGTTAGATCTGTTGTAACAGGCGATACTAGTGGAAGTGCGTTATAGGTAGTAGTCATTTTTTCCCAGATTACATCAGCACCTACTGATGATAGAGAGCTATTAATGACTGGACAGAATTTAGTATACAGACTTTTAGAAGTGCTTTTTTTTAAGTAATCAGTGGCAGCTGATTTGCCTCCAATCAGAATATCTTTAGCATCTGTAAACGTCATATTCTTTACTGCATCTACAAAAATAGGTGTAGCTTCTTTAACAGCACTTTCTGCTGCTCTATTTATTAATGTTAATCCTTGGTCTGCTAATTTGTCCATCCCCATTCTTCTCAAGGCTTTATCTACTTTTTGAAATTCTTCTGGCATTACAATTTTAACTAACTCATTTTTCAAGAAACCATCAGGTTGAGATAATTTACTGACTTGATCTGCAATCCCTTTATCAAGAGCTTCTTTTAAGCCTTTGGCAACTTTATCCTGTGTAAGAGAATTGATTAAATTATTTTTTTTGGTGTTTTGTGCATTGATGATAGGGGAATAGGCTAGTGTACTAATAGTTAATACAGCAGCAATCATTGTCTTTTTCATAGTGTTTTATTTATCTGTTATTGCGTTTACTTCTAGTTTTATTGCTTTTCTTACAATTTCTAGTTTTTCTTCAATTAGTATATTTTTTGAAATCAAGTCTTGTCTAAGTTGGTTAGCATCTAGGATGTTAGGATTATTACTTATTTGATGTATTAATTCTATAATGCTATTCTTCGATTGAACTATAATTTGCCAAAGTTCTTCACTAATATAGATTTGTTGAGCTACATTATAATCAAACTCTTGTTCTATATGGTTAATTAAATTGATTTGATATAATGTTTTATCTTCGGTAGTAGGTACTATTCTTAACACTAATTTTTTTAAATCAATTCGTTCAATTAGTATTATAAAACGTTCAGTGGCTTGTAGTTTTAATGCTTGAAGGTCGATTGTGTTTTGAGTTTTTAACTTATCTAATAAGAATAGATCTTTTTTTGTTTGTTTTTCTAAAATACGGTTAAAGAATAGATAGGCTAGGGCTGCTGAAATTAAAGCAGGTACGGTGTAGCTCAATAGTTGTAAGATAAATTCTGTACTCATTGCGATTTTTTAGCAAAAATAGGGAATATTATGTTTGTTGAGATAATTTTTATGATTGCAAAAAACTTGTTATAAAGGTATAGTAATTGTAATTTTGACGTTTTCGAGTAAATCAGATATGCAAAATTATATAGATCAGTTAAATGAGGCTCAAAGAGCGCCTGTGCTTCAGAAGGATGGACCAATGATAGTAATCGCTGGAGCAGGGTCAGGGAAAACGAGAGTGTTAACTTTACGTATTGCTTATTTAATGCATCAAGGAGTTGATGCTTTTAATATTCTAGCGTTGACGTTTACCAATAAGGCAGCTCGTGAAATGAAAGTAAGGATTGCTCAAATTGTTGGGAGTTCTGAGGCTAAGAATCTATGGATGGGAACGTTCCACTCTGTGTTTGCTAAGATACTTAGAGCAGAGGCAGATAAGTTAGGTTATCCTAGCAACTTTACTATTTATGATTCCCAAGATAGTCAACGTCTTATAGGTCAGATTATAAAAGAAATGCAATTAGATAAAGATATCTATAAGCCAAAAGAAATATTAAGCAGAATTTCTTCGTATAAAAATAGCTTAGTAACTGTAAAAGCTTACTATAACAATCCTGAACTACAAGAAGCTGATGCGATGAGTAAGAGACCTCGTATAGGAGAAATTTATAATAATTATGTAGAGCGTTGTTTTAAATCAGGGGCGATGGATTTCGATGATTTATTGTTAAAGACAAATGAGTTATTGACTCGTTTTCCTGATGTACTTTCTAAATATCAAAATAGATTCAAGTATATTCTAGTAGATGAGTATCAGGATACAAATCATTCACAATATCTTATTGTTCGTGCTTTATCAGATCGCTTTCAGAATATTTGTGTAGTGGGGGATGATGCTCAAAGTATCTATGCTTTTAGGGGAGCGAATATTAATAATATTTTAAACTTCCAGAAAGATTATGAAGGTGTACAAACTTATCGATTAGAACAGAATTATCGTTCGTCTCGAAATATTGTAGAAGCCGCTAACTCGGTTATTGACAATAATAAAGTAAAATTAGAAAAGGTAGTATGGACTGCTAATGATTTTGGTCCAAAGATAAAAGTACATAGATCTCTAACAGATGGAGAAGAAGGTCGTTTTGTAGCATCTACTATTTTTGAAGAGAAGATGCAAAATCAAAAGAATAATAGTGACTTTGCTATCCTGTATAGAACTAATGCGCAATCTCGTGCAATGGAAGATGCTTTGCGTAAAAAAGATATACCTTATCGTATTTATGGTGGTCTATCGTTCTACCAAAGAAAAGAGATTAAAGATGTCTTGAGTTACTTAAGATTGGTTATTAATCCCAAAGATGAGGAAGCGTTAGTGCGTGTGATTAATTATCCTGCGCGAGGTATAGGTAATACTACTTTAGATAAGTTAACAATTGCAGCTAATCACTATAAACGTTCTATATTTGAAGTGGTTGAACATATTGATAAAATAGATTTAAAAATTACTGCAGGTACGCGTAATAAATTGAGTGATTTTAGCAATATGATTAAAGCTTTTCAGGCTTTGGAGGAGACAATGGACGCTTATCAACTGACAGAACATATTGTTAAGAAAACAGGACTTGTCCAGGAGATGCGCAAGGATACAACTCCAGAAGGGATTACACGTATGGAGAATATCGAAGAGCTACTAAATGGTATTAAGGACTTTATCGAAGGACAACGTGAGGTGGATGGAGCTAGAGGTGCTTTAAGTGAGTTTATGGAAGATGTAGCTTTAGCTACAGATTTGGATAAAGATACAGGTGATGATGATAGGGTAGCGTTGATGACAATTCACTTGGCCAAAGGACTGGAATTTCCAACCGTATTCTGTGTAGGAATGGAAGAAGATTTGTTTCCAAGTGCGATGAGTATGAATACTAGAAGTGAGTTAGAGGAGGAAAGAAGATTGTTTTATGTGGCTTTAACGCGAGCAGAACATCAAGCTTATTTAACTTATGCTCAATCAAGATATAGATGGGGTAAATTAGTAGATAGTGATCCTTCTCGATTTATAGAGGAGATTAAGGATGAATACTTAGAGTATTTGACTCCTGTAGAAACAAATTATAGATATAAACCAACTATTAATGCTGATATATTTGGTGACGTAGATAAGAGTAAATTGAGATTGAAGAAGCCTATTGCGGGTACTCCACCAGCTTATGTAACAGATGGTGAAGAACCAAAAGAGAATAGGAATATAAGAAAGTTGAAGCCTGTTGATGCTTCAGTTACTAAGGTAACTACATTGACAAATGGCAATCAGCTTTTAGAAGTCGGTCAAACAGTGATGCATGAACGATTTGGAAAGGGAGTTATTATTAACCTTGAAGGTGTAGGAGCGGATAAGAAAGCAGAGATTAGATTTGATGTTGGAGGAATAAAAAAACTGTTGTTAAGATTTGCTAAGCTTCAAGTTTTATAGTAAATTGTATAGAGTATAAAAACTATAAGTATGTCACAGTTTATAAAGATTTATCCAGAGAATCCTAATGAAAAGGAAATAGATAAAGTGGTCAAGGTACTAAGAGAGGGGGGGCTAGTCATCTATCCTACAGATACTGTATATGGGTTAGGATGTGATATATCTAATTCTAAGGCACTAGAAAGAATTGCTAAGATTAAAGGAATAAAACTAGATAAGGCTAACTTTTCTTTTGTTTGCTATGATTTAAGTAATATTTCTAACTATGTAAAGCAGATAGATACTTCTACATTTAAAATACTGAAGAAAGCATTACCAGGTCCTTACACTTTTATTCTTCCAGGGAATAATGAATTGCCTAAAGAGTTTAAAAAGAAGAAAACAGTAGGGATTCGTGTACCAGATAATAATATCGCTCGAGAAATAGTGAGAAAGTTAGGTAATCCAATCGTTTCGACTTCAATATATGACGAAGATGAAATATTGGAGTATACTACTGACCCAGAATTGATATTTGAAAAATGGCAAAACATAGTTGATATTGTCATTGATGGAGGTTATGGAAATAATGAAGCATCAACAGTAATTGACTTGTCAGGAGAAGAACCTGAAATTATAAGAGCAGGTAAGGGAGATACTGATATCTTCTAAAAGAATCAAATAAGTATAAAAACGAATTAATAAACAAGGTTAATTTACAGTTACAAACTATATAAGCTTAATTAAATTAGGGTTTTTCAAACTGAATTGTTATTTTTGTAACTGTTTATATTAAAAGCTAAACGTATCACACTATGAATTTACATGAATTTCAAGGTAAAGAAATATTAGCTAGCTACGGTGTAAGAGTACAACGTGGATTAGTAGCTAACAACGCAGAAGAAGCAGTTGAAAAAGCAAAACAACTTACAGAAGAAACTGGTACAAGTTGGTATGTAATTAAAGCTCAGATCCATGCAGGAGGAAGAGGTAAAGGAGGAGGAGTTAAGTTGGCTAAAAACTTAGACGAAGTAAAAGAAATCGCTGGTAAAATTATCGGTATGGATTTAATTACTCCACAAACTCCACCAGAAGGAAAAAGAGTTAACCGTGTTTTAGTAGCAGAGGATGTTTACTATCCTGGAGAAAGTGAAACTAACGAGTTTTATATGTCTGTATTACTTGATAGAGCTAAAGGACGTAACATGATTATGTATTCTACTGAGGGAGGTATGGATATCGAAGAAGTTGCTGAGAAAACTCCACACTTAATCTTTAAAGAAGAAATTGATCCAGCAGTTGGATTACAAGGATTCCAAGCTAGAAGAATCGCTTTTAACTTAGGATTATCTGGAAATGCTTTCAAAGAAATGGTTAAGTTCGTAGATGCTTTATATAGAGCATACATTGGAAGTGATTCTTCAATGTTCGAAATTAACCCTGTATTAAAAACTTCTGATGATAAAATTTTAGCTGTTGACGCTAAAGTTACTTTAGATGATAATGCATTATACAGACAAAAAACTTATGCTGAGTACAGAGACGTTACTGAAGAAAGACCTATCGAAGTAGAAGCTAAAGAAGCAGGATTAAACTATGTAGATTTAGATGGTACTGTAGGGTGTATGGTTAACGGTGCTGGATTAGCAATGGCTACTATGGATTTAATTAAGTATGCTGGTTTCGAACCTGCTAACTTCTTAGACGTGGGAGGAACTGCTGATGCTAAACGTGTTGAAATTGCTTTCCGTATTATCTTAAAAGATCCTAACGTAAAAGCTATTTTAATCAATATCTTCGGAGGTATCGTTCGTTGTGACCGTGTTGCTCAAGGTGTTGTTGATGCATACAAAAATATGGGTGACGATATTAAAGTGCCAATCATCGTTCGTTTACAAGGAACTAATGCTGAATTAGCAAAAGAAATTATTGATCAATCAGGTATGCCTATTTTATCTGCTATTGCTTTCCAGGAAGCTGCAGATCAAGTAAAAGTAGCTTTATCATAATTTAGATAATAGAATATTAAAAAGGCTAGCTCATTTGAGCTAGCCTTTTTTTGTGTTTTTATTTTTTACCATTTTTGAATTTGATTCCTGCTAAGGGCGATTTAGGAGTAGCTTTTTTATTAGAAGTAGTTTTCTTTTTAAAATCTACTTTTTTACTTGCAGTTCCTTCTCTTTTTGAAGTTGGTTCGCTTTTCTTTTCTTTAGTCTGTTGCTTGAATGGCTTTACTTCAGATTTGTTAGAAGCGAGTACTTCTAGTGGGTTTTTAGGAGCTTCTTTTGTACCTCTTAGGTGAATTACTAAACCGTTTAGAAAGTTTCTTAGAATCTGGTCACCACATTCTACATATTTTGGATGCTCTGCGTTTCTAAAAAAGTTACCTATTTCACCTTTTGAAATTCTAAAATCTACTAATTCTAAAATCTCTACTATTTGATCGTCGCGTAATTGTAAAGCGACTCTCAGTTTCTTTAATATGTCGTTATTATTCATTCTGTCTGTTTTTGCAAAGGTAGTTAAATTATCTAGAGATTATCTTTTAAAGCTTTTATTTCATCTCTTAAACGAGCAGCATTTATAAAATCTAAGTCTTTAGCAGCTTTTTCCATTTCTTTTCTTTTTTCCCTTACTATTTTTTCTATATCAGCTTTGGATTTGTATTTAAGAGTTTCTTCTGCAGCTTGAAGAATGGTCTCCTTTTGGATGTCTTCATATGAGGCTTTGACTAATTCGCTAGATATTTTTTTATTAATTGCTGTAGGAGTAATATTGTGTTTCTTATTGAAATTCATCTGTTTTTCTCTTCTATAGTTTGTTTCATCTATAGTCTTCTGCATACTATCTGTAATTTTATCTGCGTACATAATAGCTTTACCATTTACGTTTCTAGCAGCTCTTCCTACGGTTTGTGTTAATGATCTATGACTTCTAAGAAAACCTTCCTTGTCAGCATCTAAAATGGCAACCAGAGATACCTCTGGTAAGTCTAGCCCTTCTCTTAGTAAGTTCACTCCAATTAATACATCGAATAGTCCTTTTCGCAAGTCTTGCATGATTTCTACACGTTCTAAGGTATCAACGTCAGAGTGAATATATCTACATCGGATTCCTACACGAGTGAAATATTTAGCTAATTCTTCAGCCATTCTTTTCGTTAATGTAGTAACTAATATTCTTTCGTCTTTTTCTACTCTAGAATGAATTTCTTCGATTAAATTATCTATTTGATTCTCTGTGGGTCTAATTTCAATTATAGGATCTAGTAGTCCGGTAGGGCGGATTAGTTGTTCTACATAAATTCCTTCGGATTTTTGTAACTCATAATCAGCTGGAGTTGCAGATACGTATACCACTTGATTTTGCATTGCTTCAAACTCTTCAAATTTGAGTGGTCTATTGTCTAATGCGGCAGGTAGTCTAAAGCCGTATTCTACTAGATTTTCTTTACGTGACCGGTCACCTCCATACATAGCATGTACTTGTGATACAGTTACGTGACTCTCGTCTATGACCATTAGGTAATCATCAGGAAAGTAATCTAGTAAGCAGAATGGGCGTGTTCCTTGTTCTCTACCATCTAAATATCTTGAATAGTTTTCAATACCAGAGCAATAGCCGAGTTCTCTGATCATTTCTAAATCAAAGTTTGTGCGTTCTTCTAATCGTTTGGCTTCTAGATGCTTCCCTATTTCTTTAAAATAGTCAATTTGTTTGACTAGGTCTTGTTGTATTTCCCATATAGCTTTTTGTAATACATCTGGTGATGTTACAAACATATTAGCTGGGTAAATATTAAGGTTGGTATATTTTTCTATTACAGTAGAAGTTGAAGGATTGAATACCTCTATATCTTCAATTTCATCTCCAAAGAAATGTATTCTAAAGGGATTGTCTGCATAACTAGGAAATATTTCTACTGTATCTCCTTTGATTCTAAATGTTCCTGGAGTAAACTCTGCTTCAGTTCTAGCGTATAAACTTTGAACTAATCGATGTAATAGCTTAGTTCTACTTATTTGTTGATCTAATTCAAGAGAAATTACATTCTTTTGAAACTCAATAGGATTTCCTATACCATATAAACAAGAAACAGATGCTACTACAATAATATCTCTTCTGCCTGAAAGCAGGGCAGAGGTAGTGCTTAATCGCATTTTTTCTAGTTCTTCATTAATAGAGAGGTCTTTTTCTATATAGGTACCTGTTACGGGTAAGAATGCTTCGGGTTGATAGTAGTCATAATATGAGACAAAGTATTCTACAGAGTTATTAGGGAAAAAACTTTTGAACTCAGTATATAATTGTGCTGCTAATGTCTTGTTGTGTGCAAGTATTAAAGTAGGTTTATTTACCTCATTAATAACATTAGCAACTGTAAATGTTTTTCCAGAACCTGTAACACCAACTAATGTTTGATATTTTTCCTCTGTATTGATTCCTTCAACAAGTTTTTTTATTGCTTCTGGTTGATCTCCAGTTGGTTTATATTCTGAATTTAATTTGAATTTCATAGTCGATTTAATAAGTATACAAAGTTACTTATTAAAAACAAAAAAAGCGCAAGAATAATCTTGCGCTTTAATATGATTAGATTGAATTCTAAAATTAGTTAATTTTGAAAACAACTTTTCTTGCAATTCTACGAGCTGCAGCTGAATCTTTAGAAACAGCGTCATCGATTCCGTTTCCTTTAGCAGAAACTTTAGAAGCGCTAACTCCAGATTTAACTAAGATATCTTTAACTGCGTTAGCACGTCTTTCAGATAACTTGTTGTTGTAAGATTTGTTTCCTACTGCATCAGCATAACCGATAACTTCAACAGAAGCATTTGGATTAGCTTTTAAGTAGTTTACGATGAAGTTGATTCCATCAACGTTTGTTGGTTGAGTTTTATCAAAGTCAAAGTAAGCAGCAACATATCCTTTGTTGATTAATTCTTTAATCATATTAGAATCGTTACCTGCAACAGCTTGTTCTGGTTGGTTACCATATTTCTCAGCGATGAAAGCCTCGATATTATCAGCGATACCGTTGTTGTTTTTATCGATATTTCTACCTCTAGAATCAACTAAAGCACCAGCTGGTGTATTAGGTTCTAAATCTAAGTAATCTGGCACACCGTCTCCATCAGAGTCAACTAACATGCTTTCTACTTTAGATACTCTTCCGTCTAATTCAGATAATAGAGCATTTTCTTGTTCTGCTTCAGTATACCAATCAGCGTGTTGAGCATTTTTACCTAAATAAATAGATAATCCAACAGATGCGTTAAACATAGTCCCTTGAGCAATAGAACGGTTAGTTGTTCCTACACCACTCCAGTTTGTGTTTTGCTCTAAGTTTTGGATAACTGTAAAGTCTGCGTTTAAAGCAACACGTGGGTGAACTTTGATTTGACCAGTTAATCCAGCCATTAAGTGTCCCATATTGTCTGTTCCAGAGAATGCATCTCCATTCATCCAAGAGTAACCTCCCCCTGCGTGAGCTTGTACGTTTAATACTTTAGTCCAAGTTTCGAAGTTTAAAAGTCTTCCAACGTTAACAACCCCTTCTAAGCTTGTTCTGTAGTGGTTAGTGTTTAAATCAGCATCGTTAGTCCAATTGTCTAATTTATCATAGCCAAAAGAAGCTTTAATACCAAACTTGTTGTTTAAGCTATAACGTACACCTCCATCTAAGTGTAAGTTTTTGAATGTTTCAGCAGATTGACCTGCTCTAGCTGGTTTAGCAAATCCTCCATTTAAGTCAATAGACCATTTGTTGTAAGGACTTTGAGCATGAACAGCACCAAAAGCTAATACAGAAGCCAATAACGGTAATGTTAATTTTTTCATAGTTGTCTTTTTAATTTCCATTAAACATGATTAAAATAATCAGTTTTTTACTAATCGCTTATGGAGCAAATATAAGGCAAAGATTTGTAATAGAAAGATAAAATGTTGTTTTTTTGTAAAAAAGGATAGTTTTAGTACTTTTGTTTCATAAAAATTGTATAATATGGGATATGTTTCAAAGATATTCGTTACTGTAGATGTGGTATTGTTTAAAAAATATTTAAATATTTCACAGATATTATTAATAAAGCGCAAAAATGAACCATTTCGTGATTATTGGGCTTTACCTGGTGGTTTTGTAGATGAAAATGAGGATTTAGAGATTGCTGCAATGCGTGAATTACGTGAAGAAACGTCAATTGACCTTAACGAACTAGTTCAAATTAAGGCTTATGGCAAACCATTTAGAGATCCTAGGTCTCATATGGTTACGGTAGCTTTCTTAGGTGAAGTAGGGGGGGAGGTTATAGGAGAAGCAGCTGATGATGCTAAAGAGCTAGCCTGGTTTGCGATAGATGAATTACCAGATTTGGCATTTGACCATCATGACATTGTAAAAGATGCTATAGAGATATATAAAAAAAAATAAGTCTGTACAGACTTATTTTTTTATGCTTTACTCTCAAGAAGTTTTTTCTCCATGATAAAAGTACCAAATGGCACAACTGAAGCTAGACAAATAAGACCATATTTTCGTAGACTCCATTTTTCATCACTTTTAAGTACTGTAGCCATTACTATATATAGTATAAACAATACTCCATGTGCCATTCCCACTTTACTTACCATTTCAGGTTTTTCGAAAAAGTATTTTAAAGGCATAGCGATGAATAAAAGCGCTAGTAAAGATAAACCTTCAAGTAACGCAACAATTTTAAATGTCTTTAGCATTTTATTTAAATTAGAAGTTTTAAGTATGCTAATATAGTTTTTAAATAGAAACAAAAAAAGCCTAACAGGAGTTCTGATAGGCTTTTATATTTAGATTAACATTTTTAATTAGAAAGCTAATAAACGATTGTTGTAATCTTTTAAGTCTTCTAAGTTATGTTTGTTATTAATGTCTTTGTATAAAGATAATAAGTACTGTAAACTTTCTAAGTCATTCTTAGCTTCTTTCTCAACTGCAGTAGTTCCTTCTTCTCCTTCTTCTTCGATAGGCTCATCAGACGGTATTGCAATTAAAAAAGCTTTGTTGTTTTGAATGTGCTCATAAGCTAAACGAATAGATTTAACTAACACTGGTTTTTCTTCAAGTAGAGCAAACTCTCTAAGTTTTTGTAAATCTGCTACAATGTTTTCTACAACAAGACCATCAGAGATTAAATCTGATTGAATCTTTTTAATCAATTTTAAAGCATTTGCGTTTTCCACAGTAAATATCTTTTAAGTATAAAAAAATTATGGTGCAAAAGTAAACTTTTTAGATGATTATAGAGAAACAAAAGATGAAATATTTTATTTAAATTTTTACAAAGTCTTGATTTATTGTTTTTTGATTCTATTTTGACTTGTTTTTATATGGATATAAAGGTTACATATTTGTATTATCAAACAAAAAACCGCCCTTTCTCCGAAGAAAAATGACGGTTTTTTTCAAACAAACTAAACCAAATTGTCTGTATCCTAAATTAGAATACGTATTCGTTTGCGTCTACTAATTTTGATGCAATAGTTTCTCTTAGAGCATTTACATTAGGTAGGTTCACATATTTTGTAAATCTGCGTAGCCCCATTAACATTACACGTTGTTCATCACCTTCAGCGAAAGAAGCAATTCCTTCTTTACCTTTTAATCCGATGATGTCTACAGCGTGGTATAAGTATAATTGAGCCATCGCGATTTGCTCTTTAATATTTTCTTCTCCTTTTAACTTCGCTAATTTCTCTGTTCTAAGGATAGCACTTTCTGCCATATAGATTTCAATTAGCATATCAGAAGCTGCCATTAATAAAGCTTGGTGTTTTTCCAAATCTGGACCAAACTTTTGAACAGCACTACCAGCTACCATTAAGAAAGCTTGTTTTAACTTGCTAATCATCTCTTTTTCTTCAGCGAATAATTCAGAATAATCTGGTACGTCAAAGCTTGGAATGCTCATTAATTCGTCAGCCACTTTCATAGCAGGACCTAATAAATCAACATGTCCTTTCATTGCTTTTTTAATCAACATCCCTACAGTAAGCATGCGGTTGATCTCGTTTGTTCCTTCGTAGATACGAGAAATACGAGCATCTCTCCATGCGCTTTCCATTGGTGTGTCTTCTGAGAATCCCATACCACCGAAGATTTGGATTCCTTCATCTGCACAAGCTTGTACGTCTTCTGATACAGCAACTTTTAGGATAGAACACTCGATAGCAAATTCCTCTACACCTTTTAGCTCAGCTTCTTGATGTGTGTTTCCTTCTGCAATACGTTGATTGATTCTCTCCTCAATAGCCGCCGCCGCTCTGTATGATGCTGCTTCACCTACATAAGCATTAGTCGCCATCTCAGCTAATTTCGTACGGATAGCTCCGAAAGATGAGATAGGAGTTTTAAACTGAATACGCTCATTAGCATATTTAACTGATTGCGTGATTAAACGACGTTGAGAATCTAAACAAGCAGCTGCTAATTTGATACGTCCTACGTTTAATGCATTCATCGCAATTTTAAATCCATTACCTCTTTCAGAAAGCATATTCTCTACTGGAACTTTCGTATCGCTAAAGAATACCTGACGAGTAGATGAAGCTCTAATACCTAATTTGTGCTCTTCCTCTCCTAATGTAATTCCGTTACTTGGATCGTTTTCTACGATAAACCCAGTAATGTTTTTATCATCTTCGATACGTGCGAATACGATGAATACATTACAGAATCCAGCGTTAGAGATCCACATTTTTTGTCCTGTGATAGAGTAGTGCTTACCATCCGCTGATAATACAGCTTTTGTCTTTCCTGAATTAGCATCTGATCCTGCATCTGGTTCTGTTAAACAGTATGCACCAAACCACTCTCCTGAAGCTAATTTAGGAACGTATTTTTTCTTTTGTTCTTCGTTTCCGTATAGTGTAATTGGCATTGTCCCAATTCCTGTGTGAGCACCGAATGCAGTTGAGAATGAACCCGTCGCTCCAGAAATATAATCACAAACCAACATTGTAGAGATGAATCCCATTTCTAATCCGCCATAAGCTTCTGGTACAGCAACTCCTAATAAACCAAGTTCACCAGCTTTACGCATAGTTTCCTCAGTGAATGCGTAGTCTTTTTTCTCGAAGCGCTCTTTGTTAGGCCATATTTCTTTGTCGATAAATTCTTTTACAGATTCACGCATCATTATTTGCTCTTCTGTAAAATCTTCAGGAGTGAAAATGTTTTCACATTTCGTTTCTTTTACTAAGAATTGACCTCCTCTTACGATATCTTTACTCATGTTTATTTTCTTTATTGGTTAATAGCTTTATTATAATAATTCATAGATTCCTGCAGCACCTTGTCCTGTACCTACACACATTGTTACCATTCCGTATTTAGAACCTCTGCGTTTCATTTCATCAAATAACTGAACGGATAGTTTAGCACCTGTACATCCTAATGGGTGACCTAATGCAATAGCTCCACCGTTTACGTTTACGATATCAGGATTGATACCTAACTCTCTAATTACAGCCAAAGATTGAGAAGCGAAAGCCTCGTTTAATTCGAAAAGATCGATATCTTTTAACTGTAATCCAGCTTGTTTTAATGCTTTTGGAATTGCTTTAACAGGTCCTATACCCATGATGCGCGGTTCTACACCAGCTGCAGCATAGTTTACCATGCGTGCGATAGGTTCTATGTTTAGCTCTTTTACCATTTCTTCTGACATCACCATCACGAAAGCAGCCCCATCACTCATTTGAGAAGAATTACCTGCTGTTACAGATCCATCTGCAGCGAATACAGGTCTTAGTTTTGCTAAGGCTTCGATAGAAGTACCAGCTCTTGGTCCTTCATCCTTAGTTACTGTATATGATTTACTATCTTTTTTTCCTTTTTCGTTAATGAATACTTCATTAATGGTAATAGGAACGATTTGATTGTCAAATTTTCCTTCTGCTTGTGCTTTTAAAGCTTTCATATGTGAGTTAAAGGCAAACTCGTCTTGATCTTCACGAGAAACTTTGAATTGATTAGCTACAGCCTCAGCTGTCAATCCCATTCCCCAGTAGTAATCTTCATTTCCTTCTTTTGCTACACCGTAGTCAGGTGTTGGTTTATATCCTCCCATTGGGATATAACTCATACTCTCTGCACCACCTGCGATGATACAGTCAGCCATACCTGCTTGTATTTTAGCTACAGCCATACCGATAGTTTCTATACCAGAAGCACAATATCTATTTACAGTTACTCCAGGTACGTCATCTACTTTTAATCCCATTAGAGAGATTAGACGAGCCATATTTAGTCCTTGCTCAGCCTCAGGCATTGCGTTTCCTACCATTACATCATCGATGCGAGTTTTGTCAAACTCTGGTAGTTTACTCATTAAATATTCAATAGTCTCAGCAGCCAGTTCATCCGGTCTTTTAAATCTGAATACACCCTTAGGTGCTTTACCTACTGCCGTTCTATATCCTTGTACTATATATGCGGTTTTCATATTCTTTGTCGTTTTAATTGGTTAAAGATTAGTTTCTTAATGGTTTACCATTTTTCAGCATGTATTGGATTCTTTCCAGCGTTTTGCGTTCACCACATAGTGATAAGAAAGCCTCTCTTTCAAGATCTAATAAATACTGTTCAGTCACTAATGTAGCTTCTGATAAATCTCCTCCTGCCATTACATAAGCCAGTTTGTTAGCGATCTTGCGATCGTGTTCAGAGATGTATTTACCAGCCATCATACTGTCAGTTCCTACTAAGAACATACCTAAAGCCTGACGACCAAGTACTTTAATATCTTTGCGTTTAGCCGGTTGTGTATATCCTGCTTGTGCTAATACTAAAGCTTCGCGCTTCGCTTGTGCCAATTGTAAATCTTTGTTTACAACCACTACATCTTTTCCTTTTTGCAATATATTTAAGTCAAAAGCCTCTTGTGCTGATGTAGCTACTTTAGCCATACCGATAGTTAAGAAGTGCTCTTGCAGTGTATTTAGCTCTACATCATTTTTGCGGTATAGATCAGACGCTCTTACGGTCATCTCTTTAGAACCACCTCCACCAGGGATAAGTCCTACACCGAATTCTACTAATCCGATATATGTCTCTGCGGCAGCTACAACTTTATCGGCGTGTAAGCTTAGCTCACATCCACCACCAAATGTCATTCCATGAGGAGCAGCAACTACAGGAATACCTGAGTAACGCATTTTCATCATTGTATCTTGGAATGTTTTAATAGCGATATTTAACTCATCCCAATCTTGCTCTGCAGCCATCATAAAAATCATCATTAAGTTCGCACCTACAGAGAAGTTGCTACCTTGGTTACCAACTACTAATCCTTGGAAGTCTTTTTCAGCGATTTCAACAGCTTTGTTTAATCCTGCTAAAACACCACCACCGATTGTATTCATCTTTGAGTGGAACTCTAAGTTTACGATACCATCACCTAAGTCGATTAATGAAGCTTCACTATTACCCCATACTTTATTAGATGTTCTAATATTGTCAAGGATAATGAAGGCATCTTGTCCAGGAATAGGTTCAAAAGTTTTTGTGTTTTGGTTGTAGAACAGTTTTTTACCATTCTCCACTTTATAGAAACTCTTCGCTCCAGAAGCTGCCAATTCTTTAACCCAATCAGCTACTGTGTAACCTTCTTTTTCGATTAAAGCGATTCCCTTTTCAAGGCCTACTAAATCCCAAGTTTGGAATGGACCATATTTCCACGCATATCCTGTACGCATAGCATCATCGATAGGGAATAGGGTGTCAGTGATTTCTGGAACACGTTGAGAAACGTATGCAAATAAAGAAGCAAAGTGTTTTCTGATTAATTCACCTGCTTTAGTTTGGTCTGCTAATAATAAAGCTAATTTAGCTTTCGTACCACCAGCTTGTTTTGCAGTTTCAAGAACAGCTATTTTAGCACGTTCTAATGGACGGTATTCTAATTTCTCTAAGTCTAAAGCATAGCGATTAGTTTTACCTTCTTTATCTACTTCTTTATAGTAGAATCCTTTTCTTGATTTGTCACCTAAGAATTTGTTTTCTAATAGGAAGTTAAGCGGTTTGCTATCTTTAACTTCTTGAATCATAGCATCTGCAGGGCAGTTTTGCTTTAATCCATTGGTTACGTTAACAGCAGTATCTAATCCTACTAAGTCTCCTAATTTAAAAGTACCTGTTTTAGGACGTCCTAAGATAGATCCTGTCAGTGTATCAGCTTCCTCGATAGTTAACCCTATTTCTTGAGCTAATTGCATTACCATAGCCATAGAGTAAACCCCTACGCGGTTACCGATAAATCCAGGTGTGTCTTTACACAATACTGGCGTTTTACCTAAGTAAAGACTACTGTATTTTTGGAAGAATTCGATTACCTCAGGAGCCGTTTGTGGTCCAGGGATAATCTCGAATAATTGTAAATATCTTGGAGGGTTGAAGAAGTGCGTTCCACAGAAGTGTTTTTGGAAATCTTCTGAACGGCCCTCTACCATTAGTTTCATTGGAATACCAGAAGTGTTAGAAGTAATTAACGAACCTGGTTTTCTGTATTTCTCGATTTGTTCGAATACTGATTTTTTAATATCTAGTCTCTCGATTACAACTTCGATTACCCAATCACAATCTTTGATCTTCACTAAGTCATCTTCTATATTCCCAGTCGAAATGCGAGAAGCAAATGCTTGAGAATAGATTGGAGCTGGTTTAGATTTCAAAGCATTAGCTAAATGAGTATTTGCTATTTTATTTCTTACAACCTTACTTTCTAAAGTAAGGCCTTTCTTTTCCTCTTCAGGAGTTAATTCTCTAGGTACAATGTCAAGAAGCAATACTTCTAATCCGATATTTGCAAAATGACAAGCAATAGCAGATCCCATTACTCCAGACCCGACTACGGCTACCTTTTTAATTATTCTTTTCATATTTATTGTTCTTTGGTTTTTAATACTATTATTTAACTCTCTTAAGGTACAAAAATTATTTGTCTTCAAATATACTTTTGTCGTTGATTAACTGATTGATAACTTCAGTTACTTCCATGAAGTGCTGAATTTTTTCTTCAGATATTTGGGTGCGGATTTTCTCATTAAAGCGTTTTACTTTCGCTTTAGACAATTCTCTTTTCTCTAAACCTAGAGGAGTTAATTTTATAATCACACCACGGCCATCATTAGGATTCTTTTCACGAGTGATTAGCTTGTGCTCTTCTAATTTTTTTAGAGTACGAGTAAGACTTGTTGCTTCCATACCCATATTCGGTCCTAGTAGAGTAGAAGGGGTCCCTTCTTTATCTATACTTAGTAGTGCAAAAGCAAGTGACATTGTCGCATCGTATTTAGCAGCTTCTTCATTGTACATTCTAGCTACAGCTTGCCATGTTGCTCTAAGTATATAATCGATTGTTGTGTTCTTCATACCATTTAGAATAATTCAAATATAAAAAAAAATAGTATGCACGCATACTATTTTTAAAATATTTCTTGATTAAGTTATTTTTTTTGTCATTAACTTCTGTAAATCTTATCGTATAAGTCTTTATGTTTCTCAAGAATAATACGTCTACGAAGTTTAAGAGTAGGGGTTAAGTGCTCACTGTCAATGCTCCACACATCAGGAGTAAGTTCGAATTTCTTTACTTGTTCCCATTTACCGAATTTTTTATTTACAGCTTCTACTTCTTCAGCAACGCGATCAATAACCTTCTGATTAGTTACTATTTCTTGATTTGTAGTACCTATATCGTATCTTTTGCGACGTGCCCATTCTTTAACGAAGTCAAAGTCTATCTGAATAAAAGCAGCAGGCATTTTTTCTCCTTCACCGATAACCATGATTTGCTCGATAAAGCGAGATTGTTTCATCATATTTTCAATCATCTGAGGAGCTACGTATTTACCTCCAGAAGTTTTGAACATTTCTTTTTTGCGGTCAGTGATGTGTAAGAAACCATCTTCATCTATTTTACCAATATCCTCTGTATGGAAATAACCATCTTTTATAACGCTATTTGTTTTTTCTTCATCTTTAAAGTATCCCATCATCACATTAGGGGCTTTACATAAGATTTCGCCGTCTTCTGCTATTTTTACCTCTACATTGCTTAAAGGGCGACCAACAGTTCCAAATCTTAATCCTCCATTACGAGCATCATTTACTGATATAACAGGAGATGTCTCTGTAAGCCCGTATCCTTCCATTACAGGTATGCCTGCAGCATTAAATACTTTAGATAGACGAGCTTGAAGAGGAGCACTACCAGAAACAATTATTTTCATCTGACCTCCTAATCCTTCTTGCCATTTGCTGAATACTAACTTTCGAGCTATTTTTAACTGGAAGTTATAGAAAGCACTTCTGTTGTATGGTTTGTATTTGAACCCTAGTTCAAGAGCCCAGAAGAAGATACGTTTTTTGATACCTGTTAGAGAAGAACCTTTTGCAAAGATCTTATCGTATACTTTCTCTAATAATCGAGGTACTACTGTCATGACATTAGGGCTAACTTCTTTTAAGTTATCTCCCATTTTATCAATAGACTCTGCATAGTATATAGAAGTACCAGAAAATTGGTATAAATAGATTAACATTCTTTCAAACACGTGACACAGAGGTAAGAAACTAAGTGCTTTATAATGATCTTCACGACCAAAAGGAACTCTGTCCCAACTACCTATTACATTAGATAGGATATTATTATGAGATAACATCACACCTTTAGGTCTACCTGTAGTACCTGATGTGTAGATTAGCGTAGCTAAGTGATCTGGAGTGATAGAGTCTTTAATGCGATCTACTTCTTCTTGATTAGAAGTGTCTCTTCCTAATTCAAGAATTTCATCAAAAGTTTTGCAACCTTCAATGTGGTCAAATGAGCAAATACCTTTAAGTAGAGGTAATTGATCTTTAACACTTATTAGTTTGTTGTAAATTTCTTGATCTGATACTACACAGTACTTCGCTTCTGCATGACTAAGAATATATTGATAGTCTTCTGCTGCAATAGTAGGGTAGATAGGCACGTTCTGAGCGCCGATTTGTAAAATACCAATATCTAAAAGATTCCATTTAGTTTGGTTATTAGTAGAGATGACAGCTATTTTATCATTTGCTTCTATGCCTAGACGTAATAAGGCACGCGAAACCATATTAGCTTTATCTATATATTCCTGTGAGGATGTTTTTTCCCATACTCCATTTACCTTAGTAACTAAGGATGCAGCCAGAGGAAAGTGTTCATTCTGCAAATAAGGAATATCAAAAAGTCTTGTAGGATTTACCATGTTATCATTAATTAGCTAACGCAAAGTACAAAAAAAATATAAGATTTCTTGTATTTAGTGTGTACTTGGCAATTTTTATCTGATTTATTTGCAATTCTTGTAGTTGATTTTCTTCTAAACTACATTATTCATTTTATAGAATGTTATAGGTGATGTTTATACTAAAAGTATAAATGACTGTAAATCACACCATATAAATATAAGAAAAAAATAATTAGTATCTTTGTGATATGTTAAAATAATCATTGAAAATTATTATAGGATATCAGTTAATTTAGGGATTATACAAATTTTATTTTAGTATTTATTTTCAATAAGATTATCTTTTTCCTTTCTGTTCTAGCTGTACAGTTATAGTAGGACGAGACAAGTCTCGCTTGATTTGAGTCCGTTATGAGTCCGTAGTAGCTCCGTTTTGACTCCGTTATTTATTATGATATAACGGACAGGTATCTTACTAATGAAGTAGTTATTAAGCGGTTATATGCATGAAGACTGAATGTTCTGTGGAAGAGCACTGCTTTTCTAGATAGATGAAATCTAATATTGTTGTTAGAAGTAGTAATATAATTATTCTTAAAAATTTCTTTAGTACGAGTATAAAATGCTTCTAAATGCTAATACAAGTCCGAATAGAAATGATTAAGTTTGTGTTTCTAAAAAAAAATAATATGATTTCTAACCGATATCGATTGAATGAAGTATTAGTAATGGCTTATAGATTATTCTTAGCTTTCTTCTTTTACTTCATTGCTCGTACACTATTTTACTTTTATAATAGTGATTTATTAAATGTAGACTCTTTTGGTCAATTTTTAGAATTAGCGTATCACGGTATCACCTTTGATAGGATGGCTATTTTCTATGTAAATATATTATTTATATTATTATCTATTCTACCTTTATTTATCAATACAAAAAAAGGGTATCAGAAGGTAGTGTTTTACGCTTATATCATTCCTAACTTGATAGCGTACTCTACTAATTTTATTGATTTTATTTACTATAGATTTATTTATGCACGTACTACTATAGCTGTTTTCGATAGTTTAGAACACGAATCAAATAAGGGACAGTTGTTTTTTAACTTCTTGGTTAATTATTGGCATGTTTTTCTAATTTGTATTGTACTATGTGTGTTATGGGTATACTTGTATACAAAGGTGAAGTTTACACGATTCTTAAAGGTAGAAAATAAGAGGTCATATTGGTTGTCTACTGTATTGATTATTATTGTGACCGGAGTTGGCTTTGTAGCCGGTGTAAGAGGAGATTTAAAGAAAGCTACTCGACCACTGAATATCATTGATGCGAATAGACATGTAGAAAAACCTGAACACGCAGATATCGTATTAAATACTCCATTCGCTATCTTGAGAACAATAGGTAAGACAAGTTTTAAGAAAGTAGAATATATGGATGAAGCTACGCTTAATAAAAATGTAAGTGGAGTGAAGCAGTATAATACTAATGAACCTAGTACCCCTAATATAATACTATTTATCACAGAAAGTTATGGGCGTGAGTATATAGGCGCTTTTAATAAAGATATGAATATTAAAAACTATAAGAGTTATACACCTTTTATAGATTCGCTTTCTCAGCATAGTTTAATCTTCCCTAATGCATTCGCAAATGGATATAAATCTATTCATGGTGTATCATCTGTCATCGCAGGAATTCCTTCGTTTAAAGACGCATTTACATCATCTCCGTATCCGAAGCAGAAGATAGAATCTCTAGTGTCTACGCTGAAATCTAAAGGATATGACACTTCTTTCTTCCACGGTGCACCCAATGGGTCTATGGGATTCTTAGGATTTGGAAATATCTTAGGATATGATCACTACTATGGAAAGACAGAGTATAATAATGATGATGACTTCGATGGTACTTGGGGGATTTGGGATGAACCATTTTTTCAATATATGCGTACTACATTGAATGAGAAGAAAGGTCCTTTCTTTGCTACTATATTTACAGTGTCTTCACATGAGCCATTCAATATTCCTCCTCAGTATGAAGGAAAGTTCCCTATAGGAGATGTTCCTATTCATAAGACAGTAGGGTATACGGATTATGCTTTTAAGAAATTCTTTGAAGAGAGTAGTAAAGAACCATGGTTTAAGAATACAATATTTATCATTACGGCAGATCATACTAATCAAATTGCTTATGATGAGTATAAAGAATTGGTTAACCGTACTGCGGTGCCTATACTTATCTATGCTCCTGATGAGAGATTAAAAGGGGTAGATAAGAGACTAGCTCAGCAGATAGATATTTATCCTACGGTACTAGATCTAATAGGGTATGATAAGCCTTTTAGAAGCTGGGGAAGAAGTTTAGTGAATGATACAATAACGACTCCATATACGATTAATTATGGAGGAAATGAGTACACTTACCAAGAGGGGGATTATATCGTAAGATTTAATGGGAAAGAGGTGACAGGGTTCTTTGATATTAATGATAAAGGATTAAAGAAAAATTTAATCGGTCAAAAGAACAAAGAAATGGAAAGACTCGAAATAAAGTGTAAAGCTTTTGTTCAAGACTATTTTGAACGTATAGTAGATAAACGATTAGATAAATAAATATTACAAATAGCACCTTAATCAAGGTGCTTTCTTTGTTTAGTGCATTACTGTTTTTGTAAGTTAATAGGTGTTTTTATTAGAAAGTTTATAGTAGTATAGTATTGTAAATTGATAATAAGTTGTTTTTTTGTGAGTTAGAACAAAGATATTTGTTGTTTGGTGTTATTTAAACGCGTTATATTCTTTATTTAAGAGAAACGCAGGTGTATAGGTTAAATCTCAAATTGAGATTATAGTATGCTTTGTATGAGTATTTTGATAAATAAGGAAGGTGGTATTCACTTTTTTATTGTTGATTTTAGAATAGTCTCTTAATTTAAGTAAAAAGTTGTGAATCTTGATGATTTTCTATTTTGTGAAAATTCTATTAAAAAAAAATGTGAGTCTTAAACTTGTTGTAGGTTAACTTTTTAGAGTGAAGTTTTGGTTAAATTTGGCCACCTTATAAATTAAAACCTTACAACCTTATGACCCCTAATAAGTTTAGAATATACGAGGTAAAAGTATTGTTATATAGACTATCACTAGCTTTTCTTTTTTACTTCGTCGCTCGTCTGCTATTTTATTTTTATAATGCAGATTTATTGAGTATTGATTCAGTTGGACAATTTTTATCACTATCCTTTTATGCCTTATCATTTGATAGTGCATCTATATTCTATGTGAGTATGTTGTTTATCTTATTATCAATAGCTCCAGCTTTTATAAATACTAAACCTAAATATCAGAAGGTTGTCTTCTATGCTTATTTTATACCGAATTTATTAGCTTATTCTACTAATTTTGTAGACCTTATATATTATAGATTTATACAGTCTAGGACTACTATAGCTGTGCTTGATAGTTTAGAACATGAGTCTAATAAAACAACTTTATTGTTTAATTTTTTATTGAGCTATTGGCATGTTTTATTCCTGTTTATTGTGTGTGCTGCTTTGTGGGTATATCTATATACTCGAGTAAAAATAAAACCAGTAGAAAAAGATGAGCCACTTAGTCGATATTTTGTATCCAGCGCTTTTATATTGATAATTTCAGTAGTAGGAGTAGTTTCAGGGATTAGAGGAGGAATAACAAAAAAAACTAGGCCAATAAATATTGTAGATGCTAATCGACATACTACTAAGCCAGAACATGGTGATGTAGTTCTTAATACTCCATTCACAATCTTAAGAACGATAGGAAAGAGTAGTTATAAGGAAGTGCGCTATATGGACAAAAAGACTTTACAGAAATATGTTAATGATGTAAAGCAATATAATGTAAATGAACCTAGCACGCCTAATATTGTATTATTTATAACAGAGAGTTTTGGACGTGAATATATTGGAGCATTTAATAAGGATACAGATATTCCTAACTATAAAAGTTACACTCCTTTTATAGACTCTTTGGCTCAGCACAGTCTGATATATCCCAATGCTTTTGCCAATGGGTACAAATCCATTCATGCTATTCCTTCTATTTTGGCGGGTATTCCTTCTTTTAAGGATGCTTTTACATCTTCTCCGTTTCCTAATCAGAAGATTGAATCTGTTGTGTCTATTCTGAATAGTAAAGGGTATGACACATCTTTCTTTCATGGAGCAGTAAATGGTTCAATGGGATTCTTGGGATTTGGAAATATATTAGGATATGATCATTATTATGGAATGACAGAATACGATAATGATGATGACTTCGATGGTACATGGGGAATATGGGATGAGCCTTTCTTTCAGTTTATGAGAAGAACATTAAATGAAAAGGAAGCTCCTTTCTTTGCGACGTTGTTTTCTGTCTCTTCACATGAACCTTTTGGATTACCAGAAAAGTATAAAGGGAAGTTCCCTAAAGGTAACTTACAAATTCACGGACCTGTGGGGTATACAGATTATGCTTTTAAACGTTTTTTTGAAGAGAGTAAGAATGAACCATGGTTTGAGAATACAATATTTATCATTACGGCGGATCACACAAATCAAATTTATTATGATAAGTATAAAGAACTAGTGAATAGAACAGCTATTCCTATTATGATTTATACTCCTGATGAAAGGTTAAAAGGAGTAGATAACCGTTTAGCACAACAAATGGATATTTATCCTACTATTTTAGATTTAATAGGGTATAATCAACCTTTCAGAAGTTGGGGAAGTAGTCTGATTAATGGTCCTATCAATGATCGCTTTACAGTGAGTTATGGGGCTAATGAATTAACCTATCAAACAGGGAATTATATTGTTAGATTTAATGGTTCAAAAGTGACAGGATTTTATGATATAAATGATAAGGGACTCACTAAAAACTTGATTAAAGAAAAGAATAAAGAAATGGAAGAAGCAGAAATGAAATGTAAGGCTTTTGTTCAAGATTATTTTGATCATATTATCAATAGAAAATTGTCTAAAATATAGAAGAGTTTTCTCTAAAATAGTAAAGGTTCACAGCTAAATCTGTGAACCTTTTTTATTACTCTGTAAAGTCGTTTTCTAATAATATTTTTTTTGCTTTATCTAAGTCTTTTTCATCGACCAAGATATGTACTGCTCTGTCAAGTGTACCTGCTCCAATTCCAATAGCTGATTGTATATCATCCCTGATGATATAAGAGACGTTGTTTTCATCCAAGAGATTTCTTACTGCGAGAACTATAATCTCACTACCAGCAAATAATTTTTTATGACTCATAATCTTCTGTGTTTGTTCTTTTCTAAATTATAACTTTTTTAATTAGGATAGTAAAAAGATTAGTTAAAATCAAAATGAATTAGCCTATAAGTTTTTTTATTACTCTAAAAAGGAGTATCTTAATAAAAGAATTATAAAACAAAAAACATCTTATAAATGATAAATTATAAGTGAAGGAGAAGAGGTTTCATTAAACAGTATGATTATGAAAATAGAGGAAACAAAGGCGTTTAGCCAGTTGAGCAGTATTGCGCAATCAATAGTCAATAAGAGTACTTCCAAAAAGCAGATATCAGATGCCGTCATGATAGTGAAGAATATAGGTTTCGAAAAATGGAGTAGTATAACAGATCTACCCATTATGTGGCATCAGATTGTAAAGGAACTGGCTGTATAAATAATAGAATAAACTCAATGATCTAAGATCTCATTCGTTATGGATGTAGATCTTTTTTTGTTATTTAGATGGGCTAGATTTGTTATATTATTGTATTTTTATTTCAAATTTAAAATTAATTATGAATATTGTCTATTTGGTTTTTGGTGATAGTATTAAACATTACCAACAAGTTTTTTTTTCTATCTATACAGCCTTAGTTCACAAAGGTGAAAGCGATAATATTATTGTATTGACAGAAGAACCTACTATGTTTAATCAATTAAAAGATAAAATAATAGTATTATCTTTAGATAATGATGTAGTGAAAGAGTGGAAAGGAAAGTATAACTATATGTTTAGGCTTAAAATTAAAGCATTGGAGTTTGTTGCTAATAAGTTTCCGAATGAGGATATGTTGTATTTAGATGGGGATACTTTTGTTTATAATTCATTAGCTGTATTAAAAGCTAAATTACATGAGGGAACTAATATTATGCACCTAGACGAAGGGCAATTAAATAAATTTACTACAAAGACAGGTAAAAGGCTTTGTAAAGAATTAAAAGGTAAGAAGTATGGGGGAGTTTCTATTACTGGGGAAACTCATATGTGGAATTCAGGTGTTTTAGGAATTTCGAAAGTTAATTTTTCAGCTATTACTCTTGCTTTAAATATAACAGATCAGATGTGTCAAGCTAGTGTTAAGGCGTTTACAAAAGAACAACTTGCTTTTTCTTTAGCGTTTAACTCTGTAGGTAATTTGGTTTCTTCAGATTATGTTATAGGACATTATTGGGGAAATAAAGAACAATGGGATGAGTTTATATCTGATTGGTTAAAAAGATCTTTTATGCATAATTATACAGTAGATCAGATGATCGCTAATGTTAGAAGTATTCCTCTAGATCAAATACCTTACTACCTTAAACACTCTAATACTTTAAAGCGTCTATCTAGAAAGTTACAAAGTATCTTTCAACCTAAAAATCCACAATTTATAAAGAAGTAAAATTTTTATAATCACTTGACTTTGTAATAAAAGTATTTGTTTAGTTAAATTTGTATTGATTTGTTATTGTTAATAAATTGATGTGTTTAAATGAGTAAGGAAGATTAAACAAGGAGAACAGATTTTGTTTTGGACACTAGATGCTGGTTATGAGGCAGGATTAATGCTTTAGGAATACTAGTTAAAAGTATACGCAATAAAAAACACCCTAAGTCATCTTGATTTAGGGTGTTTTCATTTTATAACTAACTAATTAATCCAAATGTTATTCTTGGTTTCTGAAGACCAACTCGTTGTTAAACGAATCTAACAAGATTATACTATCTGCTTTTACATTACCGGATAATATCTCTTTAGACAATCGATTTAACACCTCTTTTTGTACTACGCGTTTTACTGGGCGAGCACCGAACTCTGGTTCGTAACCTTTCGTTGCCAAAAATTCTTTAGCTTCTGCAGTTGCTTCCATGTGTACGTTTTGTTGTGCCAACATCTTGAATACACTTTGCAATTGAATATCTACAATCTGTAAGATATTGTTCTTGCTCAACGGAGTAAACATTACTACTTCGTCGATACGGTTTAAGAACTCCGGACGCACCTGTTGTTTTAACTCGTTTAGTACTTCCGTTTTCGCTTCTTCAGAGGCCTTCTCTATATTTGTCGCATGCTCAAACTTCTCTTGGATAATGTGGCTACCTATATTCGAAGTCATGATAATAATCGTATTTTTAAAGTCAGCCAAACGACCTTTGTTGTCTGTTAGACGTCCCTCATCTAATACTTGCAACAAGATGTTGAAGGTATCAGGGTGGGCTTTCTCAATCTCGTCTAACAACACCACAGAGTACGGTTTTCTACGTACAGCTTCAGTCAACTGACCACCTTCGTCATATCCTACATATCCAGGAGGCGCTCCAACTAATCTACTTACACTGTGTCTTTCGCCATACTCACTCATATCAATACGGGTCATCGCACTTTCATCGTCAAATAGATATTCAGCTAATGCTTTTGCCAACTCTGTTTTACCCACTCCTGTAGTACCCAAGAATAGGAATGAGCCTATTGGTTTTTTAGGATCTTGTAATCCAGCACGACTTCTACGTACTGCATCACTGATGGCCTCAATAGCTTCTTCTTGACCAACTACGCGTTTGTGTAACTCGTCCTCTAAGTGAAGTAATTTTTCTCTTTCACTTTGTAGCATTTTAGTCACAGGTACTCCTGTCCATTTGGCTACTACTTCTGCGATGTCATCACTAGTTACTTCTTCTTTAATCAGCGATTGGCCACTTTGGTTCTCGTCTAATTGTTTTTGAGCTTTTTCAAGTTCTTCTTGCGCATTTTTTATTTTACCATATCTAAGCTCAGCTACCTTACCATAGTCACCATCACGTTCAGCTTTTTCAGCCTCTAATTTATAGGTTTCTATCTCTTGTTTAATAGCCTGTACGCGATCTACAACCTCTTTTTCAGATTGCCATTTCGTATAAATATCGTTTCTTTCTTCTTTTAAATTTGCTACTTCTAATCCAAGAGATTTCAGTTTGTCTTCATCATTTTCGCGTTTGATTGCTTCAATTTCAATTTCTAATTGCATAATCTTGCGATCCAACACGTCTAATTCCTCTGGTTTAGAGTTGATCTCCATTCTCAGTTTAGCCGCAGCCTCATCCATTAAGTCTATCGCCTTGTCTGGTAAGAAACGGTTGGTGATATAACGCTCAGATAAATTAACTGCAGCGATAATCGCCTCATCTTTTATGCGTACTTTGTGGTGAGCTTCATACTTTTCTTTAATACCACGTAAGATAGAGATAGCACTCTCTGTGTCTGGCTCATCTACGATTACCTTTTGGAAACGACGTTCTAAAGCCTTGTCTTTCTCAAAGTATTTTTGGTATTCATCTAATGTCGTCGCTCCGATAGAACGCAGTTCTCCACGTGCTAAAGCTGGTTTTAAGATATTAGCAGCATCCATTGCACCTTCACCACCTCCAGCACCTACTAAGGTGTGAATCTCATCGATGAATAGAATGATGTTGCCCTCAGCAGAAGTTACTTCTTTTACCACTGATTTTAAACGCTCTTCAAACTCTCCTTTATATTTCGCACCAGCAATCAAAGCTCCCATATCTAATGAGAAGATTTGCTTGTCTTTTAAGTTCTCCGGTACGTCTTGTTGTACGATACGGTGTGCTAAACCTTCTGCAATGGCTGTTTTACCAACCCCTGGCTCACCTATAAGCATTGGGTTGTTCTTTGTACGACGGCTCAAAATTTGTAACACACGTCTGATTTCTTCATCACGCCCAATTACAGGGTCAAGTTTGCCTTCGTTAGCTAATTGCGTAAGGTTATTTGCATATTTATTTAGTGAATTATAAGTGTCTTCAGCAGAGGCAGAAGTTACTCTTGCTCCATTTCTAATTTCGTTAATAGCCGCTTCAAGTTGTTTTTCTGTTACTCCTTGATCTTTTAAGATTTGAGCCACTTTACTTTTTGACTTGAAGATAGCTAATATTAAATGCTCGATAGAAACATACTCATCCTTCATCTTTGTAGCAATGGCTTGTGCCTCTGTAATAGCTGTACCAGCTTCTCTTGATAGCCCCATTTGACCTCCGTCAACTTTTGGGAAGTTGGAGATAGTAGCATCCAATACAGATTTAAAAGTATCTACATTGATGTTTAGTTTCTTTAAGATAAAAGGAGTAACGTTTTCGTCAACTTCCATAATAGCTTTAAAGATGTGTTCGTTTTCTATTTGTTGTTGCCCTAAGCCCTGCACGATTACCTGTGCTTGTTGTAAGGCTTCTTGAGATTTTATTGTAAAATTATTTAAGTTCATATATTAATTCGTTTATTTGTTTGATTAATTCGTAATAGACAAAAGACGTTCCAATGTTTAAATTAAGACTTTTTGGCAATAATTGAATTATTCGTACTAGTAAAAGATGTCAAAAAGTCATAAATTTGCCTATATATACTTAATCGAACTAACATTTTGTCTTATGAAATGGATCAATATAACAGAGAGTAGTCAAATAAAAGAGCTTATCGAGAAATCAAATGATAAAGCAGTAATTATATTTAAGCACAGTCCACGTTGCCATATTAGTAAATTCGCCTTGAGAAATTTTGAAGCGAGCTTTGCTAATCCTACAGAGACGGACTGTTATTTAGTAGATGTAGTCAACGATAGATTACATTCGATGGAATTAAAAGAAATCTTAGCTGTACAGCATGAGTCACCACAACTTATTATAGTATCTAAGGGAAAAGCAGTATATAACACATCACATGAAAGCATAGATGGAGTGACTACTGAAAAACTGTTGTTGAGGCTATAAGATGAGTAGAACACCAGTTTATAGAACAGTTATACTAAATGGATTAAAGACACCTGGTATTATCCACAATGGAGGATATCACTTTACTCATTTTGATGTATATGAAGATGGGAGAGTTGCTAATTGGAATTTTGAGGATTTTGAACACTTTATAAAAGATGTTCATGAAGGCTGGGTGGTTACTTCTATTCCAGATAGTGAGGAGATATCGTGTTTTAATTTAGGAGCTTGGAAGATAGGGGATGGTTATTGGTATCATACACCAGATACTTATATAGCGTACATTAGGAGCTTAGTACTTGAGCTAAATCCCGATTGGATTAATATTCATACATTTCAAAAGCGAGTAGTCAATGGTGTTATAGTAGGAGAGTCTGGCGCTAGTACCCTGTATAAGATAGATACAATGAAACCAGATAAGTATTTTCCCAAGAAGGTGAAGGGAGAATTTTATACTGTATTCTATCTATTAGAAGATAAGTATTATCTAGTGCGTTTGCTCTTGTTTAAGGACGGAACTATTGCTATCCATGGATGTGGAGATGAGTTGTTATTAGATTTAGATGAATTAAGAGAACTTATTACAATAGGTCAAGTTTGTAGTACTTTAGCTATGTCTAGTCGTGTAGTTATCGAAAACTTAGGAGAGTTTACTGTGTTAGAAGAAGGGTATAGTAATGATATCAATGATCTGCTAGCTGAGATAGAAGATGATTATCGAAAACTCAATGGCCAAAAAACATCAAATGAATTTTGTTTAGAAGCTTTAGAAGTGTATAAAGCGAATCCTTCAGAAGGGTTAAAAGAAATATTAAAAGAGGCCTATGAACGAGTTCCTGAGCATTTGCGAATGTATTTAGGTGATATGGATACAAGAGATAGTGAGATTATCGAAATTATCTATGGATCTGAGTATCGGGAATATTGGGATGAGGAAGAAATAGAATAAAAACAGAAAAGAGGCTTAACGCCTCTTTTTTTCATAAATACAGGGGCTTCTAATTAGATAGAAAGCGTATTATAATTGTTTTCTTGTAATTGGAACATATATTTATGAGCATTAGGTGTACCGATAAAATACAAAGGCAAGTCTTTCAATGTTACACCGTAAACTTTTAATGCGAATTCACATACTACTAGTTTTATTCCTGCTTTATCTGCAGCGTCTAATTCAGCACGTAATTCATTATTATTTAACTCTTGAACCATTTGTCCCATAATCACGATTTGGAAATCTGCTTTAGGATTAGCTTTTCTGATTTCACTTCCCGTCATAATAGAAGAACGAAGGTTTTTTATAGATTGTACTAGAATAGCATATTTGTCTCCTTTAGTATCTTGTTCATAAGCTATAGAAGATACATTGTTTTTTACTGTATGATTGGCTACAGCTTGAGTACTAACGATAGAACACAAAGCAATTGCTAAAACTAATTTTCTCATTGTTTACTATATTATGGTTTATATTGATGCTAAAGTAGTCCATGTTATAGAGTAAGAAAGTAACATTTGTTACACAAGAAAGAGTTCTTATATTAATTAATCGTTAATAAAGTACTTCTATCTACTCTTAACGGTTGTCAAATTTTTGCCCAATAATAGAAGAATTCTTGTTTAAGAGAGTTTCTTCAGAAGGAATATCTATAGCGTTAGGCTAGTATTCCTAAGAGATATAATTATAAAAAAGATAACGATGCTTATGTAACATTGGTTACTGTAGTGTTTTGAATTAGTGAATAGCTTTGAAGTATTAAATAGGATGAGATGATAATTACATATTTTAAAAAGTGGACAGTGATGAGATGGATACGCTTAGGACTAGGGGGACTATTGTTATTTCAAGCGATAGATGCATCACTTTGGATATTAACTATTCCTGCAGTTTATTTGTTCTTACAAGCCTTCTTTAATTTTGGTTGTAAGAATGATAGCTGTACATGGAGGTGAGTTTTAATGCTTCTCAAATATGGCTGTTTATAGGGATAAGGTTTTAGATTAAACAATGCAAGATTATTTATACTTTAGCCGAATTAAAAACTCTCATAATATGAAATTAAAATTATTCTCTATAATAGCCTTTGGTACTTTAATAAGTTTTACTGTAGCATGTAAGGATAAAGAGGTTGAAAAATCATTAACAAATTTGCCAACAGAAGTAGTTAATATTACAGCCCAAGAGCAAAAAGAAGAGTCTATGGCAAGTGTAGATGAGGCTGCTGTAGAGGGAGAAGAGGATTATGATGATCCAACGATATATCCAATATCATTTAAGTTTAAACATGATTTAATCATGACAGGCAATTTTCACGAAGGAGAAATTGTAGGTAATGTTGGAGGTAAATTATGGGTAGGTCTTGTAAAAGAAACGGATGGCTCTTATGGGGTTTATAAATTAAATCCTTCTGTTGAGTTAATCCACGATGTGGTACTAGATGAAGTAGGAGAAATGACAGGAAATAAAATAAGTGCTAAGAGTGTAGGTGAGATTATATTTATGACTAATGAAGGACTTATTACTAAAGGAACTGATCTAGCTCATGTAGTTTTGCCAAAGATCATTTATCCTGGAGAGAGTAAGGACTTTTCTTTTAATAGTAAAGAATATACTCTTTTTTCAAAAGGAGAAAAAGGAGCACCTTACACTTATACTACTAATGAAGGAGAAGAAGTAAAGGCTTATGAAATAAAAAAATATAGTTTGTTTTTAAAGATTAAAGGACAAGAAGATGTTATCACATTATTGGATTTAAGTCATTTAGAAGAAGCTACGCCAACTATTGATTTTGCGGGAGATTTAAATAATGATGGTATTCTTGACTTTTTAATCAATACTACTTATAATTATAATATGAGTCGATACACTTTATATTTATCTGACGGTAAACAAGGACAGATAAAGGTGTTGCCAGTAGCGGCATTGGTAAGTTTAGGTTGTTAATCATTAACTAGGATAATAAGAAAAGCCTATGAATGAAGTTCATAGGCTTTCTTGTTTTATAAATGATACTATTCGCTTCTTATGGTAATGGGATAAATTTCATAAAGAATAAATTGTAGTTTGTGGTGTTTTCTTTTTATTATTTTTTAATCAGTTACATGTTCTTGTCTTTCATAGCAGGCATATTGATTTCTTTGACACAAGATGCTTTTGATGTTGATAGAATAAAGCGAATAGCCTCTAAGACATCTTGTAGAGGAATAAGTTCACCATTTGATTGTTCTATAATAGATTCTACAGGTTCTTTGTAGTCATATTCAGTTGCCAAATACCCAAGATTGAGAATCGATACTCCAATCAAATGTTCTCTCAGATTTTCTCTTAAGGAATGTATAATACCCCTCAATGCAAATTTTGTAACTGAGAATGCAACCTCTTTTCCATTGTGATTATCTAATCCCCAAGTAGATCCTATCAAGATAACCTTAGCATTATCTGCTAATTTTAAGTTATTAATAAAAGCTTGAATCATTAAAATACAAGAAGAGATGTTGGTATTAATTATATTGATAATTTCCTCTTGAGAGTTGTCTTGAAAGTTATAGCTGTCAGAAAAAGCATTATGTTCCCATATTCCTACATTATAGATCAAATAATCTATTTTTTGTTGGCCTATTATCTCTTTTAAATCATTCGTAGCTTTGCTAGGATGAGATAAATCTGCCGCTATCCAATGTCTGTTTTGAGTGCGTTCATCTAAGTAGTCAGGCCTTGTACGTGAGATACCGTATACCTTATCTTTCTCAGCAGGAATATATTGTGTGATTGCTTTACCTAGGCCTTTGCTAACACCAAAGATTAAAAACGTTTTAGTATTCATAAAGTAATGTGATTTTGTGGTGAATAAGTGAAGGTACATACTTTTCCTTGATCTTATTTTAATAGGTAGCAATTTACAAAAAGAGGAGGTGAAATAAATAAGAAAGAAAGATTTTTAAGTGTTTTACATTTAATAGTAAGATTGTGATGTAAATTTTTATATTAACTAATTGTTTTTCAGTGTATTATTCTTGATGTTAAAATGATCTTTTTTTAGTTGGAATAGCAGAAGAACTTCTACTTTTGCACCACCTTAAAAATACGAAATAACAATGAAAAGAAAATCACTAATAGGAGTGATGGTTTTAGCAATTGGACTAGGGATGAACAGTTGTAAAAACAAAAAAGTAGAAGAAGTATCTACTGAGGGTGAGCGGAATATTGGTTACGTGAACTTAAAATCTGAAGAAGTTGTCATCAATAACTTAGGAATAGATGATGATGGTTTCGAACACTATAGCATAGTGTCTGGAATCGAAAATATCAAAGATTATCCAACAGACTTTACGTTTAAGAATTCGGTTCTTGCTCCTGGAGTGCTTTATGAAGAAGAAGTTAAAACAATAACTTCTAAAGAGTGGTTAGGTTTGATTTCGGATTCTACAAATACGTATAAGTTAGTGGCTCTAAAACCCCGAGTCTCTAAATTAATTATAGAAAATACTGATGAAGTAGAAGAGATGACTACAGTAGAAATTACTCCTGATAGTAAACAAAATTGTTTAGTTTTTATAGAAAAGCAAATAGTGCTAAAAGAAACTTCTGTAGCAGTAGCTAATGTACCTTCTTATATTTTTCCAGGAGAGAAAATTAGTTTTGATTTTAAGGGGAAGACTTATACACTTTATGCTACGGGTACTAGAAAGTTAAATGGTGTAAGTGAAGAGGATTTTCTTAATTCTAATCAGAATGGTTATGAAATGCCAAGGTATTTTGTGAAGAACTATACACTTCGTATGGAGGTGAAAGAAGGGGATAAAATAAGTGAAATGCTTTTATTATCTCAAAAGTACTTTGAAGAAGGACAAGTTCCTAAAGTTATTTTTGGAGGGGATATTAATAATGATGATGTCTTAGATATACTTATAAATACCTCTACAGAGTATAATGTATCAAGACCCACTTTATACTTGTCTGATGTACGTGGTAATCATGTTTCTATATTACCCGTGGCAGCAGATGAACGAATAGGGAGTTAATTATTATTTGTTTTATATAATAGAATAAATGTGTTCTAAAAGGAGTCTTCTTAATTTAAAGGTTGAGAAATCTTTTGATTAAAAGTGTTAACTAAGAGGGGTATATGGCTTTTTTTAGGATTATTATGAGAATATAATTCTCATATTTAATATTTTTCGTTAAGTTTGAAGAAAAATATTAAGATGAGAAAACTACTGCTTTTAGTCATTGTATTACAGTCTTTTTTTGCTTTTGGTCAAAAAATATCTAATAATTTAGTAGGGAAGTATAAAAACAAGTCTTTTTGGAGCTTTGTATATACTTCTTTAGAGTTTGATGGTAAAGGTACTGCTATTGTAGACGGAAAGGAATACTATGATTATTTCGAAAAGGATAATACAGTATATGTGTTAGCTGGAGGAGGAGGCCTTATATTTGAAAAAGTAAATGGCAACGAATTAAAAGGAATAAGTAAGAAAGTGAGAAAGTCCACTTTTATAGCACATGATGATGAGTTTAAATACGGACCAAAGACTCCTGGATCAGAAAAAAGGTTAGAATTGTTAGATAAGTTTTATAATTGGAACTATGTTGAGACAGACGCTTTATTTGAAAGAAAAGGAGAGGGAAACTTTATGGCTTCTATGAAAACTGTAAAACAAGGTAATCAGAAATTATGTGATGCTGGTCTAGATACAGCTTGTATACAGGTGTTTATTTATGGTTTAGGCGAAAAAGCAATAGGAGTAGTTTCTGTATTGTCTGATGATAGTGTGAAGAAAGTGGAGCATCCTAAAGCAGATCCTGAGTTAGAGAAGTTAGGGTATAAAATTATCGATATGGGAAATAATGAGGGATATGGTTTATTATATTCTTATTACACGATAATTGATCAAGAAAAGAAAGGAATAGAACTAAATGAAAAAGGACTTAAAAAAGGATGTAGATTATGTGCTTCTAATAAAGAAATTTATGAAAAAGAGTTATAATTAATCTATTTTAGGGGTTATAAAAAAGACTGCTTACATTTTTAAAAATGTAAGCAGTCTTTTTTTAAGAGAATATATAGTATAAATTACTTAAATTCTGCCAAAGAACTATCTAACCATAGTTCATACCAATCTAAAAAGGATAAAGGAGAGTCGTTCTCTAACTCAATACTTGGATATAGACCTCCATCATTAATACGATCATCTGTCCACATAATTCCTTTTTGCTGTCCTGTTACAACTAAGAATAAAGTGATCCCACATCCATAGTCACATAGGTTTAATCTTCCGTAATCATGTTCTTCCCCAGCGATGATGGTTAATCGTTCTTCATATAATTCTTCTTCTAAATCATGATCTTTTTTTTCGTTTGCAATTGTGATTTTATTATCTATTGCCTCTAATTCTTCTATTGGATTCCACAGTGCAGTATGTGGAAAATCTTTTTGTAAAGAAGTAGAAGTGCTCTTACCAGTAATCATCATTTCTTCCTCATTAATACAAGCCTCTGATAAAGGTTGTAGACCATAGAAGGGTCCTACACCACCATTAGCAACTTGTGTAATAAAAGCGACATAATCTAGAGGAAGAGTTACTTTGTGTTCTTTTTCAAATTGTGCTACTTCTTTAGATGTGAGTACAGGGGTAAGTGTATATTCGTGTGTATCAGCTCCAAAAATTTCTAAGTCTTGATCAAAATCAGTAAGTTGACTTATTTTTTTTTGAATGCGTTTGATTTGTTCTGTGTACATAAAATAATATTGAAGGAACAAAAGTAAGTAAATAAAATCTAGGGAAGCATAGAAGCCTCTATTTTCTATAATAGAATAATATGTTGTTTACTATTATTTAATCTTTTAGTAATCTAAAAAGTAGTGCCTTAGTATAAGTATAGTATTACTTTCGATCTAAAATTAAAATGTAATGACAACACACAAGGATTTAGATGTATGGCAGGTAAGCAGAGCTTTTGTATCTACTATTTACAGAGTTACACAAGACTTTCCTAAAGAAGAGATGTACGGACTTAGTAGTCAGATTAGGCAGAGTGCTGTTTTGATTCCTTCTAATATTGCAGAAGGTAGTGTAAGGAGAAAGAATAAGGAATATAGTAAATTCTTATATATTGCATTAGGTAGTTTAGCAGAGTTAGAAACACAATTGATTATAGCGCATGATCTAAAATACATAGCAAATATAGCAGAATATGATTCTACTATAACGGAGATTAGAGATATGTTGACTACCTTAATTAAGTCTTTAAAGAAGTAGAATATACGTAATCTATTTAAACAAATAATTTATATAATACTTTACCAAAAAAAGCAAAGCGTGATATAATATTTATATCACGCTTTATTTAGTTAGAATTTAATTGTTGCAGGAAGTAGCATACTACTCACTTCTCCAAAACCAATTCTTATTTCGTCATTTTGGCAATATCCCTTCATCGTTACAGTATCGTAATCGTGTAAGAATGTTCTAGTGCTTCCATCAGGCATAGTGATAGGTTTAGCACCTGCCCATGTAAGTTCTAACATAGAACCATAGCTATCAGGAGTAGGTCCAGATATCGTACCTGACCCCATAAGATCTCCTGAGTTTACCTTACACCCGTTTACAGTGTGATGAGCTAACTGTTGGCTCATAGTCCAATACATGTATTTAAAGTTAGACTTAGATACTAATTTTTCTTCACTATTTTCAGGTTTGATATACACTTCTAGATTGATGTCAAAGGCTTTATCACCCGTTTGTTGTAAATAAGGAAGTGGTGTGGGCTCTTGTTTTGGACTCGCTACTCTAAAGGGTTCTAGAGCATCTAAAGTAATGATCCATGGAGAAATAGAAGAGGCAAAGTTTTTGGCTAAGAATGGTCCTAGTGGCACGTATTCCCATGTTTGAATATCTCTAGCACTCCAGTCATTTAATAACACCATTCCGAAAATGTGTTCTTCTGCGTCATCTACTGGAACACTGTCTCCCATTAAGTTAGCATCTGTCGTGATAAAAGCAGTTTCTAATTCGAAATCGACACGTTGAGATGCGCCGAATATAGGTGTAGATGCTCCTTTAGGTAAAGTCTGTCCTACAGGGCGTTTAACATTTACTCCTGATGGAACAATAGTAGAACTTCTACCATGATACCCTACTGGGATGTGTAACCAGTTTGGCAATAATGCATTATCAGGGTCTCTAAACATAATGCCAACGTTAGTAGCGTGTTCTTTACTAGAGTAGAAATCAGTATAATCACCAATATACACAGGTAGTTGCATTTCTACTTCCTCGATTTTGAAGACAACGACATCCCTGTGTTTTGTATTTGTTTTTAACTCGTTATTGTTCTCGTCAAATATCTCTGCAATTCTGTTTCTCACAGCTCTCCATGTTTTCTTTCCATTAGAGATAAAATCATTAAGTGTATCTTGTAAGAAAACATCATCAGTTAACTCAATTCCTTTAAAATAACCTAGCATTTGTAAAGCACTTAGGTCAATGGCGTAATTTCCTATACGAGTTCCTATCGTAATAATATCATCTTTAGTAATAAAAACGCCAAAAGGAATATTTTGGATTGGAAAATCAGAATCTTTAGCAACTGGTAACCATGTTTTCCTCATCGGATCATTCGCACTTATTATCATAATTATTTATAGTTGTTTATTCCTTTTCTTAATTGATATTTCTAAAAAGAATAGAATACCAATTAAAAAAAGGAACTTAGTTAATAGTATATTCAAATATATAATTAAGACTGAAAATAACAAACGTTTTTTGTACATTTGAAATCAAATTAACGAAACACACAAACTAAATGAGAAGAGATTCTGAAATTTTCGACCTGATTGTAGAAGAGCAGGACAGACAAATTCATGGTATTGAATTAATTGCTTCTGAGAACTTCGTAAGTGAAGAAACTATGGAGGCAGCAGGTTCTTGTTTGACTAACAAATATGCTGAAGGATATCCTAATAAGCGTTACTACGGAGGATGCGAAGTAGTAGACGTAGTAGAACAAATAGCTATTGATCGTGCTAAGACTTTATTTGGCGCAGAGTATGTAAACGTACAACCTCATTCTGGATCACAAGCTAATACAGCTGTATTCTTTGCATGTCTTAAACCTGGAGACAAAATCTTAGGTTTTGACTTATCTCATGGAGGACATTTAACACATGGTTCACCAGTTAACTTCTCAGGAAAGTTATACAATCCTGTGTTCTACGGTGTAGATCAAGAAACAGGATTATTAAATTATGATAAAATACAGGAGGTAGCTACTAAAGAACAACCTAAATTAATCATTGCTGGAGCATCTGCTTATTCTCGCGATATGGATTTCAAACGTTTCAGAGAGATTGCAGATAGCGTTGGGGCTATTTTAATGGCTGATATTTCACACCCTGCAGGTTTAATTGCAAAAGGATTAATGAATGATCCTGTTCCTCATTGTCATATTATCACTACGACTACTCATAAGACTTTAAGAGGACCACGTGGAGGTATGATTATGATGGGAAAAGACTTCCCTAACCCATTCGGATTAACTACTCCTAAAGGAGAAGTACGTATGATGTCTGCTTTATTAGACAGTGCTGTATTCCCAGGAAACCAAGGAGGTCCTTTAATGCATATTATCGCAGCTAAAGCTGTAGCATTCGGTGAAGCATTAACAGATGAATACTTCCAATACATGATGCAAGTTCAGAAAAATGCTAAAGCAATGGCTGCTGCATTTGTAAAGAGAGGATATAATATTATCTCTGGGGGAACTGATAACCACATGATGCTTATCGACCTTAGAAATAAAAATATCTCTGGTAAAGAAGCTGAACAAGCATTAGTGAAAGCTGAAATCACAGTGAATAAAAATATGGTGCCTTTTGATGACAAATCTCCATTTGTAACTTCAGGTATTCGTATTGGTACTCCTGCGATTACGACAAGAGGTTTGGTAGAAGCTGATATGGAAACTATCGTTGAACTTATTGACAAAGTATTGATGAATCATACTGACGAAGTTGTTTTAGAACAAGTAGCTGACGAAGTAAATGATATGATGGAAGAAAGACCAATGTTTGTTTGGTAATCCATTAAAATATAGATATCATCAGAAGGGACTCATAATTGAGTCCCTTCTTTTATTTTATCTCATGCAATGTAACTATCTAGACAGATCATTTTCAATATTGAACTTACACAGTGCGATTTGTTTTTTCATTGCTTTCAATTCTTTCATCTTCTCATCTATTTGTTGTAATTTTAGGTTGAGCACTTGTAGCTTTGCTTTTTTGGTAAGCTCTCTTACATACCAAGCATCTATTACTTCTTTAATTTCTGATAGAGTAAAGCCTACAGCTTTAGCCATCTGAATAAACTGAAGCTTTTGTACTATTTCTTCACCATAGTAAGCATAGTTATTTGTTGTAACCGTTTGCTTTACAGTACTGGTAAATAATCCTTTTTTTTCATAGAATCGAATCGTGGGAATGGGAATACCTGTTTCTTTAGAAAGTTGACTGATTAGCATCATAGTGTTAAAGTATATTTAAAAAGCAAAGTATGAACTATACTTCACGGTTGTATAGTGTAAAAATAGTATTTAGTTTTACATGTATCAAGTAAGTAACAGGTGTTTTTTAAATGAAAGTACAATGAAAATAGAATCGTTAAATCAAGAGCTACTAAGTTTATTACCAGGATTTAGTAGTCGTTATTTTGAAGTAAATGGGACAAGTATACACTGCGTAATAGGAGGACAAGGTGAGCCATTGGTATTAGTGCCTGGATATCCTGAAACTTGGTGGGCTTATCACAAAATAATGCCCGCTTTAGCTGAGAAATACTGTGTCATTGTTGTTGAGATGAGAGGTATGGGAATGTCAGCCAAACCTCAGTCAGGCTATGACAAAAAGAACATGGCTAAGGATATTTATGAGCTGGTTAAGCAATTGGGTTTTAATAGAATTTATATTGGAGGTCATGATATAGGAGCTCATGTTGCTTTCAGTTTTGCTTGTAATTATGCTGATATGACTCAAAAGTTGATTATGTTAGATACTCCACATCCTGATGAAGGAATGTATCATTTGCCTATGCTACCCATAGTAGGAGGTAATTATACTTATCCGTGGTGGTTAGCTTTTAATCAAGTAAAAGAATTGCCAGAGCAGCTATTAGAAGGGCGTATGGATCTTGTGATCAATTGGCTATTTGATCACTTAGTGATTCAGCAAGAGAGTATCACAGCCTTTGATAAGCAGGTTTATGCCACAGCTTATAATAGCAAAGAAGTCATTCGAGCTTCTAATGCTTGGTATCAAGCCTTTCCAAAAGATATAGAAGATAGTAAAAGCTATAATAAATTAGCTCTACCTGTATTGGGAATAGGTGGAAGCGGTTATGAAATATTGAAAATGTCTTTACCTCTTAGTACTACTGATCTAACATTAGTAAAACTCAAAGAATGTGGACACTTCTTATTATCAGAAAAGCCAGAAGAAGTGATCGATGAAATAATAAAATTCTTAGCATAGTGATTGTAGTTTTTGTTTGTTTTATGAATGAATTTGTAGTGAATAAACGGATTTTATGGATTTAATTCCAATAGAAGGATTAATGTGTTTATCTAGAAATTCAAGTGCATAGTTGAAGTAAGAGCATTGTTTTATTATTGATTATAGTGATATTATTAAAACTGAGTATAACTGTTTGTTAACAGGGTTGTTTTTTGTTTTAATTAATATTTTTTAACTTTAATTAACTATTTTTGTTTAAAAATAAAAGTTATGCTTAAATCTAATATATTGGTTGGTATGCTGTTTATATTTGTGATGTCCTCTTGCTCATCCGTAATAAAAAGTTCTAAAATAACAGCTTTACAACAGAATTACTGCGCTCCTAATATTGTTTATTTGGATAATACAACTGAAGAAGAGAGGCTTTTTAAAGATGAGTTAGTCGCTCAGAAATTGTCTGAACACGATTATACATTAGCATCCCATTTAGGGTTGGTACCAGTATTGGCTAAATACTTGCATAGTGAGGATACTTTAGAAAAAATGCAAGCAACACAACAGATGATCGCTATCACTCAACTTTTTCAAACAGAATTAGATGCTTTAGCAGCGGAACTTGATTGTAATGGGGAGCGGTATGATCAATTGGCAAGGGTATTAGATGCTAAAAACGGAACTACCAATACTCAACTTACAGTTGCATCTATCGCGATCGGCGCGGCAGTTACATTATCTACAGCTTTGATAACAAATGACAACACAAATAAAGGATTGAATATCGCAGGTGGTGTTGTAGGTACGGGATTAGGTTTCATGTTGTTGAATCCCAAAGGCAAGAAAGTGGAATTAGTGAATTATCGCAGTCTAATCGGAAACGTCTGGAAAGAGAGTAATGTTGACAATGCTTTTCCAGCCACTGTCTGGAGAGTACTGAATGACAAGTCGTTTAGCAATGAAGGAAAACTATCCTTAATACAAACACTTAAGAATAGATGGTTATTATTTGCTTTTGATGAAGAAGTCAGTAAAAAAGAAGAGGAACTTTATTTTGGTCATGGTGGATTTTTTAAATCTGATGACATTCATCTAATGTCTGATATGAATAATGAACTGCAAGCCAGTGTAAGAACCTTACAACAGGATTTGCATAGCTTGTTGTTTGCTATAAACTCTTGGAAATAGAAGATAGTATAAAATTAATTAAGCTGTTTTTTGTTAAAAAGTAAGTATCTTGTAGTCGATTTAATAAAAAAAGAGATGAAAAAAATACTATTATTTGTAGGTTGTATGGTAGCTACAATGCAACTACAGGCACAAGAATCTGTTGTCTTACAACTTGATGTGAAGGCAAATACAAATTATAAGATAACTTCTGAGGATAAAGACAGCACAATCACTAACCTCTTAGGTGATAAAGATATGGTGGAATTGTTGAAGAAAGAAGGAGCAGAGTTTCCTACTTATGAGACAACAGAGAACAATACTACTTATAATCTGCAATGGACAAAGGCAAAGAAGAATAAATTAGACTTTGTATTAGACTTAGACAATATTGTAACACGTGAATTTAAAGCTAATTCATTAGTTAGGACAGATGTAGAAAAAGATATTAAGGGATTCACATCAGGTACCTTAGATGTCAATAAAGGATTGAAACTAACAAAAGAACTCAATGAAAAATACGCAAGTTTAGAGGAAGATCTAACAACCTTATTAGATGACTTGTTTAACAGTAGTGGTTTTCCTGAAACTCCAATTAAAGTGAATGATACTTTCGATTCGGAAGCTCAAAAGAAAGTCAAACTTTCTGCTGAAAACGAAGTTTTATTAACTGTAAAAGAAAGTGTAAAGTTAACTAAAATAGAGAATAACAAAGCTTACCTATTAATTGAGTCTTTAATTACTTCAGAAAGCACCTCAGAGAAATTTGCAGAGATGAAAGGAAAAGAGAGCAAAGTGGTGGTGTACGATATGAAGGATAAATACTTTGAATCAATTAATGGAGAGGTGTCCATGACTGTCAATATTGCAACTGATGGTGATTTAACAATAAATATGACCAATAATAAAACGCAAAATGTAAAGATAAGTAAGATTTAAACAGTCTTATAGAGATAAAGAGCGTTACTAAACCTATGGGTTAGTAACGCTCTTTTCGTTTATAATAGCATAGAACACATGATCCAGATATTCATTGTCCTTTAGTGTATGTGCCTTTAATACTCCTTCTTTTTGCATTCCTATTTTTTGCATAATCTTTCCTGATGCCTCATTATGTGAGAAGTGAGAGGCAAATATTCGCTTTAAATGCAGTGTTTCAAAACCAAATTGAAGTAACGCTTTTGCAGCTTCTGTAATATATCCTTTATTCCAATATTGCTCGTCTAACCAATAGCCCATTTCAGCTTTGTTATTGACTGTATCTATTCCTAATCCGATACCTCCGATAATACAGGGGTTATCTCTAAAGCGGATAGCAAAGATGTATTTATCTCCTTCTTTTAGCCCTTCTAAAGCTAAGTTCACCCAAAAAGAAGCATTTGCTTCAGTATAAGGAAAAGGGATATTAGTTGTGTTTTGACTATACACAGGGTTTCTCATAATTTCTATAAGACTAGAGACATCGCCTAAGTGAGGTTGATTTAAAATCAAGCGATCTGTTTTTAGTGTAAGTGTTTTCATGGTTGATATTTTTATAAAAATAATAAATTCCTCCATGTATTCAGTGACTTTATTATTTGAAATTAATGGTATTTTAGCCCAAAATAAAAAGAAACATGCTACAGTTTGATTTTACATCAAGAGGGTTTGAGATAAATGGTAATCTATACAGTTTTCCTATAGCAAAAGAAGCTTTGTACGCACTATTTGGAGTGCCTGAGGTATTCACAGGCGAGTATAACGATGTTTATATTTGGCATACATTGGGATTAAGGGCTTTTTCAAAAGATAGAATAAGTATTAATACCATAGAAGTAAATTATAAAGTAAAAGATTATACATCGGCTGTGATATCAGTATTTATAGGTCAATTAAACCTGAATGGAGAATCAGATGCAATGAAGTATTATAACGAGCATAAGCCTGAGCGTATCAAACTTTGGGATACAGATGATACAGGTGCATTCAGGTTTAATGATGTAACGGTGTGGTATAATATCAGACAAGGAGAACTGTATTCACTATCTTTACAAGCCTATGAAGAGATACAGGAAGAAGAAGTAGCATTACTTCCTATAGATGAAAATTTCGAGTATTTAGAGGCGGTATGGTATGAATGGAAAAAAGCAATAGAGAATAGGGTTGGTGCAGATAATAAATACTATAACCCAACTCACGGTATTACTCAAGAGCAGTTAGACACTGTCGTAGAACAATTAGACGAAGTAGAGTTACCAGCTATTTTAGTCAACTTCTATAAAATAGGGAATGTCAAGTGGAATGCTGTTACTTCAGCTTTAAGTTTGCATGCCAACGGATGGGATTATGATCTACTGCCTTTTGAGAAGATAGCAGATGAATGGGAGGGTATCAATGAACTGTTTGATGATGAGGAGGTAGATGAAGATACAGTAGCTGATTATGATACTCGACTTAAGTGTACAGGATATGCTAATCCGAAGTGGATTCCCTTTGCAGAAGGAAAGAATGGAGATTATTTACTGATAGATACTGATCCAAGTGATACAGGGACGTATGGACAAATTGTAGAATTACAAAATGAGTCTTGGAGTAGAACAGTAATTGCCTTTTGCCTAGAGGAACTGATCTATAGAGAGATAGAATCTTTAGAAGGAGAAATAACAGAACATCAACAATTTATAATAGATAACGGAACATTCTAATGAAGTATATATGTGCAGATTGTGGGCAAGAACACGAGGATTGGCCTGCCTTGGTGTTTCAAGCACCGGACCCTTATTTAGCCTTATCTCCCGAAGAGAAAGAACAGGCTGAATTGACTAAAGAAATATGTTGTATAGATGATGAAAAAGGAACACATTGGTATTTGAGAGGTGTGTTGACACAATATGTGTACGATGCTTGTCAATACTTGGATTATGGTGTATGGGTAAGTTTAAGTGAAGAGAGTATGAAAGACTACTATGAACACTATGAAGACAAGGAGTATAAGACAACTTATTTCGGTTGGTTAGTGACTAACTTACCTAATTATCCACCCAATACGTCATTTGCTTTGCCAACGAATGTTGAGGTAGATAATAGCAAGGGAATACCTACTATATTGCCTCATCAAAAGGGAGATTCTATCTTTATAAAGGACTTTTATGATGGAATTTCGACAGAGGAAGCTTTGCGAAGAATAGAAGCCTTATTAAAATAGAGATCGGTTTTAAGTACGCCATAATTCAATATTCGTTTTGCTGTATGATGCGAGCAGATTGCTTGAGGTATCTTTGCACTATTCTTCGATAAAAAGGTGCCCTGGGCTAGGAAAGTCCTAAGAAACTGCAAGTAATGTGCGTCAAAGTGCAAGGAAAACAATGATTAGACTTTGTTCAAGGAGTATAAAGCACCTATCAATAAAACTAACTAGAATAAATAGGATAGAGATAGAAAAGAATGAGTAGTAAAGGACAACAATTAGCCATAGATTTTAAATTGACAGAGTGGAAAACTCCTGATGTTTATAATCAATTAAGAGGATTAATGAAGGACGAAGCAGAAATATATGCTTTCTGCTTAGAATTTCTGACGAATAATGAGAAGGATTCAACGCTTTTTCACAGTGCATTAAGTTATGTAAATGAGAAAGACTTTGGTCAATTAGTAAAAATAGCAATTGATAGTTTAAAAGAAAAAGAAAGTGCTGTAGCAGAGAGTGTGGTTGAGTATGCGAGTATTCAGTTACCTCATATACTGCATTCACATATAGACGATTTAATCTTGCTCAATCCCAATGGGGATAGCTATTACGCAGATTACTATTGGCGCAATTTGCCAGGAGAACTAATAGCTCCTTATTTAGAGCGTTTTCTAAGCACAAATACTGATTTAGAAACCAAGATACACTTGTTTAATGGATTGGTAGAGACAAGGAATATCGCTACTATAGAAAGCCTTATTCCACATGCGTTAGAATTAGAATTGAGCACTTATGTGAGCTCATCAGATTATATCGATGGTTATTTAGAAGGGGTGGGATTGTGTAGAGAACATGGAAAGGTAAAAAGGTACTGTTCAGATCAAACGTATCATATTCTGTTTGAACCGAAGTATTTAAACAAGCCAAGTGCAGTACATTTAAACCGTACAGATCATCCTACGTGGAATGGAACACCATTATCTACAACTTATAAAATGGGAGGATATCTTACTGAGGATGATAATAATCCCTTTATGCATATGATTACACTTAATCCTATACCAGTGGGATTACCAATTAGCTTACCTCAATTGGTTTTAGGCTGTCACTTACGGGAGCTAAATGAAAATGGTGTGGTGTTTTATCAGCACGATGAGCAGGGAATCCCTCATAAAATTGGAGATTTGATGAAGATCGAGTGGGTAGAGGAGAAAGCGATGGTACCAACAGAAGTACAGATAGCACCTGCTGATGCACGTTGGGTATTTCAATCTTGGGCAAGTGCGAATAGCCGAGAGAACTTATTTAGAATAGGCGGAGAGCCTTCTTGGGTGCAGAGCGGAGAAGTGCTAACATGTCCAATTAGTGGAGAGAAGATGAACTTCATTATGCAGTTAGATTCTGAGATTCCCGATGTAGAAGGCGGAGAGGTGTATTATGGCAGTGGAGGATTGTGTTATATTTTCTGGTGTGATAAGACCAGAGTAAGTGGATATACTATACAGCATACATAAGATAAAATAGTAGAGCTTATATGCACTGCTATTTTATTATTCAATTGACGATGTTTTTAGGGCAGTAGGAGGTATGCCAAACAATTTTTTAAAGGCAAAAGAAAAGTGTGACAGAGTTTCGAAACCAACTTCGAGGTAGACTTCATTCGCTTTCATTCGCTTCGTTTCCAATAGGAAGTATGCTTCTTCTAATCGTTTTTGTTGTAACCATCTACTCGGCGAGGTATGAAATGTTTTTTCAAAATCTCGTTTAAAGGTAGCAAGACTTCTCCCAGTTAGAAAAGCAAATTGAGTAAGAGGTACATTGAAGCGGAAGTTTTGATTCATAAATGCTTCTAAGTTAATCTTTCCAGGACTGTCAAATTGGAATAAGGCATCCTGATAAGTGGTATTATTAAGAAGAATCAAATGTATGATTTCTTCTTTTTTTAATGTACTCAATGCCTCTGAAATAGGGTATTCAAACCATGATTCTAAGGTGTAGAAATAATCTTGTAACAACTTCGTATTACTAAGTTTATACAGGGATTCTTTTGCAACTGTAGAGGAAGTGATCTTGTTCTTAGTAGCAAACTCTTTGAGTATATCATCCTCTAATATTATAGAAATAGCTTCAAAGGGTTGTGTAGCAGAAGCATATTTGACAAAACGGATAAGTGTGTTTTTCTTAAAGAGTACAATATCACCTTTCACATAGCGGTATTTGGTCACACCGTCGTATGCCTCTAATTCACCAGAAAGAAGAATACATATCCCTGTGACTTTCATAAACTGTTCTCCAGACTTGTTGTTTTTGGTATAGCAAGTTTTTTGGATACCGAATAAATTATCTTGCTGCTTCATGCTCATCTATTTTCCACCAGTAGGTTGGGTTTTTATTTATACTTTTTAAGTTTACGACTTCCCCTATTAAAGGAGTAGTTACAGCTTGATTTTGTTTAACAGCTTCTGCAGATACGCGATCTAAAGGTTCGTTCCAAGCGTGATTAGTTAATACGAATTTAGAGGAATGAACTGGAAATAAAACATTTGCTTGTAAATCTTTTGTAGCCTTTACTACTTCCTCAGGCATCATGTGAATGTATTTCCACCCAGAGTCATACTGTCCATTTTCTAAAATAGCTAAGTCAAAAGGGCCTAACTTTTCGCCAATTTCTTTGAAATGGGTATCATAGCCACTATCTCCGCCAAGGTACAGATTGTGCTGAGGTGTTCTCAAGGCAAAAGATGCCCAAAGAGTGTTGGCTGTCCCGATACTTCTACCTGAGAAATGGCGAGCAGGAGTTACCGTTACCGTAAATCCTTCCTCAAGAACCAATTCATCCCACCAGTCTGCCTCTATAATTTGAGCAGGGGTATATCCCCAGTATTCTAAATGTGCACCACCCCCTAAGCCCGTAATAACTTTTCCAACCTTGTTTTGCAGGGCTTTTATTGTCTTGTAATCTAAATGGTCATAGTGGTCATGAGAGATAAAGAGGTAGTCGATGTTAGGTAGTTGTTCTGCAGTGACAATATCTGTACCTTCGAATGATTGGGTACCTCCTGGTAAAGGAGATGCACTACCACTCAATACAGGGTCTACCAAGATGTTTTTGCCATCGATACGCATTAGGTAAGAAGAATGCCCTAACCAAATTAGAGTATTTTCCTGTTGATTTACTTGATCCCAATCGATTGGTATAGTAGGGATACGATGCTGAGGTTTGATATTCTTACTCTTTTTAAAGAAGAACTCATATAGGGCAATACCAATGTTTTTTGTGACTTGAGGTGTATCATGCGTATTGTTAAATGCGCCATTCTTGTATTGTGGAGAGTTTTTGATGATTTCTAATCTTGTGCCTGATGGGCGTTTTCCGAATTGAGGGTGTAACATAAATAAAGAGATTAATGCAGTAAGGCATAGCAGTGTAATTGATACTCTTTTTAGTATTCTAAGAAATTTGGAACTGATTTTAGTAGCCTTCATTTGTCATTGTTTATAAGGCAAAAATATAGTGTAATAGTGTATGGAACTTTCTTGAGAAGCTCAGAATTACTTTCGTGTAGAGTTCATTTTTTTAGTAAAAGAAGGTTGTAAAAAAAACTCAATATCATAATCGGTATTTGATATTGACGTTTCAGTGGTTGTTTTATCTGTTTTGATTCATTATTGTTGTTGATGTTGTTTAATAATATATATTTTTGTCTATATATTTAAAAATAGATGACATTATTATTAGTTTACTTGTTTCTAGCCTTGACGATATCATTTATCTGTTCGATAGCAGAGGCAACATTACTTTCTTTATCAACTTCCTTTCTAAAGTCAAAGGAAGAATCAGGTGACAAAAAAGCAACCAAAATGCTTGGTTTAAAAGTAGATGTAGATAGACCGCTATCTGCTATCTTATCTCTAAATACAGTAGCGCATACAGTAGGAGCTGCAGGAGTAGGGGCTCAGGCTACAGCTGTTTTCGGAGAAGCTTATTTCGGTGTAGTATCAGCTGTATTGACGTTGTTAATTCTCGTATTAACAGAGATTATCCCTAAAACATTAGGTGCTAATTATGCTAAGGATATCTATGGAGTAATGACTACTGTTATATCGTTTATGGTACTTATCAGTTATCCTTTAGTAGTGATGTCTTCTTTCTTAACTAAGCGATTGAGCAAAAAAGGGGGGGAATCATCTACCAGTAGAGAAGAGATCGCTACATTAGCTAGTATCGGTGAGCAAGAAGGAGTGTTAGGAGTGAAGGAGAACAAGATCATCCAGAACGTATTCAAGTTAAATGCTGTGCGCATAGACGAGATCCATACACCGCGTATTATGATGGTGAGTGCTGATGAGGAGATGACTTTAAGAGAGTTTCTGAAGAATAAGGAGTTTTTACATTTCTCACGTATTCCTGTATATAGTGATTTAAAGGATAATATTACTGGATATGTATTGAGAGAAGTAGCTTTTGAGTATTTAGCAGAAGATAGATTTGATATTCAATTAAAGGAGATAAAGAGAGATATTTTATTTGTGTCTGAAAAACTGAATGTGATTACGACTTGGAATAAGATGAAGGAGAAACATGAGCATATTGCTATTGTGGTGAATGAGTATGGTGAAGTAGATGGTTTAGTCACTATGGAAGATATTATCGAGACTCTACTTGGTTTTGAGATTATTGATGAGAAAGATAAGATTGTTGACTTAAGACAATATGCTGAAGAAAGATGGCAAAATAGGCAAAAAAAATATGCTTACTTGACAGATGATACAATAGAATAATAGGAAACTTACAGATAAAAGGAGGTATAAAAACACCTGTTTTTACAACAAAAAAGAGGAACTCTATTGCTTTTTAGCAATGGAGTTTCTTTGTTTAGGGCTGTTTTTGTAACTTTTTTAATAGTAGTGTATCCCTTTGTTTTATTGGGATTAACGTGTTATTGGAGAAACAAATTGTTAAAAATGTTTGAATTGTTTTAACAATTTATTTGTGAGTTTAAAAAAGTATTTGGTAACTTAGCCCTATCAATGAAAGCGAATTTTAGAACATATAACCCTGTTTTAAACACTACTAAAATTAGTAGTGAGGCTTCGCATATTTCTACAACTGCTACATCTACTGTAGTTACTATTTCGATGACATCTTCGTCATCATCATCTATTTCGACCCTGTAAAGGGGGCATTAATTACATATAACCATAGTCTGTGGTCGTTTATAGTATAACGACTGTATTATTTATTTTGTAAAGTCAAGTATATCAATTGATTGCTGATTTTAGAGAAACCAAATCAATGAAATTTTTATGAAAGTAATAAAGTTTGGCGGGTCATCTGTGGCTAATGCCGAGAATATCAAGAGATGTATAGATATCATCAACAATATAGAAGAACCTGTTATCGTAGTAGTATCTGCCTTAAGTGGAGTAACAGATTTACTACAGTTAGCGGCTGTTAATGCCGCAGCGCATAAGGAGGAATATGTAGAGCAGTTTAAGGATATTAGTCATCGTCATTTAGAAGTTGTTAGGGCATTAATTCCTGTGAATGAGCAAGCGGGAATTCTGAGTAGTGTCATTAGAGAACTAAATGAATTAGAAGTATTACTACATGGATGTTTCTTGCTAAGGGAGTTATCTCCTCGTATAAAGGATTTAATTATGTCTTATGGTGAGCGTCTTTCTTCTTATGTTATCGCTGAGGTAATGAAGGCTCAGGGGGAAGATTGTCGTCAAGGCTACAGTGGTGCTTTTATTAAAACAAATGACAAGTTTGGAAAGGCGACAGTGAATTTTGAGATGACAGACGCATTGATTGTAGAATATTTTGAGAAGCATAAATGTGCTGTGACTATTGTTCCAGGCTTTATAGCAGAGTCTGAGCAACAACAGGTAACTACATTAGGGCGTGGAGGTTCTGATTATACTGCCGCTATTATAGCAGCAGCTTTGAACCTTAAAGAGCTTGAAATATGGACTGATGTAAGTGGTATTTATACAGCTAACCCAAGAGTGGTTAAGCAGGCTAAAATTATTAAACACATCAATTTTCAAGAGGCGATGGAACTTTCGCACTTTGGAGCAAAAGTGTTATACCCATCTGCGTTAGCACCTATCCTTCCTAAGGGTATTTCGTTAGTCGTAAAAAATACTTTCGAACCTGAAGCAGAGGGTAGTTTAGTGAGTATAGAAGGGAGTAAAGATCCTAACCCGGTAAGAGGGATTACGAATATTGACAACTTAGCTTTATTGACACTTGAAGGACCTGGGATGGTCGGGGTAGCAGGTATTTCTAAACGCCTTTTTGAAGTATTGTCTTTGGAAGAAATCAACGTAATCTTTATTACACAGGCTTCTTCAGAGCATTCAATCTGTTTTGCGATAATTGCTCCTGATGCAGATAAAGCAGAACGCGTGATTAATACAGCTTTTGAGTTTGAGATTCAGAATAAGAAAGTAAAACCAGTTCGCGTAGAGTTAGGAATGTCTATTATCGCTGCTGTGGGAGATTATATCAAGGGACATCAAGGGGTCAGTGGTAGAATGTTTAGCGCATTAGGCCGTAATAATATCAATATATGCGCTATTGCTCAGGGAGCCTCAGAACGTAATATTTCAGCTGTAATCTTAGAGAAAGATGTCAAGAAAGCATTGAATGTTTTGCACGAGGCTTTCTTTGAAGAAGTAGTGGTTCAGCTGAATCTATTTGTGATGGGAATAGGTAATGTAGGAGGTAAATTCTTAGAACAAATCGTACAACAACATAACTATTTGCGCGATCACCTGAAGATAAATATTAGAGTAGTGGGAATTGCTAATTCAAAATTGATGTGCTTTAACGTAGAGGGCTTTGATTTGGCTGAGGTAAAAGATTTGTCTAACTGTGGAGAGTTAATGACACAAGCAGGCTTTTTGGCAAAAATAAAAGAACTGAATTTGCGCAATAGTATTTTCGTAGACAATACAGCAACTCCTGATGTAGCTATGACGTATGGGGCTTATCTGAAGAACAGTATCGCTGTGGTGACATGTAATAAGATAGCTTGTTCTTCTACAATGGATTATTACAAGGAGTTAAAAGGTCTATCTAAGAAATACAATGCTCCATTCTTGTATGAAACGAATGTAGGAGCAGGATTGCCGATTATAGATACAATTAAAAACCTAGTGGCATCTGGAGATCAAGTAAAAGAAATTCAAGCTGTATTGAGTGGTAGTTTAAACTTCATCTTTAATCAATACAATGGTTCTAAACCTTTTGCAGATGTTGTAGCTTTAGCTAAAACGGAGGGATATACAGAACCACATCCATTAATTGATTTAAGTGGAGTAGATGTGAAGAGAAAATTGATGATCTTGATGAGAGAGAGCAATTATTGGGTAGAAGAAGAGGATATCTCAGTAGCCAATTTCTTACCTGCGTCTTGTATGGGGGCAAAAGATGCTGATACTTTTATAGCTGCTTTAGCGAAAGAAGAGACTCACTTTAAAGCGATGTATGAAGGTGCAAAAGCAAAAGGGGCTTGTCTAAAAGTAGTAGCTACACTTAAAGATGGTAAGGCTGTGGTAGGACTGCAAGAGATAAAGTCTGATCACCCGTTCTATCACTTAGAGGGTAAAGATAATATCGTGATGTTCTATACAGACCGTTATAAAGAACAACCACTCTTAATAAAAGGAGCAGGTGCTGGAGCAGAAGTTACAGCATCAGGGATATTCGCTGATGTAATAAGAATAGGAAGTAAATTGTTATAAGATGAAAGAAATAAAGATATTTTGTCCTGCTACTATCGCTAATCTATCATGTGGATTCGATGTATTAGGAGTGTGTTTAGATAATGTAGGTGATGAAATGATTATCACTAAGACAGCAGAAAAAGGAGTACGTATAAAAGAGGTTATTGGAGCTGATTTACCACTTGAGGTAGAGAAGAATGTAGCAGGTGTTGCCGCTTTAGCTTTAATAGAAAAGCTACAACCTAACTTTGGTTTTGAGATTGTTATTCATAAGAATATTAAGGCAGGAAGTGGTATTGGAAGCAGTGCTGCAAGTAGTGCAGGTGTAGTTTATGGCATCAATGCATTATGCGGCTATCCATTATCTAATAAAGAATTGATTTATTATGCTATGCAAGGAGAAGCTTTAGCGAGTGGTGCACCTCATGCAGATAATGTAGCACCTGCTTTATTAGGTGGTTTTGCCTTTATACATAGTTATGAACCGCTTAATATAGTTCATATAGATTCTCCAAAAGAACTATATGCTACTGTTATTCATCCTCAGATAGAGTTGAAAACAAAGGATGCACGTTCAGTATTAAAACAGTCAGTGACATTAAAGCAAGCAATTACGCAATGTGGTAACCTTGGAGGATTGATTTGTGGACTTTATACTTCTGATTACGAGCTGATCGGTAATTCACTACACGATGAGTTTGTCGAGCCTAAACGTTCATTGTTGATACCTAATTATGCACAATTAAAACAAGCTGCTTGTGACAATGGAGCATTAGGAGGTGGTATTTCAGGAGCAGGCCCATCTGTATTCGCATTAAGCAAAGGAAAGGCAAACGCAGAGCATGTTGCAGAAGCGATGCGTCAAATAGTTAAAGATGCAGGATATGAATTTGATATTCACGTATCGCCTATTAATCCAATTGGTATAAAAGTATTGTAATGAAATATTATAGTTTAAATAATCCTCAACTGGTTACTTCTTTTAAAGAAGCGGCGATACAAGGTATTGCAGAGGACAAAGGATTGTATTTTCCTATTGAAATTCCCAGATTAGACAAAGCATTTTTTGACAATATACATCAACTAAGTAAAGACGAAATAGCATATCAAGTTATTTCTCCCTTTGTGGGCAATGAGATAGCCGAAGAGGAGTTAAGAGAAATTGTTAGAGAGACTTTGGCATTTGACTTTCCTGTAGAACCCTTAGATAAAGACGTATATACCTTAGAATTATTTCACGGACCTACATTGGCTTTTAAAGATGTAGGTGCAGGATTTATGTCAAGGTGTCTGAGAAGTTTCGTCAGAGGTAAAAAAGAGAAGGTAACGATCTTAGTAGCTACTTCTGGTGATACAGGAGGAGCTGTAGCGTACGGATTTTACGATGTAGAAGGTATTGAAGTAGTTATCTTATATCCAAAAGGTAAAGTTAGTAGCATCCAAGAGAAACAATTGACAACCTTAGGTAAAAATATTAAGGCAATAGAAGTAGAAGGTAGTTTTGACGATTGCCAAGCGATGGTGAAACGAGCATTTTTAGATAAAGAACTTCAAGAGTGTCATTTGACTTCTGCTAACTCTATCAATGTTGCTCGTTGGTTGCCACAGATGTTTTACTATTTCTTGATGTATAAAGAATTACAACACCTAAATAAGCCATTAGTGGTATCTGTGCCAAGTGGTAATTTTGGAAATATTTGTGCAGGGATATTGGCTCAAAAAATGGGACTGCCTATCAGTCATTTTATCGCAGCTACCAATGCGAATGATACAATACCGAGATTCTTTTCTTCTAAAGCTTATGCGCCAAAGCAAACAATAGAGACAATCTCTAATGCGATGGATGTAAGTGATCCAAGTAATTTTGTACGTATATTAGAATTGTTCGCTAAGAATGCAGAAGAATTAGGTAAAGACTTATCATCTTATTCATTTACTGATGAAGCTACATTAGGCATAATAGAAGAACAATACCTTAAGAATGGGTATTTATTAGATCCACATGGAGCTGTAGGATACTTGGGAATTAAGAAGTATACAGAAGAGACAAATAGTGATTTTACAGGAGTATTCTTAGGAACAGCACATCCTGTTAAGTTTCCGGAATGTATTGAGAAATTGCTACAAATTGAGATTCCTATTCCGGAAGGATTAAAAGATATTATGCAAGGAGAGAAGAGAAGTACAGTGATAAATGATTATGAAGAATTAAAGAGAGTACTTTTAAAATAGTAGAAAGGATTGTTCTGATTGTGAATAGAACAATCCTTTTTCTTTATTTCTATTTATCTTTGTACTTCTAAACGCACAATAAAAAATGATTAAAATAGTACCCCTAAAAGAAGGAGATTTTTATGAAGATGAGGTAAAGAACTTTTTGCCAATAGGAGATAAGGTATTAACCACAGAAATACAATTGGCTGTTCAGCCGTTCTTGATTAGAACAGATAACCATAATACGTTACTTGACGTAGGTTTAGGTTATCAGGAGAATGGTGAGTATGTCATCGATAAGCTGTTAGCAAAAGAAGGATTAACTCCTTTAGATATTGATAGGGTATTGATGTCTCACTTGCACAAAGACCATATTAATGGCTTAGTAACAGAGACAGATAGCGGATATACAGGACGTTTTCCCAATGCGGATATTTATATTCAACGCAGAGAGGTTGCTTTTGCTGAGCTTTCTATGGATGATATATCTTTTGACTATGACATCCTTGAAGAGGCTTTAGCTTTACCTAATATTATATGGATGAATGATGATCAGGGTAGTATAGATGAACAAATCTCTTATGAGGTAGTGGGAGGTCATACGCCGTATATGCAGGTATTCTGGATAAAAGAGGAAGAGCAAACCATATTTTATGGTGCGGATAATTTGCCTAAGTATAATTACTTAGAGTTTAATATGGCTTTTAAAAGTGATTACGATGGGAAATTGGCAATGAAATGGCGTACGGAGTGGAAGATACAAGCAGAGGCAGAACATTGGACTGTGTTGTTCTATCACGATATGGAACGAGCGGTGTATAGTTGTGAGTAAACTAAAAAAAGATACCTTAATTAGTTGTATATTAGATACTCTCAATCTTTAATATGAGTATCTATGAGTAAAAGAGATTTGTTTATAGCATTAGTGAAGTTATTAGGGTTTTACTTATTTCTTACCTATTTTTTGTCTTTATTAAGTAGTGTATACTATATCGTTACGATAGATGAAAATACCTTTGGTCATTCATTATCAGATATAGGTCAACATATCTTTTTGTTGGTAGTATTTACGCTGTTAATGTTATATGGAGATAAGATAGTTAGTCTTTTCTGTTTGAGTAAAGGTTATGAGACTGATAATATTGCCATAGGTAGTGTAACTGCTGTAGATATTGTTAGGGTAGGGATATTTATTATTGGAGGAATACTCATTGTGAGTAATTTGCCTTATATGATCTCGTGGATTATACAACGATTTACAGTAGCGATAAGAGATGAAAATATGCCTCTTTATGATGAGTATGGTGCGTTTAGTGCTTTTGGTAATTTAGTTTTGGGATTCTTACTTTTGACTAATTTTAGTAGAATTGCTAAGTGGTTTGTCAAGTGGAACAAAGAGGAATAAATTATAATAAAAACCTTCTGATCTAAAATAAGATTAGAAGGTTTTTTTATATACACCAAAGAGAGTATTTAAAACTTTAACTATTCTATTTCTTATTTAGTATATCAAATAATATCTTGAGTTATATAATTTCTAAATCTATAATTTTTATTTTTAATTATTCTTTATTGTGTGTTTTTTGTATTTAATTTAAGCTTATTTTATTTAATTATTTAGAACTATTCTTGTTAGTGAGATAAATAAGCCTACATTTGTCATTATTTAAAATAATTATAAATAACAAGTGAGCAGGCTTAGTAAAGTAACCTTATTGATGGCTCTTGCCAGTACCTCATTAGCTTTGGGGCAAATAAAGAAGAGTATCGTTATTACCAATAACAATAATCAGTTGGTAAAGAATGCTGTCGTAATAGTAAACGATCAACAACTGATAACAGATGTGGATGGTCAGGTTCAGTTTGACCTAAAGCCTGCATCGTCTTATGTTATTCAAGTATTTGCTGAACACTATCAAAGTGTGAATCAAACATTCGAAACTGTAGATTTGATTCGCAATTCATTTGTTTTAGAGGAAGACCATACTATCTTATCGGATATTATTGTTCAAACTAAAGATGAACAACAAAATAGTAATCGAGATATTATTAGAGCGGTTACTATTGATACTAAAAGTGAAATACTTCGTCCTACTTCTTTAAATGATTTGATGAACAAGACCACTGGAGTACGTATTAGACAAGGCGGAGGACTAGGTTCAGAGGCTAATATTAATCTGAATGGTTTTCAGGGCAATGCAATTCGTTTTTTTAAAGATGGTATTCCTTTAAATTATCTAGGACAAGGGTATAATATTTCTAATGTGCCATTAGATGTATTGGATAAAGTAGAGGTATATAAAGGAATTATCCCTGTACACTTAGCAAGTGATGCCTTAGGAGGTGCTGTGAATTTAGTCTCTTCTAGTATACAAAGTAATCAATTAAGAGCCTCTGTAGAATATGGTTCATTTAATACAATCCGCTCTGCTGTAAGAGGGCATTATAATCTAAATGACAATCTATATGCAGGAGGAGAGGTGTTTTATAATTACTCTGATAATGATTATAAAATTAATACTCCGGATCCTGAATTAGCTCAAACTCATTCTAGGGTAAAATTGTTTCACAATCGTTACAAGCATCTCTTTGCAAATGCTTATTTAGGAGCTCATAATCTTTCTTGGGCAGATAAAATTGAACTAGGTATAAGCTATTTTAATATTGATAAACAGCTTCAAAATAGCCCTACTTCAATGGCTGTACCTTATGGAGGGATTGAAGATAAACAACACAGCGTAATTCCAACATTAAGATATAAGAAAGCTGTATTCAATGATAAATTATCTATAGATCAATTTCTATCTTATAATGTAGTGAAGTCACAAGCTATTGATACTTTAAAAGGAAGATATAATTGGTTAGGGGAATACACGCCACGTGGGTATAGAGGAGAAGGAGATATGCCTATGGATGCTGATATAGATATGACATTCTTTACTTCAAGAACATTGATAGGTTATACGATTAATCCTTCACAACAAGTTTGGTTAAATAATACTTACAATTATACTAAAAGAGAGGGTAAAGATCCTTATGGAAGAGTAATTCAGGATTTAAACCAAACGGTGATAGAACTTCCTACTCGTTATAAAAAAAATGTGTTAGCTATTGGGTTGACTAGTCAGTGGTGGGGTAAGAAATTGGAGACAAATGCAATTGTGAAGTTGTATAATTATTCAAGCAGAGGGCTTAATACCGCTAGTAATGTAGACTTATCAGCTAGAGACATTCATGATGTATCAGATAATGCATTTGGTTGGGCTTTAGGAGCAAAGTATAGGTTAACAGAACAAACTAATCTTCGCTTTTCTGTAGAAGATGCAAGGAGATTACCAGGATATACAGAGTTATTTGGTGACTATATTTTTATAGCATCGAACTTTAATTTAAAGCCAGAACAAAGTATAAATATTAATTTAGGAATAGAGAAGGAGGTGGGTAACTTCCAGTATAGTTTTAATAGTTTTTTCAGACATACTAAGGATATAGTTGTTTTAGTTTCGGGTAACCCACCTCTATCTGTTTACGTTAACAAAGAGAAGGCTAATGGATATGGTTTTGAAGGAGACTTAAGTCTAAAGGTGGCTAACAACTATAAACTCTATGGAAACTTTACTTGGCAGAGTATCCGTTATGGTGAGTTTAAGCAAGCTGCTGATAAATGGCTGAAAGGTAATAGAGTACCAAATATTCCATTCTTTTTTGCCAATGTTGGAGCAGAAGCCAAGTTTGCTGATGTCTTCAAGAAGCAAGATCGATTAACAGCTTATGCTAATCTTAATTTCGTTCGTGAGTTTTACATTCAACCCATTGATAAATCAATGGAACCAAATGGTTTTTTAGGACTTTTTGGCAAGAGTAAAGGAGATGTGAAAAACATTGTTCCTGATCAGACTTCTCTTACTCTAGGTACTTTATACGAATTAAGTGATAGAGGAATGTCTATAGGAATTGAGGTACGCAATTTATTAAATCAAGATTTATACGATTATTTTAAAATACAAAAAGCAGGTAGAAGTATCTACTTGAAACTTAACTATAAACTTAATTAACATGAGAATTATAAAACCATTATTATCAGTGTCATTTGCTTTTGCATTGACATTAGCATCATGCTCTTCTTCAGATGACAATAGTCCTGTAACACCAATAGACCCAGAAGTGAAACAGAGTCAATATTTTCTGATGACTTTATCAGAAGGAAAAGGACCTATTAAAAACGGTTTTTTAAAAGCATATTCCTCTTTACCAAAAGGAGCAATAGACAATGCCACAGGTAATACAACAGCTACTGGAGGAATGGGAGGTTATCGTCAATATGGTAATAGAGTGTATAGAATGTTTGATGATAATAATACTCGTGTATTAGGACAGTTTATTTTTGATGATAAAGGTTTTTATACTACTAAAAGTATTTCTGTAGAACCCAAAATAGCAGGATCAGGTAATTTTACTTTGACTAATGACCATGCTACAGGATATTACTTTGAAGGGGCTCAACCTACACAAATACAGATTTTTGACCCAGTAGGAATGGCAAAAAAAGGAATGTTAGGAGATTATGCAGAACAGATTAATGCATTAGAAAAAAAGTTAAGTCTACAAGGAGTAAACTTTAAAGCGATAGGTCAACATTTCTTAGCAATTAATGGTAATAAACTATATGCTGATATCACTTTTGGAAAGAATCAAGGAGCACAAGGCGGTATGTTTGATGGGGTTTCTAAAGATGTGCATATTGCTGTTATTGATTTGACTAATGGAAAATGGATAGGAGATACTCAGGTAAAGAATACAGGTAATATTGCTTTCGTTGATGAGAACCCATTGTATTATTTTGATGAAAACAAAGATTTGTATTTCGTGTGTCAAGGTATTAAAACAGGTGGTTTAGGAGATCAATCTAAAATAGCACGTATTAAGAATGGATCAAATGAAGTAGACCAATCATGGGAATTAGATTTCAATACGATGTTCAACAGTGTAGCACCAGGCAAGTTCTCAACAATCTATGTAGAAAAAGGAAAAATAGTAACATTGGTAAACGATGTACCATTAGCAAATCCTCAAACAATTAATTTAACTCCTATCTGGAAGTATGTAGTTATTGATATTAAGAGTAAGGCAGTAACACCTATTCAGATAGAGGGAGTGTCATTAGTAGAAACGCCAGCCGCTTCATTAGGTGTGTCTAAAATAGATAATAAGAAATTTATTCGTGTGGTAAATGACACGAAATTGGGATACTATGAATTATCAGAGGATATGCTAAAAGCAACACCTTCTATTGAGATTCAAAAAGGAGGTAAACCTCAAGGATTGTTTAAAGTAAACAAGTTATAAAGAATAATGAATGAAAAAGTATGTGTTTATTGTTTTAATGGTAGTTATGAATTTGCAAGCACAGAACAGTTTTAAAGTTAGAGTAGAAGTCACGGTAGAAGACTTTGCTCACACAGAAGAATTTATTTATTTGACAGGTAATTTTAATCAATGGAACCCTAAAGATGAACGTTATCTAATGCGTAATATACCAGGGACATCTAATCAATATCTAGTAGAGGTTGAAGATATTCCATCAGGAGTTCTAGAATATAAATTTACACGTGGTACTTGGCAGACTTTAGAGTCATCTAAGAAAGGTAGATTAATTAATTTACACGATGTAGAAGTTAAAGAAGATATGGTATTAAAGAATACTATTTCTGCATGGAGAGATCAGTTCGAAGCATCTACAGCTCCAGATCATCTAGTGATACTGAAGAATTTCTATATACCTGAGTTAAATAGAGTAAGAGATATTAGAATTTACTTACCTAAAGACTATGATTATAGTCAAGAGTCTTATCCCGTATGGTATATGCACGATGGACAAGATTTGTTTGATGAGGCTACCTCAGAAGGTAGATTAGGTCCTGTGGAATGGGAAGTAGATGAGACTATAGCCAAGTATGGAGATCAATATATCATTGTTGGAATTGATCACGATTATGCTAAGAATTTAAGAGAAAAAGAATATTCCTTTTTTCCTACACAGAAGAATCCTGTTGTAGAAGGGCAAGCCTATATCTCTTTTATAGTTAAAACTTTAAAACCGTATATAGACTCGACTTATAGAACCCTATCCGATGTCCATCATACAGGTATTGCAGGAGGTTCTTTAGGAGGATTGATTTCTTTATATGCAGGGTTGACTTATCCGGATACATTTGGAAAGGTTGGGGTGTTTTCTCCTTCTATATGGCAAGATGATGACAACCTAGATACTTATGTAAATGTCTTATCTACTAGTCAAATAGATAAGATAAGAAAACAAACCTATTTTATCTATGGAGGAGGACGTGAGAATCGCAAGAAAGGAGATGGGAATGTGGTTAGAATGGACGAAGATATTCTTCGTTTTTTAGAAACAAATAACAAGGTATTAAACTTGAACTATGAGTTGAATATTAATCCTAAAGGAAAGCATGGTGCGTGGTATTGGCAACAAGCTTTTAATTGGATGATAGAAAGCTTATCTAAACTAGAAAGTACTAATTTTAAATAATAACAATATGAAATACATTAAATCATTAACGTTTTTGAGTGCTACAGTATTAGCAGCAATGGGAACAACTGCTACAGCACAATCAATAGATCAAAGTAAACAAGTAGGAAAAGGATTATATGAAGTTGCTTATAATAGTGTAGACAATGGAGTATATGTTGCGTCTGTAATTGATTTTAAAACTAAAGAAGGAGTTGTCTATAAACTAAATGGCAATGACTTATCTGTAGAAAAAGAATATAGTGTGAATGGAAACCCTGTGTTTGGTATTGCAGTAAATGAAAAGACTCAAAAGATTTATGGAACGAATACAACTACTAATGCTGTCACTGTAATTGACTTAAAAACAGGAGCTACTAAGGTAATTCCAGGAACGAATGAAAGCGGTCACAATAGAGAAATTGCTATTGATGAGAAAACGAATACTATTTATGCATCAGATACACAACAAGATGGAAAAGTGTGGATCATTGATGGAGATAAAGATGTATTAAAAGGATATATTGACAATACTGGTATTTTCACAGCAGGACTTACTTTTGATACTAAAACGAAGAAGCTATATGCGGCTAATATGGGTACAAATGAAGTAGCTATTATTGATCCACAGACTAAAAAAGTGGTTAAGAAGTTTGCTTCAGGTGGAGAAAGTCCAATTAATGTTTCTATTGATGAGTCTGGAAGAAGATTGTTTGTGACCAATTCTTCTACAGGGTTAACAGTGTTAAATGCTGATAGTGGAGAGTTGCTAAAAGTAGTAAAGTTTAAAGGGGGATCATTAGGAGTAAATTATTTGCCAAAACAAGATAAAATTGTTTTAGCAAATAGAGAAAGTGGTAAAACTGTTATTGTTGATGGTAAAACTTACGAGGTGGTTACAGAATTAGAGACGGGAAGTCACCCTAATACTGTAGCAGTAAACAAAAATACAGGAGTAGCTTATGTTACAAATAAAACAAAGAGAATGCCTAAAGTAGAAGGGCAAGAGGCTGCGGTAGATACGAATGGTGATACCGTGAGTAAAGTACAATTATAAAATCAAAGCTCATCTATTATAATTAGGAAGTGGCTACTCTGTAATGGAGTAGCCATTTTTTATAGTTATTTGTCAGCCCTATTTAATTTAAGTGGTTCGTAGTTATAAGAAATTTTTATGAAAGTCATTTAATAGTGATAATTATAATCGTACTTTTAATAGAAAATAGAGTACTGTGCGAAAAGAGGAACTAAAACTTAAAAAAGAAGACTTTTATCCATCATTAGGTTTAGTCGGGCTAATGTGGTTTTTATTTGGACTGCAATACATAGGCCTATTCCAGCATTGTTATGGTGTTATTCCATGGCGAATAGAAGGGATAAAGGGCATCTTCTTAAGTCCCTTATTTCACGGGAGCTTAGACCATATTATCAGCAATACACTTCCTCTATTTATTCTGAGTATTATCTTGTTTGTTTTTTACAAAAGGCAAGCTTATACAGTACTTATATTTGGATGGATATTATCAGGATTTATACTATGGATACTTCCAGACATTGGGTATTTTCAAACCAGTCTAAACAGTTGCCATATAGGAGCAAGTGGTTTAATCTATATGTTAGCTTCTTTTCTGTTTTTTAGCGGAATATTCTTGCGACAAGTAGTACTAATTCTTGTGTCTATTATTATCGCTATTCTCTATGGAAGTCTTGTTTATGGAGTACTTCCTAACCTTGTTGCAGAGGGGGTATCTTGGCAAGGACATTTAATTGGCGCCTTGGTAGGAGTATTCTTTGCGTATCAGTTAAATAGGAAAAAAAGAAAAAGAAAGAAAAAAATCACATAATACATATTAAGTGCATTCTTTTCTTTAAAATAGGATGTTTAGTGATTTATATTAGAATTAAAACTACTTTTTTATAGTAAAATTAACAAGTTGAGGTATTGTTTTTTTTTGAAAAAAACTATTTTTGTTCCTATGAAATATGTATCACTAATCGTATTGTTTTTCTTCGTAAACTTTATCGCTACGCCGACTATTGCGGTGTTGGCTGGTATTGAGTTGGAGATACCTTCTGTGACTATTTCTGAAGAGAATAAAAAACCAATTACCAATGCAGAAGAGGAGAATCATGGACATCCTTGGACATTATCTACTAACCAAAATCTAAATCTATTAGAGACAAACGAAAAGTTAGAGACTATCTTCGCACAATCTAAATTAGTGTACGAATCACAAGAATTCGACATCTTATTACCCCCTCCCGAACGCTTAGTTTAATAATCTACGTTGTAGATAAAATAGAAACATTTTATAGCTTACTTATATATTCGTATGTAAGAATAATGATGCAGTATATTCTATATTGTACAGACAGTGCTATGTTTAATTCTTTATTAATCTATTAGGTGTTTTCTATAAAAAGAACAGAAATACTCTATTGCAAATGTGTTAATTGTCCGCAATAAGAGCCATTTCAGTTTATTAATCTTATCCCATTTTAGTTCGTTTACACGTTGAGACTATTCAATGTACCCTTTGATTTTTTGTATACAATGAATCAATAGGATAACTATTGTCTGTACTGAGCTGTAGAAGTGAAGTAGTGGGGTGAAAACTAAGCATTAAAATAAAATGACAAATAATATGAGTTTTGCGGCACTTAAGAAAAGTGTTGCACCAGGCCTTGTGGTCTTTTTAGTCGCACTTCCACTCTGTTTAGGAATTGCGTTAGCTTCTGGAGCTCCACCTATTGCGGGGATTATATCTGGAGTTATAGGAGGTGTAGTAGTAGGATTGTTAAGTAACTCTAACGTTAGTGTGAGTGGTCCAGCAGCAGGATTAGCAGCTATTATTTTAGGAGCAATTACAGAGTTAGGTTCTTTCCAACTTTTATTGACGGCAGGAGTAATAGCAGGAGTAATCCAACTTGTTTTAGGATTTCTAAAGTCAGGGACTATCGCTAACTATTTTCCATCAAGTGTAATAGAGGGAATGTTAGCGGGTATTGGGTTAGTAATTCTGATTAAGCAATTGCCTTTAGTATTCGGAGTAAGCGCCTTAGGCGATATTACATCATTCGCATCTATTCAGCTTGGTACAGTTATCATCACAGCAATATCTTTAGCAATATTACTCTTGTGGAATAAAATGGCATGGACCAAAAAAGTTTCTTTTTTACCAGCAGCCTTAATAGTAGTAGTAGTAGGTATTTTGATTAACCAATTTTGGTTATCTACAGGGAGTTCATTAGCGATAGAATCATCGAGATTAGTATCTATCCCTTTATTTGATAGCCTATCAGATATCAGTTCTATTCTGGTCTTTCCAGATTGGGCAGGATTTACGAACCCTGCGGTGTGGATGATTGGCGGAACCATTGCCATTGTAGCTTCTATTGAGACCCTGTTGTGTATAGAGGCGACAGATCGCTTAGATCCATTAAAGCGTCATACAGATACGAATAGAGAATTAAAAGTACAAGGTATCGGAAATGTATTGAGTTCTCTATTAGGTGGTTTACCTATGACCTCAGTAGTCGTGCGCTCATCAGCTAATGTCAATGCTGGCGGACTGTATAAAGCATCGGCTGTCATTCATGGAATATTCCTATTAGTAGCCGTGGTCACTCTGCCATTAGTATTAAACATGATTCCACTGGCTTCTTTAGCAGCAGTGCTAATTTTAGTGGGGTATAACTTAGCTAAACCAGCTATCGTTATGCATTTTTGGCACAAAGGATATACACAATTTATCCCTTTTATAATTACGTTTATTATGGTAGTAGCAACTGATTTATTAGTCGGAGTGATGATCGGTATGGGAGTAAGCGTATTGTTCTTATTAATAGGAAATGTAAGAAAGGCCTTCTCTATGCAACGTCAGATAAAACAAGAACAAGTATTCTATACCTTGACTTTAGCAGAGGAAGTATCTTTTTTAAACAAAACAGCTATTAAAAACAGGCTTTATCAATTGCCAGATAATTGTCATTTGGCTATAGATGCAAAGCGTATGGGGTATATCCATGTAGATGTCTTAGAGCTTATAGAAAACTTTATAAACGAAAAGGCAAAAGAGAAAAACATACTCATTACAACAACAGGTTTTCACAAAGAAGTGAAAGTATCAGGCAATCAACAGAATATTATTTTATCACACAGAAAAACTATTTAATTATGAATTCATTTACAAAAGAAATATTAGCAAACACAACACCTGCACAAAGTTTAGAACTATTGTTAGAAGGAAATAACCGATTCGTAAACAACCTAAAGTTTAACCGTAACTTCTTACATCAATTACAAGAGACGAAAGACGGACAACATCCCCATGCTGTTATTTTGAGTTGTATGGATAGTAGAGCTCCATTAGAGCACGTATTAGACCAAGGTATTGGTGATATATTCAGCTTGAGAATAGCGGGTAACGTACTAACGGATGAAGTAATCGGAAGTATGGAATACGCGTGTAATGTAGTGGGAAGTAAGTTGATCATGGTGTTGGGACACAGTAGATGTGGTGCGGTAACAGGAGCGTGTAACCATACTACATTAGGAAAGTTAGACACAATTTTAGAACGTATACACCCAGTAGTAGATAAAGTAAAAGCTAAACACGCAGGAGAAGATTTATCCTCTGCCGAATTAGTAGAGTTGGTAACTATAGAAAATGTAAGATCCATAGTGGCTCAATTACAAGAAGTGAGTCCATCATTGACTAAGTTGATCGAAGAAGAGAAGATAGGAGTAGTAGGAGCTTATTATGATGTGGTAAGCGGTAAGGTAGAACTGATCTGCTAATAGATATAAGTAAGAAGGAGGCTGTCTAAGTAGACGGCCTCTTGTATTATATAAGGTATTTATGACTGTGCTGATGTAAGTGATACGAACACTGTTCTCCCTATAGAAGGATAGTATGCTAATAGGTGATCTAGCTTCTAGTCTATACTAGGCAGAATATTCATACTGAAGGTTATACTTCTTATAGATAGCCTGTCAGATATCATCAGTAGATAGGTAGCCAGACAGTGATTTTCCAACTCTACTTTTTAGGATACCTTGTTGTTCTAAGGTAAGGCCTAGGTCGTTAACTAATTTATCCCCTACATTTATAAGTCTATCTATGGGAGTATGTAATTGATCTGCTTGATTTTTGTTTTTTAGAACTGTGGAAGGATGCATTCTTTAGTAAAAATATTAATTCTAGCAGACTATATTTTACTCGATTGATTACAAGAAGACCTCTTTTAATCTAGGTTAAACTAAGTATTGAGTAGCTTATACACCTCTTGTACATAAAATGGTTATTAGAAATAAACCGATATTTTTTTTGAAACCTTCCTTTTATTATCAAAAAAATTACTTTTAGAGCCATTTAAATCTATTTTTTAATTTGGTTATCCCCTATAAAGCCTGTTTATTAATACTAAACTCTAATTTTAGAGTATTTTTTTTAATTACAATATTTGTGTAATTTGCTGTAAATTAGTTATTTAAAGTGTTTTTGCCAAATATTCATTTTATGTCAAAAGCCTTCTCACCCCAACAAAATAGGGTGTTAATGTTGTACCCTAGGACAATTCTAGGACAATAGTAGGACTATAACGGGGCTAATCAAATTTAACCCATGTATAGACCTTTTATACTTCGTTTATTCATCTTTTATATTTCGTTACTATTAAGTAGCAATGAATCCCAAATACTCCCTATCTGACGTTTTAGATTATTTGATACTCTTCATGTTAAGAATCAGAATTTCGCTCAAGTGCAGTAAACTAAGGGAAAAACTTTTTTTAAACTTCTTTGATTGGTTAAAAACTTGTATTTCTGTGTTTTATAACTTGCAGTAATCAAAAAACTAGAAATAATGGCAGAAGTTAAAGAAGGAATATTAGGAGCTGTAGTCGGCAAGGTAGGGACGGTAGTCGGCGTGATGTGGAGAGGAAGAAATATACTACGCGCTAAACCTCTAAAGTCAAGTAAAAAAGCAACTGATAAGCAGCTAAAACAGTGGGATAAGTTGAGTTTAGTATCTACTTTTTCTAGTAAGTTTAAGCATTTTGTCAATGCGCATTGCCCTGCGATATATAATGGGAAGAAGTGGATTAATGGAAAAGAACAAATGATCTCAAAGCTGATGAAACAGGGAATAGCAATGTATGAAGGAGAGCAATATGTACAGATAGACAAGGTCTTGCTATCTATAGGAAGTCTAGCGCCTGCTGTAATTAAAAAAATTAATCGCCTAAAAACAGGTAAGTATAAAGTGCAATGGGATAATAGTCTAGTAAACGCACTAACATTAGAAACAGATTTACTGACTATTATGGCGTATCACGATGATCTAAATCAATTTGTCAGTGTACCTGCTATTGGTAAGAGAGGGGATAGATATGCCCATTTTAGCCTTCCAGAAGGGTGGGATTTCGGAAGAATATATTTATGGAGTATGTGGAAAGCCGAAGACGAATCAGTACATAGTACGAGCTGTTTTCACGGGGTAATGGCATTCGAGGAAGAACTTGCGCCCTTGAGCACAGAACAAGATGTGAGCACGAATAGCGATGCTGGTTTGCTATCCACAGAAGAACCAAAAGAAGTAGTGTTACAAGTTGATAATTTATTAGAAAATCAAGAAGTAAAAAAGAATGTAGAGAAGGCAAATGTAGTAACACCAAGTGAGGTATATGAGAAATGTAATGCGCTAGAGTGCGCAGAAGCAACTACTACAAAGCTTATAGGGATAGGAGTAGAGCGTGTACAGAGAGTACAAGAGGAAGAAGATATAAAGAATAATAAACTCAAAAAATGGACACCTCCAGGCTTTACGCGCAAAGTAAAAAGAGAACTACTGAAAAGCGATAATACCCTTGATGTAAAGACTCCAGAGTCGCAGTCAGACGAACAGTCGGTTTATGAAAATAAATCTATACTAGAAGTCTTAAAGTCTGTAGAGGCACAAAGGGAGTGAGTAGGTTAATAGTGGTTAAGTACTAAGTCTTATACTTCGTTCTATCTTATTGTTTACAGCGTGGATCTAAAAACATGGATATGGGAGGCTTTGTTCTTATCGGTATTTATAAATGAGGTTTCTCTATCTATATTATCCATTGAATATGGATAAGTATAAAGAATGAGCATGGGCAGTTTTTAGAATAAGGGGGGCTCAGGTATATTGGACAGGATTTTGACTGCTTTATTCATTGTCGTTGGCTATTCAGAAAGGTTTTATGCTGTGTTAATCACAAGATTTGTGCATTCATGATCTTTTTTGATGCTGAGTTAATGTCGGATGCTATTAATCTCTTATATTTAGAGGAAACAAAAGAATATATGAGAGAATATAAGTTTGATTATATTGAAACTTCTCGTTTTAAATTGCGAATACTAGAAGCTGAGGCTTATCAAAACTTTTTAAGATTAGCTACTGCAGAAGAGCTTTTGCATTATATAGGCATTCCTAAAGAGGAAGTAGAACAAGAAAAAACAAAAGCAATTTATGGCTTTCGTACTTATAATAAATCATATTTGATGTTTTTAATCATTGATAAAATAACTGAGAATATATTAGGATATTGTGGATATCACACTTGGTATTTAGAACACGATAGAGCTGAGATAGGTTATGGCTTGTATAGTGATAGCTCAAAAGGAAAAGGGGTGATGAGTGAAGTCTTAAATGCAGTCTTGCATTATGGATTTGAAATTATGCAGTTAAGACGTGTAGAAGCTTTTATTAGCCCGGATAATATTGCTTCTTTAAATACAGTGAAGAAATTTGGATTTACTAGAGAAGGACAATTGAGGAGTCACTATGTAAAAGGAGGACAAATAGAAGACTCTGTTGTTTTTGGTTTGTTACAAGAGGAATATAATAAATTAAAGTAACAAGAAGATATGAAGATTAGAAGTCTTAGAGAAGCAAGTGTGTGCGAGCTCACAGAAGTATTTAATGATTCATTTTCAGATTATATACTTCCCTTTCACCTAACAGAAGACAGCTTGGCATTTAAACTTACTAGTGATTTGGTTGATTTAGATTATTCTATCGGAGTATTTGATAAGGATAAGTTAGTTGCTTTTATGCTAACAGGAGTGAAGAGAGTAGATGAGCAACCCTATTTCTATAACGCAGGTACGGGAGTGAGAATAGCGTATAGGGGGCAACGCTTAGTCGCTCAGATGTACAGTTATGCTATTCCTATTTGGAAAGAAACAGGGAATACTGTAAATCTATCCCTTGAGGTCATTAAAGGAAATGATAAAGCTATTCGTGCTTATAAAGCTCAAGGATATAATATAAGTAGAGATTTATTGTGCTTTAAAGGACAACCACGTGAAGTGCATTATAAGACAGCTAATATTGTAGTAGAAGATGTAGAGCAAGTATGCTGGAACACAGTTCTCCCTTTTTGGGATATCCAACCAAGTTGGCAAAATTCGATCGTTGTATTAGAAAAAATTAAAGAGGATATTCGATATAAAGTAGCTAAAGTGAGAGGTAACATTGTAGGATATGTAGTCTATCACAAAAGTAATGGTAAAATATTTCAATTAGCAGTAGATAAGGCTTACCGAAATAAAGGCATCGCAAAAATTCTCGTGAATGATGTGGTTAATATTTTAGAAACTCCAATTCTGATTACCAATGTAGATGATAAAGGAGTGGATGTAATTTCTTTCTTAAAAAGGATAGGCTTAGAACATTATATAACGCAACATGAGATGGTGATGAAGTTATGACTTAGTATTTGAAATTGCATACAATAGATATAATTAATTTTTTTAAGATACAGGATGATTAGCTACTGCTTGTTCTATGGTTCTGTGCTGAGCACGGAGTTATAGGAGATATGCAAAACTTTGTTATTCGATTATAAAAGACTTTAGCATGTACTAGAGTCTTTTTTTATGTCTTAGCAGTCTTTTGTTTATGTTTTGGTAAGTTGTACTTATTTCTACATTGTTTCTTTTATTATACGAATAGTAGATTGACTTTATTTATATTCTAATAATTCGGTATTAAAGTAAGTTTATTTAGTGAAAAAATTACAATGTGTGATTTTTTAACAAATGCATAAAATTTAAATTGTTAAATGTTAGTTATAAAACCCTGTTATTCACGTATTGTGAATTTATTTTGAGTTTTTATTTTGGATAATTCACATATGTCGATATATATTTGTCAAAAATATAAATGTATTGATAGTCGAAATGAAAAAACAAATTCTATTTAGTCTCCTAATTGTAGGAATATCTGCTATAAGTTTTACTGCTTGTTCTTCTAGTGATGATATACAAATCACTGAAGAAGCACAAAATAATTCTAAAATGTTTGGTAAATGGGAACTTGTAGAAAAAGCAGAATTGGATGTAGATGGTAGAATAGTAAAGGAGACTTTGGCAAGTAATTTAAATGTACCTGCTCAGACAGTAGATTATTATAAAGGAGGCATTACTATTCAAACAGATTATTCAAATCAAAAAGATAGTCAAGGTAATTATTACAATGAAAGGTCTCCTAGACAATGGATGTTAAGCGGAAACAAACTGTACTTAGGTATCAGTAAATCATTAGAGCAAAATGCTGAACAGATTTATGATATTCGAGTATTAAGTCAGGATCGATTAATTATTGAACGCAAGATAGATACAAAAGATGGTAATCGTTATGCTTCTAATGTGAGTAGTATTAAAATTATCTATAAAAAAGTAAACTAATCTTTTATTACTCTTAAGCATTAGCACCTTACCGTAATTATTATAATGTGGGTAGTAAAAAGATTCTGTAAATAATAAGTAATATAACTTTAAAAAACAGTTGTCAAAACGAGAGTGGAGATAGCTGTTTTTTTTTTGTTTTCCTGATAATATGAGAAGAATTGAAAAAAAAGATCCTTTTTAGGGTATAAGCTAAGTGATTGTAAATGTAAATTATATACCTTAAAAGTATATCTGTGTTTTAATTATTATTATAAATTAGTGTTTTTTGTCTAAACTAAATATGTTATTTTAGTTTAATTTAAGAATTAAATAAACACTATTTTTTTTAAAATTAAAATTGCTAATTAACGCTTTTATTTTTTCTTTATTTGTGAAATCGTTTAGATTTTTGCGTAAATCTATGTTATTTTTTTAGTCTCCAATATAGGGTGTTTTATCTGAGATTGCTTTTGTTAGCTTAATGCTTTATAATCTTCTTAATAAATAGTTACAATACAGTGTTAATATCTGTACTCTATTTACTGGTAGGACATTTGTCTTATTTCTTAGATGTTTTGTACTTATAAATTTGCCCAGAAATTACAAAACAAACAATTATGTTACAAAAGTTACTTTTATTAATTATTTCAATCGCATTGTGTTTGAACTTTATTTCTTGTTCTAATGATGATGTACAGATTACCCATCATGCAAAAAATAAAGCATTATTAATAGGTAAATGGGAGTTAGAGAGTAAAATATATTACGATCAATGGGGAAATGTTATTCCTGGAGAAATAGATAATACTTGTTATCCTCCACAATTTTTAGAATTTCATAGACATGAAATTATGATTCAAACTGATTTTTACCAAGACAAAGAAACTATAGATAATACACTTGAAGAACGTTCTCCTTACCAATGGTTTATGGTAGATGATAAATTGTATTTAGGTATAGGAAGAGATGTGTGTTCTGATGATTATCAAGAGTATGATATTCTTGTATTGACAGAAGAAAAATTAATATTGGAAAGAAGTATAAATGAATATGATAAAGAACCTTTCTTTTCAAGAGCGAAGGTTGTGAGAATTTCTTATAATAGAAAATGCTTCTAATAAGAGGGATAATATTTTTTTACATTTGGTTATTTAGTAATATTTGTATTTTAAATAGTAAATTTAAAGTTTGATAAAATATAATATTAGATGGATCATATATACACTGTCTGTCAAGGTAAGTATCAAATTTGTACTAGTTTGGTAGAAATGCGGATGTCTCATTGGGTAAATACCTTTATGATTAGAGAAGCAGATACTTATAAGCCTGTGTTAGATCCAACGTCAATTGATTTGGATTTAGAGAGTCATAGAGAAGAGGGGAATCAGTTATTCTTGAATTTTCGTATCTATCCTAATGGCAGTAAGTCATATAGGTTGATAGTTGATTTTGAGAGTGATAAGATTATTTATGAAGGGCATTTATATGACTATAATTCTATAGATAGTATAATAAGTAAATTAAGGAATAAATAGTATTCAAAACAGAAAGCTATTTGTTGTAATTAGCAGCTGTTTTTATGTACTAGACAAGTGTATTTAAGTAAGAAAACAGTATCTTTCAAGCGATAAATAGAGAGTTAAATAATATATGGGACTACAGATAGGAGGAATAGTAATAGATAAGAATTATCAATCTGATTTGATAGGGTTAGAAGCAATATTAAACAGAGAGTTAATATGTGAGGGAGAGGTCACTTTTAAGAAAGCTACTACGAACGATAAAGATTCAGATATATTAGATATTATCTTCTTAGAGGAGGCTACTTTAATTATAACATCTATGGATATGGCTTCATTATCATATAAGGCTAGTCAGCAGAAGGTAATGTCTTTCGTTATAGACGAAGAAGCAATGTTGTTTAGCCTTTATTACACAGAGAATGGCTTCTTGATAAGAAAAGTGATCGAAGCAGAAGGTTATGTAGTAGAAAGTGGAGGAGAGCAATTAGAGTATGAAGAAGTAGAGGATAGTAAGGTAGAACTAATATACCATCTAATAGAGGATATAATAGGTGAATATTTATGGGATATAGATTCTCAGGAGAGTTGTATGCGGTTTGGGTTAAAAACAAATAAGGTAGAAGGAGAAACATTTATTACTAGTTCTATACCCTCTTTTGAATTTGAAGACCTAGAAAAAGAATATTCATGTAATGAAAGTAGAGTAGTGAATATGAATGAAGAAATTACTAAGGTAAAAAGACAAAAGAAGTCGTCAATCATAAAACAAGTTATAAAGGGGCTAGGGCTAAAGAATTAAGCTACTGTCTCTTAAATATAAAAGGGAATCTATAAAATAGATTCCCTTTTATATTTATTCTTTTTTCTCAACAGGTTTATTTTTGTTGATTTCATCTTGAAGTTGACGACGTATTCTTTGTTCACGTTCAAGAGAGGATTTTCTTAGTTCTTCAAGTTCCTCTTCTGTTTCAGTTAATTTTCTATTTACTTCTCTAATTTCAGAAAAGCTTCTTTTAAATCGATAATATATTATTCCTAAGACAATAATTAGTATACCTATAATGGCCCATACAATCGTTAAAAAAGTTGATTTCTCTGAAGATATTCCTAATACTTCTATATTTTTAGTAGTAGCCAATGAAGTCGAAAGAGAATCTCTAGTTATTTGTAACTGAGAAGCTAAGCTTTCAACAGATTCTTTATGCTCTAAAGAAGCGTCTTTATTATTAGCAATAGTTAAATGTAATTTAGTAAGAGAGTCATTTACATTCTTTTGTAATTGATGCAATTTCTCTACTTCAACAATTTTGGATTTTTGCCAATTTGTTGATTCATTTAGTAAAGTATTGAATTGATTATCTATTGTATTTGTTCTTTCTTGTGCAAAGCTCGCCAAACTAATTGCAATTAAAGCAACAGTAAATGTGAATTTATTTCTCATCTATATTTTTTATTCTCGTATCTCTAGAGTGACACTTGTTAATATAATTTATTTAGCCCGTTTGTGTAAAATCTTCATTATAGAAAATATCAAAATTTAAAAGTGAATAATACAATACTCTTTTATTTCTTCAATACTTTTAAAAAGTGTTGAAGAATAAAGAACTATTATTTTATTTAAGACCTTTTAGGTTTTGTTTACATGTGCAATATATAAAATGTTTAGTATTATCTAAAATTGTTTTAAAATTCTAATAAAATTAAATATAAATACATTTATAGTTAGATATCAGTAAGCTTATTCGTCTAAAAGTTGTGTTATTTTGAATAAAATTGATTATATTCAAAATATTTGAATTTTATTGTAATAGTATTTTTTGAATTTTAGAAGATATAAAAGTTAAAAAGTGCCATATAAAAGGGGAGTCATAAAAACATATATTCTCGTAAGGTCTTTTTTGACAAGCTGTATTTTCTCTGTTTTTGTAGTTATTGAGGTTTCAGGTTCCTGTGTTTTTTTGTTAATTTTATATAGATGTTTAGTACCATTTTTTGTAAGATTAGCAATCTTTTCTTTTTGTAAAATTTATAAAAAACATTACATATTATTAGTAATAATAAAAAAAGCCACTGCTTCAACAGTGGCTTTTATATCTAATTATTGCTTTAAAAAATTACTTTTTCTCAGTTGTAATTGTTCCAAAGGCAAGTGTAGGTTTTACAAATGTTCTATCTGAGTTACTCGATTTTACGAATGTTAGATTTTTTAGTGAGATTTCATGTAGTAATTTCGGTTCAGATCCGTCTACAGGCTCAGTCCATCTAGATTTGATTACTATCTGTCCTTTAGTAGCTACCCAATACTCTTCTAATTTATTAGGATTGTTAGTATTTGATCCAGGTATATCCCCTTCGTACTCACATACCTGATTTAGATTAATACCAGTACGACTATATTGTTTTAGGCTCAGTGATCTTTTTTCGCCTAGTTCTATAATACTCTCTGTCGTAGCTTCTGTTGGAAGATCATCTTCAGTGATATTTAAGATAAGAGCTTCTTTATCTTTTAGACTGTATAATGAGTTATTGCAATTAAAATTGTTTAAACCATTACCGTTGTTATTATCAAACTTGAAAGCTAAAGTTCTATTTGCATAAGTTGTAGAACCAAAAGTCATATTATCATATTTAATACTAGTTTCACCTTGATTAAAATGTATATTTAATAAAGAAAATGTATATTGATAAATTAAGTTGACACTGTTATTATCAGAACTAGTATTATTATTTATCTGTACGGTTCTATCTATTATGACTGTTCCACCTGGTGATGCTGCGATACTCTGAATAACAGAAGGCGTAGCAGGAGGGGGAAGATTACAGATAGATGTACCTTCTACTTTATCAGTATACTTTCTATAATCTAAGCTAGTATCTGTTCCATTAATTTCAACTTTAGCTCTGTTGATAGTCTCATCTCTCATGATGTTATCAGCATCAATAACAAGTATTAATGCTTCATCATTCTGAAGTTTGTAGAAGATCTTATCAGCTCCTGGCGTAGTACATCTTTGTACAGCTGTGACTTTGCCAAAATCAATGTCTTTATAAACTAGATTACCATCATCACAAGAGGTAAGTAAAAACATAAAAGATATACCTGTAAGGGTAAAAAACTTTTTCATCAGTCGTGAATATATTATTATATACAGCAAAAATAGTTTTTTTATTGCTATAAAATAGTTTGTACATCTATATTATAATTTTTTATGTTTTAATTATTGTTTCTGAGTGTTGTTATTGGCATTTTGTGTAGTGTATTTTTGCTTATACAGGATAAAAAACGTGTATATAAAAAAAATGATTGTCTTTTTTATGTAGAGATAGTATTTGTCTATATTTGGAATTGTTAATTTAATTGTAATAAATTCTTGATGTCACATGAATAATTCGGTAGTAAAAACTAATTATCCTGCACTATATACCTTAGTAACAGTTTTCTTTTTTTGGGGATTTTTTGGAGCGGGTAATAGTATTTTTATCCCATTTTGTAAGGCTTATTTTCACTTAGATCAGTTTCAATCACAATTGATTGATTTTGCTTTTTATACTGCATACTATTCAGGGGCTTTGATTTTATTTATCTTAAGTACAGTTAAGGGTAAGGATCTTGTGACAAGTTATGGTTATAAAAAATCTATAGTATTTGGTTTATTATTTTCAGCATTAGGGGCAGGATTAATGATTTGGGCAGTGAATGTAAATATTTACACCGCCTTGTTGATAGGATTATTTGTAGTGGCTCTCGGTTTTTCGTTACAACAGATAGCGGCTAACCCTTTAGTTATATCTGTCGGAGATCCTAAGACAGGAACGAGTAGAGTAAGTTTAGGAGGAGCGGTTAATTCATTAGGAGGAACCATAGGGCCATTATTAATGGCATTTGCTTTATTTGGAAGTACAGTAGCACTTACAGATGATCAGATACAACATTTGAGCTTGTCGAGTATGACCATGCTTTATGCTGGAGTAGGTGCTCTATTTGTAATTGCGGCAATGTTATTTAGGTTTTCAAAAAAGATACCTGATGGTGTGCGTATTGAACCTATGGAACCGGCAAAGAAAGCGATCGGGACTTTAGTTATAATGACACTATTATTAATGTTGATATATATTCCTGTTTTTAATACATATAGTCAGTCAGCTAATGAACCTATAGAGCTATTGGCTAAAGAAAAAGCGAGTTTAGAGAGTAATAAGGTGGATGTGTCTCAGGAAATTGAAAAAGAGAAAGCAATAGCATTCATAGATTCTCAAATCGTTGAAATAAAAGAAAATTTAGACAATAAACGCATTATGTTGCTTTCGGCTGCTTTAGTGGTAATAGGCGGAAGTATTGGTTTTGCATATAGAAATAGTAAAAAGAATAAACAAGGATGGGGAGCAATGCAATATCCACAGTTGCTCTTAGGGATGTTTGGTATTTTTGCTTACGTGGGTGTTGAAGTAAGTATTGGAAGTAACTTAGGGGAGTTGTTGAAGTTAAAAGAGTTTGGAAATCTACAGTCTTCTCAGATAACTCCTTATATATCTATGTATTGGGGGAGTTTAATGATTGGGAGATGGGCAGGTGCTGTGAGCGTATTTAATCTATCTAAAGGGAAACAATTATTGGCGATGATCGTTGTCCCATTCTTAGCATATTTTGCTGTTTTAGGAGCTAATTACTTAGCAGGGAATGATGTGACACCTTTGTATTATTATTCAATCTGTGTTGTTTTACAAATTGTATTAACGTATTGGGCAAAGAATAAGTCTGCGAGAACATTAATGCTATTTAGTCTTTTTGGGCTATTCGCAATGTTAGTTGGTTTGTTTAGCACGGGTATGATTGCTATATATGCCTTTTTAGCAGGTGGTTTAGCATGTAGTGTATTATGGCCAGCTATTTTTAATATTGCTATTATCGGTTTAGGTAAATATACTGCTCAAGGATCGTCTCTATTAATCATGATGATATTAGGAGGAGGAATTATTCCTCCAATACAAGGAAAAGTAGCTGATATGATAGGTATTCACCAATCTTATATCGTTAGTTTATTGTGTTTTGTCTATCTACTATTTTTTGGGATAATCGTTAAAAAGGTATTGGCTAAACAGAATATACAAATCGACCAGATCGACTAGAACAACAGAAAATACTTCATATTCTCCATCAAATGGGGAATTATCTGAATGAAAGGCGATGATGTAAATAAAATAGGTATTATTTGTTTTAGAAGCTGTAATTATTCGAATTTAGATAGAATTACAACAATAGGGATAAAGGTTTAAAAGGTAGATTTCATTAAATTTGCCAAACAATTGAAAAGTTGTAATTTGATTTGTACTAATAATGCGAGTTTTATTACATTTGCGTTCACGTGACACTAAAAGACATAACAAAACGACTCTTTTTTTAAAAGAGAATAACAATAATTTACCAACAAACAATAAAATGAAACACGTTTATCTTGATAATGCTGCGACTACATCAGTACGTCCAGAAGTGATCGAAGAAATGGTTAATGTTCTTAGAAATGATTATGGAAATCCTTCTTCGACTTATGCTATCGGTAGACACGCTAAGGCATTAGTAGAAAATGCCCGAAAAGTAATAGCTAAGCAATTTAATGTAACCTCTTCAGAGATTATCTTTACTTCTTGTGGAACTGAAGGTAATAACTGGATATTGCGTTCTGCAGTGCGTGATTTAGGAATTAAGAGAATTATCACTACAAAATTAGAGCACCACGCTGTATTAAATACAGTAAAACAATTAAAAGAAGAGTTCGGAGTAGAGTTAGTCTTTTTAGATATACTACCTACGAGTGAAATTAATTATAGTCAATTAGAGAAACTATTAAAAGATGAGTCTATTCCCACTTTAGTAACTTTAATGCACGTGAATAATGAAGTAGGAACAGAATTAGATTTAAAACGTGTAGCGGCATTATGCGAAGCACACAAAGCCTTATTTCACTGTGATACAGTTCAGTCTATCGGTAAGGCTAAATTAGACTTATCAGAAACGCCAATAGATTTTATTGTGGCTAGTGCGCATAAATTTCATGGTCCTAAGGGAATTGGATTTGCTTTTATTCGCAAGAAGAATGTTTTGAAGCCAGTTATGTTTGGTGGAGAACAGGAGAAAGGACTAAGAGCTGGTACTGAAGGAGTGCATCAAGTTGTAGGTATGGCAAAAGCTTTAGAAATGGCTTATGAGTTGTTAGATGAAGAAAGAGCACATATCACTAGTATTAAAGAATATTGTAAAGAAAGATTAGTAGAGGTATTCCCAGAAGTGTGTTTTAATGGAAACAATGTAGGGTTTTACAATATTTTAAATGTATTATTGCCTTTATCTGAAGAGAAAGCAGCAATGATGTTGTTCCAGTTGGATATGAAAGGAATAGCAGTATCTAGAGGAAGTGCATGTCAATCAGGAAGCCAAAAACCATCGCATGTATTATCACAGTTCTTATGTGAAGAAGATTTAAAGAAACCAAGTTTAAGACTCTCTTTTGGACATGAGAATACAAAAGAAGATATTGATGTTTTAATCGAAGTATTAAAAACAATCTAATTAGACTGTAGTTTAAATAGAATTTAAATCCACTCTTTAAGGGTGGATTTTTTGTTTTTAAAATTCAAGAGTGTAATCTTAACTAAAAAAAGAGAAAAGTTCACTAAAAATAAGATTGCTTTACATGAACATTAGCGCTAAATTTGCAGAAACAACACAACATTTATGAGTTCAAATAATAGATACGCATTACGCGGGGTTTCTGCAGAGAAAGAAGATGTTCACAATGCAATTAAGAACATTGATAAAGGATTATTTCCAAAAGCATTTTGTAAGATTATACCTGATCATTTAACTGGAGATGAGGATTATTGTTTAATAATGCATGCTGATGGTGCAGGGACAAAGTCTTCTTTAGCATATATGTATTGGAAAGAAACAGGAGATATCTCTGTTTGGAAAGGAATTGCTCAGGATGCCTTAATCATGAATATAGATGATTTATTATGCGTAGGAGCAACAGATAATATTTTGCTTTCTAGTACTATAGGACGTAATAAGAATCTAGTTCCTGGAGAAGTTATTTCTGCTATTATTAATGGAACAGAAGAATTAATTAATGAGCTAAAGTCTTTTGGAGTTACGATTCACTCAACAGGTGGAGAGACTGCAGATGTAGGAGACTTAGTTCGTACAATTATTGTTGATTCTACTGTGACTGCTCGTATGAAGAGAAGTGATGTTATTGACAATGCTAATATCCAAGTAGGTGACGTTATTGTAGGCTTAGAATCATTTGGTCAAGCTACGTATGAGAAAGAATATAATGGAGGTATGGGAAGTAATGGATTAACATCAGCAAGACATGATGTTTTTGATCATTCGTTGGCTAACAAATACCCAGAAAGTTATGATTCTTCAGTACCAGAAGAATTAGTATATTCAGGTAAAGTACTTTTGACTGATGCAGTAGAAGGTTCTCCTATTGATGCTGGTAAGTTAGTATTATCGCCTACTCGTACTTATGCACCTATTATTAAATCAATATTGAATAAATATAAATCAGATGATATTCATGGAATGATTCACTGTAGTGGAGGAGCTCAAACAAAGATTCTTCACTTTGTGGATAACTTACATATCATTAAAGATAATATGTTCCCTGTTCCGCCGCTATTTAAGCTTATTCAAGAGCAATCTAATACAGATTGGAGAGAGATGTATCAAGTGTTTAACTCAGGTCATCGTATGGAATTATACGTAAGACCAGAAGTGGCAGCTGATATAATTGCTATCTCAGAATCTTTTAATGTAAAAGCACAGATAGTTGGTAGAGTAGAAGCTTCAGAAGAGAAAAAATTGACAATCACATCTGAATACGGAACGTTTAGATACTAAAAAACATATAACATAAAATGGCAAGATTGCTTTCTATTGATTTCGGTAAAAAACGTACAGGTATAGCTGTAAGTGATGAACTTCAAATTATAGCTTCTGGATTAACTACAGTTGATACAGAGCAATTATTGTCTTTTTTGAAAGACTATTTTTCTAAAGAAAAAGTCGAGAAGGTGATCATTGGAGAACCAAAACGTCTAAATAATGAACCATCTGAAGTAGTACCTCTATTGAATAGTTTTATAGAAAAGTTTACCCAGTCTTTTCCTGATATGCCTGTTGAAAGAATAGATGAGAGATTTACTTCTAAAATGGCTTTTCAAACAATGATAGATAGTGGTCTTAAAAAGAAACAAAGGCAGAATAAGGCGTTGATAGATGAGATAGCAGCGACTATCATTCTCCAAGACTATATGAGAAGATAAATGTTTTTTAATTTTATGATTATTTAAGATTAGTTGTAGATAATTTCTCTTAAATAAAGATTAGTTTTGCATATAAATAAATCCGATATAATGTCAAGTATACAAAAATCAGAGGCTGATGTTGTTTTGGTAGGGGCAGGTATTATGAGTGCTACTCTTGGGGTCCTACTGAAAGAGCTGAAACCAAACTTAAAAATTGAGGTTATTGAGCGTCTCGACAGTGCGGCTGCCGAAAGTTCTGATGCAATGAATAATGCCGGAACTGGACACTCTGCGTTTTGTGAATTAAATTATACGCCTGAAAAAGCAGACGGTACAATAGATGCTTCTAAGGCAATCAATATTGTAGAGCAATTCGAAGTTTCTCGTCAATTTTGGTCTTATTTGGTAAATAAGGGAATCCTTAAAAATCCAAGTAATTTTATCCATACTGTACCTCATATGAGTTTTGTGTGGGGAGAAGATAACGTGAATTTTTTAAGAAAACGTTATAATGAACTTCAAAAATATCCATTGTTCCAAGGAATGGAATTCTCTGATAATAAAGAGAAGATAAAAGAATGGGCTCCTTTAATTATTGAAAACAGAAAAGAAAATGAAGTATGTGCTGCAACACATATGAATTTTGGAACAGATGTTAACTTTGGGGATCTTACTCGTCAGTTGTTTGACCATTTGATGAATGAAGATGGTGTTAATATGACTTTTAACTGTGAGGTTAAAGATATTACAAAAACTGGTTCTGATTGGACTGTATCCGCAACAGATAATAAGGGACAAAAAAAGGTAATTAAATCTAAGTTCGTATTTGTCGGAGCAGGAGGAGGAGCAATCTTGCTATTACAAAAAGCAGATATTGCCGAAAGTAAAGGTTATGGTGGTTTCCCTGTAGGTGGAGAATGGTTAGTATGTCGTAATCCTGAGGTTGTAAAAAAACACATGGCTAAGGTATATGGAAAGGCATCTGTAGGAGCACCTCCGATGTCAGTACCTCACTTAGATACTAGGTTTATTGATGGTAAACATTCATTGCTTTTTGGACCATATGCTGGTTTTTCAACTAAGTTTTTGAAAAAAGGATCATATTGGGATCTAATTAAATCATTAGAGCTTAATAACATTGGCCCAATGCTAGGAGCTGGTCTACGCAATATGGATCTGACAAAATATTTAATAGAACAAGTATTACAGTCTTCAAAATCTCGTTATGAAGCATTAAGAGAATACTACCCTGATGCTAAAGAGGAAGATTGGAAATTAGAAAAGGCAGGACAACGTGTACAGGTTATCAAAAAAGATAAGGATGGCAAGGGGATTTTGCAGTTTGGTACTGAAGTTGTAAGTGCCGCTGACGGATCAATCGCTGCTTTATTAGGAGCATCTCCTGGAGCATCAACTGCTACACCTATTATGCTAAAGTTATTGTCTCAATGTTTTAAAGAAGAATTTAAGTCTGCTGAATGGCAAGCTAAATTTAAAGAAATGATTCCTACTTTTGGATTAAAATTAAATGAACATCCAGAACTAGTAGAAAGCACTAGGGATAATACAAGTAAGACTTTAAAAATATTTCCACATAATTAATAAAAAAGCACTCTTTAATAGAGTGCTTTTTTATTAATTATGTAGTGTGTTCTTTGTTTTTTAAAAAGAATATATTAGTTATAAAGGTAGTGAATGTATATAACTATTATATTTACATACCTTATTCTTTTAGTTATATAATAATAATTAGCTGAATAAATAATTAATATATAGGCACTTAAAAATGACTTCTAAATTTCTTTACCTAATTATTCCTCTCTGGGTATTAGTACTTGTCATGTATAGTTGTGATAATTCAAAACAGAATGATACTCTAAATCATTCTATAAAGGAATTTGTAAAAAACTATAATGCAGATGCGGTAAATGACTTAATGCTAAAACAAGCAGATTCTGTAGGTATGCATGTATTGTCATTGCCTAATTCTCTTGAAAATAGAGAATTAATAAAAGAGTACATTAGTAAGACTAAGGCTAGTAAAAAGTATTGTGATCAGTTATATAACTATGCAATAGATGATCGTGATAGTGTAGCCGTGGCAAATGCTTATTTGCTAACCGGTCAGCATTATTTTAATAATCTCGTATTAGATAGTGCTTACTATTATTTTAATCAAGCTCAAAAGCTATATCTTATAAAAAATGATTCTTTAAATATAAGTTATACCTATTATCTGAAGGCTCTGGTACTAAATAAAAATGGTGTCTATGCTGAGGCAGAACAACAAATTCTAAAATCTCTTCGCTATAATATTAAAGACATGCCTATGCGAAGACGCTATCAGCAATATTTTACGATTGCACATGCTTTTAATGGATTAGGTTTGTATGAGGATGCTTTGCATTACTATAATAATGCATTTAAATTACTTTTAGATAAAACAATGCTGTTAGAAGAATCTGAAGTATATATTAATCTTAGTAAAACTTTTTTAATTGGTAGTGTAGCAGATGTTTACATAAAGCAAGAAAAGTATAGTAAGGCTAAAGAATTATTATTAGAGGGCATAGATAAGTATATAGATTTTAATGATATAACGAGTGAAAGATATTATGCGTATTTAGCGATTAGTTTGGCTTCTGTTAAATTAAATACTAATGATTACAACGGAGTAGATACTTTGTTGAATAGCATAATAAAAATAGGCGAAAAGAATAAGAACAGAATTATTATTCATAAAGCTGAATTAGTTTTGGCTGAATATTATCTGTTAGCAGGACAAGAAAAACTAGGTTTCTCTTTAGTTGAAAAAACACTAAAAGAAGTTCGTAGTGTAGGAGATTTTGAAAATCAATTGAAGGCGCTAGAACTATTAATTTCTTATGATTTAGATAGGTCCGATCAGTTTTTTATTGAATATGTTGAAATAAATAAGCGGATTAAAGGGGAAGGAGATTTAACTCAGAACAATTTTATAAAGATAAAACAAGAAGCGGACTCTTTGAATGAATTGAATAAAGCATTATTAGAACGTAATAGATTGTTAGCTATAGTTACTATTAGTTTATTTGTGATTGTAGCTATTAGTTTATTAACTTATTTATATCATTTAAAGATAAAGAAAATAGGATTGATTAAGATGTTTCAAAAAGATACTGAACAATATTATAACTCTATTATAAATGTTCAGAACTATTTGGCTGTAGCGAAAGATAGAGAGCGTAAAATAATTGCAAAAGAATTAAATGATGGTGTTGTTAATAGGTTATTTGCAACTCGATTTACATTAATGCAATTAAAGAAAGATGAAATTAATAATCATAAAGATGTTTTAGTAAATGAAGTTATCGAAGTAGAAAGTTATATTAGAAATGTATCTCATAGTCTTGTTAATGAGGAGGGAGGGAAAGTTAAAGAGTTTCAACAGCTATTAAACGAACTTATCTTAGTACAAAAACGACAATCACATGTTGACTTCAGTATACAAATAGATTCAAAACTAGATTTAGAAGCCCTAGATCATAGAAAAAGAATAAACATTTATCGTTCCATCCAGGAAGTTTTGTTAAATGTAGTTTTGTATTCTAATGCAAGTAATTGTTTAGTAGAATTTAGGTATAAGAACCCTATAAGTTTTGAAATAGCGATTACATATAATGGAATTGGTTTGGATACTAAAGCAATGAATAATAGATCAGGACTATCTAGTGTAAAAGAACGAATAGAGATTATAGAGGGAAAACTATTTATCATTAATAATAAACAGAATGGTACAAAAGTACTATTTGTAATTTATTTCTAGAAAGTTAGCTAACTTGAGGTAAGTGCTGTTCTTATATTGAGTATTTTGTTTAATATTTGATGATTAATAGATAATTAGATAGTTTTTGTTTTTAGTTAAGTAATTACTAATTGTTCTATATATTTGCTTTGTTTTTATTATATCTTGTTGTTTGTGTCTAAAATAAATGCCTTATACTGTGCTATTCTGTGTCTTTGTTTTTCAATGACTAATTGCACACAGACTCAAACGTATAATGACGAGTTAGTTTTAAAGGATATAAATACATTCATTAAAAGTTATAATAGATTTAATCCTACTGATAAAGATAAAGCAGCTGCAGACTCTTTAGGTAGTGTTATACTGAGCTTAAAGAATACTGAGCAAAGTAGAGATGTTCTAAGAAAATATATATTACTAACGAATGCAGATAAAAAATATATAGAAGAACTATTTAAGCGATCTAGAAGAGAAGAGGATAAGAAAAATGAAGCACATGCCTTCTTTTTACGTGGTCAAAGGTATGCCCAAAGCTTTTTGATTGATAGTACTTATTATAATTATACTAAGGCTGAATTCTTATTTAAATCTATTCATGATTCTGTAAACTTACAAGAAGTTTATTCCCATAAAGCAATTGTGCTTTTGAATAATAAAATCTTTACGGAAGGACAATCACAGATTTTAAAAGCAATGAGTACTAATAAAGGGCATAAAGATGCTCGTATTAAGTATTCAGAATCTGTTATTATGGCTAATGCTTTAGTAGGTCTAGAGCAATTACCAGAAGCTTTAAAAGAATTAAATTTATCTTTAGAGCTTTTAGAGAACCCAGAAATCACTAAGTTTTTTTTACCGGATGCAATTAGGTTGAACAAAGTTACTATTTACTATAACATAGCAGAGGTTTACATTAAGCAAAGAGAGTATAAAAAAGCTCAAGATTTAATACATCATGTAATTGAAAATTATATTACTGGTGAAACTACTATTGAAGCTATGATGCTAGCACATCTGTTGTATAACTTAGCTCAAGCTGATATTAAAAGTAAGCATTATGATGATGTAGAAAAGAATCTTGTCAAAGCAATTGATATACAATTAAAGAATAAGAATCTTCAGGATTATAATTCGTATAAAATTCTTTTAGCAGAGTATTTCTATCTAATTAAAAAAGAAGAACAAGGAAATCAACTTGTAAACGAGGTATTAAAATATGCTCGTCAAAAGAATAATCTAGGATTAGAAAAAGAGACTCTTATCATTCTATTAAAATACAAAAAAGAGCAATATAATGCCAATTTTGTGAGATACGAGGAGTTGAATAAACTTATTCTAGATGAGAATAATGTGATCAAGAATACTTTTGCAAGGCTTAGTTTTGAGGCTGATTCACTAGAACGGGCAAATGCACAATTGCAGAATCAGAAAAGTATGATCACTATGGTTGCTAGTGCTTTACTAGTATTAGCTATAACTATCTTTTTTATTATTCTGTTCAGACAAAAAGCGAAGGAAGTATCTTTAGTGAAATTATTTCAAAAAGATACTGAAAAATATTATGATTCCATTATTAATGTAAACAGTGTATTAGCAGAAGCGCGTAATATAGAGCGAAAGGAAATCGCTAAAGAATTACATGACGGGGTTTTAAATAGGCTATTTGTCACTAGATTTTTATTAATGCAAGTGAATAAAGAGTCTGTAGAAGAGCATAGAGACTCTTTAATAAATGAAGTGAAACAAGTAGAAAAGTATATAAGAGGAGTATCACATGCTTTAGCTAATGAAGAGGATTTCAAGGTAAATGAGTTTTCTAAACTATTAGAAGACTTAGTTTTAATTCAAAATAGAAATAAATCAGTTCTATTTAGTTTAAGTTTAGATGAAGGAATCAATTTTAAAGATTTAAACAATAATTATGAGGTACATATTTATAGGGTAGTACAAGAATGTTTGCAAAATGTTCATAAACATGCTCAAGCAACTAGATGTGATGTGGTTTTTGAAAGTTATGGCGATAGAGGTTTTAAAGTATCGATTAATGATAATGGAGTTGGCTTTGATATTAATATTGTAAAAAAAGGGATAGGATTTAATAATATTAAGGGTAGAGTAGAGTCTATGGAGAGCAGAGTTAATATTTTAAGTGCAGAAGGCAGCGGAACAAGTATATCATTTATTATTGATTTATAAGGATCAGCAGAATGTTAGAATACGAATCTAATATAAAAGAATAAAGGGCGCTTAGAAGCGCCCTTTATTCTTTTATCCTTCTTCAGTAGAGAAGGTTATTCTTTTAGAAAAATACATTAGTATGGCGATGATGGTAAATAATCCTATACTACCGACTATTAGTGCCGCTTCTTTGAGTTGTAATAAGAAGAATAAAAAGGCGTATAAAGCAAATAATAATCCAAATATACTCGCTGCGATACGTTTGTTTTTACTCAGTCCATAGATAAATGAAGTAATCAAAATTACTGTTGCTGAAGCAGAAATAATATACGCTATACTAAAACCTGTATATTCTGCAAAGGATAAGAGCAAAACGAAGTTGATACATAAAGCTAGTCCTACTAATGTGTAATGTAATATGTTGATACTTAAGTTTTTTAAATTCTCCATAAAGAAGAATGTAGCGAAGGTCAAACCAATAAATAGTAAAGCATATTTAGTAGCACGGTTTACTTTGCTATAGAAATCATTCATTTGTAGGAACTTCATTCCAAAACTATAATCTGTCAACTGGGTGATTGTATTTAGATCTGAACTGACAGGTATAGATTGAAAAATTGTCCATTTTGATTGCTCGTTTATGCTTTGTTTTTCATCATTATCAGGTAGATAATTTCCAATGTATTTGATATCCTTATAATCAGAAGTGACATTGACATTAGTCTGTTTAGCAGTTGCTAGAAAGTTAATTTCTGTAGATCCCTTTAACTGAATAGGAAAAGTAATATTACTTAAATCTATATCTTCTTTATGAATATCATAACTTAAGAATGAAATCTTAGAATTGATTCTTAATGATCTATCCTGTTCAAAGTATTGTTGTGGATTTTTGTTGATAAGAATCTCTTGAGTGAAACCTTTGCTGTCTGAGACAGAGAAGACAATCTTCGCATTTGTAAATGCTTCCTTTCCTGCTAGATTTAACTTAGTAGCTAATTCATCTAGAGTAGGGAAGCTAGCTTTTACATTCAAGTCAGTATTATAAAGAGTTACTTCATATAGACTTCTTTTCTTAATTTGAGTTTTTATATCACCTGTAAAATCTTGCTTAATAGGAGTTTGTAAATAGCTGTTTAATTGTTTCATTACTTTTCCATCTTCAGTAAGATAGTTTGTATAGTATTCTACAAGGACAAAAGGACCATATATGGTTTGTTTTTGCCCCCACTTAGACGTTACTTCAGTTGTTACTTCACTCTGAAAACTCTCACGTTCAGAGATTAAACTACTGATAAAAGGTAGTGTGATAAGTAACATAAGAGATAATACACTGATTATAACTCCTTTGATCATTGGTTTGTAATTTTCTTTTTTCATAATTAATGATTTAAAAGCACTTTGTTTTTCAAAGTTTGTGGGTAAAAAAATTATTTGAGCTTTTTTATTAAACTTTCTAAATAGGCTAAGTGTTGTTTAAAGGCAAACTTGCCTTCTTCTGTTGCGGTATAAGTAGTATTAGTTTTTCTTCCGACAAATCCTTTTGTGACAGTTATATAATCACTTTCTTCTAGATTCTTTAAGTGAGAGGCAAGGTTTCCATCTGTTAGGTCTAGATATTCTTTTAGATCTTTAAACGATAAAGAATCATTGACCATTAATCCACTCATAATACCAACTCGGATACGATTGTCAAAGACTTTGTTTAATTTTTCTAAATCGAATTTCATATATGAGTTATAATTTATTTATCGTATTTATTCCATAAAATAATCCCGTAAAGCAAATGTACTAAACCGAACCCTATTGCCCATAGTAAAAGTGTATAGTCTAGAAAATAAAATGCCAGTAAACCTAAGATTATTTCTAGTGCTGCGATTGCTTTTACTTCTTTGACTGTGTCTTCTTGTACGCTAAATAATGCTAGACCATAGAATAATAGTGTAGTAGGTAAAGCAAATTGTAGCAAGTGATATTTGTGTAATATTAAACATAATATCCCTGCTATTATTAATGGAATACTAAAGCGAATTAATAGGCGTTTAGTAACTTGATTCAAGAATGATTTACCCTGTTTGCGCGTTTTGCGTATTGTGAAGTAAAATCCACCTACCACAGCAATGACAAAAGTGGTGATAGCTAGTACTAATAGCATTTCTGCAGTATAGGCTGTTTGATATGAATCTTCTAAAGTCAGGTTCTCATAACTGTATGTAGAGCTTGTCTGCCAATAGTATAAAACACTTGCTGCAATCAGGCCACATAGACCTACCCAAATACCACTCCAACCACTAAGACTTAAAAACTTAGTAGAGCGCTCCATTATCGACTTGATTTGATTTAAATCTTCAATAGCTTTATTAGTCATATAAAAAGTACTTTGAAATACAAAGTTAATAAAATAATGATACGCCTAACCAAAAAATAAATATTTATTTTAAAGGCTATAAATCTATACTAACAATCACCATTATAACCTTTAAAGATTAGGTATATCCAAATCGAAAAATGTTTGAACCTAAGTAAATTTGCTTATTTTGATAAGTATATTACGGTAAATAAATATTTCAAAAATAGCAATGGTCGCATAGTTATCGGATAATGGTCGCATAGTGGTCACATAGTTTTGGGTATTTTTTATGCGACTACTATGCGATCTTAGTACCCTCATCATCCTATGTATGGTTATAGTATTGATAATTTTAAAAATTAGTAATATATGTATTCTGTATTTATGTATTCGTTTGAGCAGTATTTTATGTCAGTTTAAGTTTAAAAAATAAATCATAAAAAATAAATTTGTTACTTGCTGTTAATTAAATAATGAATTATGACACAGAGTACTTCCTATACCTTCTCTACAGCTAATGATTTGACAGCAGAGCAGAGTATAAACTATAATGATCAAGTAGATCAGTTTAATGTTTGGCCAGCTTATGTATTAGCAGATAAAGTGAATTCGAAATATTGGGAATTGATTTATGATCTCTTTTCAAAATATCAATTCTATATGTTAGAAAATGGAGTGGTAGTAGGTAATGGAAATTGTATTCCTCTTCATCTTACTTCAGCAGAGTTAGCTGATTTACCAGAAGGAGGATGGGATTGGGCTCTAGAAAAGGCTGTAACAGATTATGAGAAAGGGTTAATTCCTAATACGCTTTGTGCACTGCAGATAGGACTTAATAAGCACTATCAAGGCAAAGGAATTAGTCATCAGCTAATTCAATATATGAAAAACATTGCTTTGTCTACAGAAATGACTGCTTTTATACTGCCGATTAGACCGAATTTAAAGACAAGCTTTCCTTTGATTTCAATGGAAGACTATATCCAGTGGAAGAATGAAGAAGGATTACCTTATGATGCATGGATACGTACACATGTAAAAGGGGGAGCTCATATCGTGAAGATTTGTCAGCGTTCTATGGTTGTTGAAGGAAGTATAGAGGAGTGGGAACAATGGGCTAATATGAAGTTTAGAAGCTCTGGTCAATACATCTTACCTGTATTGCTTAATCCTATTCGAATAGATTTAGAAAAGGATAAAGGTGAATATGTAGAACCTAATGTATGGATGCGATATGAATTAGATTAGCTCTATCTGATTGTAGAATGGGTGATAGGAGAGGATTATGTGTTGTTGATTTAAGCATAAGTAACTCAAATCTTTTGAGGGGAGTAGTGAAATTAGCGAATATTTATTATATTGGCATTCTACAAAAACTAAAAAATTATGCAACAAAATACACCCTATACGCCTACTAACAAGGTGCGTATAGTTACTGCGGCGGCTTTATTTGATGGCCATGATGCGGCGATTAATATTATGCGTCGTATTATCCAATCAACAGGATGTGAGGTTATTCACTTAGGACATGATAAGAGCGTTGAAGAGGTAGTAAATACAGCTATCCAAGAAGATGCTAATGCGATTGCGATGACTTCATATCAAGGTGGTCATAACGAATATTTTAAATATATGTATGATCTGTTACAAGAAAAAGGAGCAGGCCATATTCGAATCGTTGGAGGTGGAGGTGGAGTAATTTTGCCTAGTGAGATAAAAGAATTAATGGACTATGGTATTACTCGTTTATATTCTCCAGATGATGGACGAGCTATGGGATTACAAGGCATGATTAACGATATGGTAGAGAAGGCCGATTATCCTACAATGGACTTACAATTACCAGAAGGAAAGGATGTCTACCAATCTTTAGCAGATAAAGATGTTACTACGATTTCTCGCTTAATCTCTTTAGCGGAAAATAGGGAAGAAGACTTCTTAAAAATATTTAAATACGATCATGAGAAACATAAGAATACGCCAGTATTAGGTATTACTGGAACGGGTGGAGCAGGTAAATCGTCTATGGTAGATGAATTAGTTCGTCGTTTCCTGATTGACTTCCCTGAAAAGACAGTAGCTTTAGTTTCTGTCGATCCGTCTAAGCGTAAGACAGGAGGAGCTTTATTAGGAGACCGTATTCGTATGAACTCGATTAATAATCCTCGTGTATTTATGCGTTCTCTGGCTACTCGTCAGTCTAACTTAGCGTTATCTCGTTATGTTGAAGAAACACTTCAAGTACTTCAGGCAGCTAATTACGATTTAATTATCCTTGAGACTTCAGGAATTGGACAGTCAGATACAGAGATTTTAGACCATTCAGATGCCTCTTTATACATTATGACTCCAGAGTTTGGAGCAGCTACGCAGTTAGAAAAGATTGATATGCTTGACTTCGCTGATATCGTTGCAATCAATAAATTTGATAAGCGTGGAGCATTAGATGCAATTAGAGATGTAAAGAAACAATACCAACGTAACCATAACCTATGGGATGTAAACCCAGATGAAATGCCTGTATTTGGTACAATTGCTTCTCAGTTTAACGATCCAGGTACCAATGCTTTATATAAAGCAATTATGGATAAAGTGGTAGAGAAAACGGGAGCAGACTTAACGTCTAGTTTCGAAATCACTAAGGAGATGAGTGAGAAGGTATTTGTAATACCTCCTAACCGTACACGTTACTTATCTGAGATAGCGGAGAACAACCGTAAATATGATGAGACGGTATTAACTCAAAAAGAGGTAGCTCAGAAGCTATACGGTATTTTTAAAACAGTAGAAACAGTAGCTGGTAAATTGCCAGAAATAGATAAGTCAGGAATCGTAGAAGAAACAATAACTTCTAAAGATGCTGATACACAATTGTTCATTAACCTTCTATTAAAGGAATTTGACAAGGTGAAGATGAACTTAGACCCTTATAACTGGGAAGTGATTCTGACATGGGATCAGAAGGTGAACAAGTATAAAAACCCTGTGTACTCATTCAAAGTACGTGATAAGGAAATCAAGATTGCGACGCATTCAGAGAGTTTATCACATTTACAGATTCCTAAAATAGCGCTGCCTAAGTATGAGGCATGGGGAGATATCTTGCGTTGGTCATTACAAGAGAATGTACCAGGGGAGTTTCCTTTTACTTCAGGACTTTATCCGTTTAAACGCGAGGGAGAAGATCCTACACGTATGTTTGCGGGAGAAGGAGGACCAGAGCGTACTAATAGACGTTTTCACTATGTGTCATTAGGTATGCCTGCTAAGCGTCTATCTACTGCATTTGACTCAGTAACGCTTTATGGTAATGATCCAGGACACCGACCTGATATTTATGGAAAGATTGGAAATGCAGGAGTTTCTATTTGTTGTTTAGACGACGCGAAGAAGTTGTATTCAGGGTTTAACCTTGCACATGCTTTGACTTCTGTGTCTATGACGATTAATGGACCAGCGCCTATGTTATTGGGATTCTTTATGAATGCAGCAATTGATCAACAATGTGAAATCTATATCAAAGAGAATGGATTAGAGGCAGAAGTTGAAGCAAAGATTGAAGCTATTTATAAGAAAAAAGGTGTCGAGAGACCGCGATATAATGGAGAGTTACCAGAAGGGAATGATGGACTAGGACTAATGCTTTTAGGAGTAACAGGTGATCAGGTACTTCCAAAAGAAGTATATGCAGAGATTAAAAAGAATACCTTATCACAAGTGCGTGGTACGGTACAAGCTGATATCTTAAAAGAAGATCAAGCTCAAAATACGTGTATCTTCTCTACGGAGTTTGCTCTTCGCTTAATGGGAGATGTACAAGAGTACTTCATTGAAAAGAATGTGCGTAACTTCTACTCTGTGTCTATCTCAGGATATCACATTGCAGAGGCAGGGGCAAATCCTATAACGCAGTTGGCATTTACATTAGCTAACGGGTTTACGTATGTAGAATATTATCTAAGCAGAGGAATGGATATCAACGCTTTTGGGCCAAACTTATCGTTTTTCTTCTCGAATGGTATTGACCCAGAATATGCTGTGATTGGACGTGTAGCGCGTCGTATATGGGCAAAAGCACTGAAGAATAAGTATGGAGCTAATGAGCGTGCTCAGATGTTGAAATATCACATTCAGACATCAGGTCGTTCATTGCATGCACAAGAGATAGACTTTAATGATATCCGTACTACACTTCAAGCGTTATATGCTATCTATGACAACTGTAATTCACTTCACACTAACGCGTATGATGAGGCTATTACGACTCCTACGGAAGAATCTGTACGTAGAGCTATGGCAATACAGTTAATCATCAATAAAGAGCTAGGATTGGCTAAAAATGAGAATCCAATACAGGGATCATTTATTATTGAAGAATTAACGGATTTAGTAGAGGCTGCGGTATTAGCAGAATTTGATAGAATTACAGAAAGAGGAGGGGTGTTAGGAGCAATGGAGACAATGTACCAACGTTCTAAAATCCAAGAAGAGTCATTGTACTATGAAACATTAAAACACAATGGTACGTTCCCTATTATTGGAGTAAATACTTTCTTGAGCTCTAAAGGATCTCCAACGGTAGTTCCTGCTGAAGTTATCCGTGCAACAGAAGAGGAGAAACTATTCCAGATTAAGACAAAAGAGAATTTGAATAAGGCTAATGAGGCTTTAGTAAAAGAACAATTAGAGCGTATTCAAGAAGTCGCTATTCAAAATGGCAATATATTCGAAGCATTAATGGATGCTTCTAAAGTCTGTTCGTTAGGTCAGATTACTTCAGCGTTGTTTGAAGTAGGAGGACAGTACAGACGTAATATGTAAGATTAATTTCTCGCTTATTTATATAAAGCCTGTGGACTGAATGTTCACAGGCTTTTTTTCGGTCGATGGTTTTACCAGTAGAGACAATCCTTTATGTGTCTACCAGGTTAAGAAAACAGTTAAAAGATATATTATGTGTCACGGAAGATATTTCGATCTCTACCTTATGTGGATTGTGGAAAGATGATGTGGCTATATATTGCAAACTACGCAGAATCTAGTGTGCAAAAAAACGCCCTGCTAAAGATCTAGCAGGGCGTTTTTAAATATATACTATAAACGATTAGTATTATCTCAATTGAGCTTGTAAAACATTCTCTAATTGGTATTTTACTTTACCCATGATTTTGTCTACTTGACTATCCGTAAGTGTTTTTGTAACATCTTCCATGATAATAGAAATAGCGTATGACTTCTTACCCTCTTCGATTTTCTCTCCTTGGTAAACGTCAAATAAAGTTACATCTTTGATGACTGCTTTATCTACTTGTTTTACTAGGTTATAGATCTCTTCGAAAGTTACTGCTTCGTTAATTAATAAAGCATAATCACGTTTAACTGAAGGGAATTTATTGATTTCAGCTATTTTGATTTTAGCAGAAACTACTTTTAATACATTATCCCAGTTAAATTCAGCATAACAAACCTCTTGTTTGATATCAAAGTGTTTTGTTATTGATTTCTTCAGAATACCGAACTCTACGATTAATTCTTTTCCTATATAGTAAGCAATACCTTCTGAGAATAAATCTGATTCTACAGGTTGTGTACTGATCTTAGCTAAGCCTAAACGAGTGATAATCCCATTGATGTATCCCTTGAAGTCAAAGAAGTTAATTGGCTTTTGTTCAGAGTTCCAACTAGCTTTAGTGGTATTACCAGTAGCAAATACAGAAAAACGTTTGTACTCTTCAAAGTTGTTAAGCATCTTGTGGTATGTTTTACCAAACTCAAAGAATTTTAAATCACCACGTTTTCTATTTACGTTGTAAGAGATAGACTCTAATCCACCGAATAATAAAGACTGTCTCATTACTGATAAGTCATGACTTAGTGGGTTAAGAATATCTACTTGGTAATTAGATTTAATGTTCTCGCTTAACTCTGTGTAGTCAGGAGTTGTTAATGAGTTATTCATAATCTCATTAAATCCTTGTGCTACTAACTGCTGAGCTACAATATTTGTTACTTTATGATCTTCTGTTCTAGAACTATTAGCGATAGTTGCATTTAATTTAGAAGAGAAAGTAATGTTGTTGAATCCATATACTCTCAAGATTTCTTCTATAACGTCTATTTCTCTAGTTACATCAGCACGATAAGCAGGAACAGTAATACCTATACCTACATCAGACATACTGTGAACTTTAATATCTAGTGATACTAAGATTTTCTTGATTGTTTCTTTAGAGATTTCTTCTCCTAATAGTCTATTGATATTATTGAAGTTTAAGAACACAGAGTGCTCTTCTACTTTCTTAGGGTATAAGTCGATAATATCAGAAGTGATTTCTCCACCAGCTACTTGTTGAATTAATAAAGCGGCATGTTTAAGAGCATATTCAGTAATAGCAGGGTCAACACCTCTCTCAAAACGGAAAGATGAATCTGTATTAAGTCCATGTCTTTTAGCTGCTTTTCTTACTGTAACAGGATTAAAGTAAGCACTTTCTAAGAAAATATTTGATGTGCTTTCAGAAACAGCAGATCTGCTACCTCCAAATACACCTGCCATACACATTGGTCCATTCTCATCACAGATCATCAAATCATCTTCGTGAAGTGTTCTTTCTACTCCATCTAGAGTTACGAACTTAGTACCTGCTTCGACAGTTTTTACGATTACTTTTCCACCTTTTATTTTAGCGGCATCAAAAGCATGTAGAGGTTGTCCTAAATCGTGTAAAACGTAATTGGTAACGTCTACGATATTGTTTTTAGGGGCAATACCGATTGCTTTTAATCTATTCTGTAACCAGTCTGGAGAAGGTTTTACTTCTATACCAGAGATTGTTACACCACAGTAACGAGGTGTTTTTTTATAGTCTTCAACACTAACATCAATCTTAAGTGTTCTTCTTTCAACTTTAAATTTGCTAACAGAAGGAGTGATTAATTCTTTGTGTTGAGTTTCTTCTTTAGAATTTTGTAGTAAACCAGCTCTTAAATCACGTGCAACTCCCCAGTGGCTCATAGCATCAGAGCGATTAGGAGTAAGACCGATTTCAAAAACTTCGTCTGTTGTGATATTAAATAAAGTAGCAGCTGGTGTACCAGGCTCCCATTTATTGTCTAAAACTAAAATACCACTACCATCTGTACCTAAACCAAGTTCTACTTCAGAGCAAATCATACCAAAGCTTTCTTCTCCGCGAATCTTGCCTTTTTTGATTTGGAATGCATTTCCTTCTGCATCGAACAATTCTGTACCAATAGTAGCAACCGGTACTTTTTGCCCTGCAGTAACGTTAGGCGCACCACATACGATTTGTACTGGCTCACCTGTTCCTAAATCAACTTTTGTTACGTTTAATTTGTCTGCATTTGGATGTTTTGTACAAGATAACACGTGTCCAACAACAACTCCTCTTAGACCACCTTTAAGACTCTCATATGTAGTGATTCCTTCTACCTCAAGACCTAAGTCTGTTAAGATTTCTGAAGTTTCTTCTGGTGTTATGTCTAATTTAATGAATTGTTTTAACCAATTGTATGAAATATGCATTCGAGAATATTTTTTTATAAGTACGCAAATATACGCATTGCCAAAGTTTAAGTAAAATTATTTGTGATGAAAAAATCACAAATTAGCGTTAAGTGAAAAAATTATAGAAATTTCTGTTTAATATCCTCACTAGGTATCATGCAGCTTTCTTTTTTTCCATACCATTTGTATCTGTTTTTAGCTATATATTCATATAGAGCATCTGTGATACCTGTTGGTAAAAATGAAAAAATACTGATCAAGGAATATTTCCCTCCTAGAGCAGAAGCAATTTCAAAGGCTGCTTTTGATTTGATAAAATAGGCTACACCTGGTTCATATAGCACGATGCTATCTATCTTAGTACGATCAATACCGATATAGTTTAGAATTTCTTTTCCTTTTTCTGAGTCTAAGGCTACGAATCTAAACTGATCTTGATGATCTGCCTTAATAATCTTATTGACGGTGCTGTCGCATAAATTGCAAACACCGTCAAATAAGATGATTTTTTTATTGCGAGGTATATCTAACATTATTTTTTGCGTTCTACCATTTCTAGTTGATCAAGGCTTACTTTAGAAGTAAAGATACCATAATTAACTGTTGCTTTATTTTTTTCGATTACATCGATTGTTCCCACAGAACGACCATCTATCATACGAACACGATCTCCCACTTTTAGAGGGAAGTTGGTTTTCTTCTGTGCCTCTTGTAGTTGCTTTTTCGCCTTCTCTTCTTTCTTCTCTTTGCGAATCACTTCTACTTTTTGCTCCACTTCCTTAATTAGCTCTTTTTGTTGAGCCTCTTTCTCTTTCTTCTCTTTTATGGTAACCTTCTTGCGTTTAGAATTTTCAATCTCTACTACCTTTAGAACTTCTCCAAAAAGAGTTTTCTTACTCTTATTATTAAAGTATTTTTCAGACAAATCATCTAGGCGTTGACCTAGAGCTACTAAACGTTGATTAGAATCAAATAATTCTTGATAACGCTCTAGTTTCTCTTGAATTTTGGCATTGATGGTCTCCATTTTCTTACTTTCATCCCTTGCCTTAGTCTCTTCCTCTTTTAAGTTCTGAGAAGTACGCTCTAATTTATGTCTTTCCTTCTGTAGATTGGCAATAGTCTTGTCAAATCGTACTTTATCTCCCTCTACTTTTTTCTTAGCTCTATTAATTAAGCTAAACGGAATACCATTTTTCTGTGCAACTTCGAATGTAAAGGAGCTACCTGCTTGCCCGACGTTTAGTTTATACATCGGTTCTAACGATTTCTCATCAAAAAGCATATTGGCATTTGTCGCATTGGGTAATTCATCTGCTAGTATTTTTAGATTGGTATAGTGGGTCGTAATAATACCATAGGCTTCTCTGTCATAAAACTCCTCTAAAAACACTTCTGCTAATGCACCACCTAGTTCTGGATCAGAACCTGTACCAAACTCATCAATTAAGAATAGCGTATTATCGTTACATTTCTTTAAGAAATAGTTCATGTTCTTAAGTCTATAACTATAAGTACTTAGGTGATTCTCTATAGATTGATTATCTCCAATATCTGTCAATATTCTATCAAATAAGAATGTTTTACTTCTTTCGTGTACAGGTATAAGTAAGCCAGACTGTAACATCAGTTGTAATAATCCTACTGTTTTTAGTGTGATACTCTTACCACCTGCATTTGGTCCAGAGATAACAATTATTCTACTGTTTTGCTCTAGATTAATTGTTTGAGGATAGGTAGGCTTATTTTTAGCTCTATTATTTAGTAACAAAATAGGGTGATAAGCCTCTCTAAAGTACATTTCTCTTTCTTTGCTAATCTCAGGTAATAAACCGTTGATTTTATTGGCATACTTTGCTTTTCCAGCAGTAACGTCAATATAAGTTAAGAAGCTTTGATACTCTAAAAGTAAATCTCTAAAAGGGCGAATAGCATCTGTTAGGTTTTTTAGAATACGTACGATTTCTTCGCGTTCTTCATATTCTAAGTTGTTTAACTCTCTAGAGAACCTTAAGGTTGCTTCAGGCTCGATATAGACAATACTTCCTGTTTTTGATGTTCCTAATACACTACCTTTTACTTTACGTCTATGCATAGCGATTACTGCTAGTACACGTCTGTTTTCCACCACTGTTTCTCTGATATCATCTAGATAACCAGAACTGTTGTATTGTGACAGTGCTGCTCCAAAACTTTGGTTTATTTTACCACGTACTATATTGATATTCTTGCGGATATTCAATAAATCTAACGAAGCATTATCTTTGATTTCACCATATTTATCTAGGACATTATCTATCTCTTTAAGAATAGATTTTTCTAAAGGAGTTTGTTCAGCCTCATGGTATAAATTAGGGTAGTATTCCTCGAATTTTTTTAAATAAGAGATTAGGGTAATTGTGGTGTCCGTTAGGGTTTGTATCTTTTTAAAGCTACTTACTTCTAAAAAACTATTTTCAATACCTAAAAACTTTAATTCGTAGTCTATACTGTCAAAGTAGTGATTTGGTATAATATTATTATTGGTAAATGAAGAAACGTATTCAGAAGTCTGTTTCAATGCTCTCATCGTTCCTGCTTCTGTTTTAAGCGGGCATATCTCCATAGCAGCTTCCTTACCAGCCTCTGTTGTACAAAGGGCTGATACTGTTTCTAATACCGTATTAAATTCTAAATCTTGTAATGTTTTTTTGTTTATTGATGTCATTTTATTAAAATGAGAATAAGTACAAAAATAACATTATTTGAGTGAATTAAAGATTTTTAATTCATTACAGGCATAATTTTATACGAATGGTATAGTTTTAGTGACTAAACTAAATTATACTTTTATGAGATATTTTATAACAATTAGAATTTTAATTTGAAGTTTTACATTTGGTAGATCATTAATACAAGTAGAAGAAGATGCAAAGTAATCATTTTGTCGATAGATTATTAGAAGATTTAAAGAGTAGCGTAATTTACAGAACGCTAACTAAAGGGGAGGAAATTCTTCAATTAGGGGAGATATGTGATTATGTTGGAATTGTTCGCAAAGGAAGTTTGAGAATGTTTTATATAAATGCAGAAGGAGAGGATGTGTCTTTTGCTTTCTATTTAAGAGAACAAGTATTTACAAATTATGAAGGGGTGTTGACTAATACACCTTCCCAATTAACCATTGTAGCGATGGAAGAAACCGAAATAGAGTTAATCCGTAAGTCAGATCTCTTTGCGTATTATGAAACATCTATAGATGCCCAGTTATTAGGTAGAAGAATGGCAGAGTTAATTTTTTTGGAGGCAAAGAAAAGAATAGATTTTCTCTTGTTTTTAAATCCAGAACAACGCTATTTGCAGTTGATAGAGGATGCTCCTGAAGTATTTAAATGTTTTCCACAAAAGTATATAGCAAGTTATATAGGGGTGAAACCTCAGTCTCTATCGCGTATCCGAAAAAGATTAAGCGAAAAGTGATATTAACTTAAGTGAATGTTTTAAAGAAAAAGAAGAATGAACTTTGATGTCATAATATTTAATAGATGGCAATGAGTTTAGAAATAGTGATTAAGATCGTGAATGCTCTTGTGTTTTCATTTCTTGCAGGTATACATATTTATTGGACACTTGGCGGAAAATGGGGGTTAATAGGAGTGCTTCCTACAAGAGATGGAGAAAGAAAATTAAATCCTTCTCCTATAGGTACTCTGGTAGTGGCAAGTGGCTTAGCTGCATTTGCAGGGATTAGTCTAGGTGATGTATCAGCCTATAAGTGGGTTTATTTGGTCATGGGAATTCTATTTGGATTGAGAGCAATAGGAGACTTTAATTATGTAGGAGTGTTTAAAAAAGTGAAAAACAGTGTATTTGCTAGAAAAGATACGACGATATTCATTCCTCTTTGTTTTTATTTGTCACTTAGTAATATATTTTTATATATGTCCTAAAAATCAGTGAATACAAGTGTTAACTGATATAAATCAGTTGATTTCTGATTTAAAAATACGTATTTTGGAAATGTTTTCTAAGTAGAAGAAACACCTTAGATGTTTAATTATTTTCAAGCATTTTTAATATGAAATATGTATCAGCATCAGAAGCCGCTAAAGTAGTAAAATCAGGAGACCGAATTTATGTACATGCCGCTGCTGCAACTCCTAATATATTAACCAAAGCAATTAGTGATAGAGCGGAAGAATTGCGCAATGTAGAGTTCTGTCATATTCATACAGAAGGGGCAGCTCCTTATGCTGATCCTGCTTTATCAGAGAGCTTTCATGTGAATTCTTTCTTTATAGGTAAAAATGTTCGTCATACTATTGCAGCCGGTAATGGGTCTTATACTCCTGTTTTTCTTAGCGAAGTACCTAATCTGTTTCGCAAAGGAGCTTTAAAAGTAGATGTAGTCCTTATTCAGGTTTCACCACCAGACGAACATGGCTTTTGTTCATTAGGAACATCAGTAGAGGCTACTGTTGCTGCTATGGAGTGCGCAAAAGTAGTAATTGCTCAAGTGAATAAATACATGCCACGTACTTTCGGGGATAGTGTATTACATATATCTAAGATAGATATGGCAGTAGAGCATCATACTGCAATCTATGCACAGAAACAAGCCGTTATTACAGATACAGAAGCGCTAATAGGAGATCATGTAGCTGCTCTGATAGAAGATGAGAGTACACTGCAGATGGGAATAGGGTCTATTCCTAATGCGGTATTATCTAGGCTTACTAATCACAAGAATTTAGGATTGCACACAGAGATGTTTTCAGATGGAGTAATTGATTTAATAGAGAGTGGTGTAATTGACTGTTCTAAGAAAACAATTGCAAAAGGAAGGGCTTTAGCTACTTTCTTAATTGGATCAGAGCGTTTATATAAGTTTGTAGATAACAACCCGTTTATCGTAATGAAAGAGTCCAGTTATGTAAACGATACAGCTATTATTCGTCAGAACCCAAAAGTAGTAGCGATTAACTCCGCATTAGAAGTAGATGTGACAGGACAAATCTGCGCTGATTCACTAGGGGTACATATGTATTCAGGAGTAGGAGGACAGATGGACTTCGTGAGAGGAGCTTCTTTGAGTAAAGGAGGAAAGGCAATTATAGCTTTATCATCTACTAGTAATAAAGGACATAATCGTATAGTACCTTTCTTAAAACAAGGAGCAGGAGTGGTGACTACTCGTGCACATGCGCAGTATATCGTTACAGAGTATGGAGTAGCAGACTTGTATGGCAAGACGTTGAAACAACGTGTTAATGCAATGGTAGAGATTGCACACCCTGACTTTAGAGAAGAAATTCTCAAAACATACCACGACAGTATCAAATAGTTATTATAAATGATTAGAAGAGAAAATCAGCGTGATAACTGGTTTTCTGGCCTTGAGCATTATTGCTTTAAAAGGTATGTCCTATGGCTAACAATTATTTGATTTGTGAGAATAAATAGGAATGAAAAAGCCATTACAAGTGTAATGGCTTTTTTATATTTATTTTCTTTTGTATCCGAATAATTCTTTTTCTTGGATGATTTTAGAAATACCTTCTGGTAATTTTTCTTCCCATCCATTTTGATTTTGTTGTAGCAGCTTCAGAACATCTCTTGAGAAGATAGATAAATGATCTTTTTCATAATCTTCAATATCAATGATTTGGTTGTTCTTTTTGAAGAATTTATACAACTCTTTAATGTGTAAGTCTACTTTTAGATTGGTAGAGTCTATTATTTGTTCTTCGTTACCTATCATAGGATATAGGTAGATCTTCATTGTGTTTCTGAATAGCTTTCCTAGACCTTCTAGTATACCTCCTGTTAGGTGAGTGTAGTATTTCTCTTCAAAAATATTTAATAAGCTACTAACCCCCATTGCTAATGCGATCTTCTGATCAGTATATTTAGAGAAATACTCTGTCAGTTTATAATATTCTTGGAAATTAGAGATCATTACAGTTTGTCCAAGAGAGCATAATAAATCTGCTCTATCTAAGAAGTCTATTTCGTCTAATGAACCTTCTGCTAAAAGATTAGATAAGGTGATTTCAAATACAACTTTAGTGTTTTCTTTAGCTAAGTTGTTTTGTGACATGAATTTATCTAAAGACTTCTGATACATATCCATATTAACGATAGTAACAGGTCTAAAGCTACCTCTAAGTGCTAGTATGTTTTGTTTGTATAAAATATTAGCTGCTAGTTCACTACGTCCACTAGGACTGAACATTACAGCATCAGTCATTCCGTTTTTAACTAACTGTAAGCTCATTAATCGATTGTCTACTGCCTCAAAGATAGGACCAGAGAAGTTAATACTATCGATTTCGATTTGATCTTTATCTAAGTGGTCATAAAGACTGTGAATTAGTTTTTTAGCGTCATGGTGTTGGTAGAATGCACCATAAATTAGGTTCACACCTAAGATACCTAATGTCTCTTGTTGTAGTTTAGAATCTGTCTCTTTGAACTGTATGTGTAGTACTATCTTGTTATACGCTTGATTAGAAGCTGTCTGAAACATAATACCTACCCATCCGTGTCCTTTGTTTTTCTTAGCGTAGTCAATTGTTGCTACTGTATTGGCATAACTAAAGAAGGTCTTGTTAGGATTCTCTTCGCGGATTAATCTTTCTTCGATCTTTCTTGTCTCATAATCAAGCATCTTGATTAGACGACTTTCCGTAACATAACGTCCATCTTCTTCTACAGAGTAGATTGCATCACTAAATACTTTATCATAAGCAGACATCGCTTTGGCTACTGTTCTAGAAGAACCACCAGCTCTAAAGAAGTGACGGACTGTCTCTTGTCCTGCACCGATTTCCGCAAATGTTCCGTAAATATCGTTGTTAAGGTTGATTTTTAGTGCTTTATCAGAAATGGCAGGGTGATGTTCTATTACTCTATCCCCATTTAGTACTAAATCTTCAGCAAAGTTTTTCATGAATTAGCTATTTTAAACAAACCTAACAAATATCGTACAACAAAAAAAGATAAACCGTACTTTTGTGGAAAATTTATGTCATTTTGGAAGTATATTTTTTAGGTACGGGTACTTCACAGGGTATTCCGATAATAGGTATAGATCATCCAGTAGCTCACAGTATAGATCCGAGGGATAAAAGGTTGAGAACATCTGTATTGGTTAAATGGGATCAATACACTATTTTGATTGACTGCGGGCCTGACTTTAGACAACAAATGTTGACTGCTGGGTGTAGTAAATTAGATGCAATATTCTTTACTCACGAACATGCTGATCACATCGCAGGATTAGACGAAATAAGACCATTAACCTTCTTGCATGGCTCGTTGCCAATCTATGCTCAAGAAAGAGTAATAAAAGCTTTAGAGAGAAGATATGACTATATTTTTACTAAAGAAGATAGATATCCTGGAGCTCCTAGTGTAGAGGAGCATAGTATTACTTCAAAAGATATTATTAAGATAGGGGAGAAGACCATTATTCCTATTGATGTGATGCATGGGCCTTTGCCTATATTGGGATATAGATTAGGAGATTTAGTTTATATCACAGATGCAAAGTACATCACAGATGAAGAGGTCGAAAAGATAAAAGGATGTAAAGTTTTAATTGTAAATGCTTTGCGTATTAAGGATCATCCTACTCATTTTAGTTTAGAGGAGTCGCTTGCTTTTATTGATAAAATAAAACCAGAGAAGGCTTATTTAATTCACATAGCACAAGACTTAGGTTTTCATAAAGATGTAGAAAATATACTTCCAAAAGATGTATATTTGGCCTATGACAATTTAAAAATCACTATATAATTTATTATCACATTATGAAACATAAAGCTTTCTTTTACTTATTCCTTTTCTCACTTGTTATTCTTGTTTTATTATACGCTAATAATAAGAATATGTATAAGATGGAGGGGAAGAAGATAGAAATAGCTCATAAACGCATTGATATTGTTCGAGATTCACTAAAAGAAATCACTAAGGATTTTAATGAAGCAAATTACTTTTCTATCGAATACAATGAAGATGCACAGGAGTATTTTAATTACAAAACAATAGATCAATCCTTAATTTCTATAAAAGAAGAAGTGTTGGCTTTAAATCACCAAGACAATGGTAACCCATTAGTTCCTTACGGAGTTATTAATGGAGAGAAATGTGTGATTAATAAAGTAAAAGTTCTAAATCATAGATGGATAATTGCTGATTTTTATGCAGGTGCTGTTCATGGAGAAGTTTTAATTAAGTATTTTTACACAGAGGGTAAACCTACGGAGTTTAAGACCATAGATACTGTTATGTATGCTACGAAGTAGTGTCGTCTAATATAAAAATAGAGTAGTATGAAAAAGTCAATAAGTTTGTTTGTTATATTGTTGCTTACGATGACGTCCTGTGATTTCATCTTGAAAGATAATAAGGATGAAGATGAAAAAGGGATGGTGATAACAGATGGAAGTACTGAGATCGTGACGCTAGAAGAGGATGATGAAGTATTGGGATGTGCTTATTCAGCTGGATATCGTTGGAGTGAGTTAGAGAATAATTGTATTCGTATATTTGAAATAGGGTTTAGACTTAATCCAATAGGGTTAGAAGAGGATACAACAGAGGATAATGCCTTAGAAGATAATAGTGTTAGCTGTTTTGTTACTTATGCTAAGGATAAGAAGAAAGCAGAGATATTTTTGCCAAATCATAAAAAGGGGATTGTTCTAGATCTTACTAAAGATAAGAGTGCTTATATCAACGATGGTTGGGAATTATCTAATGAAGGGATGGTTTTAAAACACAAAGGAGAGACTGTCTTTACAGCGGCAAAGACTATAGAATTAAAAATCATTAACTCTGATCAACCGATAGAGGAAGATGTTCATGAAGAATAAAACATAATCAAGTTATGTATAAAAAAGTAAGGCTAGTGTATAAAACTAGCCTTACTTTTTTTAGTACTCTTCTAAAAGGAATTCTTTGAAATCTCTGAAGTTTAGTGGATGTACTCCATGCCCTACAGGATATTCTTTATAAGTGTGCTTGACAGCTAAACTTGTAAGAATCGTAGGTGTTCTTCTTGCCCAATCAATAGGTATAACCTGATCAACTGTTCCATGAGATGCAAATAATCTCAATTTGCTTAAGTTATTTTCTTTATAGTTTTTTGCAATGATATTCTCATTGAAGTAACCACTTAAGGCAACTACTTTATTTACTTTTTCAGGATAAGATAAAGCGATAGCATAGCTAAGTATAGCTCCTTGGCTAAACCCGACTAAGTTAACATTGTTAGCATCTATAGGGTATTTTACTACAAGTTCGTCAATAAAGCGAACAATTAAATCTCTAGATTCAATCGCTTGGTTGTCATCTGAGAATTTGTTAGCATCTGCATCAAAGGTAATAGCGTACCAAGCATATCCGTAAGGAGGTACTGTATAAGGTGCACGTGCAGATATAACATAGTAGTCATCTGGTAATTCAGGAGCAAAAGAGTATAAGTCTTCTTCATTGCTACCATATCCATGTAATAAAATAATTACAGGGTTTTTGTCCTTTATTACTTTAGGCTCTTGAATTAAGTATGAAATTGAAAGTGATGTATCCATAATTAAGCTGATAATTTGTCAAACCATTTTTGGAAATATACGCCAATTTTTGGTAATGGCTTAATTTCACTGTTTATTGCTCCTGCAAAACTATAAACCCAAAGTAGGAAGAAACAGAAGTAAAAAGGTCCTGAAATCATCCAAGAGTCAAAACGACCTGCTGTATAAGCAAGTGCATAAAAGAATAACCAAATTCCAAAAGATTGTTTGATATAAAAACCAGCAAATCTATTCTTAGGTTCTAGGTTCATAAAAATAGCAATAAGACAACCTATAATTGTTATATGTGACACGATGGCCATGGTCTTACCTGTTTTGATCTCCTTTTCGTTAAAAGTCTTCAGCATTATGTATATTGATTAATTTATTTTAGAGTCTTTTTGTCTCCGTTTACTACTCCGTATACTTCACCATTCATTGGATGGTTTAAGAAAGCAGAGTTTTTAGATTTTGACAAGATGTTTTCTTTTGTAAAACTGTATTCTTTTGTAGGGTTAAATAAAGTGATATTTACTTTATTACCTTCTTTGATAGATGGTGTTTCTATTCTAAAGATAGTTCTAGCGCTAGTCAATTTATCTACTATAACTTCTAAAGGGAGTACTGTATTAAGCGCAGCAAATGCTGACTCTAAACCAATAGTTCCATTAGAAGCACTGTTGAATTCTAGTTTTTTATGTTCAATGTCTAGCGGGTTGTGTTCTGAAGTGATACAGTCGATAGTTCCGTCTAGTACTCCATTGATCAATGCCTGTCTAGTAGCTTCATCTCTTAGAGGAGGATATACTTTAAAACGAGTATCGAAGTCTGCTAGTTTCTCATCTGTCATCGTTAATAAATGAACAGCAACACTGCAAGTAACGTTTAATCCTTTTTGTTTTGCTTCTTTGATTAACTCTACAGATTTTGCAGTTGATATTGTTGGGAAGTGTACTTTTCCTCCAGTATATTCTAATAAAAACAGATTGCGTGCTATCTGTAATTCTTCTGCTAGTGTAGGGATTCCTTTTAAGCCTAGTTTAGTGCTTTCTATGCCTTCATTAGCCACTCCTTTACCTTTGATACTATTGTCTTGAGAAAAGGCAATAATTAGCCCGTCAAAGTCTTGTACATATTGCAGAGCAATTTTTAGTACATTGGCATTTTGAATAGGCTTTTTATAATCACCAAAAGCAATAGCTCCTGCATTTTTCATGTCAAATAACTCAGCTAGGTCTGTTCCTTCTGATTTTACTGTAAGTGCTCCAATAGGAAAAACTTCTGTGGTGTGCCCAAAAGCTTTTTGTTTAATAAAACTTACTATACTTTGTGAATCAGTGATAGGATGGGTGTTAGGTTCGACTGCGATCTGTGTAAATCCACTTTTAGCAGCTACTTCTAAACCGTGAGCGATATTCTCTCTTTCTTCGAATCCAGGTTCTCCTAAACAAACAGAACTGTCAAACCAGCCTTGAGAAACGTGTAGGTTATCATACTTGATTTGTTCGAATTGGTCATTTTCTATTTGATTAGCGATTTTAGTAATAAGACCATTTTCGACTTGAATGTCAACTGTCTGGTTGTGAAATGGACTAGTAGGATCGATTACTTTTGCAGCTTTTAAAATGATATTCATTTTCTGTGAAGTAGTTTTTAATTAGTGATGTGTTGTTATTTGTACAAAAATAGGTTTTATTTCTATTTTATCATATTTACAATTCGTGAAAAAAGAGCAAAAAAAATACATCCCTTAATTGGATGCATTCTTCTTTTTTGAAGCAAGTAACTTAGAATTATCATAGCAATCATTTAATGCTTGATAAATCTGGAAGTCTGTTGCGGTATAGATAAATTTATCTGTGTAATTACAGTTTTGAAGAGACTTTACGATATCCTCTCTTGTAATTTCTAGTAAGCCACAAACAATCTCTCTGTCATATCTGGTCTGCATTAAAGCAATCATATTCTGATCTTCTTTAATAGCTTCTATTTTCTTAAGTTTTTTATCTTTTCCCTTAAACAGATTATATACAGCATCCACTGGGCTAAAGAAAGTTCCCATAGCTGTACCATAATAAGGAGTTTTATTTTGTCTATAGAAGTCAAACTGCATTTTTTCGTTTAATTCAATTAGTTTGGTATCCACTTCTAAGTACCCAGTTAAGTCAAATTTCTTAATAAGAATTTCGTCTAGTTCTATTGTGTTTTCTGTAAAGTAAATCTTTAGATTCTCGTTGTTTAACCAATCGTTGGTTACTTTAAGTTTGATAGGGATATAACCAGGGTAGGATAGGTGTATAGAATCATTAAGATTGGCTTCTACTGTGAAAGAACCATCTCTCTTACTGATTGTACCTTTGACTTGGCTAATATTGATGACATTCACATCATCCACTGGTAAAAATGATTTGTCATTTAGAATAGTTCCTTTAACACTAGTGCGATCTTGAGCCGCTACGGTTAAAATAGAAAGTATTATAAATAAAAAAACTGTAAAATTTCTCATACTTTTTAAGATTGCTTAAAAGTAAAAGATATTTTACAGTTTTGTATGCTATTTTAAAAAAATTAACAAATTAGTTTCTTCTAGTTCTTCTAGATGAATCTCCTTCGCTACTTCTTCTAGATCCGCGTTCATTACGAGGAGCTCTTTCTGATGATCTGTCTGATCTTCTTTCTCCACGTCCTTCAGATGATGATCTATCCGATCTTCTCTCTCCGCCTCTGAATCCTCCTTCAGATGATCTATTAGATGATCTTCTTTCACCACCTCTAAATCCTCCTTCAGATCTTCTTTCTCCACCTCTGAATCCTCCTTTACGGTTGTTGTGGTCACGACGTCCACCGTTTCTACCACCATCATTGTTAGAAATTTCCACATTTACACGGCGTCCTTGGTATTCAAGACCGTTTAATGTTTCCATTACTTTTTCAGCGTGTTCAGCTTCAGTGTTGAAGAATGAGAAACCATCTTTTACATCAACTTTGAATAAGTCATCACGACCTAACTCTAAAGTATCACGTAAGAAATCTTTTAACGTCATCCAGTCTAAGTTATCCTTAGCACCTAAGTTAACGAAGAAACGTACTGCTCCATCTGTAGGAACTTCTTTAGAATTGTTTCTTCCACCAGATACACTAGATAAGCTGTTAGAAGCTTTTTGGTAGTATTCTAAGAATCTATTAAATTCAACAGAAACTACTTTTTTAATGATTTCTTCTTTGTCGAAGTCTTTTAATAACTCTGTAATTGCAGGTAAATAAGCTTCAATCTCAGTGTTAACTTCTACTTCTTTAATTCTGTTCGCTAAGTGGAATAATTGAATTTCACAAATCTCAATTCCAGATGGAACTGGTTTCTCTTCAAATTTAGTTTTGATGATTCTCTCGATTTGTTGAATTTTTCTTAATTCACTTTTCGTTACGATAACCATAGAAGTACCTGATTTACCAGCACGTCCTGTACGTCCACTACGGTGAGTATACGTTTCGATTTCGTCAGGTAATTGGTAGTTTACTACGTGAGTAATGTCATCTACGTCGATACCACGAGCAGCAACGTCAGTAGCTACAAGCATTTGTATCTGTTTACCACGGAATGATTTCATTACTGCGTCACGTTGAGCTTGAGATAAGTCTCCGTGTAATGCAGCAGCGTTGTATCCATCCTCGATAAGTTTTTCAGCAATAGATTGCGTATCTCTCTTCGTTCTACAGAACACTACAGAGAAAATATCTGGATTGGCATCTGCTAAACGTTTAAGCGCTGGGTAGCGATCTCTAGCAGATACTAAATAAAATTCATGACTTACATTAGTATTACCTTGGTTTTTATGACCTACAGTAATTTCTTCTGGAGTTTTCATGAACTCTCTTGCGATGCGCGCAACCTCTTGCGGCATAGTAGCAGAGAATAACCATGTGTTTTTTTCTTTTGGAGTATCCGCTAAAATAGATGTGATATCCTCATAGAATCCCATGTTAAGCATCTCATCTGCTTCATCTAGGATACAGTAATTAATGTTTTTAATGTTAACCATACCACGGTTAATCATGTCTTGCATTCTACCAGGAGTAGCGACGATAATTTGTGCTCCACGTTTTACGTCTTTAGCCTGTTCTGTAATGCTAGCCCCTCCATAAACAGCTACTGAATGAAGTCCTTTTACGTACTTCGAGTACTGTTTGATTTCGTTTGCGATTTGCAAACATAACTCTCTAGTCGGCGATAAGATAAGACCTTGTGTATTCTTATTAGAAACGTCTATCTTCTGAATCAAAGGAAAACCAAAAGCTGCGGTTTTCCCAGTCCCCGTTTGGGCTAACGCAACAATGTCGGTATCTTTCTCTAATAGTAATGGAATCGCCTTTTGCTGGATCTCTGATGGATTTTCAAATCCCATATCCTTGATCGCAGATAAAAGAGATTCATTTAATCCTAATTGTTCGAAATTGTTCATATAAATATTAAAATAGCCGCAAATATACTACTATTCAAATTATAATTGTAGTTATTGCAGGTTTATTATTCGAAAATAATTTAAACGCTTGTTTTGAGCGTTTTTTTTAAAGATAATGTAATGATGTATCTTCCTTTTTATAGTTTTTATTTTGCTTAAAAGTATCTATATCATGTATCTTGAATCAAGATAGCTACTCTTTTACCTCTTTATGTATCTTACTTTTATTTAACAAATAGCGAGAGTAGACTTTTTCTAGTTTTATAGTATTTAATTCACTTTATTCTTAATAAGTCATTCAGACATAGCGAAAAGTATGCCGAAAAGTTTAAGATGTACAAAAAGTGAGGAGTGGTAGATAAGAAAAGTAAGTATTTCTGCTTTGAGAAATAAGAGAAATACCAAAGATTTTAATGTAGGATAGGAGAGTAACTAAAAATATGCTCTGAAATGATGTATAAACCATAAAGAGCATATTTAAATAAATCTTATTCTCCGACTACTATGATTTTTTTGATAAAAAGTCAACTAACTGACGAACTGCTTTTCCTCTGTGACTAATAGCATTCTTTGCATCCATATCAATTTCAGCAAAAGACTTCTCCATTCCATCTGCTACGAAAATAGGGTCATAACCGAATCCTTCTGTACCTTGTCTTTCTCTTAATAGCTGACCATCTATGATGCCTGTAAAGTAATATGTTTCTGTATGAAGATTTAGACAAATTACTGTTTTAAAGTTGGCCTTTCTGTTATCTTCTTTTTGAAGTACCTGAAGCAATTTGTCTATATTGTCATTATCATTCTTTTGTTCTCCTGCATAACGAGCTGAATATACACCAGGTGCACCGTTTAGAGCATCTACTTCTAATCCTGAATCATCAGCAAAACAGTCATATCCATAGTGTCTTTTGACAAAGTCTGCTTTTAGTTTTGCATTGCCTTCTATGGTATCAGCAGTTTCGGGAATATCGATATTGCATCCGATATCTTCTAAGCTTAAGATTTCAATTGTGTCAGGTAATTGATTTTTGATCTCTTTAATTTTGTTCTTGTTGTTTGATGCGAAAACTAATTTCATAAGTGTTGTGTGTTTTAGCTTATATAGTTCCAAATAGTGGTTTTACTATTTAGAATGTTTAATTTGTTTTTTATTCTTTGGTTTGTAGGATCCTCTAGAGTTGGATCTTCTTTTAATAGCTGTACAGCGTGATGTCTCGCATAGAGCATAATATCTTGATCCTTGACGATGTCAGCTATTTTTAATGGGAGTGTACCACTTTGTTGAGTTCCCATAATATCACCTGGACCGCGCAGTTTTAAATCTACCTCTGAAATTTCAAAACCATCATTAGTACGACACATTGTCTCCATTCTGATTTTAGAGTCATTACTCAGCTTGTCTCCAGTCATTAGGATACAATAGCTTTGTTCTGCTCCACGGCCTACACGTCCTCTTAACTGATGTAATTGTGATAATCCAAAGCGCTCTGCACTTTCGATAATCATAACGGATGCATTAGGTACATTAACTCCTACTTCGATCACAGTAGTAGCCACCATAATATTCGTTTCTCCTTTGATAAATCTATCCATCTCTCTATCTTTCTCAGCAGGAGTCATCTGCCCATGTACAATACTTACACTGTATTCTGGTAAGGGAAAGTCTCTAGAGATAGCTTCATATCCTTCCATTAGGTTTTTATAGTCTAAGGTCTCGCTTTCGTCTATTAAGGGATAGACGATATAGACTTGTCTTCCTTTGGCAATTTCTGTTTTTAGGAAATGCCATACAGCTAAGCGCTTGCCTTCGAAGTAGTGATTAGTTTGTATTGGTTTACGTCCTGGTGGAAGTTCGTCAATAACAGAGATGTCTAAATCTCCATATAGACTCATGGCTAATGTGCGAGGTATCGGTGTAGCAGTCATGACTAATACATGCGGAGGCAATTCGTTTTTATGCCATAGTTTAGAACGTTGTTCTACTCCGAATCGGTGTTGTTCATCAATAATGGCCAAACCTAGGTTTTTAAAGATAACTTTATCTTCAAATAAGGCGTGTGTACCGATAAGTATATGTAGTTCACCAGAAGCTAATTCTTCGTGTAATACACGTCTCTCAGCCGCTTTAGTAGAACCTGTAAGTAGTTTTATCTTTAGACCTAAAGGTTCTCCTAGTTCTTTGATCCCAACATAATGTTGAGTCGCTAAGATTTCTGTAGGGGCTACTATACACGCTTGGAATCCGTTGTCTAATGCTAGAAGACAACTCATAAAAGCAACTATTGTCTTCCCAGAACCTACATCACCTTGTAAGAGGCGATTCATTTGTGCTGGAGCACCTACGTCATTTCTAATCTCTTTTAAAACTCGTTTTTGAGCTCCAGTAAGAGGAAAGGGTAGGTGTTCGCTATAAAAAGTATTAAAGTAATCGCCAACTTTCTCAAAAGGGTATCCTTTAATCTTGTCTTTTCGCGCTATGTTTTTGATTAATAACTGTAGCTGAACATAGAATAATTCTTCAAACTTTAGTCTAAACTGAGCCTTATTCAACATATCCGTATTCTTAGGAAAGTGGATATTTATTAAGGCTTCTTGCATCGAAATTAAGTTTAGCTTTCTTTTAAACTCATCAGATAAGGTGTCCATAAAGAGAGGGTGTGTCTCTTTTATAAGCTGCATCATCATCTTGATGATAGACTTATTGGATATTCTTGCTCCAAATTTTTCAGTAGAAGGATAAACGGCTTGCATCGCATTAGCAATGTTTTTCTGATGCTCTTCTAATAGATCTAATTCTGGATGTGGCATAGAAAAAGTGTTGTTAAAGCTGTTAAGCTTTCCGAACGCCACATAGGGAGTGTTGAGTTTTAAGTTTTCTTGTATCCACTTGAATCCCTGAAACCAAACTAATTCTATTTGTCCTGTACCATCTGTAAAGGTAGCAACGAGGCGCTTGCCACGTTTTTGTTCTACAGTTTTAATATGGATAATCTTACCGACAACCTGAACTTCGCTATTGTTGTTATAAAGTTCATTGATTTTATAATACTGTGTTCTGTCGATATATCTGTTTGGGTATAAGTGTAGTAAATCTCTGTAGGTGAATATACCTAGTTCGCGTTTAAATAAGTCAGCACGTTGAGGGCCCACTCCTTTAAGGTATTCTATAGGTGTATCAAGTAGATTGTTAGACATATTATTCAAATAAATACACGGCTAAGATACGAATTAGAAGCCCTTCGGACAATTATGAATGAATATTTAAAGACAATTGCTATAGATTTTAGCGGTAGCCTAAATCATAATATGGGTTTAAAACAGTAAAGAAGCGAGCCTAAGCTCGCTTCCTAATTATTATTTTTTAGTTTTAGAAATTTCTTTTACTAAGATGTATTTGATAGAAGAAGCGTCAGCAGGTGGGTTTTCTACTTTTTCGCGTTTTACCTCGATTACATACTCATAACCTTCTTCATAGTTAAACCCTTCGATACTACTGTACATATTTAACCATTCGTCAGAACCTTCTTCCTTGTATTGCATACATTTCATAGGAGCTACACCTGTACAGTCTACTAGTTTAGAAGCGATAGTATAAGTTGTGTTTCCTAATTCTTCTTTAGGAGTAGCTTCTGTAGATTCAGTAGGAGTAGTAGTTTGTTCAGTTGTTTCGGTAGTTGCTGGAGTTGCATCTTTATCTCCATCTTTTTTGCATGATACAAGAGTTAATCCTGCAACTGCTACTAATAAAAAAATCTTTTTCATAATTAATGTGTTTTATTTACTTCAAATGTACGTGAAATTTTTAGTGGATGATTAATAAAATAGATTTTATTAGTGTCATGATGTGTTTAGTTTTAAATGTCAAAGAGCGTGGGGTGGTGGTGCGTTGTTTTATTATACTAAGCTTTTTGAATGTCGGATGATTATTGTTCTTGTTAGTTTGATCCTTGATTAGATTGTGAATTAGTGCAAAGGTAGGGCGGTGCAAAATGCTAATTTGTAAAAAGGGAAAAAAGTTCCACTTTTTTCCTAAAAACGCCCAAAATGACCATTTTTTTCCATTTTCTTCCATTTTGAATAATGTTAAACGGTTGGTTTTTAGTCGTTTGTGTTTTTTGAAATATGGTTTTGTTCGGAAGCTCTTCGGAAAAGTTCAGTGTTTCTTTGGAAAGAGAGGGCTTTTTCCGAAGAGCTTCCAAAGCCTTCTAAATGCTTTTCCGAACAAACTGTATTTTGAGCGTGTTCTAAAAATCAATAAAAAGAGGTAGAATATAAAAAAAGCCTCACTAAAAAGTGAAGCTTAAAAAGAAGTGGGCGATGAGGGATTCGAACCCCCGACCCTCTCGGTGTAAACGAGATGCTCTGAACCAACTGAGCTAATCGCCCTCAATAGGATTGCAAATATAAAGATGTTTTTAAATTATACAATAACTAATGCGTAATATTTTTTACATTTTTTCAATGTCATAAAGAATAATTTTATCAGTATAGTTTATGACTTTGATTAATATATTTTCATTTTGTTCATTTCTACCAACGATAACATAAAGTTTTCCTTTCTCAAAGTCGATATTACTCTCAGAAAAATTCACATCTCCATATTGCAGAGATTTACGGATGTCATCATTGGTTACCCAGCCTTCTTTAAACTTAGCTTCTACTGTCTTTGAATAGGTAACAGGTTTACTTCTCAAATCCTTTAAAACTCTACAATTAGGTAAATAACAAAATTCTGTTTTCTTCTCACCGAAGAAATAGAATAAGAACATTCCTCCTATAAGTAATCCAAATAAATAGTATGCTAAACGCTGTGTAAACTTCATTTCTTAAAAAATTTACACAAAAGTAGCAATTCAATACAGTAAAACTAAAAAATTATAAAATATTTAAAAGGTGAAAAGGTGAATGTCTTTATAATCAAGGTCAAACCATTCTGCTACATTTCGATTAGTAACTAATCCTTTATAGCTATAAATGCCCGATTTAATGACGCTTTCACAATTAACTGTACCGTCTAGATCACCACAGTCAGTATATTCTAGTAGGAGAGGGGTGATAATATTACTAAGTGCCATAGATGCAGTTCTACTATATCTAGAAGTAATATTAGGGACTCCGTAGTGTATTACACCACTTTTTATGAGTGTAGGATGATCATGAGTAGTTAATTCAGATGTTTCAAAACATCCCCCTGTATCAATAGATACATCTATAATTACAGCGCCATTTTTCATATTATCTACCATAGACTCGCTTACTACAATAGGTGCTCGGTTTTTACCACGTATTGCACCGATAGCAACATCACATCTCATAAGAGCTTTGTGTAATATTTTTTCTTGGATTGTAGAAGTAGAGATTCGTTGTGATAAATTATTCTGAAGTCTACGTAGTTTTTGTATTGAATTGTCAAATACTCTTACATTCGCTCCCATACCTATAGCTGTGCGTGCAGCATTTTCGGCTACTAATCCTGCTCCAAGTATAACTACCTCAGTAGGGACTACACCAGCGATATTTCCAAATAATAATCCTTTACCGTTATTAGTTGTGGTCATCAGTTCAGAAGCTATTAAGATAGAGGCGGTACCTGCAATTTCGCTTAAAGCACTAACAGCGGGGTAAGTTCCGTTTTCATCATGAATAAAGTCAAATCCAATAGCCGATATTTTCTTCTTAGAAAGAGTCTCGAAATACTGTCTAGTTAATGTTTTTAATTGAAGAGTAGACCAGACTACAGTATAAGGAGCCATTAGTTTTACTTCTTCTAAAGTAGGTGGGGCAACTTTAACAATGATAGGGCAACTAAATATCTTTTTTGTATCACTTGTAAGTTCAGCACCTGCTTTGCTATAATCTAAATCAGAATAATTAGCGGCTTCTCCTGCTCCTTTTTCAATAAGTACACGATGCCCATAGGTACTCAAGGTCTGTACAGCTTCAGGGGTAATACAGATTCTTTTCTCTACGAGGGTGTTTTCTGTAGGAACTCCAATAAAAAGTTCACTTCTTTTGCGCTCTACCATAAGACATTCCTCTTGAGGAATCAAGTCTTTCATTGAAAAAGGAGTTAAGGTTGCCATTCTGTTTCTGTTATTAATTATTATTCAAAATCAGTTTTCTATCACCATTTTCTAAAATAGAGATTTCTATTGTAGCATGTTCGTCAGGAATAATATGAGGTGTCTTCTCTGGCCATTCTATAAAGCACCAATGGTTAGAATCTAAATATTCGTCCATTCCCATATCATATGCTTCTTCCTCCGTGTTTAATCGATAAAGGTCAAAGTGGTATACCCTGTCTTTAGAAGTCGTAGAATGGTACTCATTTACGATAGAGAAAGTAGGACTACTCGTCATATCTTCTACACCTAATTGTTTGCTTATTTCTTTAATAAGTGTAGTTTTTCCTGCTCCCATTTGTGCATCAAATAATACGATGCGATATTTTAACTTACTTAATATTTCAGTAGCTACTTCTTGAATTTGATTTAAAGAAAAAACTATCTCAGTCATTGTTATACTTTTGGATTTAATACTATAAATGGTACAATCATTTCTTCTAAAGAAATACCTCCATGCTGGTAAGTGTTTCTAAAATAAGCTGCATAATAATTGAAATTATTCTGATATGCTAAGAAGAAATCATTCTTTGCAAAAATAAATGAACTACTTACATTTATGTTAGGTAATTGAACTTTTTTAGGATCTTTAACATGATAGACATCTTTCGCTTCAAAGGTCAAGCTCTTACCTGTTTTATATCTAAGGTTTAAACTGGTGTTTTTATCTCCAATAACTTTGGATGGGTTCTTACAGTTAATTGTACCATGATCAGTTGTGATTATTAGTTTATATCCAAGTGCTTGTGCTTGTTGAATTATTTCAAATAAAGGAGAATTCCTAAACCAACTAACAGTAAGTGAGCGATATGCTTTATCATTAGATGCTAGTTCTTTAATCACTTCCATTTCGGTTTTAGCATGAGACAACATATCTACAAAGTTATACACGATTGTTATTAATTTATTGTCCTTCAGAGCTTTGAAATTATCTGCTAGTTTTCTACCTTCTTTTAGGTTCGTGATTTTGTGATATTCATTCTTGATGTTTAGTCGAAGTCTTTGTAATTGATGTTGTAAGAATTCATTTTCAAATAAATTTTTACCTCCATCATCAGTATCATTTTTCCAATATTGAGGTAGTTGCTCAGACATTTCTAAAGGAGTCATTCCAGAGAATATGGCATTTCGAGCATATTGTGTTGCTGTTGGTAAGATAGAGAAGAAGCTGTTCTCACTCTCTACTTTGTAGTGATTAGTTACTATTGCTTCAAATGCTCTCCATTGGTCGTATCTTAAATTATCAATAACGATAAAGAGTAATTTGGAATCTTCTTTCTTTAATTCAGGAGCAACCCATTTCCTAAATATTTGATGAGAAAATACAGGGCTATCTTCAGGATCATTAATCCAACTTTCGTAATTTTTTTCAACAAATTTCCCAAATAAGCTATTCGCTTCAGTTTTTTGAGAATCTAGTATATTAAATAGGTTTTGATCTTCGATGTTTTCTAGCTTCTGTTCCCAATACAGCAGTTTTCTATAAATAGATATCCAATCTTCATAATCTCTAGCTTGCATTAGATCCATTGAGATATTTCTAAATTCTTTTTGGTAGCTAAGAGAAGATTTTTCAGAGATAAGACGAGAGTCATCTAGATTTTTCTTTAGCGAAAGTAGAATTTGATTAGGATTAACTGGTTTGATTAAGTAATCAGATATCTTAGCACCAATTGCTTCTTCCATGATATATTCTTCTTCACTTTTAGTGATCATGATAATCGGAGTATTGCTTTTGATGGTTTTAATTTCATTTAAAGTTTCAAGGCCAGAAAGTCCAGGCATATTTTCATCTAAGAACACAATGTCGTATTGGTTCTCTTTAAATAGATCTATAGCATCTTGTCCATTTGTACAAGTAGTTACAATATAGTCTTTTTTTTCTAAAAATAGGATATGAGGTTTTAATAAATCCACTTCATCATCCACCCATAGTATATGAATTTTGTTCATTGTAGTTGTTTTAGTACCTCTAAGAATATTATCAATTGTAATAAAAAGAGATTTTAGATTAAAATAGTATTGATAAATATAGGAATGAATTTCCGTATTACAATAGTTAACGATATTTTTGTGATTGTATTATAAAAAATTATAAATGTATTTTTCGTTCATTATTCCTGTTTACAATCGACCGGAGGAGGTAGATGAGTTATTGGAGAGCTTGACAAAGCAAACATATAAGAAGGCTTTTGAGGTGGTTATTGTAGAGGATGGATCTAAAGAAGATTCACGTGCAGTTGTTAGTAAGTATGAAGGTAGATTAGAAATCTCTTACTATTACAAGGCGAATTCAGGACCAGGAGCCTCGCGTAATTATGGAATGGAACGAGCAAAGGGAGAGTACTTTATTGTATTAGACTCAGATTGTATTATTCCGTCGAATTATTTAACTATAGTGGATCAGTATCTCAATGAGGAGTTTGTAGACTGTTTTGGAGGGCCAGATGCGGCATTAGATAGTTTTAGCGACGTTCAAAAAGCAATAAATTATTCAATGACATCCGTTCTAACTACAGGAGGAATTAGGGGAGCTAGTGAGCGTATAGGCAAATTTCAACCAAGAAGCTTTAATATGGGAATTTCGAAAAAAGCTTTTTTGGCTAGTGGAGGTTATGGGAAAGTACATCCAGGTGAAGATCCTGATTTAACGATAAGACTTTGGAATTTAGGTTTTGATACTCAGTTGTTCAGCAAAGCTTATGTGTATCACAAGAGAAGAATAGATTGGCAGAAGTTCTATATTCAAGTCAATAAGTTTGGCAAGGCACGTCCAATATTGAATCAACGCTATCCAGAAACTGCCAAAATCACATATTGGTTTCCTAGTTTATTTATGGCAGGCTTATTGTTGAGTATTATAATGACTTATTTTACATTTATTTTTATTTTATGTTATATCTTCTATTTTTTGATGGTTTTTTTAGGTTGTTTAATAAAAGAGAAGAATTTTAAGATAAGTTTATTATCACTTGTGGCAATTTTTATACAATTTTACGGCTACGGTATAGGCTTCGTTAAATCTAATTATATTTTATTTATAAAAAGACAGAAAGCGGAAGTCGGAATGCCAGAGATGTTTTTTAAATAATATATAAATATGGCACTTATAGTTGGATTAACAGGAGGAATTGGCAGCGGGAAAACTACTGTAGCTAATATGTTTGCAGAAGAAGGTATTCCTATCTATATAGCAGATGAGAGAGCTAAGCAGATTATGGATCGCACAGATGTAGTAGAAGCAGTACAATCTATCTTTAAAGAAAACGTTAAGATAGGAGAGGTATTGGATCGTAAAAAAATTAGAGAAATTGTTTTTAAGAATAAAGAACTATTGAATGAATTAAATCAAATTGTACATCCTGAGGTTAAGAAGGATTTTGAACGTTGGAAGGAAGAAAATGACGTTTTTCCATTTGTTATTAAGGAAAGTGCAGTTCTTTTTGAAAATAATTTGAATAAACAATGTGATTTAGTTATCTTAGTTACTGCACCTGAAGAAGTGCGCTTAGCCCGTGTAATGGCAAGGGATGGAGTATCTTTAGAGAACGTAAAAAGTATTATGAAGAATCAATTGAAAGATTCTGACAAAATACCCTTTAGTGATTATGTTATTACTAATATTAATAAAGATTTGGTAAAAAAAGAGGTGAAAATGATAATTAATGATATAATAATCAAAATTTAAACAATTACCTCCGTTAATTTTATGTTAATCGCCGTGTAGAGTATTTTTTTTAATGTTAATTTTGAAAAAATAATGAGTAAGGTCAAATTTCGACTTTTAGTAGGGATAATGAGTTTTTCTCTTATAGGAATAATCATTGTTCAAATGTATTGGATAGTTAGCTCTTATAAAAATAATGAAGAGCAGTTTAAATATCATGTACAACAAGTATTAGGAAATATAGCTAGTGGATTACAACAGAATGAAGCTACTGAGTTTTATAGAATGTATAATCAACTTAAAGATAGTATAGGAACGCCACCTAAACAAAGTGAGTTGAAACAATATTACATAGTAGAACGCAATCCTACTACTAATGAACAGATAGTATACTCGAATATTTTAGTTTTAGAAGACTATAATATAAAGAGTTCGTTCTTTGATAAGAAAGCAGATAGTTTAAAAGTCAAGAATTTCGTTTCAAAACGAAAAACGGAGATTTATAAAGGAGATGATTTAGATAGAAGTGATCTTAAACAAAATTATCCTGACGAGGTTATAGAACAATCAGGTAATCTAGACATTTTAGATAAAGCACAATTTGATATTTATTTTAAAGATATCGTTGCTCTAAGAAGTATAGATGAGCGAGTTTCTAAATCTAGACTGAGAGAGCTCTTAGAGAATGAGCTTAAACAGTATGGAGTTAATGCTAAATTTGAATTTGGTATTTATAACAAAGGGTTGTCAACTAAGATTAAGTCAGAAGATTTTATTTATGAAGAAGGGTCTACTTATGGAGTACCTATCTTCACAGATAATGAGAATAGAAGTAAGTACCAATTGTATATTACTTTCCCAGAAAAGAGTAAGTATTTATTCTCTTCATTGATAGGGATAACACTATTGTCGATTTTGTTTACGATGGTTATTATCGCAGCTTATTTGAATGCGATTAATCAATTGATTAAACAAAAGCAAATATCTGAGATTAAGACAGATTTCATTAATAATATGACTCATGAGTTTAAAACACCTATAGCGACAATTAATTTAGCTTTAGATGCAATTAAAAACCCGAAGGTTATAAATGATCCTGAAAAAGTTGATCGTTATTTGAAAATGATTCGAGACGAGAATAAAAGAATGCATGCACAAGTTGAAAATGTTCTTCAAATCTCAAAATTAGAACGACGTGAGTTCAATGTAGACAAAGAAGCAATGGATGTCCATGAGGTCATCGAAAATGCTGTAGATCACGTAGGATTAATTATTCAAGATAGAGGAGGGGATATAAACTTGAACTTAGATGCGCGTAGAAGTGATGTATTAGGAAATGATTTTCACTTTACTAGTGTAATAGTTAATATATTAGATAACGCTATTAAGTATTCTAAGGATGTGCCAATTATAGATGTGTATACTGAAAATGTAAAAGATTTTATCTTAATCAAAATTCAGGATCACGGTGTAGGAATGAGTAAACAAGCTCAAAAGAGGATCTTTGACAAATTTTACAGAGAACACACAGGTGACTTGCACAATGTAAAAGGCCATGGTTTAGGACTTGCATACGTTCAACAAATCGTAGAGGTACACAATTCTCAAGTCTATGTTGAGAGTGAAAAAGGAAAGGGAAGTACCTTTATAATAAAAATGCCATTAATAAATTAAATATAACATGGAAACAACAAACAACAAAAAGATTTTATTAGTAGAAGATGATCCGAATTTCGGTGCAATCTTAAAAGACTATTTAGCCATTAATGATTTCGAAGTTACTTTAGCTAAGAATGGAATGGAAGGATTCGAAAAATTCAAAAGAGATACTTTTGATTTATGTATCCTAGATGTTATGATGCCTTATAAAGATGGATTTACTCTAGCCAAGGAGATCCGCGATAAAAATAAAGAGGTGCCTATCATTTTCCTTACAGCTAAGTCAATGAAAGAAGATGTGTTAAAAGGTTATAAAGTAGGAGCTGATGACTACTTAAATAAGCCATTCGATTCTGAAGTATTGTTAATGAAAATTAAAGCGATTATTCATAGAAAATCGTCTGAAGTTAAAACAGATAATACGAAGTTCGAATTCCAAATTGGTAAATTCCATTTAAATTCTAAGTTGAGATTCTTAACTTTTGAAAATGATGAACCAATTAAATTATCTCCAAAAGAGAATGAATTGTTAAAGATGTTAGCGATTTATGAAAATGATTTGATGCCACGTGAAGTAGCATTAACTAAAATTTGGAGAGATGACAACTATTTTACTTCTCGTAGTATGGACGTATACATCGCTAAATTAAGAAAGTATCTTAAATTAGACGAAACAGTAGAAATCTTAAACATTCATGGAGAAGGATTTAGACTTGTAGTGAAAGAAAAAGAAGAAAATAATTAAGCCACAAAAAAGGGAAGCATTTGCTTCCCTTTTTTATTTTATATAAGTTAAATTATTGATTCTTTTTAGGACTAATAATTTTTACATCTTGAAATGCTATTGCTCCTCTTATAATGCTTAAGATAACTTCGTATAATGCATTAATAATCTGAAGTTTTAATTCGTTATCTGTGTAGATTAAACTGATTTCTCTAGCTGGTTTAGGATCGGCAAATTGAATTAAATTTCTTTTGTCATCTTGGTTTAGAGAAAGTGTGTGTAAGTAAGGGAGTAATGTATATCCTAATCCTTCTTTTGATAAGTTAATTAAGGTTTCAAAACTTCCACTTTGTAGTTTAAAGCTCTTGCTTTCTGCAGTAGCTTTACTGTTACAGATGTTGATGATACCATCTCTAAAGCAATGTCCATCTTGTAGCAAAAGTAGCTTTCTCAAATCTAAATCACCTTGATGTAGTTCTGCTCCCATTTCTTGTCTAAAATTTGCAGGAACGTATCCGACAAAAGGCTCATAAAATAAAACTCTTTCTTTTATATCAGATTCCTCCAGGGGTGTAGCTACTATAGCAGCATCTAAGTATCCATTGCGAAGCTTCTGAATAATCTCTTCAGTTGTATATTCTTCTATAATTAGATTAACTTTATTGTACTTGTTTAAAAATGTTTTTAGAAACATAGGAAGTAGTGTAGGAGCTATAGTAGGGATCATTCCTAGCTTAAACTCACCTCCAATAAATCCTTTTTCTAGGTCAATGAGATCTTTTATTCTGTCTGATTCATTGACAATCTTTTTTGCTTGTTGAATGATAACTTGTCCTATAGCTGTAGGCTGTATAGGCTTGGTAGTTCTATCAAATATTTGCACTTCAAGTTCTTCTTCTAGCTTTTGTATTTGCATACTTAATGTAGGCTGTGTTACAAAAGTTTTCTCTGCAGCTAGCGTGAAGTTTTTATGTTCTGCTACTGCTAATACATATATTAATTGTGTTATAGTCATTCTTGTAAACCGATATTTTGTCTAAGTTATGTAAAATAAAGGATAATGCTTTTATTCGTAATCTATTTTTTCTAACTCTTTGTAGTTTTTCATCAGTCGCTTGATAAGAAGACCGTAGACCAATCTGTAGTACAACCATAAAAGAGCAAGAAAGGTGCTACAGATTACCACTACCACTAAGATACTAATTAAAGCTGTGGCTAGCGTTATTTGATCATCTACTGTCAAAACATCTATAAGCATAACAATAAATGCAATGATAAAAATAGTTAGATTAGTGTAGATGTAATAATTAACTGTTTTTTTAGTCTTTAATATACGTTGCATCAATAGTTTAGTAGAGTCTGCTACATGTATTTTTCTATAGTTTAGATAGAACGTGATAATAAAAACGATAGAGATTGCAAATGAAATCCAATCTAGATTATTTATCATAAACACATATATAGGACCAACACCCTCCTTGTGGTCTTCAGTTACGAATAAATAGCTAAAACCATTTAATACAAGAAACTCAATTATACTTATAATAAATATCCACATGACGATAGAAGATGACTTTTTATGAATCATCTTATGGATATCGTGTGCTGAAACTTTAGGGAACTGCTGTGAGCTATTCCAATGTTTTTTTAATAAATCTAACTCCTTCATACTCTATTGCGTCTAGGGATTTAATATTTTTTTTAGTTTGCTTTTTATTCTATTCATTTTTACCCTAGCATTGACTTCGCTAATACCTAAAGTTTCTGCTATTTCTTCATAATTTTTGTCCTCTAAATACATGAATACTAAAGCTTTTTCTATATCGTTTAATTGTTGAAGAGCTTTGTACATCAGTTTTAACTGTTCTTCTTCTTGATAATTGTATTCAGAGTATTCGAATTTACAAAATGAGCTATCGTAAGGTATGGTGTTTACCTCTCTAGTTTTTTTACGATATAAAGAGATAGCAGTATTCAGAGCAACTCTATACGCCCACGTAGAGAATTTAGCATCTCCTCTAAACTTGGGGTAAGCATGCCATAGTTGAATAGAAATTTCTTGGAACAAATCTTTATGCGCAGCCTCATCAACTGTATATAGTCGACAGACTTTATGGATAAGATTTTGATTTTTATCCAACAGTGCAACGAATTCTTGTTCCAAATGTTTGTTCATGCCTATAAGTAGTCTAATAATGTAATTTGTTACAATACTTGTGATAAAAAAATGTTATTAGGATAGACCTAATCTTATAGATTCTAAAAAAAATGATATTACTATTCTAAGTATTTGTTTAGTAGGGTGTCAAAGTTTATCTCTAAATGATTAATATCTATAACTGTTCCATTCTTGTCTAAGATAAATACTGTTGGGATATTTTTTACCCCATATTGCATCTGTATTTCATATAGATTAGAAATGTGTAACCAATTCAAGTCTTCTTTTTGGATGCTTTCTACCCATTCTTCTTTATTGTCATCTAAGGCGATACTAAAAATATTAAGACCTTTAGTATGATATTTTTCATAAATAGACTTTATTATTGGAAGTGTTTCGTGACAAGCTGGGCACCACGGAGCCCAAAAGTGAACTAGTGTGATTTCACCTAAACTCTCAAAAAGAGAAATAGTTTTTCCGTTAGGATCTTCACCTGATATATCCAGTGCTTTATCTCCTACTTTTATTAATGTACTTACAGAAGAATTGTCTAAAAGGTTTTTAATTGCAACACCTATATTGGATTTTTTTATAGGATCAGCTAGTTGATTATAGTATGATTTAGCTTCGTTTGGATCTATATTTTTATTGTCTAATCGTTGAAATAAAATAACAGACGATGTGAATGAATTACTATGTTGTGTTAGTTGATCCGTTATAATGTCGTTAATGTTTTTTACATAGACTTTAAATTCATTTGATAGCCTTTCAAGAATCTCTCTGTCATTATCTTTTATGGCTTGTGTTAAGATATCTTGATTAGCATCTCTATAAGCATTAGCTTCTTTCTGTACTCTTTTTATATTATTGTGAAAAGCATTTAATTCATTATTGTTTTTTGTACCTATAGTAGAAGTGCTTAAGTCATCGTTATAATCATATTGAAAATTAATAATGCCATTTTCTAGAACAACTAATTCAGTCACGTTTTCAGATAATTCTAGTAGTGCATAAGTAGGATAAGTTGTGTTTCCTTCAAATTCGAAAGAGTTATTCCTTAATTGGACAGAATCTATAGCATTAAAATTATTAGTCTGAGGATCTAGAACTTTTAGATAAATCATTTCTCCTTCAGGAATATTTTTTGTTGTTCCCTTTATTAGAAAACCTTTATCTTTTATAGTGAAACTCATTAATAGAAAGGCTATAATTACTAAAGGTAGTGTTCTCATTGGACGTGTTTTTAATATAATTTGTAAAGATTAAATATAATAAAATATTACTGATTATAACGGTGATATTAGTGTATTAAAAAAGGGCTATAGAAACTTCTATAACCCTTTTATATTGTATATCTTAAGTAGATATTTATTTGTTTAAGATTTCTTGAACTTTAGCTCTAAGTTTTTTACCTCTTAAGTTTTTAGCGATTACAACACCATTTTCATCAAGAAGATAAGTCGCTGGAATAGCACGTACTTCATAAGTTTGAGCGATTGGTTCTTCCCAGAACTTTAAGTTAGAGATTTGATTCCAAGTTAATTTATCTTTAGCAATTGCTTCTACCCATTTTGCTTTATCTTTATCTAAAGAAACACCAATGATGTTTAACCCTTTAGGGTGATACTCTTCATATAGAGCTACTACATTAGGATTCTCTGTTCTACATGGTCCACACCATGATGCCCAGAAATCAATAATAGTTAATTTACCTAAACTTTCTTTTAAAGAAATTTCTTTCCCTTCTGGAGATGGAGCACTAAAGTCAGGAGCTTTATCTCCAATTTTTACTTTAGCATCAGGAATAGCGTCTAATGCTGTTTTAAAAGCTTTAGCTACAGTAGTATTCTTTAATGTTTCGTCGAATTTATTGAATTTTTCAACTAATTCTTCTTTGATATACTGTCCTGTACCAACTGTTTTTGATAAATAAACTAAAGTTGTGAATGAGTTAGCATTATTGTCAATATAATCTTCTACATACTCATCATACTTTTCTGCTAATGCCATATATCCATTGATAATCTCATCTTTTTTAGCTTGGTCTTTAGCTTCATTAGCTTGTTTGAAAGCTTCTTGGTTATCTCCTTGGTATTGGAATAAAGCTCTTTCTAATTCGTCAACTTTCTTAGTGAATTCTGTATATTCATCATTGTTTTTCGTACCAGTAACACTACTGTTTTCTGCTTTTTCATTGTCGTATTGTACAACGATTTTACCATTTTCTAGTACAAAAGGTAATTTACCTTGTTCTTTACCAAATGAGAAGAAGTTTTGATCTAGATTCTCAGTAGCTCCTGTGAAGGTAAATGTGTTGTCTTTAATTTCAGTAGAGTCAATAGCTACTGTAGTACCAGTTGCAATATCAATCTTTTCAAGATATACTTTAGTTCCATCTGTTAGTCCTTTAGTCTCACCATTGATTGTATAACCAGTAGCTTCTTTGTTACATGAAGCTAGTACTGCTACAGCTCCAAGTACAGTTAAAAATTTTTTCATCGATTTTGTTTTTTAGTATTAGAAATACAAGTTATAATTGCATTATATGAACAAATATACTTAAAAAACTAGATTAAGCTAAAAACAGCTTAAAAAAGTCTATAAAAGTTTTGTGAATTGAATTAACAACATTACCCAGCCAATTACTAAACATACACCTCCTAAGGGAGTTATAGGTCCAAGTATTTTTATTTTTTTCTTAAATGTAGCACTCAAGGTTAATCCATATATACTGAATGAGAACAAGAATACACCAATAATAATGATGTTAACTGCTCTAGTTATATGAATGTGGGCTGGCATTAATCCTAAGACTAGTAAAAGGACGGCATGATACATCTGATATTTTACACCTACTTCAAAACTTTCTAAACGTTCAGCTGTCATGTGTTTTTTTAGAGCATGCGCTCCAAAGGCTCCAAATATAATAGCTAAAGCTCCATAAATAGAGCCTGCTATCAGGGGTGTGGTATTAACTAGTTCCATATATTTATTTAATTAAAAGTGAGTTGTCCTAATATTTCTTCTGACATAAATGGGCCACCAGGATATCTGGCTGTATAATCCATATTTAACCATATTTGACCTCGTTCATCTATGTGATAATGTATTTCTTTTCCTTTGCTTTCTTCTTTAAAAAGAACTTCTTTAATTAGGTAGATCACCTGTTCTAAATCCCCTTTATTAGGGATTAATAGTTCAGGATACATATGTTCTTTAGTATGTATTAATCGAGGAGTAGCACCAATAGCTCTCAGTAATCCTGCCATTAATACAGAATAATCGTCACAATCTCCTGAGAAATGCTGTAATGACTCTGATGCTGTAGCAATATATTCTCTCCCTTTGGGGTCATTTACATAATTCCATTTCGTGCGCACTTCTTTGAAAATAGCCAATGACTGTATTATCTGTCTATACTGCTGAGTATTCGGTATATTAGAAAAATGTTTTCGAGTAGTAGCTAAAGCATAATTTCTAACTAGAGGTTTGTCATACTCTATAGCAGGTATGATTTTACTTTTATTGGGAAAAGGCAGTAGCTTAGAGATGATAAGGTCTTGTGGTTTAGGATCTTCTGCCATCGCATAAATCATAACTTTATAATCTTCAAAAACTGCATTATATCCATATCCTCCAAAGAAAGAATTTATAATCAATACTATTAAGTATATGATAATAAGTATATTTAAGACTAACTTCATCTTTTGAAGTAAGAACTGTAGTATACCTATAATAGATAGAAATAGTATGATGCGGTCTAGTTGGTATGGCCAGTTTGGATCATCTATATTTTGATGAATAATAATAAAAATAGGGATAGTAATTAGTATATTAAGTATAAGTACAATGATATTGTCCCAAGGTTTTGGGACTCTTAAGTACTTAAGCCAACTTTTTTCAGAAACTTTATCCGGTAATTCTGTATTATTACTCATCGCAGTCTAAGGTCAAAACTATATTATAAAACGTTTTCGCTGTATTTAATAGTATTAGTGATTATGTTTAAATCAACTAATTGTTCTTGTGTTTTATTAAAATGTTTTTCTGACAACTGTCTTTGAGACCATTTAGTCATACTTAGCCATTCTCTAATATCATCTATATTGATATTATATTTACTAGATAGTGTACGGTCAATAGAAGGGATCATTTTGAACTCTTCTGTAGTCGCATTAATACACTCTAGTAAATTGTCGATCAATCTTTTGTTTTTATTTAAGAATTCATTATTTGCAACTAATACAAAAGAAGGCCAAGGAGTAGGGCAGTCGCCTAATCTTCTGAATATCCCTTGGTCAACTATTGGTTTAGTCATAAAATGTTCCCACATAAAGTAATCTGCTTCTCCTTTAGTTAAAGCTTCTACTGCATTGTCTAATGTATTGACAATAACAAAATCAAGAGTAGTTGTGTCCCAATTCATCTTTTGAGCGTGAACAATAGCCATTAGATGTGAGCCAGAACCATATCTGCTGATAGCGATGCGTTTACCTTCTAAGTCTTCTACTTTTTGATAGGGAGAATTATGAGCTACATGTATTCCCCATTGTAGAGGAGAAGCTACATATTCTTGTATAATAGTTGTTGGGTTTCCCTCAGATATATCTTTGATAATTCCTTCTGTTAGAATAACTGCTAGATCTGTTTCTTTATTTCTTAGCATTTGACACATTTTACCTGTTCCTTCAGGTACATCTGTCCATTTTAGGTTAATACCAAGTTCTTCGAACTCACCATTCTCTATACATAATTGCCAAGGGAGATTGAAGTGCTCAGGCACTCCTATAATATTTACATTTGCCATTTTATATCGTACTACATTTTTATGCTAAGATAGTAAAATAGGGCATTTTTTAGATAATATTTTAAGAGTAAAACAAAAAAAACTCTACTGAATATAGAGTAGAGTTTTTTATTTATTATCAAGGTTTCATAGAACCTTTTTCTTGGAAGCGAATGTGGAATTTGAAAGCCTCTTCTAAGACATGTGGAGTGTGTCCTCCTCTTTCTTTAGCTCTTTCGTAGTAATCCCTTAATTCTGCTTTATAATCTGGGTGTACACAGTTCTCGATGATTACTTCTGCGCGTTCTCTAGGAGATAATCCTCTTAAATCGGCTAGACCTTGGTCTGTAACTAGAATGTCTACATCATGTTCAGTATGATCTACGTGTGATACCATTGGAAGTACATGAGAAATGTTGTTTTCTTTAGAGGCTGCTTGAGTAACGAAAATACTTAAATAAGCATTTCTAGCAAAGTCTCCAGAACCTCCGATACCATTCATCATTTTACTACCTCCGATATGAGTAGAGTTTACGTTTCCGTAGATGTCAAATTCGATAGCTGTATTAATAGCTATAATACCTAATCTACGTATAACCTCAGGAGCGTTACTGATATTTTGTGGACGTAATACTAGTTTATCTTTATATTGGCTGAAGTTATTTATAATCTTCTCATAACATTCTTCCGTCACAGTAATAGAAGATCCCGAAGCAAAAGTCATTTTACCTGAGTCTATTAAATCAAATGTACTGTCTTGTAGTACTTCAGAGTACATAGTTAAGTCGTGGAAAGGACCATCTATAAAACCAGTAAGAACGGCATTCGCTACTTTACCAATACCTGCTTGTAATGGTAGAAGAGAGTGAGTTAATTTACCTTTTCTAACTTCTTCTTCAAAGAATTTTAGTAAGTGACCAGAGATAGCAGATGTTTTTACATCTGGTTCTGGTAATTGAGCAGGAGTGTCTTCAATGCTAGAGTAAACGACTGCGATTACATCATCTGGGTTTAGGCGAATAAAGCTTTCTCCGATTCTATCTTTTACCGTGTGAATAGGAATGATTTCTCTACGTGGTTGTTTGATAGGTACACTATTATCATGTACACCTTCTATTTCTAAAGGAATAGCTGTGTTTACTTCAATGATTATCTTTCTAGCTACACTAGCGAAGTAAGCAGAGTTACCAATAGACGTGGTAGGAATGATAAATCCTTCTTCGTTAATATAAGTAGCCTCAATAATAGCAATGTCTACTTGAGGAATATGTTTCTCTTGAAGCTGTTCGATCGTTTCACTTAAGTGTTGATCGATATATTTTACTTGTCCGCTGTTTATAGACTTTCTTAATACTGAGTCTGCCTGGAAAGGCATTCTTCGGATTAAGGCATTGTTGGTTGCTAGATCAGCGTCAGTAGTTTGTCCTAATGAGGCACCAGTTATTAAGGTAATTGCAACATTTTCTTGTGCTGCACGTAATGCAAATGCAGGTAATACAGATTTACTATCTCCAGCTTTAGTGAAGCCACTAGCTCCTACTACAGCCTGATCGTGTATTAAAAGAGCAGCATCTTCTGCTGATACAATACGCTCTCTATACGGTGCGTATTTTATCCTCTCTAATTTCGAGTCTTCTTTCGTCATTTCAAATAAAAATTTTAAGCACCTTAAAATAAGTGCATTTATTTGAAAGAGTCAAATAAAATAAACGTATATATTAATTATATTGATTAATATAGTTTTTTTATTAAAAAAGTACGATAATGTTTAGTAATTTAAGATATAAAAATGATACTGCTAGGTGTAGAGGTTTTTGTTAATTTTTTGCTATTATTTTATAACTACTAAATTTGGTAATAAGACTTTTTGTAACTTAGTTTGTTGAATTAAACTCGATAGAGACCATTAAAGTAGCTTTTTAGTAGCAATACTTCTTTAGCTTTTGTGATTTATTGATTTTGTATTTTGAGTTAAACTAAGTCCTTTTAGGCGAGTTTTTTTGAAGTATATAGATTTGTTTTTCTAGAGGATGGAACAGGAAGAATAAATAGTAGATATAACGAAGAGAGGAATAGTTGTACAGTGATTGCTGGTCGAGACGCATTTTGTTTTGAATGAGTCCGTACTGAGTCCAATGTGTATCCGTAGTTAGTCCGTTATTTAGGATAGAATAACGGTGTCATAATACTGGTGCATTGTACTTAAAGCTAGATTAACTGCAATGTGATTGCTCTCAGTGTGCTACTTTAGTAATATAACAGGTAGTGAGTAGAGGCTACTGTATATAAAAAAAGCTACCTCATGGAGGTAGCTTTGTAGAAAAAGTAATCTTATTATATTGCGCTAAGTTTGTCTAATGTATATACAATTAGTTTGTCAACAGCCGCATAAGGATCTTCTGAGAATGTTCCATTCGCTCTATTTGCAATAATTGTATTAAGAGATACTGCATGGTGTCCTAATAAGTTACATAAACCATAGATTGCAGAAGTTTCCATCTCGAAGTTTGTAATACGGTATTCGCCGAATTTAAAGTTGTCGATTTTGTGGTTTAGTTCTGGATCTTGGATTTGTAGACGAAGTACACGTCCTTGTGGTCCATAGAATCCTCCTGCTGTACCTGTAATCCCTTTGAAGGTTAGGTCACTTTCTAACTTAGCTTCTAGTTCTGCACTGTTTTTGATAAAGTATGGGCGTCCTTTTTTAAGATCCCAATTTGTGTGTTTAATAAAAGCGTCTTCTAAAGCAACATCTGTAACTCCGTCTATAAGGTAAGAACGCATTAAGTTATCCAGTCCTAAACCGTACTGAGATAGAACAAAACTATTTACAGGAATATCTGCTTGTAAAGAACCAGATGTACCTATTCTTACAATATTTACAGAAGTAAGTTCTTTTTTAATTTCTCTTGTTTCTAAATCGATATTAAATAAAGCATCGATTTCATTAACAGCGATATCGATATTGTCAGGACCGATACCTGTAGAGATCACAGTTAGACGTTTTCCTTTATACGTACCCGTAGTTGTTTTAAATTCTCTTTTTTGTGTTGAGAATTCAATAGTATCAAAATGTTTAGTGATTCTATCAACACGGTTTTGGTCACCTACGAATATGATGTCTTTAGCAACATGTTCAGGTCTTAAATTAAGATGGTATACACTACCATCAGGGTTTAGAATTAATTCAGATGATTTAATCTTCATACTATTAAATTTTTAATTAGCCGCCTACACGTTTTACTTTGTAGCCTTCTTTTATTAAATAATCCATTATTTTATCGCGAAAGTTACCTTGTATGATAATCTCTCCGTCTTTTGTACTTCCACCAACACCACATAGGGTTTTTAGCTTTTTGGCTAGACTTTTTAAGTCTTCTTCACTACCTTCAAATCCTTTGATAAGAGTTGCTACTTTACCACCTCTATTTTTTTTGTCAATATGGGCTTCTAATCGTTGTTGATTAGGAGCTAATGTTTCGGTTGTTTCCTCTTGTTCAAATTCAAAGTCTTTGTTTGTAGAAAAGACAAAACCTCCTAATGCGTCTAAACTATTTATTTTTTTGCTCATTTATATATATTGTGCTATAGCTTTTTTAAAAATGATTATAACCTGTATCAATCCTAAAATAGGGTATACAAATAGTTCTCTGATACGGCTATATGTAAAGATACGAAATATGTTAAAATTTATTGGTATAAGTATTATAAAAAAGATCTTGAAAAAATACTTCACAATAAAATAAAAAAGAGGGAGCTATTACTCCCTCTTGATAAGAATATTGCTTAATTAGGATAAATTACTTTATTAAACCTAATTCAACTAGTCTTTGGTGTAAAAACTCTCCAGAAGTGATATCTTCATATAATTTAGGATTGTTCTCATCGATACAGTTCTCTAAACAGTTTAGTGGCATTGTACTCACTGGGTGCATAAAGAATGGAATAGAGTATCTAGAAGTTCCCCATAATTCACGAGGAGGGTTTACTACTTGGTGGATAGTTGATTTTAATCTGTTGTTAGAGTGACGAGATAACATGTCACCAACATTGATTACTAATTCATCATCAGCTGCGATAGCATCGATCCACTGTCCATCGTGGTTTTGTACTTGTAGTCCTTTACCTTGAGCTCCCATTAACAATGTGATTAAGTTAATGTCACCATGTGCAGCTGCTCTCACAGCATTTTTAGGTTCATCTTTGATAGGAGGGTAGTGAATAGGACGTAAGATACTGTTTCCGTTTTTAACGAATTTGTCAAAGTAGAACTCGTCTAAACCTAAGAATAAAGCAAGCGCACGTAATACGTATACACCTGTTTTTTCTAACATTTGGTAAGTTTCTTTTCCAACAGCGTTAAATTGAGGTAACTCTTTTACTTCTACGTTAGCAGGATAAGATGCTTCTAATACAGGGTCGTTATCAACGTATTGACCGAAGTGCCAGAATTCTTTTAGGTCACCTTCTGTTCTCCCTTTAGCATGTTCTTTACCGAAAGATACATATCCTCTTTGTCCCCCAATTCCAGGAACTTCATACGAGTCTTTGATCTCTAATGGAAGGTTAAAGAAATTACGAACTTCTTTATATAGATTCTCAACTAATTGATCATCTAAAAAGTGTCCTTTTAATGCTACGAATCCAATTTCTTCGTAGGCTTGGCCGATTTCATTTACAAACTTTTGTTTACGTACCGGGTCATCCGATAGGAAATCACGTAAGTCAACACTAGGAATGTTTTGCATTTTCTAAGTTGTTATATATGCTTACTTGAGTTATTTGACACAAATGTATATTATTTTTCCACAAAATAGTGTTGATAACTACAATTTATGTTTTTTTTGGGTGTGAATTATTCTTGATATGTGATGTGATGTATTGAAGATTTCGAATGGATAATGAGTTTTATCGATTGTGATTTTTTAATGAATATAAAAAATTAATGAATTTTTTTATAAATTGCCGTAATAACCATTAAAATAAAAAAACTATGAAATTACCTATTGAATTAAAATCAAATGAGTTTGTCGTATTAGTAGCTGTGGATATTGATCCTAAATATAAGGTGTCCAATGCAGATGAATTTTATAAAACATTGCCTAAAAGTTTTAAGCCAATTTTTAAGAAAGTGGTTGGGTCTAATATGAATATTTATTGCGTATGTGATAATCAGGATGATTTTATGTTCTGTCTAAGACAAACAGGTTATAAGACAACTTTATTGTAAAATAACAGTAATTTTGTCCTTGATAATATTATAATAAGAGAATGAGTAAAAAGGTAGCGAAGACTAATGCTTTACGTATATTAGATAGTAAGAAGACAAATTATGAGATGTATGAGTATGATATTTCTGACGAGCTAATAGATGGTAAATCTGTCTGTGAAAAGTTAGGAATATCCGAATTAGAGTCTTTAAAGACTTTAGTAGCTCATGGTAAAGGGAGTGCGATATATGTTTTTGTGGTTTCTATTAACAGTGAATTAGATTTAAAAAAAGCAGCGAATATCTGTGGAGAGAAGAAGATTGAAATGTTGGCTGTAAAGGATCTGTTAGGAATAACAGGATATATTAGAGGAGGGTGTTCTCCTATTGGGATGAAAAAATTGTATCCAACATTTATAGACGAGAAAGTTAAAAGTCTAGAGACTATTTATGTTAGTGGAGGAAGAAAAGGATTAAGTATAGGTATTAAGCCAAGTGATTTGGCAAAGGTTGTGAATGGACAGTTCGGCGATATTGTTAAAATCTGTTGATAATTAACGGGTTATCTAATTAATTGTTGTGAAATTCTAATAAAATAGCTAGTCCAATCTGTGTACTTTTATTAATGTTTTGTTATAATTATGACAATCGATGACAATTGAAATGAAGTTTAATTATTGTTGTTGTATCTTTGCAAGGACAAATAAGATGAAAGTTTAAAGAATGTAGTCATTCAGAGTTAAATTAATACTAAAAGAGAGTGAATAATTCTTTTTAGAAGGTAGTAGGATTTATCTTTGCATACTGTAAAATTGAAAATATGATATTGGCGTTAACTGTTTCGTTGTTTCCTTCTTGTGGGGTAGATCAATCTAAAGAAAAAAGCTTTAAAGAAGCTAGTAATAAACAGATTGATTTATTGAGTAAGAATGATTTAGATGGTACTTTTTTTAAAGCAGTAGCTCAAGATTTACCACAGGTAGTATCAATAGGGAAAAAAGGAATTGTTTATTCAAGTACAAAACCTAACCAGAAGATAATTTTTCCATTTGTAGAGCCACTAGTTGATGGTGAATCTAGAATATATAAGTCTTATACGAAGCACGAGGAAATAGAGATTGTGATTTATGAAGATGAGACTGCGAAGGACTTTGCTGATGGTAGATTTGATCACTCTGTAGCAGTACGTTTAATCAAGAAGCATGAGGGGGTGGATGATGAAGTGATAGATTTTGCTTGTTTTGGACATTACTTATATACTGAGAAGCTATCAGGTAACTGGATTTTTCAGTCTTATGAAGATAAGAGAGTGGAAGAATTAGGAATTAATCAGATCCCAATGATTTGTATTGATATTAATACGCGAAGTTTCTCAGGAAGCGGTGGTAATCATATGATTTATGGCGATGTTAGATGTGAAGGGGATTCTATCTTTTTTAAAGTAGTACTATCTCCTGAGTATGTGACAGAGATGTATCAAAAAGAGAAGGAACTTTTGGCTGTATTGGACAGTTGTGATCGCTTTGAACTTAAGGATGATTACTTGTACTTATACGAAGAAGGAAAGCAAAAGCTTATGTTCTTAAGGGATACATACAATATGTAGAATAACTGTATTGAAATAAATAATAAAAAAATGGAAGGTTAAATATTTAACCTTCCATTTTTTTTAGTTCATCTATAGACATTTTATCTGGTCTTTCTTCGATAGTTTTATAAGCATCTACGATTTTCTTTACTAATCTGTGGCGGACAATATCTTTGTCATCTAAATATAGCATTCCGATTCCGTCTACATCTCTTAGTATATACAGGGCTTCTTTTAGTCCTGAGGATACTTTGCGTGGTAGGTCTATCTGACCTGGATCTCCTGTGATGATAAATTTTGCGTTTTTACCCATACGAGTCAGAAACATTTTCATTTGCGAATGAGTTGTATTCTGAGCTTCATCTAATATCACAAAAGCATTGTCTAATGTACGTCCACGCATAAAAGCTAATGGTGCAATCTGAATAACACCTTTGAGGATATAGTCATCTAATGTCTGTGGAGGTAACATATCTCTAAGTGCATCATAGAGAGGTTGCATATAGGGATCAAGCTTTTCTTTCATATCACCAGGAAGGAAACCAAGGTTTTCTCCTGCTTCAACCGCTGGTCTAGTCAGTATAATTCTTTTTACTTCCTTGTTTTTTAAGGCACGTACAGCTAAAGCTACTCCCGTGTAGGTCTTACCTGTTCCTGCAGGCCCTATTGCAAAGACCATGTCGTTCTTTTCTACAAATTTAACCAGTTTTTGTTGGTTAGGTGTGATTGCTTTTATTAGTTTTCCAGATACACCATGTACAAGGATGTCATCTGTAGGAAGAGAAGGAGGAGCGCTGTCTTGGACTAATCTTTCGATAATGTTTTCATCAATGCGATTGTACCTAACAAAATATTTGACTAATCGGTCAAAGCTTTTCTCAAATTCATCTAAAATTTCTGGATCTCCATAAATCTTAAGGACTGATCCTCTCGTCACAATTTTAATCTTCGGATATAATTTTTTAAGTATATCTAAATGAGTGTCTTGTGGACCCCAAAAATCTTTAGGGCTAAAATCTGTTAATTCTATTATCCTTTCGTTCAATACCTGTAGAGTTAATTAAAAAAAATAATCTAATTTTGTATATTCAAATCTACTATAAAAAAATCATTTTTCTTAAAAATATATTGAAAAATAATAATGCAGAGAATAATTACACTAACGACAGATTTTGGATACCGAGACCACTATGTAGGAGCTTTGAAAGGGAAGATCTATTCGAATATCATTGGCTGTAATTTAGTTGATATCTCACACGAAATAAGTAAATACAATACCGAGGACGCAGGATTCGTTATCGGAGCAGCATATAACCAATTTCCCAAAGGTACTATTCATATTATCGCAGTTGATGCTTCTATTACAGATTATACAAAGGCAATTTGCGTAGAATTTGATGGACATTACTTCATTACTGCAGATAATGGAATCGTAAGTATTATATTAGGAGAGGAAGATTTCGATAAAGCAATACAGATTAATCATGATGGAATGATGAAGTCAAACGACATATTTGTGTATTGTGCATATCAATTAAACGAAGGCCGTCAATTAGAAGAAATAGGAGTGGTGATCGACTCTATATACAATCCTAATAGATTGGCAACGAATGTGGTTCTAAATAAAAATAAAATAACAGGTAAGGTTATCTATGAGGATTCTTATGGTAATCTAGTTACTAATATTCACAGAAGTGATTATGAGGTAGTGTCAGAAGGTAGGGAGTTTGCCATTCGTGTTAAGAATTATCGAATCAATCGTATAAATGATTATTTTGCAGACTTTAAACTTAATGATCGAGCGACATTAAAAGAAAGAGCTGGAGAGTTGGTAGCTATATTTAATGATATAGACTTATTGACTATCGCACTTTTTTATTCAAAGCCTGATACACCTGGGGGGACTCCACGAAAATTAATGAATCTTCAATTGAATGATACGATTGTCATTGAATTTGATTCTGAGACACAATATTAAAATTAAAAATATGTTTATAAGAATTGTAAAGCTGACCTTGCTTGAAAATAAGGTAAATGATTTTTTAGAGCATTTTGATACAATTAAGGATAAAGTTAGACATTATCCTGGTTGTCAATTCTTAGAGGTATATCGCGATAGAGTGCATTCTAATATCTTTTTTACATATAGTTATTGGGAAGATGAAAGTGATCTAGAATCTTATAAAAAGTCAGAAATTTTCGGTGAGATATGGCCTTATACAAAAACTTTGTTCAAAGATAAAGCAGAGGCTTGGAGTGTGGATAAAGTAGTTACTCTTAAATAGATATTTTTATGAAGGCAATCAGTCTTAGAGAAATTAGAGCTTTTTTTAGCTCATTGACAGGTTATCTAGTTATCATTTTATTTTTAGTGATTAATGGTGCCTTACTTTGGCTTTTGGATGGAGAGTATAATATATTGCAAAGTGGTTTTGCAGATTTATCTCCATTCTTTTATTTGGCACCTTGGGTATTGATATTTTTAATTCCAGCGGTGAGTATGCGAAGTTTCTCAGAAGAGATTAAGAACGGAACGATAGAGCTGTTATTGACCAAGCCTTTATCTGTTTGGCAGATAGTACTGGGAAAGTATCTTGGAATATTTACATTAATAGTGATGGCTATTATACCTACTATTGTATATGTATTTATATTAAAAGGCATTGTGTTAGAAGGGCAATCTATTGATTATAATAGTATTATAGGTTCATTTATAGGGCTGTTATTCTTGGTGAGTTGTTACGTTTCTATGGGAGTACTTGCTTCTTCATTGACAGAAAGTCAAATCGTTGCGTTTATAGTAGGAGTGGTGATGTGTTTATTCTTTTCATTGGGAATAGATATGTTAGCGGGCTTATTTGGCGAGTGGTTTGAGAGAATAGGAATTCTATATCACTTTAGAAGTATTTCAAAAGGAGTTCTAGATACAAGAGATTTGATTTATTTCGGATCTATGACTGTTTTGTGTTTAGGGATAACGGTCTTTAAAATTAAAACACTGCGCAAATAATGAAAAAGTTTCAAAAAAGAGATATAAAGCTACTGGTTCAATTGCTTGTTGTTTTAGTAGTAATAAATGTAATCAGCGCTTTAACCTATAAGCGTTTTGATTTTACTCAGGATAAGAGATATACGCTTTCTAAAAGCACAGAAAACATAGTCGATAATGTTCAGGAATTACTAATAGTAGATGTGTTTTTAAAGGGCAATTTTCCTTTAGAATTTAGAAGGTTACAGAATGAAACAAAACAATTACTTGAAGAAATCCAATCAAGAAATAACAATATTAAATTTAGGTTTATAGATCCAAATGAAGAAGGAGCTAATAAGGCCGAAACTATAGAACAATTATATGATTATGGTTTAAAGCCAGTGACGATTACTGTGACAGATAAAGGAGCACAGAGTCAGCAATTAGTTTTTCCATGGGCATTAGTGAGTCAAGGGGAAAAGGTTGCTAGAGTACAGTTGTTAAAGAATATGATGGGGGCGAATACAGAAGAAAAGGTGATTTCGTCTGTACAGCATTTAGAATATGCTCTAGCTGAGGCTATAAGTAAAGTAACAATAGAGAAGAGTAAGAAAATAGCTATTTTAAAGGGAAATGGAGAGTTAGATGATGCTTATATAGCAGACTTTCTGATGACTTTACGAGAGACTTATCACTTAGCGCCTTTTACGTTAGATAATGTTTCTAATGAGCCTCAAAAGACTTTAGATCAATTAAAAGAATTCGATTTGGCGATTATTGCTAAGCCAACAAAAGCTTTTACTGAAGAACAAGTAGGAGTGTTAGATCAGTTTGTTATGAATGGTGGTAAGACTATGTGGTTGTTAGATCAGGTTCAGGCAGATTTTGATAGTTTGCGTTCGAATGGAACTATGTTAGCTTATAATAAAGATCAGAGTTTAGGAGAATTACTTTTTAGATATGGTATACGTATCAACCCAGTATTAGTAAAAGATGAAATTAGTACTAAAATTAAATTAGCATCAGGTAGGCAAGGAAGTGAAACAGTATATACAGATTTCTTATGGAAGTTTGCACCATTTGTTTATCCAGATACAGATCATCCGATTGTAAAGAATATTGAAGGAGTGAAGTATGATTTTGCTTCTCCTATAGATACGCTAAAAAATGGAGTTAAGAAGACCATTTTAGCTAAATCATCAAAATATTCTAGTTTAGTAGGTGTTCCTGGTGAAATTAGTTTTAATGTTTTAAAGGAGGAGGTTACTCCTGAATTTTATGAAGGTAAGGGAAGTTATATCTTAGGTGTTTTATTAGAAGGAGAATTTCCCTCAGTTTTTAAGAATAGAGTATTACCTTTTGCGATAGACAAACCACTTTCAGAGAGTAAACAGACACAGATGATCGTGATTTCTGACGGAGATATTATCAGAAATCAGTTAGACGATAAAGGAATTCCATTAGAGCTTGGTTATGATAAATGGACAAATATGCTTTATGGAAATAAAGAGTTGTTAGTAAATTCTGTAAACTATCTTTTAGATGACACAGGGCTTATTAATTTGAGAACCAAAGAGGTTAAGATTCCGATGTTAGACAAACTTAGTGTAGAACGAGCATATACATCGATTCAAATGAAAGTATTAGTGATACCGATAGTTTTGGTCGTAGTTTTTGGAAGTTTATTTATTGTGATAAGAAAACGTAAATTCAATAAAAAGTAACGTAATAATCCTTTTATTATTGGTAATAATCGGATATATTTGTAACTGTAAAAGTATTTTTACATATAAAACAATTATAGTATGAAGTTTATAGTATCGAGTTCCTACTTGTTAAAGCAATTACAAGTTCTAGGTAGTGTAATAAACAGTAGTAATACCTTACATATCTTAGATAACTTCTTATTTGAGTTAGATAATAATGTATTAAAGGTATCTGCTTCAGATTTAGAAACTACAATGTCTGCTACTTTAGAAATTGAATCTACAAGTCAAGGAAGTATAGCTGTTCCTGCAAAGTTGTTGTTGGAAACACTAAAGACATTCCCTGAGCAGCCATTGACTTTTTCAGTTAAGGAAAACAATACCATTGAAATTAGTTCAGACGTAGGAAAATACGTGTTAGCGTATGCACAAGGAGATGAGTTCCCTAAGGCTGAATCATTAGAAGATCCTTCTAGAACAGAAGTACCAGCAGGAGTTTTAGCAACAGCTATTAGTAAAACTATATTCGCTGCAGGTAATGATGATTTACGTCCTGTAATGTCAGGAGTATTCTTTCAATTCTCTCCTTCAGGATTAATCTTTGTGGCTACGGATGCACATAAATTAGTAAAATATTCTCGTACTGATATCGTTTCTTCTAACGAAGCTAGCTTTATCATGCCTAAGAAGCCGCTTAATATTCTTAAGAGTATCTTAATGGCTTTAGGAGCGGATGTAGTTATAGAGTTTAATGAATCTAATGCACAATTCTCTTTTGAGAATTACACTTTAACTTGTCGTTTGATTGATGGAAAATATCCAAATTATGAGGCAGTTATTCCTAAAGAGAATCCTAATAAGCTTTTAATCAATAGAACACAGTTTTTGAGTTCTGTAAGACGTGTTTCTATTTATGCTAATAAAACAACACATCAAATAAGATTAAAAGTTGCTGGTACAGAATTAAATATATCTGCTGAAGATATTGATTATTCTAATAAAGCAGATGAGCGTCTTACTTGTGATTATCAAGGAGATGATATGCAAATCGGATTTAATTCTAGATTCTTATTAGAGATGTTGAATAACTTGCAGTCTGATGATATTTTATTAGAGATGTCACTACCTAATAGAGCTGGAATCTTAACACCTGTAGATGGTTTAGAAGATGGTGAAACAGTGACTATGTTGGTAATGCCTGTAATGCTTAATAGTTAAAAAATAAGCTCAATAATATATTAAGCCTCTCTTCAGTTAGAAGGGAGGTTTTTTTGTTTCTACTGATCGATGATATTAACTAAGTATATTTAGTTGAATTTAAATATGGCAAAGCTTTGAGTATCTTGGAAAAGTAATTAGGTTATACGTTTAGCGATATACTGTGTAATACCCCAAATAAAATAGGTGAATGTCAATAAGGTAATTATAGAGGAGAATACGGTGAGGCTAAGTGCTACACCAAAGATGTAATCTAGATCTGTATGAATATATTGAACCAAGTAGTCTATTGCTAAACTATTAAAGTAGATTGAGACAGATAAAGTAATTATCTGAATGATAAAAAGAGGCGATTTCATAATAATAAGTATTTATCTAGAAAACCGCTAAGATTATACCAAGATTCAGATCATGTTTGAATAGAGATACTCTAATGCTAGATACTTTGAAAAGTATACTAAATAATCTGAGTACAGTAAAAAGTATTTGTTGTTTTGTTGTTTGTGAGTTTGGCTTTGGCTAGATTAGTACTTCTGTAGTTGTATTTGAGTACAGATTAGCATCTAATGTATTGTTGTGTCCTAATGTAGGGATTCCTAATAGCTTTTTTAAGCTATTGAGATTTCTCATGATATCTAATCCATTTTTTTGACTTTTATCTTCTAGAGAAGAAACTTGTAGTGCTATAATGTCATGTATTTCATAGGTCTTATAATTTAAAAGTTCTTGTTCATTGATTTGGAATAAGATCTTTATTTTGTTTAAGTCTTGTAGATGATCTTCTGTAAGATGCCCTACTGAATTTAATATTTCTAGTTTAATATCTACAAATAAATTTATTAGTGCTTTCTTAATACTTAAAATATTCTCTATTTGGTTATTCTCTAGCATACCATAGAAACCAATCGGAGTGATTGTTTTTTGTGTTAGGTAGGAAAGTATATAATTAGTGGTGTTTTTACTTTCCTTTTTGGCATTGAGATTCGTTAAGTGATTTTGCAAATCAGATTTGAATACTATCATGTTATGGTGTTTTTATTTGATTTATTATATCAGCTAAGATAATTAATATTGTTAAAATAATGGTTTATTTTTATTTATTTAGTTTGTTTTTAGAATTCAATATTGAAATGTGATTAGTTTTGTTGATTATGGGTTATAATGTTTGATTTTTATATTATTTAAATAATAGCTTAGATTTATATGTTAATTATATATTGTAATTTTTAGTCAGTATACTGTTATAGTGTTTCTTCAGTATTAAATAAAAGTTTTTTTATCCGTATTAGGGTTAAAACGACTTAATGGAATCTATAGATTATGATATTATGAAGTCGATTTATTTTTTTAGATTTGTTTAAAAATCGGAATAGATGAAAGCTTTTCTAGTAATAGTAATTATTTTATTGATAGTAGCCATCGTTTGCTTAGTATACTTAATCATACAGAATAATAAGAAGCGATTAGAATTAGAAAAAGAAAAGTATCTTTTTGATTCTAAGATGCGATATTTACAGTTAGAAAATCTTGAGTCTAGGTTAGATCCGCATTTGTTTAAGAATATTCTGAACTCTATCCAATCTCATGCTTATCAGACTTATTATGCTCTCGATAAAATGGCAGGAGTGTTAGATTATATTTTATATGATAGTCAAAGAAAGATGGTTACTCTTAAAGAAGAGCACGAATTTGCCCTACGTCTTATCGATATCAATAAGATTAAGTTAAATCCTCTTTTTAGGCTTGATATAAGGTCCAATATAGGAGAGGGAGAGGTGTTTTATACGGAAGAATTAATAGCACCTCTTATATGTGTAGAATTGATAGAGAATGCATTTAAGCATGCGGACTTGGCTAGTACAGATGCCTTTATTTCTATTTTATTTAAATTGAAGAATGGACATTTTGATCTACTGGTTTCTAATAAAAAGTCTCGTATGAAAACCTTACACAAGGAAAAAGGAGGATATGGACTTACTGCTTTGAATAAGCGACTTGAATTAATATATGGGACTGCCTATAAGCTAGAAAAAAACGAAGATGATCATATTTACTCTACGCACTTAAAAATTAACCTACATGACTTCAAAACTAAAATGCATATTGCTCGATGATGAACTTTTAGGACTAAAGTATCTAAAAATGTTATGTGAGCAAATAGAGGAAATAGAAATCGTAAGGGCTTATAATGATCCAGCAGTCTTTTTAGAGGAAGTACCACATCAAGACTTCGATGTTGTTATCTTAGATATTAATATGCCTGGATTAGACGGGCTTAGTGTAGCACAGCTGCTACCCAATAAGGGAGTGATCTTTGTGACAGCTTATAAGGAATATGCATTAGAAGCTTTTGAGATAGAAGCGATAGACTATATCGCTAAACCAATTAAGAAAGAGAGACTTCACAAAGCTGTATTAAAGGCAATGCGCCAGTATAAACCGGTGGATGAAATTACTTTTATTACAATAAATTCTAACAAAGGAAAAGCACTGATTTATTTCTCAGATATACTTTATATCACTGTTAATGAGATGGACAGTAGAGATAAGGATGTATACTTAGAAAACAATCAAGTAGTTGTAGCTAAAAATATATCTCTAGATAAGTTCGTTTCTGTTTTGCCTAGTACAAAGTTTTGTCGTATCAATAAAGGAGAATTAATTGCTTTGCGTATTGTTCGTTTTTTTAGTCATGACGAGATAACTACTACATTAAAAGGAATGGATGGAAAGCCCCTAGAGTTAACACTTGGGATGACTTATAAAACTGATTTCTTAGAAAAGATATAAAATTCATTACAGAAAAATACACTTTCATTACAACTTGGTAGCCTTTGGATTCATTCTTGCTATATACAAATATTATTATGAAGATGTTTGTGATGTAAAAAGTAAGTAGTATGTCAAAGTTTAAAAATTCTCTTTTATATTTCTTTATTATTGGTGGCTGTTCAGCCTTAATGTATTGGGTGGTATCTAAAGGAGTTAAATTAGAATCCAATGTTGTTAAAGTAGTATCAGATAAAAGCATTTTTGAGAACTTCTTAGATACTATACAAGATAATCTAAACTTTCCGCTAGCCTTATTGTTAGCTCAGATAGTAACGATTGTCTTAGTAGCTAGGGTATTTGGGTGGATATGTAAAAAGATAGGACAACCTTCTGTAATTGGAGAAATTATAGCAGGTATTGCATTAGGGCCATCTTTTGTAGGAGCTTATTTTCCTGAGTTTTCGGAAGCTTTATTTCCTGAGCATTCATTAGGCAATTTAAGTTTTTTAAGTCAGATAGGATTAATTCTCTTCATGTTTGTCATTGGAATGGAATTAGATCTAAAAGTGTTAAAGAATAAAGCGCATGATGCTGTTCTGATTAGTCATGCTAGTATTATTATTCCCTTTGCTTTAGGGATGACCCTTGCTTATTATATATTTACATCTTTTGCACCAGAAGGGGTAGAGTTTTTATCTTTTGGATTATTCTTAGGAATTTCGATGAGTATTACTGCTTTTCCTGTATTGGCACGTATTGTTCAGGAGCGAGGTTTACAAAAGACACGTTTAGGAACTATCGTGATTACCTGTGCAGCAGCAGACGATATTACAGCTTGGTGTTTATTAGCGGCTGTAATTGCAATTGTACAAGCAGGAAGTTTTGCGAGCTCACTATATATTATGGCTTTAGCTATTATCTATGTAATTGTGATGCTAAAGTTAGTAAAACCTTTTTTGGCACGCATAGCTAAGTATCAACCAACGAGTAACATGTTTTCTAAGGGAACAGTTGCTATATTTTTATTGACTTTAATTATTTCTTCTTATTGTACTGAGGTAATCGGTATTCATGCCTTATTTGGAGCTTTTATGACAGGAGCTGTAATGCCTGATAATATGAAGATTAGAAATATTTTTATTGAAAAAGTAGAAGATGTTGCTGTAGTTTTATTCTTGCCTTTATTTTTTGTTTATACAGGATTACGTACCGAAATAGGTCTTTTAAACGAACTGTATTTATGGAAAGTAACAGGTGTGATTATTTTAGTGGCTACAGTAGGTAAATTTGTAGGTAGTGCTTTAACTGCCAAGATAGTAGGAATCTCCTGGAAAGATAGTTTAACGATAGGGGCACTGATGAATACTAGGGGCTTAATGGAATTGATTGTATTAAATATTGGATTTGATCTAGGTGTGTTGACAGGAGAAGTATTTGCCATGATGGTGATTATGGCTTTAGCAACTACTTTTATGACAGGTCCAGTATTAGATTTGATTGCAAAAATATTTGGTCCTTTGGGAGATGATGAAGTAAAAACAGTTACTCCTAATTTAGGAAAATATCAAGTATCTCTTTTCTTTGAAGATAAGATAAGTCTAGTGCCATTAATGAGATTAGCTAGTAGTTTTGTAGGAAAAAATAATGCAGATACAGGAATTACAGCGATGCACTTAGTAGATAGTATTGAAGTAAATGCTTTTACTTCTACGGAGTATGAGAATGAAATTTTTGAAGCAGTACAAGAAGAAGCCACAGCTTTAGATCAAGAAGTGCAAACCTATTATAAAGTGTCAAATGATATTGAGAGTGATGTAGTCAATGTAGTTAATGAACAAGTCAGTGACTTATTGTTAATCGAGGTAGGATATTCTATTTATAGAGGGTCTTTGTTAGGAAATATTCTAGGGTTTACCACTCGTATTATTAACCCAGATGTGCTATTAAATAAAGTGACAGGAAAAGAGAAATTCTTCGAAAACTCTTGGTTTAATGCTAGAACTCAGCAGATTCTTAATCGATCTAAAGTGCCAGTAGGAATATTTATTAATAAGGACTTTGATAAGGTTGAACAAATATTTTTACCTGTTTTTTCTAAACAAGATTTGAAGTTATTAAGTTATGCTCAGAAGTGGATTCGCAATAGTGAAGCTCAGATTACTGTGTTAGATGCAACAGGACAATTAGAGAGCTACCCGGAGTTTAAAGAACAGATTAGATTGATTGAGCAGTTTAAACCTAACCATATTCGTATTGTAAGTGTAAAAGAAGTAAATAATGAGTTTATCAAAGATTTTAACCTTATGTTGATTAGTTTAGAAAGCTGGAAAACATTAGTAGAAGAACGAAAGACATGGCTAAATAGCGCACCATCTATGTTGTTGATTCAACTTTAGTAATTGTTGAGTGTTTTTATATTAATTTGTGGTACTGCTCTCTGTCCAGGGAGCAGTTTTTTTGTAGTGAATACAGATATTAATGAATGGTATTACCTTACTGTTTAGTGTGAAATATGTGATTAACCTCAAAATTATTTAATATCTTCACATAGACATTGTAGGTTTTAAGGTATGATAGATATAGAAACAAGTATTCATGATGCTTACTCAGTAGAAGTAAAGGTGGGTTTTAAGACAAAGAAGATAGGCCAGACCGCTGAGTTTGATATTAACACCTGGTTTTTTATTCCTAATAGTCTAGATATAAATGCCTCTACTTATACAAAAAATCAATTTTATTCAGATGTTAAGTCTAAGGTTAGATTTATTACGCCTATATATCTTTTAAAAGAAATTGTTGATAATGGAGCAGTTCCATTAAACAATTTGCGTTCTGCTTTAAATGATGTGTTGCAAGCGAAAGAAAATTGTCCAGATCTAGTAATGGAGTATGAATTTCAATTGAAGATGTTCATGGCTATTTTTAGAAGTGCAGTAAGAAACCATTTAGCGGAGATCAGAAAGTGTTTTACTACTGATGATCTAGAAGTAAGATGTCTTGAGTTTGCTTCAGCAGTAGAGAATATCTCTATTCAGTTTAGAGGCTTAAGACCATTGTTAGTTGATGTAGAAGAAGGAAGTGAGACTAGAACCTATTATGATTTTGCAGACGAATACTTATCTTATGCTATAATGCATCAGGTTTTTGGCTTTTTAGAACTGCTAGAGGGAGAACAATATAATTTGTCTGAAAAAGTGCATCAGCATTTAATTGGATTGATAACTCGAGAGAAAGAATATATGAAGATACACGACTATCTTGATATTAAAAAAGGGGATAGAGAGAATAATCAAAAGGTAGTCTACAGACACACTATGCTAGATAAATATATAGAGTCCGATTTATCTCTAATTTCCAATAAGAGAAAAGATGAAGATGGAGTGATAGCACAACAGATTTACTATAGTTTAGCAGCGGGATTGTCTATGATTTTTGCAACTATTATTGCTTTCTCTTTTCAACAGAAATATGGTAATTTCACAATGCCTCTATTTGTAGCTTTAGTAATAAGTTATATGTTGAAAGATCGTATTAAAGAGCTTATGCGTTATTATTTTATAGGAAAATTAGGAGGAAAGTATTTTGACAATAAAACTAATATTAGTGTAAAGGATCAGAAGATAGGATGGATAAAAGAGTCTGTAGACTTTATAGCGGAAGAAAAAGTACCAGAAGAAGTGTTGAGTCTACGCGATCGTTCAGCGCTGTTAGAGATAGAGAATAAAATTCATAATGAGAAGATTATGCTGTATAGAAAGAAAGTACATCTAGATAATAAAAAGGCTATCAAGGAGAGTACGTATGCTTTTGACGGTATTAATGATATTATTCATTTTAATCTAACTCGACTTACCCAAAGAATGAATAATCCTTATGTGACAGTATATACTTTAGGTGAAAATGATTTAATAGGCGTACCAGAGAGAATATTAGCAGATAAGATTTATTACCTTAACTTTATAGTACAAATAAAGCATGAAAATATAGTAGAGTACAAGCGATTTAGAATTGTATGTAAGCGTACAGGTATTGAAATGATACAAGAGCTTTCTTTGACTTAATAGATAATTCAAAGAAAGCTCTTTTATAAGATTAGAACCAGTGTACCACCTACGATTAGGCATCCACCGATAACAGTTTTAAGATCCATTGGCTCTTTTAGAAATATGAAAGAAATAATCATCACAAAGACAATACTTAGTTTATCTATTGGAGCTACTTTCGACACAGGACCTGACTCTAAAGCTTTAAAATAAAATATCCACGATAATCCAGTTGCAATACCTGAAGCAATTAAGAAGATTAAATTAGATTTACTCAACTCTTTCATTCCCTTAAAATCGCTATTAGCAATGACTATTCCCCAGGCTAATACTAAGACTACACTAGTGCGTATAGCTGTTGCTAGATTGCCATTAATTCCTTTTACTCCTACTTTTGATAATATTGCAGTTAAAGCTGCAAATATAGCAGATAGTAAAGCGTAGTATTTCCACATAATTTTATTTTATAAATAACCATCTAGAGGGCACTGCATAGGCACCGGAATATCTCTTTTTATTTGGTCTTCAAATTTGTTCAAATCTACACTTTTTGAAGTAAATATGTTTATAATTTCCATATTACTTCCATTTAGTTGAATACTTAGTTTAGAATCTATACTGCCATCACTTTTTTCTAAAGTTTGTATATACATATACTTGACCTCTTCTAGAGGAAGTATGTGAGCATATTGGTCATCAGAGAAGCCTATTTCATCATTATTATCATCTACCCAAATAAAGGGCTTGTTTTGAGATATTTCCTGTATAAAGGTAGGTACTCTATAGATATGTGCTGTTTCTTTATAACTCTGTATATCCAGTGTTATATTACCTGATAGAGTAGTACAATTTACTATAGATAACTTCAGTATGTATTCTGGGTAAACGACAGTATTTAAATATTCTTTTAAATTGGTGATTAAAAAAAATACTTTATTATTAGCAGCATCTAACTCTACAGGGTAAGCATTAGAAAAATAAAACTCTAGATATTCAGTCCTAACTTTTGTGCTAAGTATCATTGTTTTATCTTCCTCTGAATCAATAGAAGCATTAGTTAAACTTTTGTTTTCTAATAAGGCATTTTTTAAAAAAGTGTACGGTTTACCAAGTACCTGTTCGTATTCACAGTAAGAAAAGTAATTACTCACAGGAATATTTTTTCGATGACAATCATAGAAGTTGAAATCGTTTAAAACTAAATTGCCTATTCTTACAGGAACCTTGAATGAGTATTTGACTAAATCATCTTCATTAGAGGGCTTAGTGATAATGACCTCGTCTAATGCAATTACATCTTCATACGGTGTTTCCCATGATATAAAAGTCTTCGCTTGATTCTGTAATTCATAACCTTGCAAGATCGTATCAGCATAGTTGCCTACTTCTAATACTTTACAGTTACTAGGGTTTTTTCTTGCCCATACAAACATATTTCTTTCACAACTAAAAGTTTCTTCAAATATAGTTAATAGGACTGGGTTAAAGCTTAGTTTTTCAGCAAGTTGCAGAAAAGTAGGAAGAAAATTTACTGATGATGTAGGGATATGACTATTGTACTTCCCTGCTATAAACAGCAAAGGTCTATTGTTTATACAAGTAAAGTATAAAACTTGTATGTCATCGATATTTTGGAAACAATTGTAATAAGATATTTTGTTTCTACTTATTAGTTGATTATCAAGTATAAAAACAGCATTGTCATAATCTTGTAAAGTCAAAAAATCTAATGGCGGATTGTTTATTTCTTTGTTGTTTTTTCTTTTTCGAAAAAGTTTTAAATACTTAATCATAGATTTGGAGAGAGAGAAAGTTTGACGTTATTTTACGAAGACGAGTTGCTTAGAATCTAACTTGTCTTCTCCACTATATCTGTAGCAGACAAGTATCCCGTCTCCTTTAGCAACGCTAAAATCAACACAACATACATTATCTTTGATGATACTAGGTCTAGTACCTGCCTTGTGTTTCATCCAATAGTGACCGAAAAATACAGGTTTCTCAATGATTTTATAAAAATTATCACTCTCAAACTCAAAAGGTGTATGAGGAAGTTCTTGTATAGGGTGTACACTTATAGAGTTATATGTCATTTCTTTTGGATCTTCCCACCATTTGGTTCTAAACTCAGTGCGTAGTATACGATCCTTATCTATAAAGGACATTCCTGTGGGCATTTTAGCTTCTTTACCTTTTAATGTTGTTTCTATGGCATTAAATAATTCTGTTCCTTCTGTGTTAGCCTCCTCTAATAAATCATTAGTAATACAATTATTAATAAGTCTATTTTTTAAGTAATTAATATGTTGATCTTCCCAACATGCATGAACAGCTCTAAAAGCATCGTTTTCATAAAATAAAGGAAGAGATTTAAACCATTCTATATACATTTTATACATATTAGGCACTTGCATAAATGCAGCCATAGTCACAGCATGTTGATTAAAATTTTTAGGCGTATGCTCTCTAAGGTATTCCCCATTAGCAGATAGAGTGTTATAGCAGATTGCGTTGTACTCGTGATTTCCCATTAAGGCAATAGCTTCTCCATTGTCTACCATTTTTTTTACGATGTCTAAAACTTCGATAATGTTAATTCCTCTATCTATATAGTCCCCTACGAACAGTACTTTTCGCTCAGGATGTTGGTAATAACCTTTTTTGTTAGAATAACCTAAAGCAGACAGTAATTGTTTTAGATCATTACTATGTCCATGAATATCTCCTATTATATCAAAGTCTACAAAATTCTTGTCAATTGTTTTCATTATACTAGTTGTTGGTGTTATTAAATGTACGATAATTTGTAATTAAATTATTAAAAAAAATAAAAATAAAATGATAGTATATGATATCTACAATAAAATTATTTTATAATAGTGATGATGTGTTTAATAATGTTTTAAAGAATATAAAATTGAGTATAGAATAATGTTTTAAGAGTTAAATTGAAATTACTTTAAAAATTGTATAAGCGAACTATATGAGTTTTCCAAAGGTCATTTTAAAAATATTAACGGTTATGGAGAGGTATAAATTACTATGTGAACAATAAAGTATTATTGGTTGTTTTGACACTAGTAGTTGTGTATTAAAAAAGTGTAGATTATCTAAAAATATAAGAGTCAAATTACCAATATACTAATTTTTAAAAATAACCTATTTTACTAGCTATAAATAGAGAATGTTATAATGTTTGCAGATTTTTAATAAACATTTAATAGCTAATCTTGTTTGTTTTCAGTAACTTAACCTTTATAAACTAACAATTATGACAAAGTATAAGATTGCATCATTAAAAGAGTTACAAGACAAAGGTAACAATATCGAAAGATTGCCATTTTCGATTAGAATTTTATTGGAGAATGTTTTGCGTAATCACGATGGTTACGTGGTAACTGACGAGCATTTAGACACTCTAGTTAACTGGGATCCAAAGGGTACTGATAAAGATATTCCCTTTAAACCAGCACGTGTTTTAATGCAAGACTTTACAGGAGTACCTGCTGTTGTAGATATTGCTTCTTTGAGAGATGAGTTCATTAGACAGGGAAAAGATGGAAATAAGATTAATCCTGCAATCCCTGTAGATTTAGTTATTGACCACTCTGTTCAGGTAGATTATTATGGAACAGATTACTCTTATAAGGGAAATGTAGAAAAAGAATATGAACGTAATTCTGAACGCTATGAGTTGTTAAAATGGGCTCAACAGGAGCTAAATAACTTCACAGTAGTTCCTCCAGGAATGGGTATTTGTCACCAGGTAAATTTAGAGTATTTAGCTAAAGGTGTTATCGAAAGAGACGGCTGGGCTTTCCCTGATACTTTAGTGGGTACAGACTCACATACTCCTATGGTGAATGGTATCGGAGTTATTGCATGGGGAGTGGGAGGTATTGAAGCAGAGGCGGCTATGCTAGGTCAGCCGATTTACTTTACATGCCCAGAAGTAATAGGATTGAAACTAACAGGTAAAATACCACAAGGAGCTACTGCTACAGATATGGTATTATCTATTACTAAGATATTGCGACAAGTAGGAGTAGTAGGTAAGTTCGTAGAGGTATTTGGAGATGGCTTAGATAATCTGTCTGTTACAGATAGAGCGACTATATCTAATATGTCACCAGAGTTCGGATGTACAGTTACTTATTTCCCTATTGATAATCGTACTTTAGATTATATGCGCGCTACAAATAGAAGCGAGGAACAGATAAAACTGGTAGAAGATTATTGTAAAAATAATATGTTGTGGAGAACAGGCAAAGAGAACATTGAGTATTCTACAGTAATCGAATTAGATTTAAATACATTAGAACCAACAGTATCTGGGCCTAAACGACCACAAGACAAAATATTAGTAAAAGATTTAGCAACTTCATTCTCTACTTTATTAGAACAAGAGTATAATCGTACTTACACGGAGACTAAAGAGCGTAGAGAGCACGCTTGGCTATCAGAAGGAGGCTCAGGTACAGAATTTGCTTATGAGGAGAATAAAGTAGCTAATCCTACGACAGAGGTTGTAAAAGATAGTCTGCGTACAGTTCGTATTAAACAGAAGAATAAAGAGTATGTAATAGGAGACGGAAGTATTGTTATCGCTGCTATTACGAGTTGTACGAATACTTCTAACCCAGAAGTAATGATTGGAGCAGGACTAGTAGCTCGTAAGGCGATTGAGAAAGGTCTGCGAACGAAGTCATGGGTTAAAACAAGTTTAGCGCCAGGGTCTAAGGTTGTGACTCAGTATTTACAGCGCTCTGGCTTATTAGAAGACCTAGAGGCACTTCGCTTCCATACAGTAGGGTACGGATGTACTTCTTGTATTGGTAACAGTGGACCTCTTCCATTACCTGTAGCAGAGGCAGTGACTAAAGGCGATTTAGTGGTAGCATCTGTATTGTCAGGGAATAGAAACTTCGAGGCTAGGGTACACCCACAAGTAAAAATGAACTTCTTAATGTCTCCGATGTTAGTTGTTGCTTATGCACTTGTAGGTAGAGTAGATATTGATTTAATTAATGATCCTTTAGACTATGATCCTAATGGACAACCAGTGTATCTAAAAGATATATGGCCTACGCATGAAGAGATTAGAGCAGTAATTAATGAATCTTTAAAACAAGAGGATTTTGAACAAGTATATAGTGTGATTTTTGAAGGGGAGCAAGACTGGAAAAACTTACAAGCGCCAACAGGTCAGAAGTTTGAGTGGGATCAACCATCTACTTATATCAGACAAGCACCGTTCTTCGAAAACTTACCAGCTCAACCTAAACCAATTGCAGACGTACACAATGCAAGAGTATTATTGTATTTAGGAGATTCAGTGACTACAGACCATATTTCGCCTGCAGGAGCTTTTAATGAGAGTTCTGCAGCAGGTAAATATTTATTGTCACAAGGAGTAGAACCAAAAGACTTTAACTCATATGGATCTAGACGTGGTAACCATGAAGTGATGATGAGAGGTACCTTTGCCAATGTGCGTATTAAGAATAAAGTAGCACAACGTGAAGGAGGATATAGTACTTATTTACCTACGAATGAATCTCTTTCTGTATTTGATACAGCTATGAAATATCAGGAAGATAAGACTCCTTTAATAATCTTGGCAGGTAAAGAATACGGAAGTGGATCTTCTCGTGACTGGGCAGCAAAAGGAACTTATTTATTAGGAGTAAAAGCTGTTATTGCAGAAAGCTTTGAGCGTATTCATAGAAGTAACTTAATTGGTATGGGAATAGCTCCGTTACAATTCTTAGAAGGCCAAACAGCTGAATCGTTAGGTCTAACTGGAAAAGAAACATTCACTATTACAGGAATCGAACAAGATTTAGTACCACATAAAATACTTGAAGTAAAAGCTGTAAAAGAGAATGGAGAAATTCTTTCTTTCCAAGTTAAAGCTCGTTTTGATTCTTTAATTGAAATAGAGTATTATAAAAATGATGGTATTCTACAATATGTATTGAGAGAATATCTTAAATAGGTTTTTGGTCTTTTGTTAAAGTGCGTAATCGTTATAGATGATTATATCAATACAAAGTGTATCATATCATCTTAGTACATTATGCCCACAGGGCAATGCTGTAAACTGATTACTGCAAACCGAAAACCAATTTTGAATTCGTTATTCACAATTAAAAAAGGGCTATCTTATTTAAGATAGCCCTTTTTCTTTATTTTTAATAACTAAAATTATTTAGTCATATTTTTCATTTCTTTCTCGATCATATCGTAGAATTGATCGATCTTAGGAAGTAAAACGATTCTAGTTCTTCTATTTCTAGCTTTGTTCTCAGGAGTATCGTTTTCTACTAATGGCACATACTCTCCACGTCCTGAAGCAACTAATTGAGCAGGATTTAATTGGAAGTCATTTTGTAAAACTTGAACGATAGATACCGCACGTTTAACACTTAGATCCCAGTTGTCTCTCATCATTGCATTTTTGATAGACACATTATCAGTATGTCCTTCTACCATTACTTCAAAGTCTGGTTTGCTCTTAGCAATAGCAGCTACTTTAGCTAATACACGTTTAGCCTCAGAACTTACTTCATAACCAGCTGTTTTGAATAATAATTTGTCAGCGATAGAGATGTATACTACACCTTTTTCTACGTTAACTTGGATATCTGGATCATCAAAACCAACTTCTTTCTTCACACTTCTTACTAAAGCTAAAGTAACAGAATCTTTCTTCGTGATTGCATCTTGAAGACGAGTGATCTTAAGATCTTTCTCTTTCATGCTCTCCAAAGTTTTCTCTAAGTTTTCAGCACCTTTAGAAGTTAACATAGTCATGTTACCCATATTGCTTAATAAGTCAGAGTTGTTCTTTTTCAAATGCTCAATCTCGTTAGAGAAAGCATTTCTCTCAGCTAAAGCAGAGTTTAGTTTTATAGTACATGTATTTAATAAATCTTGTACTTCTTTGTTTTTAGCTTCTAAGTCTGCAATTTTCTGTTTAGTTCCACAAGAACCTAATGTCAAGGCTAAAACAGATAATCCTAAAACTACTTTTTTCATAATTAAAAAATGATTGAATTGTTTTGTCAAATATAGCAAATAGATGGCAATATAGAAAGAAAAGTCTAAACTATTTTAATTAGAAAACTTTAATATAAGTCTTTCGTTTTTGAATATAATATAATTTAACAATTGATTTAGTTCGATAATAATCTTTTATAGGGCTTTTAGATACCTTTTTTTTGAAAGCAGAAATTCGCTTGTAAAATGCAAAGTGCGAACGAACAATTGCAAAGCAATGTTTGGGTTGTAACATAAGCATATATCTTACTCCCGCTATTCCGTCTAAGCACAATCTCAAAAAGATAGTAACGAACTTTCGATTTGTAGGTAGGTTTTTGTATAAGGTAAGTAGAGAATTTCTAAAGTTAAGGTAAGTTTTCTTTGGACTCTGGTACTTTAAAGTGGCTCCACCTACATGATATACAGTAGAATAGCCAGTGTACTTAACCTTGTAGCCTAGATGGTGTGCTCGCCAGCATAAATCTATTTCCTCTTGATGGGCAAAATAGTCTTGATCTAAACCTCCAAGCTTTTGGTAGGCCTCATTGCGGATAAAAAAGCAAGCGCCTGATGCCCAGAATATATCTATAATATCGTTGTATTGTCCTTTATCTTCTTCTATGGTATCGAAGATACGCCCTCTACAAAAAGGAAATCCATACGAATCTATAAAACCACCTGCAGCACCTGCATACTCAAAGTGGGTTTTGCGTTTATAGTCAAGAATCTTAGGCTGTACAATAGCTACTCGAGGTTGTTTATCGAATATTTGTTCTACTGAGTCTAACCAGTTTTCGGTTACTTCTATATCTGAATTTAGCAGAACTAAGTAAGGTTCTTGAATATCTTTTAATCCTTCATTATACCCTTGTGCAAAACCATAATTTTGTTTATTTTGAATAATATGAACAGAAGGAAATTCTTGTTCCAGAACAGCTATAGACTGATCAGTAGAAGCATTGTCAATAACATATATATTAGCTTTGTCCGAATACTTCAGAACAGAAGGAAGAAACTGTCTTAACAACTGCTCTCCATTCCAATTTAAAATAGCTACGGCAAACTTTTTATTCATTTGTTTTGTTTTTCTTTTGTGTGAAATCGTTTTTTTGTGATGTCGTGATGTTGTCTAGTATATGTTATCAATATATAGTGTACCACATCATCTAAGTACATTATGCCCTTAGGGCAATGCTGTAAACTGTCAACCGTTCACTGTCAACTAATTCTTCATTCCTAATTCCTCATTATAATTTGGCAATTCTCTTAAGAACACATATTTACTATTTTCGTAATCCATTTGACAGTAGTAATGATTTAGCCCATTGGTGACATACAGATAGGTTGATCTTAATTGAAAATTATAACGAGCAATCTGATCAAATGTTGTTTGGGTAATTTTTATCTCAGGTGCTTTACACTCTATGAGCATAAAGATTTCACCATTAGGTCTAAAAATCACCACATCATATCGTTTCGTCATTCCATTAATTCTCACTACTTTCTCTACACTGATGAGGGAAAGAGGATAACCTTTAGTATAGATCAAATCATGTACTACATGCTGTCTTACCCATTCCTCAGGAGTAAGCTGAATAAACTTTTTACGGATAACATCAAAAATAGATAGCTTATTTTCACTATTTTTGAAACGAAAATCAAACGGTGGGAAATTCAGTCTTTGCATAAAGCAAAGATATTTTTTTTCTACTGGTATTGAGCAATATTTAAAACTAATATTTTGGATCAAGTAAAGGACATAATAAAGAATATAAAGGCAGGGAATGCTGCTCCTATATATTTTTTGATGGGGGAAGAACCGTATTATATTGATAAAATCTCTGAGTATATTGAAGATAATCTATTGACAGAAGAAGAGAAGGGGTTTAATCAAATGGTATTATATGGGCGAGATGTTACTATTCAAGACATTGTTTCTAATGCAAAGCGATTCCCTCTAATGGCAGAAAAGCAAGTGGTCATCGTTAAAGAAGCTCAAGAGTTAGCACGTTCTATCGATCAATTAGAATCTTATGCTACACAAGTACAACCATCTACCGTATTAGTATTCTGCTATAAGTACAAAACATTAGACAAAAGAAAGAAGATTTATAAGGCGATAGAGAAGTCTGGTATCATATTTGAAAGTAAGAAGTTAAAAGAGTATCAGATAGAAGCTTGGCTTAAGAAACTACTTACTGCAAAAGGGTATAGTATAGATCCTAAAGCTTCTGCAATGCTAGTAGAGTTCTTAGGGACAGATTTGTCAAAAATAGCAAATGAGATAGATAAATTGGCTTTAATCGTACCAAAAGGAGTACAAATCACAGCAGAAGTAGTAGAAAAGAACATCGGAATAAGTAAAGATTTTAATAATTTTGAATTGATTAAAGCTATTGTAGACCGCAATCAGCTCAAAGCATATAAAATTGCAAATTACTTTGCACAGAACCCAAAGAATAATCCAATCGTATTGACAATGGGGCTTGTTTATTCTTATTTTTCTAAGCTTTTGTTATACCATGGGCTGAAAGATAAGTCACCGTCTAATGTGATGAAACAATTAAAAGTGAGTCAATACGCAATAAAAGACTACGAAACGGGGTTTAGAATCTATAAGATGAAGCAAGTCAGTAGTATCATTGCACATCTAAAAGATATAGACCTTAAAAGTAAGGGAGTAGGAGCTCAGGCGATGCCTCAAGGAGAACTACTTAAGGAGATGTTAATCAAAATATTTAATTAAAATAAATAAATAATGCCGAACAATTTAAACAAGAATAAGATTCTAGGATATGCTACGTTGATTATGATTATGATGGGTATCTTATTAATCTGTCTAGGAGCATTTAAATATTCCGAAATCGCAGGGTGGGGATTCACAGCTGTAGGAATCGGTTTCTTTGCAATAGCATGGGTTTTTAACGCTTTAAAAGGAAGAGTATAAGTTTAAAAAAGAAGAGGAGAGCAATGCTCTCCTCTTCTTTTTTAAACAATTACGAATTTCAAATTAATAATTACGAATCTTAGCCTTTCAGGCTTTAGGTACGTACATTACGTCTCATTATCGTTGATTTTTAATACGTGATATATATCCGTTTAGTATGTCTTCTTGAGTGTAACGAAAGATCCCATCCCCCTTAAGGAATTACGAATTTCAAATTAATAATTACGAATCTTAGTCCTTCAGGCGTTAGTTACGTATATCAGGCAATCGCTACGTTTGTGTTATCGCGGATTTGTAATCCGTGATATATAATCATCCAGTATATCTATCCAATTTCAACTAAGAAATTCCTCAACCTTATTTAAAAAAATGTCTTCATTTTTTTTAAAAAGCACCTATTTATCATCAAAAAATCTTATTTTTACCCTAAAAGGAGTCTATTTTTTCTTTATTTTCTTCTCATTTCAGTGAATTTAGGCTTGAAAAGCAAAAAATTGTATACTTTTTTTTAAGCTTGTTTTTGTTTAATCAACTGGTAATCAGTTGTTTGTTTAGAAACGAGTTGTTGTTGTACTCAACGTTATATAGCTCTTAACCCCTGTAAAATCAAGGATTCTTCTTGAATCCTTGGACAGTTGTAGGACAATACTAGGACTTTACTGGGGTAAATGAGGCTTTTGTCGAAGGATGCTCCTTTTATATTCTTGTTGTTCTTCTTATGTACAGAATGAAAATATCTTCATAGCTTAAGTTATGAGAATATCGCTAGTTTTAAAAATTGAATCCCTAATAGCTTTTTTGATATGTGTTTATTGATTTTCTAAGTTACTATATAAATTTCTAACCACACACCATATATTTGTAATTCTCTTTAAATTTGTTATATTATAGTTTTGAGTAGGAGTAATTTATAAATTTATGTTATCACACAGAGGTAGGGAGAGAAGTTTTATGCAAAATCTGCGTTTAGCAGTGTTGTTATCATTTGTAGGAGGCGTGGTGAATGTATGTGGTTTTTTGGCTTTAAAGCTCATGACAACCAATGTGACAGGGTATCTATCTAATTTTGCTCAGGAGGTACTTACCTTTAATAAACAAGCTATTCTGAAATCAGTGTTGTTATTGGTTTCGTTTTTCTTAGGCTCTTTTACATCTCACGTGATCTTACAGTTGCAGAAGTTGATTTGGCGTAAGGTTTATTTTACTGTGCCCTTGATACTAGAGGCTATATTATTAGGAGGAGTGGCTTATCTCGAAGGTGATGTTTTATCCCAATATCCGATGAAGGTTGCCTATGTGTTGTTATTTGCGATGGGATTACAGAATTCTCTAGTGACCTTTATCTCTAAGGCGGTTGTAAGGACTACTCATATTACAGGAATAGTAACCGATTTAGGTATTGAAACGGCGAGGTTATTGTTTAGTCTAATGAGAACGAACCTCCGCAATCTTTTGCTTTCACATATAGGACTTAAAGTGGCTATTGTCTTTTCGTTTGGGGTAGGCGGGATTACCGCAGCATTTTGCTTTGAGTACCTTCATTTACGCACTTTATACATTGGTGTAGTAGTGATTCTATTTACTACTGTTTATGATTATTTAGTAGTTAAAATGATGAGAGTATTAGAGGAAGGAAAACATATAGTGGACTGGAGCAAGAAAGTAGTGACGAAGGACTATAAGGTTTATCATATCTTAAGAAGGAAGAAGTAGGCTCTTTAGTTTTATTTTAAGTAGAGTAAATAATTCAAAGTAAGGATAAATCACATTGTGATTTATATATCTCTGAAGTGTAGGAGAAACCACCCTGTTTTTCAGACACCCCTTCAAAGTAGGGGAAATAAAAAAATCTTGTAATTAAATCTCTCACATTAGAGTTAATTACAAGATTCAGTTGACCTTAGATTCCAATATGCAATTCGTATTCATCGTCTGCTTTCTCTTCGAAATCATAAATAGAATTTGCTGGTGAAATTGCGTTGCATGTTGAGCAAACGTAAGCATCTATTGATGGGTCATAGTAGTGATTCTCGTGATTGTTTTCACAAGTTTCACTCTTTGCAAAAAGTAAATTTTCTGTCATATATGTGAGTTTTTTAAAGTTGTCTCTAAGATAGAGTTTAAAAGTGATAAAAACAACTATTTATAGGACTAATTGTGTGTTTTTATTGTTAATGTTTTGTAAATATTGTTGTCTTGTGCGTATTTTAGGTTTATTCAATGTGAAATAATGAATTTTTTAAATAATGGTCCTTTAATAGTAATATTATTCTATATAGTTCTTTAGAGAGATAAGGTCTTATGAGGTCAATGATAAATCAGATCGTGCAGATATTTTTTAAGCTATACTAGGTAATGAAGACAAAATCAAAAAAATATAGAACACATTTCCGAATCTCCTTAATTAATACTATTTTTGGCTAATATGCTATAGAATGCTTATAGCTTAGTAATCAATAAATTCAATATATTTTACTTTATGTCAGACGATAAAAAGGTAATTTTTTCGATGTCAAAAGTGAGTAAAACTTACTCATCGACAAATAAGACTGTATTAAAAGATATTTATTTAAGCTTTTTCTACGGGGCTAAAATTGGTATTTTAGGTCTAAATGGTTCAGGTAAATCTTCATTGTTAAAGATTATCGCTGGAGTTGATAAAAACTATCAAGGTGATGTGGTATTTGCACCAGGATACACTGTTGGGTATTTAGAACAAGAACCGCAATTAGATGAAACAAAGACTGTTATCGAAATCGTTAGAGAAGGAGCTGCTGAAACGGTAGCAATCTTAGATGAATTCAATCAGATAAATGATATGTTTGGTTTGCCAGAAGTGTATGAAGATGCAGATAAAATGCAGAAACTGATGGATAGACAAGCTGAGCTACAAGATAAAATAGATGCTGTAGGAGGATGGGAGCTAGATACAAAGCTAGCTATCGCTATGGATGCTTTGCGTACGCCAGAGCCTGATACTCCTATTAATATTCTTTCTGGTGGAGAGCGTCGTAGAGTTGCTTTATGTCGTTTGTTATTACAAAACCCAGATGTATTATTATTAGATGAGCCTACTAACCACTTAGATGCGGAGTCTGTACACTGGTTAGAGCAACACTTACAACAGTACTCAGGAACAGTAATCGCTGTAACGCACGATCGTTATTTCTTAGATAACGTAGCAGGATGGATTCTAGAGTTAGATAGAGGAGAAGGTATTCCATGGAAAGGAAACTATTCTTCTTGGTTAGATCAAAAGTCTACAAGATTAGCTCAAGAGGAGAAGGTAGCTTCTAAGCGTCGTAAGAACTTAGAGCGCGAGTTAGACTGGGTACGTCAAGGTGCTAAAGGTCGTCAAACAAAACAAAAAGCGAGGTTACAGAACTACGATAAGTTATTAAACGAAGATCAAAAAGTCCTAGAAGAGAAATTAGAGATTTATATCCCTAATGGTCCTCGTCTTGGAACGAATGTAATTGAAGCAAAAGGAGTAGCGAAGGCTTTCGGAGATAAATTGTTATATGATGATTTAAACTTCACTTTGCCGCAAGCTGGTATTGTAGGTATTATCGGGCCTAATGGTGCTGGTAAGTCTACTATCTTCCGTATGATTATGGGAGAACAACAACCTGATGCAGGTACATTTGCTATCGGAGATACGGTTAAGATCGCTTATGTGGATCAAGCGCACTCTAATATTGACCCAGAGAAATCTATTTGGGAGAACTTCTGTGATGGTCAAGAGTTGATCATGATGGGGGGGCGTCAAGTGAATTCTCGTGCTTATTTGAGTAGATTTAACTTCGGTGGTTCTGAACAAAATAAAAAGGTATCAACGCTTTCTGGAGGAGAACGTAACCGTCTTCACCTAGCAATGACATTAAGAGAAGAAGGTAACGTATTGCTACTAGATGAGCCTACGAATGACTTGGATGTAAATACACTACGTGCGCTAGAGGAAGGTCTTGAGAACTTTGCTGGATGTGCAGTGGTTATTTCCCATGACCGTTGGTTCTTAGACCGTATCTGTACGCATATCTTAGCTTTTGAAGGAGATTCTCAAGTGTATTTCTTTGAAGGATCATTCTCTGATTATGAAGAGAATCGTAAGAAACGTTTAGGGGATGTAGCTCCAACTCGTTTGAAATATAAAAAATTAGTTCGCTAATTAAAATAGTAAAGGCCTAATTAGTTTTCTAGTTAGGCTTTTTTTTGTGATGTCGTGCGCTCCGTTTTACTTCGCTTACTAGAGAGGCGCTGCTCTAGGGAACAGGGAAGAGACGAGACATCACGGTTTCACGATTTCACAAAAAGACGATTTCACGGTTTCAAAAAAAACAAAAACAATGAATATAGATATATTGCATATCAATGCTAAATCAGCAGAGGGGGAACCGGCTATTTTTAACCCTGTGGTAGTAGGGTTTGCAGATGGGACTTCTTATTTGATAGATTGTGGTTTTACTTATAATTTCTCTGAGTTTAAACAAGAGTTAATGCATTTAGGACTAATGATAGCTGACTTAAAGGGAATTATTATCTCTCATGATGATATTGATCATTTAGAAGGATTGCATAAATTTAAAGAGGAATATGTTTCTCTAGAGGTTATCAGTAGCGCTCTAGAGGCTGACTCTGTTTCTGGTCGAGTGGAGTCTGAGCGTCTTGTCCAGGTTAGGGAAAGCCTTTCTCATATCCCTGAAGAGATGAAAGGAAGGGTAAATGACTTTATTAAACAACTTGAAACTATTCAGCATTTTGAAGTTACTCAAACTTTAGAGGATGGACAGTTCTTTAAAGATACATTACAGGTTATAGCCACACCAGGTCATACGAAAGGACATATTTCATTCTTTGATACAGAGAGTAAGACATTAATTGCTGCAGACGCTATTGTGGTTGAAGAAGGAGAGTTTAATATCGCTAACCCTCAGTTTACTCTGGATATGGGGGCAGCTTTAGCTTCTGTTAGGAAGATGAAAGAACTAAAACCAGAGCGTATTATATGTTATCACGGAGGTGTGGTGGAAGAGGAGATTGAAGATAAATTAGAACGATTGATTCAACGATATAGTTAATGGATTATCTCGTCATGGATTACAAATGCGCGATAACTTTAGAGACGTATTATCAACAAAAAAGGCTACTTAACTTGAGTTAAGTAGCCTTTTTTGTTATGTTTTGTTTTCTACATTCTGATTACTATAAAAAAGTAACGAATACATTTAGAATTAGTGCATTCAAAATGTCTATAAAGAATGCTCCTACCATAGGGATAATTAGGAAGGCTTTTGGCGATGGACCGAAGCGGCTTGTTACAGCTTGAATATTTGCTACAGCTGTTGCTGTTGCTCCTAATCCGAATCCACAGTGTCCAGCGCTTAATACGATAGCATCATAATCTTTGCCCATAGCTCTATAGGTGATAAAGTAAGCAAATGCAAGCATTAAACATACCTGTACTACTAAAATAAGTAAGATAGGTAAAGCAAGTTCTGTGATAGTCCACATTTTTAAAGACATTAGTGCACAAGCTAAGAATATAGAAAGACCTGCATTACCTAGTATTTCAATAGATTCGTCATGCATTTTTACTTTAAAGAGATGTGGTAGTATATTCCTGATTACTACTCCGATGAATAAACACCATACGAAAGTAGGTAATTTGAATTTATACTGAGCATTCCAATCTGATAAGTATTGGCCTAATACTAAACAGATAGATAGAAGAGTGATGGTAAGCATAACGCTCTTGTAATTCACTTTCTTATCTGTTACTACAGAAGGAACAGATATCTCGTGTGTTTCTTCGTGTTCTTGAATTTTTTCAGGAGATAATTCTTGGTAGTTATTCTTGCGCAATAGCTTGTAGGCTAATGGACCACCAATCGTCCCTCCAAGGATTAAACCAAATGTAGCACATGCCATTCCGATGTCTTTAGCTCCTATAAGTGGATTGTTGCTAGTCATAAAAGTGTCTGCCCATCCACCAGCTGTACCATGTCCTCCAGTAAGTGTAATAGAGCCAGCTATAAGCCCGAATCTAGTATCAAGATCTAATAAATATGCTAAAGAAACTCCTAGTGAGTTTTGACATATAATGAATACAGCTGCTATAAGTAAGAAGATAATTAATCCTTTTCCTCCTCTTATAAGTGTTCTAAAATCAGCATTTAGACCTATAGAAGAAAAGAAGATAAACATCATTCCTTGTTGAATGCTTTCATCAATAGTGAATTCTTTGCCTGTAACAGAATAGGCAATCCAAGAAAACATAGCAACAATGAAACCACCTACAACAGGTTCGGGGATATTAAATTTTTGAAAAAAGTTTACTTTTTGAACTACGAAGTGTCCTAGTAATAACACAAAGCAGGCAAGCATTAATGTTTCATAAATTCCAAAATCCATATAAGTTTATTCTATTAAAGGTGAAAAAAATAATGATCTACAGGTAGACCTTCATGCGCAAATATAAATAAACTAGGATGGAGTAACCTAAAAAACTTCTTTTTATTCTTGTATAAAACATATTTTTAATTGCTAATGTGTTCAATATCTATTGATTATTAGCTTAGGTTTCGGACAGGAAGAACAAATAGAAAGAAAATCTAAAAACTTTTTTGAGATACGTAGATTATAACTATTTTTGCGCATGCAACACAATGTACTTATTTTAGATTTTGGATCGCAATACACACAGTTGATTGCGAGAAGGGTTCGCGAGTTAAATATATTCTGCGAAATCTTACCTTATAATGATATGCCTAAGGATTTGACAGAATATAAAGCTGTTATTTTATCAGGTAGTCCTTATTCAGTTCGCTCAGAAGAAGCGTTACACCCAGATTTGTCGAATATTAAAGGAAAAATGCCTCTATTAGCAGTGTGCTATGGTGCTCAGTATTTGGCTCATTTCTTCGGAGGAGAAGTAGCGCCATCTGATACACGTGAGTATGGTAGAGCGAATTTAGACTTTATAGCAGAGGATGATTTCTTTAAAGATATTCCTCAAAATAGTCAAGTATGGATGAGTCACAGTGATACTATTAAACAATTACCTACTAATGGGGTATTGTTAGCTAGTACTAAAGATGTGAAAAATGCTGCTTATAAAGTAGAAGGAGAACAAACTTACGCTATTCAGTTTCACCCAGAGGTTTATCATTCTACAGATGGAGCACAGCTGTTGAAAAACTTCTTAGTAGATATCGCTGGTGTTAGTCAAGACTTTACTCCAAATGCTTTTGTTGAAGAAACAATTACAGATTTAAGAAATAAGATCGGAACAGAGAAGGTTGTTTTAGCTTTATCTGGAGGAGTAGATTCTACAGTAGCTGCAGTATTATTACACAAAGCTATTGGAGAGAATTTACACTGTATCTTTGTAAATAATGGATTATTACGTAAAAACGAGTTCCAGAATGTATTAAACCAATATAATGGAATGGGATTAAACGTAAAAGGAGTAGATGCTACTGATCGCTTTATGGAAGCTTTAGCAGGTCTAGAAGACCCAGAGCAGAAACGTAAAGCTATTGGTAAGTCATTTATTGATGTATTTGATGATGAATCTAAATTAATTGAGGATGCAACTTTCTTAGGTCAAGGTACTATTTACCCTGATGTAATCGAGTCTATCTCTGTAAAAGGACCATCAGCTACTATTAAATCACACCATAACGTAGGAGGTTTGCCTGACTTTATGAAATTAAAAGTAGTAGAACCTTTGCGTATGCTATTTAAAGATGAAGTACGTAGAGTAGGAGCTTCTTTAGGTATTGATCCTGAGTTATTAGGTAGACATCCTTTCCCAGGACCAGGTCTTGCTATTAGAATCTTAGGTGATATTACGCAAGAAAAAGTAAGATTATTACAAGAAGTAGATGCTATCTTTATTGAAGGACTTAAAGAACACGGTCTATATAATTCTGTATGGCAAGCAGGAGCAATCCTTCTTCCTGTGAATAGTGTAGGTGTAATGGGTGACGAGCGTACTTATGAAAAAGTAGTTGCGCTAAGAGCTGTTGCTTCTACAGATGGTATGACTGCTGATTGGGTACACTTACCATATGAGTTCTTAATGGAAATTTCAAATAAAATAATTAACCGCGTAAAAGGTGTAAACAGAGTGGTTTACGATATTAGTTCTAAACCGCCTGCAACAATTGAGTGGGAATAATTTAAATAATTCAATAAGTCGCTGTAACTTTGTTATAGCGACTTGTTTTTTTTTATAAATTGTATTGCTAATGAAAAAGAAGATATTTATAGCCTTAACGGCATTTGTTTTTACATCGTCTGTTCTAGCTCAGTCGGGTTCGTTTATTCAATATAGAGTGAATAAAGGGGATACTGTAAGTAAGATCTCTAGAGATTATGATATACCTGTAAGTGAAATACTGAAGTATAATCCTGATGCAAAGAATGGAATCAATGAAAATAGTTTTTTATTAATTCCTACAAAAGACTTTGTGGAGAAAGAAAAGAATAAAGGTGCTAATCCTTTATTAAAAAATGGTGAGAAGACTAAGAATACTTCTACTTCTAAAGGAATACATATTGTGCAACCTAAGGAGACTCTGTATAGCATTAGCAAAAAGTACAATGTATCTATCAATGATCTACATACTTGGAATCCTTCTCTAAAAGAAACTGGTTTATTAGCAGATAGTGAGATTATTGTTTCTCCAAATACTAAGAAGCCTTCTTCTATGGATGTAACTAAGTACGAACAGGGAAAACCAAATAAGATACCAGCTACGTTACCATCGTCTACAGTTGATACAATTAAAGACATAAATAATATCTATTATAGAAATATAGATGTAGAACCTAAGGCAACGCTTTATAGTTTAGCGGTAATGTACAATACTTCTGTACAAAGATTGCTAGAGCTAAACCCTGAGTTAAAAGAGGGGTTAAAGAGTGGTCAAACCATAAAAGTACCTGCTTATGGTTTTCAGACAAAGGCAAAAGTAGTAGAGGTAACCCCTGAAACTCCAAAAGAGAATAAGTTTATTCGTTTAATTGTAGAGCCTCAACAGACTTTATATAGCATTAGTCGTAAGTATGATGTATCTATCAAGGAGATTATTAAGCTTAATCCAGATCTTCAACAAGGATTAAAAAGTGGAATGGAACTTATACTCCCTTATAAAGAAGGTTTAGATGTTGTCGTTGAAGAAAATATACCTAGTGAAAATAAAGAAGGATATTTATCACCTGATACAACAGGAGGCTATGTTGATTTGAGTAATTCTATTAGTCGATTAGAGCATAAGGAGTTGGCGCTATTATTACCTTTCAATATAGATAAATTAGGAGATAATGTAGATGCTAAGTTGAGTTCTGATGGCTTTTTAAATATGACTTTAGACTTCTATTCAGGAGCTAAAATGGCAGTAGAGTATGCAGAGAGTCTAAATTTACCTTTAACAGTAAATGTCTATGACTCTAGTGAAAGTAAGAATAGCAGTGGTGTGAAGAGTTTATTTAACTCTAAGGATTTTAGCAATACTGATATTATTATTGGGCCATTTTATCAGAGTAATGTAGATGCTGCTGTAAAGGCTTTGCCTAATGACAAGGTTATATTAGTATCTCCATTATCAAATGAGAAAGCGACTGCCTCTAATAGACTTGTGCAGACTATGCCTTATAGCAATGTACTTAAGAGCCAGTTATTAGAATACTTTAAGAAGTCAGGCGCCAAGATTACAGTGATTGTAGATGATAAGAAACAATCGACAAAACAGTTTATGAATCAGTACTTTCCAGATATAAAAATGATTAGTACTAGTCAAATAGGAGAGATAGATAAAACATTAGTGAAAGACAAGAAAAATGTCTTCGTACTAGATTCTAATAGTATAGCATCAGCACTATTATTTACTGATAAATTAAAGAATAGAACAAAGGATTATGATATTCAGATTGCTTCTTTTGACAAATCTGATGTATTTGATTACAGTGAGATTAGAATAGAAACTCTGGTCGATTTAAAATATACTTTTCCTTCAGTGACGAGAGATTCGCAAGAGTCTAGATCAGAATCTTTATTTGGTCAGGAGTATAAAAACAGATATAATGTGTATCCTAATCGTTTTGCTACAAGAGGGTTTGACGTAACATTAGATGTGATTTTTAGAATGTTCCAAAAAGAAGGATTTATGCAGACTACTAATAAGGCATCTCAAGAAATAGAGAACAGATTTAGTTATAGTCGAAATCCAGAAGGAACACTTAGAAATAGTGGAGTGTACTTACTACAGTACGATACCGACTTAAATGTAAAGGTGCTTAATTAATGATAGATAATGAAAAATACTTAGTAGAACTCGCTCATACTAAAATGCCTTATGGCAAATATGAGGGAAGATACTTGATAGATCTACCAGAGCATTATATCGTTTGGTATCATAATAAAGGGTTTCCAAAGGGTAAATTAGGAGAACAATTAGGTCTCATTTATGAATTAAAATTAAATGGATTAGAACCCTTAATACGAAATATTAGAAATAACTTTAAAAAATCATAAGATTATTAAATAGAGAAAAGGCAGGTTGTGAATAGCAGCTTGCCTTTTTTTTTGAGAGTATATTAGATAAAATCATAAAGTTCAAGTCTTTGTCAAAAACTCATGAAAATTATTAAAATAATGTAATTATTAGTTTTTTAGCATTAGAAGTAAAAGTTCTATAATTAGAGTAAGTCATATTGTCAAATCAATAAAAATAGAGCTTTAAATATTCTATTGTCTTAAATTAGAACATAGGTTAAGGGAAATTTAGGAAACTGAAATTTTTATCAATGCGAATTAATTATTGTAAATTTGCATAGTAAAAATCGAGTGATTATGATGAATATTCCTACTTCAAAGCGCCCACGTGTTGTTATTATTGGTGGTGGTTTTGGGGGTTTAGCACTTGCTAAAAAACTAAAGAACAAAAATTTTCAAGTTGTGCTTTTAGACAAGCATAATTATCATACGTTTCAACCGCTGTTGTATCAAGTAGCAACAGGAGGATTGGAGTCAGGATCTATTGCATATCCTATTCGTAAAGTTGTACAAGATTACGAAGAGATATACTTTAGATTGGCTAATGTACAGCGTATAGATACAGAAAATAAGAAGGTAGTTGCTGATATTGGTACGATTTTTTATGATTATGTGGTCATTGCGACAGGATCTAAAACAAACTTCTTTGGTAATGAGAATATTACTAAGAATAGTATGGCGATGAAAACGATTCCTGAATCATTAGATATTCGTAGTTTAGTGTTGGAGAACTTTGAAGAGGCTTTACAAACAACTGATGATCAAGAACAAAAGGCATTAATGAACTTTGTGATTGTTGGAGCAGGACCTACAGGGGTTGAACTTGCAGGTGCTTTAGCAGAAATGAAGAAGCATGTATTGCCTAAGGATTACCCAGACTTAGACTTTAATAAGATGGAAATCAACGTGATTCAAGGTGCTAATAAAGTACTTGATGCCATGAGTGAGAAATCATCTAGAAAAGCACAAGAATTCTTAGAAAACCTAGGTGTGAAAGTATACTTAGGCGAAATAGTAACAGATTATAAAGATAAAATAGTATATACAAAGTCAGGTAAAGAATTCACAGCAGAAACTGTGATTTGGACAGCAGGAGTAATGGGAGCTACTGTAGATGGTTTTGATGCGACTGTTATTCAAAGAGGAAATAGAATCAAAGTAAACGAATACAATCAAGTAGAAGGCTTTACAGATGTCTTTGCTATTGGTGATGTGGCTACTATGATGACTGATAAAACGCCTATGGGACATCCTATGATGGCTCAGCCTGCTATACAGCAAGGAGAATTATTAGCGAATAACTTGATTAGACTAAGAGACGGACAGCCTTTAAAATCATTCGTATATAATGATAAAGGGTCTATGGCAACTATCGGACGTAATAAAGCTGTAGTGGACTTACCTAAGTTCCAGTTTAGCGGTTTCTTTGCGTGGTTTGTATGGATGTTTGTGCACTTGATGTCTCTAATCGGATTTAGAAATAAATTAGTTGTATTCTGGAACTGGATGTATAACTATATGATGTTTGACAGACAAGCTCGTTTAATCATTCGACCATTTAAAAACAAAGTGGATGAAAGAAAATAAAATCTTATAAGATAGGATTTTTTAAATCATAATTTATCAGAAGGTCTACAAACTTATTATAAGATTGTAGGCCTTCTTTTTGATTATTAAGTTTTAAGAAACCATTGTAAAATACCTTAAAAAAAGAATCTGTGATATTCTTATACTCACTCCAGAATATAATATTCTCGTTTAGGTTATCTTTCACTCCAGGGTGTATTGTTTCGAATAAAGCTTTGACTTCTACTGATTCTTTGTCATTGATATTGGATACACAGTATCTAAGGGCATAGATAATAGCAGCGTATTGATAAGCTGTATCTTTTTGATTATATGCTGCCATAAAGCCTATAAAGTTTGCATCACTTTCTTTTGCAAATCCTAATTGATGAGACATTTCATGAGATGCTGTGACAATCAAGGTAAGGGTTGGTATTTTATTGTTTACCTGTGCTTCTAATGTAAAAGGATTGATATATCCAGAGAATCCCATATAAGTCAAAGGAAGGCTAAATAAAGACTCTTTGATTGCTAATGAGTGTGTGTTGTCTATTTGATGTAAGAAGGTTATTTGTTCAATACCTTTTTTAGCATCTACTAATATTGTATTGATATCTTGATCTAGCTTTACGGCTATCGTACTGTCATTTGTAATAGCTAGTTGTAATAGATTAGCTCTTTGTATTAATCTGGTCGTTAGATTTATTAATTTCTCCTGATCATAGCCTCGTTCTATTCCTAATTGGCTTTCTAGAGATGGTCTGTAGTTATTTAATCCCCAGCCGATATTAAATAGAATGTAAAAGATCACCACACATTTAAAAGTTAATGCAGTACAAGCCATTGTGATTTTCTTCCATCCTTTCTGTGTTTTAAAAACGAGGTAAAACTTATAGATGAGAAATAACCCTATAATCGTATACAATACATCTCCTACAGAAAAAGGGAATAGGCTCGTAATCGCATTAAAAACTTTACATAAATAGAAATAAAAACCATTCGTATAAAAGGCTTCAATAACATCAGGAAAACGTGTAACAATATTAAAAGTAAGCATAGAACAAACAAATAATATCAACCAATATCTTAATTTCATAAAAGTGTGCTAAATTTTATTTAGTTAATTTAGAATAGATAAAAATAAAATATATTTGTATCAAATACTAATACTATGGGTAAAGTTAAGAAAGGTGAGAGAACTATCTTCGTTTGTGACGGGAAAAAATGTTGTCGATATAATGAAGAGACTAAAAGTTGTTTTAAAGCTTTATTAGAAGAGAGTGGGCTTTCTAACGATTACTCTGTGTGTAAGATGAAATGCCAAGGGATGTGTAAGAGTGCTCCAGTGGTGTATATCTCCTCTCATGATAAGTATAAGAAGGAAGTAGGGGTAAAAAAAGCAAAGAAGATTTTTCAAGAATATATAATCGCTTAGATCTAGACACTATTGCTATTTATTTTATTACCGTAATATAAATCGTGTCAGATCCAAACAAGAACAAGGCTATTTAGTATACTAAGTAGCCTTGTTTTTTTATATGCTTGATAGTAAATTGAATTTAAAATGGCTATGTTTGAGGCCAACTAATTAATTTATACTTATGAAGAATATCCTATTTGCTTTAACGATTTGTTTGATGACCATCACAGCTTCTGCACAGAAAGCTATAACTAACCCCGAAAAGTTTTTATCGGCATTGAGTGAACACTGTGGTAAGGCGTATAGTGGTCAAATCGTGTCTCCTAATGTACCTGCTGATTTTAAAGATAAAGAGTTATTGATGAAGGTAATCTCTTGTAAAGAGGAGGAGGTGAAGATCTCATTCTTTGTAGGTGAAGATTTATCTCGTACTTGGGTATTTACACTAGAGAATGGACTAGTAAAGCTAAAGCACGATCATAGACACCAGGACGGAACACCAGATGATATCACCATGTATGGAGGTACTGCTACCAATACAGGATTTGCTGATATGCAATTTTTTCCATCAGATCAAGAGACAGTAGATATGATGAGTACAATAGCAGGGAATGTATGGTGGGTGACGATTAAGGATAATACATATACTTATAATCTAAAGAGAGTAGATAGTACAGGCTATTTCAGTGCTTCTTTTGACCTGTCTAACGAGCTAAAAACAGATAAAATGCCTTGGTAATACCACTGTGAATATCTTCTGTACTAATAGCTGATTTTCTTACTCGATTTTCTATCTTGCAGGCTCAATAAGGCTTTTAGGAAATCAAAGTAATAAGATAAGCATAGATGAAAATAAATAGAATAGCAAAAAGAGGATTATTTGAATATCAAAAAGACCGCAACGAAGAAGGGTTAATGTTATATGACTTTCTAGAAGAGCGAGTTATCCGCTTTACCAATTATAAAGAGTGGCGTATTAATGCCATTTCTCCAGATGGTAAATACATTGCTATAAATAAGATATCAGAGACAACGAGAGCGTTTAAAACTGATTTTGCTATTCTATGCGTGGATACACAAGAACAAGTGTTTTTTACGAATACTTATTTTGTATATGATGCAGCGTTCAGTTTAGACTCTGATAAAGTACTGATCGTTGCACATAATAAAAAGCCTTTTTGTTTAGATTTAGTGACCAAAGAGATTATAGCAGAGATGCCTAAAAATATCCGTACTTATCAAGGGAGTTTTAATAAAGAGAAGAACCAATTCATTGCACCTTCAGAGACTTTTAAGGATACACTTTATCTATTTGACTTTACCTCAGGCGAAACAGAGAAAATAAAAACTAGTCTAAAAGAAAAGATGGGTAAGGTAGAATACACTAATGATAATCAACATTTAATTGTGCTGACAGAAAGTAGTATTGTTTATTGCCTTGACTTATCATATAAGGTGATTTGGTCTGTTGATTTTAATACCTTATTAGCAGCGCCTGTACGTATTAATTCTTCAAGTATGTTATTCTCAGAAGATAATCAGTATATAATGTTAGAGGCATCCTCTACTGAGACCAATAATTGGGGAGCAGAGTTTGTCTTGAATGTAAAAACGGGAGTACTGGTAAATACCATAGAAGGATACCAATATAGAGGTAGAATAAAAGATGCACTCTTCGATAATGAGGTATTATTATATACGTATCGTACTTTAGATATGCTGACAGGAGAGGTTAAAGAATTACAATTAAAGAGATAAAAAAAAAGCCTCATTAGACATTCGTCTTTTGAGGCTTTTTTCTCATAGCAATTTAATTTATTTTCAATTGTGGGGCAATATATATTCAATTTAGGATAGATCTTTATTACCAACTTGTGTTTCGAACAAAGAAAATAAAGCTTTTTTTATCTTTAAAAGCAATGCAAATTTATATGTATGTCTCAATAAATACAAGAGTTGAGAACGGGTATTAACATAAAGTATACCTTTAGTATAAATATGAAAGTCATTAGGCTAAAGTTGTTAAGAATGGAATATAGACTTTTAGAATGTATAAGTATCTTGTATTTAGTTAGATAGTTGTTTGGAAAGGATGATTAAAGCATGTCATTGTGAAAATCGTGTATTGCGTTGTGTTTTTTATAAATGTTAAATTTTATCATTATGTTAAGGGTTACTTGTGCCATAATTGAGTCTAATCAGAAGGTTTTGATAGCTCAGCGAAATCAAAATATGTTATTGCCTTATAAATGGGAGTTCCCAGGTGGGAAGGTAGAAGAAGGAGAGCAAGACGAAATGTGTATTGTCAGAGAGGTAAAAGAAGAACTCAATCTAAATATTGTAGTACTATCTAGATTATCATCAGTGACTCATCACTATGATACATTTTCTCTAGAACTATTTCCTTTTGTTTGTCATACAGATTCAGAAGACTTCGAAGTGAAAGAGCACGCACAAGTCTTATGGGTAGATCCTCAAGACTTGTTAAACTACGATTGGGCAGAAGCTGATATTCCTATCGTGAAAGAATATTTGGCTAGACAGTAGCTATTTTTATCCCAGGTTATAAGAAACGAAGTAGGTATACAAAACAGGTCTGAATTAATTCTGAAAGCATATTACAGTATGATTCTAGAGCTAATGGAAGAAACGTGAAGTAGAATTGCTTTATAGTATTTGACTGTTGGAGCGGATTTATAACCTTTACTGTGTCTTACATGATAGTTAGTTATAAACAAGGGCAATCAGTACACTGATTAGCCTTGTTTAATATATTCACTCTGTTAGCGTGGATTTATAATCCGTGTCATAAGATTACTCTTTTAATTGTATAGCTAAGATTTCACCCGTAGCACAGATTACTCCATTAGCCTCTAGGGTTAGATCTACCCATACCTTTCTGCCCTCTATGCTTCTAAGTTTACCTCTTAGGATTAGTTCTTCTCCCATAGGAGTAGAGGCTTTAAAATCAACTTTAAGAGAAGCTGTTACACATCTGACAGGTATAGTGCCTTCTAGTGGGATATTATTGTGCTTACACAAAAATGCCGCTGCTGACCCTGTACCATGACAGTCTAGTAGAGAAGCGATTAACCCACCATATACACTCCCTGGTATAGCCGTGTATTTAGTATCAGGAGTAAAACGAGCGATTGTTTCTTCTCCGTCAAGATATGTTTTTAGTTGATGTCCATTAGGGTTGTTTTTTCCACAGCCATAGCAGTGTGCTAAGCTTTCAGGATATAGATCTTGGATTGCTTGTGTCATAATATTTTAGATTGTTGGTTGATTTACAAATAAACCTAAATTTATTGAGCTAGTCAAAATATAATTCAGATAAGTTTGTTGGTATTCTCGTAATAAAGTGTAATATCAATAGAGTTGTCTCATCGATATATTCTTTTCATTCTGTGCACCATGCTGAAATTGTGCAGGATACAACCCAAAGAGGTTTTTTTACACCCATAGCTCTAGAATAACGCAGTTATTAGGTTATCAAAGAGTGCATGTCAAAGAACGGAGTAGAATTCTATAACAGCAAAATTAGCAGTCTATTAAATGCAAAATCAGCAAAAGGGAAATATCTTCCATTATTTACCTTTTTTTTCCATTTATGTCCATTTATGTCCATTTTTGTAAATGTAAATAGTTGATAAATAGCTATTTATCTTGTATAAAGAAGGCTTTTGTTCGGAAGGTGTTCGGAACAGTTCAGTGTTTGTTCGGACGGAGAGCTATTTTTCCGAAGAACTTCCAAAGACTTCCCAATGCGCTTCCGAAGAAAGTGTCTAAAAAGTGAATTTTCTTATACACTAAATGTCAAGTATTTTTTTATCATATGATAAAAAAAACCTTTTTCTATATCCTAATCTTTGTATCCCAAAAATAGCGTGATAAGGCTATATCATTATTAAATAATAATTTAATCAATACAAGTAAAATGGAAAATAGAGGACCTATTTCTCAATTTATGGCGCATAATTATCGCCACTTTAACTCAGCAACTGTAGTAGATGCTGCTCAAGGGTATGAAAAGTTTTTAGATGAAGGAGGGAAGATGCTTATTTCTCTTGCAGGTGCGATGAGTACTGCTGAGCTAGGAATCTCATTAGCAGAGATGATTAGACAGGACAAAGTAGCTATTATCTCATGTACAGGGGCTAACTTAGAGGAGGATATTATGAACTTAGTAGCGCATTCTCACTATAAAAGAATTCCTAACTATAGAGACTTAACTCCTGAGGATGAGCTAGCGCTATTAGAAAATAAATATAACCGTGTTACGGATACGTGTATCCCTGAAGAAGAGGCATTTAGAAGAATACAAGGGCATATCGAGAAAATATGGAAAGACAGTGAGGCAGCAGGTGAGAGTTATTTTCCACATGAGTATATGTATAAGTTACTATTAAGCGGTGTATTAGAAGAGCATTATGAGATAGATCCTAAAAACTCATGGATGCTAGCTGCTGCAGAAAAAAACTTACCAATCGTAGTACCAGGATGGGAAGACTCTACGATGGGGAATATCTTCGCTTCTTATGTAATCAAAGGGGAGTTGAAGTCTAGAACGGTAAACAGTGGAATAGACTATATGGTGTGGTTAGCAGATTGGTATAAAAAGAATGCTGTAGATCAGGGAGTTGGTTTCTTCCAGATAGGAGGAGGTATTGCTGGAGATTTCGCTATGTGTGTAGCTCCTATGTGGGCACAGGATTTAGAGGATGATTCAGTATTGAGATGGAGATATTACTGTCAGATTACAGATTCCACTACTTCTTTTGGATCTTACTCAGGATGTATTCCAAACGAAAAGATTACTTGGGGTAAACTAGATGTAGATACACCTAGTTATGTAATCGAATCAGATGCTACTATTGTAGCCCCATTGATTTTTTCATGGGTATTGAAACAATAAATAAGAAAGAGCCTTCGGGCTTTTTTTTTGGTCTTAGAATAAAGGACTAAAAGTAACATGTATCTAATAAGAATGTATTAAATGAATGAGGTATTCAGAAGCTACACTATAAAAAGATTAACTGTATGCTATTTTAGAAATGCTAAAGTTTATCTAATCTTTAAATAGAATGGTGTTATCTATAATAGCCATTGAATCAGAGCCTTTACTGTAGGTAAAGGTAGTGTAAAAATAGATAGGAGAAAAGAGGGGGTAGGAGGTAAGACAGAAAAATAAAGGAGATGTATTTCAAACAATGAAAGAGTAGAAGATTAGTTGTTATAACTAGTTGTTTTTTTATACTTTGTTTCAAACTTATGAATGTGTGGAATCATCACTACCTCACTTATTTTTATGCGGATGCACATTCTCTAACATATAGGTAACTATAATTTAACTTGGGCTTACGGACTAAATATTTGAATACCTTTATTTTTACGTTTTTTATAAGCTATAATAGTGCCGATGCGTTGGTTTTTTATATTTTTTCTATTTTCTTGCCTTTCGTTAGGGCAAAGTGTCCACTTTAAAACAATCACTACAAAAGAAGGACTTTCTAATAATTCTATTAATTGTATAGCAAATCACCCTGATGGGGCAGTCTGGATAGGGACTTGGGATGGGCTAAACCTATTCGATGGTAAACAAGTAAAGACCTATAAAAACAATCCTAAGAATCCTAATTCTATTGGAGGTAATGATATTTATGCATTACTAAGAGATAAAGAAGATCGTCTATGGATCTTATCTGATGGAAAACAGATTAGTTTGTGGATAAAGGATGATGTATTTCAGAATTATAGTTTTTATAGTGAGCCTCGTGTATTGAGTTTAGATGAACAAGGCAATATTCTCGTACAGTTAGAATCAAAAAAGTGGTTCACTTTTAGAGGAAGTCAGTTTGTGTCTGTAGATACTCGCTATATGGGTGGTATTGAAGATCACTTAGTAGTGGATGCAAGAAAGAAATCACCTCAGTATCATGTACAAGCAAGTCTATTAGAAGATATACGAGAGCAGTTTCCCGAGTTTATTATCAATGCTATAGCAACAGAGACTAACGGAAATATATGGATTGGTACTAAAACTCAAGGTGTTTTTTTATTAAGAGTACTAGAGGGGGAATATAAGATTATCGAAAACCATAAAGTAGATCCACAGCATCCTTATAGTTTACTCAGTAATGAGGTGATAGTATTACATATAGATAAGTTTGACAATATATGGGTAGGGACTAAAGATGGTGGAGTCTCTATTCTACCGACGAATAAGGCAAGCCTTGAATATGTGTTTTCTCATTCAGAGAGACAACCTCATCTACCACATGAGACCATTCGCGCTATTGCAGTAGATAAGTTAGGAGGTAGATGGATAGGATATTACACCCAGGGTGTGTTTTATCAGAAGAAGCGAAATGAGCCTTTCGTTCCTATTGTAATCGATAAGTATAAAGAGCATGCAGATTGGCATAGAATACGCAGTTTGTACTCAGACTCTCATGGTAATATCTGGATAGGAACTTACGCTGGAGTAGTAAAGATAGAACAAGGCAAGCAAGAGTTCTTTCAAGAAGGGGTAACTAAGCATTTTGTAAGTAATAGAACGTATGCTTTTGCAGAAGATATCAATCATTATCTATGGATGGGGAGCTGGGGAGGTGTGAGCAAGTATAATGCATTGACTAATAAGTTTGAATCTTTTGTCAATCAAGATAAGTTAAAGCAGTACCATATTCGCCATATTTCTATTCAAGATAATTTACTGATTTTAGCTACAGAAGAACACGGTGTAGTATTCTACGATTGTCGATCTGGGGAGATTAATATCATTAATCAAGACAAAGGACTGTTGGGCAACAGTGTATTCTCTACTTATGCAGATGCTTTTACAGGTGATCTATGGGTGGCTACTTTAGGAGGAATATCTGTATTTGATACCGATTATGAGCTTAAAAAACAAATTAGAGAGGAAGACGGACTTCCTAGTCATTTGGTGTATAGTCTGACTCCTTCTCAGGATGATGTTTGGATTAGTACTACTAAAGGAATAGCTTCGATAGATAAACACACTTATAACGTCTTAAACTTTAGTAATTATATTGGTTGGCAAGGACTAGAATTTTCTGAGGGAGCATATAGTCAGAGTAAAAAAGGCTTACTGCTTTATGGAGGAAATAAAGGCTTAAATATTATAGACCCAGGACATCTGAGAAATACTCAAAAAACCCCAGAATTTAGAGTCTTACTCAATGAACGTATAGCAGAAGAGGGTAAGGTTAGTTTTTTTGAGCCAGATGAGAATAAATTGCGTCTTACACTCTATCCTATAGGTTTTAATCAATATCCGATTAATCAATTTGAATATAGAATAGTAGGTCTTTTTGATGACTGGAGGGTTCTACCTCAAAAAGAAATTAATTTAGACGATTTAGACCATAAACGCTATCAGATAGAAATACGTGATACGGTACAAAAAGACAAGCCTACTATATATACGATTACTTTTGAAATTGAAAAGCCTTTTTTCTTACAGCCTTATTTCGTTATATTATTTGTGATTGCTGTAGGGATGATAATCTTGTGGCGTGTACGTATAAAGCAAAGGAAGGTGAGAAAAAGAGAGATCGAACTTAAAAAACAAGTAAGGGATCGCACAAAGGAAGTGGAAGCACAAAAGAGACATCTCGCTAATAAAAATGAACAACTTAGTATTCTAAATCAAGAGATAGAACAACAGAAAGGAGAATTATTGAATCTACATAGCAAATTAAAGAATGATGACATAGAGATGGAGAATTTCAGAATATTTTTGTTGTCTAGAATTAAGAAGCCAATCGTCAATACATTAGAAATACTAGAAGAACTAAACGTTGAAGCAGCGCAAAAAGAGGAACTAATTAAAGTTTATAATATGGTTCGGGAGTGGAACTATATAGAGCAGGTTAAGGATTTTGACACTATAGAATTAGTAAGCGTAGAGATGACTGCTTTTATAGAGCACTTAAAAGAAGAGTGGGGAGCGATAAAAGATAAGTATGGTGTAGAAGTCGTCGTTTTTAATGAAGTAGATACTCAGTGGGTAGAAGTAGATTTATTGCGATTTAAACTGTGCTTGCGTTATTTGCTATACGAATGTTATAAGTACTTAGAAGATAATCAGCAAATAACGGTTCGCTTCTATATGAAGGACAATGTTTTACATATTGATTTAGAATCAGAGAGTCATACTTTATTTGTATTTTGGAATGACAACAGAAATTTTAGTCCTTACTACAGAGCTTTTGAGACTTTATTACAGAATCTAAATGGTACACTGATGATTAATAGTCAGTCAGTGTTCTCTCTTAGTATATCTATTCCTTTAGTTCCATTAGAAGAGAATAAAGGGATTGAGAAAGGGAATTGGAATGAATTCTTAGAAGAGCTACAAGTGCTACCAAAGGATAAAAACAATATCCTAGTGTATGCTAAAGAAGAGGATAAGGCCATTGTCAAACAGTTATTAGCTGGACAAAAAGATACTAATCTGGTCTATAATCACAGTGTGAGTAGAGTGGTAGGAAATATAGAGCATTATAAGTATGACGCTTTAGTACTTTATAATATTGAGATGTCTGATCGTACCTTATCTCTATTTGCACAGATTAAAAAACAGGCTCAGAAACAAAGATTACTTATCTTTTATATCGCAGAGACAGTTGATTATTTTGTACAAGAGCAATTGAGTCAATTGGGAGTTAGTGATTTTATTCACTTACCAGTTGCTAAAACTACCTTAGACAATATGGTTTTTAAGCGTATCCGCTATGATAAAGAGAACAAGGAGAGTAACGCACTTCTTTGGAAGACGAATCTAGCAGAGGATGTTATTGTGAATCTTTCGCCTAATGAACGCTTGTTTAGAAAGGGGATGGAAATGATGAATGCAAGATTTAGTGACTCTTCTTTCAGTATAGATCAATTGACAGTGGAATTAGGGATTTCTAAGATGAAGTGCTATCGTTTGTTTAAAGAGTTTGTAGAGCAATCTCCTTTAGAAATATTAATTGAAATGCGCTTACAAAAAGCAAAAATATTGATCGAGAAAGGGGATCTGACAATTTCGGAAGTCTGTTTTGAATGTGGATTTAATGATCCAAAATACTTTAGTAAAGCATTTAAAAAGCGATTTGAACATAGTCCTTCACATTTTAAAAATGAGTGATCAGATGTGTAGAATAGATTATCCTAGTGTTAACTAAAGGTTATTGTCCAAATAGTACACTACTCTGATATAGAATTAGTCTTTTACTGAAAGATAATTACACTTGACTGAAAGATAATTACCCCTGTATTATACAAAGCAGAAGTACTTTCGAAAGTGAAATATCAATGTAATCAATCTTATGAAAAGACATTTCTTAGTATGGCTGTTATGTATAGGAGGTAGTACTTTCTTACATGCACAAGTGATAGTAAAAGGAAAGGTAACAGGCAAAAGTGATGGTCTACCTGTATCTTTTGCTACAGTAATAGCTAATAAGGACAATTCTACTTGGGTAACTACGGATGCCGATGGGAATTTTACGCTAGAATTAGCTAAAGAAGCGGGCACTCTTTCTGTAGAGTATTTAGGATACAAAACAAAAACGATCAACTATCAAGGTGCTCAATTAGTAAGTATTCTTTTAGAACAAGACAGCAATATCTTAGATGAGGTAGTATTAATCGGATATGGAGCTTCAAAGAAAAAAGATATTACAACATCGATTGCGACTGTAGATAATATAGAACAACTAGCGTCTAGACCAGTGTCTAATCTTAGTGATTTCTTACAAGGGCAAGTTGCTGGAGTAACTGTCACACAACAAGGTGGAGACCCTTCTGAGAGTAGTAAGATGGTTATCCGTGGTTCGGGATCATTAGCTAATGAAGCTCCACTTACTGTAGTAGATGGGGTACCTTATTACGGACCGGCAATTAGTCCTAATGATATAGAATCTGTATCTATCTTAAAAGATGCGGCTGCGGCTGCAATCTACGGAGCTCAGGCTGCTTCAGGAGTAATTGTAATTACAACTAAAAAAGGAGTAAAGGGAGATCCTAGTGTTGCTTTAAATGTGTATACAGGTTTTTCAAAAGCAACAAATCTACCAACGCCATTAGATGCACAAGGGCAAGCTTCTGTATATAATATGGCAGCAGATAATGCAGGAGTTCCTAGACAGTCTGCGCATGATGCTCTACTTAATCCGTGGGGACAAGTAAATAGAACAAACTGGATGGATGAAATCTTTAGAACTGCAGCTATGCACAATGTAGATGCTAGTATCTCAGGAGCTTCTGACCATACGAATTATTTTGCTTCTCTTGGGTATAACAAAAAAGAAGGAACCTTAATAGGAACATTTTCTGAACGTTATAACTTTAGATTAAAGGCAGATACTAAGCTGACTGATAAAGTTACTATTGGAGAGAATGTATACTACTCTAATACGAATGCTATTGGTACTAATACTACAAGTTCTTATTCAGGAAGTGTCATCAGTGCTTTATATATGCCTTCTGCAGCACCTGTATACGATGCTGATGGTAAATTTGGAGGTGTTGTACCTCATGATTTAGCACAGTTTGCTGGAGCGTATGGAGATGTGTATAATCCAGTAGCCTTATTGTTAAGACCTACAACAACTAATCCAACTAATTTCTTGAATGCCAATGTGTATTTAAACTATGATATTGTAGATGGACTATCCTTCAAGACTTCTTATAGCTATGACTATACTAGTAATAAATACAAGAAATTTACACCAAAAGCTCCTGAATTAGGTAGAACGAATTTAAACAATTATCTATTAGAAAATAAATACGAAAAAACACATTGGATTTGGGATAATCAGTTGACTTATCACAAGACATTTGGTAAGCACGATTTAAACCTTACGGCAATTCACTCTGCACAAAAAACGAATTATGACTATATCTCTGTACAAGGAGAAGGTTTTGGAAGTGAAGAGCCTTTTAATCAATATATGGGTAATGCCTCTATCATCAGAAAACCAGTTACAGAGGTGTATGAAGATGCCCTAACCTCTTTGATAGGACGTGTGATGTATAATTTTGACGATCGTTACTTCGTATCGGGAAGTTTGCGTAAAGATACTACATCGCGTTTGGCTAAAAATAATCAATCAGAAGTATTCCCTTCTGCTTCTGTGGGATGGAGAATATCACAAGAAAACTTCTTTAAAGTCGATGCGATTAGTGAATTAAAATTAAGAGCATCTTGGGGGCAAATAGGAAATATAAATTCTGTTGGATATTATTCTTTTGATGTACCACTTAGTAATAGCGATATTATTATGGGAGAAGATGGAATGCTTACTGGTAAAGGGACTTATGTAAATCGTCAGTCTAACCCAAACCTTAAATGGGAAACTTCAGAATCATTTGACGTTGGTATAGATGCTGCTTTCTTTAATGGTCGCTTAAATTTAATAGCGGATTATTTTAGCAAGCGTACAAAAGGAATGATTATTCCAGGATTAGAAGATGCTCACCATGGTACAGCAGCCGCTGATGTAAATGGAGGTGAAGTATTAAATAAAGGTATTGAACTATCACTAAGTTATAATGATCACATAGGTGATTTAAACTATAAGATTTTTGGAAACGCAAGTTTCATAAAAAATGAATTAGAGAATCTAAACGGGTATAATCAAAGTGGAATAGATTATATAGCACACGGAGATAATGTGCGTGGAGTATTATCACCTTATAGATCTGTGGTGGGCAAATCACTTTATTCTACTTACTTAGTTCCTTATTTAGGAATCTTCCAGTCGCAGTCAGAGATTGATGCGCATCGTTCTAAAGAGGGGACATTAATACAGCCTAATGCTCGACCAGGAGACTTTAAATTCGAAGATAGTAATGGAGATGGTAAGATAGATAATAATGATAAGCAGTTTATGGATGCTTATGTACCTAAGATTACTTATAGCTTTGGTTTAAACTTAGAGTATAAGAATTTTGACCTGAGTATGTTCTTCCAAGGAGTAGGTGATGTGAAAGTATTCAATGGGTATAAGTTTACAGCTTATAATGCCTCTTTACAAGGTTATAATTTAGATAGTCGTGTGATGGGAGCATGGACTCCTGATAATCCGAATGCTAGTCTTCCTAGATTATCTACTAAAGATGATAATCAGAACTATGGAACGACTTCTAGTTGGTACTTAGAAGATGCTTCTTATTTACGATTAAAGAACTTAACCATTGGTTATACTATGCCAAAAAGTGTAATGAGCAGCTTATCCCCTAAGTCTAGTTTAAGAATATTCATGTCTGGTGATAATTTATTTACGATTACGGGATATGATGGTATAGATCCAGAAGTAGGAGGTGTAGGAATGGACGTAGCAAGATATCCTGTTTCAAGAACAATATCAGGAGGTTTCTTATTTACTTTTTAATCACTTATAATTATGAAAAAATATAGTTTATCTAAATATAGCTTAGTATTAGGTCTATCAACAATCTTATCATTGGGAGCTTGTAGTTCTGATTTTACAGAGTTAGATCCAAAAGGAAATACATCTTATGAAAACTTCTGGAAAACAGAACAAGACGCAACAGAAGCTGCTAATAGTTTGTATCAAATGATGATGGAAGATGAAATGTTTGGAAGAGGGTTCTTTTGGTATATTAATGCTTCTGACGACATGGTTACAGGACGCCTTAATGCAACAGCAGATAATATCAAAAACTTTAATCTAAATGGTGATGAGGGCTATATCAATGGTATTTATCAAAATGCTTATAAAGTAATCCGAAGAGCGAATGATATTATTACAAATGTCCCTAATATGAAAATCAGTGAATCACTTAAGACTAGAGTATTAGGTGAGGCATATTTTATGCGTGGGTTCTTTTATTTTTGGTTAGCACATACGTATGGGGATAATGGTAATAACGGTGGTGTACCTATTATCACAGAGGCTAATATGTCACAACCAGCAGGAAGTTATAAACGACCAAAAAGTGTTATTGAGAACTATGATCAGATAGTACAGGATTTGACTAAAGCAGCAGAGTTATTGCCTTTATTCACAGCATATTCTACAGATAATTATGGAAGAGCGCATAAGGATGCTGCATTAGCTTATATCACAAAAACATATCTGTACTGGGCACAATATGACTCTTCTAAGTTTAATGAAGTAATTAAGTATGCCGATGCAGTTACAAATTCAGGTTCAGGAAGAGCACTTGTCAATACAGGGAACCCTTCTAAAGATTACAGAGAATTACACAGCGCTTTAAACAACTGGAAGAGTGAGTATATCTGGTCTGTTAATTCTGGAATAGAAGGAGGAAGTATTCTACCAGGATGTATGTTAGAAAACAAAGGATGGGGAGCGTATAACGGATGGGGGTATTTCACGCCTACAGAAGGGTTGTACCAAGAGTTTGAGAAAGGAGACGTTAGAAGAGATGTGACTTTATTAGTATTCGGAGATGAATTTACTTATTTCGGCGAGACGAAGCGATACTCGTCAGAAAACTCGATGTCTGGACTCCAGTTTAATAAGTATATGTATGAGTATAGTACACAAGACGCGTTAGGGAAGTTTATCAATATGAATGGAGATAAACCGACAACGAATTATAACGTTCCTCTAATGCGCTATGCTGAGATCTTGCTGATGAAGGCAGAAGCTCAAATTATGCTAGGTCAGAGCGGTGACGAAGCACTAAATGAGGTTCGTAAGCGTGCAGGATTAGCACCAAAAACAGGAGCTACGATGGCGGATTTAAAACACGAGAGAAGAGTAGAGCTAGCGGGAGAGTTTGCCAATAGACATTTTGACTTAGTGAGATGGGGTGATGCAAAAGAGGCTTATGGGAAACCTCTTTATGGAAGAATTCATACAGACCGTTCTAATCCTGATTCTCCTTATAAGGTATCAGAGGTGTGGAAAGCTAGAAACTTTGACTCAAGTTATATGCACGTATGGCCTATACCGAATAGAGCTGTACAATCATCAGGAATACCACAAAACGTAGGATGGTAATTTAATTTCAAAACTAATTGAGGGCTACCTTCTTGGAGCTAGCCCTCTTTTTATGCACCAAAATGAAAAGACTTATTTTATCTATAGCCTTTATTTCTAGTGTTTTAATGGCTAATGCACAATCAAAAACATATACCATACATTCTCATAACGATTATCATCAATCTACTCCATTTTGGACTGCTTTTTCAAACGGAGCACAGTCTATAGAAGTTGATTTAGTTCTAGAAAAAGGAGGGCTGTACGTAGCTCATGAAGCGAAGACTATACAAGAGAATAGAACTATAGAGAGCTTATATCTAGCACCATTAGAACAAGCAGTGTCTTTAAAAATGGGAGACAGTAGAGGTTTGCGCTTTTTGATTGATTTAAAGTCAGATGCTAAGAAATCAATGGCGCTATTACTACCTGTGCTTTCAAAGTATGAAAAACTGATAGAAGAGCAAGGAATTACATTTGTTATTTCTGGTAATAAACCAGATATGAAGACCTTTAGTTCTTATCCTGATTATGTTAAGCTAGATCATCAGTCTTTAGCTCCTTTAAGTGATCATCATCTATGGGAACGCGTTGAGATGGTCAGTTTGAATTTTAAAGATTATTCTGTATGGAATGGTAAAGGGCGTATAGTAGAAGAAGAAAAACAGAAATTACAAGAAGTAATAGATCTTGTCCACAGTCAGGGTAAACCAATTAGATTCTGGGGAACACCGGATGGAAAGACGGCTTTTAAGGCGTTCTATGACATGGGAATAGATGTTATAAATACAGATAATCCATATCTGGCTAACACCTATTTAAAGAATTTGCACAAAGCAGTTTATCACAACCTGACCTCATCTGAGATTTATAGACCTACTTTCGAAAATGACGATAAGGATTTACCTATCAAGAATGTCATTCTGTTAATAGGGGATGGAAATGGATTGACACAAATCTCCAGTGCAGCCTTAGCTAATGGAGGAGATTTGAGTTTGTTACAACTTAAGAGTATTGGCTTTATCAAGACTCAAGCAGGAGATGATTTTACAACGGATTCAGCAGCAGCAGGAACCGCTTTAGCGACAGGACAAAAAACGTATAATCGCTCTATCGGTATGGGAATGGATAGAAAACCACTTACTAATATGACGGAGTACTTAATGCCGTTTGATTATAAAACAGGAGTGATTACTACAGATGAATTAACAGGAGCTACACCTTCTGCTTTTTATGCTCATCAGAAAGATAGAGATGATAATGATCTGATCGCTAAAGATATTCTTAAGAGTCATTTGTCTCTGTTCGTTGGAGGAGGTAGAAACTCATTTAAAAATATAAACTTAGAAGAAAAGTTTTCTATCGTAGAGAAAGTAGAAAGTATTAGTAGGTCTAAGGCAGAGCGCGTTGGGATGTTTTTAGAAGAGGGCAGTTTAAAAGGAATTATAGATGGACGAACTGATGTATTAGCACAGGCGACTAAACACGGTTTAAATTATTTGTCTAAAGAAAACAAACCGTTTTTTTTGATGGTAGAAGGAGCTAAGATAGATTCTTATGGACATTTTAATAATACTGGGGGAATCATTACGGAGGGTATCGATTTTGATAAAGCGATATCTGAAGCATTAAAATTTGCGGATGAAGACGGTCAAACTTTAGTGATTATTACTGCTGACCACGAGACAGGAGGATTTGCGATACCTCAGGGTGATGTAAAACAGGGAATGATAGAAGGAGATTTTATTTCTCATGATCACACAGGTACGATGGTTCCTATTTTTGCATATGGGCCTCAATCAGGAGAGTTTAGAGGGATATATGAGAATAATGAAGTATTTCACAAAATCATTACACTGTTAAACTTAAAGAAATAATCGGTGAGAAAGATATTGATTTGCCTATGTGCCATAGTGGGATATAGTAGCTATGCTCAAGTAAAAAAAGTAAGTGGTAAAGTATTCGAAGATTTGAATAGAAATGGCCTGTATGACAAAGGAGAGCCCTTATTAAAAGATGTGGTCATCAGCAATGGTCAAGACTTAGTACTTACCAATAAAAAGGGAGAATATGAGGTATCTACATTAGAAGATACACAAGTATTCGTGATTAAGCCAAAAGGGTTTCAATCTGCCTTGACAGTAGAGAATAAGGTTTGCTTTTATATGCCGTATCAGGATTTAAAGAATAAAACTAATCATGACTTTCCATTGTATCAAACAGATGAATCATCACCTTTAAAGGCTGTGCTCTTGGGCGATTTACAATCCGATGTGTTAGACGATATTCACCATGTAGAGAAGTTAGTAGTTAGCGAACTAGTAAATACGCCACCTGATTTAATCTTCCCACTAGGAGATTTGGTCTTTGATCGCTTAGAGATCTTTGATCCACTATCTAAGTCATTAGGTTTAATAGGAAGCCCGATTTACTATGTAGTAGGTAATCACGATTTAAACTTCGGTAAAGATAAAGCAGTTAAGGATAGAGATATTAGTTATAAAGAAGCTTTTGGACCTTCTTATTACGCTTTAGAGTATGGGGAGGAGTTAATCATTGTACTTAATAATATACTACCTGTTAATGATAAAGAGTATATCGGTAAAATAGATGAAGTTCAGAAGCAATTTTTAAAGAATGTATTGGCTCATTATCAAGATACTCATGATAAGGTGAAGGTGATGATGCATATTCCGATTGAATTCATGGAGGATAAAGAAGAGTTTATAGATCTGTTCTCTGCTTATAAGCAAGTGTTTGTAGGTGTGGGGCATACGCATACTCAGTATCACAAGTACTTTGATAGAATAGATAATCAAGCTATACATCAGTTAGTAGCGGGGGCTGTGTGTGGAGCATGGTGGCAAGGCCCTCATGATATAGAGGGAATCCCATTTGCGATGATGTATGACGGTACATGGAAGGGGTATTGGACACTACAGACGGCAGGTCAGTACTATCATTTATCTTATAAAGTATCGGGCAGAAGCGAGCAAAAACAAATACAGGTATGGGCTCCTGAGGTGAAGGAATGGGATAAAAGCTTAGAGCATCTAAACGATGGTTATGTATATGCTAATGTATTTGCAGGTGACCGAGATACGGATGTGCAAATAAGCTATGACAAGGGGGCTACTTGGCAAAAGATGGAATATTATGAGGGAGTAGATCCCCAGTACACTCGTCTCATAGAATTGCAAAAACAAGGAAGATTTAAAAATATGAATATCTCAAATGCAGTAGATGCAAAGAGAGCCAGTAAACATCTGTGGAGACTGTGCATTCCGTCAGGATTAGCAGAAGAACCACAAGTTATTAAAGTAAAAGCTATTGATCCTAGATACGGTCTTAATCATGTGGAGAATCGTGTCTTATGGACCCCAAAATAGTTTTGTTGTAAAAGACTGTTGAAACAGTTTTTTAGATTAGTAGTGTTTGTATTGAAAGGTGGCCTGGCGAGGTCACCTTTCTTTTTAGAATTATTTTGAATGAACTAATAAGTGATTTTAAAAAAGATTGTTTTTTTAACTTTTGTAAAATAATAAAAATGAGAATTAACTGTTATAATATACATACTGGTAAAAGTTGCGTAGGTATACGCTTAACTTTATCTTTGTAAGCTAAAGGAAATAAAGAGATTTAGATAAAATTGCTTTTGAAATAATATTTTTAAAATGCCATAAATTCTTTATTTTAGATAATTTAATTGAGAACAGGAATGATAAAAAAAGGTTTATTATTAATTGCCTTATTATTGAGTAGTTCTTTTGTATTAGGACAGAAGAAGTATTCTGAGTTGACGAAAGAAGATTATTTAAATGATTTTGATATACTTATTAATATTATAAAAAAGCAACACCCTAATCCATTTAGAAGTATAAGTGAAAAAGATTTTGACAAGAGAGTTGCAGAAATAAGAGAAAAATTAGAAGAGAATCCTTCGTATGCTAATTTCTTATTATCTAATCCGATTCCTCTAATTCACGATGCTCATTCTTCTTTGAGTACAGATAGTACTATTTTTGAAGATTTTACAAAGGAAACTTCTTTTTTTCCTATTAATACCATTGTCTATGATGGAAAGGTGTTTGTGAATCAGCACAATTCTAATATCCCTGTAGGGAGTGTTATTACAAAAGTAAATGATGTTAAGTCAGGAGATTACTTAAAGCGTATAAATGTAACAACAGATGGGAGTATAGAGGCAGATGACGCTAAAGATTTTTCTTTTTATGTGTCTCTGATGAGTCCTGAGAAGGAGTATAAGATTAATTATCTTGATAGTCTAAATGCTGTAGAGGATAAGGAAGCTACACTCAAGGCAGTTAACTATGCACGAAATTATTACAATGTACAGAAAGCAATATTACCAGTAGATATCATTAGTTATTCTTATGGAATTTATGGGCAAAAAGTTAATGATGACACATACTGTTTAACGATTAAAACTTTTGCTTTCTCAGAGGAGTTTGCCTACCAGAAGTTAAGTTCTTTTTTTGAGAAGATTAATGAAGAGGGAGTGAAGAATCTAATTATTGATATCAGAGGAAATGGAGGTGGATACCTAAGTAATATTCCTCTGTTTTATTCTTTTATATCACAAGAGAAAGTGTTTAAGAACAATTATCGATATGCAACTAAGGTCATCGATATCAATGTGCGTGAAAACTTGATAGATGCTAGTGGTAGACAATATTCGGATATGGATATTAAGAATATGAATAACTTTATGTTCCAGCGATATGATAAGAGTGAAGTAGAGGGTGATGAATACTATTATGGAAATAATAGACTAGATGAATCCTATGTAGAGAATTATCCTCGTGATCGATATTTCTTTGAAGGGAATACAATGTTGTTAATTGATAATAATACGGTCTCAGCAGCAGCTTATTTTGCTTCATTATTTAAAGAGAATAAAAGAGGAATTATCATAGGTCAAGAGACGCGTACATGTAGTAATTTCACTACAGCATCTTGGTTTATTAATTATAAATTACCCAATACGCAGACAGTGGTAGATTTGCCTCGATCAGAAGTGTTTTTTAATAATTCTATTAGTACTGAGAAAGGCTGTAGAGGAGTATTACCAGACTATACAGTTGATGAAAAAGCCTTTTACAGAAGTATATTAAACGAAGAAGATCCTGAGCTTACATTTGCTTTAGATTTGTTAAAGAGACAGGCACAAAACGAAGAACAGTAATTAAGAACACGCAAAGATAAATGTAGATATATAACAAAAAGATGACTAAAGCAGTCATCTTTTTTGTTATATGTTTTTTGTAAGTTTGATTATTAATAATTTAAACAAAGAATAATGTTAGATCTAGTGAGCAGAATGTCTATTGTACAACTAATCATTTTTAGTATACTGTTGAATGTACTGTTCTATGGTTTATCTATTGGAATGTACTTGATTTTAAACAAGTGTAAGAAGGGAAAGTATATTCAGGATGTAAAGCAAGAGATTACTAGAAGAGATTTAATGTTATCATTTGTTGTTTTACTATGTAATGCGGCTGTCTTTGTATTAGGAGTAGGATTGTATAAATATGGATATATTCATGTTATAGAAAATAACTCTATAGCTGTTATAGCTTTACAAACCTTAAGTCTAGTAATTGGTATGGATTTTCTGATGTATGTATTTCACAGATTAGCCCATATCCCTCTTTTTTACCCATTAGCACATTTAAGGCATCATGAGCACAGTAGTGTTAATGCTATAAGTTTATTTGTACTACACCCAGTAGAGGCTATTGGTTTTGGGCTACTGTTTATCTTGTTGTTGTGCATATATCCTTTTGACACTTTTTCGATAGGACTTTATTTACTTATTAATCTTATCTGGGGAACTATAGGCCACGTAGATAAAGATGTGTTTAAGAATACTTTCTTTGAACGTTGCACACGAGATATACTGTGTTTAACTTTATTTCACAATATTCATCATCAAGATCCTAACGTTAATTATGGTTTCTATACATTATTATGGGATAAACTTTTTAAAACATATAGAAAAGTATAGTGAATGCCTTACAACTATTTGAATATTAATAGGGTACTTAATTTATTGTCGCCATTATGATGATTGTATTTTCTTGTTTCTATTTGTAAGGTGTTGATATATAGTGGTGTCTGTATCCTTATAGTGGTTTGTAGCTATCTTTTTAATTGTTTTTGGAAACGTAATTTTATTTTTTTGTCATTTGAAATTTGTAAATTTGATATTGATGGTTTTAGATAAGAAGTTTAGAACTATGTATACTATGTTATTTAAAAAGAAAATTATGAAAAAGGGTATTGTAATATTGGCACTAAGTATAGGAGGAGTACTCTATGCACAAGATCATACTACAGTGACAGATTCTATACATAGAGATACTCTTAAGTTGAAGGATATTAGTTATCTAGTAGAGACTTCTACTGTTAATGATAGTTTGAAAGTTGTAGAGAGGACAGCGTCATATCCCAATACATTAGCTGTGTTAACAGACCGATTAAAGTTTGTCTCACTTTATGATCAGGAAGCTAAAGCGTATATAGATGTAGAGACTAAAGCTGATACTACTAAGGTAAGCTCTATATATAAAGAGGGGAAGATGTATAAAGGATTGTTATTAGAAGAGAATAAATCTAATGATATAGATCTTGTTTATTATGATGAGGCTATTCCTCGTTATCGCTATACTATAGATTTCGATTATCACTACTATACATTATTATCTAGTGAGTTTGATAAAAACGATTCTATCCGAGAACAGTTTTATGATTTACGCGAAGGGAGTCTATTGCCTTTAAAACAAGAGTATGTCGATGGGCAATGGACTACATCATGGGATAAGAACTTGAAAAAGGACGAAGTAGTCTTAAATGGAGTAGCTACTCCTGCTACTTTGTATTCTTCACTAGATGAAAAAAAAGAACGTATGCTATGGAAATTAGAAGACGAGCATCAGGTATTGCATTATGTTTTTTTACAAAGACAAGGAAATATGATAGTAATCTATGAGCAATCTTGTCCTAAGAATGAAGGTGAGGAAGTATATCTTAATGTGGCTTCAATGATTAATGTTGGTTTTGACAAAAAAAGGGTGACTGCTAGAACTAGTAATAAGGAGTCTATTTCGGATATTTACTTTGAAAACTTTGGTAAACCGAACTGGAAAAAACCTAATCAATATGTTTTTGATTATTATAGAAGATCAGATAAGAAGCTTGTACGAGCACGTGTGGTATTAGATAAAAGTGTTATGGCTAATAAAGTGTTTTCAGATTTTATAACAGCTTTATCTAATAATCCAGAACTGTTTAGAAGGGATGTTCGCTTAAAAGACTTTTCTTTTGAAGATGTATTAAGCAAGCAAATAATAAGATTAGATGCTTCTATTAAGCCGACTCATATTTTAGACGAACAAAAATAATATAAAAAAAGCCAACTAAATGTTGGCTTTTATTTTATTTAAGGAATTAGGAATTAAGCTACTATCTACATAAGTAAAAACTGTTCTAATTTAACAGATTTATCTTTTTGTAGTAGTTGTCATTTTGTACCTTTAGCTTGAAAAATTTATTATCATAATGACATATTTAGAAAAATTATCGAAGATACGCTCACTTATGAAGGAGAGAGGTATTGATGGATATATTATCCCATCTTCAGATCCACATATCAGTGAATATTTACCAGATTATTATAAGTGTATAGTTTGGACATCTGGCTTTAGTGGTTCAGCAGGAACGTTAGTGATCACGCAAGATTTTGCTGGATTATGGACTGACTCTCGTTATTTTGTACAAGGCCCTGCACAGTTAAAAGGCTCTGGATTTGAGTTAGTAAAATTGAAAGTTCAGCATGCACCAGAGTATGTTTCATGGTTAGGTGAGAAGTTACAAGCTGGTAATACAGTAGCTTTTGATGGTAATTTAGCTTCTCTAGCAGTAGCTAATGCGGTAAATACCATACTTGGTCCTCTAAATATAAAAGTAGATGGTCATGTAGATTTATTAGATATAATATGGAATGATAGACCAGCTTTGCCAACAGAGCCAGCATATACATTACCTATTTCTATTACAGGGCAATCAACGCCTGATAAAATAGCTGCTGTTCGCAAAGTTCTAAAGCAGAAGAGAGCGACTTGTCACTTAGTATCTTCTCTTGATGATTTAGCTTGGTTATTGAATATAAGAGGTACAGATGTAAAATGTAATCCAGTTACACTTGGTTTTGTGTTTATCAGTCAGGATAAATCTATTTTGTTTATTGATTCTAAAAAATTAGATAAAGGCACAGCAGAAGAATTACAAGGATATGGTATTCTTATCAAACCTTATGATGAGGTTAGAAATTACCTAAAATCATTAAGTGCTAGTGAGACTATTTTATTAGATCCTAAGCGTACTTGTTTTGCTACTTATGATTCAGTACCGTCTAACGTGACTATTTTAGAAGATATGAACCCTTCTACTATGCTAAAAGCAGTAAAGAACGAAGTGGAGTTAAATCACGAGAGACAGGCGATGATTAATGATGGTGTAGCATTGACTAAGTTCTTTAAGTGGATAGAAGAAAATGTAGCATTAGGCGAATTGTCAGAGATGAGTATTGCAGATCACTTAAGAGGATTACGCGCAGCTCAGCCAGGCTTTAAAGATATTAGTTTTGATACTATTGCTGGATATAAAGACCACGGAGCTTTACCACACTATAAGGCAGAAGAAGATAGCAATTATAAATTAGAACCTAAAGGGTTGTTATTAGTAGACTCAGGGGGACAATATGAGACAGGTACTACTGATATTACTCGTGTAATATCTTTAGGAGAGTTGACTCAAGAAGAAAAAGAAGATTATACTATCGTACTAAAGGGGACTATAGAAGGATCGATGGCTATATTCACTAAAGGTACTAGAGGATATCAAATCGATGCTATTACACGTCGTCCTATATGGGCTACTATGCGTAACTACGGACACGGTACAGGTCATGGAGTAGGATTCTTCTTGAATGTACACGAGGGACCTCATACATTTAATGGTGCTGCAGTAGATATCGCGATAGAGCCAGGAATGATTAGTTCTATAGAACCAGGATTGTACAGAGAAGGTAAACACGGTATTCGTATCGAGAACTTAGTAGTATCTAAAGATTTGGCTTCTAATCAATTTGGCGATTTTATGGATTTCGAAACAATTACAATCTGTTATATTGCTACAGACTTAGTAGAGAAATCACTATTGGATCAGGTACATATTGATTGGTTAAACAAGTATAACCAATGGGTATACGAATCTTTAGAATCAAGATTATCGGCTGAAGAGGCTGCTTGGTTAAAAGAAAAAACAAAAGCAATTTAAGTTACATATAAAAAAAGGTTGATTCAAATGAATCAACCTTTTTTACTTTTATTACGCTTGTAATATGTTTGAATAGCGAATAATAGGATTATATCCGTTATTTTCGAATTTTTTGTATTTCGTGATTAATGATTCTGTAGACATAAAACCACATACATCGGCAATCTCTTTAAATGAATTCTTCGTAAAGAATACAAGTTCTAAGCTCTGTAAATACTTTCTTTTATCATAAAAGGTAAGGTATCCCTCTCCAAAGAAATAGATAAAATCATTATTAAAATCTACACTAGAGATATTCTTTTGTTCTAATGCATTTTTAAGATCGTGTGGTGTGCATACTTTGCTTAAAGCTAATTCCTTGTAAAGCTTTACGTACTTAGCCTTGTCTTTCATATAGAAATCGACTTCTAATAAAGAATCTACACGTTCATTGCGAATGTTTAAGTAGAATAGATTTAGAATAAACTCACCAGTTTTAGAGTCTTTAAATAAAGTTCCTCCTAAGCCACACAGTCTATTCTCTCTATTTAAACAATTAAATCTGATGTAATGATAGGTATCATCACTTAATCCTTTATTTAAAAAAGGAAGTTCGCCTAGTATTACTCTCAAGATCTGTTGTTGAACCTTAGGTTCAAACTTCTCAAAGTTAATATCTCTTAATTGTTTAAAATTTTTGTCTAATACTAATGAAAAGGCTTCTGCGTATTGGACATTGTCTTTCTCTTGTTGTAAAGTCGCATAATCTAAGTGAACTAATGACTTATACAGTGTAGTAGTCATGGAGTCAAAGTAATTGTAGTGAAATCGTTGCCAAGCAAGAGAGTGCTTGTTTGCTTTAATGTTGAGGTTAGTAAATTTTTCTACGAATACCCCCAGAACATCTGAGAGTTCTTCAAATAATTCAAGTGTCATAATAAGTTGTTTGATTAGTTAGGTTTTGTTAAGGACAATATATATAATTTTTCTATAAAAACAAACAAGAATATTTTAATTTAAATATTTATTACTGTGTTAAAATTGAAAATAGCTAGATATTTATGGTATACTATTGCATTATAGTCAATGGTGGTGTATGGCATAATGTCTTTATAACCGTGATGTTTAGAAGGATTTAGTATTAAAATAGAAGACAATAAAGAGTAGAAATGAAAAATGTTTTTTTTACATTATATTTGTATCGAAAAAGCTCTATAAAGTGAAAAAACTTTTTAAAAACTGGGTTTTAGGCTCTTATTATAAAGTTTTTTTTAGGTCAATAACGTATGGTAAAAGTAAAAAAAGATAACTTTTGATCTTAGGACTACTGCTTTTAGTGGTATATTGATATAAAAATAAGAGTAGAGTTACCTCTTAGTACACTTTTGGTTAATCTTAAATATAGGAAGGTGTATGTACAGTTGTAGTACTACGAGATATGTCTCGTTTGATTTGAGTCTGTTGTAAGTCCGTTATGAGTCCGTATTGACTCCATTAAAACAGACATTATCACGGAGTCAGGACGGAAATAATATGCTAAAAAGATAGACGTATTAGCAACCTTACTGCTAAGAGATAGCAATGAGTATAGAAGATATACTAAGTGGTTACTTTTTAATGTAGTTCATTTGCTTGCTAAACCATTGTTCTCCGTTTGATAGATCAAAACTTCTCATAGGAACATCAGCAAAGGTAAAGCCTATTTTTTCATAACATTTAATAGCTCCAATATTCCAATCAAATACATTAAGGATAACAGAATCACTTTGGATATCATTTAGACAATAATCTACAAAGGCTTGCATCATCCTTTGTCCATATCCTTTTCCTCTATTATTTCGATCACCTACCACTATACGAGCTAGTTTAGTAGTGTTATTCTCCATTAAAACAATTTCACCTACTCCAATTGTAGTCTCATTATCGCTATCGATTGCTTTAAAGAATAAAGAGTTTTCTACTTTCATGAAAGCTAAGACTTGATCCTCTGTAAGAGGGTAAGTAAATGCAGTTCCTCCAAACTGTAGTAGTTCTTCTTTCGTAAAATTCCAATCTATAATTAATTGAATATCAGTTTTTGTGAATGGCTTTAGTACAATCATATTCTTGTTTTGATTTGCAAATATACTAATATATGATAAAATGGAGAGGAAGGGGTAGGAGGTAAAAGAAATAAAATCAGAGTTAGAACGTGAGAAATAGAAAGGCATTTGTCAAAAAATATCCAAAATAACAAGGTACAAAACTTAGAAAAGTGGTAAACTTGTATAAAATACATTAATATGGCAGGTAATACTTATGGCAATAGATTTAGGGTAACTACTTTCGGAGAATCTCATGGAGTAGCGATCGGTGGTATTATAGACGGTTGTCCAGCAGGAATAGCGTTAGATTTAGAACAAATCCAGTTGGAATTAGACAGACGTAAACCAGGTCAATCTAAGATAGTTACACAACGAAAAGAGGCTGATGAAGTGAAATTTCTTTCAGGAATATTTGAAGGGAAGACAACAGGTACTCCTATTGGTTTTGTAATTGAAAATACAAATTCAAAATCAAAGGATTATGATCATATCAAAGATATTTATCGTCCGAGTCATGCAGATTATGTATATGATGAAAAATATGGACATCGCGACCATAGAGGAGGTGGGCGTAGTTCTGCTCGTGAGACAGCAAGTAGAGTAGTAGCAGGTGCTATCGCTAAGCAAGTTTTATCAGAGTTAAAAATAACAGCGTATGTGTCTTCAGTTGGAGATATTGCTGTTGAGAAAAAATACAGTGAGTTAGACTTTAATGAGATAGAGAAAAATCCTGTTCGTTGTGCTGATCCTGTTAAAGCAGTAGAAATGGAGACTTTAATTAAGGAAGTCAAAAAAGATGGGGATTCTATAGGAGGAACTATTATCTGTGTAGTACAGAATGTGCCTGTAGGACTAGGAGAGCCTGTATTTGATCGTTTAGATGCTGATTTAGCGAAAGCTATGCTTGGGATCAATGCTGTTAAAGGGGTAGAGTTCGGCAGTGGATTTGAAGGAACTAAAATGAGAGGGAGCCAGCATAATGACTCTATCTTACCAGATGGCAGTACTACAACAAATAATGCAGGAGGAATCGTTGGGGGTATAAGTAATGGAATGGATATTTATTTTAAAGTTGCTTTTAAACCAACAGCTACTTTAATGAAAGATCAACAATCCATCAATACCGCACATGAGGTGGTGACAGTACAAGGGAAAGGAAGACATGACGCTTGTGTATTACCACGTGCAGTACCTATTGTGGAAGCGATGACTGCGATCACGCTTCTAGATTTTTATATTGAACAATTTGGTTTCAAAAGAAAATAAACTTTAAAAGATTAAAGTAATAACTGTTCCTTGTTCTAGCTGAGAAGTAATGTCAAATTGAATGTGATGTTGCTCAAAGATGATAGTAGCAAGGGACAGTCCTATACCACTACCTTTTATTTCACCTACATTTTTACCTCTATAGAATGTTTGTTTTATAAAAGCTAATTCTTCTTCAGATATACCCTTTCCTTGATCTTCTACACTTAGCTGTAGCCTATTGTTATGTAGAGATAATTCTACCGAGACAGGCTTGCTATTAGAGTATTTTATAGCATTTTCGACAATGTTGTATAGTGCTAGATGGATTAGAGTTTCATTGCCTTTATACTCTAGTTTGGTGAAGTCATCTACATTGATACTGATCTGTAATGTGGTCTGTAGCTCTGTTAGCTTATCCTGTAGTGCTTCATATATATTCCAGATTATCTCATCTATTCTAAATAGGCTCGCATCTTTCTCTGTGTTCTTTAAACCTGATAATAAGAGAAGGTTACTTAAGATATTCTCTATTTTGTACACATTTTTTAAAGCGTCCTTGACCACTTGATTATATTCTTCAGGAGAACGTTCTTTCTGAGCAAAGACCTCTAGGTTACCACTGATAGCTGTAAGGGGAGTCTTAAACTCATGAGAAACATAATTAATAAAGTTCTTCTGAATCAAGAATGTTTCAGATAGTCTGATTAATAGGTTGTTATAGGTAGAAATTAGCTCTTCTAATTCATCATTTGTTTTAGGCACTTCTATGCCATTTTCTAGATTAGAGTAGTTTACCTCATTTACCTGTTGTACAATATTCTTAAGAGGCTTATAGGCGATATTAGAGATGTATTTACTTAGAAAATAAATAGTTAATAATCCTCCTACCAATACAACGCATAAAATAAGAATAAGACTTCTCATCTGATTCATAAAGTCAGCTGTGGACTCTCTCGTATATACTACGAAATCCCCTTGGTTATCAGGGTAATAGATTCCGTAATAAAAAAAGTCATTTGCTTTAAATCGGTGTGATTTATCAGTTCTCGTCTTGTTTAAAACGGCACTTGTCAGTGCAGGATCATTTACTAGGGCTCCATAAGATAACTGATTGCTAAAATTATACACAGCTACATTTTTAGACTGAATGGTAACTTTAAATTCTTCCTTTACAACAGAATGTTCTGTATGAGATAGCTCGTCTTGTTCTAAATAATAAATTGCAGATAGTAGGGTGGTATTCTTAAGATTATTAAACACAGACTCTTGTGTCTTAGAGTAGTAAGCTAAGAATATAATAAGTGATGCAATAAAGAATACTATACCAAAAACTATAGTACTGTAGGTGGTAAGACGAGTGCGTAGATTCATATCATTCTTGTAGCATATAGCCAGTTCCTTTTATGGTGTGTATTATTTTTCCTTTAGATTCATCTATTTTACTTCTTAGATAAGAAATATAGACATCTACTACATTAGTATTAGGGTCAAACTGTATTCCCCATACCCGTTCTAAAATCTGCATTCTAGAGACTACACGATCTTTATTTTCTAATAAGAAAAGTAATAATTTGTACTCTCTAGGTGACAGATCTATTATTTTATCTCCTTGTGTGACTAGGTGTTTTTCAGGATCTAGTTTTAAATCAGCACATATATAAATATGGTCTTTTTTTTCGTAATTAAATTTAGTACGTCTCGTTAAGGCATTAATTCTTGAAAGTAATTCGCTAAAGTGAAAAGGCTTTGTAAGGTAATCATCTGCGCCACTATCTAATGCAGATATCTTATCTGTGGTTTCGCTTAAGGCGCTTAACATCAGTATAGGGGTATAGTTCTTTTTAAAGCGAATCATTTTGGTCAACTGAATACCGTCTATACCTGGAAGCATTATATCCATTAGGATAAGATCCCAATCAGCACTGAGAATAAGATCTCTAGCTTCTTCTCCAGAAGCAGCAAGTTGTACTTGCATACCATTTTCTTTTAAACCTTTGACGATAAAATCACTGATGCGAGAATCGTCTTCCACAAGTAATATATTCAAAACTAAATTTTTTCTGTGTTTGATTTGATAAAATCGGTTACTAAATAAGCGATTAACTTCCCTACAAGATGACTGTTTTGTTCAAAATCTAAAGAAGGAGCCCCTTCACAGATATGAAGATATCCAACATTCTTAGATTTAGCAAAGTAGTGAATGAATTGTCTCAATCTCTCAGCAGAGAACCCGGTAGGCGTAATAGCACTACTAGCGACTAGTGGCACTGCGTCTAAATCTATTTCTATACCATAAGTATTGTTTTCGATATGTCGTTGAGCAGTTAGTAATTCGGTATCAAAAGATTTCTCTTTGCGAATGCGTATTTGCTCATAAGTATTATACTTAACGCGGTCTGCATGAAGTTTAATATCACCAAAAACGGTTTTAGAGGTATAGCTCTCATGTAGACCAAAGATAAAATAGTTCTTTAAAAAGCCTTCTTCGAATGCATAAGAAAATCCGTTACCACTATGTCTACCCTCTAATGGTCTAAAATCTGTATGCGCATCAAAGTTGATTACATTAATAGCTTTGCCCTTTGCTAAAGCAAGCCCCTTAATATTTCCATAAGCATTATTATGTCCACCTCCTATAACAATAGGTATTTTGCCTGCTTTTACAATTTTGGCGATGGTATGTGATACCTCTTTATCTATGCGAGATACTAGTTCGAAGAGTCTTTTTCGATCTTCTCGATTATTAGGGTCTAGTTGTTCTGCTTCTTCTTGTTCTTCACTGAAATCTAAATGTCCGATCAAAGTAGTCCAGCTTCCTTTACAGAATCTGTTGTGTTGAATATTTAAAAGGCTGTTTAAGAAATTTTGCCAAGCAGAAGAAGTACCTGTGCGACCTAGATTAGCTTTTACACCTATATCTTCAGGAATACCAATAATAGCATATTTAGCGTCTGTAGCTGCTAATTCGTTATGCCAATTCTCTTCTGATTCTAAAGTGTGTACTCTTTCTCCAAATTTGATTTCTCCACTTCTGAATTTGGTTAAGGCAACCAGATCAGTTTTTTTAAATAACACTAGTTTTTGTTTGTTCATAGCTATGTTGTTGTGATGCAATTGATACTAAAGTCTACTTATATTATTGTATTTTTCCGTTTAGAATTACTTGATCGATATGATTAGAACCAAAAGCATACGGTAATTCGTAGAAAGAGTTTAGTGGTTTAGTGATAATTAGACTAGCTTTTTTCCCTTTTGTTATACTACCATATTCTTTTTCGACTCCCATCGCATAAGCTCCATTTATAGTGGCAGCATTAATTGCCTCTTCAGGAGTCATTTTCATCTTGATACAAGCTGTAGCTACGACAAAGTTCATATTTCCAGACGGTGTAGTACCAGGATTAGAATCTGATGCTAAAGCTAGTGGTAAGCCTGCTTCTAACATCTTTCTAGCAGGCGTATAAGGAATAGAGATAAAGAAAGAACATGTAGGTAGAGCCACAGGCATTGTTTTACTTCCTTTTAGAATTTCGATATCTTCGTCTGTTACTATTTCTAGATGATCTACTGATAGCGCACCATTTTTTACACAGGTTTCGATTCCTCCAATAGCTGTAAATTGGTTAACATGAACCTTAGCAATGAGCCCGTGTTCTTGTCCTGCTTTAATGATTCGCTCTGTCTCTTCGCATGAGAAATAACCAGTCTCTAAGAAAGCATCTACATACTCAGCTAAGTTTTCTTTAGCAATAGCCGGAATCATTTCATTGACTATAAGGTCGATATACCCTTGGTGGTTATCTTTATATTCAGTAGGGAAGGCGTGAGCTCCTAAGAAAGTAGCTTTAATCGCTATAGGGTAGTTTTCTTTTAGCTTTTTAATCACGCGTAGCATTTTAAGCTCAGCTTCTACTGTTAATCCGTATCCTGATTTTATTTCAACAGCTCCAGTACCTTGACTGATTACTTCTTCTAAACGTTTGCGAGACTGTTCATATAAATCTTCTTCAGAAGTTTCTTGTAGCTTTTTTGCAGAGTTTAAGATTCCACCACCTCTATTGAAGATTTCTTCATAACTAAGCCCATTGATGCGGTCTACAAATTCTAATTCTCTATTACCAGCATAGACTAAGTGTGTATGGCTATCTACCCATGTAGGCAAGATGGTTTTCCCAGTAGCATCTATCACTTGATCCATTTCACTCTCCTTAGGGCAAGTATCCATCGTACCATAATCCGCTATCAACTCATGTTCTATAATTAGATATGCATTGTCTAGCTTAGGTAAAATGGCCATATCAGCTCCAGATACTTTCTCTATAGATTCATTTCTAACTTGTAGTATTTCTTTTATATTTTTGATTAGTATTTTCATATCTGTTTAAGTTGTTTTTTTAGGCTTATACATACGATAAAAGTTAAAAAACTTTTATCTTTAAGCAAATTTACAAAATGTGAGACGAGTTAAATATAAGAAAACTAGAAAACTTCAACCAAATTCTTTAGAATATGCAGGTTCTTTCCCAGAAGTGCCCATTTCTATGCAGTTGTTTATCTACGATGAGAATACATTCGAAGAATACAATGATTTAAGCTTGAAGGAAATAGAAGAAATATTGTTAGCTGCCTCTCCGAATGCTATAAAGTGGTTTAACCTGCACGGATTACACGATATAGATTTATTAAAAGAGGTAGGGAACTTCTTTCATATAGAATCTTATATCATGGCAGAGATCTTAAACTTCTCTAGAAGAACGAGAGTAGAGGAGTTAGACAACACATTATTCTTTAGTGTAAAGGCTATTTTGCCTTCTTCTAATGAAGATGTTTTAGTCGGGATCGAACAGATTAGCTTTATCCTTCAAGAGAATGTACTATTGTCATTTCAAGAGAAAAGAGGAGCCTTCTTTAATTTGATTAGAGAACGAATTAGAACTAAGACGGGACAAATAAGAAGAAAAGATTCAGGATATCTATTATATGGATTATTAGATTCTTTAATGGAGAGTTATTTTGTAACCTTGGATTTGATAGAAGATAATGTAGAGCAGATACTTTTAGAGGCTAGAACTAAGTATCACAAGCAGATACTCGTAAGTATAGAAGAGTATACACAGCAACTACAAGAGGTAAAGAGAGCTATCATACCCCTAAGAGAAGTATTGTATAATTTAAAAACTCAACATGATAAAAAGAATGTAGAGTACCAAATTAGTAGAAGTAGTATCGTCTTCTTTGATCGATTACAGTATAAAAGCTATGAAATGCTTGATCAGATAGATTACAATCTGAACAAACTAGATAGTGCTACAAACTATTATTTTTCTTCTCAGAGTAATAGAATGAATGAGATTATGAAGGTGTTGACTATTGTCTCTGTGGTCTTTATTCCCCTGACGTTTATAGTAGGAGTTTATGGGATGAACTTTGAAAATATGCCAGAATTAAAAACAGAAAATGGTTATTTCTATACTCTATGGGCTATGTTAGGCTTAGTTATTCTAATGATAAGCTACTTTAAATGGAGAAAATGGTTCTAAAAAACTTTTAGTTATATTAGATCAACGTTAAAAGTCGGGGAGAAAAGTGTAAAACACTATCGTTGTTTTATGCTGGATAGCAAAGAAATATTGAAACTAATCTTACCAGAGTACTTGGTAGAGCTCTTAATAATGTAAGAGCTGAAGAATAAAAAGGGTGGTATGTTCCTTTTGTAGATTACAAATTTATAAAGATTTAAAAGAACTAATTCTACTTACTTCCACTTATTTCCATTTTCTTCCATTCTTTTCCGAATACTTCTCAATATTTCCAAAAAAGTCCACTTATTTCCATTTTTAAAATTATAAATAACTGATTATCAGAATAAATACTTTTTGAGCACAGTCGTTTCTTCGGAAGCCCTTCGGAAGAGTTCAGTATTTGTTCGGACTGAGGGGCAGTTTTCCGAAGAACGCCCAAAGACTGCCCAATAAATTCCCGAAGAAAGTGCATTTAGGTTTTTATTTTTCAGAGATATTTTTTTAGGTCTACTTTTTGAATAAAGTGCGATATTTCTAAAAATAAAATATGTAATTAATTGATAATTAATGTGATTATACTATTTTTGTAACTTTTAAAAAATTACGACTGATAATTTCCTGTGAGTAGTCCCTTCTCCCTTTTAGATTGACTATACCTTTTGTGTAGTCCCTAACTTATGTAATTAATAAGTTGTATTTATTGATTCTGTATAAACTAGGAATCCCTTACTTACTTCTAGGATAAGATACAAAAAAAGCTCTATCAACAACAATAGAGCTTTCATAATAGGAAACAACATTATAACTTAAATAGAACATAAGGTTCTATGATAGTTCTTTTTATTACTTAGTCTCTTTTTTAGATATTAAAATATTGAATAATAATAGTTTACTACTATGAGACATAAGATTTGTATTTAATGAAATAGAAGAATGTAATAATCTAGAATTAAAACTTCTATTTCTCTTTATTATTAATCTTGTAGGACAAAAGTATAAAAAAACGACAGTATAATTTCCTAATTTGACGCTAAAACTTACTAAAAGTGTCCTTTTTGCGAATAAAACTTTTTGATTGTTAATCTATATCTCTTACAGCTTCAAATTATATTAAAACAGATTAGGTTCTTTAATTAAATGTAGAAAAATGTAATACTTTTATGTTTGAACAACCTGTTTTTTTAACTTAAAATGCCTTTTTGGTCATTTTCTTTGAATAATATTAAGCTTTTATCTAGTAGGGAGTAATTATTGACAATATATGACTGTATATATCTTAATATAGATTAAGTATATTCTCTAAGAATAGGAGTAATTTTATAGTATCATAAAAAAAGAGAAAGATGGAAATAGGAATTAGTATGTTTGGGGATTTGAAATTCGACAAACAAAACAATAGTTATCAATCGAGTACACAACGTATCAATGAGATTATAGAGGAAGTTAAGCTAATGGATGAAGTAGGATTGGATGTGTTCGGTATAGGAGAACATCACCGCAAAGATTACGCAGTTTCTACACCAGACATTATACTAGCAGGAGCGGCTACTGTAACTAAGAATATAAAACTAACTAGTGCTGTAACAGTATTAAGCTCTAATGATCCTGTACGTGTGTATCAATCATTCTCTACTATAGATGCAATGTCTAATGGTAGAGCAGAGATTACGGTGGGACGTGGAAGTTTTATAGAGTCATTCCCTTTATTTGGATATGATCTTAATGATTATAATGAATTGTTTACAGAAAAGCTTAATTTGTTATTGAATATCAATGCTATAGAAGGACCACTGACATGGACAGGAAAACACAGAGCTTCTCTAAAAGAACAGCAGGTTTTTCCAAGAAGTGAACAGCCAATGGATGTCTGGATTGCAGCAGGAGGAACACCGGAGTCTGTGCTAAGAGCTGCTAAACTAGGACTACCTCTTGTATTTGCAATTATTGGAGGAATGCCAGAGCAGTATAAGCCGTTCTTCGATTATTATAAACAAGAGTACATTAGTGCTGGTCATGATATTAGTAAAATGCAGATAGCTACTCACTCACATGGATTAGTAGGAGTAGATGGAAACGCTTTGGCTAAAAATTATTTTCCTGTATATAAAGAGCAGATGGATAGAATAGGGGCATCACGTGGATGGCAACCCTACACTTATGAGCAGTATGAAGGAGGAAGAAGTAGAGAGGGGGCTTTATTCATAGGAGATGTAGATCAAGTAGTAGATAAGATTTTATATCATCAAGAGATGTTTGGCTTAACACGTTGGTTAATGCACAGTGATTTAGGAGCACCAGATCACTTAACACAGATGAAAAATATAGAGCTATTAGGTACTAAAATTGCCCCTGCAGTTAAAAAAGCTTTGCGTAAATAATATCAATGATTATAACCTAAAAAAAATCCTTTAGTAAAGACCTTACTAAAGGATTTTTTTTAGGTTATAAATGTCTTTTTAAGCAAAGGATAGCTTCTTCTATTTGTCGTTCTGACAAGGATCCAAAACTAAATCTAATCCCTTGTAATTTAATGCTATAGGAGAATCTTTCTGGCCCCATGAAAGCGATTTTATCTAAATCAAGTTTCTTTTTAAGTTTGTCCCAATCTATTTCTTTTTTAGGTTCTAACCAGATTGCTAATCCTCCATCAGCGATTGTATAATTTACTTGTTCTTTAAGATTTTTCTCTAGTAAATCGGCAGTTATATCTCTCTTGTTTTTATAGTAGTTATGAGCTTTTTTTAAATGCTTTCTTATTGTACCATCTTCCATTAATTGCAAGATAGCTTGTTCCATTATATTGTCACCCTGTACATCAATAATGCTTCTTAGTTCACCTATTTTTTGGATTAAATCACTGTTCGTAGCTATATAACCGATACGTAGAGAAGGAGCTACAACTTTACTCAATGTTCCTATATATACATAGTTTAGTACATTAGGTAAGCTACTAATAGGCATAATAGGCCTATGTCCATAATGAAATTCATAATCGTAATCATCTTCTATAATTGTAAAGTTATACAGGTTAGATAATTCTATTAGTTTATATCTTCTCTGTAAACTCAGTGTTGCTGTAGTTGGATATTGATGGTGAGGAGTAACGTAAATAGCTTTAATTCTTTTGTTTTCTTTTAAAAGACTTTCGACTTGACTGATATCAATTCCATGTTGGTCTACATCAGCGTATAATAATTTTGCTCCAGCGTGCTCAAATGTATGCCAAGCTTTTCTATATCCAGGATGTTCTACTATAACATAGTCATCTTTCTTTAGTAATACTTGGGCAATGAGATACATCGCCATCTGACTTCCTCTCGAAATACATATTTCTTCAGCAGTTACTTGCATACCACGCCAATGATTTAGCATTTTACTGATATGTTCTCTAAATTCAAATAGTCCTAATGGAGAGGAATACCCCATCATTTGCCACTTTCCTTTTCGTTTAAATATTTGACGGTAAGCTCTTGCTAACTCTTCAACAGGAGCAATTGAAGTATCTGGGTTTCCGTCATCAACATTGATGTTGTATTGAATAGCTCTATTACTTTCCTTCTTTATAGCTAGTTTTTTGTGAGGAGTTATATTTATATCAGCAAGTTTAGAAACGAAAGTACCACTACGCGATTTGGATATAATCCAACCTTCGCTTAATAAGACATCATAGGCTTCAATAACTGTATTTCTGTTTACTCCTAAGATTTCTGCTAGTTTTCGACTACCTGGGAGAGCTTCTTCTTCTTTTAATTGTCCTGTTTTTATAGCTTCTATAATAGCATCAGCTATTTGAAGATAGATAGCTTTCTTTTCTGCATTAATAATCTGTATCTGTAAAGGCCAAGGTCTAAGCATATTAATAAAGTGTGTAAAATAAGTCAATGAATTTACGTCAATCTCAAGCTATTTATTGCAAGATATAAGTTGGATATAAAGTGAAATCAAAGGTACAATGAAAAAGAGAATTATATTTTTTAATTTATACAGACACTGAAGTTTGTTAATTGCTTTTGTTTTTTTTGGTTATTAGTTTTCTACAAGAAGGATGTTTTTCCACACAAGAGGTGCCGTCTGACGAAGGATAGCAGTTGGCGCTATTATTAGGTGTGATGCAATGGTTACTACCATAGATAAGATACTCGCTTTCTATACGTGGTATAGATACTAAATGGGCAAGAGAAATAAGGGTGTAATCTTTATTTTTACTGATAAAGTAGTAATTGTTGTTTAATTTTAAAATCGCTAATGTAGGAGAAGTAACTTTAGAAAAATGGGGAGTAAAATATTCTTCTATCTCGGTTTTAAGAACCTTAGGCTTAATCAAGAATTGATAAGATTCTTTACCTATAGAGTCTTTTATAATTCTGACAATATTTTTTTCTTGTAAAGTTTTCTTTTGATAGGCAGTAATTGTGGTCTTTTTTTTCTGTGCAAGACAGTAAAAAGAACATAGAAGGAAAATAATCAAGGCTCTCATTATCAATATTTTTATATAAGGATAAGAGCACAAACACTATTCCAAATTTAAGATCTAATAGCAATAAAAGAGTAGTAAGGTGAGAAGTTCTATTATTCGCAAGATTCACTAAAACTGGATTAGAAAATACTTTATTTTTTTCTTTTTGAAGAGAAAGTAGTTGTACTTGTACTTATAGATAGGAATGATAATAAAACCTTTTTCTTTCAATTTCTTCGATATAGAAGTTGGCAAATTATTTATAATACATGAGTTTTTTCCTTTTATAGCTGATTCTTTTAGTTGATTTATTATTTTTTTGTACTGATCATTAAGAGCATTTTCTGCAATAACATTGAGTTCTTCTGCTGTCATTCGATTCTTAATTAAATGTTTTTTGTGCTTGTAAAATTATATAAATGATTAAAATAATTCGTAAAAAGTGTTTTTTTTATATTATTTACATCATATATGAGGCTTTTTTTATTGAATTAATTATTTAGAAGTACAGCTACTAATAATGTTTCTTTTTTGAAAGTGAAATTAGTATCAATGAGTTTATAAATTAACAATAAGTGACAACTATGGTGAAATGTTTGAATATTTTAATTCAAATTAGAATAAAGACTGAAATAGAATCTCGAATATAGATATATTATTAGGTAAAAAGTAAAAACAGAATGAATCTGTTTAAATAAAATAAGTATAATGTTAAAAATTATAAAATAAAGTGTAGTTTTGTGTAAGAGGAATAATAATGTTTATTAGTCTATACTAGAATGATATGAAAAAATTACAATTAATAACTTTAGGGCTTTCTTTATTTGGTGTTATATCTATATCTGCTCAGAAGATAGAGGGAAGAGTATTTGATAAAAAAACAAATAATCCGATAGAAGAAGGAGAAGTTACTTTCTTTAATTCAACAGGGGATAGAATAGCTACAGTATATACTTCTGCAGATGGTGCTTATGTCTTTGAACCAAAGAGAATGGCAGATATTCATAAGGTATCTACAGCTGCAAAAAATTACAGTAAAGCAGAGGTTCTCTTGAATCAAATGGACAATGGTGTAGTTGCTAATTTTGGATTGACAAGTATAGTAAGTGAATCTCAAAATAGAGGTAACGCAATGGCAAGTGGAAATTATAATACGTCCACAGCTACTGCTTTAAATTATGATAGTTCTACGTTACCATCTTTTTATTATGATTTTAATAGTTCTTATTTAAATGCTGATAATAAAGCATCGGTGGATGAGATAGTAGCTTATATGTATAATAATAGAGAGGCTAGAGTGAGAGTTCATGTTTATTTTGACACAAGAGGAAATGCCAAATATGATGAATGGTTAGCAGATAGACGAGCAGATAGAGTTATTAATTATATGATCATGAAAGGAATCTCTCCTTCGAGATTATTAAAATTAGTAGAAACTGTATATCAGAATGTACCTCCTAAAGAAGGAAGTTATAAAGGTGGAGCATCAGAAAATAGAAGATGTGATTTTGATCTTATTTAAATGATAAATGTAAAGTATAAAGAGCTGAAAGTATTCATTACTTTCAGCTTTTTTTATGTTGTCTACTTTAGGCGATAGTAACTATAAATAAAGTTTCTGAAAAATAGTTAGAGTTGGGACATTTGTCTTATTTTTGAACTTTAATAACAACACTAACACACAATGACATTAAAGTATCAAGGGAAGACTAAAGATGTATATAGTCTACCAAATAATCAAGTTCTTTTAAAGTTTAAAGATGATGTAACAGGAGAAGATGGAGTATTCGATCCAGGGGCAAATACAGTAGGATTAACTATCGATGGGGCTGGTAAAAGTGGGTTGAAAATGACAAAACACTTTTTTGAAGTTTTAGCACAAAAAGATGTTCCTACACATTATGTATCTGCTGATATAGAAGATGTATCCATGATAGTAAAAGAAGCTATACCTTTTGGTAAAGGATTAGAAGTAATCTGTCGTTATAGAGCTGTAGGAAGCTTCTTTAGAAGATATGGAGCTTATTGTACAGAAGGACAACCATTAGATAGCTTTGTAGAAGTAACCATTAAAGATGACGAAAGAGCTGATCCAACTATTTCTGACGATGCACTAGAAATGTTAGGTATATTGTCAAAAGAAGAATATGCAATTTTAAAATCTCGTACTAAAGAGATTTGCCAAATTATAAAAGATGAGTTAGCTACTAAAAACTTGGAGTTATATGATATCAAATTAGAGTTTGGAAGAGATAAAGCAACTAATGATATTATTTTAATAGACGAAATTTCTGGAGGTAATATGAGAGTTTATAAAGATAATGTTTATATTGCTCCATTAGACTTGGAAAAAGAATTCTTAAAGTAAGAGGTAATAAAAAAGGGATATTTTATAATATCCCTTTTTTTGCCTAAAATCCTTATTTAATGGATTCATTTGTTGAATCAACATTGCTTTTTTGCTCTTGAACATTTTCATTCGCAATAGCATTAGTTGTATTCGTTTCTCTTGTAGCTTGTTTGAATTCTTTAATTCCTGTTCCAAGTCCCTTCATTAATTCTGGAATTTTTTTTCCACCAAAAAGTAATAAAGCTATTGCAACAACAACTATTAATTCAGAGGGAGCTACTCCGCCTAATGGTATAATTGTTGAAACCATATTGTAAAGATGTTTTGATTGAGGAAAACAAATGTAATTAAGAGAATTGTTAGATAGTTTTTTTTAACATGATTTTAATTTGAGAATAAAGGAATTATGCCTTCTCAATTACGCTTTTTTCAACATAATTAGAATTCATAATTCTAAGAATTCCCATATAGCTCATATGAAATGAGATTGTGTCACCTACTTTTAAGTTTTCTGGGTTATTTCCTAGATCCATAACCATCATGTCGGAACTGGATCCTACGAATTGTTGTTTAGTGTTGATAGGGGTAATATGGTCTTCTTCAATATCTAATAATCCTAAGTCAATAATAGCCCTATAATTCACGCTATTTTCCCATTCTGGTGCTAACTCTACTTTCTCTCCAGTCATTTTCAATCCGATTTCTCCTTCAGGCATCATTGGCTTTTCATATAACTCAATGATTTCTGCATGAAGCATAAAGATATTTTGTTCAAAATCTGGGTAAGCTACATTATCATAGGCATTAGTTCCCATAAATAGGGTCTCTCCAATTCTAAAGTGATTAATAGCAGATGGGATAGTGTCATTTAATATTAAAGGAAGAGTCACAGAAGCACCTCCAGATAAATAAGGAATTTGCTTCTTAAATTTGAGCTCTAATAAGTCTCTAAATAGAGTTAGTTGTATTAGTTTATCATTATTAGGCAATACGCCGTACATACAGGTGAGATTAGTGCCTAGCCCAATAATATCTATGTTAGGTAGTTCAAATACTTGACTATAGAAGTCTATCAGTTCTTCCCTTAGAACACCTTCTCTTAGTTCGCCAAGTTCTACCATAATAACGATCTTATGTACAATGTTTTGACGCTTAGCTTCTTCAGAAAGAAGTTTTATCGTCTCTAGTTCTGTATTAAAACTGATATCTGCGTATTCAATAATCTCTTCAATACTACCATTAGGGGCAGGTTTAATATAAATGGTTTCTACTGTAGGATCAATTTGCTTGATCATTCTTAAGTTAGAAACTCTAGAATCACATATTTGTTGAGGGTTTAATGCTAAAACCTCTCTAAGGAAGGTCTCATCACCACAAAGTAATTTACCTACAACAGCCCAGTGTATTTCTTTCTCCTGAAATAGAGCATCTAGTTTGTTGTAATTGTGTTTTAATTTACTTTGATTTAATGTTATATAAGCCATCTTCCTATTTTGTTAATCTCATTTCTATATATTTTTTCTCAAAACCTTTTCGTTCATATAGGTTTTGAGCAGGGTTATCTTTATCTACATGTAAGGCAATAGAGCCATGTGCTTCTTCTTTTAATCGGTCAATTAATTGTCCTCCTAAACCTTGACCACGTACACTAGAATCTATAGTGATATAGACAAGGATATGTTCAGGAATAAATCCACCCATTAAAGTGTCTAACAAGACCGTGATACCAACGATTCTTTCTTCTTTATTTTTGGCTACTAAAATAAATCCACCAGGTTTATTGTCATAAGAAAGGGCATAGTGAATTGCTTTTTCTATATCTTGTTTTTCGTCTCCATATTGTTCTAAATGAAGGTATAGAAAATCGACGTATTCTTTGATTTTTGATTCGTTTGTAGGTGTGTGTTTGTCTATTTTATGAATTGAAAGCATAAAAAAATGTTTATATGCTTATTTAGGCTTTACAGAAAAGATGAAGACAAAATAGAAAAGGTATAAACCTTTGATTTGAAAGTAAAAAAATAGAAACGAATATTGTGTTTCTATGGAATATCTCTTTTAATAAAATAGCTAAATAAGCTTGATTAAATAAATTTGATTTTTGTAAAAATACAAAAAATATGATATTTTGACAAGTTTAAATGATTTTTGTTGAGAAAAAGCAATTATTAGGGGTTGTGATAGTGCTTTGTTTGTATAGATAAAAGTAGGAGTAATACCTTTGTTATAAAGGGTTTAGTGATGATGTGATAAGAAGAAGGAAGTTATAAAACAAAGGGTGCTGATTATCAGTTCATATTTTTTTAAAAAATAACAAACAAGGCTAATAGTGAGTTCTATTAGCCTTGTTTGTTTATTGAATATCTAATCGATATGTTTTGCGTTCTTTATGAATTTCGGGGTCTAACTGTTTCCACAATTGTTGAATTTTATTGTTTTCAACCAACAGAGGATTGGTTTCCACGAATGTGATATTGTGCTTTGTAAAACACTTGTATATTTCTTCAAATATTATTGCAGTTACTCCTTTGTTTCTGTATTCTGGATCTACACCAATTAAATAGAACTCTGCGTGGCTATTTTTCTTAATCGCTTGTAGTAAATGCCAAAAGCCAAAAGGGAACAGTTTTCCATTTGCTTTTTGAAAAGCCCTAGAGAAAGAAGGCATGGTAATAGCAAAAGCAATCATTTTATTATTTTCATCCATGATACAAGAGATGTAGTCTGGGTGAATAAATTGTAAGTATTTCTTCTTATAATGTTCTATTTGAAAAGGCTCTATCGGCACAAAGCTTTGTAAATCAGCATAAGTTTTGTTTAGCAGAGCAAACATTTCATCTACATAAGGCATCAGTTCTTTTATCGTTTTAAACTCTAATACTTTTACATTGTATCTCGTTTTAACTAACGCAGACATCTTATCTATTTTTGGCTTGTTAAATTTAGAAATATCAAGTTTGTATTCAATCCATTCAGCCTCAGGTTTAAAGCCAAGTTGTTGCATATGTTTTGGATAATACTCAAAATTGTATAGTCCTATCATAGTCGCTACATAGTCAAATCCTTTAGTCAGCATTCCTGCCTTATCCATATTAGAGAATCCCATAGGCCCTTCTATGTACTCCATCTTTTGACTTTTACCGAATGCGATAACAGTGTCTATTAATGCTTTAGTCACTTCAATATCATCAATCATTTCTAACCACCCAAAGCGAACTTTAGGTTTGTGTAGATCTTTTACTTCTGTCCAATTGATACAACAAGCAACTCGCCCTACAATCTCATTGTTTTTATAAGCTAGGTAAAAGTGTACATCTACGGTCTTAAAGATATCATTGCTTCTATCAAAACTTTTAATTTCTTCTTTAATCATAGAAGGAACCCAGTACTTATTGTCTTTATATAGTTTAAAAGGGAACTTAACGAATTCTTTAATTTCTTGATTCGTTTTAGCTTCTCTAATTTCAATCATTTTATATTGTTTTTATAAACTCAGGATTACAAAGATACTTATTTGTGATATTAGTAAAACAAGCTTTGTTTAATTAAAAGTTTGGGTGTTATAGTAGTTTTTTGATAGTAAGGAGTTCATTGTACTTCTGTTGTTTAGGATAAGATCGGATAGAATAGTTTTCTTTAGGAAATAAAGTATAGAACTGTTCATTACGAGTTTCATCTTCTTTTGTTAATACTATAGTATTAAATAGTATGAACCCATTTGGATTTAATATTTTTTGTATTTGCTCAACAAAATAGCGTTCAAATAAGAAGTCAGGCATTTTGGCATCTTGAAAGATATCTATGATAATTAGATCATAAAAGTCTTTAGAGCGCAAGACAAACTCAAAGGCATCTATGTTGTGAATCGTGTGGTTTGTGTTATACTGATCTATGTCAAAGTATTTCTTTCCAATAAACAAGATAGCTTCATCCAGCTCAACACTATCAATAGCATTTAAGTATTTTACTTCATCTCTTAATGTTTTTAGAACTCCACCTGCTCCAAGGCCAAGAATAAGCACTTTGCTCATTTTTTGTATTTTTTCAAAGCCTATAAAACTCAGACCATTTTTTAATACCTTTTCTAAATTTCCATAAGAGTAGTTAGTGTGTTTAGTGTCTACTACTAAATGACCATCTATCCAGGTGACCTCTAACTGCTGACTAACTTTTGAAGGAATTCTCTTTTCTATAACAGGGGTAAAATAACTTATGATTTTCTTTATCATTTTTATAGCTCAACTTTCCTTCAAAGATAAATCAAATATTAAATACATAAAGCTTCTATTTTATTACTTGATATGAAATGGAATTATCGTGGTTTAAATTGACTGAATGTACCATCTTTATAAAAAATAACCACTTGCTCTATCTCTCCTTTATTTGTCCCAAAGGGAAAAGGAGGAAGAATATTTTTAGTATTATTTTCTTCTTTGGGCTCTTGAACTGGGGTGTTTTTTTCGACTACAATTTCTTCTTCTTTCTGTGAAATAGAAGAGGGTATTTCATCTTCTTTTTCAGCGGAAAAAAGATCAGTTGAGTAAGGAGAGGTCATGGGAGTAGAAGGTGGTGTTTGGATGATTTTAGTGATAGTAGTGGTATTATCTTTTTCTAAATAATTACCAGTTCCTTTGATTAACCATTCTAAACTTAGCTCCGGAAAAGCTTCATTTATCTTTAAAATAAAGTCTAAGCTAGGTTTATTTCTACCTGACAAAAGGTGAGATAAACTAGATCTTTGCACACCGATTTTGTCTGCAAAAGAAGAGGCAGAGTAGTCATAGTTGTGAAGTATAAATTCAAGTCTGTTTACAAAGTTATCCATAGCATTTTGTTTATAGAAGTAAATAGTTTTTATGTTTACAAATGTAATAAACTATAATATATTACAAATGTATACATATTTATGCTTGTAAACAATATTAAATATTAGGTTTAATTAATCACTATTAATCATCTGATAATTAACTACTAACACATTGATGTTTAATTTTGTAAACTTCTAAAGGATTACTAGGAGTACTCAAGGTTTAGATATGTTACTTCTGTAAACAATAGGTGCTTTTAAATTGTTTACAGATGTAAAAGATAAGTTATTTACATTTGTAACATCATATAATAATCAAGGGATGGACTATAACTTTTTAGTAGAAAACTATACGTATAAATGTGTGTCAGGTAGATATGTGACAGCTGACATGATTAGTGATTTTTTAAATGACTTAAACCAAAACTTCAAGGTCGAGGAGAAAGGAAGATCAGTAGAAGGGAGATCAATAAAAGCGATAACATGGGGCGTTGGTGCTAGACGTATTTTTATGTGGTCTCAGATGCACGGAAATGAATCTACTACAACAAAAGCAGTATTAGATTTTCTTCATTTACTGAATCAAGAAAAAGAAAGTTTTATTAAAGACTGGTATGCTAATTTTACCTTCTATATAGTTCCTATTTTAAATCCTGATGGAGCCCATTATTATACACGTGTAAATGCTAATCAAGTTGACCTTAATAGAGATTCTATTGAACTGACTCAACCAGAAAGTAGATTACTGAGAACTTTACTTGAAGAGTATAAACCAAACTATGCTTTTAACTTACATGACCAGCGAACTATATTTGGTGTAGGAGAGACTGGGAAGCCAGCTACTGTGTCTTTTTTAGCTCCTTCTTATAATCAGGAGAGAGAGATTAATGATAATCGATTAGAAGCGATTAAATTAATTGTAGCGATGAATATAGAGCTTCAAAAGGTCATTCCAGGTCAAGTAGGAAGGTTTGATGACGGATTTAATATAAACTGTATTGGTGATTATTGTCAAGCGCAAGGAATACCTACTATATTATTTGAGGCGGGGCATTATCCGAATGACTACGATAGAGAATTTAGTAGAAATATTGTTTTTAGGAGTCTTTTAATATCAGTTTCTGCCCTAATTGATAAAAACTACACAAGTAACACAGTAGAATCATATATAAGTATACCAGAAAACTGTAAAAACTTTAATGATCTTGCAATTGAGTTCGTTAGATTGAAAGAAACTGGCGAGGATTATATTGTGAAAATTCAATATTTAGAGCAATTAGAAGGTGATAATGTTAAATTTTGTCCTATAATTGTTGATATTATTAAAAAAGAAAGTAAATTTGTCCATCATCGTGTCAAAGAAAATCTGTTTTTTATAGAAAGTATTAAAAGGATAGAAGATGCAATGGATAAAAGATTAACTGATGTTGTAGAATTAGAGGGGCGAGAGGTTAATTATTTATTAAAAAAATAATAAAGTTTATTTTTTTTTCAAAAAATGTAAATTTTATTTAGTATTATTGTACAGAATTATAGATTATAATAAGATAAATAATTGATTTATGAGTAAATTTCGTTTAGATGAAATCGATCACCAAATCTTAGATATGTTGATTGACAATACGAGAGTTCCTTTCACTGATATAGCAAAAAAACTATTAATCTCAGCAGGTACTGTTCACGTTCGTGTTAAGAAAATGGAAGATGCAGGTATTATCCAAGGATCTTCTTTAACATTAGATTACGAAAAATTAGGATATGCTTTTATTGCATACATTGGAATCTTTTTACACAATACTTCACAAACTAAGTTTGTATTAGAACGTATTAATGAAATTCCTTTCGTAACAGTAGCTCACGTTACTACAGGTAAATTTAATGTTTTCTGTAAAATTAGAGCAAAAAACACTCGTCACGCAAAAGAAGTTATTTATATGATTGATGACATTGAAGGAGTTTACAGAACTGAATCAATGATTTCTTTAGAAGAAAGTATCAATGATAAAAAACGTTTAATGCACACTATCTTTAAAGAATTATAAGAACTGTGTATTTATAATATAGAAAGAGGATATCAATTTGATATCCTCTTTTTTATTATAATGATCAATATACTTTTATGTTTCTTTGTCGTTTAGGTTAGTTTTTCAGAGCACTTTTCTTTTTCTTTGTAGCTTTAATAAAAAAAATATGGACTCATTAACTCAAATTATACTAGGAGCTGCTGTAGGTAACGCTGTTGTTGGTCGTAAGATTGGTAATAGAGGAATCTTGTATGGGGCTATTGCAGGTACTATTCCTGACTTAGATATTTTAGCTATGTTCTTTACAGATCCTATAACTGCTGTAGAATTGCATCGTGGATTCACACATTCTATTCTATTTGCTTGTTTTGGAGCCATATTATTTGGGTATTTACTTTATTATAGAGAAAAAAAGAATAAAGTAACTTATGAAGAGGGGTTTTGGCTTTTCTTTTGGGGATTCTTTACTCACGCTCTCCTAGATATGTTTACTACATGGGGGACAAGGCTGTTTTGGCCTCTTGACTATTCTTTTGCATTCAAGTCTATCTTTGTGATAGATCCTTTATATACATTGCCGTTTGCTTATTTCTTAATACGCTCTATGAGAGAGAAGTCAGATCTAGACAAAAGAATGTTTTATAACAGAATGGGCTTCTATGTAAGTTCATTCTATCTGTTTATAACCCTAATGCTAAAGGCATTTGCTTTTTATAGCTTTACTGATGCATTAGATTGTCAAGGAATTAAGTATACAGAAATGTCTGTAAAACCTACAGTGATGAATACCATTCTGTGGAATGCGATAGTAGAAACAAAAGATTCTTTTTTAATAGGAGAGTATTCTTTCTTTGACAAGTCTGCTATTGTCTTTCAAGAGTTCCCTAAAAACCACATTCTGATAAAGTCCTTAGAGAACCATCCATTAATTATTCGACTAGTAAGAATTAGTGAAGGATATTATACTTTTTCAGAAAAGAAAGACGAAATTTATTTCAATGATTTGCGTTTTGGTTTACTAAAAAATGAAGGAGAAGAGGTACAGTTTGCCTTTAGCTATAGATTTTATTTAGATGATAAAGGTGAGTTGCAAGTAGAAGAAGTAAAAAAAGAACGAAAAGATGGGTTTAAGTTGTTGAAAAAGTTATGGTTTAGACTCCAAGGAGTATAATTCTATTAGAAAGACTTTATTATACTTTTATTTATGTATCAAAAGCATTTTATTCATATTATTTCAGAACAATTACCCGAGGGAGTAAAATTAGTTGACTTTATCTCTGAGTTAATTCATTTAGGAAAAGAGGCTTGCTATAGAAGAATTAGAGGAGAAGTAGAGTTTACTTTGACAGAAGTAGTAACGATAGCAAAAGCAATGAACATAAATCTTACTTCTTTAATTATTAGAGAAGGAGGAGATAAGATTACTTGTAACTTAAGGGTAATAAAGGATGATTCTTTAGAACAAATATACATCAGGACGTTAGAAGCTGAGTTAAACGTCCTAGAGGGGTTTAAACAAAAAAGTGGACATACACTTCATATGGTTTGTAAAGAGCTTCCAGAGTTCCTTTATTTTGCTTCAGATAACCTAATGAAGTTGCGTTTGATGAAAATAGAATTAAATCAAGACGTTCTACCACTGACACCATTAAAAAAAATAGAAATTACTTCATCTATTAAAAAAATTCAACAATTATATTGGCAAGCTTTACAGGACTTTAACCTTACAGTATATTTAGATCCAGATATTGTCAATGTTTTAGTATATGATATTCTATATTTTTACAAGGTTAATACACTGACAGAACAGGAGAAAGCTTTATTGCTGAGTGAGCTTAATGAAGTATTAGATCGACTTAGCCTGATAGGAAGCACAGGCAAGTATAAAAATAAAGATATAGAGCTCTATCTGTCTTATTTAGGATTAGCTGTTTCGCATAACTATTTAAAATCTGAAGGGCTAGAAGCTAGTATAGTTCACCTTGATAATCCTAATAGTGTCTTATCATTCGACCCTGCATTTAATAAAGCACAAGAAGAACGTATTAGAATGATAAAACGGACTTCTACCTTGATTAGTTTATCAGGAGAACTTGAGAAAATAGCCTATTTAAACAAACAAAGAGAGATTATAAAAAATATAAAGAGCAAGTAATTGCTCTTTTTTTGTGGGAATAGACATAGATATTCTCCTTTGTTTCGTTATTAGACACAGATTGAAAAGCTAGTTTTCTTTTATAATTGTTATTTGCATCTAATAAAAAAATGATGCAACAATGGCAAATAAAAATTTCGAACCAGGTATAGAACAAGCAAAAGCGCTTGATGAGAGAGATGTATTATTCAAGTTCAGAGAGCGATTCTTCTCTCTAGCTGATAATAAAATATATATGGATGGCAATTCTTTGGGATTAGCCTCTAAGGATGCAGAACAGGCTTTGTTACAAGTAATGGAGGTTTGGAAGAAGGAAGGTATTCTAATTTGGAACGTTGATAATGGGCATTATTTTAATTACGGTAAGAATCTAGGGAATAGGGTAGGGCGTCTGATTAATGCGCAAGAGAACGAAGTAATGATTACAGCTAATACAACACTTAATATTCATCAAGTTATCGCTACGTTTTGGAAACCAACTAAAGAACGTTATAAAATACTAGTAGACGATTTAAATTTCCCAACAGACAGATATGCTATAGATAGCCAGATAGCTCTAAAAGGGATGAAGGTTGAAGAGGTTCTAAAAGTAGTAGAGAGCCCAGACGGCGTATTTATTAATGAAGAAGCAGTGATAGAAGCGATGACTCCAGATGTGGCAGTCGTCTTATTGCCTTCTGTCCTATATAGAAGTGCTCAACTCTTGGATATGCAGCGCTTGACAAACGAAGCTCATAAACGCGGTATCTACATCGGTTTTGATCTATGTCATTCTATTGGAGCAGTAGCACATGATTTTGAATTAATCAATCCAGATTTTGCTATCTGGTGCAATTATAAGTACCTATCAGCAGGGCCTGGTTCTACAGCAGGACTTTATGTCAACAGAAAGCATTTTGACAAATCAGTAGGACTCGCAGGTTGGTTTGGAAATAAAGACGAAACACAGTTTCTGTTAAACCATCAGTTTGAACAGGCTGCAGATATAACAGCATTTCAGACAGGGACACCTAATATCTTTTCGATGGCTCCTTTAGAAGGCGTGCTAAATATTTATGAAGAGGCAGGAATGAAGCATATAAGGGAAAAGTCATTAAACTTAACAGCTTATATGATGTATCTCATCGATACTAGACTTAGACCATATGGATACTCTTATAACAACGAAACAGAAGATTATAAACGCGGTGGACATGTGGCATTAGTACACGATGAAGCTTATAGAATTTGTTTAGCGCTAAAGCATCATAATATTATTCCTGATTATAGAGAGCCTAATGTAATTCGCCTTGCCCCTGTGGCTCTGTATAATTCGTATGAAGAAGTCTATACGTTGATCGAAGTATTAGAAGTAATCGGTCAAGAGCAACAATGGAATAACTTTAGCAATGCAAGAGCGATAGTGATTTAAACGTGATTCAATTGCATAAGAAATTATATTTGTATTGATTTAGTAGCAGATTGCTTGAAGAGTTTTTGACCATTTCTTCGACAAAGATGCCCTCTGGGCTAGCAAAGCCCAAGAAATCCCCTAGCAATCCTCTAGAAAGCGCAAGCCGAGTAGCTTTATTATTCAGTACTATTGGCATTGTTTTAAATAATCTGGATTTAAGAAAAAAAAGGCTCTATAACCGTGTTGAGAGCCTTTTTATCTTTAGTTTTATAGAGTCAAACACAAAGATGAATAATGGTTATAGAAGTAGACCAATTGATAGATAACTATTTGATTAAGTACAAAGGGTTTATCAATAAAGAGAAAAGATTTTACGCAGAACAGAATGTAGATAGCGATTTTGTAGATATTAATCTGTTTTCGACGAGTAGTGATATTCCTGTTTTTAATATTAGAAGAGGAGAAGGCACAGGTCTATTTAAGCCAGCAAAATATGTCTTAACAGATCAACAAGGGAATATAGCAAGGTTAGAAATGCTTTCTTATTGGAAAACTCACTATCAATGTCGTCATAACTATAAGGTATATGATATTTATGCGCATCGCGGGCTAAAGTGCTCTATTTTTGAAAATAGGAAGCAAATCGCTTGGTGGGATAAGGAAAGAATAAATATTAGCTATGCTGATAATTATTTTATGATTGCCAATAATGATGTTAATCAAGAATTACTTATTGCGTTTTGTCTAGCGTATGATGATTATCATTTTGAACCATCAGATTATAGAAGACATTTCATAAGAGACAAAATAAGAATAAGTATAGGAAATATCTTTTTTGAGAAGAGAAAATTTGATAAAAACTGGAAGGCAAATAAATATTGAGTAAAACAGAATTCAATAGATAATATTATCTAAATTTATAAATAGAACTAGAACCTTAAAATATACAGAAATGAGTATTCTAAAAGCAACACAACAAGAACAAGATAACTTCTTTTGGAAGATTATAGATGAGTCTAATGAAGTAAAAGACTTTGATTGGGAAGAATATGACCAAGATCAACACATTGACCAAATGATTGATTTATTAAGTAAAACAGATAAAGATCATTTAATTGTTTTTGAAAAAGTAATGCAACAGCAATTACATCGATTGTATACAGCCGAAATAGCAGAATTGTACATTGTGTTGAATAATGACTTTGATGTAGAGGATGGTGTGATAGACTTCGATGATACTATTTCTGATGATGCATTTATTTATTTCAGATGTTGGCTATTACTTAAAGGTAAAGATTTCGTAGAAGAAATTACAAATGATATTCAGAACTTTGTAAACGGGGAGTATAGTTTTGATATCGGAGAGTGTGATGCAGAGGAGTTATTGTATGTAGCAGATTTAGCTAATGAAGAAATGACTGGTATCGAAGAGTCTGAAGAGATTAGAGATGCTATTTATGAATCTTTTCCAGAAGTAGTAAACTATGATGATGTGGAGGTAAAGATGAATAGAGAAGTAAAAGGAGGAACTGCACTACATAAGATGTATCCAGAGCTTGTAGAAGAAATATGTGATGTACGTTCTGACGTAGAAGAATAAGATAAAAAGAAGTATAGAGCACAGATGTTTTATACTTCTTTTTTTAAACAGTAAAAGGTAAGTATGAAAGGAAAGACATTGTTTAGGAGTTTGTTTATAGCAGGATTGTTATTTGTGGTAACAGAAACACAAGCTCAAAAAATAGAGAAAAATTATAGAGAAGACTGGACTTACTCGCATAATAGATATGATGCCAAATTAGAGAAAGCTTTCTTTGGTGGTCTAGATTTTTCGGATAATAATAGAAATAAAATAGAATTTTCAAAAGAGTATCTGAACCTAGAATACAGCGGAATTCTGGAAGATGATGAGTTACAACAATTGTTCTTAATGGATTTAGTTAAGAAGTATAAGTATACTAATCGTTATACAGCAACTTATGAGGTGGATATGTTTGGCAAAGTGACGATAAAAGATAACCAAGGAAATAAGATAGAATACGGTACAGATCTTTTTGGAAATAAAATATACGAAGACAAGAAAAGGGGAATAAAATATTCTATCGGAAAGGATTTAATGGGCAATTATAACTATAAATCTGGTAGAGAAAGCGCTAGTTTAAAGAAAGATATTTTTGACAAGTGGATGTATACAGATAGTTTTGGTAATAAATTAGAAATAGCACCAGAAACTTGGGGACGTTGGATAGCTCAGTTTAGAGACGAAGAAGGAGTATTATTCTATTTGATAACATTATTCTTTAGACCAAATGATAACATTATGTATAGATAAGAAGGAAGACATCATTATTCCTTTTACTACTATAGGTGATTCTTTATGGGAAGAAAATACCAGGCTAATCATAGCGTCTTTAGCAGATAATTGGGGAAATGATTTGGCAAATCCTAAATCAGAAAGAGAAATCCAAGAGTTAGAAGCTAGAATAGGAACAAATTTACCAAATTCTTTAAAGGAGTTCTATAAAGTGTTTGGGGTAGCCGATATAGGAGAAAAGCTGATTAGCTTTGATGAAATAGATTATATTGGTAAAATATGGGAACCTCATCCAGAGTACGGACCTCGATTTTCAGAGAAAGACTTAATGGTTTTACCTTACTTAGTTACTTTTAGTGATTATTTAGGTAATGGTAATATGTTCTGCTTTCATAAAGAGACTAAAGAAATCTATTATTTTGACCATGATAGTCAGCCTTATTTTACTAAGATGTTTGACCATTTTGATGATTATTTAAAAGGGTGTTTGATTTTTGCACAAGCAGATTTGTTTGGAGAAGTAGGGCAGGATAAAGTAGATCAATGGACAGAAGAAATAGTAGAAGAGTTGATAGGAACTGATTTGCTTCGCAAATGGAGATACTAAAATAAAACAATAAACATGATAGAAATAGTGAATTGGAAAGCGTTTGAGGAACACTATAAGTTTGAAGAATCTGTATATGGTTATGTGAGACAGTCTATAGAGTTGATTAGTCGATCTAGTTTAAAGGAAGAGGTGTTTTGTTCTTTTGCTTTTAACTGTAGTGCTTATAATGGGTATGTGTTATTGAGTTTAGATACAGATGTACTGAATAGAGAGAGGCAGTATTACCCACCAGATTGGACATATGAAGTTGTAGAAGATTATGTTTTAGAGCTTAGAGATCTTGGAGCTCGTCTTTATGAGCCTATAGAAGATGCATATCACAGTATTGTAAAGGATTTAGAAGATCAAGATCAATTCGATGATTTTACTAATGGCTTTTTAACTAGTTTGAGAAGAGTAATGGTAAGAATAGAGAGAGAAAGTATACTATCGCAGTATTTAAAAACAACTAATGATATATGGACTTTAGTGACAGAGATAGATGCAGATGAGGAGGAGGAGGAACGCTTACTTCAGGAGGAACGTTCTCGTACTACAGAGGTATAGATAAGCAATAAGGGAGGTATTACCTCCCTTATTGCTTATTATAAAGTTCGTTTGCGGATCAGTTTGTTCACTCTACCCATTAAAAGAATACTAATCGTAGAAACAACAACAAGTACATATGCCACAATATTATAATTGACAAGAGGACTGTTATCGTGCTCTTGATAGACAATCAGTCCTGCTATAGCAGCCGCGATACCACCTGATATTTGTTGAAGAGAAGAAGTAATACTCATATAAGCTCCTCTGTCAGCTGTATCAGGCACAGCACTGTTTAAGGCTGATGAAGGAACCATACGACTCATAATACCGATCATCATTAAGATATTTGTTCCAACGACTAAAGCAAATGGGATCTGAGAAAAGTTAGTATACACAACACTAACTATCATTAGCCAAATAGATGCAATGGTAAATAGCTTGTACTTACTTACTCTATCGCTTAAACGACCTATAAAAGGCATTAATGTTAATGAAGTAACTCCAGATATCATAAATAAGATAGGTAACTGATCTGGATGAACACCTAAGTTGTTTACAGCGAATATGGTTCCGAAGGGCATCATCATAAATCCTCCTACAGATAGCATGGTGATAGACATAAATCCTATTCTATAATCTTTGTTTTTAACAGTATTCCACAGATGTACGAGCACCTTTTTTTGAGGTTGCAGACTTAAGTGGTCTTTTACAGGTTTTAAATAAAGCGCAATGGCTATAGCAATAAGTAATGATAACCCTACAATCATAAAAAACGGAGCTTCCCAAAACCATTTGTTAGCGATGTATAGTCCTATAGGAATCCCAAGTACTTGACTCGCTCCAAATCCCATTTGTATAAATCCCATTACTCGTCCTCTCTGTTTGAGCGAGAATATATCTGTGATAATAGCCATAGAGATAGAGCCTATAACTCCTCCAAATAACCCTGTAAAGATACGAGCGAATACTAATGTCTCATAAGAGTTGGCTAAGCCACAGAACAAGGTTCCAATGATAAAGCCAATATAGAAGAATAGTAAAAGCTTTTTTCTATCAAATTTGTCAGCAAAACCTGCTGTCAGCAATCCTGCTGCTCCTGCACTAAATGCATAAGCAGATACTGCTATCCCAAAATTTTGTGTAGACATAGATAAGCTTTTTAGCAAGAGATCTCCTAACGGAGCCATAACCATAAAATCTAGAATAACAGTGAATTGTGTAATGGCTAATATAAAAATAACGAATTTTTCGTATTTTGTAAACTTCTGATCTAGTGTCTGTGTCATAGTAATATATAGAGATAATCCTTCGATTTATATATAAATAGATTGAAAGAGTGCGATGCAAATATAAGTGATTATTCTTTTCTTTATCTTTAGCTATTGAATGCTAAAATAATTAACTTTATTACTCAGAAATTTATTGTTTATACTATTTTATTTCTCTGTGCAGAGTAAGGATAACTTAAGTTTAATCAAATAGCACATATAGAGAACTTTAGTGACCTAATCAGGAAGGGAATGTCTTAAGAAAATGATCTTGTAGAACATTTATAAAAATATCTAGGATATAGGAGGAGATAATTAGATTTAATTAAAAAGATGATGAGTATAAATTTATATAAAAAAAAGTATAATGAACTTTCTAAAATGTTTAGAGAGAGTTATAGTGTTAATGACTTAGCGTCTGATTTATTTGATTTATTGTATGAACTACAAGCAGATGAACAAACGAGTGAGAATTTATTGCTGCAAAGTCATATTTATGCATTATTAGAGTATTGGGAGTCTGCTTATAAATTATTGCTTGAAGTTGGTGGGGATAAAAACCATAAGCTTAAAAATAAACTTTTTGTTTTTTCTGAAAAAGCAAAGACTCATAAAGATATTTTTGGAGTCAAGGATCTTCGAAAATTGAGAGAAAGAAAAACAATTGATCTTTTATTCCCCGAGGATATCGCTCTTGTAGATAACTATACTAATCATTATTGTATCAAGAACAAGCAAGTAGTGATTTTTAATAAATACTGTCCACTTGATCGCTTTGTCATTATTAGCTCTATCCCCTTCGATGACAGAGCTAAAACAAAAGTAATAGACTATATATATTGGCTTGCTGATTTAAGAGAGAGTTTAATTAGTTTCTATAATAGTGAAAAGAATAGCTTTCTTCCGTTTTTGGATGGAAAAGCAGATGACTACTGGTATGATACTTTAGCCTTATTTAGTGCTAGAATTTACTTGCATAATCTGAGTGATATTACAGCCTCTATTTCGATAGGAGACGAGCTTATAGCTGATCATATTATAGATATAGAACTTTCTAATAAAGAATGTATTGAAATGAGCATAGATGGGTAATAGAATACTATGACTCTTTCTGTCTATATGGAGCCTGCATTAGTTCGCTTACTAAGCTAATTAATACAGGCTTCCTTTTTTTGGTAAGAGAATTGCCTAAAAGAATCAAAAGCTTACTAGTCCAAGTGTATTAAGTGGACATTATATAGAGTGTAGACTTATTATATCGCATGGTGTTAAAAAGTATTAAATATTTAGTTTTTATTTGGTAATGATGTTTTTGTATTAGGGCTTGTTTTGTAAATATTTATAAAATACATATTAAGTGGTATTATTGTAGGTGTAGTTCTTGTTTTGTTGTGTTTTTGACAATACTTAATGTAGTTTTGTATTAGGTGATTAACCCCATATTCCCAATCTAACGTATGAGAAAACAATTACTAAAAACAGGTTTATTAAGTATTGCTTTATTTGCGCTAAGTACTAGTGTACAAGCTCAGCGTGTAGCTGAGAAGAAAGCCGATAAAGAGTATGAAAAACTAGCTTATATAGATGCTATAAAAATCTATGAACGCATGGCTAAGAAAGGATATATCAATGGAGATATATTGATGAAGTTAGCCGATTCATATTATTTTAATGGAAAGTTGTTGGATGCTAATAAGTGGTATACAGAGCTATTCAATGGTGAGTATGATGATAAGGGTACAGTGAAGATCCCTTCTGAGTACTACTATCGTTACGCACAGACATTAAAAGCAGCTGAACAATATGATGCTTCTAAAAAAGTAATGGAACAGTTTGTAACCTTAGAGAAGGAAGATTCTAGAGCCAAGTTGTATATCGCTAATAAGGATTATTTAAATACAATAGAGAATAAAGTAACTCGTTATGAGTTAGTGCACGCTAATATTAATACACCTTATTCTGACTATGGGGCTAGTGTAGTGGAAGATCAGCTTATTTTTACTTCTGCACGCCCTTCAGACAAGCTGTCTAGCAAAAAATTACACGAGTGGACGAATGAGAGTTTTACTACCCTGTACAGTAGTACGATCTTAGCAGATGGTAAGTTAGGAGAGCCTGTTGTGTATGCACCTGAATTGAGTTCTAAGGTGAATGATGCTACAGCAGTGTTTACGAAAGATGGTAAAACGATGTTTTTTACTCGTAATAATTCGAATCTAAAAGGAAAGCGTAAGAACAATAAGAAGAATTCTTCTCTATTAAAGATATTCAGTGCTACTAAGCAGGCTAATGGTACTTGGGGAGATATAAGAGAATTGCCTATCAATTCAGATAACTTCAATACGGCTCACCCAGCATTGACACCAGATAATGAATGGCTGTACTTTTCTTCTGATAGAGAAGGCAGTGAAGGGCAGTCAGACATCTTTAGAGTAGCTCTGTACCCAAACCATGTGTATGGAGGAGTAGAGAATATCGGAAATAAAGTAAACACAGCAGGGCGTGAGACATTTCCATTCATCTCTTCTGATAATTATTTATTCTTTGCTTCAGACGGTCATCCTGGTTTAGGAGGGTTGGATATCTTTTCGGCTAAGTTAGAGAAAAACGGAGTGATAGGAGAAGTAGTTAATTTAGGAGCGCCTATTAATAGCCCATTTGATGATTTTTCTATTTATATCAATAGAGAGACGAATGCAGGATATGTGAGTTCTAACAGACCTGAAGGCTTAGGAGGAGATGATATCTATTCTTTTATCCAGAAAGCGTGTTTAGAACATATCGTAGGTACAGTCTATGATGTTAAAACCAAAAAAGGAATACCTAATGCTACTGTAGTAATATCTGATGGATTATATGAAAAATCTAAAACTATACAGACAGATGAGCAGGGTAGATATAGTTCTGAGACTTTAGATTGTAGTGATAAATATCGTATTAAGGCAGAGGCTCCTGAGTATAGTACAGTAGAGTTAGTATTTGCAGCTGCTGATGTGACGGGTGATAAGGAAGTGAATATTGGTTTAGATAAATCATATGAGACAATAGGGATTAATGATGACTTATTTAAAAAATTAAAGCTACAGCCTATCTATTTTGACTTTGATCAATCATTTATTCGTAGAGATGCAGCCATTGAGCTAATGAAGGTTGTTGAGGTAATGAGAGAGTATCCAGCTATGAAGATAGATGTGCGTTCACATACAGATAGTAGAGGAAATGACACTTATAATTTGGCCTTATCAGATAGACGTGTGAAAGCAACTATTAAATGGATGATTTCTCAAGGTATAGAACCAAACCGTCTGACAGGTAGGGGATATGGAGAAAGCCAACTACAGAACAGATGTTCTAATGGAGTGCCATGTAGTGAAGCGGATCATCAGCTAAACAGAAGAAGCGAATTTATTATAATAGAAATGTAATTAAAAAAAGAGGCTTATGCCTCTTTTTTTAATTAGGAATTACCTGCCCTGCGGGCAATAGGTTAATCACCCCGCCTTTCAGGCACCCCTCCTAAGGTGGGGAATGTATAGTGTGCTGACTGCATGTCTAATCGGTGTGATGGACATATGTGATACGTCCTTACCTTGGTGTGCCGTATGGACGTGATATACGTACCCTATACCATAGGCAAAGATTCTAAATTCCTAATTGAATTACAGTATTTCTCTTCTTAGATCTTCAGCAGACTTAGGAGATAACGCACCTAGAGGGATATCATATACAGTCACAGCACCTGTTTCTCCTTTTTGAGCTAATTTATATACGGCACGTGAGAAGGCTACTAATACACTAGCTGTGAACTCAGGGTTGCTCTCAAGAGTTAGTCCAAATTCTATATTTTGTTTAGTCTCTGTCCCTGTGATACCAGATCTAAATACCTTACCACCATGAGGCATAGCAGAGTGATTTGCTTTAAGTTCTTCCTCAGAGATAAAGTGTACTGTAGTGTTATAATCAGCAAAGTAGTTAGGCATTGTTTTAATAGTGTGCTCTATGATAGAAGTATCAGCACCATCTTCTGCTACTACATAGCAGATACGCTCATGCTTCTCAGCTGTAGTTAACACAGGGTTTTCTCCTTGGCGAACTCTATCTAAAGCACTTTCTATCGGGATAGTATATTGTACACCGCCTTTAACTCCAGAAATACGTCTAATCGCGTCAGAGTGTCCTTGGCTTAGTCCTTTCCCCCAGAATGTATACGTTTCTCCTTGAGGTAAGATACTTTCTCCTAATAATCTAAGCATTGAGAATAGCCCCGGATCCCATCCTGTAGAGATAAGGCTCAACTTATTGTGATCTTTAGCCGCTTTGTTTACCGTATTAAAGAACTCAGGAATCTTAGCATGGGTGTCAAAGCTATCAACTGTATTAAACCATTGTGCAATATAAGGCACTTGCTCAGGTAGATCAGTAGAAGACCCACCACAGATAATCATTACATCGATGATATCTCTATAATCTGTGATTTGATCGATATGTATCGCTTTGGCTTTAGTAGGGATGCTTTGAGGATCTCTTCTAGTGAAGACAGCTACTAATTCTAAATCAGTATTTTGACGAATAGCAAGTTCTACACCTTTTCCTAAGTTACCATAACCTACAATACCTATTTTGATAGGCTGATTAGAAGTATTCATATTTTTATTTTAAAAGTCTGTACAGTCCCTTTAGTTGTAGGGAATTTCGTTTATAAGGGAGCTAATTTAGTTAAAACTTTAGACTTACTGTACACTAAATAGATTATCCGCAGTACTCCCATATATCTTTCTTTGATTCACGATGAGAAAAATAGGTTCTATAAGTCATTTTCTTATTCGTTAGGAGGGATTTGATTTGTAATCTCAAAAGGAGTTAAAGTTTTTTTGTATATTTGCAGAGTATTTTGCTTTAAATCAGATCCTTGTCTGCATACTTGGTAACTTAAAAGTATATAAATCAAAGCAAAAGCACTTCTTTATTTGGCTTTAAAAAGTACTATATTTTTTAAGGTTAAAAAACTCTCATTTAGTACTATCGGTTTAAAATTACTAAAAAACGCTTGTCTTGTTTTCCTAGTGTTTATGCGGTGTTTGTCGGTGCTTCGTCGGAAAAGCCCCCCTTTTTGCAATACTTTTCCGAACAACTTCCAAAGCGTGCCCGAACAAAGTGCTTTTTTTAGCTCTTAACCTCTTGTATTTACTGGGTTTGTATATGGTTCGGTAGTTACAGAACTAACATTTTGAGAATAAATGTTAGTGCTTTTTGAGAATAGTAAAAAGTACCATTTTCGTTTTAATAGATAGAATATATTTAGTTGTTATTATGTAAATCAAATATTTTGTGCCATTCAATTTGATAAAGGTCGATTATATATTTTTAGTAGAGTATATCTCATTCACTTTATAAAATATAAATTTCCTAATTTTAGCCTTGAAAAATAAAAATAGTATGGAAGAGGCACAAGTAGTAATAGATCGTATATATAGTTATCTAGACAGGTATAGTTTAAAAACGAATACAGATACAGTAGAGGATCTTATTGCTTTTATAGAAGAACAATGGAGGATAGCAGATGATAGTAAGTATAATGTACAGGCTGCTTCTATTATTATAGGACGTATGACTAATGAGTATATCCGATTAAAGGAGTTTGATAATATGATGTATTGGCTTGATGAGAGTGATAAACACATTAGCCGAGATCGCAATCCTGAACATATCCGAAACTACTATAAAGGAGAATGCTGTCTATCGTGTGGCAATGAGGAGAAAGCGCTGTATTACTTAAACTTATGCTATGCTGTAGAGCCTGAGTATATCTTCACTAGAGCGCCGTTTTGTTATACATTTTTTAATGAACATTTAGAACATCCAGTGGTATTGCCAGAACATCTAGATGAGGATGAGGTAGAGATTGAAGTAGCGTTAGAATTGCCTTTTTGGAAAGATTTTTTTAAAATGAAAAAGCCAATGCGCTGTGAGGTATTGTTAGATTATTTAGAAGAGGAAATCTCGCAAGAAGAGGCAGAGGCTCTCTTGCTAACAACAATCACTCAGCTAAAGGAGAAAGAACAATTCATTTTGGATAGATTATTAGAAGGACTGATGTCAAAATATAAGGAGTGGCAGCCTCGTTATGGATATGAGGGGGAAGATAAAGATGCTTTTATGCCTGATGTAATAGCTGTAGAGGCATTCGGTATGCTGATAACTCCTCTAACTGTTTATATTATACCAGAGACCTTAGCAGATAGCCCACATATTGGTTATTTATTTGATTGCTCTTGGGATAGTGAGCACGCATTAGGTTTTATGACCTATAATGATAAAGTAGAGCAGATAGGTGGAGCAGATAGTGCTTTTTGTTTGTAGTGATTTTTCTGTGTAAATTATTGATATACAAGGCGGTATTGGTATTCTGAATATTAGTACTGCCTTTTTTTATGAACTATATTTTGGAGATTTTACATTAAAGATACAATTCCTTTAAGTTGAGGCTGTTTATTTTCTTTTTGTTAAAGATTTATTAATTCGTGAGTAATGATTTTATTAAATGTCAATAGTAATTTTGGCATAACAAAAAATTTAAACTAATGAAAATTAACTACACATTGCCTACTTGGATTTTAGGTTTAATCATGACAGCGACAGTCGTGAGTTGTAATGACGATAATTCTACAAAGTCAGGAGAAGAAGACAACAAAGAAGAGCGTATCGAGTTTAAAAATCATTCTAAAACACCTGCATTTGTATATGCTATGCCAGGTTTTGAAAAATTAGAGATATTCTCTCTTATCTCAAGTGAAGATAAGTTAAGTGAATCTCCAGATTTTGTATTCGGGGGTCAGCCAGATGGAGCAGGATTTATGAAGGATCCTAAAGGAGAAGGATATTTGATGATTACGAATCATGAGATTATGCAATCTGTATCTCGTGTGACTTTAGATAAGAGTTTTAAACCTGTAAAAGGAGAATATATAGTAGATGGTATAGGAGGAATCACAAGGTTATGCTCAGCGACACTAGCAAAACCAGAAGTTCATGGATTTGGACCTGTTTTTTTGACGGCAGGTGAGTCAGGAGAAGAGAGTATGGTACATGCTATAGATCCATTAGGATCAACAGACCTTAAATCGAATACAGACCGCGTATTACCTGCATTAGGTAAAGCGAGTATGGAGAATGCTGTACCACTTCCGGCAGATGTATCTAATGGAAAGACGATTATATTAATCGGAGAGGATCAAGGGTATAGCTCTAGTCATCAGAGTGCTGGACAGTTAATTATGTATGTAGGGAATAAAGGAGATTTAAGTGGAGGTAAGCTATATGCATTGAAACGCAAGTCAGGAGGATATACTGAAATGGATATGCAGAAAGGAAAAGAATACGATGTAGAGTTCGTAGAGATACCAGCTGCTAAAGATCTAACAGGTGCTCAGATTAATCAAAAGAATATGGATCTAGGTGTAATCCGTTTCTCTCGTGTAGAGGATGTAGATTATAGAAAAGGGGCAGGTAATGGAAATGAAGTATACTTTACAGCTACAGGTCAGGCTAGTGGAGGTAATCCTGTGGCAGGATATACTATGTGGGGACGTGTATATAAATTAGTATTAGATAAAAATGGTATGATGACAGGTAAGTTATCAGTGGCTGCAGAAGGAGATAGTAAGCCAGGTACTGATCTAATCAATCCAGATAACTTATGTGTGACTGAGAACTATGTATATATCCAAGAGGATGGAGATTCATACTATGCAGATGCTAAGCACGATTCTTATATCTGGCAATATAAAATAGCTGACGGGTCATATAAACCGTGGTTAAATATGAAACACAACAGAGGAGATGCTGAGTGGCAAAAGAATTACAATCAATCGGGGAATCTAGAGAAGTTCGGATCGTGGGAATTCGGCGCGATGGAAGATATCTCTGATTTAGTAGGAGTACCTAATACGTTCTCAGTAAATATTCACTCACATACTTGGCAGAAAGACGAGTTTGCTAATGCAGATAAAGCTGGAGTGAATAAGAATAAAGAAGGAGGTCAAGTAGTGATCATCCGCAATGTAGAAAGATAGATTAGAATATAGTGTTTTGTAACCTCTAGAGGTATATTCTATATACTGCTGGAGGTCTTTTTTTATGCCTATGAGAATTTTTAGATATATTACAATAATAGTTTTAGCTATAAGTCTATGGAGTTGTACTGATAAGACTAAAGCGTATCAAGACATTAAGTATAACAACTACTTAATACCTAAAATAGATAGTTTAGCCCATAATATAGATCAATTAGTAAAAAAAGTAGAAGATCGAGCTGATAGTACAGCGATTAGAGAAGCTTTTGTCTCTAGTAGATTAGCTTATAAAGAGATAGAGTGGGCAGTGTCTTACTTTCTACCCCATACGAGCAAAGCAATTAATGGGCCAGCATTAGACAAGTTAGACTTAGATGAAAATAAGTTTATCCCTGCAGAGGGATTTCAGGTAGTAGAAGAATATCTATATCCAGAAGTTAATACAGAAGAGTTTTCTGACCTATTATTAGATAGTAAGCGGCTGAAGAACTTTGCTCTAAGTATGCGTAAGAATTTTGAGGTGATTACTATTTCAGAAGACTTGGTATTAGAAGCGTTAAAGATGGAGGTATTTCAGATTATCGCATTAGGAATTACAGGTTTTGACACTCCAGCTAGTAAATTACAATTTATAGAGGCTACTGCAAGTTTAAAAGGAGTAAAGCAAGCACTACTTATAAATAAAGAGTGGGATAAATTAGAGGAAGTAAAAGAGGTTATTAGCTTAATAGATAAGGCAATGGCCATCTGTGACAAGAATCCTGATAAAAACACATTTGATTACCTAACGTTGATTACTGCGTATCTAGATCCGATTTCGCAAGGGATAGTAGATGTACAACATGCGTTAAACATACCGTTTAGGGATGGAAATCAAGTGGTAAAAGGAAGTGTGAGATCTTTATTTGATAAAGATTTGATTAACCTTAATGCCTTTATGCCAGATTCTACCTATTACTTGACTCCTGATAAAATAGCGTTAGGAAAAGAATTGTTTTTTGACAAACAGTTGTCTAAGAATGGCGTGAGAAGCTGTGCAGACTGTCACCATAAGGATAAAGCTTATACAGATGGGCTGAAAACTGCCTTAGACCTAAAGGAGAGTCCATTAGCGCGCAATACACCATCTCTAAACTATGCGTCTTATTATCACGGACAATTCTGGGATATGAGAAGTGTGACTCTAGAAAGTCAGTCTTCTGATGTGATTACGAATAAGGATGAAATGCATGGAGATCTAAAAGAAATAGTCATTCACTTAAATGAATCAGAAACATATAAGAAGCAGTTTAAAACGGTCTTTAATTCGGATAAAGATATTGAAGTATGGCAGTTAGAGAATGCTTTAGCAACATTTATACGTTCGTTATCTGTTTTTAATTCTCGTTTTGATCAATATATGCGAGGAGATAATAAAGCGATGACAGAACAGGAAAAAAATGGTTTTAATCTATTCGTAGGTAAGGCACAGTGTGCCACTTGTCACTTTATGCCTGTGTTTAATGGAACAGTGCCTCCGTATTTTACCAATTCAGAACAAGAAGTATTAGGTGTTCCAGCTAATAAAGAAGGGACAGTGTTAGATGCTGATTTGGGTAGATATGTCTATAATACAGATCTACCACAACTAAAACATTCCTTTAAAACTACTACGGTTAGAAATATAGGAGAGAGTGGTCCTTATATGCATAATGGAGTGTATGGCACACTAGAGGAAGTGATGGATTTTTATAATAAAGGAGGGGGATTAGGTTTAGGACTAAAAGTCGAAAGTCAAACTTTGCCAGAAGATCCTTTAGATTTAACAGAAGGTGAAATCGCTGATATAATAGTATTTATGAAAGCATTAAGCGATCAATAATAGAAGTTAAAATAGTTTTAAAGCTCACTGTGTAGGACAATACATAGTGAGCTTTTTTAGTTATAAAAGTAGAACAGAGGAGTTTCTTGTATTTTATTGAAAAAAGTGTACTTTTAGTGCTTAAGTTTAAAAAGAGAGGTTATGGGTTTTTTCGATAAATTATTTGGAAAGGGTGTTAAAGAAGCTAATACTGTTGAATTAGAGGAGCAGTATCAACAGTTTTGGGATTGGTTTATTGCTAATGAATCAAAATTCTATAAGACAATAGAAAATCATGAACGAGTAGTGGAGGATTTTATAGATATTGTCAGTCCTAGGTTAAAGGCTATTAATACAGATTTTAATATGCTAACTGGTATGGGTAAAGATGGAATAGGAGAATTAATAATTACTCCTGATGGTAGGTTAAAGTCATTGCCCTTTGTGGATGAATTTGTTCAGGCAGCCCCTGAGCATAAGAGATGGAGATTTATCAGCTGTAAACCAAGTGTAAAAGGAATAGGGCTCAATATGAATGGTTTTTTATTAGATGAAGAGACTGTTTCGTTTATACCTATTCATGACGATGTATATCCAGATTATATCCACCTGCGTTTTATAGTGAAAGAATGTACACCTGAGAATGAAGAAGAAATAGGAAATGCTCTCTACATATTCTTAGACAACTATCTAGGTGAGATTAAGACAATGACGATGATTGATTACTTAGAAGTGAGTGGAGAAGAAGGGGTTGAAGGAGAGGTGATTCCGGTGTCTAAGTTAAGTGATTATTTAAGTTATAGGGAAACAGAGTTTGTAGAAAAATATGATAGTGTAATTCGCAATAATGAGGAGGATACTTATTCTATATTAGAAAGTAATACTGATCATGAGCCTTTAATTGTGGTCGTTAATACGAGTTTCTTAAACTGGGATCAAAAAATGTCCTATCCTTGGGTGGTTAAGGTATCTATAAAATATAAAGGTCGTGAAGATGGATTGCCGAGTAAAGAGGACTTAAATAGTATGGATGACATAGAAGATGTGATTTTAGAATCAGGCAATCTTAATAGTGTAGCAAGAGAGACTGGAGCAGGAGAACGTACCTTATTCTTTGCAACAAAAGATTATAAAAAGGCATCTATAGATGTCTTTAAAACAATCAGTTTATTTACAGATCGATTTGATATAGACTATACTATATATAGGGATAAATATTGGATGGGCTTAGAAGTATATACAAGGGCAATTAATAAATCCTAATACGTTCAGAGTATTTTAGAAAGTACATTCTGAGTATGGTTTCATTTTTATAGATTTTATTTTAGATATTATCTCTTTAGTAATGAGGTAGGTGGGAGTTATAGAGAACTCTTTAGGAAGAAAGTCTGTTTTAAAAAGTGTTAAAACAAGGATAAAACCTAAAAACACAAGAAGGCGAAATATGAAAATCTAAATAGTTATCCTATATTTGGGATGCTAAAAAAAAGAGAATATGAAAATTTTAATATCACCTGCTAAGAGTTTAGATTACACAACAGCAGTGCCTGTAGAAAAAGCTACAAAAGCTTCGTTTATCAAAGAATCAAAAGTGATCAATGAAGTGCTACAATCTAAAACTCCTCTAGATTTAGAGTTATTGATGAAGATTTCTAATAATCTGGCAGAACTAAATTGGAAGAGAAATCAAGAGAGAGCTTTTGTGAAAAAAGCAGGAAGAGAAAATGATTTTAGACAAGCTGTATTTGCCTTTAATGGAGATGTATATGCAGGGTTAGACGCATATAGCTTAACAGCAGAAAAAATAGATGTATTACAAGATAAATTGAGAATTTTATCAGGTCTTTATGGCTTGTTAAAACCTTTAGACGAAATAGAACCATATCGCTTAGAAATGGGAACCAAAATGGCTGTAGGAACAAATGCAAATCTATATGAGTTTTGGAAACCAATTTTAGCGGATGCATTAAACAAAGAAATGAAACAAGATGAGTTATTAATTAACTTGGCTAGTAATGAGTATTTTAGTGCCATAGATAAAAAGGCGATTAAAGGGACTATAGTTACTCCTGATTTTAAAGAACTAAGAGATGGCAAGCTAAAGACAATTAGCTTCTATGCTAAAAAAGCAAGGGGGATGATGGTGCGTTATATCATAGATAATAACGTAAATGATATAGATGGTCTTAAGAAGTTTAATGTAGATGGGTATGGATGGAGTGAAGCGGACTCTAAAGGTAACAATTTAGTGTTTACAAGATAAATTTTATATACCACCAATATACAAATATGGAATTAGTACATTATATTACTTCAGATGTATTTACAATCGAGAAGTTAAACGAGATTTTAACTCAAGGTCAAAAAATACAACTCTCTGAAGAAGCAAGAGCAAATATTGTTAATTGTCGTATGTATTTAGACGATAAAATGGCTAAACAAGCAGATCCTATTTATGGGATTAATACAGGGTTTGGTTCATTGTGTAACGTTAAAATAGACAATGATAACTTATCTCAACTGCAAGAGAACTTAATGATGTCTCATGCGTGTGGAACAGGAGAAATAGTTCCTGAAGAGATTGTTAAAATAATGCTATTACTAAAAGTAAAATCTCTTAGTTATGGTAACTCAGGGGTTCAGTTAGAGACTGTGGAGAGATTAATGGACTTCTTTAATAACGATATCCTTCCTGTAGTCTATAATCAAGGTTCTTTAGGGGCATCTGGTGACTTATCTCCATTAGCTCACTTAACTTTGCCTTTGATCGGAGAGGGAGAAGTGTTCTGTGACGGGTTTAGACAACCTGCGAATAAAGTATTAGCTAATCACGGATGGGAACCAATTAAACTAAAATCTAAAGAAGGATTAGCTTTGCTAAACGGAACTCAGTTTATGAGTGCTTATGGATGTTATATCTTATTAAAAGCAAAGAAATTATCTTATTTAGCTGATGTAATCGGAGCTATTTCTTTAGAAGGATTTGATGGAAGGATAGAGCCTTTTAACGAATTAATTCACTATGTAAGACCGCATAAAGGACAGATAGAAACAGCACAGTTTTTTAATGAAATTTTAGAAGGGTCTGAATTAATTAGCCGCCCAAAAGAGCATGTACAAGATCCTTATTCATTTAGATGTATTCCACAGGTACACGGAGCGTCAAAAGATGCAATAGATTATGTAAATCGCGTATTTAAAACTGAAATTAACTCGGTGACAGATAACCCTAATGTATTCTATAAAGACGATATCATCGTTTCTGGAGGTAACTTTCACGGGCAACCTTTGGCTCTGGCATTAGACTTCTTAGGGATCGCTCTAGCAGAATTGGGAAGTATATCAGAACGTCGTACTTATCAGTTGATTTCAGGACTTAGAGGTTTGCCAGCTTTCTTGGTTTCTAATCCAGGTTTAAATTCAGGGTTTATGATTCCTCAGTACACTGCTGCGAGTATTGTGAGTCAGAACAAACAATTAGCAACTCCTGCAAGTGTAGATAGTATTGTGTCTAGTAATGGACAAGAAGATCACGTGAGTATGGGGGCTAATGGGGCCACTAAAACGTTGCGTATAGTAGATAATTTAGAGCGCATCTTAGCTATCGAATTGATGAATGCAGCACAAGCTTTAGAATTCAGACGACCAGCTAAATCAAGTGAGTTTATTGAATCATTCTTAAAAGTCTATAGAGAAGAGGTTTCTTTTGTTGATGTAGATCGTATTTTACATTATGATATAGAGAAGTCAATTGTATTCCTAAATTCGTTTCAAATAGACTTAGAAGCTTAAGAGTTATAAAATTACAGAAATATTAAGATTAACCGCATCTTTCTTTCTAAAAGGGGTGCGGTTTTTTTAATATATATGCTATATTTGTATATGTTTATAAAAATGACTTTAATTGGCTAACATTAATAAACTTAAGATTCTAAATGATCCTATATATGGATTCATTTCTATACCAAACTCTTTGGTATACGACTTAATAGAACATCCTTATTTTCAACGCTTGAGAAGAATTTCTCAAATGGGCGTTTCTTATTTAGTATATCCTGGTGCTCATCATACTCGTTTTCATCATGCCTTAGGTTGTATGCATTTAATGCAAAAGGCAGTACAAGTTTTGCGTTTTAAGAATGTAGATATCTCAGAAGAAGAAGAGAATGCTCTATATGTTGCGATTTTGCTTCACGACATAGGACATGGTCCTTTCTCGCATGCAATGGAAGAAAGCATCGTAGAAGGAGTGCATCATGAAGAGATTTCGATCTTATTTATGAATCGCTTGAATAGAGAGTTTGGAGGAAAGCTAGATTTAGCTATTAAAATATTCAAAGGTGAATATCACCGCAAGTTTATGTTACAATTGATTTCAGGTCAATTGGATATGGATCGTATGGACTACCTAAAAAGAGATAGCTTCTATAGTGGTGTAGCTGAAGGTAATATTAATTCAGAGCGATTAATTCAGATGCTGAATGTCGTGAATGATGAATTAGTTGTAGAAAAGAAGGGGATTTACTCTGTAGAGATGTTCTTGATCGCACGTAGGCTAATGTATTGGCAAGCTTATTTACACAAGACAAGTGTATGTGCAGAACTAATATTAGTACGTGTGTTAAAACGCGCAAAAGAATTGACTCATAAAGGAGTGGAGCTGTGGTGTAGTGAGTCTTTGCAATTCTTTTTAAAGAATCAAATAGACGAAGGGGATTTCGATCAAGTAGGATTAGAAAACTTTGCTCTATTAGATGATTCAGATATCTTAGGAGCGCTTAAGTCATGGCAATTTCACAATGACTTTATTTTGTCAGAATTGAGTAAAATGATTATTAATCGAGAGCTATTGCGTATTGAATTTGTTTCAGATAAAGAGGAAACAAAATTAAAGTTAAATAATATGCTAGATAAAGTATCCAAGAAATATTCTATTTCTAATGAAGCTTCTAAATACTTCGTGTTTAAAGGTAAAATGGAGAATCAAGCGTATAGTAAAGATAAAGAGCCTATTATGATACTAAAAAAAGATGGCACGACAAAAGATGTCTTGTCTGTATCTGATGAGCTAAACTTAAAATCATTGACGAAAGTGGTGACAAAGTATTTTGTTTGTTATCCAAAAAACGTTTTTGAAAGTTAAATTTCAATTATATTTTATATTTTTGCCCCGATGAAAATAGTAGCAGAACAAATAGCGTCAGTATTAGAAGGAGAGATTGTAGGAAACCCTACAATCGAAGTAAGTACATTGGCTAAGATAGAAGAAGGAACAGAAGGGTCTATTTCTTTTTTAGCAAATCCTAAATACGTACACCATATATATACAACAAATGCCTCTGTGGTTATCGTTAACAAAACGTTCGAACCAGAGCACCCTATCAAGGCAACTTTAATTAAAGTAGATGATGCGTATAAGGCATTCTCTAAGTTATTAGAGTACTACAATCAAGTGAAATTAATGAAATCAGGAATAGAGCAACCATCAGTTATTTCAGAGGGAGTGGAGTATGGTGATGATTTGTATCTAGGAAGCTTTGCTTATATTGGCAAGAATGTAAAGATAGGTAATAACGTAAAGATATATCCGAATACATTTGTAGGAGACAATGTTCGTATTGGAGAGAATACAGTTTTATTTGCAGGAGTTCGTGTCTATTCAGAGACTGTAATAGGAGCTAATTGTACTTTTCATGCAGGAGTAATTATAGGTTCTGATGGATTTGGTTTTGCACCTAATCCAGATGGGACATTTAATAAAGTTCCACAGATTGGTAATGTTATCATTGAAGATAATGTAGAGATAGGTGCTGCCTCAACAATTGATAGAGCTACACTAGGGTCTACTGTTATTCGCAAAGGAGTAAAGCTGGATAATCAAATTCAGATAGCACATAATGTAGAGATAGGTGAAAATACTGTAATCGCTTCTCAAACAGGAGTGGCAGGATCTACAAAAATAGGGAAGAACTGTATGATCGGAGGACAAGTAGGAATAGTAGGACATTTAACAATAGGTGATAATGTACGCATTCAGGCTCAATCAGGTGTAACTAAAAATTTAGAGAACGGTGCGGCTGTGCAAGGTAGTCCTGCATTGGCACATAATGAATTCTTGAAATCATATAGCTACTTTAAGAACTTCTCAAAGATAGTTAGTGATATCGAATCAATGAAAAAGAAAATAAACGAATAGCCTTTTCAAAATACTTAAAGAAATTTAATTATGGTTAAACAAAAAACCATCCAGAATGAGGTAACTCTTAGTGGGGTTGGATTACATACAGGTCAATTGGTAACAATGACTTTAAAGCCAGCACCTATTAATAATGGGTTTACTTTTGTACGTATGGATTTAGAGGGACATCCAATTATAGAAGCGGATGCTAATTATGTTGTGAATACACAACGTGGTACAAACCTTGAAAAAAAGGGAGTTAAAATACAGACAACAGAGCATGTATTAGCGGCTTTTGTAGGATGTGATTTAGATAATGTTATCATTGAGCTAAATGCATCAGAACCGCCAATTATGGATGGGTCTTCTAAGTACTTTGTTGAAGCAGTTGAAAAAGCAGGTATCGTAGAACAAGAAGCTGAACGTGAGGAATACATCGTAAAAGAAGTTATTTCTTTTGTAGATGAACAAACAGGAAGTGAGATAATTGTAATGCCTTCTGATAGTTACCAAGTGACTGCTATGGTTGATTTTGGTACTAAAGTATTGGGTACGCAGAATGCTACATTGAAATCAATGTCTGACTTTAAAGAAGAGATTTCAGAAGCGCGTACTTTTAGTTTCTTACATGAGCTAGAAGCATTGCTAGCGAATGGACTGATTAAAGGAGGGGATTTAAATAACGCTATTGTGTATGTAGATAAAGATATATCTCCAGAAACAATGGAACATCTAAAAAAAGCATTTGGTAAAGACGAAATAGCTGTTAAACCAAATGGAGTTTTAGATAACTTAACTTTACATTACCCAAATGAAGCTGCTCGTCACAAATTACTTGATGTAATCGGAGATTTAGCTTTAATAGGGACTAGAATTAGAGGTAAAGTGATTGCTAATAAACCAGGACATTCGGTAAATACTAATTTTGCTAAAAAAATGTCTAAGATTATTCGCAATGAAAAGCGCAATCAGGTTCCATCTTATGACTTACATGCAGAGCCACTTATGGATGTGAATAAGATTATGGCTTTATTGCCTCATAGACCACCATTCTTATTAGTAGATAAGATTTTAGAAATGTCTGATAAGCATGTTGTGGGACTTAAGAATGTAACCATGAATGAACCATTCTTCGTAGGACACTTCCCTGGTGCACCAGTTATGCCAGGAGTACTTATTTGTGAAGCAATGGCTCAGTCAGGAGGGATCTTGATCTTGAGTACTGTACCAGATCCAGAGAACTATCTTACTTATTTTATGAAAATGGATAATGTTAAGTTTAAAAATAAGGTACACCCAGGTGATACTTTGGTATTTAAATTAGAACTTATTACGCCAATAAGAAGAGGAATATGTCATATGCAAGGGTATGCATATGCAAACGGAAAATTAGTAGCTGAGGCTGAATTAATGGCTCAGATTTCAAAAATAACAAATAACTAAGAATATGAATCAGCCTTTAGCATATGTACATCCTGGAGCTAAAATAGCTAGAAATGTTGTTATAGAACCTTTTACAACCATTCACAATAATGTTGAAATAGGGGAAGGAACATGGATAGGATCAAATGTTACTATTATGGAAGGAGCTCGCATCGGAAAGAATTGTAAGATTTTTCCTGGAGCAGTTATTTCAGCAGAACCACAAGATTTAAAATTCGAAGGAGAAGTTACTACTGTAGAGATAGGTAATAATACTACCATCAGAGAGTGTGTAACAATCAATAGAGGAACAAAAGATAGATATAAAACAATTATCGGAGATAACTGTTTGATTCAAGCGTATAGTCATATTGCACACGATTGTATCGTTGGTAATAACTGTATTTTTTCTAACTCAAGTACACTAGCAGGACATGTTACCATAGGGGACTATGTAGTTTTAGCAGGATTAGTTGCTGTACATCAATTCTGTACTATCGGATCACATTCATTTGTGACTGGAGGTACATTAGTGCGTAAAGACGTTCCTCCTTATATTAAGGCAGCTCGTGAACCAATCTCTTATGCTGGTATTAACTCAGTAGGATTGAGAAGAAGAGGATATGAGCCAGAAAAGATAAGAGAGATTCAAGAGATCTATCGTATTTTATATCAAAAGAACTATAATACAAGTCAAGCACTTGAGATTATAGAAGCAGATATGGAAGCAACTCCAGAAAGAGATGAAGTTTTAATGTTTATCCGTAATTCTTCAAGAGGAATTATGAGAGGATATTCAGGAATATATTAGTAATACTAAATACAAAAAAGAATGGCAACAACAGCTGATATTAGAAATGGTTTATGTATCCAATACAACAATGATATTTATAAAATTGTTGAGTTTTTACACGTTAAACCTGGAAAAGGGCCTGCATTTGTTAGAACAAAAATGAGAAGCGTTACTAATGGAAGAGTATTAGAGAATACTTTTTCTGCTGGTCACAAAATCGATACAGTAAGAGTAGAGACGCATAAATTCCAATATTTATATCCAGAGGGAGATCAGTTCCACTTTATGAATGTGGAAACTTATGAGCAAATTACGTTATTAAAAGATGTATTAGATGCTCCAGAATTATTGAAAGAAGGAGAAACTGTAATGGTTCAAATTAATTCAGATACTGAATTACCATTAGCAGTAGATATGCCTGCATCTGTAATTTTAGAAGTTACTTATGCTGAGCCAGGAGTAAAAGGAAATACAGCTACTAATGCTACAAAACCTGCTACTGTTGAAACAGGTGCTACTATCAATGTACCTTTATTCATCAATGAAGGTGATAAAATCAAGATTGATACATCGAATAGCGCTTATATGGAGCGTATCAAGGAGTAATCACTTTTAGAAGAAGAGAGATGCGTTTTGCAAAAGTTCAAGATTTACAGACTATAGCGGAGATTATTGGATGTAAGTTTGTAGGAGATTCTCATTTTCCAGTTTATGGAATGAATGAAATTCACGTTGTACAAGAAGGTGAAATCGTTTTTGTGGATCATCCAAAATATTATGATAAGGCATTAAACTCTAATGCAACGATTATCTTGATCAATAAAGATGTAGAATGTCCTGAGGGCAAAGCTCTATTGATCTCTGATGATCCTTTTAGAGATTTTAATAAGTTATCAAAGTTCTTTAACCCATTTAAACCTGCAACTGAAGTTCAAGCTAAAGATGCTATTATAGGGGAAGGAACAATCATTCAGCCAAATGTATTCATTGGTCATAATGTAGTGATTGGTAAAAATTGTGTTATTCATCCTAATGTAGTTTTGTATGATGGAACTATTATCGGGGATAATGTAGTTATACATGCTGGAGCTATATTAGGTGCTGATGCATTCTACTATAAAAAGAGACCAGAGGGCTTTGATCCATTAGTGTCTTGTGGTAGAGTAGTTATCGAAGATAACGTAGGCATCGGTGCTGCATGTACTATAGATAGAGGTGTCACAGGAGATACTACTATTAAAGAAGGTGCTAAAATAGATAATCAAGTTCATATCGGACATGATACTGTAGTAGGAGTACGTTCTTTAATTGCAGCTCAATGTGGTATAGCAGGTTGTGTGGTGATAGAAGATGAAGTAACACTTTGGGGACAAGTAGGTACTACAAGTGGTATCACAATTGGAACTAAAGCTGTTGTTTTAGCTCAATCTGGAGTTTCAAAATCGCTAGCAGGAGGCAAAGTTTACTTTGGTTATCCAGCAGAGGAGTCAAGAGACAAATTAAAGCAATTAGCAAGCATTAAGAGAATACCAGAATTGGTAGAGAAAACTAAGCATTTATAGTATTTGACCGTAGAGTCTGACATAAATCAGGTTTTTTGAGATTGAAAACAAAGAATGTTATTAATTAATCAATTAATCTTACTTATAAGGGAGTAAAAAATTTTAATACTAAGTAGAATTGTTTATTTTTGTGTAAGTAAGTTTAAATAAATAAAAACAAGATCATGAGTGTTTTAGTAAATAAAGATTCAAAAATAATCGTTCAGGGGTTTACTGGAAGTGAAGGTACATTCCACGCTTCACAAATGATTGAGTACGGAACAAATGTAGTAGGTGGTGTAACTCCAGGAAAAGGGGGAACAACTCACTTAGACCGTCCAGTATTCAACACAGTTTCAGAAGCTGTAGAAAAAGCAGGTGCTGATACATCTATTATTTTCGTACCACCAGCATTTGCTGCTGACGCTATAATGGAAGCTGCTGATGCAGGTATCAAAGTTATTATCTGTATTACAGAAGGTATTCCAGTAGCTGAAATGATCAAAGCTTACGACTACATCAAAGGTAGAGATTGTAGATTAGTAGGACCTAACTGTCCAGGTGTTATTACTCCAGGTGAAGCTAAAGTTGGTATCATGCCAGGTTTTGTTTTCAAAAAAGGTACAGTAGGAATCGTTTCTAAATCAGGAACTTTAACTTATGAAGCTGCTGATCAAGTTGTAAAGCAAGGTTTAGGTATTACAACAGCTATCGGAATTGGTGGAGATCCAATCATTGGAACAACTACAAAAGAAGCTGTTCAATTATTAATGGCTGATCCAGAAACTGAAGCAATCATTATGATTGGTGAGATTGGTGGTCAATTAGAAGCTGATGCTGCACGTTGGATTAAAGAAAATGGTAATAAAAAACCAGTTATTGGATTCATCGCTGGAGAGACTGCTCCTAAAGGAAGAACTATGGGACACGCTGGTGCTATCGTAGGTGGAGCTGATGATACAGCTGCTGCTAAAAAACGTATCATGAGCGAATGTGGAATCCATGTTGTTGATTCTCCTGCTGAGATTGGTAAAAAAGTAAAAGAAGTTTTAGGATAGTTCTATTCTAAAATAAGATAATAAAAAGGCCTATGCATAATATGCATAGGCCTTTTTATTTCTCATCTTGTCTATTCTATATTTTCAATATTCTAGACTACTCATCAGTTTTTTTAAAATATCGAATTTATAGCAGGTTTTATATTTAGTATAATCTGTTCTTATATCTTAATAAATAGTTAATTAGTGGTTAAAAAATAGATGTTTTTTTAATGTATTTTTAGACTATCTGTATTTAGTGTTCAGAATTAACAAAATAAAAAAATAATTCGTTTTAATGAACAGAGTATTTGTGCTAATAAAAATCTTATGTATATTGTAATGCGCTTACAAAATAGGTGAAAGGCTATCCCTTTCTAACGTAAGTCTTAATTTAGAACCCTAACCAAACTATAACTATAACAATTGAAAGATTGTTTTATTTCAAAAAGAGACTCTTTACAAAGAGTCTCTTTTTTTATTCTTTATCTAATAAGTATAAATATGCTGGTGGTAAGTGATGAGACATGATGTTCTCAGGTTTATGAAATTTGATTTGATACTCTTTATCTTTAAGACCATCTAATATTATAGGATTGCTACATCTTGCATAGTTACTATTGAGTACGTATTGAGGTTCTACTAATTCAGGCAACTGTTTGTGAATTAGGTTAAATACAAATGAACCTAAATACTTGTTGTATTTTTTGACACTTTTCTCTGTTGGTTTTTTTATCCCATTAAAGATGCTATTAGCAACCATTCTCTTAGGCCAAGTAACTTTTTTTAATGCTTTTTTTACTTCGTGGTCTGCTAATGGGCTAATTTCATTAAAGTCCTTGAACGTTTGAGTAGTAGGGGGAAGTTCTGGGACCCAATCTTGCGTATTGATAATAGAATAACTCCAGTTTTTAGCTAGTTTTTCATACTGATAACTGAAATATAGATTTCCTGGTTTAGGAGGAGCTATTGCATAGGTCTTAAATTGTAAATCTTTAGGTAGTTTTCCCTCTAATTGTTGATTCATCAGATTTGCTGTAATTAGATAAGCTATTGCAGCACCTTGACTATGTCCAGAAATGATAAAGTCCTTGTGTTTTTTTTGAACTAAACTATCTAATTTAGGTTTTATATCTTCCATTAGATATAAAGAAGCAATAGTCCAACCTGCATGTACACTAGCACGTTCATCTTGTGAAAGTTTGTAACTAACTTTTTTATTGTTTTCTAATTGTATTTCTCCAGAAGAAGGAATCATGGCAGCATAATAATTGGCTAACCAACTTGATCCTTTGTTTACAGAACCTCTAATAACGATTTCTATAGTATTTGTTTTTTCATTGTGATATAGCGCCCACATATTGGTCAATCCCATTTCTGGAGATCTGTAAGTATTTTTGTATCCTGTAAGATTTTGGAGAGAATCTGTAGGAAAAGCTTTGTGTATATCTGTCGCTAGTTGTAAACTGTTGTATATTTCTTGCTTATCAGCTATTGGCTTTAAGTTTTGTGCAAAACCAATAGAACTTGTACAAAGAAAGAAAAGACAAATTCTTTTTATCATAGAAGTATACTTTATATATAGGATTTAGTTAAATCATTAAACGATTTAAATCAAAGTTAAGCTTTTAAATTTTTGAATGCCGTTAAAAATGTATAAATTAGATGTAAACTTTAAATAAATAGATATGGCTAACTCGTTTGTAAAAACTGTAAAAGATCGAATTAAGAATTGGTATATACCAGTAATCATTGGGGTATTATTTATAATAGGAGGTATATATATGTTTAGTACTCCTATTACAGCATATGCATCATTGACTGTCATTTTTAGTTGTATGTTTTTGATAGCTGGTATTTCAGAAATTATCTTTGCTTTTTCTAATCACGATCAACTAGATGGTTGGGGATGGTTACTTTTCTCAGGGATTATTGATGTGGTATTAGGGGTAATTTTAATAGGAACACCTACGTTATCAGCAGTAGTTCTACCGATTTATGTTGGTTTTGGATTAATGTTTAGATCGATTAGAGGAATGGGGACAGCTTTTGATCTTAAGAATTACGGAGTAAGATCATGGACAAGTCTATTTGTTTTTGCTCTACTTGGGTTAGTATTTTCATTCTGTATGTTATGGAATCTTGAGTTTGGTGCATTTACCATAGTATACTGGACAGCATTCTCATTCATATTATTAGGAGTGTATAGCTTATTGTTTGGTTTCTTTTTAAGAAGAATAAAAAAATATTCAGGAAAGGTAGACCAAGAGCTTTTAGAGCAATATGAGAGAATTCAAGAAGAAGTTCGTAAGAGACTACACGATAAATAAGTATAATTATTTGATAAAGTTTGTAAGGTGTAGTAAAAAATCCATATTTTGCAAGTAATAAATAAAAGAGATTATGAAAAAAATTGCAATGTTATTTGCTTTTGTAGCGACTTCACTATTAGTAGGGTGTGAAGGATCTACTGGACCACAAGGACCTCCAGGGCCAACAATGTATCCATATGTTGAAGAATATAAATTAAGTTTTACTAAAGATTTGAATAGTTTTGTTCAAGGACAAATCATTCCGCATCCAAATGGATTTATAGATGGTGACTTGGTATTCGTCTTTATAGCAGATAAATTTAGTGACGATGGTAAACCACTTTTTTCGCCTTTACCTACAAGATACTTTGTGGATGTAGATAAAGTAGAAAAAGAACTAGAATATAGTTATAATTACTCTCCATATGATACTGAAATTGTAGCAAGGGCTAATGCTCCTCTAGGCTTTTTTAATGGAGATGGAGATAAAAATGAAGGCTTTATAAGAGATATGATCTTTAGAATAGTATATATAGAAGGAAGTACGCCTGTTAAAGGAGTAAGAAATGCAACTGAAGAAGGAGTAAAGACTCCAATATCTTATGACGAACTTGTACAAAAGTATAATTTACAAGATGTAAAAGTAGTTAAGAAGTATTAAATTACAAGATATCGTATATTCATTGAAAGGTAGAGGCACTAAGTTTCTACCTTTTTTTGTTTCTATAGGTAAAAGACAGGGGGTGTTAGTACTCTTGAATGCTCTTTTTAAAAAAAATTACAAAAATACAGGGGGTGTATGTTGTTTTTAACTACTTTTATTTAAATTTGTAGTCATAAAACAGGGGGTGTCCCTTCAAAAACTATTAATTATGTCAACATTTCGTTTTCGAGCAATTGAAAAAGCAGCATCTAGAGAAGCTGTAAAGGTAGAAGAACTGGGTAGAAAATCATTGATCTTTGGTGATCACGTATTTAATGACAAGTCTATGCGACAATTTTTAACCCCTGAAGCTTATCAGGCAGTTAAGAATGCACAGCTAGGAATTAAAATAGATCGTAGATTAGCTGAGTACATTGCTTTGGGAATGAAAGAGTGGGCATTGTCAAAAGGAGTGAGTCACTATACACATTGGTTTCAACCATTAACAGGAACTACAGCAGAGAAACATGATGCTTTCTTTGAAACGTCTTTTGATGGCGATCCTGTTGAAAAATTTAATGGTAGCCAATTAGTACAACAAGAGTCGGATGCTTCAAGTTTCCCTAATGGAGGTATTAGAAATACATTCGAAGCAAGAGGGTATACTGCTTGGGACCCTACGTCTCCAGCATTTATCTTTGGTTCTACATTATGTATTCCTACTGTATTTATCTCTTATACAGGTGAGGCTTTAGATAATAAAACTCCATTGTTAAAAGCAATTAATGCTATAGACGATGCTGCAACTGAGGTAGCAAAGTTATTTGATAAAAACGTAAAGAAAGTTACAGTAACATTAGGGTGGGAACAAGAGTATTTCCTAGTAGATAGTGCATTAGCTGCATCTAGACCTGATATACTTACTACAGGTAGAACATTATTAGGACATACAGCTGCTAAAGGACAACAATTAGATGACCACTATTTTGGATCTATTCCAACTAGAGTATTAAACTACATGCATGATTTAGAGAATCACTGTATTCTACTAGGTATTCCAGTTAAGACTAGACATAATGAGGTAGCACCTAACCAATTCGAATTAGCACCTATATTTGAAGAGGCTAACTTAGCAGTAGATCACAACTCATTATTAATGGATGTGATGAAGAAAGTAGCTGAGAAACACCATTTTAAAGTATTATTCCATGAGAAACCATTTAAAGGAGTTAATGGTTCAGGTAAGCATAATAACTGGTCATTGGCTACAGATACAGGTGTGAACTTGTTAAGTCCTAGTAAGACCCCAAAGAGTAACTTACAATTCTTAACATTCTTTATCAATACAATCAAAGCTGTAAATGATAATGAAGAACTATTGAGATCTGCTATTGCTTCAGCGAGTAACGATCACCGTCTTGGAGCTAATGAAGCACCTCCAGCGATTATGTCTGTATTTATTGGTCAGCAATTGACTAAAGTACTAGAGGAGTTAAAAGAAGTGACAGATGGTAAATTATCTCCTGAAGAAAAAACAGACCTTAAGTTAAATGTAGTTGGAAAAATACCAGATGTATTATTAGATAATACCGATAGAAATAGAACTTCTCCATTTGCTTTTACAGGAAATAAATGGGAATTCAGAGCAGTAGGATCTACGGCTAACTGTGCTGGTCCAATGACTGTCCTAAATACAATAGTGGCTAAGCAACTTAGAGACTTTAAGAATGAAGTAGATACGTTGATTGAAAAAGATGGTCTGAAAAGAGATGAAGCTATCTTTAATGTATTAAGAGAATATATTAAACAAAGTGAAAGAATCCTCTTTGAAGGAGATGGATACGGTGACGAGTGGGAAAAAGAAGCAGAAAAACGTGGATTGAGTAATAACAAAACTACACCTTCAGCTTTGAGAATTAAGAAAGACCCTAAGGTCATCACTATGTTTGAAGAGATGGGAGTAATGACAAGTGTAGAAATGCATGCTAGATATGAGATAGAGTTAGAAGAGTATGTAAAACGTATTCAGATAGAAGGACGTGTATTAGGAGATATCGCAAGAAATCACGTAATACCAACAGCTATCAAGTATCAAAACTTAGTAATTGATAATGTAAAAGGTCTTAAAGAGATATTCGGTGCTGAAGATTTTGGTACCATAGCAGCAGAACAATTGCAAATGATTAAAAAGATATCTCATCACATAGAGCAAATTAATGCTAAAGTTACTGAGATGACGAATGAGCGTAAAAAAGCTAATCTAATAGATGATGTAGAAAAACAAGCTCATGCATACTGTGATACTGTTAAACCTTATTTTGATATTATCCGTTACCACAGTGATAAATTAGAATTAATGGTAGATAATGAACTTTGGACTTTAACGAAGTATAGAGAACTGTTATTTACTAACTAATAATAGTGATAAATTGATGAGAAGACGACTTAAGCTTTTGGCTTAGTCGTCTTTTTGTTGGTATATATAGTATTACCACTATTTGAAGATGGTGTTTATTGTATTTTTCGTGATTAAAGTATATTTTGTTTATTTTGTTAATTAGTATGTAAAAATATATTACTTTAGAAAATTCTTATGGATAACGAAATTGACAGTTGTTGTGAAAAATAAGATTGATATTCTTTATTTAGGACAACATAATTGTGATGCTATGGAACAAAATAAAAGTATTAAACTCTCAATACAGAAGTACGATTATTTTAATTATACTTTTTGTATTCAAAAATATCATTTCATACAGCGTATCTTGATTGATAATCAACAAGAAAGTTACGAAGGTGTTAGATTGGTTATTTCTTCACAACTAGGCTTTTTTGAAGATAATATAACCAATATAGATAGATTAGAAAATAATAGTGCTTATACTATTACTAAATTTGACTTTAAGTACAATTTACATTTTATACGAAATGTAGTAGAGAAAGATATAGATACTATTCAGATAACACTATTATCTGAGGAAGGCGTAATCACAGAAACTTCGTTTACAATAGAAGTATTGCCTATAGATTATTTTGGAGGAACTAGTGTTTTTCCTCAATTATTGACTTCGTATATACTCTCTAATCACGATGTGATATATCCTATTAAGACGAATGCGATTCGTATTCTAGAGAGTAACAATCTTAAACCTTCTTTTGAAGGGTATCAATCTGGTAATCGTGAGCGCGTACTACAGATGGTGTCTGCGATGTATAGATCTATACAGAGTATGGACTTAGTGTATAGTGCATTGCCTCCTAGTTATGAACAGACAGGACAGCGTATTCGATTATTAGATCAAGTTATTGATACCAAGTTTGGTAATTGTATGGATATTACCTTACTGTTTGCAGCTTGCCTAGAAGCTATAGATTTACATCCTATCTTAGTGCTTACTCGAGGACATATTTTTGTTGGAGTGTGGTTAGTGGAGGATAGGTTTGACAGTATGGTTAATTATGACCAAGCAGCTATTACGAAACGTACTGCAGCTAACATTAGTGAATTAATCGTTATAGAATCTACTATGATGTGTAAAGGGGGAACCTATACACTGAAGGAAGCAATAGCGTCTGCTGAGATGCAATTGTTGCAAAGTTCTGATTTCTTACTGTCTATTGATGTTAAAACATCTCGTATTAATAATGTACTACCATTACCGATATATCGTAAAAAAGATGGAGAGATTGAGATAGATGCTAAATTTGAAGTAAGTAAGATTAAAGATAGTATAGATAAGACTTTTGAACAAACACATGTCTTTAATGACTTAGAATTAGGTGTGGGACAAGAGTTGTCTAAACAACGTATATGGGAGAGAAAGCTACTTGATCTATCTCTTCGTAATAATCTATTAAATACTAGATTTACCAAGAGTATACTACAGCTTATAGATGTCAATGTTAGTTCATTAGAAGATTTATTAGCAGAAGGTAAAACTTATACAATACAAGGGAGTAAAGAACAAGAAATATTAAGTAGATACAACCTTTATTTTCTACCATTACACCCATCTCAGCACTTATTTGAGTTAGTACAAGAAGAGTTTAAAAATAATAGATTATACAGTTATTACAATGAATATGATCTAGATAATGTACTGGTTCATTTACATCGAAATGCGAAGTTAGCTGAAGAAGAGAATGGAAAGAGTACGCTGTATCTAGGATTAGGATTACTAAAATGGTATGAGTCAAAATCAGATGATACAGTTAGATATGCACCTATTTTATTAGTTCCTGTAGAATTAAATAGAAGATCGATTAACTCAAAGTTTGTACTTAGAGGTAGGGATGAGGAGACAATGATTAATATAACTCTGTTAGAATACTTAAGACAAGAGTTTAAGTTAGACATGTCCGCTTTAGAAGACCTACCTATGGATGATGCAGGTGTAGATGTACCAAAGGTATTAGCTTTAGTTAGAAAGACGATATTAGATCTGAAAGGATGGGATGTATTGGATCAGGTGATTTTAGGAACTTTCTCATTTAATAAACTGATTCTATGGCAAGACATTTCGAAGTATGCAGATGAATTACAAAAGAGTACTATTGTAAAGAGTTTGCTTACAGGTGCTCTTACAGAACCTTTAGGTAGTCTGAGTAGTAATGACGAAGAATTAGAACAGCTTTCTGCGACAGAATTGACATTGCCTATTTCGACTGATAACTCTCAGTTAGAAGCAGTGAGAAATGCTCATGCCAATAATAGTTTTGTGTTACACGGTCCTCCAGGAACAGGTAAGTCTCAGACAATTACTAATATTATTGCAGATGCATTAGCAAACGGGAAGAAAGTATTATTTGTAGCTGCTAAGAAGGCAGCACTAGATGTAGTACATCATCGATTAGAAAAGATAGGGTTAGGCCCATTCTGTCTAGAGTTACATTCCAATAAAACACGTAAATCAGATGTATTAGCTCAATTTGAAGCTACATTAGACGTTCCGAATTATCAAAGTAATTATGATTATAAGGAGGCCTCTAATCGAATAGATGAACGTAAAGCAGAGATTAGAAAATATGTAACTCAACTACATCAACGCTTTAATATTGGATGGACACTTTATGATAGTATTGCTTATCTAGAATTAAATCAGGTGACTTTAGACAATGATTTACTGGTAGATATAGACATAAATGAAATATCTCATTCTACTTATTTGAAGTGGAAAGATTGGGGTATTCAGATAGCTTCATTGTGTCAGCGTATAGATAATCCTATTGAGCATCCTCTTCGTTCTTTAAATATCACAGAGCATAAGTACGATATTCACACTACTGTTAAGGAGGTTCTATCGGATTATAAGTATGTCGCTAGAGAATACGAACAGCTCAGTGCAGAGTATAACTTTAAGCTGTTATCAGATAAAAAAATAGATGTTAATGGCTTACAGATCCTATTTGAGTTATTAGCTAAAAGTAATTTATCCTATGAATTAATAGATTTATATTTTGATGCTAATCAGTTTTCTCTATTACATAAGTGGATTGAATTACAACAGAAAAAGGATCGCATAGAAGATAGTCTTAGTCAGCATTTCAATAAAAAGATATTGGATGTTGATTTGTCTATTTATGAGCAAGAATGGAATAAAGCTAAGCATCTTTGGTTCTTACCGAAATGGTTTAAACAAAGAAAAGTCAAATCCTTCCTTAATGGATATGCAAAAACGAAAGTAAAGTCTGAAGTAGAAGTTGATCAGCTATTCGGATTAGTAGAAGACTTTAAAACAGTTAAGCAGCAATGTGAAAACGCCAATTATAAGGATATTAATAGGCTGAACTCTGTTTATTATACAAATAACCGTTTAGATATTGACGCTATTTATACAGAGATAGAGAACTTAAGTGGTATTTCTAAACTCGCTCAACAGAATGGTTTGTCTGGAATAGATAGATGGTTATTAGGTTTTTATAGAAATCAAAATACAAGAAGGGGAATCGCTGAGATTACAACTTTCTTAAAGACGTTTATAGTAAAATATCAAAGTGTACAAGCGTTCTCTACACTAGTACCGTCTAGTGATGAAATAGAAGGTATTTTAGCTAACTTGGACAAACTTGGAGATTGGATTAATTACAATGTATATAAAGAGGAAGGAATAAAGCTTGGGCTGACTTGGTTTATTGACCTTATTGAACGAGGGAGAATAAATAAGAATAACCTTGATGGTGATTTAGAAAGGATATTACATATTAATCTGTTTGTCAAGGTAGTTAGTGGTTCATTTGCGCTTAGTGGCTTTGATGCAAAGATTTATGAAACTTTAATTAAGCAATATCAAGATATTCATAACGAGTATACTGAACTAAATAAGAGCCAATTGATTCTAAAGTTGAGTACACGTATACCTAGATCTTCAACAGAGTTTATACAAAGTTCTGAATTGGGAATGCTTAAACGCGCTATTCGTAGTAGAGGGAGAGGGATGAGTCTTAGGAAGCTGTTTGATCAGATGCCTAATCTGTTGCCCCGTCTAAAGCCCTGCATGTTGATGAGTCCTATTTCGGTAGCACAGTATTTTAATGTTAGTACAGAGCATTTTGATTTAGTTATTTTTGACGAAGCTTCTCAGTTGCCTACAGCAGAGGCTATTAGTGCCTTAGCTAGAGCTAAGCAGGCTATTATCGTAGGAGACCCTAAGCAGATGCCACCTACCAGCTTCTTTAGTGCTAATAAGATAGATGAGGATAACTTAGAGTTAGAAGACCTAGAGAGTATCCTAGATGATTGTTTAGCGCTATCATTACCATCTAAGTATTTATTGAGACATTATAGAAGTAAGCACGAGAGTTTGATATCATTCAGTAATGCTAATTTTTATGATAACAAATTACTAACTTTCCCATCTAGAGATGACTTGGATAAGAAAGTTACGTTTGAGTATATTGCCAATGGAGTGTATGAAAAAGGAAAATCTAGAACGAATAAGAAAGAAGCTGAAGCGATCATTCAATACATAGAATTACACTATGAACAGGCCAATCCTAAAACATTAGGAGTAGTTACATTCAGTCAGACTCAACAGACCTTAATAGAGGATATGTTAGCTAAGATGCTAGCTAGTAATCCAATGGTAGAGGAGAAGATGCTAGGTGCTTCAGAACAGTTGTTTATTAAGAATCTAGAGAATGTACAAGGAGATGAACGAGATATCATACTATTCTCTATAGGTTATGGGCCTGATGAAGAAGGTAAAGTATCTATGAATTTCGGTCCTTTAAATAGAGATGGAGGATGGAGACGTCTTAATGTAGCTGTAACAAGAGCTAGATATGAGATGAAAATATTCTCTTCTATAAAAGGTGATCAGATTGACTTAAGGCGTACTAATTCTGAAGGGGTTAAGGGCTTAAAAGGTTTCTTAGATTTTGCAGAGAAGGGATATGTAAATATAGTGGACAATGAAGATGTTAGAAAGAATGATAGACTAATAGAATCTATAGCACAATATTTAAACGAAAATGGGTTTGATGTCAAAACGAATATTGGAACGTCAAGTTATCGCCTAGACATAGGTGTTGTAGATAAGAATAATCCGAATGAATATGTATTAGGGATTTTAATAGACGGAGTGAATTACTATAATGTAAAGACTACTAATGATCGAGAACTGTTAATTCCTAACGTATTAAAAGGCTTAGGATGGGATATTTATCGTATATGGACATTAGATTGGTTTAAGAATAAAGAACAGATTCTAGAAGATCTAAAGAAGAGGGTAGAAGACATTTATAATAACGTCAAGAGAGAAGAAAAAGGAATTAATCCAAGTGATTTTATTCATAAACACTTAATAGAAGTTAGTGATAAAAACGTTGAATCTAAGCAAAAGCCTTATCAGGCAGCTGTAGTTACTAAAGTGGTTTCTGAAGATGGAGAGGATATCTATACTCAAGCTAATAAGAATCTGATACAGAATCAAATGTATGATATCATTGAAGTAGAAGGTCCTATTAGTCAAAGTTATCTATTTAAAAAAGTGATGAGTATTTGGAATATCTCTAGAACTAGTACGAAACTCCAAGTTTATCTGACAGAATTAGTTAATACTATACCTAACTGTACTAGTGTGAATTCTTACCAAGAGTTCTATTGGAATTCAAATTTATATAAAGTAGGGTTGACTCATTATAGAGATAATTCTGTAGAAAAGAGAAATATAGAAGACATCTGTCCAGAGGAGATAGAGCTAGCAGTTATAGAGTTATTAATGGCTAATTTTAGTGTTCCTCATGATGACTTAACCAAAGCAATAGGGAAGGTTTTTGACTTTAGTAAATTAGGAAGTCAGATGGACTTAGTGATCCAACATGTGATTCAGAAGATGATCGTAGAGGACAAGATTATTAATCAATTTGGTAAAATAATATTAAAGGAGTAAGGCTCTGAGATAGGTTAAACAAATTATTAAATAGAGAGACTTTATAGATAAACCTTGATAGTTCTTATAAAATCTGCTATTTTTACTTAGAATTTAAAAAAGAAAGAGGATGAAGACATTAGAAGTAGGACAGAAGGCTCCAGAATTTAAAGCCTTAGACCAAGCAGGAAATACACATCAGTTAAGTGATTATAAAGGAAAAAAATTAGTGGTATTCTTTTACCCAAAAGCTAGTACTCCAGGATGTACATGGGAAGCGTGTAACTTACGTGATAACTATGCCGAATTAAAAGCAAAGGGTTTTGAATTACTAGGTGTTAGCGCGGATTCAGCAGCGAGACAACAGAAGTTTATAGAGAAGAATAATTTGCCTTTTCCATTATTAGCAGATGAGGAGAAAGAAGTGTTAAACGCTTTCGGAGTATGGGGACCTAAGAAATTTATGGGACGTACGTATGACGGTATTCATAGAATGACGTTTGTAATTAATGAAGAGGGAATTATATCTGATGTAATTACTAAAGTAAAAACAAAAGATCACGCAGATCAGATATTAGAGACAGTATAAGTTTGTAATAGATAATTATTGGATAGACAGTATTTAATGCTCGATTAGATACTGTCTTTTTTTGTTTGTGACTTAGAATATGATGTGCTAGCATCTCCCTTTTTTCAGCTAATCTATGAGCAGTATAGGGTGTATTCTAAGGTGAAGTAATACAAGTTTCAATAAATTGTATTACGTTTGATAAAAGAAAAAAGGGGTATGAAAGAAAAAATAGACAAAGGAGATTTGTATCTTCTAAAAGAGCATAGTTCCCTCACTGATTCTCAATTAGGAGAACTATTAGAGGAGAGGAGTTATGCCAATATCACAGATTGGCAGAAGTTTGTCAAGTATTTGACACTTGCCTTAGGAGCAGGTTTTTTACTATCAGGTATAGTATTTTTCTTTGCCTATAATTGGGCAGACCTACATAAAAACATCAAGTTTTTACTTGTATTCACTCTTTTAACTGTCAGTGTTATAGGAGCTGTGTACCCTAAATTGAATGCTGTGGTAAGACAGGTTAGCTTGTTAAGTGCGAGTATATTAGTAGGGGTGTTATTTGCTGTATATGGTCAAGTGTATCAGACAGGAGCTAATGCTTATGATCTCTTCTTTATGTGGGTATTAGCCATTACAGCATGGACCGTATTGAGCAGATTCTCTCCTCAGTGGTTATTTTATGCTGTGCTAGCTAACACAACTTTGATTCTTTATTTCTTACAAGTAACGAGTGATGATCTATTGTTCTATAGTGGATTGTTTCTTTTACTATTGAATGTAGTATTATATTTAGCACCTATATATTTAGCTAAAAAAACGAATTATAAATTGGATAGATATTATACGGGACTACTTTCTTTAGCCTGTTTTTCAGTTGCAACTAGTGGTATTATTACTTTTATTTTTGTAAGTACAGACCGCTATATTAAAGCTGATTTAACAGGGTTATATATGCTAGTAATAGCTTCTGTCACTTGGTTTATTGGAAGTTTCTTATGGAGTAGAAAAGCTAAGGATTTATTGTTGTATAGTTATTTTTTACTTTCTGTATTTGCTATTGTATTTGCTTTAATTATCAAGATTGCTGATATCAATGAGGCTTCGTTATTATTATATGCATTGTACTGTATAGGTGGAACTTTTGGAATTGTGAAGTTGATTATAAACCAGAAAAAAGTGTGGAGCAATGAACAGTAATCAATTTAAAGATATAGTTACTTCTTTAATCCAAAAAGGAGTAGAAGTAGAGCAAGATGCCCTACAAGTGGCACAAAGCAAATTAGTACTTAAGTCAATCATAATTAGAGTAATATCAGTAATAGGAAGTCTTATAGGTTTAGGACTATTTATGGGGTTTATTGCTTTGATATCAAGTGATTTGTTTTCTAATAATACTTTTTTAAGTATTATGGGATTATTGTTTTTAGGAGGCTCATTTGCATTAAATAAAAGTAAAGACAGCGCTGTAACAGATAGTATTGCTGTTTCTTTATTTATCATAGGATATGCTTTTTTAGTCTTTGGACTAGCAGAAGCTACAGATTTAGCAGGTCTGATTATGTTAATTACTGGCGGAATCACATTGCTACTTTATAATAATCAAATTATAGCATTTTTGAGTAGTTTATGTGTATTAGTCTCTATTCACGTAATATTATTTCAATTAGAAATAGAAACTTTCTATCATATTTATTTAGCTATTGTACTACTGTTCACTGTTTATTTATTTTGGCAAGAACAACGATTAAGAACAATAAATAAACTGATAAGAGACAGATATTTAGCTGTTTTTACTGCTTCTTTTTGCTATACACTTGTAATGGGGATTATTGCTTCTACTATGAAGTATGGTTATTATTATTTTAGTGAATATAGAGGAGTTCACCTTTTTTTAGTTATTACCATATTAGCTTTAGTAGTAGCAACGGTTTATTTAGTACTAAATAAAATGAAAGTAACTCAAGTCAGCATTAAAGTGATGGCTTATGGCTTAGTCCTTATCTTTAATGTACTAATAGCATTTAATTATCCAGCATTTGGTATTGCATTTTTATTGATGCTTTGGAGCTTTAAAAGACAGTATAAGGTTGGTTTTGCTTTAAGTATTGCAACTCTAATTTGGGCAATGGGCATGTTTTATTATGACTTAGGCATCTCTTTATTAGAGAAATCTCTATCTATGATGGGCATAGGCGTATTATTCTTGGGTATCTATTATTTAATTCAAAAAGGTGAGGGACAGACAAATGAAAAATAAGAAAAACATAATTATTATAGTTGTATTTGTACTTATTGGGATATTCTTTGTAAAAGCAGTATTACAAAAGGAAAAGACAATAAAAGAAGGACAATTCGTATTGTTAGAATTAGCTCCTGTAGATCCTAGATCCTTAATGCAAGGAGATTATATGAGTCTTAACTATGCGATATCAACTAGACCAAGTGTTTTTGATCAAAGTATCATAGATTCAATAACGCCTGTTAGCGAGAATGAGATCCTTACAACTACAGAAGAAGAATTATCAGCTAGAGCTGTGAATGATATAGAGGAGGTTGTAGAAAAGAGTAAACTGAATAAGCGTGGATATGTCTTACTGTCTTTAGATAAGAATAATGTAGGGAGTCTGGTGAAGATGATCAATGAAATGGGAGAGAAGAAAGCTAATCAAGTTTACATCAAATACTTTAATTATGAAGGCTGGAGATTTAATATTGGGGCAGAGAGTTTCTTCTTTCAAGAGGGGGATGCAGAGAAGTATGAACAAGCTAAATACGGTGGACTACGCGTAGATGAAGAAGGAAATAGCGTTTTGGTAGGGATGTATGATCAAGACCGCAAGCTAATTAATTAGGAATTTAAAATTAAGAATTATTTGCCTATGGCATTTATAACAAACAGGGAGCTTATCATCATGATAAGCTCCCTGTTTGTTTACTTATTTTGCTTCGAAAGTTAGCGTATGTGTTTCTTCTGAAAATTCTTCTAAGTAACCATAATTACTACTGATGGTAATCTTTGTAAAACCAACAGCTCTTAAGGCTAGTTCAAATTCTTTTACTCCCCAGAAGCGAAGAGAGAACAGATCTATCTCAGAGTTAATTAATCCCTTTTCATTGTCCCAATGCTCATACCTCAATTGAGATATAGTAGTTTGCTTAAGATAAGATGTTTCTACTCTAGATTCTGTCAGTGTAAGCATTCCATTATCTACATTCCACTGTCTAGCTAGCATAGGAGCTTCTGATAACGAAGATAAAGGAGATAAGTCTATGATTAATCGACCACCTTCTTTTAGAGCTGATTTAAAGCGTTTTAATACTTCAATAGCCTCATCAGTATCCGTAATAAGCTGAAATGACCCTGCAGGGATTATAATTGCTTCATAAGGGGTAGTAGAGGTGAAGGTATTAAACATTTCTTGTCTAAAGATACCATCGAGACTTCTTTGTTTACATTCTTGCTTACAGTAAGAAAGCATTTCTGCCGAAGCGTCAAATCCTTCTATTTTTAACCCTTTTTCTAATAGAGGGATTAGTATTCTCCCATTACCACATGCAGGCTCTAGGATTACTCCTTCTATGTTTTTTAATCTTTCACTATAGTATTCAACATCTCCAAAGGATCTTCCAATAGGTTTATCGATGTGATACACCCATGAGGCCAATGACCCATATCTATTTGTTAATTCTTTATTACTCATATTTTTTTGATTATAGGACTGTAAACATAAAATAAAAAAGCGTTTAATCTGATTTTGATTAAACAAAAAATAGTTTTGTTCTGACTTGCTAGAGGATTGCTTGAGGTGTTCTTGCACCTTTCTTGGAGAAAACCACCTTCTAGACTAGCAAAGCCCTAGAAAACCCCTAGTAATCCTCTAAGAAGTGCAAGCTTTAAACCCAGATTAAGCGATAGACACATAAACGAAAAGTAATTATACAAAATAGCTCTGAATTTAAGAAAAAAGCATACTGTAGTATGGATTTAGAAGAAATGAAAGAGATATGAAGTAGAATTGCTTTGCAGTATTTGGCTAATGCTTAATCTGAGTTAAAACAACATCAGTGTATAATCATGTACATAGTCTTTATAATCAAACAGCCGTTTTTAATAAAAATATCGTTCAAATAATTGTTTAAAACCAAAAGTAGATATACATTTGTATCAGTATTAACGAATAATAGTCTAAATGTACACAGCTAAGTAAAGATTGGTTATATATAACCAATAGATAAAAGGACAAACTTCAGTCCGACGAGTGGTTATCATCTTTATAAATTGACAACAGCCTTGTGTTGTCATAATACTTAGTATCGTGTAAATACATATTTTTTGACCGTGAGGAGTGGTGTACGGGCCACGTATGGATTATTCACATCAGTAAACCTAGAATCAGCATCAATCAAATACGACAAAACAAATCTACTTCATAGTTCTTTCATTAGTTTTAAAATCATACTATAGTATGCTTGTATCGCTAATTCAGACCTATTTTGTATACTTACTTTTTGCCTATTTGTCTATCACTTATTCTGGGGTAAAATTAGAAGACTATGAGCATAGTTATATCAAATTTATCTTATTATCACGCAGATAAGACACCTTTATTTACGAATATCAGCTTATCTATTCATGCTGGAGAGAAGGTTAGTATCATCGGTCAAAATGGTACTGGCAAAACAACTCTTCTTAAACTAATCGCTAGGGAATTAGAACTAGTAGAACCGGCTATTCATATTAATGGAACAGTATTCTACTTGCCACAAAATAAACAATTAGTCGAATCTCACACTATTTATGAAGCAGTAGGGGTAGCTGATAAGGTTAGGGCACTCCGTGCTATACTAGCCGGTTCGGTAGAAGAACAGGATTATGAAGTACTTAATGATCAATGGGACATAGAAGAACAGATCGCTAAGGTATTAGCGTATTGGGGATTAGAGACGATATCACCAGATACGACAATGGATTGTCTGAGTGGAGGACAGCAGACCAAGGTTCTCTTTGCGAAGATGATGCTAAGTCAGGCAGATACACTGTTATTAGATGAACCTACTAACCACTTAGATTTAGAAACCAAGGAATTATTCTATGAGTATATACAAGAGTTTAAAGGTACTATCGTTATTGTCAGTCATGATAGGGTATTACTTGAGTTAATGCCTATTACTTTTGAGCTAACACCTAATGGTGTATTTAAGTATGGAGGGAATTACAGCCTATACAAAGAACAAAAAGAACTGCGTCTACAAGGTATCCAGAGTAAAGTAGATCATCTCTCTAAAGAAATGAAAGATGCTAAGAAGGCGGATATTAAACGTACAGAGCAAATAAGTAAAGATAAGGCTCAGAACAAAAAAGCAGAGAAAAAAGCAGGTCTCCCAAAGATTGTTATTAATGCGATGCGCAATAAAACAGAGAACAGCGTAGCTAAGCTACAGGATGTTCATCAGCAAAAGAAAGAGGGAATACAATCTGAATTAATAGAATTAAGAACCCAATTAGAACGAGATAAACTGTTTGCTATTCGTTTTCCCCAATCTACTTTACACAAAGGGAAGTTGTTATGGGAAGCTAAAGAAATTAACTATCGTTATTCTCCTGCATTTGCCCCAATATTTAAGACGAATCTTGACTTTAAAATCATGAGCGGAGATAGAATCTTGCTCAAAGGAAAGAATGGTTCTGGTAAGTCTACATTGTTTAAACTGTTACAGGGAATTTATCTACCTACTACGGGAGAATTATACTGTGCAGATGCTAAGGTTGTCTATTTGGATCAATTTTATTCTTTACTAGATCATAGTTTAACGCCTATAGATCAGTTAGAACTGGCTAATAAAGGGAAACACTCTCTGGCGGATCTTCGCAATCTATTATTTCAGTATGGAATAGGAGTAGCCTTATGGACGAATAAGATAAGTACATTTAGTGGTGGAGAGAAACTGAAGTTAGTGTTGTGTTATCTGACCATTTTAGCTTCAGAAATAGATGTGTTACTATTAGATGAACCTACGAATAACTTAGATATTATTAGTATTGAGAGTTTAACTAAAGCTTTAAGCGAGTTTAATGGAACCTTAGTAGTTGTTAGTCATGATGAGAGTTTTATTAAGGAATTGGGAATAGTAGACGTGATAAATTTAAATTAAGTCAAAAGTAAAGCTTGTTTTTGACTTAATTCTAACAAATATTAATTTTAGATTTCACTAAAAAAGATTTAAATTGCGAGAACAAAAACAATACAAAAACAATACAAAAACAATACAAAAACAATACAAAAACAATTATAATGTCGAACAAAATGACTTCAGCTCATGCTATTGAGCTAGAAAATAAATACGGAGCACATAATTATCACCCACTACCTGTAGTATTATCTAAAGGAGAAGGAGTATATGTATGGGACGTAGAAGGTAAGAAATATTATGATTTCTTATCAGCATATTCTGCTGTAAACCAAGGACACTGCCACCCAGCTATCGTTAAAGCCATCGCTGATCAAGCGGGTACACTAGCATTGACTTCTAGAGCATTCTACAATGATAAATTAGGATTATACGAAGAGAAAATTACTAAGCTTTTTGGTTTTGATAAAGTTCTTCCTATGAACTCTGGAGCAGAAGCTGTAGAGACTGCTTTAAAAATCTGTAGAAAATGGGCTTATGAAGTAAAAGGTATTGCTGAGAATCAAGCGAAAATCATCGTATGTGAGAACAACTTCCACGGAAGAACGACTACGATTATTTCTTTCTCTAACGATCCTGATGCACGTAAAAACTACGGACCTTACACAGACGGATTTATCCGTGTAGCTTATAATGATGTAGAGGCTTTAAAAGCAGCTTTAGAAGCTAACAAAGGAACTATTGCTGGTTTCTTAGTGGAGCCTATTCAAGGTGAGGCTGGTGTTTATGTACCAGACGCAGGTTATTTAACTGCTGCTAAAGCGTTATGTGAAGAGCACAATGCTTTATTTATTGCAGACGAAGTACAGACAGGTATCGCTCGTACAGGTAAAATGTTAGCTATCGATCACGAAAATATCAAAGCCGATATCATTGTATTAGGTAAAGCATTATCAGGAGGAGCATATCCTATCTCTGCTGTGTTAGCAAATGACGAGATCATGAATGTAATCAAACCTGGTCAGCACGGTTCTACTTTTGGAGGTAACCCTACTGCTGCTGCTGTAGCTATGGCTGCTTTAGATGTAGTATTAGACGAGAAATTAGCAGATAACGCTGAGAAACTTGGACAATTATTCAGAGCAGAGCTAAACAAGTATATTGCTACTAGTAATATCTGTACTTTAGTACGTGGTAAAGGTTTATTAAATGCTATTATCATCAACGATACAGAAGAAAGTGATACAGCTTGGAACATCTGTCTTAAATTAAGAGACAACGGATTATTAGCAAAACCAACGCATGGCAACATTATCCGTTTCGCTCCACCATTAGTAATGAACGAAGAGCAGTTATTAGACTGTGTAAATATCATTACTAAAACATTAAAAGAATTCGAAAGATAGAATATCTCATTTATAAATATAAAAGCTCACGTTAATTCGTGGGCTTTTTTTGTTGTTGAGAACAATAGATTCTCCGATGTGATTTCTAAGTAGATAAGTATGAAAATGTCTGCCCATAAAGGCAGACATTTTACCTTAACACAAAGATCAAAAAGAAGTTAATAACTAAACACTTTAAGGATAGGAAGGTAAAGGATTGTATTGAGAACTTTCTATTAATCATGGTTGCTACTACTAAGACTGGTAGGATAAATAAGGCGTATAGCATCGGGGTATATGCTTCTTCATAGATCCATTGAAAGGTCTCAGAAGTATTTGTTCCGATAACGTATAAGCCACGCATGATCCATAGAATCAGATTAATGGTGCACAATAGAAATAAACTTATATCTATAGTTTTGATCCAAATCATTTTCATATCTAAAAGAGGTTTAGCGTTATATTTAGTCTAAACGAGGTTTGTGCTCTGCATTTAGAATAGTCCACGCTGTAGCAAAAGCTAATTGTGTGCGTTTTTTCATTAATTCAAACTCTATTTTGTCATAGGTATCCGTCGGTTGATGATAGTCAGCATGTGTTCCATTAAAGTAGAACATAGCAGGGATATTTTTCTCAGCAAAACTATAGTGGTCTGATCTATAGTATATTTGCTCTGGGTGTTGAGGATCGTTATAAGTATAGTCTAAATCAAGGTTGACAGATAGCTTATTCGCTCTTTCTGAAATGTCGTGTAAATCCTGACTTAATCTATCTGCCCCTACTACATAGATATAATCTCCCTCTTTTTTATACTTATCACTTTTTCTACCTATCATATCGATATTGATATTTGCAATCGTATTCTCTAGTGGAAGAATGGGATGCTGAGCATAGTATTTAGAGCCAAAGAGCCCAAACTCTTCTCCTGTAACGTGTAAGAATAACACAGAGCGCTTCGGTCTAATGCCTTGGCTTTCTAGAGATTTAAATACTCTCGCTAGTTCCATGACAGCTACTGTGCCTGAGCCATTGTCATCAGCACCATAGTATATCTGGTCAAGTAATATCCCCATGTGGTCATAGTGTGCAGAAATTACTAATACTTCTTCAGGCTTTTCACTTCCTTCTATAAAAGCCATAATATTTTCACTATCCTTTAGTTTCATTTGCGCTCTTCTCATGAATTTGGCAGGTACGTGCTGTAAGTAGCCTTCTGGTGATACAGCAGGGGGAGTGATATTTCTCTTTTTATAAAAGTCAACGATGTATTCTGTAGCCTTCTTTTGTCCTGGCTCACCAGTTCTTCTACCTTCTAATTCGTCTGAGGCCATAACCTTTAGGTTCACAGCCATCGAATCAGCAGATATTTGTTTCCAATAATCAGTTTGTACTGTAGTGGGATTACTTGGAGTAATTGTTGTCTTACAACCAGTAATCGAAAGACCTAAAGCGATAAGTCCTAAGGCTATTTTGTAATTATTCATGGTGAGTGTAAATGTGTTTGGGGTAAAGATAATGAAGAAAGGGGAATGAACAATGAGGAATAATCAGTAGGGGCAATCCGTAACAAATAACAAAATGACAAATACTCAAAGTCGGGTAGAGTTTGCCTAGAGTGAGATAACAAAATCACGAAACCACAAAAAAGAAAACTTCATTCTACATTGAATATTTTTATCTTTGTTCTAAATCAAAAAAAACAATGAGTAAAATCGTTTTTATTACAGGAGGTTCTTCTGGTATAGGTAGAAGTGTAGGGGAGTATCTAACACTACAGGGGTGTAAAGTATATGGTACGAGTAGAAATCCTGAGAGAGTGGTAGATTCTAAGATTCCTTTAGTGTGTCTAGATGTTCGCGATACAGCGAGTATTCAGGCTGCTATTCAGGAAGTTATCGATATAGAAGGGAAAATAGATGTATTAATCAATAATGCTGGAGTAGGAATTACGGGGCCAATAGAAGAAATCCCAGCAGAGCATATTCTCAATAATTTCCAAACAAATGTATTTGGACCTATCGAAGTAATGAAGGCAGTACTACCTCATATGCGTAGTAGAAAAGAGGGGTTAATCATTAATGTTACTTCTATAGCAGGATATATGGGATTGCCTTTTAGAGGAATCTACTCTTCATCTAAAGGAGCGTTAGAGCTAATTACAGAGGCTCTGCGAATGGAGTTAAAGCCTTTTAATGTAGAAGTGACTAATGTAGCACCTGGTGATTTTGCAACTAATATAGCTGCAGGACGTTATCATGCGCCTGTGCTAGAGGACTCTGCTTATAGAGAAGTATATCAGATGTCATTAGACATGATGGATGAGCATGTGGATAGTGGTGGGGACCCAATAGAAATGGCAAAGGCAATTCACAAAGTAATTAATACGGCTAAACCAAAAGTAAGGTATAAAGTAGGAGAGCCTTTACAGAAATTCTCATTGATTCTAAAAAAGATACTACCAGGTAAGGTTTATGAGAAGATGCTAATGAATCACTATAAGATTAAGGGGGAATAAAGGAGTTCTTATTACTATTTGGCACTCAACGGATAGAGATGATAGACATAAGTATTGTGATAAAAACTCTTTATAAATCATCGTTTAAAGCAATTTATATTGTACTTTTGGGCTACAACATAACATAATATAATAATATAGATTATGAAGTTTTTTATTGACACAGCTAATTTGGATCAAATTAGAGAAGCTGAGGCACTGGGGGTATTAGATGGTGTTACCACTAACCCTTCTTTAATGGCTAAAGAAGGAATCACAGGAGCTGAAAACATTTTAAATCACTACAAAGCTATCTGTGAGATAGTAGAAGGTGATGTAAGTGCAGAGGTTATTTCTGTAGATTACGAAGGGATGATAAAAGAAGGTGAGCAACTAGCTGCACTTAACCCTCAGATCGTAGTAAAATTACCAATGACTAAAGAAGGAGTAAAAGCATGTAAATACTTTTCTTCTAAAGGAATCAAAACTAATGTAACATTAGTATTCTCTGCTGGACAAGCTTTATTAGCTGCTAAGGCGGGTGCTACTTATGTATCTCCATTCATTGGAAGATTAGATGATATCTCTACTGATGGTCTAACATTAATCGAAGATATCCGTCTTATCTATGATAACTATGGATTTGAAACTCAAATCTTAGCTGCGTCTGTACGCCATACTATGCACATCGTAAACTGTGCTAAGTTAGGTGCGGATGTAATGACAGGACCTTTAAGTGCTATCACAGGTCTTTTAAAACACCCATTAACTGATAATGGATTAGCTCAGTTCTTAGCTGACTACGCTAAAGGAAATAAATAAGAAGAAAATTCTTATACACATATTACAAACTACAAACAAAGAAAAAGGCTACTGTAAGGTAGCCTTTTTTTGATACGTATTTAATTCTATTCTTTCTAATTAAAGTACTTATCTAACTGAGATACAGGACTTGTAATAAATTCTTCGAAAGTACATAGAACTGTAAGTTCTTGGTGTTCTAAATCATAACAAGCTATTTTCTTAGCCTTTGGATTCCAAACAATAATAGTATCTGTGTAATCTCCAGTTTCTTTAGAAATGCGAAGTAGCTTCTGTCGTCCAAATTTGAACGGAACTGTCTCAAGTAAGGTAAAGAATTCAAGATACTCAAAGTCTGAATCAGGTAAGTCAATGCGCAAATTGTCTCCTTGTAAGAACTCTAAAAGGACTTTAGGTAGCTTATAGGCTTTTAACTCATCGAATTTATTGCTTAGATTGTGGAAATCTGCTGGTTCTATAGACTTAAAGTAGTCTGCCATTTTACAATCTCCTTTAAACTTATCATAACTTGGTTTATTTTGATCGTTAAAAGTAGGTATTATTCATTTTAAAAGTATTGTTTTTGTTTTAGATAAATAATGTAAGAGTTAGAATTATCAGTGAGCTAGTCTACTAACATCCCCACTAATAGGGATTGACTCCTTTTGGTTATCTCTTTAATATTGTTACTTACCAAATACAAAAATGTAAAGTATGAAAGTAGCAGTGTTAAGTACCCTTTTGATATTGATCTCTATCATAACTTATGCTCAATTGAAAAAAGACAAATCCTCTTTAAATATGCCTCAAGTAGAACCTACTCAACTTATTCCGTTTTTAACTAAGCAAAATGACTTTATCTATGTAAATAGGGATAATTTAAAGCCTTTTAATGGGATAAGGTATAAAAGCGCATCTGCTTATACTTCGACAGGTTATGCGATGGTTATAAATAATAAGGGAGTTTCTGTTGTTATAGATACCAATGGAAAAGAAGTACTTGAAGTAGGAGAGAGTGAGATAGAGATAGAAGTGGTGAATGGATTGACTTTCTATAAGAAAAGTAGAGAATACGAGAGAAAGATGCTTATCTGGAAATGGGAGTGGAATATCTTAGGAGGAGCTATTAAAAAAGAACAAACCTATCATAGCATTGAGATTGGTGTGATTGAAACCAAGCAGGTCTTACTGCAAAAAGAAGTCCCTTATTTAGAAGATAGTTACACTCTAAACCCTGAAGCAGTAGACGACCAACATATTTATTGGAATGAGACACTTTATGCAATTAAGAATCAATATCTAAAGAAAAAGGAGTCTGATATTATCACAACCTTAGGCAATAAGCGATTTGTAAAGGGATTTAAAGACTCTTTTTCTATTTATGATGTACAGCAGAAGGAAGCAATACATCAGGGCTTAGAAGGTGTTAATACACTTACTATAAAGTATGGTAATGAAGACCTTATACTTGATCAGTTGATGCAAGAACGATTTGAACCAATCGTTCCTAAGTTGTTAAAAGATAGAAATACAGGAAGTGTCTATCCATATCCTCAGTATGACAAGGCTTTTCCTAAAGAGATTAAAACAGCAACAGCTGAGCAAGCAGCCTTTATAAAGAATGCCTCTTTGATTTATTCTATTGCTAATTCTCCTTATTTTTTAATAGGTGTTTTTAACTATGATCACGATATTTGGGCTTATGATTGGCTTTATCTAGATATAAATGGTCAGGTGGTAGAACAGTTTGATTTGGATAGTTTTAAGGTGTCAGATCAAATAGGGAGGCTTGTATGGCCTTCTAAAGAAATGGTTATACCTCATCAGAAAGTTACCTCTGTAAAGTATTATACCGATAGTGATGAATTGTATCTTGTCAACATAGAGGGCAAAGAAGGTGAAAGTAAGTATGGGGTCTGGGATAGAAAAGCTCAACTATGGAGTATAGAACCTGAGTACACTTCTATACTTGCTTTGGATATTTCGAAAGGGATTTATGCTTTGCAGAACGAGAAAGATAAGAATTATACACTTTACAATCAGATAAAGGAGGAGAAGCTAGGTGTGAAGGCTTATCAATACATTGATTCAGATGGTTTAGTTCAAGTAAAACTTGAAGATAAAATAGTTAGTTATTATATCGATATTTATACTGGTAGAGCGTATTTAGAACAATAAAGAGATGAAAGAGAATAGTCAGTTGGTTAGTGACGTTGACTGACTGAAATTAATAGCTTTGAATGGTAAAGGGTATAGAGTAGATGTACTCGATCATCAAAGGAATAGGTTTATATCTAAGTTCTCTTTATTATTAATAAAGAAGTCTTGTTACTTCATCCATATTGTAGTAAAATTAGAAAACCACTACTATCAGTGAGATGTTTTTAAGACAAGAAGCAGTACTTTTAACCAAAATATAGCAATGAAATACCTTATGATTTTAATGTCAATATTTGCTTTGTTTGGCTGTCAGACTAAGGCTCAAACACTGGAAATAACAACTATACATATTGAGCCAAAACGAGTAACTCAAGAAGTACCCGAAACGGGTAAACAACATACTTATACAACTTATCAGGAGGTTACAGAGAGATCTGTACCTGCTGTTTCTTTAGTGTCTAAAGAAGATAATGTGTTGCGATTTAGGATACAAGGAAATATTAGTTCTAGAGGGTTACAGATTCGCAAAGTTTCTAAGATACGCTTTGAACAAGGAGAGCAATTAGGCAATGGTATAACGCTTAAGTACTATGTAAATATTAAACACATACCTGGTAAAGAAGGAGCTACTATAGCTGGGTACAATTATAGTAAGGAAGAGAAATATAAGATACCTCATGATGTAAAAGTAGTTCACGTAGAAGTATATGAAGAACATCCAAATCAAGAACCTAAGTTAATTGCAAAGAATAAGTTTGACTTTTTTGCGAAGATATAAATTATAGAAATGAATATAGAAGATGAATACTTTAAATGACAATCCTTATCAATAAGAATGCTTTGAATAGCTATAATTCTATTTAAGCCAGAGGAGAATAAAGTCTTCTCTTTTTTAAATCCTTTTATCTTTGTAACTAATTTTAGATTAATATAAACCTTTATTTTTTGAAGATATTTCGAATCCTTATTGTGTCTGTAAGGCCTTATTTAATGAGTGCCGCGGTTGTAGTAGTGTGTACATTATCTACGTCGTCTGCGTACGCACAGTCCTTACAATATTGGGAGAAACAATATAAGGCAATTCAAGACAAAAATAAAGCACAGAGCAACACCGTTATCTCTTATCTATCTGCTCTTTATGCCAATAAAGAGTTTGAACAGGCAGAACGTGTGCTTACCCGAAGTATCGATACAGCATTAAAAAGCGAAAACTATAGTGATGTCAGTATTCTGTACTGCATTCAGGCTATGAATTTGCGCATTATGGAGAATACTATAGGAGCAGAGAAGAGTCTTGACTTAGCTAAGCAGTACAGTATAAAAGCAAATGATGCTGAGACTAAGGGATATGTAGCGTATAGTCAGGGATGGTTAAGTAGTCGTAATGGTCAGCAAGAGAAAGCTGTACAACATATTATAACAGCGATTAAGCACTACGAATCAGCACCTAACTCAAATACGCTGAACAAGAGAAAGTCTGTTGCTAATAGCGAGCTAAGCGTTATCTATAACCGTTTAGGTGAAGAGGAGTTGAATGAAAAATATGCCAAGGCTTCTCTTAGCTACGCTTTATTACAACACGAGCCGCAGACTAAGTTTTCGGCTTTTATGCAAATGGGTAATTTATATGATCGATTGTATAGTACTCATCCTGATCATGTAAATTATAGAGATTTGGCAGAGCGCTACTTTTTACAGTCCATAGATATCTTTAATCAGAATAAAGAGGTCATGTATAATCTCTCTGATTTGTCTTTTGCCAATAATAACTTAGCTAGTTTATACCTGTATTCTTTTCCTGACACCTATCGCTCTAAAGCTTTAGAATATGCTAAAAAGGCTAATGCTATTGCACTAAAAACAGAGCGGGCAGATCACATAGCATCATCTTATGGGATTATATCTTCTGTCTACTTAGCAGAGGGGGATGCTGAGAGAGCTATTTCTTACTTGTTAGAAGCAAAACAAGCTCTAGAAAAATCAAGTATTGCAGATCGCAATATAGAATTAAATATATATGAATCTCTTGTAGAAATATACGCAGAGTACGGCAATTATAAAGAGGCTTTTCACTATCAACAGGAGTACTTGGAGTTATTCAAGAAGTTGTATAACCAAGACAAATTAGAAATAGTAAGAAAGTTAGAAGCTCAGTTTGACAAGGAGAGACAACAACAAAGGTTGGTCAAACTTCAATATGAATCAGAAAAGAATAGACAACAGATTGCGCTAATGCACGTTTTAGCTCAGCAGAGAGAGCAGCTGTTGAGCAATCTAAAGTTGATAGAGGAGAATCAACGTAGCAGACTGAAGTTCTCTGAGTTGGAAGCACAGAAGAATGCTCAACAGCTACGTCTATCACAGTTAGAAACAGAACAAAAGAATAAAGATTTATTGACATATAAGAGTATTGTGGCTTATAAGGATAAGCTCAACACTTTTTATGTAGCTTCTATGATATTCTTTATAGTAGTGGTTCTTCTATTATTATATGCCTATAGACAACGTCTAAAGACTATGAAACAGAGAGATACACTACATCACTTAGCCATCGAGAAGGAAAAACAGAACTCTAAAATATCGACTTTAACAGCTCTTTTAGAAGGGCAAGAACAAGAGAGAGGGCGTTTGGCTCGTGATTTACACGATGGTTTGGGAGGACTACTCTCAGGTACCAAATTACACCTTACACAATTAAATAAGAAAGTAGGTGAGTCAGCACAAGAGGGATTGAATAAGTCTGTGGAGCAAATAGATGCTGCAGTCACAGAGCTACGTAAAGTAGCGCATAATCTGATGCCTGATCTATTAGTTAATTACGGACTGAAAGAAGCGTTAGACGAATTTGGGATTCGTATGTCTAATGAGACTTTAGATATTCATATTGAATTTCTGAGCTATACGAGTTCCCTATCCCAAGAAAAACAATTGTTGGTCTATCGCATTATACAAGAGTTAGTAAACAACGCTATTAAGCATGCAGAGGCCTCTCAGATTATTATTCAATTGGTAGAAGAAGAACACGAAATTATTATAACAGTTGAAGATGACGGAAAAGGCTTTGATACTAATAAATTAGATTTGAAGAAGTCAGCTGGTTTTCACAATATACAATCGCGCATACAGTTTATGAAAGGGACACTAGCTGTGCACTCAGAAGAAAATATAGGAACAAGTGTAGAATTTAAATTTCCTAAAAAGTAATTATGATAAAAGTAGCTATTACAGATGATCATCCTTTGTTATTAGAAGGATTAAAGAATATATTGAGCAACCAAATAGAAATAGAGGTAGTCGCATGTTTTTCGGATAAAGAAAGTATGATGCAAGGGCTGCTAACTATAAACACAGATATCATACTATTAGATATCAATTTAGCAGATATTAATACCCTAGAATTAATAAAACCGCTTAAACAGAAATTTCCACACATAGAGATTATCATGTTGAGTGTACACAACGAATATGCTGTTATCAATAGTAGCTTAGTAGAAGGAGCCAAGGGATATATTCAGAAGAATGCTTCAGTAGAAGAAATAATCCACGGTATACAGGCTGTACACAGAGGTCAGAAGTATCTGTGTTCTCAGTCCACTATTGTATTGGATAAGAAAGAAGAAGTGGGTTTAAAACAAATCCCAAAACTGACTCGTCGTGAGAAAGAGATCTTAATAGAGGCTGCATCAGGTCTAACAACCAATCAAATAGCAGAGAAGTTATTTATAAGTCACCATACAGTAGAGAGTCACCGCAAAAACTTAATTGAGAAGTTCCAAACTTCTAATCTGAGTACTGCTATTAAAATGGCAATAGAGTATAACCTGATACAGAAATAGTCATCAATATATTCTGAGCAATGTATTGTTTGTATAATTCACTCAGTAGTTAAATATGTTTTTGTTTAGCTAAATTTATACAGTGTAGCTTATTATTTGCATATTTATTTATACTCTAGTCAGTTGTGATTCTTTTGTATATATCATTAGAACATGCTTGAGGATTGCTAGAGGTATGCTTGCCCAGTTGTTCGACAAAAAGGCCTTCTAGGCTAGAAAACATAAAGAAACCCCCTAGCAATCTCCTAGAAACAGCAAGCGGAGCATGGAGTAGTTATAAAGAATAGAGACAATAAATAGATTGTAAATTAGTGTTTATTAATGCTTTAGTACTATAAGTTTATATTTGATAATACATATAATAAGCTTGAGGTACTTACTAGAGATAATATAAAACGAGAGAAATTATACTATCAGTAAAATAAAAAAGCCGAGACATTGTCTCGGCTTTACTGTTTATGAAAATACTATTTTGTATTTGGTTTCTCTAGGTAATCAAAGAAATACTGTGCTATCTTGTCATTTAAGTGAACTCTATCTACTCCCATAACATTGTGTTCATGAGAAGGGTATAAGAAGTAATCTACTTGTTTCTTTGCTTTAATAGCAGCTTCTATAAACTCCATAGAATGCTGCTGAACCACTACAGGGTCTTGAGCTCCATGAATAATTAAAAGCTTGTTGTTTATTTTATCTGCTTTGTTAAGTAAGCTTGTTTTTTCGTATCCATCAGGGTTTTCGCTAGGCATATCCATATAGCGTTCTCCATACATGATTTCGTACATTTTCCAATCCATTACAGGGCCACCTGCTACACCTACTTTAAATACTTCTGGGTAGTTAACAGATAAAGTTGTAGTCATAAACCCACCAAAACTCCATCCATATACACCTATCTTGTCTTGATTTACATAAGGAAGTGATTTTAAGTAATCAACCCCTTTCATTTGATCTGCCATCTCAGCTTGACCTAATTGTCTATGGATTACTTGTTCGAAGTCACGTCCTCTATTAAAACTACCTCTACTATCTACCGTAAATACGATGTAGCCATGCTGTGCCATATAGTTAAAGAATAAGTTCGCTCCACCTAGCCATGTGTTGGTTACTAACTGTGCATGAGGCCCTCCATATACGTATACCATCACTGGGTATTGTTTGTTCGCATCGAAGTTAGTAGGGTAGATGATACGTGCATTTAAAGGGGTTTTTCCATCTGCAGCTGTAATCGTCTTAATCTCTGTCTTAGGCATCGTCACAACACCATCAAAAGGATTTTTAGACTCTAGTACTTGTTGCTCTTTTTTAGAATCAGCATTGACAATAGTAACTTTGTTAGGAGTCTCTAAGTTGTTAAACTGATCTAAGAACAATGATTTACTCTTGTTTAAGACTACACTATGTGTTCCTGATAACGTAGTAATCTGTTCTGTTTTACCTTTTTTAAGGTTTGTTTTGAATAACTGTCTATCTAATCCTTGATTTGTAACTCCTATATAGTAAAGATTTTTAGCCTCTTCATCGAAACCTAAGAACTCATTTACTATCACGTTTTCATGACCTAATTTCTTAATTAGTTTACCGTTTGTATCGTATAAGTAAAGTTGTCTATACCCATCTGCTTCAGAGAAATATAAGAATTGATCAGTAGTACCAGGGACAAATACTAGACTGTTAGAAGGCTCAGTATACGTTTTAGATTTCTCTTCGAATAGAGTTTTTTCAAAGGCACCTGTAGCAGCATTGTATTGATTTACTTTTAAGTGATTTTGTTCTCTATTAAGCACTCCTACATAAACATAGTTTCCAGAAGGGTCCCAAGTAACCATGGTTAAGAATTGATCTGCTTCCCCTGTTTGTAGAGTTACCTTTTTACCAGTGTATACATCATAGATTACTAATGATACTTGTTCATTAGCCATACCAGCCATAGGGTATTTGATGTTTTTTACTTCAGCTACGCGCTCACTCCATTGAATGATAGGGTATGAAGTCACCATACTCTGGTCTTTTCTATAGTATAGAAGTTGGTCTTGTTTTGGGCTCCACCACATACCTTTATTAATACCAAACTCGTTACGGTGAGTATCACTACTTCCGTTAATGATATCTAGTGCAGGATCATTAGTCACTTTAACATTGTCACCTTTATTAGTAGTTACTACGATATTATTATCTTGTAGCCAAGCGATGTGATCTCCATTGCGCGAGATGATTTGTTGACTTCCTTTAATATCAAATTTAAATGAGCTAACTACCTTTTTATCAGCAAGATCAACTTTAAAGTAATACTTTAACTTATTCGTTGAATCATTGGTGTAAAACTCTATTTCACTGTCGTTTAACCACGTTAAATTAGTAGGGATGATCTTAAGGATGAAAGTAGCTCCTTTGACCGCATTATTGATTATCTCTTCTAATTGCTTAGCCGTAAGAGCTGTTTGAGATTCCCATTTGTTAGCTTGACTTTTTATTAAAAGACTATCTCTATTTTTAGTTACAAAACTCAGGGTATTGTCATTCTTCCAAGATGGTTGAAGGATTCTTTCTGTAGCGAACTGTCTACCTTGTCCTAGTGTAGCCTCTGTCATATCAAAGTTGCGTTGTGCAAACATGATGTTCCCAGCTAGCAAAAAGAATAATACTGATTTGTTCTTCATAATTACTATAGTTGTTTTTATCGTTGGCTAATTTAAATCCAAATATGTCACTAGCCAAATTAGAGTATAAAAAAAAACAAGGTATCAGTCTTTATGACAAGATAAAATTGTTCTTTATTTTATATCTTTATTTTTTTAAACTCAGATTCCGAGATAGACATATAGACAAAAAGTAATTATACAAAATAGCTCTGAATTAGTGAGTAAAGCATACTATAGTATGGTTTTAAAACTAATGAAAGAAATAGGAAGTAGAATTGCTTTATAGTATATGGCTAATGCTGAATCTGGGTTGAAATAACTCATAAAGAAAAGTATATGCAGAAAGTAGTGTACATCACAGGAGGTACTAAAGGTATAGGAAAAGGAATAGCTCAGGCTCTTTTAGAACAAGGGTATAAAGTAGCGATATCAGGTAGAAATATAGATACAGTAAATGAAGCCATCAGTGAGTTGGGCCATACAGATGATGTATTAGCGATTCAGTCTGATGTGAGAAAGTATGAAGATGAAGAAAAGGCTGTGGAACAGATCATTCAGAAATTTGGAAAATTAGATATTGTGATTGCCAATGCGGGAGTAGGTATCTTCTCATCTATAGAAGATATGAGTCTAGAGGATTGGAATACGATGATAGATACTAATCTAACAGGGGTGTTCCATACCTTAAAGGCATCTGTAAAGCAATTAAAACAGAATAAGGGATACTATATTAGTATTGCAAGCTTAGCAGGGATAAACTTCTTCGCTAATGGAAGCGGTTATAACGCTAGTAAATTTGGTGTAGTAGGTTTTACTCAAGCAGCTATGTTAGATCTTAGAAATGCTGATGTAAAGGTGACAACAATCTTACCGGGTTCTGTGACTTCTAACTTTAATAATCATCAGCCGTCTGATGCAGATCACTGGAAGATACAACCAGAGGATATGGGACAGTTGGTAGTAGATATCTTAGCGATGAATCCTCGTGTACTGCCTAGTAAGATAGAAATAAGACCTACTAAAACTAGTTAATACAATATACCTCAGAGTAAGGAGACTTAGAAAAATTAGTTTGTATAAGGTATTATTTCTGTGTTTTTTATTGCAAAATGCCAAAATCACGAAATAACAGAATCACAAAAAAAACAATAGAATATATGAATGCAGATTTCGGAAAGTTTTTATTAAGACTAGGTGTGGGAGGGTTAATGATCTTCCACGGGATCCATAAATTAATACATGGACATGACTTTATTATTAATCAATTAAAAGCGCATAATCTACCAGAGCTGTTATGGATAGGCGTTCCTATTGGTGAGATAGTGGCACCTATATTTTTACTTGTAGGATTTGCAACACGTATTTCGGCTTCTATTGTAGCATTTACGATGTTTATGTCTTTATTTTTAGTGAAGGGAATGGGGAGTTTTGGTCTAGATCCTAATACAGGTGGGTTAAATGCTGAACTGAACTTGTTGTATTTATTATCTGCATTAGCTATTGCCTTTATCGGTCCTGGAACTATCCGTTTTTATAAAGGGAAAAAAGGTATTTGGGTATAGTTATTTTGTAAACCTTAATACAAAATCACAGAATCACAAAAAAAAACAAAAAAACAAAATCACAATAGAATGAGAGTGTCATTTGATTTTGACGGAACATTGACAGAAAAAGAAGTCGCCCAATATGCAGAAGAGTTAATTAATAGAGGAATAGACGTTTTTATCGTAACGGGGAGGTATAACGAATTGCTTTGTGCTATGAATGGAGGGAGAAGTAATGATGATTTGTTTTTATTAGCAGATAAAATAGGTATCGCACATAAGCATATTATATTTACCAATAGGGCAGATAAGAGCTACACTATAGGAGGTAGTGGTCTTATCTGGCATTTAGACGATGATTTAAACGCTCTAAACGATATTAATAGACATTCAGACGTGAAGGGAATTTGGATAGGAGAGGACGACTGGAAAGAGCAATGTACTAAATTGATAAAAGAGGCTAGTATCTAATACATAGCCTCTTATTTTTTTCGTAAGACAACTAGTTTCTCTGTAAGAGTCTCTATTTGATACCCAAATTGTTTTGCTATATACTCAATAGTTTTGAAGGTATATATAAAAACATGTGTTTGATCCTTGCGATAATACCAATTTTTAAAATCAGCTTGTTCTGTAAACAAATGTGTTTTAATGATGAGTAAGCCTCCTTGTTTTAAAATCTTCGTTAGTTTATCAATTTCTTTATAAGGGGTATAAAAATGCTCAAATACTTCACAGCTAAAGATATAATCATATACTTTATCTAGATAAGTAAGGTCTGGATGAAAAAAAGGATCATAAAGATCGACAGTATAGCCTCGCTCCACCAGTTGTTTTGTAATTACGGGCCCTTTTCCACATCCATAATCTAGACCTAGCATAGCTGGTGTGCAGTGTGCTAATACGGTATTCGTTACAGGAGCTGTAAAATGTTGATAACCTAGATCATTTACATCATTATTATGACATTCATAGTGACTTTTTTCTTTGTCTTGATCAAAGTAAAGTACTTCATCCTTTAGATATGCGTTACATGTATGACAGCTATAATATTCTTCATCAATCTTATTTATTAAGGGCTTTTCGCAAAGGGTACAGTTCATGTTTAGGTTTTAATTAGAGTACAAAAGTAACTTTATTACCCTAAACACAACTATAAATTTCATTCAATAGATATTTTCTGAAGCACAGAGAGATAGCTTTATAATTTAAGAAATAATTAAGTTAGAGAAGTCTATAAGATGACAATAATCATACGTTATTAATTATCCTTTATTTAATCTAATTTATTAACAATATATATTCTTGTTCTGGCATATAATATGATATCTTTAATATATACCAATATTTTATCATTATGATGAATATCAAATTGTTAAAAAAATATGGGGCAGAGACAGTTGTTTACGAAAAAGATGATTTCATTTTTGAAAAAGACATGTGGCCAGAATATTTTTACTATATCGTAAGTGGAGAAGTTAAGCTAAACATTTATGATGAAGATGATACTAGAGAGTTTATATTTAGTTTCTATTCTCAAGATCAGAACTTCGGAGAAGGGACTATATTTCTAGAAACTACTTATATCTGTAATGCCATTGCAGTTGAACAAACAGAAATATTAAAACTACATAAAGATAGCTTTTTAACTCTTATCAAAGAGAACCATGACTTTTCTTTATTGATTAACTATAATCTGTCAAAGAAATTATACTTCCAAGGAGTGATGGCTCCTAAGATTTCGGCTCAGGATGCTGAATTGCGCGTACTAACGTTATTAAATTATTTAAAAACTAATTGGCAACACCCTTTGATTCAGCAAGATCTATACATAGTAGATTTAACTCGACAAGAGATTGCAGATATGACAGGTCTAAGAGTAGAAACTGTGATTAGAAGTATTAAAAAATTGAGAGAAGACAACAAGTTAAGAATTATAAAAGGAAGAATTGTATTATAGAAAAGCCTCTGTTTTAGAGGCTTCTTTAGTCTAAGTTCGCAGTATTTTTTCCATTGTTTTTCCTTTTGCTAGCTCATCAATTAATTTGTCTAAGTAGCGTATTTTCTGCATAAGTGGATGTTCAATATCTTCTACGCGGTAACCGCAGATAACCCCTTTTATAAGCTTAACATTAGGATTAATGAGAGGAGCATTAGCAAAGAAATCCTGAAAGTTTACTTTAGTCTCTACTATCTGCCTCAAATCATCTTGATTATACCCTGTAAGCCATCCTATGATAGTATCTACTTCTTCTTTTGTCCTACCTTTTTTCTCTGCTTTAGCAATATAATGTGGGTATACACTCGCAAAGGAGGTGCTGTATATTCTATGATTCTCCATGTCTTTACTTACCATATTTCAATTTCTTTTGTAAATGTCTGGTCACCGTCTACTTCTATAATAACCTTAGAAGGGATAAAGCTATTGCCCTTATACTCAGGAAAAGCTTTGTATTGTACTTTATAGCCCTGTTGAAGTAAAGCTACAATATAATTATCTATCTCTCTTTTTTGAAGAGCAGCTGCAGGTGAAACATATAGAGTATTAAAAGAAGAATCGTCTCCACCGAATGCTAATCCTATTAGATGAAGTTTCTGTAAATGTCCTGCAGCATAATATTGTTCTGCAGTGTCATTGCTACAGATATCCGCATAGCTACAAGGTCTAGTAGGATCTATGAGGCTACTTTTGCTCTTTAAAAAATTGAAGAATTTCATAATCGTCATTGTTTGGGTTAGTTAATGGTAGTGTAAATATAATTAAGCTTGATATAATTACAACAGTTTATACTTCCCTATTTCTTGTTAGGCAAGTTAATATTGGTTTATCATTCAGGGAATTAAAAGGATGGGGGCTTTTTTCTAGAATTGATAATATAGATAGCCTTAGACTAGAAAACTTATGACTGATAATTTATTATATATAGTTTTCTTTTTTTGGATATTCCATTTTATTCAAAAGTAAACCTAAAATGAGATTAAAAAATAGAAGCCTAAATGCACGTTGTTCGGGAATTTATTGGACAGTCTTCGGATGTTCTTCGGAAAACTGCCCCTCCGTCCGAACAAATACTGAACTCTTCCGAAGAGCTTCCGAAGAAATGGGTGTGTTTAAAAGTGTTATATATTGATATTCAGTTATTTAAAATTTTAAAAGTGGAAATAAATGGACTTTTTTGGAACTATTAGGAAGAATTCGGAAAAGAATGGAAGAAAATGGAAAAAAGTGGAAGTAAGTAGGATTAGTACATTTAAGTCTTTATAGATTTGTAATCTACGAAAGAGGGGAATACAATACTTTGGGGTCAACTTAAGCAACTGCTAAAAAACAATGTACAATTAAATAACCATAAATAATACATGCCTTGCTAGTGAAAATGCCTCCTATAGAGAAGTTTGAAGAAGGTAAATATCTAAATATCATACTGCGGGATAAGCCCACAGGGTATAATCAGTTAATATACTAGGAGTAGTGATCATACTAAGATAGCCCTCTAGGTTCAAAAGTTATATTTTTAAAATCTAGAGAGCTATAGGTTGGAATTAGTTATATTAAACTAATAATGTCGAGATTATAGTTTGCCCTTCTTAGATAGAAAGACTATACCTAAAGCTAAGAAACTCCACAACAGCATTTGGGTTAGAGAACCTATCCAGCCATTTATACTCCAACTAATCAGACCAAAAAAAGTACCTATACCTGCTCCAATAAAATAAGCGGTCATATAGACTGTATTCAACCTACTGTGTGCCTCTTCACTAAGAGCGTAAATACGAGTAAAATTAGTGATTTGTGTTGCCTGAACTCCGATGTCTAATAAGAATATAGCGATAATAAGAACAAGAATAGAGTTAGGGAAAATCAACATAGCGATAAGGCTAATAATGACTAAAGAAATAGTTAGAAACAAGTTTTGAAAGACTTGTCCTTTGTCTGCTAATTTGCCAAAATAAGGGGCTACTAAAGCTCCTCCGATAGCGACTATTGCAAACATACCTATCATAGAGGGTGTATAGTTAAAGGGAGTTCCACTTAAGTGAAAAGTAAGTGTAGTCCAAAAAGAACAGAAGATTCCAAAGGTTAAAGAGCCTAATAAGGCGGCTTGTCGCAATGTTTTGTGTTCTTTGACTAAGCGTAGTGTAGATTGTAGTAACTGTATATAACTACCCTTAAACTTAATAGGAGCATTAGGTAAAAATTGCCACATTAATATGATACTAATAAAGATCATGATAGCAGAAAAAGTATAGACACTCTGCCATCCCCATAAATCTGTTAACCATCCACTGATAAGACGAGAGCCGAGAATACCACATAATATTCCACTAAATACAATACCGACACTTTTTCCTCTATTCTCTTTGTTTAACAAAGCTGCCATTGGTAGAATAATTTGTGCAGGAGTAGAGCATACCCCAGCTAGGAAGCTCAAGATTAGCAAGATGTTTAGATGAGTGGTGTTAGCAATGCATAGAAGTACAAGAATCTGTATTATAGATATTGCAATGATTAATCTTTTTCTATTGATCTTATCTCCTAAGGGAAGTAGAAAGAACATACCAATACCATAACCAATCTGAGCTAGCATAGATACTCTCCCTACTGTAGCTTCAGGCTCTATAAGTGTTTCTGCTATATTTTTTAAAATAGGTTGGCTATAATATACATTAGCTACAATGGTTCCAGCGGTAAATGCCATAATAGGGATAGCATATTGTTCTTTGTTTTTGATTGACATATTGTTTAGTTTGTTAAGTAGGCAAATGTAGTAGAGTTATCGGTTGTGCTTTTGTATATTATGTCATATTAATGGTATATTTCGTTATGTTTGTAAGATGAAGTTAGTACAGTTTGAACCTTTGTTTTTAAGGCATTTTCGCACAGAAGAGTGGCCATTTACTTACCATAATCACAATCACTATGAATTAATGTTGATCAGTGAGGGGAGTGGTATACACGATTTAAATAAAGAGCAATCTGTCTATCAGGGAGATACTGTTTTCTTTCTCTCTCCAGAAGATAGTCATCATTTCTATATAGAAAAAAGAACTAGGTTTAGAGTCATCAAGTTCTTGCCTAGTGCAGTTAAAGATGGAGTCAATGCTAGTACAACAGATTATTGGGATAACCTACTGATTAACTTAGGTAGGAGATGGGAGGTTGTTAAAAGTAATGTTGTTGATATAGAGTTGGTTAATAAGATTATATCAATTATTAATTTAATGATTATAGAGTGGGAAGTTAATAATAAACAAGTGTCAGAATTACATACTAATTTATTAAGAAGTGTATTATTATTAATGGATAAATATACGACAGATAATGCCCATATAATAGATCAGTATGACACTTCAAAAATAGAGAGAATACAGAATTATATTCATGCTAATATTCATGCTCCAGAGAAGTTAGTACTCAAAAGGTTGAGTTATTCTTTTGGGCTATCAGAATCGGGATTTAGAAACTACTTCTCAACTAATATGGGAATGAATCTGACACAATATATAAATGGTTTAAAAATAGAAATGATCAAAAAGAGAATTAAGCATAGTGATCATAATTTGTCAGCAATAGCATTAGAGTTTGGTTTTACTGATGCTAGTCATTTCACGAAGTATTTTATAAAGCATACTGCGCTGACTCCTTTACAGTTTAAAAAAGAAAAATAAAGTATAAAAAAGGGACACTTTATTAAAAGATAAAGTGTCCCTCCAAAAAAAAATATATGAAAAAAATCTACTTCTTATTTCTATAAGCCCAATAGAATACTTGTGGTAAGATTGTAAAAGATAAAATCATACAGATGATTAATCCTCCTACGATCATAATTGCCAATGGCTTTTGTATTTCTGATCCCATTCCATTAGACAAAGCCGCAGGTAACAATCCCATAGATCCCATCAAAGCAATCATTACTACTGGTCTTATTCGACTTTTAACTCCTTCTTTAATAGCTTCTTTCAATGGCATACGATGTTGTAAGTTTTCTCTCATAACACCAATAAGAACAATACCATCTATAGTCGCTACTCCAAAAAGAATAATAAATCCGATCCCTGCAGATATTCCAAATATCGTGCCAGTTGCCCAAAGTGATAAAAAACCACCAATAAAAGCAAAAGGAATAGTTAAGGCTGCAATAGCAGTATCTTTCACATTACCAAAGTTGAAGTATAGCAATACTAGAATTAGGATTAAAGATACTGGAACAACAAGCATTAACTGATTTGCAGCACGTTCTTTACTTTCAAATTCACCAGCCCATTCCATTTTATTTGCTGCTGGTAATTTGACCTCCTTGTTTACTTTAGCCCTTGCTTCAGCGATAGTACTTCCTAAGTCTCTTCCTTCAATACTAAAACCTATACCAATATATCTACTACCACCTTCTCTATAAATAAAAGCAGGACCGGTATGATAATCAATGGTAGCTATTTCTTTTAATGGAACTTGTTTGCCATCAAGAGAAGGAATTAAGATATCCCCAATTTTATCAGCCGAATCTCTATATTCTTTATTAAAACGCAGTACCACATCGAACATTCTTTCATTCTCATATAATGTCGTAGCAGCTTGCCCACCGATAGTCATCGCTATTACAGCCTGCGCATCAGCAGTGGTTACAGCATATTTTGCCATTTTATGATCGTGTAGTTTAATTCTCAGCTCTGGTTGTCCAATATTTTTAAAGACATTCAAGTCTGTAATACCGTCAACATCTTTAATACTTTTGGCTACTTGGTTAGCATATTTTTCTAATTCGAATAAATCATCTCCAAATATCTTGATTACAAGAGAACTTTTAACTCCAGCTACATACTCTTCCACATTGTCTTGTATTGGTTGACTAAAACCGAAGTTTACTCCTGGATATTTCTCAAGTTCAACTCTAATTTCTTCTAGAAGTTGGTCTTTACTTATTTTTCTAGTCCACTCATTATCTGGTTTTAACTCTGTGTGAAATTCTATATTAAAGAAGCCAGTTGGATCAGTACCATCATTAGGTCTACCTGTTTGTGTCAATACAAATTTAACTTCATCAAACGCTCTAATTTTAGCTTTCATTTCTTTTGCTAACCTCACTGATTCATCTAGGTTGATGCTACTAGGTAGTGTTGCTCTAATATATAGCGCTCCTTCGTTTAGCTTTGGTAGAAATTCAGATCCATAGTTGTGGAATCTAATTCCGCAGATTAGTAATAACCCAATAAACATAGAAAGAGTTAACTTCTTATGTGTAAAACTCCAATTAAACATTTTATAGATATTGTTCTTAAAGAAACGAGAAATAACATTCTCACGTTCTTTGATATCTTTAGTTAATAAAAGTTTACACATGGCTGGAACATAGGTCAGACTCAATATTAGTGATCCTAATAAAGCATAACCTAAGGTAAACGCTAAGGGAGAGAACATCTTGCCTTCTACTTTCTGGAAAGAGAAAATAGGCATTAAGGCTACGATTAGGATTAATAGAGCAAAGAAAATATAGCTCGCTACACTACTTGCACTTTTCTTAATCGTTCCTAATTTAGACATTCGATTGAATCTAGCCATTCCCACTTGTTCGGCTCTTTTTTCTAATCCTACAAAGACATGCTCAACGATAACTAAAGTTCCTTCTAACAATAGACCAAAGTCTAAGGCTCCCATAGAAATAAGGTTGGCAGGTAATCCCTGTATCTTAAGCATGATGATAGCAAATAAGAAAGCCAGTGGAATAACAGAAGCAACGATAAATGTAGTACGCCAATTATACAAGAAGATAAACACAATAATAGATACTAAGATGACACCCTCTACCAAGTTTTTGGACACAGTATGTACTGTGGTGTTAACTAAATGAGTTCTATCAACTACTGTTTCAATCTGTACATTTTTAGGTAGAACACGCTCATTTAAGTCTGTTATTTTATCTTTTAGTCCTTCAATTACTGCACTAGGGTTTTCACCTCTAAGCATGACTACGATTCCTTGTACTACATCTTCATCATCCTGAAAGGCTACTTGCCCTAAGCGAGGTTTAGCAGAAACAACTACATTAGCTACATGTTTCACTAGAATAGGGGTACTCCCTTTTACTTCGATGAGAATATTCTCTATATCTTCAACATTGTCTAGCAAACCTACACCTCGAACTACATAAGCCTGATCTCCACGTTGGATTACATCACCACCTACATTGATATTACTCTTTTCTACAGCTTCATAAACATCTAGAGGAGATAAGTCGTAATTAATTAATTCAGTAGGGTTAATCTGTATTTCAAATATCTTTTCCTCACCGCCAAAGCTCACTACGTCAGCTACACCAGGTACAGATAATAGTTCTCGTTCTATAACCCAATCTTGTATAGCTGTTACTTCTTTTATAGGAAGATCGCTCTTAATGATATATCTAAAGATCTCTCCTGTAGCTCCAGAAGGTGGCTCTATTTCAAAATCAGCTCCTTCAGGAAGATTCACATTTCCCATTCTATTAGAAGCGTATTGTTGAGCGAAAAAGTCATCTACATCATCGTTAAATAATACTGTAACAACAGATAAACCAAATAAAGAGATTGACCTTACTTCTGCTTTATTAGGAATAGTGTTAACCTCCTTAGAAATAGGAAGGGTAATAAACTTTTCTACTTCTTCTGCACTACGACCAGGCCACTGCGTGATAATACGTGCACGTGTATTAGTCACATCAGGAAAAGCTTCAATAGGAGTGTGTATATAGCTATAAATCCCTCCAAATAATAATAACAATACTCCAAAGATAACGATGAAGGTATTTTTAAGTGAAAAGGATACTATATTTTTTACGAATTTTTGCATAAATAAAGGCTTTTACGAATTACAATTTATTAGTTAATTGCTCATAAATAAGTAATTCATTAGTAGTTACGACCATTTCATTCTCTTTTACACCATCATTTACATAAGTATAAATATTGTTCTTAGAGATAGGAGTGATCTTTCTAACTTCTTGTTCACAATCGTTTTTATAAACTACCACATAGTTTTGGTTGTTATCAAATATGATAGCAGTATTAGGTATAGCTAATGACTTACCTTCGTTTGTTTCTAATTGGATAATGATATCAGCAGACATTCCAGGCTTCAACTTCATTTCTTTATTTTCCATTGATATACGAGCTTTTAAGACTCTCTCTTCGGTATCAAATACTTGAGATATTTTAGTTACTTTTCCAGCGAAGTATTCATCAGGATAAGCAAGAGTAGATACCTTTACTTCTTGATTAGGCTGTACATGACGCATATTAGCAGCATATACATTAGCCATAATCCATACATCCGATAAGTCTGCTATGGTAAAGAGAGGTTCGTCACCTGCATTTACTGTCATACCACTACTTACACTTTTAGTAACGATATAGCCTGCCTGAGGGGCAACTATGTTTACTATTCCAGATTCACCTTGGCTATTGAATATAGCAAGGCTACTTCTAACAGCAGCTACTTTGCTATTTAAGGTTTTTACATCTTCTTGAGCCTCTATCAATTCTTTTTGAGATGCAATACCGTCTTTATACATCGCTTCTACAGATTCTAATTCGCGTTTAGCTACTTTTAATTCAGCTTCACTAGCTTTTAGTTCGCTATAGATTTCATTAGTATCAGTACTTTTTATTTGAGCTAAGAGTTGTCCTTTTGTTACATAATCACCTAGAGAAAAGTAGGTGTTAGTCACTAATCCATCTACTAGACTATTGTAAGGTACAGTTCTATCTTGGTTATAGTCGATATATCCATTGAGCGTTAAGCTACGTTCTATAGGTCTAAGAGTTACTTTTTCCATATTAAGCGTATTCTTCATTGCTTCAGATAAGCACTCTTTTTCTTTAGATACTTCTTCCTTATTTTGATTCCCTTGGTTACAACTCATCAGAACCATGTTTAGAAAAGCTAGTGTAAGTATAGAATATTTTGTCATTTTCAATTCGTTTAGTTTTTATAAATCTTTTCCTACAGCGTATTGTAGTTTTTCAAAGTGATCATGTAGATCTTTTTTAGTTTCTAGTAGAATAGTCTTGTTCTCTATATAAGCTTCTACAAAGTCTAAATATTCAATTAAGCTAACATTTCTCTTTTGAAAGTTTTTTAAATAAGCATCGAGTAGTTGATCTAATTGTTGTTCATATCCAGTTTCTATCTCTTTATATAATTGTTCAGCGTGATAATAGTTTCTAAACGCTTCTACTATATCATTAGCAATCTCATTTAGTTTAGTTTGTGTATCTAATTTGGCTAATTCTATTTCTATTTTAGCTTCTTTAATGCCTCCCTTATTTCTATCAAAAATAGGTAGGTCAAAAGAAAGACCGAAACCAACAAAATCACGCATAATATTACCACCTCTATCATAATCAACACCTAGAGTAATATCTGGAACTCGCTGAGCTTTCTCTATCTCTAATCGTTTTTCAGATTGTTTTTCTAGAGTTTTACTTTTTAAGGCATCTGGACGTTGTTCCTGAGCAGTGATAATCCAATTTTCCAATTCTAATTCAGATATTTCTTTCTCAGGAGCGACTAACTTATCTGTAACAACGACCAGGGTGTTATTCCCAATGTTTACAAAGTTTTTAAAGTCTTTAATTGCTTCTTCAAGTTCTTTGTTTATATTGACTAATTCTTTTTTAAACTGAAGTTCTGCAGCCTTAAGGCGGATGTATTGTGCCTGACTTATATTACCTTGATCTAATTGGTTTTTGTATGCACTAATTAGGGACTTAGTACTTTCTATCTGTTTTTCGTATATTTTTTGTTGTTCTTGAAGCATTTGTAAGTTAGAAAGGTTATTTCTCAATTCTAACTTAAGTTCTCTCATAATACTTTCGAACTCTTGTTGTTTTTCTTCTATTGTAAGTTTTTGTAGATCAATATTTTTACGGCGTTTACCACCAGTTTGAATTAATTGTTCAACTCTAAAAGCGTATTGCTGTGCTTCGCCCCAGTTGCCTATAAGTTTAGGTTGTTCTTCTATATCAGTAGTTTTCCAGAAGTTGATTTCTGAAACTTCAAAAGTAGGGTTAGGCCATAACTTAGCTTGTAACAATTGTGCTTCTGCTTGAGAAATCTCTAAATTCTTAGCGATAAGCTCTAAGTTCTGCTCTAAGAAGAGTGCTTCTGCTTCTTCTTTCGATAATGTCAGTGTCTTAACGGAGCTATCTTGTGCATAAGTACTTAGTACAAAAGCGGATAGAATGGTTAATAAAGTGTTTTTAAACATTGTCTTTTTATTTTAAGGTCAAAATTATTGTTTAGGACTTATAGAGAACTTTGAGTTCCATTAGAGAGAGGTTAAAAAAACATTAGAAAACGATTAGAAGATGGAATACAAGTACTCTTTATAATCGCAATATTCAATCAGCTTAGTTTCTTTTTTCTTGCATTACCTCATAGAGTTATTATTATTCTATTTAACTCAAAAGTTTAACAAGCTCTCTCTTTATTATAAAACGCTTATTCTCTACAGAGTGACTATTACAAAAAAGAAGCCAAAAAGAGCTTTAACCCTAAAAAACATACAATTATTTAGTTTTATTTTTTAATTGGTTTGACGTTTTGTGATGTTTGAATCTGTCAATCTATCTTGTAATCAATGCTTTATTGTGAATAATTGACAAAGTGTAATCTCTTAAAAATTAATAAACATTGGCAAAATTATTGTAAAGGACATATTCGAGTACATTATTGCGAATTATTACACATGTAATTATATGTATTGTTTGAATATTATGATTTATTAGTATTTATATTTTGTAATTTGTACTATATGAGTAATAATAAACTAATGGTTAAATACTTTGTTTAAAAATCAGTAATAGCCTTGTATAGGCTCTATAACGTGGTTTTAGGCTAGATAAATAATAGGGCAGTTTATACTACTAAGCTAGAAGAACTGTACAAATAGTCACTCATTAAAATATTTGATTATTATCATTTAGAGCTTACAAATTGCCTAAATGGTAGTGGAAAAGAAAAAAATAAAGTAAACACTAAAAAATTAACGCTATGCAAAATGCAACAGGAGTAATTAAAAAACTAAAAAGAATGCTAGGAATTAAAACAGATTTACAACTAGCAGATATTCTTGATGTTAAACCGAATACTATCTCTTCATGGAAAAAAAGAGATAGTTTACAATATGAAGGTTTAATAGCTTTGTGTAAAGAACACAAGATTGATTTAAATGAATTATTCTTTTCTGACTCTACAGCTGTTTATAACAGTAGTTATCACAAGAGAAAAGTAAAGATGATTTCTATCGATCATCACTTCGAATATTTCTTAGATCCAGAGAAGACACTAGCTACAGCTCCAAGTTATGTTTTTCCAACTGTAGAAGAGGTAGATACAGCTTTTCAGGTATCAGTAGATAATATGTATCCTACTATTAAAATGACTTCTTATGTGATTACTAAACGCATTCAGATAGAAGAGTTACAGTTATGGCATGTTTATCTATTCGTACTTAAAGGAAAGGGAATAGTAATCTATCGCTTCAAGAGAATGGTAGATGATAATACATTACTATTAATAAGTGATAATCCTACATTTGAGAATATACAAGTAAAAATAGATGATGTAAAAGAACTCTTCTGTATTAGAGGTGCTTTTTTACCACAAATGAAAGGAATATCTGAGATATAACGAGTTAAAAAGACTAAGCGAGAAGAGTAGTTAAAGAATAGTATTTAACTACTCTTTTCTTTTAGTTTTTCACTGTAAAACTAGTTTAATATTTTAGTTGAAAGCTTATATTTGAAGAAAAAAGAATGAAACTAAAAGCAAAAGGTTGGAATAAGCATTTAGCAGCAGAAATGACTTCTCCTTATTTTAAAACACTAATAGAGAATATTGATTGTTTATATGAAACTACTATGGTATATCCTCCTAAAGAAGAGATTTATACAGCATTCGAATTAGTAGACTTTGAGGATGTTAAAGTGGTTATCATAGGACAAGATCCTTATCACGGTGCCTTTCAGGCGAATGGTCTTTCTTTTAGTGTAAGTAAAGGTGTAAAGTTACCACCTAGTTTACAGAATATTTATAAAGAGCTAGAAGATGATTTAGGAATTAGAAATATAAATGGTGATCTGACGAAGTGGGCAGAACAAGGAGTATTTCTATTAAATGCTACATTAACTGTAGAGGAGAAGAAAGCTGGCTCACATCAGAAGTTAGGTTGGGAGAAATTCACAGATGCTGTAATAGAACAACTAAGCAAACATAGAGAGAATATTGTTTTTATTCTATGGGGGAGCTATGCTCAAAAGAAAGGAAAGAATATCGATCGTTCTAAACATTTTGTAATAGAGACAGTACATCCATCTCCTTTATCTGTTTATAGAGGATTTTATGGCAGTAAACCTTTTTCTCAAACCAATTCTTACTTGGAGTCTAAAGGAATCAAATCAATTGATTGGAAAATCTAGTATTTCTTATTTGTAAGTAAAGAGTGTAATTAACTTATTTTTTTTTGATATGTTTAAAATAAAAAACCAAGAGTTTGAGGTAAAGTATGCTTATTTAGATGCTTTTATGGATAGTTCAACGAAACAGTTAGTCTTTGGATTACAAATAAAGGCTGATGACACTAAGGGCAGATTAAAAAGAGGTGGCCTGTATTTTAATTCAGAACTATTATTATTTATCAATCCTAATGAACTGAACCAATGGCAAGATATTGCAGGATATGATATAGAATGGGAAGATTATCAAGAAGAAGAGGGGAAACCTAGAGCTCTTTTTTATGTTTATGAACATACAGGAGTGTATAATGCAAAAATCAACTTTAGAAAAGTCAATGACCAAATAATAGTCAAAATATCTGCTACTATTGACATTTATGCAGATGAAGATTTTGATGAACAATTATCCCTTGAAGTAGAAACAGAGGTTCAATTCTTTGGTATACTCTGTGGAAAGAGAAGTGCAGAAGAATGCGCTGAATTAATTGGGAATTATTTAAATATTGACCATTTAAAATATGTTCAAAACCAATACAATGTTTCACTACTAGTTCCCAAAGATACAGATATGGAAACAAACTTATTAGTACTAGGTGATTATTAAAAGAAAAATATAAACACTAAATAATTAAATATGAAAAAATTACTACTTAGTACATTAGCTTTTATAGCTATATCTACAGCTGCGGTAGCTCAGCATCACGAAAAAGGAAAGACTAAAGTAAGCTTTGGGGTTAAAGCTGGATTTAATCAAACCATGGTTACCAATATAGATGATATCGTTGGTAAATCAGGTTTTCATATTGGAGGTGTGGTAGAAGCTAAATTTTCTAAGCGATTTGCATTACAAGGAGAGCTTTTATACACTACAATGGGAGGTAAGTTAGAGAGTCTTGATATTCCTTGGATATCTACTGCCTCTTATGATGGTAAAGTAAAATTAAACTATATCGCTGTGCCAGTAATGGCTAAAGTTTTTATAACCGAAGGTTTCAATATTCAAGTAGGCCCACAATTTAACTTTGCTGTTAAAACAGAAGGAGAAATAAATGGAAAGACTGGTGATATCGGAGAGTTAGTAAATAAGTTTGACTTAGGGCTTAATGCTGGTCTAGGTTATGATTTTAAGAATAATCTGTTTATTGATATGAGAACTAGTTTTGGAGTAATTGATGTCTTTAAGGATGTTCCTGCTAGCAATAAAAACTTTGCATTTATGGTAGGTGTAGGGTATAAGTTCTAGTGTAATAAAAGTATAAAAAAACGGAAGCTATATAGCTTCCGTTTTTTTATGATGAATTACCTTAGACAGGTAATTGTATTTCTAAATCCGTAATTAATTACAGTTTTCTTCTTTTCAGTTCAGTTTCGATAAGATCTAACTCTCTATTTGTTTGACCAGCAACAGAAGTATTTTCTTCTGCACGTCTGATTAAGTAAGGAATTACATCACGTACAGGTCCGAATGGTAAGTATTTAGCTACATTAAACTTCTCTTTCGCTAAGTTAAAGCTGATATTATCACTCATTCCGTACAGCTGTCCGAAGTATAATCTACGGTCTGTATGAGAGATACCATGTTTCTCCATTAAGTCCATGATTAAGTAAGAACTCTTCTCATTATGAGTACCAGCGAAGATAGCCATAGAGTCAATGTTCTCTAACATATACGTTACCCCAGCATCATAGTTTACATCAGTAGCAGCTTTGTCTACACAGATAGGAGATTTATATCCTCTCTCTGTAGCTCTTTCGCGTTCTACCTCCATATAAGCCCCACGTACTACCTTCATACCTACGTGGAATCCTTCTGCCTTAGCGATAGCGTGTAAATCTTTTAAATACTGTAATCTATCCCAACGATACATCTGAGCAGTATTATAGATTAATGCTTTCTCTTTGTTATACTTGCGCATCATATCTAAGCAGATATCATCAGCAGCATCTTGCATCCAGCTGTGCTCAGCATCGATTAGTAGAAGTACATCATTGTCATAAGCAAACTTACAAGCCATGTTAAAACGGTACACGATGCGTTCCCATTCTTTTTCTTCTTCAGCAGTGAAAGCTACTTTCTCACCTTTTTTTACAAACATATCAAATCTACCAAATCCAGTAGGTTTAAATACAGCAAAAGGGATAGAGTCTGGACGTTGCTTTGCATATTCGATTGTTTTGATCGTCATGTTTAGAGCTGCGTCGAATTGCTTTTCAGTTTCTTTACCTTCTACAGAATAATCTAAAACTGATGCCACACCACCTTTAGCGTACATATTATCTACTACAGTTAAGCAGTCATCTTCACTAATACCACCACAGAAGTGATCGAATACAGTTGAACGGATTAAACCAGTAACAGGCAAATGAGTTTTAATTGCAAAATTTGCAAGGGAAGAACCAAGTTTTACTAAAGTTGGTTTGCTAATCATTTTAAATAAAAAATGTGCTCTTTTTAATTCTTTATTATTTTTAAGAGCAAATGCTACTTCAGTATTATTAAATAAATTTTTCATTATAAAAAGTAAATTCGTTAGGCAAATATAATTACTCTTTTAGTAATAATTTAATAGTTTTTGGTATTTATCTTCTTATTAAAAAAATGTGATGTTTTTTAATCGCTTAGTGATTATAAAGTGTTAAATACTTTTAATCCTTATCGAACCATAATTAATCTCTTAAATTCTTTGATGCATCTAACTTTATCTTCTTTTTAAAGTTGTAAAAAATTAGAGATACCTCGCTATTTAGCCTTGTATAAAGACAAAAGAATTATTTATATCATTAAAATTCTCAGAAAATAGCATTGACTGTAGAAGGATTGCTTTTAGAAGAAGAGAATACCTTTTTTTAGCTAAAAAATAGTCGAATACAACAAGAGTACAATGCTTATTCTAACTTGTCTTTAAAAGCATAAATCTGTGCTCTAGAATTAATGTTTAGTTTAAAATATATCTTACTAATATGGTATTTGCAAGTATTAATAGAGATAAATAACTCATCAGCTATTTCTTTATTAGTAGCGCCTTCCCACAGTAGGCTAAGTACTTCTAGCTCGCGTTCTGTAAGACTGTATTTATTCTTTAATTGATATAGAGGTTGATCTTGTATCGTTGTTTTCTCTTGTTCTACTTTGGTTATTTTATCTGCATTTAGACTCTTCTCGTATTCTAACTGTTTATGATAATCTTTTACCATATACATATATTGATACAAGTATCTTTTATAGATAGAATTTCGTTCGTGTATTTTCTTTACTTCTAATAGTGTGATACAACTAGAACAAATAAGAATAGGGATTCCTATTAGGCGCAATGTAGGCCATACAATGAATAACTCATAAAGTGTATCGTTAATAGATGGAGCCAGAATAATAGTACTAGCCGTAATACAGATGATTAAGAAAGAAATATAATTTTTATAATTGTAAGTATGATTCAGAATGAAGAATAAGTACAATGCTAGTATAGTTAATATCGTCGTGATAGGGTGGATGAAGCTATTCCCATGACTTGGAACTATAAATAGATTAGAAACCAACTCTATCGCTACCAAAGCAAAGAGTACAACGATGCCTGTTTTATAGAACTGTTGTTTATGTTTAAATCTTAAAAATGGGTAGGGGAGTAGTATTAATAACACAAGTGATGTACCGATATTCCAAGCTAATAAATAACCGATAGTAGCATGGTGATCAGGTAAGTAGAAGTAAATGATGTCCTTGACTAAAAAACTAGAGAAGATACTTAATTGTAAGAAAAAACTAAAGCTTAATTTCTTATACTTGAATATAATGTAAAGCGCAAGAAGTATAACTAGAGAAAGAAATGATATTCCATAATATAGACCGATAATAATATATTTAGGCGTATCTGTTTCAAAAAAAGGAAATTGATTAAATAGTGGTAATGAAATCATATAAGGTTTATAATGCTCTATTTTATGTATGAGTATAGAGTGATAATAAATATTTAATTAGACCTGTTTTTTTAGAGAACCTCTCTGCTGATCAAGATGTAAAATTAACTAAAATATCAGTGCAGTACTTTCTTAAATCTGTGTAGTGAAATGTTAAAAAAGTATAGTGTTAGTTGTGTTTTGAGTTCAGATCATTGATACAGAGGTTTTTGTTTTAGGTGTTTACAATCCTTTTTACTAGTGTATATTTTTAAAATAATCATACTTTAGCTCTAGAACTATTAAAAAGGATAGTTTGTTTTCTAATAAAAGGTATTACTTTTGAATTGTCTTTATTACTAAAAACTATCCTTTTTTGTTTTTCTCTTTTGATATATTGATGAAAAGAGTGAAAATCCAAAGTCCCCACAAGTTATAAAGACCTTAGGCAAAACTAACGTAAAAGATACATTTCGTTTGTCTATTTTAGGCATCAAGTCACCTGTTGATTTGATGCTTTTTTATTTGATACTAGTAATAAAATTTACAGTTTTTAAAAGTTAATAAAAAAAGAAAATCCAGTGTATTTTCTAATCACTGGATTTCTGCTTATTTACTTTAAAAGTTCTGTTTCTATCTGAAGTAAATCTTTAAGTATACTTTCTTGTTCCTGTATAAAGTAAGTATTGTCTTCTCTAAAGAGTTTCTTATAATAAGTAATTCCTTCTAGCAGGTTCTCTTTTGTTTTCATAAGTCTTTTTAGCTTAGGGGCAGAGTGTTCTGATGCTAAAGCTATTTTTTCTTCTCTATAGTGATCTAAGTACATTCTAAGTTCTTTAATAAAGAAATGTGGACGTTCTTTAGTTTCGATCACATTATCTCTTCCATAGATATGATTGACCATTTTCTTAAGAGATACTTCTTTTGTGAAGTATGCTATATTAGGGCCAGGACAGATAGCTACACCTTGCGCTTCTCCTTTGATAGGTAAGTTAAGCTCCATATAAGAAGCATTGGCCAAACCTATACACAGACATGCTTTCTCTGTTATCTGTTGATACTTCTTATTGTATTCCGCTTGACTGATACTATTTTTCTCTTGCTCTAACTTTTCTATTTCGATAGTTTGATACTTTCTAGAAGCTGTACACAGTCCTTCATTAGAGTAATTCTTGTTCAAGGCTAGATATTTTCTAGGACAAGAGCTACCTGCCTTGTTCTTATTAATTCTTTCTGACTTAAAGAAGTCATTAGATGTCCCCTTAATACTGTTAAACGGCACACCTAAAGGAGAAATATTACTCAAATATAGATCCTCTTCTTTTGCCTTAGCTAGTAATTCTCTTGTAGTCTGATCTACAGAAGTAGCTTCTGGTACTAATAAGAATGGCGAACCCCAACCGACAGAGTCTACCTCGTAATGCTCTAGTAAGAACTGATGTTCTGCCGCTGTACCTACACCACCTTGGGCTGTTATTTTTAAATCTAGAGGAGCGGAAGGGATAAATCTATTTTTCTGTTCTAAAGCTTTTACTAATAATTCATGGGTAGAACCTATTAATTCCGCTTTTCTAGCTTTAAACTCTTCTAATATTACGCCCATTAGATAACCATCTGTAGCGAAAGCATGCCCTCCACAGTTTAGCCCAGACTCTATGCGATACTCAGATACCCATAAACCCTTTTTAGCTAGGAAATTACCCTGTATTAAGGCGGATCTAAAATCACTTACTTTTAAGATAATCTTCTTTTGTAAAGTACTGTCAGCAGTGGGATAAAAAGCATCAAATTCCTCAAAATAGCTAAACAATCTTGGATTCATACCAGCAGATAAGACTACTGATGAGTTTAAAGTACTGTTCACAAAGCCTCTTAGAGCAGCATGCGCATCATTGTATTCTACAGGAAGGGCTTCTCTTTTATTGAAGTTTTCTTTATCTACTTTGGTCATGATGTTTACATCGATATCACCAGGAGCTAGATAGTGCTCTAAGAGTCCCTTAAGATGGTCTATGGATAGCTTGTCATCTAAGTGCTGTTGTAGATTTTTTCTGATTTCTGATACAGATGGCAACATCTCGATATAATCCTCAACCTCTTTTTTGCTCTCTAAGAAAGAAGCTTTTAGGTTTTCGAATTTCCCTTTTACGATAGTATCTAATGTATTTAGATAGGCCGTAATACGTTTGGCTCTAAAGTCTTCTATCTTCTTCGTTATCTCTTGATATGGCAGTTCGAATTTCTCACAATAGAACTTGTTCATTCGTTCTATTAATTCATCATCCATCACAGAGATAGTAGAGGAGAAACCATACTGAGCCACTCTCACTGGACTATCAATAGTATAGGCCAATCCCATCACAGGAATGTGAAATGAGTGTATTGGTTTTAATTTCATTTTGGTTTGTTTGTTATATTTTATAAGGGAGGAAAATTCTTTAAATATTCTGAGTAATTAAGTGACAAATATCATGTTAGGCGATTATCTCATATTAAATTTATGTAAAGCTCAAGGGAAGATGGGAGAGATTAGAGGTAAAATACGTAGAAGAAAGTAGGTATAAGTAATAGGTTGTATTGTTTATAATTATCTCACAATGAGAATAATTTAACCACTATAAATTCTAAAAACAGGACAAATCACAGATGTTAAAAATATTAACATATAGGCGTTTTTTAAGAATTTGAAGCATGTGATAAAGCCAGTGATAGCAAGGCTTTCGGGAAGGTTGTTTGGGCGTTGTTCGGAAGTTCATTGCAAAGTGTACGGAAAAAGGGGGTATTTTCCGAACACCTTCCGAACAAACCACAACGGAGACCGCATGAATACTCAATTTATGGCGAATTAATAGTGTTAAAAAACTTGTTAAAATTTAAAAATAGAGATTTTGAAAGCTGTGATTTGTGCTTTCTTTTTGGAGAGATGTACCAGACTTTGAATAGAAGAATATTCTCAATACCAGCCATTGAGTCAAAGCCTTTACTGTAGGCAAAGGTAGTAAAAAAATAGATAGGAGAAAAGAGGGTGTAGGAGGTAGATGACTTGTGATAATTCAACAGTATAAATATGCCTTACCCTTATTCCTAAAGATGTTTAGAATTGGTTTATAAAAATATAATACTAAGCGTAAAATAGATACCTAGCTATTATACTAAAAAAAGCCAATAATAGTCTTCTATCATTGGCTTTTAAGTAATAAGCGATTTTCTTTTTTAATTAAATCTTAATTCTGCTGTATATCGAATAATAACCTCTGTCAGATTATAGTTCTCATCGTAAATAGGGGAGTAAAAATACACATATACAGAATCTTTAAATTTCGTTAAGGGAATTGTCTCATAGCTAGACAAATTATTAAGTACATTTATTGTTCTATTTCCAACCCACTGTTCTGCATTTCCTTTAGGGTTTTTATCAAATCGGTGGTCTTTAGCACTTGTAAAATACCAATACGTAGGTACTTCGTCCGAAATAATCAATTCCTTATTAGGATTAAAAACTTCATCTGCGATAGCAGTGCTGTTAAACCATTCTACCTCTAGATCAGCTTCGCCTATAGCAGAGCGATAGATATCGTTGTCAAAAGTAGCTCCTATTAGAAAACCATCTACGTTATTTGAAGTAACTTCAAATACAAATTCATTGCTTTTAAGTGTGACAACTCCATCCTGCATAGGAATGATAGCTCCATTCTGTTTCACTTCTACTTGGATAGTTCCTTCTTGCGCCCAGCTGCTTATTTGTACAGTTATGAATAGTAATAAGCTAAGACCTATTTTTTTCATTTTGAAATTTTGTTTTTTCATTATTTGTTAAACAAAGATAAGCTATATATACTATACGAATATTCGCTGTAAATGGGGATATTTACGAAATGAGAATAGTATGACCTTTGGAATAATATAAAAGAGTGTAATAAAGATGTATATAGGTACAACAACCCCTGGCCGTAAAGAAAGATTCATTATAGTAGAAAAAGGAGATTCTGCTCAATCTCTCTTAATCTTTAGTCAAGAAGAACGAATAACTAATTTAATTATATCAGGACAGGAAAGTGGCTTAGAAATATTATTAGATGAGTCCTTTACTCCTTTGTTTAAGAACATACATATTCTTTATTTAAAAGATATAAGTATTGATAAGAATTGGCTATATCAGTTTGTAAACTTAAAGCGCTTAGAGATTAAAGGTTGTCAGTATAAAGGGAAAGAACCATTAGATTGGTTGAAGTTTACAGCTTTAGAAGAATTGTTTACTCCTTATTCTAAGCTATTTGAAAATTTATTTGTACATCCTACTCTAAGAACAGTCTTTATAGAAAACTTTGATAAGGAAGGCTTTGTTTTTCCTTTAAATACTGTAATAGAATCTTTATCAATAGAAAAAAGTAAAGAGTGTAAATGGAGTAGTTTAGTTAACTTAAGTGCCTTAAAAGCACTCTATTTGGTAAAAATACCTACGCTGATAGATGTTACTTGGTTAAGTACACTTACGCGCTTAGAAGATCTAGAGTTGAGCACTTGCAAAAAGATAAATAATGTGATAACGTCTATTGCAGAAGTAAGTACTTTAAAGACTGTTTATTTATCAGTTATAGGAGATATTGAATCGTTAAAACCACTTGAGAAGCTTCAAAATTTAAAGGACTTAACCATCGAAGAAGGAGGAAGGCTTATCGATAAGAAAAGTAGTACCATTCTTAATAAACTAAATAATCTTGAATATAGTATAGAGATGAAAAATTATGTAGATAGTAGTGAAGAGTAGAATTACATACTTAATAGAAAACAAAGGGGGATGTACATAACATCCCCCTTTGTTTTATGGTATAATCTTCTTTCTAAGTGAACTCAACATAGATACTTCAGATTCTTCTTGTTTTTTTAATGCTGCAATACTGGCTGTGATCTTGAATATCTTTTCAGATAAGCTAGATAACCACATCAGTTGCTCAATAACCAATACAGATTCTTCCATTAGGCTCTGTATTTGTTTATCATCAGAGTAAGTTTTCTTTAATTCGTATTCACGGATACCTTTTAGATATGACATGCTGAGATTAAAGTTCTCACTGCGTTCTATTATAGTTATCTCACCATTATTATAATCTTCTAATAGAGTGATAGTCTGTTTTAAATTGCCTATTGTGTAGTCCATGACTACATTAAATGCTTCAGAAGCTTTGGTAGTTGTATGTGACTGTACGTATATTCCTATAGAAGCAGCAGTGGAAAGGAAGGTATGATTTAGCACGGCTAACTCATAGAGCTCTGTTCTATACTTCTGTTTAGACTTAGGTTCTTGGATCATACGTTGAAAAGAAGCCATGAGGTTACCTATTTCAATAAAAGCATATTTTCTAGCGAGTTTATAAGGTAGGGTTACCTCTCCTTTTTCATTGTAGTAAAGCGTAATTTCCTTTACGTACTCTTTATTAGCTTCTATCGATTTTCTTAGATGCGTATTTAAGTTTAAAAACTCCCATGAAGGCCATAGTAGATAGTTCGCTCCGAAGGCTAATAAGGCTCCTATGATAGTATCAATGATTCTATAGATCATTACATCCATAAAATCAGGAGTAAGTAATCCATATATAAGTACTACATACATCGTGATAAAAGTAACTCCGACTTTATAATCTGTATGAGAGAACCAATACCCTATAATCATGGTTAGTACTGTGATATAGGCAATAACCGTAGCACTAGGAATAATGTATAACAATCCTATCGCTACTAAACCGCCTATGACAGTACCGATAACGCGTTCAAAAGATCGCTGCTTCGTCAATCCAAAACCAGGACGCATAATAACAACGATCGTTAGTAATATCCAATACCCGTTCAACACACCTGATATTTTACTTACTATAAGTCCTGCTAATATGGTTAGTGTAAGCCTTAAAGCATGTCTAAATATGGTAGAGGTAAAGTTTAGGTTCTCTTTTAAAGTCTCTAAACGATAGTGTACAGGAGTTAAGAATTTTTCTAAATCTTTAAAGCGCTCTTCTACATCTGCACTGAATGCTTTTTCGGTAAGAGATTTCTCTAAGTCATGGATTTTGTTTACCTGATTTTCAGCATAATGAATTACATTAGAGAACATCACTACAGCTTCTACCATATTAGTAGATTCTCCGCTTTTAACAAAATCATTAAGCATCGTCTGTATCTCTGCTAATTCATTAGAAAGATCGTATTTAGACTTGTACTTAGTACCTAAATTTATAGAATAAGCGATATCATCTATTGTCTCTGCAAAGTGATAGGCTAACTTCTGATAGCGCTCTATTATTTCTGGTCTATTACTAAATAGCTCATGTAATTTATTGTGTTCAAAAGAAGTAGATACAGCTACTTCTAGTATTTCTACTAGAGTAGAGAAGGCTACTAGTAATCTACGGTTATTAGAAGAGTTACCTGTATTAGCTTTATTTCGAACTAAATATTCTCTAAGATTTTCATGTACCTCATTAAGGCTTACTTGTATATTTAATTGTTCTTCTGTGATCTTTTCTACATTTGCATTTTTATCCCACAGTTGACCTCTGTGCTTTAGATAATCTGCTGTAAGCTCCATACACTCAGATGTCTGTAATACAGCATATCGCTTAGGTCTAAGGAGATTAAAAGTAACGGATACCAATAAGTAAAGTAATCCCCCTAATAGAAGCATTAAACAGTGCATGAATAGGGCATGACCTTCATAACTATGTGCTAATCCTAGACTGGCAGCTAATAATCCTGTAAACGACAGCATATTTGCACGATGTCCATATACAGATATCATGCTTAAAGAGAAAAATACAAAGACAAATATAGGGTAGAAATACCAGTTGCCATCAGTAATGGATAGAGTGAAAGTAACAGCAGGTACAGTAAATGCACCTACTAATAGCCCTATTATTTTATCTTTTTTATTACTAGGAATATCTACAGGTGCAGTTAACATGGCACCGATAGCAGCAGCAAAAGCCCAATCAAAAGCCTCATAGGGCATTAGTATTAAAAAAGGGACAACAGCTGATATAGTGATCTTTAACGAATCTGCAAGATGCGTATTATCTGTGAATTTTCTAGCTTTTCCTAGCATTGGTTACTTAATCTTTGACTTTAATTAGAGAATAATACTTTTTATCAAGCAAGATAAAACAAATAAGACATCAAAAATAATTTGTAGTATTATTTATTCATTTATTTTTGAGTATTTTTGCACCTTTAGAATAAAATAAGAAGACATGATATTATCAATAGTTGGGTATGGTGATGCTGTTCTGCGTAAAGTAGGAGAAAATATTACTAAGGACTATCCAAACTTACAAGAGCTAATAGCTAATATGTACGATACAATGTATGGAGCACATGGAGTGGGATTAGCAGCACCTCAGGTAGGATTACCTATTAGATTATTCGTTGTAGATACAGCACCTTTTGCTGAGATGGATGGAAATACAGAAGAAGAAATCGCTTTTTTGACTACTTTTAAAAGAACATTTATAAATGCAAAGATTTTAAAAGAAGAAGGAGAAGAGTGGTCTTTTAATGAAGGATGCTTGAGTATTCCAGATGTTCACGAGCCAGTAAAAAGAAAACCTAAGATTCAAATAGAATATTTTGACGAAAACTTCGTTAAACATGTAGAAGAATTTGATGGACTAGCAGCAAGAGTTATTCAACATGAGTACGATCACATTGAAGGTGTGCTGTTTACAGATAAAATATCTATCTTAAAAAAGAAGTTAATTTCGAAAAAGTTAAATAATATCCTTGAAGGAAAAATATTTACAGATTATAAAATGAAATTATCTAAGAAAAAAGGTAGATAAATAACTTGATTATTAATAACAATTTAAGATATTTGCGACTCTTAAAGTAAAATTTAGAAAAAGATGAGTTTAGAAAAAGTTTTAGCTATTTCGGGAAAACCAGGTTTATATGAGTTATTAGTACAAACTCGTACAGGATTTATCGCTGAATCATTAGCGGATGGGAAAAAAAGTACTGTAGGATTAAGAAATAATGTTAGTTTACTTTCAGAAATTTCAATCTATACTTATAATGAAGAAGTAAAATTATTCGAAGTATTTAGAAATATTGCAGCGAAAGAGAACAATGGAGAGGCTATTTCTCATAAAGAAGACAATCCTACATTAGTGGCTTACTTCAGAGAGGTATTACCAGAGTTTGATGAAGAAAGAGTATATGTTTCTGATATCAAGAAAGTATTGAATTGGTATAATATCATTCAAAGAAGAGGATTAATTGCAGAAGCTTTTAGCTCAGCTGCGACAGAAACTGAAGCAAAATAATTTATAAGAATTATATGTAGAAAGCCCGTTTTGTAAAAAAGCGGGCTTTTTTTTATATTTTAGAGCAAAAGAATTATATGCATACAAGACAAGAACAATTAGAGGCTGTAGATCGCTTATTAACTATACTAGACGAGCTTAGAATAAAATGTCCATGGGATAAGAAACAAACATTCGATAGCTTAAAAAACCTTACCGTAGAAGAAATGTATGAGCTAGTAGATGCTATTACGGAAGGTGATACTGATGAAATGAAAAAAGAACTGGGAGATTTATTAATGCATATTGTTTTTTATGCAAAAATAGGTAGTGAGCAGTCTTTTTTCGATATTAAAGATATTGCTGATAGTATTTCGGATAAACTTGTTTTTAGACATCCTCATATATATGGAGATGTAAAAGTAGACTCTGAAAAGGATGTATTGGCCAATTGGGAAAAACTAAAGTTAAAAGAAGGAAATAAATCAGTCTTAGCGGGTGTGCCTAAAGGATTGCCAGCTTTAATAAAGGCTTATCGCATTCAAGAAAAAGCAAGTGGAGTAGGATTCGATTGGGACGAGGCTAGTGATGTTTGGAAAAAAGTAGAGGAAGAAATAGAGGAGTTTAAGGTAGAAGTGAAGGCCGATAATCAGGATCTAATGGAAGAAGAATTTGGAGATATCTTGTTCACCTTAGTTAATTATGCTCGTCATAAGGGGATTGACCCTGAAAAAGCATTAGCAAGATCTAACAGTAAGTTTATTTCGCGCTTTAATATAGTAGAAGAATTAGTTAATAAAGAAAAAGGTGGCTTTGAAGATGTAACTCTTCAGGAGTTAGATGAATATTGGAATAAAGCAAAAAAATAAATATGAACTTATTTATATCACTATTCAAATATTATGTAGAGTAAAATGAATGAATTAAAATAATTAACATTGTAAGGCATAGGCTTTGGGCGTTTTAAAATAACAACAAAACGAAACGCCATGAAAAAACTAATCACCCTATCCTTATTGTGTTTTTATAGTATTTCATTTGCGCAGAATGACTCTATTATTAAAAACATTATTACAGCTAGAAGTATGTTCAATGAATATGAACTACTAGCAGAGTTTAAAGAGCAACATCTCCTTCGTCAAGAGAGAATAAGTAAAATAATTAATGATAAAAAGATTCCTTATAGTTATTTTTCTAAAGAAGGAGGCTATTATGAATTAGTAGATGTCTATCCCGACCAACAACCTATTTATTATCAAACGTATAATTCTAGAGCAGGAGAATTAGCTAACATTAACAGTGTTAAAAGGGGAGGAAAGCACAATCTAAACCTTACTGGTAAAAATGTACTTATAGGTGTTTTTGATGCTACTCCTGTTTTTAAAAAGCACGATGAATTTAAAGATAGACTTTACAAAATAAATGTAAAGTCCGAAGTTGTATCTGACTATGCACCATTAAGAGAGAGACGCATATTTCAAATGGCTCAAGAGCATTCTACGCACGTTACAGGAACTATATTTTCTAAAGGAATAGATGCTGAAGCGAAGGGGTTAGCACCTAACGTGAATCTCCATTCATATAACTGGCGTAGTGATGATATTAATATGTTCGAATTAGCTAAACAAGGAGCCTTGACGAGTAATCATTCTTATGGTACAGTTGCTATTGGTGCTAATGGACAGTTGGTAGTCGATCCTCGTCTAATTGGGATTTATGATTGGAAAGCAGAAGGTTTTGACAGAGTGACTTCTATGTATAAAAACTATCTTCCTGTTATTGCTGCGGGTAATAATCACCTCTATGCTTCTACGCTTAATCCTAATGGATCTGAGTATAATAATTTAGTAGGTATAGCAATGAGTAAAAATGCTTTATTAGTTGGTTCTTTAGAGCAGTTAGCAAGCTCTAATAGTATTAGCAATGTAAATATTGCTGCTAGTAGTAGCTATGGGCCTACAAAGGACTTTAGAATAAAACCCGATGTAGTGGCTAAAGGAGAAGGACTTTACTCTACTATAAATGATTATTCTAAAACTGAAGATTATGTACTTAGAACAAACAAATATAGTTATTTATCTGGCACCTCTATGGCTACACCAGTAGTCACTTCATTAGTAGCCTTACTTCAAGAGTGGAGTATAGATGCTTTTAAAGCACCTTTAAAAGCGGCATCAGCTAAGGCCATTCTCATCCATACTGCTTATCCTCTCACTAAAGTATATGATAAGAAAACAAGTAAAACAAAATACTTAGGAGAAGGACCTAATCCTATTTATGGTTGGGGAGCTGTGGACATTGATAAAGCTATCACTTTATTAGAAAATACTTCTAAGCAAAAAAGCTTTCTTATAGAACACACGTTAGAAGTAAAAAGAGGAATACATTATATTATTAGTAATGATTATGTAGATAATGAGATAGAAGCTACTCTTGTTTGGACAGATCAAGCCTTTCCTTTTGACTATAGTCATCTAAATGCTAATCCGTACGGTACTGCTTTAGTTAACGATTTAGACATGAGAATTAAAACTAGAGATAATGAGTATTATCCTTGGGCTTTAAAGAAAGATATGACTAATCCTATAGCACTTGAAAAAGATAATGATGTAGATAACGTAGAACGTATAACAAGAAAGAAACTCCCTAAAGGAGAGAGTAGTTTAACTATTAAAAGTAAAACACATCTAATTCCTGGAGGGATACAAGAATTTTCATTAATTATTTCTTCAAAAAATCCTATATCTATTAGTGAAGTTAAAACAGGAAGTTATCATGTTCAGAAAAGTGATAAGATAGAAGCTGACTCAATTGATATTGTGCTATGGCCTAATCCTGTTGTTGAAAAGCTTTATATGAACTATGATCATGAAAGGTTAGTACTGGAGAGTATTTATATCTATGATCTCAATGGTAGAGTAGTTAAGTACTTTCAGGATGTAAAGGATGATGTTGTATCATTTGATCTTATAAATAGAGGTACATATATACTTAAGATAGCAACGAATAAGGGAATCATAACTAAGTATATATTGAAAAAATAGTAATAAAACAGAAATCCTTATATGTAATGATAAGGATTTCTGTTTTATTCAAGTGCTGGCTACTTGCTTATTTATTTTTGTTAGCTTCTTTTGAGTTTGACTTCTCTTTTGTTAGAGCTTCTTCATGCTCACGCAATAAGTTAATAAACATATCTTGTTGAGCTTTCATATCCTCTTGCATTCCCTTCATTAATTGCATAAAATCTTGTGCAAAGAACTCTTCAAACTCATCATTTGCTTGCTCAGAATATAAGGCTCTTCCTGCTTGTGGATCATTTGCAATATTTAACATAGGATTAGTTCGATTGCCTAACTCTAAATAACGTTCTCCTGCTTCATTTTGATGTATTTTAACTGTGAAATCAGCTATTCCATTAGAGTTGTATTCTGACTTTTGTTGAGAAGACCCTCTCTCATCTCTAAAGCTTGTTTTTAACGAAATAAGTTCTCCTTTCTCATTCCTCTTTATATTAGAGAAACTCAAGTTCGCCATCTTTTCATTATTAACTTCTTTTTTAATCTCATCTAATTCACTATCTTTAGTATTCTTATTAATATGATATTCTATTGTAGTACTCTTAATGTTTAAACCCTCTTTCTCTTGTGCGTTTACGGTACTACCTGAAAAGAATAAAAAAGTAGCTAAAACAGGAACTAGTAAAGTTTTAGGTGAAATAATTAACTTTTTAAATACATTCATAATAATAGATTTTAAATAAAAAAATGTTTTATGGTTAAAGACGAATTTAAGTCTTTAAGTTTTAAACTTTTTTTAAAATTAATAGTATGAATGTTAAAAAACAAAAAATGATATGTATAAAGACTTAATAAAAGAAGAAGTATTAATAGAAGGGACTATACGTCCTTTTCTTTCAGACAGTAGTTATCCTAGAGATTCGAAATCTCTACCTTTAGTAATATTCTGTCATGGGTATAAAGGCTTTAAAGATTGGGGGGCTTGGGATAAAGCAATGGATTATATTGCAGAAACAGGATGTTATACAGTTAAGTTTAATTTTTCTTTAAATGGTACAACAATAGATAACCCTAAACAATTTGATGATCTAGAGGCTTTTGGACAAAATACTTACTCTCAAGAACAGCGCGATCTTAGCACTGTGATCAACTATTATAAAGAAAAGCCTGAAGTAGATAAAGAGAACATTTATTTAATAGGACATAGTAGAGGAGGAGGGACAGTTATTCTACAAGGGTATTATAACACAGAGGTTAAAGGAATTATTACCTGGGCAGGAGTCTCAGATTATAGGAAACGATTTCCAAAAGGAGAACGATTTGAAGAGTGGAAAACAAAAGGGGTATTCTATAGTGAGAATGGTAGAACAAAACAGCAGATGCCGCACTACTTTACTTTTTGGGAAGATTATGAAGAAAATGAGACAATACTAAATGTGCAGAAAGCAGCACAAAATTTAAAGAAACCTACTCTAATAGTACAAGGTACTAAAGATCCTGCAGTACCGTTAAAAGAAGCTCAATTATTACATCAGTGGATATCTAATTCTCTTTTAGATATAGTAGATGATGCGGATCATGTATTTGGTTCTAGACACCCCTATACAGAAGAAATATTGCCAAAACATTTGGAACATATCGCTAAAGTTACGAGTCAATTCATTCATTCAACGAAATAATGCTGACAGGTCTGAATCATAAAAAAGGAGAGGTAAATAATATTATTTACCTCTCCTTTTTTATGATTTTTTATTATTTATTTTAGTCTAAATTACTTTTGCCACAGTGATAGCATTTTCTTGCTTCTAGAATCAATTGGAATTGAACTCCAAAAAGGATAGAGGCTAATACTAGATGAGCTGCTTGACTTCCAAATGGGAAATGAACATAATACATCATAATACCCGTAAATATCTCTAAGATTAATAAAACCATCACCCATTTCATCTTATCAAATCCTAAGTTAGATCTTCTATTGATATAAAATAGATACATGTTCAAAAACATTATTATAAAAGAGAAGCTACGGTGAATATAGAAGTCTAGAGTAGGGTTATTTAACCATAAATACTCATTTCCTATACCAGCTTGTACCTGTTCATCAATGAACTCACGTACTTGTGTTCCTAGTACTACTTGAACCAAAGTGAAGATAAGAGAGACTACTAATAAGCTTCTAAAGGTACCGTTGTACTTTTTAATTTCAGTTTCTTTCTTAGCACTTTTTATGATTCCTATTATAATAGCTACAATAACTAAAGCCATAACCATGTGTACTGTAATCTTAATAGGATTTAATACTGAATATACTACAGTAGCACCTAGCCAAGCTTGGAATCCCATTAAGAAAACTACCAACCAAGAAGCTAACACTAAACCTTTGCGGTCTCTCCAGAATCCAAAAGAAGCTATAGCCATTGCGAAACAAGCTAATCCTGCTAATGCTCCACAAAGTCTATTTACATACTCTGTCCAAGTGTGCTTAGCATTAAATTCTGCATAATCATGACGAGTATATTTCTCCCAGTGACTCTCATTATAGGTATCTGTAGTTGTAAAAGTTTCTTTTGCTTTCCACAGGCTCTGATCATGTATGATCATTTGTCCTTTTTCGTATTCTCTATTCGGTTCCCATGTAATTTCTTGTTCTTCCGTAGGAGGGATGTAATATCCAAAACACTTTGGCCAATCTGGACATCCCATTCCTGAGCCTGTCATTCTTACTGCTGCACCTGCGAAGATAACTAGATAAACCAGTATAAGAGATGCTTTAGCTAATGGCAAAAAATAGTTTCTCATTATTCTTATTTTTTATTTTTAATTTCAAGTCCCATCTTAGACGCTTTAGCTTTCATAAATTCAAAAGCGGCATCGTATTCATTCGGGATAATACCTTCTAAAATAGCTTCTTTAATAGCCTCTTTAATCATTCCTATTTCACGGCATGGTTTAAGATCATAAAGCTCCATAATCTCTTCTCCAGTAATAGGAGGTTGAAAGTTACGAACATGATCGCGCTCTTCTACTTCAACTATTTTATCTCTAACAATTTTAAAATTATTGTGATATTTCTTAAACTTAGAAGGATTCTTTGTTGTAATATCAGCTTCACATAAAGTCATTAAGTCTTCTACGTGTTCTCCTGCATCAAAAACTAATCTACGCACTGCAGAGTCCGTTACTTCTTTTTGAGCCAGTACAATAGGCCTAGAACTCATGATAACCATCTTCTGCACGAACTTCATCTTTTGATTCAGTGGCATGTGTAGTCTCATAAAGATCTTCTTTACCATCTTACCTCCTAAGAATTCGTGTCCATGGAATGTCCAACCTTGTTTTTTAGAAAAGCGTTTTGTAGGTGCCTTTCCTATATCGTGTAATAAAGCAGACCATCTTAGCCATAAGTCATCCGTATTAGCACAGATATTATCTACCACTTCTAGTGAGTGATAGAAGTTATTTTTATGGGTGTGTCCCTCTATTTCTTCTACTTGATTAAGAGCTGTTAGCTCAGGCAATATTAAGTCTAGTAATCCTGTTTTATAAAGTAAAAGAAATCCTTTTGAAGGCTTTCTAGCCATTAATATTTTATTTAGCTCATCTACGATACGTTCTCCAGAGATAATCTCTAATCGCTTGTGATTAGCGGTTATAGAATCAAGAGAATTTTGTTCTATCATAAAATCTAATTGAGTAGCAAATCGGATAGCTCTCATCATACGCAACGGATCGTCTGAATACGTAATATCAGGATCTAGAGGAGTACGAATAATTTTATTTGCTAAATCAGCCACTCCGTTAAAAGGATCTACTAGCTGACCATATGTTTCTTTTTTAAGAGATATAGCTAAGGCATTAATGGTAAAGTCACGTCTATTCTGGTCATCTTCTAATGTGCCATCTTCTACTACCGGTTTTCTACTTTCAAAGTGATATGACTCTTTTCTTGCCCCGACAAATTCAATGTCAATATCGTCATAACGTAACATAGCTGTTCCGTAGTTCTTAAATACTTGTACTTTAGGTTTGTTAGGAAGTAATTCAGATACTTTTAAAGCTAATTCGATACCACTACCAACAGCAACAATATCAATATCTTTTTTAGAATCTCTTTTTAATAAAAAATCTCTTACAAATCCACCAATTACATAGCTATCTACATTTAAACTTTCTGCAGCTTTAGAGATATAGTCAAATATAGGATGCGTAATGGCTTCTTTATATATAGGGGTATCAGTCATAATATATTCAATAGGAGGCTACTTTCTAATGATAGTAACTAGGCTATTATCTTTTAATTTAATAATGGTAGAAGGCTTTGCAGGTTTCATGTCGTTTTGACGCAAGTTTACTACATAATCAACTCCTTCTATAATCTCTTTACTAATTTCGCTAAAGTTAGCAGGAGAGGGCTCACCACTAATATTTGCAGAAGTAGAAACTAGAGGCGATTTCATTTTTTCAATTAATCTAAAACAGAAAGGCTCTTCTACAATACGAACTCCTAAAGAGTTATCTGCAGATACTACTTCTTTTGCCACATATTTAGGATTGTCTAAGATTAATGTAGTAGGTTTCTCACTGCAGTCTAGGATATCCCATGTCACTGCAGGTGGAGAAGTAAATACTCTGTGGAATATTCTCTCGTTTACTAAGACAATCATGCTTTTTGATTCTGCACGTTTTTTTAGTGCATATATTTTTTTAATAGCTTCAGGGTTATTTGCATCACATCCTATTCCCCATACAGTATCAGTAGGGTATAAAATAATTCCGCCATTTTTAATGACTTCATATGCATTGAAAACTTCTTGTTGGATATCTTCCATTATTTTGTTGTAAATAGTATCGTTATAATCAAGGAGGTAAAATTACTAAAAAAATAGGATAGAACTAACTGATAGAAGTCATTAAAAATGCTGACTGAGCCAAATTCAAAACAATTATAATATTTTTAAGAAATCAAGAGTTATTTTCATTTAATTTTAATGCCTCTATAGGAATCAATATAAACAGATATATAGAGAAAGATAACTTTAAACTCAATACTTTTAGTTGTCCTTAATTTTAATAATTATAGTAAAAAAGCGATTTTTGAAACCCAATTCTTCTACTGAAGATATCGCTTATCTCTAAGTTTTTAACTTCTAACTAACAATGAGCAAAAAGAATATGAAAGATTTTAATAAAGAAGAGCTATTAGCTATGTATGCCAAGGTGTCTAAGAATACACTAATGGAAACATTGGAGATAGAATATATAGACGCAGGACCTGACTTCTTAGTAGCTAAAATGCCTGTCAATCCAAGAGTACACCAACCTATGGGGTTATTACATGGTGGAGCATCTGTAGCCTTAGCCGAAAGTCTAGGTAGTGGAGCATCTTTAATGCTAATCGATCCAGCTAAACAGGAAATTAGAGGTATCGAAATTTCAGCTAATCACGTAAAAAGCAAGCGAGCTGGATACGTAATAGGAACTGCTAGATTATTACACAGAGGTCGCACATTACACCTATGGGAAATAAGAATCACCGATGAGAATGATGTATTAGTTTCTATTTGTAAAATTACAAATATTGTGATTGACAAATAATAAGAGTTTATAAAATAACAAAAAGAATAAATGTATTTATTTAAATGTTTAGCAAAACAGTATGCTGATCAAAAACCTTTTGCTATTTATCGCAAACCTGATTCTAAAACTGTAGTAGGATTATTTCAAAAAACATATACTCTACACAAGGTAGAGACATTTGAAGAACAAGGTTTTGTATTCGCTCCCTTTGCTGAAGGGACGAGGTTTTATATTCCTTTAATAGAGTCCGCTATTGTAAAGGAAGCTCAAGAAGAAATTGCTTTTGATTTAAGTGAAGTAAAGCTTAATTATAATGACAAGCAAGCTAAAGAAGATTTTGAAGATTTAGTAGAACGCTGTGTCGAGGCTATTAAAAATAATTTATTTGGAAAAGTAGTTCCATCGCGAATCGAGAGTGTTCCCTATCAAGTAGAAGATATAGGATTGCTATTCAAAAAGTTGTGTAGTATTTATCCAACAGCATTTTGTTCTTTAGTATATCATCCAGAGATAGGATTATGGGTAGGTGCTACGCCAGAGACCCTTTTATCTCTAAAAGATAATACTCTAAAGACAATGGCACTTGCAGGGACTCAAGTAAACCATGGTCAGGAAATTGTAGAGTGGGGGCAGAAGGAACAAGAAGAACAATTATTTGTGACTGATTTTATAACAGCAACGTTAAAGCCTTTTGTACAAACGATTTCAACTTCAGAACCATATTCTAAACGAGCTGCTAAAGTGATGCATATATGTACCGATATTACAGCTACCCTAAACGATAAAAATCTTAAACCAATAGTTGAAGCTCTTCATCCTACACCAGCTGTCTGCGGGATGCCAAAGGAAGTAGCTCGTGACTTTCTAGTCAGAGAAGAGGGGTACTATAGAGGATACTATGCCGGTTATTTAGGTGAGCTAAATTGCAATGTAGAACAAGAAAATACAGACGAAACAAATCTATTCGTAAATTTGCGCTGTATGAATATAGAAGAGGATAGTGTTAACTTGTATATTGGCTGTGGAGTAACTATAGATAGTGATCCCTCTAGTGAGTTTATAGAGACCGTTAATAAGTCCTCTACAATGAAGAAGGTATTAAACCTCTCATAACAATGATGAATAAGAGTGTGTTTGCTTTGGGATACAGCACCAAAACACTACATAAAAACAAAATTATAAAAAGATGAAATTAGATATATTAGCATTTGGAGCTCATCCTGATGATGTAGAATTAGGATGTGGAGCAACTATAGCAAAAGAAGTATCTCTAGGTAAAAAAGTAGGGATTATCGATCTTACTCAAGGAGAATTAGGAACTAGAGGCTCTGCAGAAATCAGAAAAGTAGAAGCGACTAATGCAGCTGCTATATTAGGGGTATCTACTAGAGAGAACCTAAAATTCAGAGATGGGTTCTTTGTTAATGATGAAAAGCATCAACTAGAGATCATCAAGATGATTCGTAAATACCGCCCAGAAATAGTACTTTGTAACGCTATTGACGATAGACATATTGACCACGGAAAGGGAAGTAAATTAGTATCTGATGCTTGTTTTCTGTCAGGACTTCGAAAGATAGAAACGGTACTAGATGGTCTACCTCAAGAGGCGTGGAGACCTAAAGTTGTTTATCATTATATCCAATGGAAAAATATAGAGCCAGACTTCGTTGTAGATGTTACTGGTTTTATAGATAAGAAAGTAGATTCCGTAATGGCATATAGTACGCAGTTTTTTGATCAAAATTCTAAAGAACCTAGCACTCCAATCACGTCAAAAAACTTCTTGGATAGTATAACTTATCGCGCACAGGACCTAGGAAGGTTAATAAATAAAGATTTTGCAGAAGGTTTTACAGTAGAAAGGTATTTAGCAGTCAATACATTAGAAGATTTGATATAAATTTAGTGTAAAAAATAAGCGAAAAAGCTTGCGAAGTATAGAATAATCGCTAAATTTGCAACCGTTAAACAAAAACATGGTGACTATAGCTCAGTTGGTTAGAGCGTCGGATTGTGGTTCCGAAGGTCGTGGGTTCGAGACCCATTAGTCACCCTAAGTACTTACTGCATCATACATGGTGACTATAGCTCAGTTGGTTAGAGCGTCGGATTGTGGTTCCGAAGGTCG
>NZ_JBBPHK010000030.1:0-35164 GCF_038039805.1 Myroides odoratimimus
CTAAATAAGTTACTGCAAAAGTAACAGCAAGTTATGTTTTGAGGCACTCGAAATTGATATTCGAGCTTTCAAAACGACTTGCTCTTGCAGAGGGCTGGAAAACTACTCCAAAGTCGATAGTTTTTTGTTTAAATAGTAGATAGACTCAAAATATTGAGGAGTTTACGGATTTCCAAAATATAGATTAAGAAAATTATGCTATGTTTGAAAAAATATTATTTCACTATGTACATTATGTAAACAATTTTAGTTTAGATAGTTTTGCTATTCGTAATAAGATTGCTTGGTAAGTATTTTTATTGAGTGAGTAGTTAAGAATGAGGTGCTTATGTTACAAAATTCTAGTTTTGTGAGTGCTTTTTGGAAATAAAAAATCGCAATGCCAAGTGTAACGAGGGATTAGTTTTTCTTTGTATCAATATACCCTGTTTGGGATCTATAATCCTTCTCCTTAATCCATCTTGATTATCAAAAGCTTATAAACATAATACCTAATTTTACCCCCAAGAATGTAAAGTTGTTTTTCTTTTATGTCTTTTATTTAAGTAAATTAGCCTAATAGAACTTTTCATGTCTATTGATTTAAAAAGACAAAACCTATTTTAACAAATAAACTCTAATGAAAGTAAAAAGTAATATTCCTTATAAATATGTAGAAAGCTATGGCAGACTTGAAGAAATTATAGATTCTACAGAAGTTTTTGAAAAAGTAAGTGTAGTACCTAATTCTGAAAGCTTAACCTATAAAAATGGCTATTACATTGATTGCTATTCAATATTTATTGATATTAGAGAATCTTCTAAACTACCAGATAAATATCAAAGACCTACTCTTGCAAAGATATATAGAGCATATATTTCAGAGATTGTTGCAATTTTTCAAAGTTACCAAGAATGTAAAGAAATTAATATCGTTGGAGATAGTGTTTGGGCGATTTTTGAAGCAAATACTAAAATTGATGTTTTAAAAGTTTTTTCAGCAGCTTACACGAGTCAATCATTGATTCATTTTTTAAATTATAAACTGGAGAATAAAAAAATTGATCAAATTAAAACAGGGATTGGCATTTCAAAAGGAAGGGCTTTGATGATAAAAGCTGGGTTTAAGGGAAGTGGTATCAATGATATAATTTATATGGGACAAGTGGTAAATAGGGCTAGTAAACTATGTTCCAAAGCAAATAAAGATGTCCAATATGGTCTCGTTATTGATAATGATACATATAATGCTCTTGAAGGGTATGATAATGATTTAGGTAGCTTATATCAAGATATGTTTGAAAAATCGCCTGAAGATTATTATTATGGCACTATTATACGTGTAGATATGGATCAGTGGTTAGCTATGAAACAAAAATAATTCTTTATTAATACAAAAAGACAGCTTATGGAAAAAATAACTTATACTTTAGAGTCATTTAAAAATATTCAAGACTTAATTAAATTTGCTGATCAAAAAGCAGGAGCAATTCTTATTATTGTTGGTTTAATTTTTAATTCGATAGTTAAGTGTTTTGAAAATCAAACAATTGCTATTGACAATTTATCCTGTTTAAGTTTTGCTACATTTATTTTTGGTTTGATCTCAATAGTAATTTTATTCATTATCCTATATTTTACTATTTTCGAAATATTAAGACCTCGCTTTGCGACAAACTACGAATCTGATTCATGCTCAACTTTTTATTTTGAGCATATTGCTGTGAACACAGAAAAATTAAAGGAAAAATATAGTGATATCAAGGAAGATGATATGCTTAAAGATATTCTAGACCAAAAAATAGAAATTGCTAAGATTTTAACCAAAAAAAATAAAAATCTAAAAAAATCTTTTTCTTGGTTATTTGTATTGGTTGTAACCTCAATCATATTTATTTTACTATCAAACTTATTATAAATGGCATTAAAAGACGATATAAAATCAAAAGTAAAGGCAATACTTGATGAGAAATTTACTGTAACTGATGTTACTTATATTCCAAAAATTGATGACCAAAAATTGACTTTTGGTAACACAGGATTAAAATTCAAAGGATCTTCATTATTTATTGATCTTCGTGGTTCAACTAATGTATTAAATACCCATAATAAAACTACTGTTGGAAAATTACATATGGCCTTTTTTCATACCATAGTAAAGATAGCAAATAGTCACAATGGAAATGTAAGAAGTTTTAATGGTGATAGTACATTAATCTTTTTTGAAGGAAACTTGAGGTTTACTCTGTCTACAGCTGTTAGGTGTGCAATGGAAATAAAATATATGATTGATAATTCGCAAGGAGGTATAAATGAACTCCTAAAAAAGTATTCAAAATTAGATTTTGGAATAGGAATTGATCATGGTGAAATTTTATGTACAAAAGTCGGAATAGGGGGAGAACATAATAGAGATATCTTTTGGATTGGTAATCCTGTAAACAAATCTACAGTTTTAGGAGATGCTAGTAAAGCTCCTTATCATATTGCGATATCTGGATATGTATATTCCAACCTTTTAGATTGGGCAAAATATCACACGAAAACAAATGCATGGGGACAAGAAGAAAAGGTAGATATGTGGACGCGTGGAATTTTTACATATAATGGAAAGAATGAATATTTCTATTATACTAGTTATTTTTGGAGAGTATAAAAATGGTTTTGTATATCTCATTAACTAAAATTAGAAATTAAACGATGTCTATAAAGTACGTTTTATTTAATAAAATCGACCTAAGTACATCACAAAAAACTAAAGCAATTGATATTTATTCATTCTTAGAAAGTAATAATCTTGACAGATTGACAGCTTCTGCACATCGATTAACTTTAAAAGGAAAATCTTTAAGAACTAGAAAAATTTAGTGAATTTTAGTTTTTGCTTTATTGTCAAATTCTGTTGATACTTTAGAAAAATTCACAGACTTTACTTTGCATAGAGCAACGATAAATAGACAAATGAGTCAGATCCTTGCTAATTTGGGTATTTCGGTTGGGTCACTCCACCTATTTCAGTCAAATGGTACCACTTTAAAAGTCTCTATAAATATACTGATTATTATCTCAAAATCAATATTAAACAGTATATTTGACATCGAATCAAATGATTCCAATCATAGCATAAAACTTTCGGAATAAGGTGCTTACTACAATTCAAAAAAGTGAACATCCCTATTTATAAGACATACAAAGTAAAAGAGACTAACCCTCTTTCTCCGCTGAAAAGCCCGATAACACTAGTTATTGGGCTTTTTTTATGTACTTGTGCACCTAGTATGCACCCTCCAAACAAATGAATCAGATGCAAAACATTCTTGATTCGGTGCATAAATAAATATCTAAGTGATGCACACCTTTCAACGTAGCAAAACTAGAATCATATCCAAGATAAAAAAATCAGTAAGGGAATAGTCTTAGTGAGCCTTCAAAACATAATAATGAAATCTCTAAATGTGTACCTAGAGCGTATACTATAGGTATAAATGAAAGATACATAATTGCAAAATCTCATGTTAGAGAATATATCCGTTATGTGTATGGTAAAGAAGATATAGAGTTTAGAGAATTCAATTATGAGTTTGTAATTGGCTATGAGCACTATTTAAAGACCGTTAGAGCATGTTTTAATAACACAGCTATGGTATGTCTCAAACTTTAAGAAGGTTGTTCTACGAGCAGTTGCTAAGGGAATTATTTCTTCTAATCCTTTTGCACACTACAAACCTAAAAAGACGAAGCTCAATAAGAAACCTTTAAGTAAACAAGAACTATCAATTTTAGAAAACAAAGAATTTACTAATGAGAGATTACCTAATGTAAGAATAGTTCATAACATCTAATCCTCTATGTTAGAAGAATTAATGTACTCCTAATTTAAAAATGATGCTATAACTACTGTATATTATAGGTGTCTGAGTACTTTTTTCTGCACTATTGTTAGTACAAATTAATTTAAAATCTATAATATAATCTAAAGTTGTAATTTTTATAACTTATAAAATATGTTATATTAGTGTTATTTATTTAATATTTTTTCTATTTCAGTTGTTTATTTGTAATTATTTATTTTAACTTTAAGTTAAATTTTTTTTAAATGTTTGTTATTTTTGTGTATTTTTGATTAACTAAATAAATAATAATTTATGATTTCAAAAAAACTAAGTAGCTTCACAGCTATTGTTCTTTCAATGTTTAGCATGAGTCTCTATGCGCAAAATGAACAAAAAGAAAACCGATTCAAAGTAGGAATCGATTTAGGGTATACTAATACCTCATTAGATGCTAATATTTCGAATTTAGTCGACTCCAAGTATAATTCTCGTGGAGGTTTTGGTGTTAATGTTTCTGCAGAAATGAATGTATGGAAAACTTTATTTGTATCTACAGGAGTTTCTTATCTACAAAGAAATTATGAATTTGAGAGAACTGGTTCTCGTGAAGGATGGTATTCTAAGTATAGTAACGATTTTATTTCAGTACCATTATTAGTAGGGGGATATATTTTAAATAACCCATATAAAACAAATGGTGTTTGGGCTAAAGTAGCTGGGGGAATTTATACAGAGTATTGGGCAAAAATGAAAACAAAAGGTCAGTATCCTGTATTCTCAGAGTTACAAGCTGATGGATCATTTAATTATACTACTGTTTCTGAAAAGTACGATTTTAAGAAAAATGAAAATCAATTACGTAGACTATCTATGGGATTACAAGGACAAGTACAAGTAGGTTATGCAATTGATAAAATAGATGTGTATTTAGGTTATAATTATCTTTATGGTTTAACAGATACTTATAAGTATGACAGCCCTGGAAATAAAAAGAGCACTAGAGATTCACATATGATTTCTATAGGAGCTGCATATAAATTTTAATAAAATCACATACGATGAAAAGAATAAAAAGAAAAATAACAATATTTAGTTTATCTATACTATCATTATCATCTCTAACAGTTTTGAATTCATGTTCTTCTGATGATATTACAATTACTGATCCTAGAAGGTTTACAGCAAACGATATTAATTCGTATGCAGATCTTTTTGAAGTTTTTTGGAAAACAATGGATCAACAGTATAATTACTTCTATGAGCAGAAGGATCAAGGTGGTTTAGACTGGGATAATGTATATAAGACATACTATCCTAAATTTGCAGCTCTACAGACTTATGGTAGACCTAATGAGGATGACGGGCAAATAAATGAAGATTACTTAGCAGCCTCTCAATATTTCAAAGAGATTATGCATCCGTTAATTGATCGCCATTTCTCTGTAAAAATTCAGTTCCCTGCAACAAATAAGAGCATAATTAGAACAGTTACTTTTTATGGTGGAATGCTTGATGAAGATACTCCTAATGTATATCCATTTGCAGAGAAATATGGCTATATGAAAAATAGAGTAGATGGTAATGCTTTTATGTCTAATAGATCTGGTTTAGGTATTATTGCTGGAAATTTGATTTCTAATCCAGATATTTACTATTTGTCTTTTAGCCAGTTTGCTGTAACTAATAATTTTAAAATTACTTTAGCAGACAAATATTTAAATCCAGGAAAAGGTAATGCTTTATTATTAACTGAGGACATTTTAGAAGCTAGAGAAGAACTAAAAGCTATTAAAGATGTTAATATGCGTAATGCTATTAAACAAGTAACCTTTGATTTACTAAAAGAATATAATGCATATTCTGAGTCTAATGCTTATAAAGCATTTATGGAAGAGGTAGTTAAGTTTAATCAGACAGAAATAGTAAGCAATGAATTAATGCTATCAGCTCAAAATGCGTTAAGAGAATATAATGCATTACCTAAATATGATGTAATCACTCCGTATGGAGCTTTATATAATGCTCATACAGCTGATTATGTAGGTGCTTTTATTAGTCTTATGAATAATCACGTTAATTTTGGATATAATTTCCCTGAGTTAACAAGAGCTCTAAGTCAAGTTTTAACAAGAGGAGAGTTTTATCAAAAATTCTTAAACCCATTACATACAGGAGAAATCAAGAAAATTATAATTGATTTACGTTCTAATGGTGGTGGGGCTGTTGTAGATGCACGTTTTATTTCAGATCGTTTTATTACTAAAAACGCCGTTTTTGCATACCAAAGAACAAGAGAAGGAAATGGTAGATTTAACTATACTCCATGGGTAGAAGCTAAGACTAAACCTCATAATTTTGGAATCCCAAAGGATATTCCTATTGCTATCTTAACAGATAAAAATAGTGCGAGTATGTCTGAGATAACTACAATGATGTTAAAATCTCAAGGAAATCAAGTTGTTAGTGTTGGTGATTACAGTGCGGGAGCGACAGCTGGTTTAGGTACAGTAGATGATTTTAACGGAGGAACTAGAGATGAGATTGCAGAAGGTAAATTAACATTCTATATGCCATTATTAGCAATGAAAGATGCTGATGGGGTAGTAGTAGAAGGAGTTGGTGTTAAACCAAATATTTATGTAACTCCACCTACAGATAGTGAGTTGGAAGAAATGACTTCTCTTAATTTTGTGGATAGAGTTGTAAATGAAGCAATTAAGTATTTAAGTTCTAAATAATAATTAAGTAAAATAAAAAAGCCTCAAATAAGAATTATCTTTTTGGGGCTTTTTTTATTGTCGCATAAGTATTAGATAGTTAATTGTTTTTTAGATTGGGATAAATGCGTGATATAACGTAGAGAAGGGATCTGTTTTTCTTAGATAAAATTAAGTGAACTGAGTATAATAAATAAACTAGAAAAACTACCTTTGCTTCATGAATAAAGCAGAAATACTTAAAAACTTAAATATTGAAGCATTAAATGAAATGCAAATTAAAGCATTTGATGCAGCTCAGAAGAATCCTAATATCATTCTTCTTTCACCTACTGGCTCAGGAAAGACAGTGGCATTCTTAATGCCTTTATTAGAGAAGTTAGACCCTACTGTCAAAGGAGTACAAGCAGTTATATTAGTGCCAACTAGAGAGCTTGCTCTACAGATAGAATCAGTATTTAAGAAAATGGGAACACCATTTAAGATTAACTCTTGTTATGGAGGACATTCTACTAAAACAGAAATAAAGAATTTTAGTACGCCACCTGCGGTATTAGTGGGAACACCAGGGAGAGTTGCTTTTCACATAGAAGAATTCTCTTTTAATACAGAGACAGTGACTAGTTATGTAGTGGACGAGTTTGATAAAGCTTTAGAAATGGGGTTTCAGACAGATATGGATTATATTATAAATTCGTTTGAACATATTTCTTTCAGAATGCTTACATCAGCTACTGCTTTAAAGAAGATTCCTGAGTTTACAGGTATAGAGAATCCTGAGCGTATCCATTTTTTAAAGAAGACAGAAGTAATGCCTGATTTAACTTTTAGTCAGGTTATCTCTACTGCAGAAGAGAAATTAGAAACTGTAATTAAACTTATCGGGAAGATAGGAAAAGATACTATTCTTATTTTCTGCAACCATCGTGATGCAGTAACTCGTATTAGTGAGACATTGACTAAGAAAGGAGTGGCTAACAGTGCTTTTCATGGAGGAATGTTACAAGAAGATCGTGAGCGTGCTATCATGAAGTTTAGAAATAAGAGTTGTCATATTCTTATTGCTACAGATTTAGCAGCTAGAGGACTTGATATTCCTGAGATAGGACATGTGATTCACTATCAGATACCACCTAAGGAAGATGCGTTTATTCACCGTAATGGACGTACTGCGCGTATGAAAGCATCTGGTAAGGCTTATGTGATGATTACACGTGACGAAAATATTGAATTTATCAATCCAGATATGCCAATAGAAGATCTTGAAGGAAATTATACTATTGATAATAAAACAGACTTTAAAACTATCTATATTAGTGCAGGTAAGAAAGATAAAGTGAACAAAGGGGATATTGTAGGGTATCTAATTAAGACTGGGGGCCTAACGAAAGAGGATATAGGAGTGATAGATGTGCGTGATACACAGGCTTTCGTAGCTGTAAATACTAAGAAAGTAAAGGCTTTATTGACAGCACTTGTAGATACAAGACTAAAAAATAAAAGGGTCAAAATAGAGATTGCTAGAGACTAGCTAAAAAAATGCTTTGATATAGGTAATAGTATCAAAGCATTTTTTTTAAGTAAATTTCATTCTATGGCGTGGAAGATTGATCTCAGAAGCTTTAGGATAGGGCTGGCGATGTGTAAGACTTACATCTTCTCTAACCTTTGATTCTGTGGTTTGATTGTGTTCATCGTCATAGTGGTAGCGAGGATCAGTAATAAAAGGCAATCTGGCCATTTTTAAAATCTGTATATTAGGGAAGTGATATTCTACTTCGACAGTTCCTAATAGTAAATAACATCCGCCACCAGCAAATGGATACTCTTCTAAACTATCAGGGAAGTGTACAGTGTCAAAGTAATGACCATTTGCATCTATCCAAGTACCGAAGTACATACTCCCTCTAGAAGTAGGCACATGCTTACGAGCAATTAAGTAGCCTAGCATTCTTACTGTTTTTTTGTGATAGTGTAATAAATCACAGACCATTACATCTCCTCTGAACTTCGTTTTTAATAGGTCAAAAGGCATACAAGAAATAGGAAAACCTAATAACTCCAACTCATCAAATGCATCTTCATATACAGAGCGCTTTAAGGTAGGGAAGGTATATTCTTGTATGGGCTCTTGTAATAATGTAAGTGTAGGAGTTAGTTCTCTTTTGCTCAAGAGTAGTTTAGCTTGAATTAGTAACTCATTCTTTTGTTTGCCAAAGGATTGAAAAGCGCCTATAAATATCAGTTTTTGTAACGACTCTATAGCTATTGGAATGCGTTGGATAAAGTCGAAAAGAGATTCATATTTGCCATTTTCTTTTCTCTCTTTTAGAATAGCTTTAAGCAATTCTATATTTAACCCTTCGATAAGTTTTAGCCCTAAGAATAAATCTTTACCTATTAAAGTAGTCTGGAGTTCGCTAGAATTAATGCAGGGAGGTAATACATTCGCGCCTGACATGGCAGCCTCGTGTATATAAACTTCTGTACGGTAGAAGCCTCCTTCATTGTTAATGACTGCTGTTATAAATTCTAATGGATAATAAGTTTTGAGATATAAACTTTGATAACTTTCTATAGCATAAGACGCAGAGTGTGCTTTACAAAAAGAATACCCAGCGAATGATTCTATCTGTCTGTAAATTTCTTCACTTAGTACTCTTGGATGTCCTTTGTGATCACAATATTCAAAGAATCTATCTTTCACAGCCTGTAATCCTGCTAATGAACGACTTTTACCACTCATAGCTCTACGTAGAATATCTCCATCAGTAGCAGGCAATCCACCATAGTGTAACGCTATTTTGATCACATCTTCTTGATAGACCATGATGCCATAGGTTTCGCCTAATTGTTCTTTAAATACAGGATGAAAGTATTCAAATTCATTAGGATGATTATGACGATATATATATTCTTGCATCATTCCACTCTGTGCTACACCTGGGCGAATAATTGAAGAAGCAGCTACTAAAACCTTGTAATTATCACATTGTAGTCTTCTTAATAAACCACGCATAGCAGGACTTTCTATATAAAAACAACCAATGGTATTACCTGATTTTAGCTGTTGATTACACAATTCTTCATCCTTAGATAAAGAAATGTTTCGAATATCCACTTCTATACCTTGATTTTGAAGAATGAGCTCAGTAGCTTCATTTATATGACCAATACCGCGTTGGCTGAGAATATCAAACTTGTCAAAACCGATATCTTCAGCAGTATGCATATCAAATTGTACAACAGGGAATCCTTTAGGAGGGAAATCTAATGCGGTATAGGTGGTGATAGGCTCTTCAGAAATTAAGATACCACAAGCGTGCATAGTACGTTGATTAGGAAATCCTTCTAATAGTTGCCCATATTGATGAATGAGAGATACGATACTATTCTTCTCATGACATTCTATAGGGTTACGCGTTAGTGTATCTAATTCATTCTTAGATAATCCATATACTTTTCCTATTTCTCGAATAATAGAACGATATTTAAAAGTAGATACAGCCCCACAAAAAGCGACACAATCCTTTCCATATCGAGTGAAAATGTATTGAAGTATATCATCTCGCTGATTCCAAGACCAGTCAATATCAAAATCTGGTGGAGACTTTCTATTCTGATTTAAAAAACGTTCGAAGTATAAGTCTAACTCTAAAGGGCATACATTGGTAATGCCTAAGCAGTACCCTACTATGCTATTCGCACCACTACCACGGCCGATGTGCATATAGCCTTTGCTATTACTATATTGAATAATATCCCAAGTGATTAAGAAATATCCCTCAAAGTTGAGTTGATCGATAACGCTAAGTTCTTTAGCTAATCTTTCTTTGGCTTGTATATGATCTGGACCATATATTTTGATCATACCTTCATTGGCTAGTTTTTGTAATAGATTTTGATCGCTAATTTTATCTTCAGTATAATACTTTTTATTTCTAGGAATTTTAAAACAAAAAGAATAGTTACATTCATTTAGTAATTGTTTTGTGTTTTCTACAAGTGTGGGATAAGTATTAAATTCAGCTATTAAGTGGTTTTCAGTCTTAAAGTAGTCGTTTGGGGAAGCACAATCTTTCTCTGACAATTTAGAGAGTAAGGTGTTTTTATCTATAGCTCGTAAAATACAGTGTAATTTATATTCTTCTTCGTTGAGATGATTAACTGTATGTAGTGCGATTAGCTTGTTCATTAAGGGTTTCCATTTCTCAGCATAGAGTAAAGAAAGTTGATTACTTCTTACGCCGATATATTCCCATTCTTTTAATGAATGAGATACAGATGAGAAAGGATAGATTACAAAACAATTTTGAAAGTCTGGAGCAGAAGAGGAGATTGTTGTATTTCCTTGATTTATAATTGTTAAGAATTGACCTATTTCACTAAATCCTTCTTGATTCTTAGCGAGTAGAATATAGTGTAATTCATTTTCTGTTCTAATTTCTGTTCCTATAACGGGCTTGATGGACTTAGCTTTACAAGCAGTCATAAACTCATATACCCCACTGAGGTTATTGATGTCAGTAAGAGCCATTGTACTTATATGATGTTGTTCACCTAATTGTACAAGGCGCTGTATAGGAATAGTCCCATAGCGCAAACTATAATATGAATGGCAGTTTAATAGCATTTTTTTTTGTGATGTTGTGATGTTGTGATGAATGCCCTTGCACGCCGGCTAGGCACTTTCTTAATGCTTGCCCCTGTGATGATGTGCCGATATAACGTGATATACATACTGAAGGGCGTAGCCAAAAATTCCTAATTCCTAATTCTCAATTCCCTAAAAGGGACTCTCACTATTCTCTTGTTTTTAAAAAAGCGCCTGAACACCTTGCTACAGCATTTATTCCATAACGCTTTTTCATTCTATCCATCGCTTGATAGAGAGCCATCATTTCTTCAGTATCTTCAAATAAATTCATTTGATATGTTCCACGTACAAGTCCACTGAATTGAATACCAATGAGACGAAGACGCATTCTTCTTTGGAATACCTTATCAAATAATTCGTGTACAATATGAATCAAGGTATGATCTGCAGATGTATAGGCTATTCTAGTTTGTTTAGTCTCTGTATCAAAATTAGTATAGCGTATTTTGACAGTAATGATAGAGGTAAGCCATTCTTCAGACCGAAGTTGATAAGCAAGTTTTTCTACCATACCTGTAAAGATAGCTTTGAGCATAGGAACGTCTATGGTATCTTGCTCAAAAGTGTGCTCTGACGAAATAGACTTCCTCTCTCTATAGGGTTCTACGGGGGTGAGGTCTATTCCATTTGCTTTTTTCCATAAATCTATTCCATTTTTACCCAGCAATTTTTGGAGTATTTGATACGGCATTTCAGACAGCGTTTGTATATTCCGAATACCAATGCGAGAGAGTAAGGTATAACTAACTTCTCCTAACATAGGTATTTTTCGTATAGAGAGCGGATTGAGAAAGGGGCGTACTTCAGGAGCTGTAATGTTAAGTGCTCCTTTAGGTTTAGCTTCTCCTGTTCCTATTTTAGAGACTGTTTTATTGATTGATAAGGCATAGCTCAGAGGTAATCCAGATTCTTGTTGAATAGTTTGTGTTAATTCTTTAATCCAGAGTGCAGCCCCAAAGAATTTGTCCATACCTGTCAGGTCGAGATAGAACTCATCTATACTTGCCTTTTCCATGACAGGAGCTTTCTCTGTAATAATATCAGTCACTAAGTGAGACATTTTTGAGTATAATTGCATATCTCCTTTTCTGATGATAGCCTGAGGACATAGCCTAGTTGCCATACGAATCGGCATGGCAGATCGCACTCCGAACTGCCTTGCTTCATAAGAGCAGCTAGACACCACCCCACGATCTCCACCACCTATAATGATAGGTAATCCATTGAGAGAAGAATCTATTAAACGCTCACAAGACACAAAAAAGGTGTCTAAATCTAAATGTGCAATCGCCCTTTCCATAATAGAAATAATTAAAAAATCTTGTACGAAATTACTATCTATGTTAGCAATTATATGTATATTTGATGCTATAAATAATAGCAAATGTCGTTTTTATCAGATAATATAAGGTATTTACGTGCCCAGAAGACTATGTCTCAACAAAAGGTGGCTGATGAGTTAATGATAACTCGTGCACGTTATTCAAAGTATGAAGAAGGAGCCTCTGAGCCACCTTTAGAAGTATTATTGCGTATTTCGCGTTTCTTTCATGTCAGTGTAGATTTGATGATTTCTGTTGATCTGCGCAAAGTTCCTATGCAAGATTTACTAAAGCTTGAGGACAATCGTATTCTACTACCTATTATGGTTGACCCTCATGGTAATAACTTTATCGAAATTATTCCTCATAAGGCTAGAGCAGGATACTTGACAGGATATGCAGATCCTGAATTTATTCAAAATCTAGATCAGATATCACTCCCTTTTTTAAAAGAAGGAAAGTATAGAGCCTTTCCCATAGAAGGAGATTCTATGCCTCCACATCAAGAGGGGTCTTTTATTATTGGTAGTTACATTGAGCGTCTAGATTATACCCGAAATGGACATACTTATATCATTATTACAGCAAATGAAGGGGTAGTGTATAAACGGGTATATCGCATAGATGAAGAGACACTAGAGTTACACTCAGACAATACCTTTTATGAGCCTTATCGAATCAAGGCGTATGACGTATTAGAGATCTGGGAGTATGCGAGTAGTATTGCTACAGAAGAGTTTAAACCAGAAGATCTAGGAGAACCAGATACTAAGGCGATGTTCCAAGAGATTAGACATATGCTAGGAGAGGTCATTAAGAAAGTAAAGTAGACAGCTAAATAATTACGAATTTCAAATTGCGAATTATTCAGACTTGCCTATAATGTTATATATATGCTATTGACGCACAACAGTAGGGATGACTACTATACGCCCAGCCTAGCGCATATCACCTTATGCCATAGACAATACTGTCAACTGTAGAGTGTCAACTGTAAACAGATTACTGTTTACCATACACTAAAGCAAAAGCCATTACTCTATTAAAAGTAATGGCTTTTATTTTTATTAGTAGAATTGTCTACAATAGATTAGGGATAAAATGATCTACCTAATAACACAGTCATCATAGTACATAGCACCTTATACTGTATGTAATATCATAAACTGTAAATTATTAACAGTTAAGTGTAAACGAAAATTATCTATTGATATCAATAAGAATTTTAACTTGTTCTGGATTGCTTACTAAGGCTTCAAAACCATTTGTTACAATCTCGTCTAAACTGATTTTATTCGTTACCAATTTTTCTACTTCCATACGACCAGAATCAATTAAGTTAATCACTTCTGGGAAGATATTTCTATAGGCGATAACCCCTTTTACAGTGATTTCTCTTAATACTTGATCTAAAGCATCATGTTGAACTGGTTTTCCGAATAAAGCGACTAATACAGCAGTACCTCCATTACGAGTAGAAGCAATACCTGTATTATAAGAAGCTTGTACACCTGCACAGTCTAAGAATACATTAACTCCTAGCCCACCAGTCAAAGCTTTTATCTTAGCAGGAAGGTCTGCTTCCATAGCATTGAATACGTGAGTAGCTCCGATTTCTTTAGCTTTTTCTAGACGTTTCTCTGCTACATCTGTTACGATTACAGTAGACGCACCAGCTGCTAATGCCGCTTGAGCACATAATAGTCCGATAGGGCCAGCACCAGATACTAATACTGTTTGTCCTACTTTTAGACCACTCTGTAGTACTGAGTATACAGCTACTGCAGCAGGTTCTACTAAAGCACCTTGTTCAAAAGACATCGTATCAGGAATTTTGTGAATCATATAATCTTCTACTACTACATATTTAGCGAATCCACCATTACCAGCTAATCCGATGAAACCTAAGTGTTCTCCTAAATTGTATTCTCCAGAAGCTACAAATGGACTATCAAAGTTTTTATAAATAGGCTCAATTACTACGCGGTCACCTACTTTAATATTTTTCACACCTTCTCCTAATTCTTCAACGATACCTGAAAATTCATGTCCTAAGGTAGTTACCCCTTGATGGCCATTTAATGGATATGGTTTGTCTAATGGAATTAATTGTGGCCCGTGTACATATTCGTGTAAGTCTGATCCACAGATACCCGCATATTGGACTGCTACTTTTACCTGTCCCTTAGCAGGTGTAGGGATTTCTGTTTGTTCTACTCTAATATCTTTGGCTGCATACCAGCGTGCTGCTTTCATTGTACTCATGATAATATTCTTTTTTATGTTTCACTCAAATATACTGAGAAAACTAGAAAATATCCGTTTCCTACTATGAATTGGGTGTTAATTATTAATCAATATTGTGTTATCGTTTTAAGATTGTAAGTGTTTTTAGAGTTATAACTTCTAAAATGGGAGAGATAATATAGTTTGTTAAGTATCTGTGTTTAAAATTTAACTAAAAAAAAGACCTTCATTTTTTTTTATAAATGAATAAGACTAGTAAAATGTATGCTAATCTTATTCTTTTTTCCTTTGTTTTTTTTCTTTTAATCTTCTTATTAGTAATAATAAGGATTGTCAGGTAAAAAATGTGTTTCATTTTTTTATCCTAACTAAATTTTTAATTAGTTGGTATGTAGTTGTTTAGCTGTTTTTTATCAACTATTTTCATATTCTATTTATACCTTCAGCCTATATACCATCTACCTTCACCCTCAGCTGTTCGACGATTAGTGGACACTTCCTCATATATAGTGGACTACAGAAATATTAGTCGAAGAATGTACCTGCTATTATTCAGGAATTATCCACGAATTGAAAAATGAAATAAAATGAAAAATGACATAAATAAAGGGGGTAGCGGTAGGATTTGATTATCATCATTTTGAACAGAAATAAAGAGTAAAACCAGATAGAGAGTAGAGAGGTTGTTTTTTAGAAATTATTTGATGAGTTAAATAATTGTATTTCTGTATTTTATATCTTGCATGAGAGAGGTGGGGGACTTTCTCACTTCAGGATAAACCCAAAACATAAGATTATGGCAGAAATAAAAGATGGAATATTAGGAGGCGTGCACGGTAGGGTGGGTACAGTAGTAGGATTTATGTGGAGAGGACGTTATTTTATTCGTTCTAGACCGCGCAAATCATATAAAGAAGCAACAGAGTCTCAGATGCTACAACGAAGTAAACTAGGGGTAGTCTCTAGCTTTGTGAGTAAGTTTAAAGACTTTGTCAATGCGCATTATCCTGCTGCCTTACTCAATGATAAAATGGCGACAGGAAAGGAGCAACTTATCTCGATGTTGATGAAAGAAGGGATAGTCAATGTAGATGGAGAACCATGTATCGATATTGCATCAGTATTACTATCTATGGGAGTCCTACCTCCTGCAGTGATTAAAAAGATAAATCTACTAAAGACAGGACGTATTAAGGTACTGTGGGACAATAGTATTACTAATGCGATTACTAAAAATACAGATCGTTTATCTATAGTTGCTTATAGTGAAACATTAGATATGATGTGCGAAATGGAATCAATTGCAAAAAGAGAGGATAAGTATGTGCATTTTGATCTACCCAAAGAGTGGAAAGAAGGCAATATGCATTTCTGGAGTGTGTGGAAGTCTGCAGACGGTAAATTAATCAGTACTAGTGCTTATCATGGCATTATAGAATTAGGGAAGGGACAGATAGCAGATAAAGAAGAACAGATAGTAGGTAACGAAGGACAGATAGTAGGTAACGAAGGACAGATAGTAGATAACGAAGAACAGATAGCAGGTAATGAAGGGTATATAACAGGTAATGAAGAACAGCTAGCAGGTAACAGGAAACAGGATAAATCATCTAAAAAAAAATGGGCTCCTCCGGGATATTATGCTCGCAAAAATAACATGGTTAAACAAGATGATTCAAGTAAGGAAGAGAGTGATGTACCGCGATCTATTCTAGAGGCGATGTCCCCTAAAAGAGAATGAGAGAAGTCATGGATGCCAGTTTCACGACATCACAGTTTTACAAAAAAGCGATTTCACAATATAACAAAATATTATATTTATAGATTATTATAAATGCAGTACTTTGTACTCGTGTTAATAATTAAATTAAATAGATGAATTTAGCGGCTGTGCTATGGGATGTCAATCCCGAAATGATTAAAATAGGTAGTGTACCTGTACGTTATTACGGAGTTCTTTTTGCCCTAGGAATTATCTTAGGATATAAGATAGTGAGTTATGTTTTTCAGAAAGAACGTATACCACAGGTGTATTTAGATAAACTACTTTTATATATTATCGTAGGTACAGTATTAGGAGCTAGATTAGGACACTGTTTATTTTATGAGTTTGATTACTACATGCAGCATCCCTTAGAGATCATCATCCCTTTTGCTAAGGTAGATGGGGTGTATCAGTACGTAGGATTTATGGGATTAGCTAGTCATGGAGGTGCTATCGGAGTACTGCTAGCGATCTATTTATACTGTCGTAAGTATGAGATAGGCGCGTTCTGGATTTTGGATAGAATAGCCTTAGGAGTACCGATAGCAGGAGCATTTATTCGCTTTGGGAACTTTATGAATTCAGAAATATATGGCAAGCCAACGAGTGGAAACTGGGGAGTCATCTTTGCCAATGATGACATGATTCCTCGTCATCCTACTCAGCTATACGAAGCTTCTGGCTATATCTTGACAGGTGTGATCTTGTGGTTTTTATATCGCAGTCAGAAAGTAAAGAATAATGGCGTTATCTTTTCTTATTTTTTAATTCTGATGTTCCTAACTAGATTTGTGTTAGAGTTTTTTAAAGAGAATCAGGTAGCTTTCGAACAAGATATGCTATTGAATATGGGACAGTGGCTAAGCGTTCCGTTTATATTGATAGGAGTATTGATGTTAGTGTTTCAGGATAAGCTGAGGGGAATAAGTCATTATGACGCTCATTCTTTGATAGGAACAACTATAAAAAATAAAGGATAAGAGGTATAAGGATCATGAGCGAATTTGTAGAAGAAGTACACACTTACTGGCGATCTCAGATGGTACAAGGAAGTATTATTCATCTAGATGAGGTGTTTACATTAGTATCTAATCCTAGATTAAAAGAGTTGTATAAGGTCATGATTTTAGAAATGACGAATAAGCATACTATGGCTGTAGTCACTCCTATGGTTGCAGAGATATTAAAGTTAAGAGAATTAGAGGAGTACTCCATCAATGCCCTTAGAGAGGCGATCTCTACCTGTAAGTTAGAATTGCACTCACCAGATTATATTTATTATTTGTTAGATAATAAAGTTCCGCAGCTTATTAGTAGCGTAGATGGGATAGTGATTAGACCCCTGTTTATAGAAACGGATAAAGAGGCGTTTAGACAATTCGAATCTGTGTGCTCAGAAGAAGATCTAGATGGAGCTTATGTTTCTTTAAAGCATTGGATCGTATATGGCGCCTTTGATGGTGATCGACTAGTAGGAGCTACTAGTGTATATCCTTGGGAAGAAACTAAGCTAGTAGATATCGGAGTGATAATAGATGATGCATATAGAGGAAGGACTATCGCGACACGTTTAGTTCAGGCTATTTGTCTAGAGGTGATTGATAGAGGGTATGTACCTCAGTATAGATGCCAGACAGATAATGAAGCTTCTATAGCCTTAGCTAAGGCAGTAGGTTTCACCCTATTCGGACAATGGGAAGCCATAGTCGCAGATGAAGAATAAATAGATAATATAGGATAATAAAAATCCCTCAGTAGCGAGTGTTACTGAGGGATTTTTTTTGTGGGATAGTGATAGGGAATAGCTCTACTATAGTAGAAGAGAGTTATTTATTTATTATTAAGAATATCTGGTATTTTATTGTATTAAAGTAGTTGTTTTTTTTTGATTGCTGAGATATTTTTTGGTTTTATGAGTAATGTAGATGTTTTTTTTACTTCAAAGGATTAAATAGTATTAATTATTTTATTTTTTATTGTTAAATGTGTTAATATTTTTATTAGTTTTGTTTTGTGTTAAGATAATTTGTAGTTGTTATGGGTTGTTTTTAACTGTTTTTGTTTTTGAAAATAATATGAAATAAAAAGAATACTATGAAAAAGAAATTACTTTTTGCAGGTGTTGCATTTATGGCACTGAGTACAATGCAAGCTCAAGATGGAGTAGGTATTGGTAAATCTATCATACCTGATGGGTCAGCAGTGTTAGATATAGGAGCTACTGATAAAGGATTATTGATTCCTCGTGTCGCGTTGACAGGAGAAACAGATGCGACGACTATTAAAGGAGCAGCTCCTAGTTTGCTTGTTTTTAATACAGCAACTGCTGGCGGACTGAAGCCAGGTTATTACTTTTGGTTAGACAATAAGTGGAATGCTTTAGTTTCAAAAACTATAGATAAAACTGATGAAGTATTGACTACATTAGAGATTTCTGCTGACGGAGTACCAGTGGTGTTAACTTATACTGGTGAGGATAAAAAAACAGTGGCTCTACCTGTAGCTGAGAAGTTACAGAAAGATACTGCTTTTACAGCTCATATTCAAAAACTAGTATCTGCCAAAGCAGCAGGAGTTTCTATAAAAGAAGGGGCTGGTATAAAGGTAGATAGTAAAGAAATTGGTACGACAGAAGCTCCTTTAACAGAGTTTACTATATCAGCTGTGCCTTCTGGTATTACTTTAGGAGGTGATGTATCGGGGAATGCCGCTGCTACTACTGTAGGTAAGATTCAGGGTATTGAAGTTATACAACCTGCTGCCACTAATGTTGGAGAAGCTTTAATATATGATGGGACTAATTGGAAAACAGGTAAACCAATCGTAGAAATAAAAGATATCAAGGATAAAGCTGACTTAACAGGTACAGGAGCCATTAAAGTTACTGGTGGTAAAGGTGCAGTATTAGCAGCAACATCACTTGAAATAGAAGCTGAAGGGATTAAAAGTGGTATGATTGGTGCAGGAGAAGTTAAAACTTCTAATATCGAAGATAAAGCTGTAACAGTTGAAAAAATTACTGGAGGAACAGTAGGACAAGTTTTAGTATCTGATGCAAATAAAACAACTAAATGGGTGGATCAGACAGCGATTGTACCTTTGGCACATGATGTGGCATCTGATAACTCTATCTTAGTAGATGGAGGTTCAAAAGCTGTGTTAGCTGCAACAACAATAAAAGTAAATGCATTGGGAATTACTGATGCACATTTAGCTGATAATGCTGTTACTACTGATAAGATAACAGATAGTAATGTTACTAATGTGAAAGTAGCAGCTAATACACTTACTGTAGATAAATTAGCTACAGTAGATACAAATAAAAATATGCATTTGACTACTGATGCAGCAGGTAAGCCTCAGTGGGAGTCTAAGTTTAAGGTAACTACTACAGCAGCTACTACTACAGCGACACCTGTAGCTACAGACGAGGTGATAGATGGTAAGAGAGTCTATACATTTAGAATTAATGATGGTAAGGTGGAAGCACCTACTACAGTACCAGGTCTAACATATAATTCTCAGATTAGCCCTATAACTGTACCAAATATCGATGGAGGTTATGTATTATCTGCTCAAGTATATAATAGTACTAACCAATTATTAGTTGCTAGTGTAGCTGATGTAACTGTTGCTGGTAAGAATGTACAGTTCCGATTTGGTATGACAGGTATGTATAGTACATTACCAGTTGCATCTAATTATACTGTAGTATTAAAATATGTGTCTAATGAGGTAGTAACACCTTAATGGCTATATGAAATAGTTATTAGAAATAAAAAAGCAGTGAATAAATTCACTGCTTTTTTATTATTTAAAATATGAAAAAGGAATGTGTTATTACTGCCTTATTGTTAATATTATCTGCTGTATCCTCTAATGCACAAATAACAATAGGTAGTCAATAAGATTCTAGCTATGAAATATTATTAGATTTAACTCAGATTCCGAGATAGAGATATAAACGAAAAGTAACTATGTAAAAGTATGGTTTTAGAACTACTGAAAGAGGTATGAAGTAGAATTGTTTTGTAGGATTGGCTAATGCAGAGTCTGGGTTTAAAGGAAAGTAACCCTATTTACTGCTATTATGAATTTATTTCCCACGTTACCCTTAGGGTATAGTAAGCAGGAACGAGACATTGCTCATGTAGGGTTAGTGGTGTATAATACAAATGAGAATTTGTCTAGTGCAGCAGGAAAAGGAGTATAGGTGTGGAATGGTAAAAATGGGTATAATGTGAGAAAGACAAAATAGTAATTTCAAACTGAATAGTTAACAGGGATTGTCCGAGTGGCAATCCCTTTTTATATAGTTAGTGTTGGATATTATTTAGCATGTGTAATCCTATGTGATGTAAGTGTATTCCTTCAATAGTAGGTATGATGTATTGTGATGTTTGGGGAGGTTTATTCTGATTTTGAGACTATCATAGAATATGTTTTTTAGACAGTCTCACTTGTAGTGTGGCATGATTGTTGGATTTTACAGTACTGTAATACTGAAGATCTTGTATTGGCAATGAGGAAGATAAAGGGGAGGAGTGTGCTTTTAAAAAAGTATTTCACCTCTTTTTTTATACGTTGATAGTATAGAAAAACAGATTGGTATAAAAAGGGAATGAAAAAATTAAAATAAAATTAAAACAGAATTAGATGTTTAAAAATTGATAAAATGTGAAAAAAGAATTAAAGAGTTTTGTTTTCTGTTTTTTTATTGATAATAATTGAATTTACTGTTTTTAATTTCTGTAAAAATGGGTATTTATTATTGAATTAGTTGTTAATAATTGAGTATTTTTATAATGGTTTATAACAAAAAGATATGAAAAAAAGGGTAATTACTATTGGCGTTTTGATGATGAGTGGTCTTGCTTTTTCTCAAGTTGGTATAGGAGTGAGAGCACCTCATAAATCAGCATTATTAGAGGTGAAAGCTAGTGAAGGGGATTATAGAGGGGTATTAATACCTCGTATTCCTTTAAAAAGCTTAACGGATAAATCATTTATTAATAAAGGGGATGTAGCAGAGAGTTTGTTAGTGTTTAACACGACTACTAAAGAAGGTCTTGCTCCAGGATTCTATTATTGGAAAGGTACTGAATGGGTAAGATTACTTAATAATCAGGATGTTATAGATAATATAGATAACTTTCCTAGAAACAAGGTTTTAGGGGTAGAAGGGGAGAGTTTAGTATTAACAGATACAAAAGGGCATACTGTTAATACACCTATAAAAGACCTTAATATCGTTACAACTATTAAAGATAACAAAGACGGTACATATACCTATACGAACGAGGCTGGAGTCACCCAGACTATAGATATAAGTGGAAGTGTGATAAATAATATCACAACTATTCTTCAAGACGAAACTGTCATCAATGAAATTTACAATAACGTTGCTGCAAAAGGTAAAGAGTTAAAAACGGCAGATAGTTCTATCTTAGTAGAAGGTGGATTAAAGGCAGTTTTAAATGAAACGAAGATATCGGTAGCTAATAAGGGAATTACAACAGCTAAGCTGTCACCTGGAGGTAATAAACAATTACTTATAACTGATGCAACAGGACAAGTGAAATGGGTAAGTGCATCAGATGAGGTAATTAAAGAAGCGATTAAGCTAAATGAAAAGGTTACCATATTACAGAATAATCAGGATGGTACATTTGTGTATTATAATGAGAATGGAATAGATGAGAATGGAGGTTTAATTCAAGGAAAAGGAGTATTCTTCGATGCCAATACACTGAGAATAGAGGAGAGAAAAGGAGAAAAAGGAAAGGGAATCTTCGATTTTTATGATGGTAAAACAACCAAGGACAAACCTTTAATGACAATTAGTACTCGTGCAAATTCGATTGTATTTGAGAATGATAACTCAGTGATAGAAGGTGATAATTTACAAGATGTTATTAATAATATTATTGCTAAGATAGAAATTGCACAGGGTAAACCTGCTGATATCAAAGGAAAAGGAATCTTGATTAACGATAATGCTGTATTGGCTGGTGCAGTATTAAAAGAGGTAATGTTAAGCATTGCTGATAATGCAATCTCAGAAACCAAAATAGTAGATGGGGCTGTTACCTCTTATAAGTTAAGAGATGGTGCTGTTATACCTGAAAAAATTGCGCCAGGAAAGGATAAGTATATCTTAGTAACTAAAAATAAAAAGGTAGAGTGGGTACCTGCTACTGATCAAATTATTCAAGATGTTGTTAAACAGAATGAAACGGTTACGGTATTAAATGTTAACCCTGATGGGACATTTACTTACCAAAATGAAGATGATATTAAAAAGGGTAACCCAGGAGTAGAATTTGATGCAAATACACTTTCTATCAGTGATGATGGTAAAGGAAAGTATGTGTTTACTGATGGTAAAGGTCCCTTAGCTACCATAGATATTAAGGGAACGGTGATTACTAATATCGATGAGATACTCAATAATACAACTGTTCAAAACACAATTTTTAAAACGGTAGCAGCTAATGGTCAAAAATTAGAGGCAGAAGATACTTCTATCCAGATTACTGGTGGAGATAAGGCTGTCTTGGCAAACACAAAGATTTCGGTTGCTCCAAAGGGGATTAGTACAGATAAAATAGAACCAGGTACTGATAAGTATTTATTGGTTACTAAAGACGGAGAGGTAGAGTGGGTACCTGCTACTGATTCAATTATTCAAGATGTTGTCAAACAGAATGAAACGGTTACGGTATTAAATGTTAACCCTGATGGGACATTCACTTACCGAAATGAAGATGATATTAAAAATGGGGGTGCTGGCGTAGTGTTTAACGCGAATACACTAAAAATAGTGGAACAGAATGGAAAGAAAGGAGTTTATGTTTTCTATGATGGACAGACTTCTCTGACTGCACCTTTAATGACTATTGATGTCGCTGGAACAGTAATCGAGAATATCAATGAGATATTAAATGATACTACGGTACAGAATAATATTTATAATACAGTAGCTGCTAAGGGAAAAGCGGTGACTTCACCAGGTACTTCGATAGCTATAGGAGGAGAAGGGGATAAAGCTGTATTAAATGAGATGACTTTAGATATCGCTGTAGATGGGGTAAGTACTGAAATGATTCAGGATAAAGCAGTGACTCCTGCCAAACTACAAGGGGGTACTGTAGGACAGCTTTTGGTAACGAATGTCAACAATGAGGCTAAGTGGGTAGATGCGACAGATGAAGTAATCAAAGAATTCTTGAAAGGGAATCAAGCGATTACAGAATTAGTCGACTTGGGTACAGGTCAGTTTACTTATTTTAATGAAGCTGACTACGATGCAGATGGCAATCGAAAACCAGGAGCTACGGGAATTACCTTTGATGCAAATACATTGCGTATTGATGAAGTTAAAGGGGCTAATGGAAAGGGAAATGGGGTTTATAACTTCTACGATAAATCAAAAGATACGCCTATAGGAACGGTCAATGTAACGCAAAACATTATTGATAATATCACTACTATTTTTAATAGTAATGAGGTTAAAAATGAAGTAATCGCAACGATTAATTCAAGTGCTAAAAGTGTTACAAGTACCGATCAGTCGATTGCGGTAACGGGAGGGGACAAAGCTACTCTGCAAAATGTAATTGTTACTATCGCTGAAAAAGGAGTGAAAACAAAGCATATCGCAGATGGACAAGTAACAAGTGCTAAGATCAGTTCGGAAGGGGCTGTAAAAGGAACAGTCTTGACTGCTGATGGATTAGGAAAGGCGAGCTTTGCAACGGCTACAGAAACTGTAGCGCCAGCTATGAGAGGAAATTTAGTAGGTGAGGAAGAAGTAATCAAAGTAGAAGGCGGAAACAAAGTCTTATATGGTGATGACAACAAAAATGTAAAGGTTTCTATTGTTGCTGGAGGAATTACAAGTGCGCATATCAAGAATGAGACGATAGAAAATAATGATATCAAAAATAAAACGATTCAGGCTGGTAAATTAGACGCCACAGGAGCAAAACAAGGAGCTGTGGCAACTGTAAATGCGGATGGCACAGTGTCTTATTTACCTGTTACGTCAGCTACTATTTCGAATAAAGGTGATATAGCTACTACTGATGGTATTAGTGTAGACGATGGAACTGGAAAGGTTTTAGGTAATGTGACTTTAGGATTGGCTGATGGGCAGGTGGCACCGACTAAATTAACCCCTGGGAAAGACAATAGTCTATTGGTGACTAAAGCGGGAAAAGCACAATGGGTAGAAGCTACTGACGATATCATCAAAGATATAGTAAATAGTAAGGAGACTATAACAGTCTTGAAAAATGAAGGGAAAGGGATTTATACTTATTTTAATGAGGAGGCTGTAAAGAATAATACGGCAGGGGTAGCTATTGATGTAAATTCACTTTCTATCGATAGTAGTAATCCAGGCGTATATGTCTTTAAAGATCTGTCTTCAGATAATCCTTTAGCTACTATAAATATTGCTACAGATGTTATTAATTCAATTGTAACTATTCTAGGTGATACTGATGTAAAGACTGAGGTTTACAATATAATAGCAGCACAAGGAAAAGCGATAACTTCTACAGATGGTTCATTGGCCATTCCAGTTGGTAATAAAGCTGGTTTAGAAGGACTAAATATTGGAATTGCCACTGATGGAGTTAAAACAACTCATATTGCTGATAAACAAATAACAGCTGCTAAATTAGTAGCTGATGGAACTAACCAAGAAGGATTTGTGGCAACAGTGAATGGGGATGGCACAGTAAGTTATAAGTCAGTAATAGATACCGATGTATCGAGTAAAGCCGCTGCACTTAAAACGGATAATATCATTCAAGTTGACGGGGTAAATTCAAAAGGTGGAGTGTTATTCTCTGAGGCTACTTTAAGTATTAGAGAAGGTGGTATTGATACTACTCAATTAGCTGATAACGCTGTGGATAATAGTAAAATAGCTGAGGGAGCTGTGACAATAGATAAGATTTCTGCAGGACCTACAGATAAAAAGAAAGTAATGGTAACGGATGATAATGGAGTGGTGAAATGGGGAGAATTAGATGATATTGTTACGGATGCTGCAGGTAATTTAACAACAGATAATATTATTGAAATCACTGTTGGGGATGGTGTTAATTCACTTTTTAATAATGTTGGATTAGGAATAGCTGATAAGAGTATTACGAAAACAAAATTGAGTTCCGCTGATGAAACTTCTCCTGGAACTAATATTGCAAAAGATAGAATATTGGTAACTGATGGTATTGGAGGATTTGACTATGTTACTAAAGACGCTGTTTTACAAGGTGGAAAGGATTTAAAGTTAGGAAGTACACTTGAGTTTACACAAGGAGATGGTCTAAATGCTTTATTAGTAGAAACCCATATCGATGTAGTTGATCAGGGAATTGGTACTGGAAAATTAGCTGATGGGGCAGTTACGATAACTAAAATGTCTTCTGAAACCGCTGCTGAAAACTCGGTGTTAACTGCAGATGGGCAAGGTAATGTAGCTTATAAGAAAATAAGTGAAAGTGCCTTCGAAGGATCGGAAGCAGATTTGATATCAGATGGTTCGTTAGCTATTCCTCTAAACAATAAAGCAGTTTTAAAAGCGACAACTATTGGTATTGGAGAAAAAGGAGTTCAAACAAAACACATTGCTGACGAGAATGTAACTGTAGCTAAAGTAAAAGGTGGCGCTGCTAAGCAGTTATTAATTACGAATGAAGGAGGGAAGGCACAATGGGTTGATGCATCGGATCCAATTATAAAAGAAATCGTAAAGGTTAATGAACAGATAACGGTATTGACAGATAATCAGGACGGTACATTTACTTATCAGAACGAGGAAGATATAGCGAATGGTTCTGCAGGTATTACATTCAATGCCAATACGCTGACTATTACTGATAATGGAAAAGGAGAGTATGTGTTCACTGATAAATCGGGGACCGGAGCTTTAGCTACCATTGATATTCAAGCTACGATTATCAATAATATCACGGAGCTCTTACAAGATGTAAATGTCAAAGAAGAAATTTACAATATCATTGCGGGGCAAGGTAAAAAAGTGTCTGAAGGAGATGCTATTGCAATTATAGGTGGAGATAAGGCTGCATTAGAAGAAATGACAATTGGATTAAAAGACGGAGGGGTCACTACTGCTAAAATATCTTCTACTGGAGCTGATAAAAATACTGTATTAACAGCAGATGGACAGGGTAACGTGGCTTATGTGAAGCTTAGTGAAAGTGCCTTTGAAGGAAAAGGTGCTAATCTAACATCAGATGGATCATTAGTTATTCCAGAAGGAGAGGGATCAGTTTTAAAAGCAACAACTATAGGGATTGCTCCAAAAGGAGTAAAGAGTGAACATATTGCTGATAAAAATGTTACTACATCAAAAATAAGTAGTGATACTTTAGCTGCAGGTAGAGTATTGACAACTGATGGAAATGGAGGAGCAGAGTTTCAAACTTTAAGAGAAGTTCTGGGTGACCACGGCAAGGCTTTAATAGGTGATACTGCCATTCACGTAGAGGGAGGGGATCACGCGACGTTAAATGATGTAAAGCTTACCCTTAATAATAACAGTATTACAAATGAAAAGCTGGCACTTAACGCGGTGGCAAATGCTAATATCCAAGAAGGAGCTGTAACTGCTGGTAAAATAGCAGGAGAAAAGCAGAGAACTATCTTGATTACGGATGAGTATGGAACTGTGAGATGGGCAGATGCAAATGCCAATGTGATAGAAGATATTGTAGGGCATACAGAATCACTGACTGTATTAAGGGACAACAATGATGGAACCTTTACTTATTTTGCCGAAAATCAAGTGGATAACAAAGGGAATATTAAGGATGGAGCTGTAGGTGTGACCTTTAATGCCAATACGTTAAGTATTGATAATTCGACTCCTGGTATCTATGTGTTAAAAGATAAGTCAAAGGCGAATAACGGTGTCGTTGGAACAATAGACACGCGTGCAAGTCATATTATTTTTGAAGGAGATGTTTCATATACTTCTGTAGAAGAAGCTATTACAAATATCACGCAAAAAATAGAACAGTTAGAGAAAATCGAAATAGATAAAGAAGGGCTGTCGGGTGATGGAATCTTAGTCAATGGCAAAGCATCTGAAGAAGATGTGCTATTGAAAAAAGTGAACCTAAGTATTGCTGATGACGCAATTACTACTTCAAAGATTGCTGATGAGCACGTAACTCCTCAAAAAATAAAAGCGGGGAATGCTAAACAATTGTTGGTTACAAATGCAGCAGGCAAAGCAGAATGGGTAGATGCTACTGATGCTATTGCAATTAATGAGAAGATAACTCTGCTTACTGATAATCAAGACGGTACCTTCACCTATCAGAATGAGGACGATATCGCCAATGGAGGCAGTGGAGTTAAATTTGATGCGAATACGTTAAAAATTGAGGTAATAGGCAAAGGAAAATACGAGTTTTACGATAAGTCGCAAGATGATCCTTTAGCAACGATAGATGTTACTCACGATGTCATTGAAAATATCTTAGAGATTATTAAAGAAGTAAATGTACAAGAGGAGATCTATAAGGTAATAGCAGCTAAAGGGAAAGCAGTTTCTACTGATAATTCTATTCAAGTAGTCGGGGGAGAGCAAGCGGCATTACATGAAATGACAATCTCTCTGAGAGATGAAGGAGTAACAGCTGAAAAGATAAAGGCTAAGGCAGTTACAGAGGATAAATTATTTGCAGGAGCAAATAAGAAAGACTATGTGCCAGTGGTTCAGTCAGATGGAAGTGTGAAATATCAGCCAATGTCTGCAGTAGTGGCAGGAGAGATGCTGACCGTAGATTCTTCATTAAAAATCACAGGTGATGCGTCCAAGGCTGTATTGCAAAAAATGGATTTGGAAGTAAATGAGGGAGGAATAGAAACTAAGCATCTTCACAATCTTTCTGTAACGACAGATAAAATTAGTTCTAAGCAAGCTGATGTCATTGCTAAAAAAGGAGATATTCTTGCTGCAGATGGTTCAGGGAATGCTGCTTTTTATTCTTCTAATGAAATTATCAAATCTGCTAATCAAGGAGATTTAATAGGTGAGTCAGGTGTGATTGCTGTAAAAGGAGGTGAGAATGTCTTGTTTGGAGATGAAACAAAGCAAGCTGAAATATCAATCAGAACAGGTGGAATCAAAGGAGGTGATAAGGGACATATCGCAGCAGGGACTATTCAAAATTCGAATATTGCTAATCAGAGTATTACAGCAACAAAGTTGAATGCAGAAGCAGCGCAAGAAGGAGCTGTAGCGACAGTAGGTGCAGGTGGTACTGTAAGTTATCAACCGATTACTACTACTGCTATTGTGAATAAAGGAGAAATTAAGACGGATAATATTATTTCTGTAGATAACGGTGTAGATAAAGTATTTGCAGATGTAATGCTTGGGTTAAACGACAACTCTGTTACTCCTGCTAAATTAAGTGCAGATGGTGCAGCTACAGGAACCGTAGCGACAGTAGGAGCAAATGGTTTGGTATCTTATCAACCGATTTCTACCCATGTGATTTCAAATAAAGGAAGCTTGACAACAGATGAGGTTATCGTCGTAGATAACGGCGTAGATAAGTTGTTAGGGGATATGAGATTGAGTATTAAAAACAAGGGGATAACCAATGATCAGTTAGCTGATAAATCGGTTACTGCAGAAAATATTTCATCAAAAGGTATTCAAGCAAAGAGTGTTTTAATTAGTGGTTCAGAAGATAATGTTTTCTGGGGAGAATTAAAAGATATTGTGACTAATACAGCGGGTAATTTGACTACAGATGACATCATTGAAATGACCAAAGGAGATGGTGTTAATTCATTATTAGCTGATGTAGCATTGGGAATTAAAGACAACAGTATTACACGAGATAAATTGAGTTCTATCGAAGGAGGTGCTCCGGTAGGTAAGGATAAGATCTTAGTAACAAATGATGCTGGAGGTTTTGATTTAGTAGATCAAAATGCTGTACAAGTAGGCGGTAAAGATTTAGCTTTAGGTGGGGCATTGGCATTTACCAAAGGAGATGGATTAAACACCGTATTGGTAGAAACGGGAATAGATGTTAAAGCAAGTGGGATTACAAATGATAAAATAGCGCCAAGTGCAGTGACAGTTGATAAAATCTCTGCAGGTGAGGCAGCAGCGAATACTGTATTAACTTCAGTAGGTCAAGGAAAAGTAGAGTATAAGGCATTGAGCAATACTGCTTTTGAAGGACAAGGTGTTGACTTAGAATCAGATGCCTCTATTGTAGTGACAGAGAATAACAAAGCCTTGCTTAAGGCAGCAAATATTGCTATAGCGAAAGAGGGAGTAGATTCAAAACACCTCAAGGCTAAATCGGTGACTACAGATAAGATTAGCTCTGTCAATGGTAAGAACAATTATGCAGCGGGAACATTCTTAGCGGCAGATGGCCAAGGAGCAACGAGTTATCAAACGATGGATAAGATTGCCTCTACGCAAGGTAAGTCAATTACTTCTACAGGAAATTCTCTTGCTATAGAAGGGAATAAGGCTGCTTTACAAGATATCAATATTGAGATAGCGAAAGATGGAGTGAAAACAAATCACATTGCAGATCGACAAGTAACTATTGACAAAATAGGATCTGGTGAAAATGGATCTGGGTTATTATTGGCAACCAATGGTCAAGGTGGTGCAGAGTTTATCGATGCTGCAGCAGCTATATCTGACATTGGTAAGCCTTTAGGTAGCGGAACAGGTATCACGATCACAGGAGGTGGTAAAGAACATGCCTTATTAGGAGATGCAACAGTAAACATTTCAGAGAAAGGGGTAGGAGAAGCACAATTAGCAGACAGTGCAGTTACTACCAGTAAAATCGCAATTAGGAATGTGACTTCTGATAAACTGAGTTCTAAGGAGAAGGATAAAGTGGTTGACAAAGGAAAGGTACTTACAGCCGATGGAAAAGGAGGAGTAGAATATGCAAGTCCTGCGGGTGCGACAACTACAGGTGAGTTGATCGGCTCTGAAGTCATTAATGTGGTAAATGGAAAAGGAGCTGTGTTAAGTGATGTACAATTAGATATCGTACAAAAATCAATAAAAGGAATTCATATAGAAGATGGTACAATTACTACAAGTAAAATAGGTAAAGAGGCAATTAAAAATGGACAAATAGCTGCAAATGCAGTAGGAAGAAAAGAGATTTATCCAAGTAATATTGATGAAGAACATATGACTAATAACTCTATTAGTTCAAGAACTATACAAGCTAATGCAGTAACAACTCAAAAAATAGCGGATGAAGCTGTAACGAATGAAAAGATTCAAAACTTAGCTATTGATAACTTTAAAATTAAAAATGCTACAATTAGTGGAGGAAAATTGATAGATGGAGCAATAGAAGAGAAAAAGATTAAAGACGGGGCAGTAACAAAAGCTAAAATAAGTGCGGCAGGAGAAACTGTTGGTCATGTTCTTACAGTGGAGTCAGGAGGTAAGGTTGCTTTTAAAGCACCAACAGGTACAAATGTTTCAAAAGGGGAATTAAAAAGTGGACAGTCTATAGATGTTTTAGATGGAAAAGGAGCTGTGTTAAGTGATGTTACTATTTCGGTTAAAAAATGGGGAATTGATACAGATCAGTTGGCTGGAGAAGCCGTGGGAACAGATGAGTTAAAAGGTAAATCTGTTACAGATGAAAAGATTAGTTCGCATGGAGCACCAATAGATGAGGTACTGACTTCGGATGGAAAAGGAGGAGCTTTTTGGGCTCCAGTAAAAGGAGGTAATTCAAACAAAGCAGCAATGCCTAAGTTCTTTTATGCTCCTTCATTTTACGTAAGCGTGGAACCTGGGGAAAGTGCAACAATTAATGTTTATGGAGTTTATGAAGAGCAATTTGGAACGCCTATGAAAGTAAATCCAAATGCTCAAACTAAATCGCTACCTGTCTTAGGAGAAACTGAATTAGATTATTATGTATTGTACTATGACGAAGATGTATTCAGTGATGTAGAAATGTTAGATAATGGCAGATTAAAATACAAAGTAAAAAGTGGTGTGAGAACGACTACTGAAACATATTTTAATATTGCTTTTGGAGTTAGAGATTAATATACTTATTGAAAGCCTATTTTTAAAGTAAAGAAAAATAGGCTTTTAGTGTTAAATGAACTTAATATATAAAAGAATGAAAAAAAGTATATTATTGATTTTATTAGTAATGTGTAGTACCGTTTGGGCTCAAGAAGATTCACGAACTTTTCCCTATACAATTACTTTGACAGGGGATAGTAAGCCTGATGCGATTACAGAATACTTTGGAAATAAGAATATAGCTAATTCATCAGAGCGTTATTCTAAGGATGGTATAGCTCTGACTTATAAAGAAGGGGATGCTATTCAGGAGTTTAGTGGATTTGCCTTAGATGATATTCCCTTTACTTCTGAGTTTGGAATTATCGTTGAATTCACTTACGCGATAGTCGATGGAGTGGAATATGTAGGCAGGTACGGAGATGGTCTAACAATGTTCATATATGACAGTGACAAGGACTTCGAAATTGGGGGACACGGCGCGAGTTTAGGTTATGTTTACCGAGTTAATGGGGTATATCCAGAATTGAGTTTACCTGGGTTGAACGGGGGATATTTAGCTGTAGGATTAGATGTTTATGGTGATTTTAAAAATAGAGCAGAGGGGTACTATGAAAAAAGGGAAGGAATTTATGGACACAAATGGGAAATTCACGGAAATCACCTAACCGTGAGAGGAGGACAACATTTAGATGATAGATTCAAAGGATACCCTGTGTTGCACACAGTTAACTCAGATTATGTTTATAATAATGACAATACAGCTACTTTAGATTACAGTACAGGAGAGTATAAATTCTGGCATGACTGGGGGTATAGAGCATTCGACATGTACACTGATCGAGATGGGAATGGCAATATTCAATACACAAAAGTAAAAGTGCTGATATTTCCAGATGCTGAATTAAAAGGGAGTTATATTGAAGTTATTGTAGATGAGCGAGATGGAGAGAAAACAATAATAGAAAGATTCTATTATCCCAATGAGTTTAAAACCAGAGATATGACAGGGGAGTTGTATGATTTTAAAACATCTATTCCCGATAACTTTAAGATCGGATTTGCCGCAGGTACAGGAGGAGCTTACGAAAAGCATTTGATTAAAGAAGTAAGAGTAAGTCTTCCATATGAACCAGAAATGGAAGATCTTGTTCAACCATTGTGCATGGGGCGTTCAAAGGGAAAAGAAGTAAAGTTTGATCCATTTGAAGAGTCTTTTTTCTATTCAGGTTCAGTTTCTGATCCAGATAGAGGTAATGACGATGACTATATCAACTTTGACTCTTTTCGCTTTGAGGATGAGTTTGGTTTTGCCTTGAACCCGCGAAGTAATTTTGAATATAGAGAAGAAGGAGTGGGAACTTGGGAGTATGATGGATATCGCACAGTAACTTTCACAGCAGAGAGTGACGATTTAGAGGAAGAAGAATACTCAATTTACTTTTCAGCAAGAGGAGCAGGATCAAGCAATGGTCCTTTTGGGAAAGAAGAATATCGATCAAGACCTACAAAATTAACAGTGAGATTGGAGAAATGTCAAAAGTTAGTTAATCCAATACTTCCTATTAAGTTTCGCATAAAGTAAATAGTTTTGTGGATAATATTACAAAAAAGAGGCTATATCGCCTCTTTTTTTTATGCGCTACTTAGTTAGTGTTGAGTGTTCTAAATGATTCCTTTTTGGTTTTGGTATTGTTTTTGTATTGCCTGTTTTGGATTTGCTTAAATAGATGTTTTAAGGGAACAAAATATAATACAATAGAATAAGGTTATAAAAAGTACAATATGAAAAAAAGGGTAATTACTATTGGAATGTTAATGATGTTTTGGGGGGCGTTTTCTCAAGTGGGTATTGGGGTTAAAGCACCACATAGTTCTGCATTATTAGAATTAAAAGCAACGGAAGGAGATTATAGAGGAGTATTAATTCCTCGTATTCCTTTAAAAGATTTAACTGATATATCTGAAATTAATAAGGGTGACGTAGTAACTAGTTTATTAGTATTTAATACAACAATTAATCAAAGCTTAAGTCCTGGTTTTTATTATTGGAATGGAAATATGTGGGTGAGATTAATAAATAATCAAGATATAATTGATAATATAGATGTTTTTCCTAGAAACAAGGTGTTGGAAGTTAGAGAGGATGTATTAGTATTAGAAGATAGTAAGGGATTGCAAGTAGATGTTCCTATTCAAGATTTGAATATTGTTACTACAATAAAAGAAGGGGAGAATGGAACTTATATTTATAAGAATGAAGCAGGAGATGAAAGTGTAATCAATATAACGGATAGTGTAATTAACAATATCGTAGAGATCTTAAATGATGAAACAGTTCAGAACAATATCTATACAACAGTAGCTAATAAGGGGAAAAAGGTAACAGGAGATACAGCTATTGAAGTAACAGGTGGTGATAAGGCTGCTTTACAAGAGATGACTATATCGTTAAAAGATGGGGGAATAGGCCCTGAGAAAGTACAGCCAGGAGGAAAGAAACAAATCTTGATTACTAATGAGAATGGAGATGTAGTATGGGTAGATGCTAGTAATGAGATTATTATAGATGCAGTAAAGAATAATGAAACTGTTACTGTATTATTAGATAAAGGAAACGGAACTTTCGAGTACTACAATGAAAAAGCAATAAACAAAGATGGTAGCTTAAATGAAGATTTAGCTGTAAAGTTTAATGCCAATACTTTAAGCATTGTAGAGAGAAAAGACAAAGAGAAAGGTATTTATGACTTCTTTGATGGAGAGCATAAAGACACTCCATTAATGACTATCAGTACCCGTGCTAACGCTATCTATTTTGACAATAGCTCAACTGTTATAGAGGGAGATAACTTACAAGAGGTAATCGAGAATATTATCACTAAAATAGAGATAACTCAAGGTACACCTTCTGCTATTAAAGGAGGGAGTGATATTCTAATCAATGATGAGGCAGAATTAGCAGATGCAGTCTTAAAAGAAATGACTTTAAGTATTGCCCCAGGAGCAATTACTCCAGAAAAAGTACAACCAGGAGGAAAGAAACAAATCTTGATTACTAATGAGAACGGAGATGTAGTATGGGTAGATGCCAGTAATGAGATCATTATAGATGCAGTAAAGAATAATGAAACTGTTACTGTATTACTAGATAAAGAAAACGGAACTTTCGAGTACTACAATGAGAAAGCAATAAACAAAGACGGTAGCTTAAATGAAGATTTAGCTGTAAAGTTTAATGCCAATACTTTAAGCATTGTAGAGAGAGAAGGAAAAGAGCAAGGTATTTATGACTTCTTTGATGGAGAGCATAAAGAGAAGCCTTTAATGACTATCAGTACTCGTGCTAATGCTATCTATTTTGACAACAGCTCAACTGTTATAGAGGGAGATAACCTACAAGAAGTAATCGAGAATATTATCACTAAAATAGAGATAACTCAAGGTACACCTTCTGCTATTAAAGGAGGAAGTGATATTCTAATCAATGACGAGGCAGAATTAGCAGATGCAGTCTTAAAAGAAATGACTTTAAGTATTGCCCCAG
>NZ_JBBPHK010000031.1:0-32928 GCF_038039805.1 Myroides odoratimimus
CGATAATATCTTGGAACTGACTCACAACACTTGCAGGAACATCGATAATTGAAGTGATTCCTGATTCATTAGTATAAGTATAGGTACCATCGTTGTTGTTAACTAAACTCGTTACGGTGTTTAAATCTTTAATCGGAACACTTGATACAAAAGATCCATTCTTATCATACATTTTCAAAGAATCTCCATCTATTACCAAGTCTAAATCGTACTTAATACCTCTAACAATATCATCCAAATCACTAGAATTCAATATTCTTACCCAACGATCTTTAAACCAATAGTAATATCCTGGGGCTAATTCCTTAGAAATAGAAGTATTAAATACAAGTAAACTATTTACGTTACCTTTTACAATAGTACTTTGATCTACAATAGATTTTAATGCTACACGAGGTAAAAGTACCCCTTTATCATTAGCAGAAACCTCTAATTGGCTTGAGTTATTTGGCTTTGTAACGCCAATCCCCAACTGAGCATAAGAATTTCCAGCTAAAAAAATCATAGCTAGATTTAGTAAATTTCTTTTCATAATTTCTTTTTTATTATACTTTAATTAACTAACAATCTTAATAATATCATAATTCAAATATAAACACTTTTTCAATACAAAGTATAATATTATTCTAAATTTTAATATTAATGTAATATTACACTAAAAACAAACATAACAAAAAAAATACAAATAAGTATAAATCAATACATTATAATAATTAATGTATAAAATTATACTATAAAAAAAAATTAATTTAATATTCTATAAATAATTTCTTAATACAATAATTCACATATCGTAAGAAAAGAAAAACAGATTAACAAAGAGAACTTTAAGATAAATAGCTCTTAAAACTCTACATCAAAGACAAAATGTAAATAGCAATATCAATTCCATTTCGTTTAATTATTAACTTAAAACAAAACTGTCAAGTATGAAAACAAGTAATTTTAGTGAGAGCCAAATAATTAAAGCTCTCAAAGAAAATGAACAGAGAAGATCGGTAAGTGAAATCTCTCGAGAATTAGGTATTGATAAGAGCACGTTTTACTATTGGAGAAAGAGGTATGGTGGAATGGAAAAACAAGAGTTGAAACGTTTAAAAGAACTTGAAGAAGAAAATCGCAAGCTTAAACAGATATATGCAGATGTTAGTTTAGACAATAAAATACTCAAAGATATTCTGTCAAAAAAGCTCTAAGCTCAACAGATAAAATAAAAAAAGCAAAATATCTATTAGAGCAATATAAGTTATCCATTGTTCATATTTGTTTATTAGTTGGACTATGCTGATCAATATGGTATTATCAAAGTAAAAAAGATGATACAGAGGTCATTGATAAACTAAGCGAATTAGCAGAACAATATCCTACTCGCGGCTTTGATGAGTACTATCATAAGATACGTAGAGAAGGACTTATATGGAACAGAAAAAGAGTTCTACACGTTTATCGCTTAATGAAACTAAGTCTAAGAAGAAAACACAAGAAACGATTAATAACAAGAGTTTAACAGCCTTTAGAGGTGCCACAAGTACTCAATAAGTGTTGGAGTATGGACTTTATGAGTGACTTACTTACAGATGGCAGAAAAGTACGAGTTTTTAATGTATTAGATGACTGTAATAGAGAAGCAATAGCTATTGAAGCTGGATTAAGTTATCTTGCAAGAGCGGTAATAGAAACATTAGAAAACTTAAAACAAGAAATAGGGACTCCAAAGTACATTTGATGTGATAACGATTCTGAGTTTATCTCTAAAACCTTTGTAAATTGGTGTGAGAAGAATTTTATAGAAATTAAATATACCCAGCCTGGCAAACCAATGCAGAATGGATATATAGAACGTTTTAATCGATTTTTTAGAGAGGATATATTAGATGCTTTTTACTTCAATGATATCTACCAGTTACAAAGATTGGCTGATAAATGGAGAGAGGATTACAATTTTAACCATCCTCATAAAGCATTAGGAAATAAATCTCCTAAAGAATATAAACCCAGATTTGATGAAGAATTTAAATTCTTCATCAAATCTGAACATAATAAGAATTATTTGTCGAATTTAGAGGTGTCCTAAAATGGGAAAGCCTACATTCCATTAGGGTAAATATATTTTAAATGAACTAAATACAATATTTATACCCAACACAGCCTCAATTAGAAATTTAAATTACAATTCCTCATCAATATAAATGGGATTGTGAAAACGATCTAACTTCTGTAATAGCATTATTAAATTAAACTTCTCATTTTCTGTAAGGTCTCCTGTTACTAAATTAGTTACACTCTTAATAACTGGCATTTTCTCTTCAAGTACCTTTATTCCTTTATTTGTTATAAAAACAATCTTACTTCTTTTATCAACATTAGAATCTATTTGTTCTATAAATCCTTTTTTTATTAATCTATCTATAATTTTATTACCTGCAGACTTATCTTGAATATTCTTTTTAATTAAATCTATCTTACTCATCTGTCCGAAGGATTTTAAAGTAATCAAATAAATAAAATCTTCCTGAGAAGAAAAGTCAATATTATCTAAAATCACCTTAGAATGAAATTTAGCATATTTGCTTAAATGAACAATTAAAGTGTTAATAACACTTTCAGGAGTTCTACCTTCTTTTTTACCTTCCCAATCTAAATTATCATAATTTAAAGCTAACGGAACATTCTTATTTTTATTTAAAAATAACCAATCAAGAAACTGTCCCAGATTAGCAACCTTATCTTGAGACAACTCTACTTCCTCATATTCACTAATAAGGTCAATTACATCCTTCAATAGCTGATATCGCATAATAGTATATAAATATATATATTTTACAAAAATAATTGCCAATTAATGGCAGAAACAATTGTCTTTCAACAAATAATACTATTTATTAATACCATTTAATAATAATAGCACAACAATATTACACTTATAAGAAACTGTTCACAGCAAAAATAATAATTTGAAATGTAATTTTCAAAAAAAATAAAAACAACAAAAAATTAAATATCAATAGTTTACAACAAAATATAATTTGAATTGATATCTCAATGCAAGAGTTTAACAATTAAAAATATTTTTCTTAGACATAGTGATTTATAAACTTAACTTTTAAAGCTTATAAACTATCACACAGGAAAGTTAAATCGCTATACTATGACTCCATCTCAACCAATCAAACACTGTGATCAATGCAACAGTGCATACTATATACATACTTCAACTATGGAAGTGCTATGTCCTTCTTGTGCACATGTATTATATGGGTATCCTAACTGCAACCATCTTTTTGATGGTAATCGCTGTGTCCATTGTTATTGGAATGGAAGCACGAGTTCTTATATTAATTCGATACTAAAAGTTAGGAAAAGGTAAACGCAGAGTTTACCTTTTTTATTTTGTATTACTGTAGTTAGTGCTGCTTTGAAATTACAGTAGTATTATCTAACAGTTCTGAATTCTTTCTGGGCAAGCCAAGCACTCCCCTCAACTACACTTGAAATTTATTCTTCAATAGTTAACTGTATTTTGCTCTTAAATCTAAAAACAATTGATTATGGAATCTATTAAACTTATACTTGAAAAACTTAATTATCTAGAGCAACTAATTATCTCTAATAATAAGGAAATACTATCTGTTGAAGAACTAGAGAAATACACTGGTTTTAAAAAATCGTATATCTATCATCTAGTTCACTTTAATAAAATCCCCTACTCTAAGCCTAATGGTAAGTACTTGTTCTTTCAAAAATCTGAAATCAATGAGTGGCTGATGAAAAACAAATCTCTATCTGATGATCAGATTCAGGATAAAGCACGAGAATATGTCTTAAAGAAAAAGAGTATTTAAGCTCTTATTTAGTTGAATTAAAATGCCGGTACAAAAAGTTATTGACCTTTGATAGTCAAGGGCTACAAAGAATGTAGTACATCTGAAATTTACATTTAGAAAAAAATGTTAGCATAAAATTGTAAAAAGTAAAACAGTTTTAACATAAAAAAACGATAATATAAGCTATCGTTTTTTTTTATAACTATTTGTAGATGAATATTATCTTTTGAAACAACTTCTTTTAGTATCTGAATATCTTCTGCTTCACAAATTTGAATTACTAGACTACAACAACATATCTGAATATCATCTTCAAATACTGGATAACGATACTTTGTTACCCATACTAAATGCGCTGTTAAATGTGAGACACTATGTCCATTTGTGTATTGGTATACCATAGATCAAAGGCAAACATTTTTAGAAGCTGAAAGCTAAATGCACTAAAGTGCATAGTTTTTACTACGGGCTGTGATCAATAAAATTAATCCTTATCAGGTATAAAAATTAATGTTTACAACAAATTTATACCCGATAAGGTGGTATTTAAATTGTTTTTGTATATTTATACCTGAAAAGGTATAAATATGGATTCAATACAATTATTTGTAAAGCAAAAACGAAAAGAATTAAAGCTAACACAAGAAGATTTAGCATTAAATGCTGGTGTAGGACTGCGTTTTGTACGTGATTTAGAACAAGGCAAAAAAACACTCCGTTTAGACAAAGTAAACGATGTACTAGCTCTATTTGGTAAAGAAGTAGGTGTAATTGATAAAACTAGATAATAATGGCACGACAAGCGAAAATATATTTTCAAGATCAATTAGCTGGTTATCTTTTTGAAGGAGATAATGGTTACTCGTTTTACTATGACAAGGATTATCTTGAAACACCTAATCCTAAACCAATTAGTTTAACCTTACCCCTATCTGAAGAAACTTATCATAGTAATGTACTCTTCCCTTTTTTCGATGGGTTAATTCCTGAAGGATGGTTATTAGATATCGGAGAAAAACATTGGAAGCTTAATCCACGTGATCGTTTTGAGTTGCTAATTAACTTATGTAGAGACACTATTGGCGCTGTTTCTGTTTATCCGATGGAGGCGGAAAATCATGAATAATTGTTTATTTTGTTATAAGCCTGTTGAAACAGGTAATTACCACACCGCTTGTTCAAAGAAATTCTTTGGAACAACACAAGTTCCTACATTAGAATTAGATAAAGAACAATTGAATAAGTTAGCGCAAATCACCGTAAATGAGCGATTGGCATTAACAGGTGTTCAGCCTAAGATATCATTGAGTTTAAACAATGAAAACGGTAATAAACGACTGACTTTAGTTGGCTTGTGGGGTGATTATATCTTAAAACCACAATCTACCGATTTTGCTTTTATGCCACAAGTAGAAGATTTGACGATGCACTTGGCAAGGCTTTTCAAAATTGAAACTGCTGAGCATGCTTTAATTCAGACCTCTACAGGTGAACTCGCTTATATCACTAAGCGTTTTGATCGTGAAAAAGGAAAAAAGATCCACATAGAGGATCTATGTCAGCTATCAGAATTACTAACTGAACAAAAATACAAAAGCTCATATGAGCGTGTAGGAAAGATTATTAAACAATATACTACCAATTCAGGGTTAGATGTAATTAAATACTTTAGACTTGTCTTGTTTAGCTTTATAACAGGTAATAACGACATGCACTTAAAGAATTTTTCGTTGATGCATACAGATAGAGGTATTTTGTTTTCACCAGCTTATGATTTGTTGAATGTAAATCTAATCTTCCCTGAAGATAAAGAAGATTTAGCACTAACCATAAGTGGTCGTAAGAAAAAGATTAAACAAGTAAACTTTAATGAACTTGCACTAAATTTGAGTATTACAGAAGTTGTAAGGAATAATATCTATAAAGATTTCTCTAGACAAACTAATAAGGTATATGATTTAATAGATCGAAGCTTTTTAACTAATGAGTACAAAGAAGAATATAAAAGGATCTTTAATGATAAGTTGAGACAGATTGGGTTGTAGAAAAATTACAAGCTAAAATTATAACGGTTTTAAACATATTAGGTCAACGTAATTATTATATCTAAAAAAATGTTTTACTTTATTTGAGACTAAAACATTGTATATGAAAAAACTACTCACAAGAAAAGATCTATATGAACTAGTATGGAGTACACCTCTAAACAAAATAGCGCAGAACTATAATATATCAACTAAACAACTCAAAGACTCTTGCTCTATAAATAATATTCCTCTACCTGAAATAGGTTATTGGTCTAAATTGAAATACAATAAACAATCTTTAACTCCTACATTAGATAATTCTATTCCTTTAGATCTAGAAATTACATTACACAGCGATCAAAATAAAAAACAGAAAACAAAACTTAATACAACAAAGAATCCTAAAAAATCTAATAAAGATGAGCCAAAAGATATCCTGATAATAGATTATCTAAAAAGAAAAACTAACCAAAAAAATGGAATCCACACTAAAAGCAGCCCAATCTTAAATATAACTTCTTCAGAGGATCAGGAAAGTCGCGCATTAAATTTAATGAATGATTTTTTAAAACTAATACGACAAAGAGGATTTACCTTTATAGGTAAGTATGGTCTTATTGTACTAGAATATAAAAATATTACAATCTCTTTTTCAATAAGAGAACATCGAAATAGAATTCCAACAACAGATGGACCTTACTATTACTCTTCTATCTATAAGTACTCTGGAAAGTTAATCTTTTCAGCTGGACCATCTTATCGAGATAAACAATGGGCTGACTCTAAAACTATCAAATTAGAAGACAAACTATTAAATATCATACAAACTATAGAGCTTATGGCTCAAGAAGAATATCAATGGAAAATTAAAGCTGAAGAATCACGCAAACAAAGAGAAGTAGACGAAAAAACACAAAGAGAAATTGAAAAAATAAAAAGACAAGAACATACTAGATTGGAACTTCTAATTAATCAAGCTCAGCAATATGATACCTGTACTAAAATTAGAAACTATATTCAAGAAATTGAAAATAAAGCTTTATTAGACAACAATTTAAATCCAGAAATACAACAATGGCTTAATTGGGCTAAAAGTAAAGTAGATGCCATCGATCCAACTCTACATCTGGATTTAGGCAAATACTCTTAATATAAAAATAGATAGTCAGTATATTTTTTATTCATCTCTATCTAAAATGATATAAGACCTACACATCACTAAAAAGAATATTTACAAATTAAAAAATCTTTTCAATATTCATCCATGTTACAAGACACTAAAATAATCTATTTCTTTTGAGTTTCTTAGAAACTTACTTTACCTTAGTGCTCCATGATTTTTTTATAAATTCTTATAATGTCTTTATTCTTTCAAGATAACGATCCTAGTTTAGAGTCTCAGTGGAGAGCTTTAATACTATTTGGAAAAAACTCTGCTACCTATAAATTTGCTTTTGGTCAAGCTTTACTTAACCTTATTGATAAAGAAACAACCTCTGTTTCTTTATCTCAAATCGCACCTTTGTACGTAGAAAGTATCTTAGAACATCTAAAAACCAATGATAAACAAGGCAACTCCACCTCTAGTGTGTTTTTAAATGCTTGTAGAGCTTTTAATGACAATACAATCACTTATGATCAGTTACTTCACTTAACTGAGAAACATGGCTTTAATAACGTTGTAGACGCTTTTCAAAATATAAATGGAGGAACTATCAATAATCCTTTTTATGAAAAAGATTATCAAGGAACTTCTAAAAATATTATCATTACAGATCATCTTTTAAAGCTTAAAGAAAGTATACAATTCAGTAATCTAAATAGTGAAGTTCAGGCTAGATGGAATCTTGTTGAAACGGCTTGGAATTTAGATCTTAATCCAAGTTTGTTAGAAGTTAAAATAGATGAGGATTTAAACACTTTGTTCTTAGAAAACAATCTAATGCGTCGCAAGGATATTACCTCTTCAAGAGCCTCTTTAAATGGATATCAAAAAGGCAAATGTTTCTACTCCTTTCAAGATATTTCTATAGTACCTGGAAATGATAATCTATGCGCTGTAGATCATTTCTTTCCACATATGCATAAACTACATTTAAATGAAAATGGAGCCAACGTAAATGGGATTTGGAACTTAGTGCTTGCAGATAAATATGTCAATCTTGATAAGAGTGCAAAAGTTCCTGAAATAAAATACTTAGACCGACTTTATAAAAGAAATGAATTCTATATCTTAAGTAAACACCCCCTTGGAGAAACTATTGTAAATCAGACAGGAAAAACACCCCTAGCAAGAAGAGCATTCTTACAAAAACAATATAACTTAGCTGTTGATTTATCCATTCAAAAATGGAAACCAAAAATTGAACTAGAACCACTATTTTAAAATGAAAGATTTTACACAAATACCACAAGACAGAATTATATATAAAGATGATTACTTCTTTATAATTGAAGATATTTTTCCAGTGAGTCCTGGTCACTTACTTATTATTACTAATACTGTTAGACAGGATTACTTTGATCTAACACAAGAAGAGCAGCACGCACTTCCTAAAGCTATAGAAGCTGCTAAACAAATAATCCTTAACAAGTATAATCCTGATGGATTTAATATCGGTATGAACTGTGGGGCAACTGCTGGTCAAACGGTATTTCATTTTCACTGTCATCTAATACCTCGTTATAACGGAGATATGGAGAATCCACGTGGTGGGGTTAGACATGTGATTCCTTCTAAGGGGAATTATTAAAACACATATTACTTATTAAATCTAATTACATTATTATTTGAATCATAAACACCTTCGTAAGTTTTACTTCTAATTTTCATTTTTATACTTCCATTAAGTGTATAATTATTCTGTATTATTTCTTTTAAAGCTAAATGAATCTCTATTTTTTCAGGATTTATTTCAGAAATAAACTTTGGGAAATTATCGTCATTTCTATCTATTAAATAACATTTATAATAAACAAACGTAGAAATACTAGCTTTTCCCATTCCCATACTGTTTTTTGACATTTCAAATATACCTGATGTCTCAGCTTTATCTATTTTAACAAGTGGTGAAAAGATATTTTTAGGTAAATCTTCTGGAAACTTTGATATCTCTATATGATTCTTTAATGCTCTCAAACTAATTTCAACAATAATATCATCATTTTTAATTTTTTTCTGATCATAGTAAACAACACCTGCTGATATCATAAATAGTAATCCACTAAAAACAATAAGAAGGTAACCAAAAAAATTTAATTTATTAGTTACTCTATTTCTAAGACTAAATAGACCAGTAACTAAAGCCATTAGAAGAGACAAACCTACTACAAAATACTGGTTTTTATTTAAGAAAAAATCTAACATTATATTAATATTAAGTGTTATATATAATTTTTTTACCTGGCCAAGAGATTAAAAATTAAAGTAGTTTAACACTGACTAGTTATTTTGATCAAACCTTGCTATTTATCAAAACCGATAATAACTATCATCATTAAACCTTAATTAATTACTCTGACACAGGGCTTCAAGAAATTCTTTTTATTAAAAGAGATTTAATATTATGAGAAAAACGCTTGTTTTTTTCTAAGATCTTCTTTTTACTCTTTAAGATTAATAAACTAATTTTTTATACAACATGTGTTATTTATTACTTCTTCCGTTCTTCTATTTTCTTTGTAACTCTTAAACCAATACCATCCTTATCAATAAATATTTCGTCATTATAATCTTCCTTTTCGTTTTGTTCATTAGGCATAATAATATTATCTATATCGAATGATTTTAATTCTTCAAATATTCCATTTTCAGCGTACTTTCTAATTTGAACAGGAAGCAATAAACTTAGTTTATAGCTAGATTTACTTTTAGGTTTAGTGTCATTTAAATACAACTCCACAAATGTACTCCCTAAAGACAATTCAATTTCATAGTAATTTTCATTTTTAAAAGCGAACTTAGATACTCCTAGATCTAGAAAATCTAAAAATCCCGAATAATAATCCTTAGAAACTTTTGTTAAAGCTTCTTTGAAGTCTGGTGTTTTATTTTGAATAGGATCGTAATAATTACATCTTACTTGACTATAAAGACTATATGAAACAGAAGCTACTGAAAAGTCAACGATAATTTGACCTGATGCTGCCTGTTTTTTATGTTCGTCCATATTTCTTGGTCCATCTGTATACCCCTTTGCTTCTATAGAAAATATTTTGGAATCGGTAAAAGCCAATAGGTCAGGTCTTGGTCCAACAATACCTATATCAAGACTTCTCATTGCTGCTTCATAATTCCAAGTAAAAATACTCCCACTTATCTTTTTGGATAAGAAATCAGCTATGGCTCTACCTGCAATATTAGAAAATTGGCCTTTCTCTGTTGGATCCGATAACTCAATTGGTGGTAAAGAAAATTTACTATTATAAAAGTCCGCACTTTTAACATAGTCACTATAATAAATAAGTGTGGCTAATGATCGTACGAAAACAGTGACATCCCAAGAAAGAGTAGCTTTACCAACACAAATAACATGCTTAGCAAAAGCAAGTTTTGATAAATAATGATTTTGATGATAAATACTATTTTTATCATCTTTATATTTAACCTCAATATTCATAATAATTCTTTATTAGTTCCAATTTAACACATCTCTACACTCATCTTTGATTAAAGATAATGTTGTTCCGTTTGTAGTTACATACATAGTATCGCTTATCCCCATAATAGGACTTGATCTATAATCTATTATATCTCTATTATAAGGCTCATTTAATCTTTGAATAACTAGCTTTACATCATTGACAGTAATTGTAAATCCTACTTTAGAACTAATAAAATCTTCAAGGGTTGATGAGCTTACAACAGCTCCATCTGAATCAAAATCCTTCATTAGGTGAATAAGTAGACTATAAACAATAACCTTTTGCTTATTTAAAGTACTTGGTTCTATGTAAAACAACCTTTTTAAGTAGTCTAAGGCTTTTAAATAATTTCCTGCTTTATTATATCCCCTTATAATATTAATAAGAGCATCATCATTAATAGGAAGTATTTCTAAAGCTTGCTCAAAATATGTTATAGCTTGATTAACATTACCATTATTATAACTATCACATCCTTGATTATTGTATAAATCAGATTGCATAGCAATACTCATTTTTTGTTCCATACTTACCTGAGTATTCCACTTCTGTTTAAAGGATAATAAAGCTATAATCTCATTGTCAACCTTATTACTTTCCTTCTCAGGCTCTGACACTTTTGGCTCTGCTACCTTAAATCGTTGTACTTCTTCAGTTTGCTTTGGTGGATTCATATCTATAGCATTACCCTTTAGATAAGTAATATCAATATTTCTATCAAACATATGTAGGGTTACTTTTTCAACAGTAGAACCTTGCGTATAAAGGGTTATTCCATAATCAGAAAATGCCCCTCCCATTTGATCTTTACCAAAACCGCGTAAAGCAATCTTTTCTTGATCTTGTTTTATGATCTTCATTGGCTTTGGAGCCATTTGGATATTATCCCCCCAAACCGGATGGGTACCTGATAAATTGTACATTGTAACTAGAAATGTATCATTCCCTTTTGCTTGAATTCTAACTCCCCTCCAAGCTCCCTTATTGTTAGCCAGAGATTTTACACCGTTTTCAAATCTGTGATGATCATCAGAAATAAATTTATAGTCTGATAAATCAATTGAAGGTTCTGCTGGTCTTTTTTTAAAAAAATCAAATAATCCCATTTTATATAAGTTTAATTTATATTACATAATGCTTCTATAGTTATATAATAGTTACATCTAATTTAATACAGAAAAAGAAACAGATTAGTACGGTTTTCCGTAATCTAAGTTCTTATTTAAGTAAAAGTATTTTAGGTGAAGCGTCCATGGATAGCTATTTGATGAGAAATAGAATATAAATCCATTTTACAACCATATTGGTTCATTTCCGCTATGCCATAACAATAAATAAGAGCCCCTTTTAATTCTTGCAACTTCTTTTCATTTTTTGCAACATAACTCTGAGGAACAAATAAGTAAAAATCTTTTGTGTTTTGATACTTCCCTCCTTTAGTCATTATTACTTTATAATTCTCTCCTACTTTCTCGATTCGACTTACTGTTGCTTTTAAAACACGAATAAAACTTGTTTGAGCCTCTTTTTCTAACTTATCAACAATACTGTCCTGAGGAAGTATTAAATCCTTTAATTTTAAAATTTCATTGTCTTCAGTAACAAAATTAAAACTATCAAAATCACCAGGATTTAATTGATTAATCGCAGACATAAACAATCGTGTTCTATTGGATTGTAAATGATTAATTATTCGCTTAAATTTAGTTGACTTCTTATCCTCTAAAAAAAGTCTTTGCGCCCTGGGTAGAATAGTTGATAAAATAAGTTCTTCCTCTTGGTTTAGTATATAGTCTTTGTCTTGTCTAGTTTCTAAATAGGATTCAACACTCTGAGTTAATAAACAGTTATTAGTATGATCTATATTTTTCCAATTCTTAAAATAAGGTCCAGTACCTGTAGTTCCCCTAGTATAACCTATTTTTACTCCACAAAAACAACAACTAAATTTAGTTAGATCAAATTCTTCAGCATTGTGCTCTATGTAGTAACTCTCTACTTTACTATCGTTATCATAAATAGCAAAATTAGTTCTTGCCATACCTTTTTAAATGAATTTTAATGCTATCGAAACTACAATACCAACCACTACTAATGCCATTAATAACTTAAATTTTTGGTCCTGCTTTTTTGCTTGTTCCTCAAGAGTGCTTTCAAGTTTCTTTAAATCTACACTAACACTTTCAATCTTCTTACTTAGTTCTGTACCACTGTGATTAATAAGATTTTTAATATCTGATAATCCTTCTACTGTCTTTAAATGGTTCTCATTAATGGAAATAAGCGTACTACTTATATTAGTAAGAGTATTTAATATAGTTGATAGCTTATCCTGGTGATTGTTAAAGTGTTTTTCTAAGTCAATAGATTCTAATCTCTTAACCTGTGCATTTAAATCAGAAACTTCACTTTTAAAACTCTCATACAAAGTGTGAAGATCATCAAATCTCTTATCAAATAAGTCATTTAATGAACTTGAAAACTCTTTATTGGCATTAGTAAATGCAGTTTTTAAATCTAAAGTATCTAGTTTGTTAATCTTAACTTGCAAATTGTCTAAATGAGATTCAAAACTACTTATCTCATCATTTAATAACAATTGATTCTCCTTGACAAAATCAGTTGTTAGATTGGTAAAATCATCCGTTAATTCTGAGAAGCTAGCTTGAATATCTTTACCTTGTTGAATTGTCTTTTCAATATCAAGACGCATTTGTTCAAGACGTTCTAATTGAGATTTTAGATTTGAAACATTCTCCAAAGAACTTTCAATAATTTCTTTTGTATTATAAGTACTCATTTTTATATATTTTGATAAAACTGATTCAACATTTTTTCTATTTCAATTGTCTGCATTTTTTGCAATAACTTATTCTTAATAAGGTCTATATCTATTAATAAAGGATTCTCAGGATCTATATTATCTGTTAGTCTATCAAAATAGACATTAAATATTTCAATAATAGACTCTTGTCTATCCAAACCTTCATCTAAAAACAGACAAGTGAATCCTCTTTCTACAATTTGATTTGCTTGACTTCTATATGAAATATTATTAGAAGAATATAAAGCAAAAGCCTGTAATAGTCTAAGTACCCATTCCTTTTCTAAATCACTTTGAGTTAATGAAAACAAGATCTTTTTACATGAACCCAATAAGTGTTTATAATTATTTTGCTCTGTACCGTTTTTTATAACTTTATTATCTATAAACTTATACAACACCTCACTTGCAATAATCTGCTTATTCTGATATAACTTATAGTCATCTAAAAGAGAGCACTCAATATCAGATTCTCTATAGCCAGGTCTTGCATACTTGGCATTGAAATAATAATAGATTTGCTCCTTTAAATAAAGATTTAACTCATACTCACTTAAGTCCTCCTGATTTGTTATCATTGTTCGCATGATATCCTCTATCTCATCAGTTGCTCTAAGACGTTTTTGGGCTATCTCTTGATATGTAAAATCAACAACATACCACAAAAGCTCTATTAGATCTTTGACTATATCTTGTTGTTGAAATGTTAGTTTTTTCTCTAAAACCGCCATACTTTCTTGTACCGATCTCTCTGATTGGTACCTTCTTAAAAAAGTAGATAAAGCATCTAAATACGGTTGTATGTCAGTGTGACAAATAAACTCACAATAATAAAATTTCTTGTTGTAATCCTTTGTATATGACTTTAAAAAACCAACAGCATGCAATCTATAAATTAGTCTTCCTGTATCTTGCTCTGATCTATGTCTTAAATAAATATTTTCGATCTCTTTTTTAACCTTTGGATTAATAGTATAAACATCTAGAATATTTTCTTGACCTAAATCAAACCAAAATTCTTCTAAAGAAGTACGTCGCTTTAAAACTTGATTCAGCTTTTCTAACACAGCTTGCTTAGTTGATCTTTTACTGGCTGCTATTTCATTAAGATCAACATGGTGTTGAATAATCTCATCTTTGTAGTCTTCATAATCATTTGAAAAATTAATGATAAAAGAAAGATCTTGAGTGTGTTCTGCTTGAATAAAACTCTCTTTTAAACTAATCTGGGCATAATCATTATTTATAAACTCTTTTTTCTGAAATAAATTAAAAATATGAGACTTTTCAAATGCTTGACCTCTGAAGTTATTTTGGAAAAAGAAATCATGTGTCTCTCTATCTTCCCTATGTTCAACTAAAACAGTATCAAGATTATCTTCTAATAACTTTAGTACTTGAACAACTTTATAATCCGCTAACCTAAATGTATCATTTCCTTTACTTGTAAATGAAAAATCAATTTTTGGTAAAAAACGTTCAGCATCCTCTTTAGTTTTAAAACTGAGTTGAGCCCAATTTCCTTTTTTATTTTTAAAACTAACTAAGCTTCTTTGTAAAATAATAAAATCAAACGGAGTTAACAATTGACTATACTCGGTAGAAGCAATATGTTTGATTTTAATGATATCAAACTTCAAACTCTTAGCCTTACTAGCAAAGATAGACGCTATGGCAACTTTTTTATCTCGTCCACCACGACCGCATTCTTGAACCAGACTTTCTAAAGAACTCGAGTAGTTAATATGAAAAGTAGCCCTAATATTATCCTTATCGATTCCCATACCAAAAGCCTTGGTACAAACCATATGATCACTTATACCAGTGGTATAGTCAATAAAGTTTTCTTGTATTACCTCTTGTAATCTTTCATTATCTGTTCCATAGTAATATCCTACTTTAAAAGTGGCTCTGGTTAACATATTATGGATACTTCTTACCCCTGCCTTGTTCTTAAACACAAAAGGCTCATACTCAGACTCCCCCTTAACTAAACAAAAGATTACTGATGAAAAATTTTTAGGAAGTTCTTCAAGATACATATTTTCATTAAATTCAAACTCAAGTTGAGAATCGCTATTTCTTACAGCAATGTTATTCTCCTTTTTACAAAAGTCATATGGGTCAAAGTTTTCAAAATGATGCAGCTGAGACTTTTCTAATATCTCTTGATTATTAAAACTAGAAAACGTATCAGGAAAATTAACCAATTCTTCAACTAACTTCTCTCCTCTATCCTCAATCCCAGTAACATCAACTACTCTAAAAAAAAGCTCTGGCCTTACGGTATTCTCAATCATTATAATTGAATCTGCTACTTGATCGCTTTCTATTTTTAATTCTCTTTCAATATCTGCTAAAACATCAAAAGAGGCAGTAGCTGTAAGACCTATTAAACTAACTGTACTATCCTTACTATCCTTATTTAAGGCGTACTTCTGCGCATTTTCACCAATCATTAAGTAATCAGTTCTAAAATCGTGTCCCCATTCAGATACGCAGTGTACCTCATCTATAACACAATAACTTATACTTTGTCCTTTTCCATAAAAATCTATCTTAGAAATCCCCTCTCTAAAACTATCAATAACAAATCGCTCAGGAGAAACAAAAAGAATTTGTTTGCTAGCCATGAAAAACTCAAATAGATTCTTATTCTTAGAATAAGAACTTAATGAAGAATTGACATAAGTAGCCGAATCAATCCAGTTTTGCTTTAATACCCTAACCTGGTCTTCCATTAAAGATTTAATTGGATCAACCACAATAGCTAGTCCTGGTTGTAGAAATACAGGAATTTGGAAAGTTAATGATTTCCCTCCCCCTGTTGGTAAAAGCCCGATAACTGGTAATTTTTGTAAGGCTCTTGATATAATAGGAAGTTGTCCTTCTCTAAAGCTCTTCTTGCGAAATATCTCATTTAAAAAATAGGTTATATAAGGCTCAAACTCTTTAATATTAGAATAAGAAGTATCATCGTTTTTAACTACTAATGCTTTATATTCTAAGCTTTTTGAACTATAAATAACTCGAGAAGCATCAATTCTTGTATCAACATAATGACTCGATCTTAAAACAAAGTAATTAGTGCGATCTACATATGAATTCTTTAAAACATTATCTCTTAATAAAATAGAGCTGTCTAAAACAAAATCATAATCCTCAACTTTTAAATCATGTATATCATTGGCTATATATCCACAGTTTAAAACATGGTCTAAAACCCAAGATTTGTCCTGAAATAACTCTATTTTTAACTCTGGTAAAACTAACTTTTGACTATCGGCTATTAACTGATTTAAGTTATTTATCAAAGCCTTAAAATGCTCAAAAGCAATCATAGCTCCAGGAAGATCACGTTCTATAACAGCTATTTTTAAAACGCTTTTTTCTAATAAAGATTTATCTCTTAAAAATAACTCTACTAAAGTTTTTTCAAATCTAGCAACCACAAATGGAATTAAGACAAGACTGTATTTAAGTAAGTCTTTTTTATAACCCCTATTGTAGTTCTTATCCAATACACTAAGCAGGTCTTGGTCAAAACAATCGGAAATACTTTTAAAGCTATTTTGTATTTCATACATTGAAAAACGAAATACATTTGCATCGACATTATTTAATAATGAATCTCTAACTTGATCATAATAAATATATTCATTGATTAAATGGTGTACACCGTCTACTTCAAAAATGGCAGTTTCATAGAAATAATCTGCCCTTTTCTCATTAGTTACACAATAAGGCGTGGTATAACTAAAATCAATCCTTCTCTTGCCTTTTAAATCGTTGCTTAAAGTAGAAAAAAGGCGTTGTGATTCAAGTATCTGTTTAAAAATAGGAGAATCTTTTATGAAATCCCACTCCAAATTAGAATCTAATTCTCCTGCATATTCTTCTCTTTTTAAATCTAATTGAGGCCTTAAAACATGAAGTAATTCAAAAATATCTTTATATTCTAATGTATCCTTAGGCAGTACAAATCTTGATTCAAATGGTCTTGAATCATCACTTTGGTTAACTTTTAAAGATTCTAAAAGTTCTTCTAAGATCAGCGGAGCCCTTGTTGGTAGACCTCTGCTGATTATATTATTAACTACTGCAAGTACAGGATGAATTTCATTGTAATCAAGCCTAGGTAAGTGATCTAAATTAATATCAAAACAAGAGATTGTTCTAAGCAATCCCTTTAATTTATTTATTTCCTTATTATGAGTAAAGTCATTAAAAAAACTCTCCTCTTTAAAACGTTCATTTATTATTTTAGATACCCCATCTAAAACATATCCTGACTGAAATTTCATTCTAAAACATATATCTTAATAGTTCATAAATTTACAGAAACCCCCCCTATTATTACCCTAAACTCATAATGCATCTCCAAGTAGTTTTTAGTAAAAGGTAAAGTTGCTTCAAATTAATATCATCTCCTAGTTAAGAATTCTAAAGGTCCTCTTTTTTTGAGTAAAATAGTGCAGTTTTACTCTTCTTGATAAAGAATCCTCTCAAAGAGTTCTTTTAAAGCTAAGGCGTACTTAAAATCCTCTTGGTCTAGTTGAAATATAAACTTTTCATATCTCGCATTATTTGTAATGATCTGTATTTTTAAATTAAAATTAAGCACTTTCTCTAAGTCTTGATATTTTATATACCAATCTGTTTTATTCAAAGGCATTGCATTATAACAATCTATTGCCTCTTTATATAAGCTTTGTTGCTCATTAATTTTAATTTTTTCTAAAACTTCATAATAAAACTCAATTTCAATACAGGATTTATATCTAAAAGGACAAACACATGGATATATAAAACTAGGATCATTTCTGTATTTTGCACAAGCTGTCTTCTGAATTAGTCTTATTACCCTCTTTGAGTTTTCCTCTTGCCATAGCTTTATACTTTTTATATCTGATTGTTTTGGTAAACTTATCACTAGATTATCTTGCATTTTAAAAACTATAAATATTTCCAATTAAAAATAACTCAAAATATATCATTCGCTCATAAAATTAATAAAATTTAAAATGTTAACTAAATTTATTATTGTATTCACCCAATATAAACAAATAAAGAATTCATATATGATAACTTTATAGTATATAAATTATAAAATTTATTATTATGAGTAAAGAGAATGAAAACAATGCACTGGGAACAGTTGCTGGTGTATCTTCAGCTGGAGCCGCAGCTGGAGTTGCAGTGGCAACGGCGGCTGGAGTTGCCCTTGTTATCCCTGCTGCTATTGGAGCTGGATTAGCAGCTATCGGATTTGCTGTTGCTAAAGGAATTAGTAACAGTAAAAAGTAAGTAACATCTAACTAACAACAAAAGGCTAAAGAGATCCTCTCCTTAGCCTTTAAATCTAATTTTATAAAACAGTGCTATTTCTTTTTCTTAAGCACGTTTTTTCTGTGATAATCAAGATACTTATGCTGATTTTGATTCACGCTGATTTTAACTTTAGTTGTTAACCCTAATAGCTCGTGATAACCCAGTATCTGATCTGAAATTATTATCTCTCCATTATTATTAAAGCTAATAAAACCTTGATCAAATAACTTATCAAAAGTAGGTAATAGTAACAATCCATTATAAGGATCTATTCTTTCCTTATTATTACAAACTCGCCAAGGCTTGATATGAGAAGCAATCAATAAATTAGTATTAATACAACCTGAAATTGCACATTGCTTATTTAATTTAATTAACTCACTTCTAAAGAACCCTTGACCTAGTCTACTCTTTACAAGTCTATCTTTTTCAGTTACTGAAAGCTCTTTATTATTCTTTATCTGTTCTAATTCTTCTAGTTCCTTCGCTTGCTTATTTTGATTTATATAATCAGCGTTGTACTCTTCTATTGAAGTATATTGAACATTGTATTTTGATACTAAATCATTGTATACATTCAATAGATAACTCAAGTCATCTTCTAAGGTTTTAGCACTTGGTAAGTTTTTAGTATCATAAAACTTAGATACAATATTACCTTGCTCATAAAGTGCTGCATCGATTTTTGGATTAGTTATATGAAGATCAATACGATCAGCTTTAAAACCATTTGCTAAAGTTATTGTTTTTTGAAACTCAATACTCTTATTAGCTAAAAACTCTCTAGCATAAATAAGTCCTTCATCATCTTTTAACTTTGTTACTCCTTGGTTTAAAGACAAATAGAAACCAGACATATCTTCACAAAATAAATAGACAGGATAAAAACCCTCTTGAGCACTTTTTGTTATTCTTGTATCAAATATTCCAATCCAGGGAATAGTTGCCCAGCGACCTTGTCCACATGAACCAGTTACAACCATATCCTTATTGTCTTTATTTACAAAATCACGGATTGTATCTGCATATTCATTGCGTATTTTATTTGCTAATACATTATTAGTTAACACTTTTTGACTTTCAGTTAAGTATTTACTAAGTATGTCTTGAAAAATTTTATTCATAGGTGTTTTTTAAAAAATTATTTTGGTGAGTAAAACTAGACTAAATGATGATTTAAATTAACTCTCAATACTATATAAATTATTAACAAGCATAACCTCTCTATATAGCCAATCACTCAATCTACCATCCCCTTCTATTTGTTTCTCACTTAACTGAATTATAAACTCAAAACTATCGTGTAATATTTTAACTTTATCCATCATTTGATTTATATCAGCTTCTAATTCAATGTTTATGTAAGTATTTAAACAGTCTACAAGTAACTCATAAAAAGTTTCTTTTAATTCAATGTTTTCAGTTTTATTAAAAAATAAATAAATAATTTGTCCATAATAAAATATAATCTGAAACCTATGATTAATGAATTCGCGATTTCTTAATATGTCTTTTACATCTTGAATGTATTTTCGACTATCTAAAATAGATTTTAGATGGTTTTTTATAAATATTAAATATACCAGTTTGTCAGTAAACATAGTTTTAAAAAAATCATACTTTTTAGGATAGGCTACTAAATGATATTCATTGTTATTACTATCCCCTACAACCGTTCTATCAAATGAAAAGAAGTCTTTTTTAGCAAATTCTTTAAAGCTTCTTGAATATCTTTCTATTTCAAATTTATACTTAATCCCACCTTGATTTAACAATTTTTTTTTATATTTTTATATTTTAATATTTTTCCTAAAAAAGAATTTAGTTCAAACTCAACGCTAATTTCGCTAGATAAAGCACTTTGACGTATAATATCTTGTTTTTCTATATCTAAAATTTCTTCTCTTAAAATTCCACCAGCAGTTGCTACATGAATTTTAAATATCCCTTTTTGAAAGAAGAGATCAAAGTCGTATTGGGTTGTATCCATTAATTGATTTATTATTTGATAAATATGAATTCACAATTAAAACACATTGGTACAAGTTCAGATGTTCTAGGTCTCGTTGCGGGAGTAAACTCTATATTTTTTATAGCCTCTTCATTTTCACAAATATTTTCCTTAGTAAATAACGCATTTCTTACTTTAATCTCAGAACATTTTCCAATTATATTTTTACAATGCTGCCCTTCTTCTAATATATTTTTTTCCCCTATCTTACCTAATTTTTCTAATTTCTTCACCAGTATTGGATGAATAACCGTTAATATATCAAAGCATGTTCCCCAGGCAGCATATTTATTTCCTTTTCCAGCTATTACTGTAGCAATATAATCTCTTGTATTTAACCGTTTTAAATTTCTATTTCTACGTATCTTTTCTAATTCAATTACATATTCATCTATTTTACCATTTAAGAAAGTATACAAATCACCAATACTAGCAGCTTCCTTAAAATCTATATTAGAAAACTTGTAATTAACTTTAGTAATTTCTTCTTTTTTTGTCATATTGTAGCAACTTAAATTCGTCCAATCAAATATTAAAAAATCATCAGAATAATTAAAGTATAAAATAGTGAAACCTTGCTTTTTATTAGTTAACATTTGACTAGTCCTAAAAAAAGAGACTGTATATAGTCTCTTTTTTTTACTCATCGAATTCTAAAATGTTCTATTGTATTTGCTTTTAACAAAGCAGAGTTCTTAACATTTAAGACTTGCTTTCTTATTCCTTCCTTTTCATTAACCTCAATTAAAAGTACTTGTTTATCAGATAAAGTAAACTGATCTAACATAAAGACATTGTCTTGTTTACTTAGACTATTGATTATTTGAGCATCATTTAAGTTTCTAATTGGCTTTAAACTCACTTCTTGAATGGTGGTTCGTTTAGTGGTTCTTCTATCCTTGATTTTAAAGCTAACATAGTCAACCTCGTATGGTAAATTGCTTTTATTATTAATAGAGATGTGAAAGTAAAGTTTACCATCTTGAGTATAGATACTTTTTAAACGGGCTTCCACTCCAAAGTTTTTACTTTTTATGTTTAGCTTTTTTTTATTCTTTTTGATAATGGCTTTCATAAAAAGATCAGCTAAGCTTGGACTGGTAGAACCTAAATCTTTAAATAGGACTTCGCTTTGCTGTTTACTATTCTGTTTTTCACACTTAATTAGGTCATAGCTAAGTTGTCTTGGTTGCTCTTTGTAAGTAGTATTGAAACTATAGTATTTACCATCGTTTGTAATAACTGTAAAATTTGTAGGCATGATGTCTTCTTTTATCGTTTTTAAGCGAAGAACATTGGATGTTGCATCTACTTTATTTGCTATAATATCACTACTTCCTAAGTCCACATATTCAATGCTGCTTGGAAATAAAACATGAGTGGTTTTGTTTTGGGTGAGTTCCACTTCATAAGGTACTACCTCAGCAGTTGATAGATTAATAGATTTCTTGTTATCTTGAGCAGCTACTGAGTTTACTGTTAGTAAGCACAGTAATATATATTTTATAATTGTTTTCATAATGATTTGATTTACTTGGTTATTGATTGTTATTCTTTAGGCATAAGAAACAGCTCTTGTCCTTGTTTTAGGGTTACTCGTTGGGTTTTTACTTTCTTAGAAAAGTAACCTGATACCCCCTGAATGAGTCCTTTGGTTAGGTCTCCTGCTATTTGATCTGAAGCAGATCTACTCATCGATATACTCGTGCCTGCTGTCTGTCCCATATTGGCTATGATTTCTTTTGAGGCGCTTATTTCTTGAAGGTCTAATACCTCAAGTCCTCTTTGCCCGTAGTTATCATAACCGATAAGCTCTGTCTCTATAATAGTCTCTTCTATCTTAATAGAATTTACAATAAGCTCAAGCCTACCACTGTTTACCTTTACTTTAGCAATGAGCGTACTTGCTTCAGGTAGTAAAGCTCCATTTATTATAATGCTTTCTAAGAGTCTTAGTTTGATGTAACCTTCGTTTATAATAACCTGATCTTCTTTGATACTTACTCTTATACTGTTTTTGTGGATTTGCGCTTTAGGTTCTCCTTCGGCAGTATAGAAAGTCTGATTATTTTCAGAATTAATTGGTAATACTAAATCCTGAAGACTCATTGGCTTTACAAGCGTAGATACAACCTCTTTACTTGTTTTATCTATCACTGTTATAGACTGCTTCTTACTTGGAATTGTTTTGACGCTCGTAGTTTGATTTACGGGTACTGATACATTTGGAGTTTGGCCACTAGGTAAATACTTAGCTGCCATCTGAAATGACTTTTCCATAAGCTCTAATTGATTATCCATTGTAATAGTAACTGGGGTATCTTTTTGTTCTAATTGTTTCTCTAGCTCTTCTATTTGCTTTTTAAGGCGGTCAGTTTCAGGATTTTCAGTACTGCTATAAAAACTACCTAGCACATCTTGGGTTTGCTTGTAGTTTTGATAAGACCGCTCATAGGGCGTATAAGTTGGTTCTACATTATAATCTTTATGATTATAATTATTAGTTGACTCATCTTGTGGCTCATTCCAATAATCTGCTAAGGAGTGAATCTGATTTTCATTTTCCTGTTGCTTCTGTTCCCATAGCTCCTTTTCATAAGCTTTTACTTTATCTGTTGGCATCCCCTGGGTTGTCGCCTCAGGAACGGAATCATTGTGAGTGATAAGTTCTTTCTCTTCTGGTTTAAACAAAAGATACATTGCCCCTAAAAACACAATGCCCATTAAAGCAAAGACTATGTGCTTTTTGTGTTTTTCTATAAGGTTTTGAATCGCCTTATTTTCTTTGGGTACTTTCTCTATCTGGTGGGTTTTATTTGAAGACTGATCTTGATTCATAATAATTTAGTTTAATAGTTGGGTGTAGTTCTATCTTTTGCCTATCAAGCAAATACTTAACTGGTTTTATATTACTTTGTTTCTCTCTACTTGATGCTTGCTTTATTTTAGAGGTAAAGCTTGTCTTTACAATAAAAAGACAAACTAGCCCATAGAGAGTAAAAACAGTAAGTAATAAAACTCGTTGCCTTTTTATAGAAAGGTTATTCCAGTAGACCTTAAGTCTACTAGAATAACTGTGTCTTAGAAATTGTAGTTTATTCATAATCTTATTTTTTAGCGTTTAACAACTTCTAAATCTTTGTTCTCTACAACTGTAAACTTTTCGATAATAAACCCCTGAGGGTTATTATCTGAGCGTACAGCTGAAACAAGCTGGCTACTTGTTATAAGGTTCCTTTTAGTTAGGTTACTTGATCGTATGATATACTGAGTCGCATAGGTTAATGTCTTATAGGGATATGCGTTAAAATTGATCTTAATACTATCCACCTCTACCCTTTGCTGAATATTCCCTGAAATTATACGACTATAGTAACCTTTTTCAAGTAGGTCTTTATAATAGTCAAAGGCTGTTTTATCAGATAGATTAAACGCTCTTTGCATATTACCCTCAATAGCTGCCTTTTCAGGTGAGAGGGTAAAGAAAAGCTCGTGAAAACGCCTTACGTGTTCTCTTGCCTCTACTGGCCTATTTATACTTGCATCTTGAGAAAGAGCAAGCATTAAAGATTTACCTTTGTCAAGCACATAGATCTTCTCTCGTTGCTCTTTGGCAAAATCATAGCTTTTGTAGATAGAGAATCCTACTACTATAAGACAAACTACAGCAAATACAATAGCGTAGAGTCTTATCTGTTTAAAGCTGTTTTCTATATTTCGAAGTGATTTAAATTCCATCTTTTTGTTTTTAAAATGTTTACTAACTCTTTTACTTTTTAATAAGCTGTCCAGTTATATTTCCTGTTGAGGCTCCTGCTGTTGCAGTTGCCATATTAGCCGTTGTTGAGGCAGTCTTATTCATATTGCGCATAAAGTTTCCAGCTCCTCCTGCTTGAATGATCCAGCTTGTGACTGTAGGAATTGTAAAATATCCCACAATACCAATAATCATAAAAATCACATACACAGTATTTGAGGTATCAGGGATAAAGTTTGGATCATTAAGTAGTAGCATATCTCTTTCAATAATCAGAGATTGTATCCTAGCTAGCATTGCGCTAAATAAATCGGCTACAGGAAGCCAGAGATACACGCTTATGTACCGTGTGAGCCACTGTAAGAGCGTAGATTCAAAACCACTCCAAATAGAAATTGCAAAAGCAATAGGCCCTAGTATGGATAGCACAATTAAAAAGAAGGTCCGAATCGTGTCTATAATTAAAGCAGAAGCCTGAAAAATCATCTCTAAGATCTCTCGAAAGGCATCTCTTAGATTCTTTTGGAAATCATATTGCCATTTCTCTAAATACATTCCCGTCATAGTGGCTAGATCAGAAGGAGACCAACCAAGCTCATCAAGCTTTTTATCAAAGGCCTCATCAGAAATTAAATAAGCAGCCTCAGGATTTCTAAGCATAGCCTCCTTTTCTAGAATGTCTTTCTGTTTTTGTAAAGAAGTTAGATCTATAACCTGGGTTTCTAATATCTGATGTGTTCCCTTTACAACTGGACTTAAAACCGTGTTTAAAGTTCCTAGAACAAGGGTTGGGAAAAACATAATACAAATTCCTAAAGCAAAAGGCCTAAGCATTGGATACACATCAATTGACTCTGCTCTTGCTAAGGCTTGCCATACTTTAATGCCGATGTAAAAAAGCGCTCCAAGACCTGCTAGGCTCTTAGCTACAGATACCATCTGACTTGTAAGTGGCATCATATCGTAATAGAGGTTTTGTAAAACCTCATGAAGATTATCTCTAGCCATAACTCACCAGTATTTTTGATTAGAACTACCGTATAAATCAAGTACTCTTTGGGTATTGTTTTTCTTCTTTGATCTTAAGATACTGATACCAATATTTTTTCTTGTGTAGTAACTAACAAGGTTGTGATAGTCTTTTACTTCTTTGTAAACTCTATCTATAACATCCATACGCTCTTTATCATTTAAAGACAAGGTTGAGCTACTTACAATCTGCTTAAGCTCTTTCACTAGCTCTGTGCTTTCTTGAAGAAGCACGGAATATCCATTGGCAATAGCTACAAGCTCCTGGGCAGAGAAGTTTGGATCATTAAGCATCTTGCCAAAGTTTTTGACATAAAGTTCAGACACGTCTCCTACTAAAAGTACTGTCTGCTGAACTTTCCTTGCGTCTTTAACTAGGTTATTAACCGATTGAAGTTTATCGTAATACTCCTTGCTCTGGTTATAGACCTTTTCTACTTCCTTGAAGTTTTTAAGCACATTGCTAACTGTAGCAGAAGTTTGCCTTATTTCATTAGCGCTATTTATAATACCTTGGGCTAAATTTCCAGGATCATATACTGTCCACTGGGCATAATTCTTTATTGGAAGAACTAGTAGCATCGCTACTATTACTACCTGTAATAATTTTTTCATTGTAATATGTTTTAATTGATTGTTTACTCTACTGAGTACTATTTTTTATCCTTCGAAAAGTCGAATTAGCGTATTTTCTTATTCATGCTGTTTTTCTTGTACAAGCCGCTTTATAGCCATCTCTACATTACCATCAAGCTCTTTAGCTAGGTTCATAACCTCTAATTTTTCAGTTTCCTCTGTGGTATAAGCCAGGTATTCTGAGTAGCTCACCTCTGTTGCATATACTCCTGATTGCATACCACCAAGACCAATCCATACTTCTTTGTAAAGGCGGTTTGGATTGTTGTTTAGGTTTATTGAAAGTATCTGAGCTTTTTCTTTGTCAGTAAGTCCAAGCATAGCTTGTATATCATCAAACTTATTCATGTACTTGCGCTGGTCAAGCAGAATCTTACAATCTGAGTTATTAATAATACTCTCTTTTACAATTGGGGATTGAATAATATCATCCACCTCTTGGGTAACAACAATTGCCTCACCAAAGAACTTTCTAACGGTTTTAAATAGGTACTTTAAATAATCTGCCATCCCCTCTTTAGCTATTGCCTTCCACGCTTCTTCAATTAAGATTAGCTTGCGCTGACCTTTAAGACGCCTCATCTTATTTATAAACACTTCCATAATGATAATAGTCACTATGGGAAACAAAATTTTGTGATCCTTGATGGCGTCAATTTCAAAGACGATAAAGCGTTTATTAAGTAGGTCAAGCTCGCTTTCTGAGTTTAATAGATAGTCATACTCCCCGCCTTTGTAATAAGGCTCTAGTACATTTAAAAAGTTAGCTAGATCAAAGTCTTTTTCTCTAACTTGTTTCTCTTCTAACTCAGCTTTGTAATCTGTTTTGATGTACTCATAAAAACTGTTGAAGCTTGGTTTTATATGGCTTGTTTGGAGACACTCAATATAGCCACTAACTGCGTTTGAAAGCGCTACTTCCTCCGATCGTGAGGGCGGCTGGTCATCACGCTTCCAAAGAGTCAAAATAAGAGTTTTAATACTTTCTCTTTTTTCAATATCAAATATCCCATCATCAGTATAAAAAGGATTAAACGCAATTGGGTTTTCTTCAGTGTATGTGAAATACACACCGTCCTCCCCTTTTGTTTTTCCTTTAATAAGCTCACATAAACCTTGATAAGAATTCCCAGTGTCAACTAAAAGCACATGCGCGTTTTGCTCATAGTACTGCCTTACCATATGATTAGTAAAAAAACTCTTACCACTACCTGATGGTCCCAAGATAAACTTGTTGCGGTTGGTAATAATTCCCTTTTTCATGGGTAGGTCGGAGATGTCTAAATGAATTGGTTTACCAGTAAGGCGATCTGCCATTTTTATTCCAAAGGGAGATAGTGAGTTTTTATAATTCGTCTCCCCAGAGAAAAAGCATAAAGCAGGTTCTATGAAGGTATAAAAGCTCTCTTCACTTGGAAAGTCTCCACTATTTCCAGGCATACCTGCCCAGTAAAGCGTGGGAGCATCCACCGTATTATGTCTTGGTACACATTCCATAGAAGCGATTGCACTTCCACAGTCATTTTTAAGCTGTTTAAGCTCACTTTGGTTATCTGACCATGCCATTACATTAAAATGAGCTTTAATGGAGGTTAGGCCTTTGCTATGCGCCTCATTTAAGTATTCCTCAATCCACTGCTTATTAATTTGATTAGCTCTGCTGTATCTAGCAAGAGAGTGCATATTCTTAGCTGACTTTTCAAACTGCTTTAAATTGTAATCACTATCTTCTAAAAACAAATATTGATTGTAGATGTGATTACAATTAAGTAATAGTCCAACAGGAGATGCAAACGATAAAGCCATACTGCTTTTATCAGTTGATAGTTTTTCATAGCGTGACAGATATGATACTTCACTTGGAAGATCCTCTGTACATGATAAAGTATGCACAGAAAGGTTGTTATCTCCTACTCTAATCTTATCGCTACTTATGGCTATATCTTGAAGACTTCCTCTTTTAGTCGAACTTAGCGTTAAATACTGCTCTAAGAGCCCGCTTTTATCTTCCGAGCCGATAATGTCTTCTTCCGATAGTTTTATTAAGTGAATCAGTCCACTATCATTTACTATTTTCTCAAGTTGAGCAGTAGCCTCTAAAAAACTTAAAACTGCTTCTTTATCTCTTATTCCTTTTGGAATAAGTTCCCCTCTTGTGAGTGATGAAAAATTGCTTTGGCTTTTAATTCGCTCCTTGGTTGTCTTTGTAATAAACAGATAACAACTGTGATTTAAAAAGGGGCGCTCGTTAAAATGACTTTCAAAACTTTTACTTAGATAGCTCTGTTCTGCATCTTTAAAATCCGCCTGATAGCTTTCTTCTATAAACCAATCTTGTTTGTGAATAACAGTAAACTCAGGCAATGTTTTAATAGCCTTATGCCACACGCTATGAATAGTTTCATATTCTTTATCTGAGATGGTAAATATCTCAGGTAAGATGACTTTATAACAAACCGTAATATCTCCTTGTTTTGAGACAATGCAATTATTCTCAACCGCTAGAATCGGAAACATCCGCTCAAGGGTATTTGTCTTAGCTGTATTTCTCATAGTTTCTTAGTTTTGAGTTTCTACTTAAATACCCTTTGACATCTTTTCTTGAGATAATATACCTTGGAAAATATTTTCTGGCTTGAAGTTTCATAAGGCCATACTGACCGTATTTCTTATTTAATGAAAATACTTTGTAGATCAGATAACCTGATAGTCCAAGACCAAGGGTTAAACATATAAGATTGTTTACTCCTGCCATATACATGACCATAACAAGAATTAGATTTCCTAATAGTCCGCCTGCAAAATAAAACAGATATTGAGCCTTGAGTCCTTTAAACTCAACACTAGCTCCAATGCCTTTATTGATACTATACTTTTTCATATAAGTATCTTTTAAAGGAAAAATGAGCGAAGAATTGTAGCCGCTACAATTAAGAAAATACAAGCTCCAAACCAGCTTGCAGCTGTCTTGCTTGTATCGGGATCACCACTAGAGAATTTGTTGTAAACCTTTACCCCTCCAATAAGACCAACCACTGCTCCAATAGCATAAATAAGTTTAGTGGCTGGATCAAAATAAGAAGTAACCATCTGAGTTGCTTCTGTAATACCTGCGGCTCCGTTTCCTTGAGCTAAAAGCGGTAAACTACTTAGTACAACTAGTAGTAATAATAGCCTTTGTTTGATTGTTTTTGTTTTCATAAGAATGACATTTATTTCGTTATGATCATGCCCTTTGCATGATACTTTGGTAAATGTCTTTGGAAAACTGTTTGAGGGAAGAATTGTGGAAGTTTAGGGTTGTTTTTGGCCTTGAGCGGACCATTTAATACCACCACATTGTAGGTCAATCTTTTTTTGTAGGTTTGTTTAGTGGTTACTAACGGTAAAGATGGAGTATTTGAAAAATGTAGTTTGTTTTAACTTATGTAGCTAATTATCAATTGAATCGATCAATATTTATTTTAAAAATTAAGCAAGATGTTTTATCTATTATCAACCAAAAACGGTATTGGTTTTGAATTATGGGGATCTTATGAAGATTTATCTTCTTTATATAATTCCTTTGATGGGCTTTGGAATAATGAAGAGTACTTAGATCAGCCTGGTTTTAAATCTAGGGAAACAATAATAGCCAGTATGTTATATGATATACGAAAAGCTTTTCAAGGTAATAGATTAGAGCGTAAAGGCACTCACTTCCATTTTAATGATACTCCATACTTTGGATGTCGAATATCTTGGGTAGATGGACTATTTTTTCTACATGCTGTTCGATATAACGCACGTTATTTTAACATCAATAAACTTCAATTAGCAAATCTATTACAATTAGAGTATTGGTTAGAAAAAGCGATGTATAACTTTGATCCTAATGGAACAGTTAACTTGTCTCATTACATAACAGGGAGGATTGATGCCTCTAATGATTGTTTGTATATCTATATGAGAAGAATTAACCTTGATTATTTCTTATTAAATGGAGGTAAAAAAGCTTTTAGACAATTACCTGAGTTATTAAAGAAAGCTTGTTTTGGAACATCTGAATATTTAGCATACAAAACTGAATTAGAAAAAGACGCGAAAAAATTAAATACAATTACTTCGAATCTGGAATTGGATGATGATACATTTGATTATGATAGTGTGAAATGGTAAATATCATTAAAGTTTACATCAGTATTGGTAATAAACAAAGACAGTGTTTAATTTTTAAAACTAAACACTGTCTTGTTCTATACAAAATCACTGATATCAAAGTCTTCATTATATGTTTGTTCTTCCTTTTTTGGTGATTTTACATTTAAAGATTGATCTAATAACTTAGCTATTGTCTTAGCAGAATCAGGCATCGCCTCTTGTAGTAACTCAAGTAAATCAGACCCTTCAATCTTTTTAGCTGTTTTGATTGTAGTCTCATTAATTAACTCCTCTTCAATAGAGTTCACAAACCTACTAAGCTCATCCAAATTGACCCTCTCAGTAAACTCATGATCTAAAGGTTGTAAACTCTTACTTAGCTCTTTTTCTTCCTCTTCTAAATCAAGTTCCTCTTCTTTAGTTAGATATAGTGATTGCTTTAGTACAACTGGTTTACTTTCTCCGATAATACTAAAAGGAATATCTTGTTTAAAAGATAGCTCTTCTGTTTTAGATTGGTTCTCTTGTTTAATTGATTTATTTTTATTTAATAGCAGAAGAACTATAATAATAACAAGACTGACTATTATTACTATTTCCATGAGTTAAAGAATTGGTTTATAATGTTCTTGAAAATAAGCCTTGATATCATCCGTGTGCTCTTTAATATGCTGCTCTAAGATATTATCGATATATGCATAGAGTGTTGTTTTCTCCTCTTTAGCCAGTTGAGTAATGCGAAGTAGTACTTCGTGATGCTCTGGGCGGATATACACAACTTTTCCTGCGCGAGTGGATGGAAATCGATTAGTTAAGAACTGATCAGCATACTTTTGTGTATTATTTGTTTCCTCTGTTTTCTTGAATATATTTTTCATCTTTTTAGGTATTAAATTGGTTTGTATTTTTGATTATAACTCTTAGTAATCTGCTGGGCAAACTCATCAAAGTGATGATCTAATAAATTGTCTAAATACGCATAGATCGTTATTTTATCCTCTCCTATTACTTGAATGATACGAGTTAACTTCTCGTGAAATTCAGGTCTTATATACACTGTCTTACCATCTCTGGCATTGGTATCTGATTTTTTAAAAAAGATATCATCATAATCACTTTCAACAGTTTGCTTTGCTTGCCTTCTCTCTTTTAAAGCAGTTTTTGACTTTGAGGATTTATCTGTTATGATAGATTGATCTTCGTTTGTTTCAACCTCTATCTGAACAGGTTCTTTGATTCCCTCTTTCCTCACTCCATCAACCATTAGACTCATCATTAACTCTTCGTCAATATTCATAGGTGATTGTTTTTTGTTTTTGTTCTCTTTTTCCATAATATTACAATTGGGTGATTGTTAAAAATTCTTCTATAAATAGATCTAATCCACTTGCTTTACTCAGTCGTTTATCAGGTGGTAGTAAAGTAGAGCGAAAAACAAGCTTACTTGTTTCTTCACTCTCTTTGCGAAATCGCGTACTGCTTTTAATCTGAGATTGCATCAAACTAAAATCTAATTCCTCAATAGCTTGGTTATAGATATTGTACAAAGGAGTACTTTCCCTACCATCTACTTGGTTCCAAAACAGATTGATACTTTGTATGGATGTCTGTGATTTTTTCATCACAACATCTCTTAGAAGTTGTGTGAAAACTAGTGTACTTTCCATCACTACTCTATCCGCTGTTATAGGAGTAAAAATATAGTGCATACCTGATAGCGCATTGATGATTCCAGCAGTATTAACTGTTCCTGGCAAATCAAAGAAAACTACATCGACAGGGATAGGCGACTCATTTACAAACTGCTTTGCAGCTTTTAGTACATCATCCGCTCTCTCTTGTATGATTGGATAAGTTTTCTTGTTGATGGTAGTAAACTGCTTATGAGCGAGTTTCTTTAAACTCTCATTTTCCATAACTACAGTTAAATCCCGTTCTTTCATCTTTACAAGACTGTGCTGTGGAAAATCCGCATCAAAAACAACTACATTGTAGCCCAGTTGATAATGTAAAACACTTGCTACTAACGTAGTAAATGTGCTTTTTCCTACTCCTCCTTTTTGAGATGAAAAGGCTACAAAAATTGGTTCCTTTTTTGTTTTCATAATTGTATGTATTTAGCTACTTGCACAAATAAATAGGTCACTCAGTTAATCGATACATCTATCAATAAACTCATAGTGGTCTATAGTTGTAATTCAACATCTATTTAAGTACTGAATATTCTATTCAGATAAGTAGTGTCATATTGAGCACTTCACTTAATTATGTATCAAACTACAATTATACTTCTCACAATAGATACCGAATTACAGAGTTATTTACTATGCTAAGAACATTTCTCTATACTACTGCGAGTAATGACCTAACTACTTACTTTTTTAACTACAAGAGTGCTGAGTGACTGATCTACCTGCTTATTTTACTACAACAGTACTGATTCACAGAGCTACTTGCTTTTTTACCTATAATAGTACTGAGTGACAAACCTATTTACTTGGGCAAATATGATTATACATACAAAGAAACTTTATAAACCAACTTAATCTGATTTATGGCAATTTGAGGTAACACTTGGCATTTTAGTGTAGAATAGTGAGTGATTTACTAATATGAAATCACTTTAGATTTTACTTTGTAAAATTGGTGGATTTAGTAATCGAAAGATCACAGCATCCTAAGTTTTTTCCAAATAAAAAGTAGAA
>NZ_JBBPHK010000032.1:0-32410 GCF_038039805.1 Myroides odoratimimus
CGGGAGTGGAGTAGTGTAAGTCACGGATTATAAATCCGCGACAACGAGTGTGTAGTATGAGATTCTTCGCAGGCTCAGTATGACATCGGAAGTGGAGTAGTGTAAGTCACGGATTATAAATCCGCGACAACGAGTGTGTAGGATGGGATTATTTGCAGGCTTAGAATGACATCGGGAGTGGAGTAGTGTAAGTCATGGATGATAACCTTAAATCTGGGACAACAGGGGGATAAAAAAAGAAAGGTTGAACTCAGTGATGAGATTCAACCTTTCGGAAGTATAAACAGTAAGTGAAATAATTATTTGATAATGAAGTTTATGATTTTCTTTTGGTCATTGATTAGAATAACTGCTATGTATTTTCCATTTTGTAAATGGGATGGGAGATGAATAGTATTCTCCCGATTTGGTAGCTCTGCCTCTAATACTTTGGTTCCTAAAATAGAGTATATTTCTAGTTGAGCTGGATTAAAAACTGCGCTATCCATATCAAAAGTAATATTGATTATTTTGTCTTGATTTACTGGGTTTGGAAATAGTTTGACCTTGTTTGTATTGTTGATTTCTATAATTTGTTTACAGGTATAGACTTTCTCCCCTTTCTCTGTAGTAAGAATTAAGTGATGTTTGACTTGATCATCGTTATTGATATCACTGTATGCTCCTGCTATATAATAGTTATTTGTACTCACAAGTATATCATCTCTATACCAATTAAACGAGGTATATTTGAAACCTCCGTTTGTGGCTGAATTCATATTTATGACAAAAGAATTATCAGGTTTTATTATAGCTACTTTTTCGAAAGGAACTGGTTTGATTAGTTCTATCGTGTAGTTTCTAGTAAGTGTCTGTGATTCAGATTTAACGGTTATGGGAATTGTAAGTGTACCAAAGTAGTGTAATAGGTATTCCTCTTTTATGCTGTTCGCAATAAAAGCTCCTGCACTTAATTCGTTAAACTCTATTCGAAAATGTTTTTCTCCACAAGGCAAGATGTATGTTATCTTATCGGTTGGTTTTTTAAACACTTGTTCATTAATAGATAGTTCAACTATATCAGCTGCTTCGTCATCACTTCTGATGACCAAGGTAGCTGTTATTACATAAGGCATAGGAGTATAATTACTACTTCCTTCAATAGTTGCTCTTACCTGATATTTGCCTATTTCTGTATGTGTATTATTTTCATAAGTCACTTTTAAAGGTGAGGGCAGATTTCCTGTTATGGTAAGTGTTTTAGGTTGTCCGTCATATACAAAAGCTTGATTGTTAAAAGAAATGAATTGGTGAATGTCAAGAGGCTTGATCGTAAAATTAGCAGATCGTTTGCTAGTAATATAATTATCTCCCTCTAGTGTAACACTAGCTTTATAAATGCCTGCATCTGTGTGAATATTATTTTCATAAGTAGCAGTTACTCCATTAGGCAATTTTCCTTTGATTAAAATCTTCTGAGGCTTACCTGTATAATCTACTGTAAGCTTGCTAAATGTGATATTCGTTAGTTTAGCTTTTTCTATTGTTAACTTGGCAGTTTTGGTGCCAATAAGCATTGATTTATAATAGAAAGAAGCTTTTATATTATATTCTCCTGCGTTGTCATAGTAGTTTCTGTCATATTCTACATTTACTTCATTGGGAATGTCATATGCTTCTAGTTTATGAGAGTTACCATTATAAGTAACGGATTTATTTTCAAATATAACGCTGTCTAACGTTGGTAGAGTCTCCTCTTCATGGCTTATGGACAATATGGCTGTCATTGTATAAGGTATAGGAGTATAGTTATTACTTCCCTCTAATGTGGCTGTAACGGTATAGTGTCCAATGTCTGTATGCGTATTGTTTTGATACGTAATGTTAAGCCCTTGAGGTATATGACCTTCTATGTTTAAAGATTTTGGAAGTCCATCGTACTTGAACGATTGATTTTTTAATCTCACTAATTTAGTTAGATCTGCTGGTCGGATGACCAATAGATTTGTACGAGTACTTGTGATATAATTGTCTCCTTCTAGTTTTACAGAAGCTTTATATTCTCCTGCATCAATATGTCTGTTGTTTTGATAAGTTGCTTTGACTCCTTGTGGCAATTCTCCTTCTACTAGGAGCTGATACGCTGTACCGGTATAGCTAACTTCTTTTTTGCTAAATTTGACACCAGTGATGGTAGCTTTCTCTATAGTAAGCGTTGCTCTTTTATGCCCTAATAAGATGTCTTCATAATAAAAGTTGGCAGTGATGATATATATACCAGAGTTGATAAAAGAATTATCACTGTATTTTACAGTTACATGATGAGGAAGGTTTGTCGCTATAATCTTATAGGGTTGACCACTATAAATAGCTACCATGTCTTTAAAGATTACATCATCAAGTGATGGTAACTCTTCTTGTTCTTCAGTAATTGATAGCGTAGCAGATAGGGTATAAGGCATAGGTGTATAGTTATCACTGCCACTAAGTGTAGCTGTAACTTTATGGTTGCCTATTTCTGTATGTTTATTATTCGTATAGGTAAGCGTTAGTTCTTGAGGTACTTCCCCTGTAATCACTAATGTCTTCGGCTTACCATCATATATAAACGACTCACTCTTTAGTTCAACAAGTTTTGTGATATCAGCAGGTAGTATGATTAGCTCGTTTGATCTGGTGCTTTTGATGTAATTATCGCCTGTTAAGGTAACAGAAGCTTTATGAACACCAGCGTTCTTATGAATATTGTTTTTATAAGTAGCAGTTACTCCTAGAGGTAGTTCACCTTCTAATAGTAACTCGTGCTCCTTACCATCATAGGTCACTTCTTTCTTACTAAACTTGACTCCCGTGATACGTGCTTTCTCGATAGTTAGTGTTGCAGACTTGGTTCCTAGTAAGACGTCTTTATAGTAGAATGATGCTATTACTTGGTAGACACCTGCATCAGTATAGTGGTTCTTATCATAAGCTACTCTTACGTTATGAGATAGGTTCGATGCCTCAATTGAGATTATCTTCCCAGTGTAGGTTTCTGTTTTATGCTCAAAGATTACATTATCAAGTGATGGTAACTCTTCTTCTTGCTTCTTAGTAATGGACAAAGTTGCAGACAGGGTATAAGGCATAGGTGTATAGTTATCACTACCACTAATTGTGGCTGTAACTTTATGGTTTCCTATTTCTGTTTGCTTGTTGTTTTGATACGTAAGTGTTAGCTCTTGAGGTATTTCCCCTGTAATTACTAATGCCTTCGGCTTACCATCATATATAAACGACTCACTCTTTAGTTCAACAAGTTTTGTGATATCAGCAGGTAATATAGTTAACTCGTTTGATCTGGTGCTAGTAATATAGTTATCCCCTTCTAATTTTACTGAAGCTTTATGAACACCTGCGTTCTTATGAATATTGTTTTTATAAGTAGCAGTTACCCCTAGAGGTAGTTCACCTTCTAATAGTAGCTCGTGCTCCTTCCCATCATAGGTTACTTCTTTTTTACTAAACGTTACTCCAGTGATACGCGCTTTCTCGATAGTCAGTGTAGCGGACTTAGTTCCTAGTAAGACGTCTTTGAAATAGAATGATGCTATTACTTGATATGTACCACTATTGATATACTCATTTTGGTTGTATTTTACAGTTACTACATTAGGTAGGTTAGTGGCCTCAATTGAGATTATTTCTCCTGTATAGGTTTCAGTCTTGTGTTCAAAGATCACATTATCAAGTGATGGTAGTTCTTCCTCTTTTTGTGTAATCGATAACGTAGCAGATAGGGTATAAGGCATCGGTGTATAATTGGAGCTACCACTTAATGTTGCTGTTACGGTGTGATTCCCTATTACTGTATGTGTATTATTAGTATAGGTAAGCGTTAGTTCTTGAGGTACTTCCCCTGTAATCACTAATGCCTTCGGCTTACCATCATATATAAACGACTCACTCTTTAGCTCCACTAATTGAGTAATATCAGCAGGTAATATAGTTAACTCGTTTGATCTCGTGCTAGTAATATAGTTATCCCCTTCTAATTTTACTGAAGCTTTATGAATACCTGCGTTCTTATGAATATTATTTTTATAAGTAGCAATTACCCCTAAAGGTAGTTCACCTTCTAATAGTAGCTCGTGCTCCTTACCATCATAAGTCACTTCTTTTTTACTAAATTTTACTCCCGTAATACGCGCTTTCTCGATAGTTAGTGTAGCAGACTTGGTTCCTAGTAAGACGTCTTTATAGTAGAATGATGCTATTACTTGGTAGACACCTGCATCAGTATATTGGTTCTTGTCATAAGTAGCTCTTATGTTATGAGGTAGATTAGTGGCCTCAATTGAGATTATCTCCCCAGTGTATGTTTCTGTTTTATGTTCAAATACTACATTATCAAGTGATGGCAACTCTTCTTGTTCTTCAGTAATCGATAGCGTAGCAGATAGGGTATAAGGTATAGGTGCATAATTATCACTACCACTAAGTGTAGCTGTTACTTTATGATTGCCTACTTCTGTATGTGTATTATTAGTATAAGTAAGTGTTAGCTCTTGAGGTACTTCCCCTGTAATTACTAATGCCTTCGGCTTACCGTCATATATAAACGACTCACTCTTTAGCTCCACTAATTGAGTAATATCAGCAGGTAATATGATTAACTCGTTTGATCTGGTGCTTGTGATGTAATTATCGCCTGTTAAGGTAACAGAAGCTTTATGAACACCTGCGTTCTTATGAATATTGTTCTTATAAGTAGCAGTTACCCCTAGAGGTAGTTCACCTTCTAATAGTAGCTCGTGCTCCTTCCCATCATAGGTCACTTCTCTCTTACTAAACTTGACTCCCGTAATACGCGCTTTCTCGATAGTTAGTGTAGCAGACTTGGTTCCTAGTAAGACGTCTTTATAGTAGAATGATGCTATTACTTGGTAGACACCTGCATCAGTATAGTGGTTCTTGTCATAAGTAGCTCTTACGTTATGAGGTAGGTTCGATGCCTCAATTGAGATTATTTCTCTAGTGTATGTTTCTGTTTTGTGTTCAAATACTACATCATCAAGTGATGGTAACTCTTCTTGCTTCTTAGTAATTGATAGCGTAGCAGATAGTGTATATGGCATAGGTGTATAGTTATCACTGCCTCTAAGTGTAGCTGTAACTTTATGGTTTCCTATTTCTATATGTTTATTATTCGTATAGGTAAGCGTTAGCTCTTGAGGTACTTCCCCTGTAATCACTAATGCCTTCGGCTTACCATCATATATAAACGATTCACTTTTTAGTTCGACAAGTTTTGTGATATCAGCAGGTAATATAATTAACTCGTTTGATCTGGTGCTTGTGATATAGTTATCGCCTGTTAAGGTAACAGAAGCTTTATAAGTACCTGCGTTCTTATGAATATTATTTTTATAAGTAGCAGTTACCCCTAGAGGTAGTTCACCTTCTAATAGTAGCTCGTGCTCCTTACCATCATAGGTCACTTCTTTCTTACTAAACTTGACTCCCGTGATACGTGCTTTCTCGACAGTCAGTGTTGCAGACTTGGTTCCTAGTAAGACGTCTTTGAAATAGAATGATGCTATTACTTGATATGTACCACTATTTATATACTCATTTTGGTTGTATTTTACAGTTACTAAATCAGGAAGATTAGTAGCTTCTATTGAAATAACCTCTCCTGTATACGTTTCTGTTTTGTGTTCAAAGATTACATTATCAAGTGATGGTAACTCTTCTTGCTTCTTAGTAATTGATAGCGTAGCAGACAGGGTATAAGGCATAGGTGTATAATTATCACTACCACTTAGAGTGGCTGTAACTTTATGGTTGCCTATTTCTGTTTGCTTGTTGTTTTGATACGTAAGTGTTAGCTCTTGAGGTACTTCCCCTGTAATCACTAATGCCTTCGGCTTACCATCATATATAAACGACTCACTCTTTAGTTCGACAAGTTTTGTAATATCAGCAGATAATATGATTAATTCGTTTGATCTGGTGCTTGTGATATAGTTATCGCCTGTTAAGGTAACAGAAGCTTTATAAGTACCTGCGTTCTTATGTATATTGTTTTTATAAGTAGCAGTTACCCCTAGAAGTAGTTCACCTTCTAATAGTAACTCGTGCTCCTTCCCATCATATGTCACTTCTTTCTTACTAAAAGTCACTCCAGTGATACGCGCTTTCTCGATAGTCAGTGTAGCGGACTTAGTTCCTAGTAAGACGTCTTTGAAATAGAATGATGCTATTACTTGATAGACACCTGCATCAGTATAGTGGTTCTTATCATAAGCTACTCTTACGTTATGAGGTAGATTCGTTGCTTCGATTGAAATAACCTCTCCTGTATATGTTTCTGTTTTGTGTTCAAATACTACATCATCAAGTGATGTTAACTCTTCTTGCTTCTTAGTAATTGACAAAGTTGCAGACAAGGTATAAGGCGTAGGTGTATAGTTATCACTACCACTAAGTGTGGCTGTAACTTTATGGTTTCCTATTTCTGTTTGCTTGTTGTTTTGATACGTAAGTGTTAGCTCTTGAGGTATTTCCCCTGTAATTACTAATGCCTTCGGCTTACCGTCATATATAAACGACTTACTCTTTAGTTCGACAAGTTTTGTGATATCAGCAGGTAATATAGTTAACTCGTTTGATCTGGTGCTTGTGATGTAATTGTCGCCTGTTAAGGTAACAGAAGCTTTATGAACACCTGCGTTCTTATGAATATTGTTTTTATAAGTAGCAGTTACCCCTAGAGGTAGTTCACCTTCTAATAGAAGTTCGTGCTCCTTCCCATCATAGGTTACTTCTTTTTTACTAAACGTCACTCCTGTAATACGTGCTTTCTCGACAGTCAGTGTTGCAGACTTAGTTCCTAGTAAGACGTCTTTAAAGTAGAATGATGCTATTACTTGATATGTACCACTATTTATATACTCATTTTGGTTGTATTTTACAGTAACTACATTAGGTAGGTTAGTGGCCTCAATTGAGATTATTTCTCCAGTGTAGGTTTCTGTTTTATGCTCAAAGATTACATTCTCTAAAGAAGGTAATTCTTCTTGGTCTTCAGTAATAGATAGCGTAGCAGATAGTGTATATGGCATAGGTGTATAGTTATCACTACCACTAAGTGTAGCTGTAACTTTATGGTTGCCTATTTCTGTTTGCTTGTTGTTTTGATACGTAAGCGTTAGTTCTTGAGGTATTTCCCCTGTAATTACTAATGCCTTCGGCTTACCATCATATATAAACGACTCACTCTTTAGCTCCACTAATTGAGTAATATCAGCAGGTAATATAATTAACTCGTTTGATCTGGTGCTTGTGATGTAATTGTCGCCTGTTAAGGTAACAGAAGCTTTATGAACACCTGAGTTCTTATGAATATTATTTTTATAAGTAGCAGTTACCTCTAGAGGTAGTTCACCTTCTAATAGAAGTTCGTGCTCCTTCCCATCATAGGTCACTTCTTTTCTACTAAACTTGACTCCCGTAATACGTGCTTTCTCGATAGTTAGTGTAGCAGACTTGGTTCCTACTAAAATGTCTTTATAGTAGAATGATGCTATTACTTGATATGTACCACTATTGATATACTCATTTTGGCTGTATTTTACAGTTACTAAATCAGGTAGGTTAGTGGCCTCGATTGAGATTATCTCCCCAGTGTAGGTTTCTGTTTTGTGTTCAAAGATTACACTCTCTAAAGAAGGTAATTCTTCTTGCTTCTTAGTAATTGACAAAGTTGCAGATAGTGTATATGGCATAGGTGTATAGTTATCACTGCCACTAAGTGTAGCTGTAACTTTATGGTTGCCTATTTCTGTTTGCTTGTTGTTTTGATACGTAAGTGTTAGCTCTTGAGGTATTTCCCCTGTAATTACTAATGCCTTCGGCTTACCGTCATATATAAACGACTCACTCTTTAGCTCCACTAATTGAGTAATATCAGCAGGTAATATAGTTAACTCGTTTGATCTGGTGCTTGTGATATAGTTATCGCCTGTTAAGGTAACAGAAGCTTTATGAACACCTGCGTTCTTATGAATATTGTTCTTATAAGTAGCAGTTACCCCTAGAGGTAGTTCACCTTCTAATAGTAGCTCGTGCTCCTTCCCATCATATGTCACTTCTTTCTTACTAAACGTTACTCCCGTAATACGTGCTTTCTCGATAGTCAGTGTAGCAGACTTGGTTCCTACTAAAATGTCTTTAAAGTAGAATGATGCTATTACTTGATAGACACCTGCATCAGTATAGTGGTTCTTATCATAAGCTACTCTTACGTTATGAGGTAGGTTCGTTGCTTCGATTGAAATAACCTCTCCTGTATATGTTTCTGTTTTGTGTTCAAAGATTACATCATCAAGTGATGGTAACTCTTCTTCTTGCTTCTTAGTAATGGACAAAGTTGCAGACAAGGTATAAGGCATAGGTGTATAGTTATCACTACCACTAAGTGTGGCTGTAACTTTATGGTTTCCTATTTCTGTTTGCTTGTTGTTTTGATACGTAAGTGTTAGCTCTTGGGGTATTTTCCCAGTAATTACTAATGACTTTGGCTTACCGTCATATATAAACGACTCACTCTTTAGCTCCACTAATTGAGTAATATCAGCAGGTAATATAGTTAACTCGTTTGATCTGGTGCTTGTGATGTAATTGTCACCTGTTAAGGTAACAGAAGCTTTATAAGTACCTGCGTTCTTATGAATATTGTTCTTATAAGTAGCAGTTACCCCTAGAGGTAGTTCACCTTCTAATAGAAGTTCGTGCTCCTTCCCATCATATGTCACTTCTTTCTTACTAAACGTCACTCCTGTAATACGCGCTTTCTCGATAGTCAGTGTTGCAGACTTGGTTCCTACTAAAATGTCTTTGAAATAGAATGATGCTATTACTTGATATGTACCACTATTGATATACTCATTTTGGTTGTATTTTACAGTTACTAAATCAGGAAGATTAGTAGCCTCAATTGAGATTATCTTCCCAGTGTAGGTTTCTGTTTTGTGTTCAAATACTACATTATCAAGTGAAGGTAATTCTTCTTGGTCTTCAGTAATTGATAGCGTAGCAGATAGAGTATAAGGCATAGGTGTATAGTTATCACTGCCTTTAATAGTAGCTTCTACTTTATGGTTGCCTATAGTATTTTGTCCATTGTTTTTATAAGATACTTTTAATTCTTTAGGTAAGGGAGAACTGATTTTTAAAAACCTTATAACTCCATCATATTTAAATGATTGACTTTTAAATTCAATGATTTGAGCCAAGTCAATAGGCATTATTGTTAAGGTATTAGTTCTAGTACTTGTAATATAATTATCTCCTGTAAGTTTAACAGTTGCTTTATAAGTACCTGCATTAGTATGTTTGTTATTAGAGTATACAGCAGTTACTCCACTAGGTAGCTCTCCATTTAATAATAGAGTATGCGGTTCTCCGTTATACAAAACCGATGTTTTATTAAAGGTTACTCCTGTAATTCGTGCTTTTTCGATTGTTAGAAAAGCAGTTTTTGTACCAAGAAGAATATTTTTAAAGTAAAAAGAAGCTTTTACTTGGTAATTACCAACTTCATGATGATTATTTTTACCGTATTTTACTGTAATATTATTAGGTATATTGTTTGCTATTATAGATATAGCTGATCCAGTATAAGGAGTAGTAAGGTTTTCAAAAGTAATATTTTCTATGCTAGGTAGCTCTTCAGGTATTTCCTCTTTCGTAATAGTTATTGTAGCTTTTAGTTCTAGAGGAATAGGAGTGTAATTTTTGCTTCCTGTTATAGTAGCTGTTATTAAATGTGAGCCAATTTCTGTTTGATTATTACCTTTATAAGAAATAGAAAGACCATGAGGTAAGCTTTGGTTTAAAAATATAGACTTTGGTTTACCATCATAAGCGAATAATTGACTAGTTAGAGTGTATTTATTGGATATATCTATAGGGAGTATAGTTAGTGTATTTGAACGAGTGCTAGTAATGTAATTTTTACCAACTAATCGAACACTCATTTTATATACTCCCGCATTGGTATGAGAATTATTTTGGTACGTAGCAGTAACTCCATCAGGTAATTCTCCACTTATTTCGAGAGTATGTTTAGAACCATCATATACAACTTCTTTTTTTCGTAAAGTAAGCCCTGTAATTCTTGCCTTCTCAATATTAAGCCTGGCAGATTTTGTTGTAATTAAAATATTATTTTCATTGTAAAAATAAGCTTTTACCATATATGACCCAGCATTAATGAAGCCATTTTTATCGTATTTAACCGTCACATTATACGGAACATTGGTTGGTTCATGGTAAAAAGTTTCTCCTGTATAAGTAACAGTTTTTTCTTTAAAAACAAAGTTGTAATAATATGAATTATTAGAATTGTTTTTTTGAAGTTGAGGGAAGGGTAAATTGTTAGCTGTAGTGTATATATTACTATAAGATGGTTGTGAGAAAATATATAATAGTACACATAAAATAGGAAGTAGTTTTTTAACCATAACAAACATGTATTAACTTAAGTTATTATATAAAGTATAGTATATCAGATGGATATATATAAATGTATAATCTGTGTTTAGATGATTAAAAACTAACGTGTTAAGTTATTGTTACGTAGATGTTACCAGAAGGTAAATATTTGTTTGATTAAGTGTATTTAAAATTAATTTATTTGTTTCTATTCATATTTAGTTTTTATATGGAAGAGAATTGGAAAAAATTAAAACAAAAAAAGCGATGGAAATCTCCATCGCTTTTTCTTATTTATTGGTAACTTCTTTTTGAGTTTGTACTTCTTTAGATTTTACTACCTCTTTTGCTTTTGTCCATTTAGAAGGATCCTCTTTTAAGTCTAGATAGTATTCATAAAGCATCTTAGTTAATTCTACTTCTACACGTTTACCTACGAAGTGCTTATTCGTACTAAAGTATCCATAGGTTATCCCATCTTTCTTTACTATAGGAGGATTATCTGCATGTATATTCCAAGGAGAATAACTACTGGTCTGGTCTCCATAGATACCATATTTATTCCAAATAGACTTTTGGCTGTATAAGTTTCCATATGTTCCATAGGTATTCCATATTGAGTTAGCTTCTTTGGCATCACAGCTTAGGCAACCTAGATATTCTTCTTTACCATCATTGGTATATAACTCAAGCTTTTGGGCATAGGTGCCAACGCTTAATAGTATAAAAAATAATATATAATGGAAGTGTCTTTTCATGTGTTCTTATGTTTGCCGGCAAATTACGAAAAATTTCAAAATTAGAAATTTCAAATTTTAGCAATATGCTTAAAAATGCTGTAAAGTGTAATTTTATTTTGACGAACGGCTTTTATGTTGTGTTTTTTACATTTTATACACAGAATAGGAGAGATGTTGTTGTTTTGTTTTATGAAAATAAAAAGGAATTACTTTTTAGACAGAGAGGGCTTTAGAATTGTTTTATAAAAAGAGAAAGAATGTGTTTAGTAGTTTGTAAGTTTCTTTCTTGTGTAATTGTTGATTTTGTAAGGAGTGAAATTATAACTCTATTTCTTATGACTGCAGTCATAAAATGTGTAGTAGATAAGCTTCTATATTTGGCTGTAACATAATAAAACAACTAAGACATGTTAACAAGTGAGCAAAAACAATTAATATTAGCAACAGTGCCGTTACTAAGAGAAAAGGGATTAGAATTAACAAAGTATTTTTACTTGAGAATGTTTGAACATCATCCTGAATTAAAAAATATATTTAATCTGGGGAATCAGCGTGCAGGTAAACAACAAATGGCGTTAGCAATGGCCGTGTTGGGGTATGCTGAGAATATATCACAACCTGAAAAGCTGATGCCTGTAGTAGATTTGATAGGACATAAACACGCTAGTTTAAATATCCAACCAGAACAATACGAAATAGTAGGAACGCATTTATTAGCTTCTATTAAAGAAGTACTAGGTGATGCAGCAACAGAAGATATTGTACAGGCGTGGGCAGTAGCTTATCAACAATTAGCAGATATTATGATAGGGCATGAACACAAGATTTATCAAGCTAAGGATAATGAAGCTAATAACTGGGTCGGCTGGAAGGAATTTATTATTAAAAGTAAGGTAGAGGAATCAGAAGAAATTACTTCTTTCTATTTAGTACCACAGGATGGAAGTAAGGTAGTTCTTCATCAACCTGGTCAGTATATTAGTATAAAGGTTTTCCTTGAGAAGATAGGCTTAGAGCAAATAAGACAATATTCTATTTCGTGTGCTCCTAATAATGAATACTATCGAATTTCTGTTAAGAGAGAAGTAGGAAAACAAGTGGATATGAACGGGATGATCAGTAACCATTTGCACGATAATATCCATGAGGGAGACAGTGTAATGATTAGTTCTCCCTCAGGAAACTTCGTCTTACAAGAGAATTTGAGAGATAAGGTGTTTATTAGTGGTGGTATAGGACAAACACCGTTGCTATCTATGTTAGAAGCGCTAGAATTAAGTGGTGTAGATCAAGGTAATATAGTATGGATACACGGATGTAGAAATAAAGATGTACAGGCATTTAAGGATAAGCTACACTATATCAGCAATAATTGTTCTCAAGTTAAACCCATATATTTTTATGATAATGTAACAAGTGATCATATTGATAGTTCTGTTTATGCTGGGGTAGTAGATTTGTCAAAAATAAAAGAGTATAAGTTTGATAATGAAGCTGATTATTATGTGTGTGGACCTCGTGCTTTCTTAGATAAGCAATTGAAAGATTTAAAGAAACTGAATATTAAAGCGGATCAAATCTTCTATGAAGAATTTGCTCCAGCTTCAGTGATGTAATTTTATAATGCTATATTTTTTGTAAAGATTCTTCTCTAATTTTAAAGGTGATGGAGAGAGATAATGTCTAAACTTCACAGAGTAGAGATAAGGGAGAATCTAATCTCAAGCGAAAATACATTTGTATTTTCGCTTTTTTTTAGCGTTTTAGTCTCGTCTTTATTGTTAGCTTTGGAAAAGAACGAAAAAAGAAGATAGACAGCCTGCATAATATGATAGCTATAGAATTATTAATTCAGTATGGTGCTGAAATAAAGGAAGTGAAGAAGAATGAAATCATTTTTCAAGAAGGAAATTACCCTAGCCACTATTATCAAGTCGTTTCTGGAAAAATAAAGATGAACAACTTTAGTGCTGATGGTAAAGAGTTCATACAAAATATTTTTACTTCAGGACAAAGTTTTGGTGAACCACCACTGTTTATTGATGAATGCTATCCTGCTAATGCGATAGCAGTAACAAATGCGAAAATCATTCAACTGTCTAAAAGCGATTTTTATGTGATGATGAAAGAGAATAACGAGGTGTCTTTAACGATGAATAGAAGTTTGTCTAGGCGTCTATACTATAAGTCTATTATGGCACCTGATATCGCTTCACAAGACCCTGATAACCGTATTATGACGTTGCTAAACTATTTAAAGTCTCACCAACAAGTGTCAGAAAAGACTTCTCACCCGCTGACCATTGATCTGACTAGACAACAAATAGCAGATTTGACAGGGTTAAGAGTAGAAACAGTTATTCGTACCTTAAAAAGATTAGAGAGTGATAGCAAGGTGCAAATTATCAATAGTAAAGTGGTTGTTTAGCCTAGAAAAGGAGTAATTACTATAAAAGCATTTTTAAAGATTGCTTAAAGCAAAGAGTGATTAGAGTCTCTAGCTAAAAACAAGGTGAGAGCAATTCAACTGTATATCTCTTATGGCTTTCGCAATACTGGTGCTGTATAAGATGGCGAACAGGCCTATGTACTTCATTTATCACGATCATTACTGTTCTCTATAGCCATCCATAATAGAGCGAAATAACTCCCCATTAGATGGTGGAGTAAGAATGATAGCATTTACCTTTTTTTGTGCTATATTTTGAAGTGATTCATTTGTTTTTCCTCCAGTAGAGATTACAGCTATACTAGGGTAGTTTGATTTAATATAATCTACTATTTTTAGAGTATCTGCTCCAGCTGTCACGTTAAAACAGCTTACTCCTGCTTCAATACGTGATTTGAAATCAAAATTAAGTGTCGATACACTAGATATGATAGGAATATTGATATGCTTCTTTATCTCAACGATATCTTCATTTTTAAATGGTTGATTGACTATTACCGCAGCAGCGCCTAAAGCTTCTGCTTTTTTAGCCATTGTAATGGCGAAATCACCTTGGGTAAGACCTCCACCTATTCCACAAATAACAGGTTTCTTAGAAAACTCGATTAAGGTTTTAATAATGTTCTGTGAAGGAGCAAATGGGTACACAGCAAGGATAGCATCAGCATCATTGTTCTCTATTAAGGCAATATCTGTTGAAAAAAGAATAGACTTGACTTTCAGATTATTTAATACTAATCCTTTACACGATTCTATAAGGTGTAGAGGAGTAGGGAGTTTCACATGAGGACAAAGCCTTTTCTTCCAGAACATAAAGTAATCTAATAGACTTCTTTTATGCCGATTATTAGTCCAGATAGAGCTTATATTGTTGGTACTAGTCATAACTATGGATTTAGAATTAACAAGACAAAGATTTGTTTTTATCCTATGACAAGGAGATAGAGTGTAATTAAACTTCGTAGAATTGTAATCAAATTGGGTTTTTATGTAAGGAAGTAGATAAAGTAAAGTGTTGTAGTATCAGAATATTGATTCTTGTACTAGGTAGATGATATAGAGCGTAGTTTTTAGATGATTCTATTTCGTTAGTATTTTATAGGAGTATTGCTTTGCATAAGAATGAATTGATGGAGATATTAATCAGTATTCAGTCCGTTGTTTTGTTTGAATTAACGGACTCCCTGCGGACTCATAACAGACGCAGTATGGACTCATACCCAATCAACTTAATTCAAAACACTAAAGAAACAAAGAGATAGAGTATGGGGGGTATTTGTAAAAACTGGACTAGGAGGATGTGTTATTATCCCTATACATTTGTATCAAAGAATAAGGCTTAGAATCCCTATTAAGAAAGATAGAGTTTTAATAGAATAAGAGCAGTAAGAAGATAAATATGATAGCTATACAGATGGTTGACTTGCAACGTCAATATGAAAAAATAAAAGAAGAAATAGATAAGGGAATTAGGCAGGTGATTAGCACTAGTACCTTTATCAATGGACCAGCTGTAAAAGAGTTTACAGATAATCTGGCAGCCTATACAGGTGTTAAGCATGTGATCCCGTGTGCGAATGGGACAGACGCTCTACAGATCGCATTGATGGCATTAGGTTTAACGCCTGGTGATGAAGTGATAACACCTTCTTTTACTTTTGTTGCAACAGTAGAAGTAGTTGCTCTATTAGGATTAACACCAGTATTTGTCGATGTAGATAGAGATACATTTACCATTAATAAAGAGAGCCTTGAGGTAGCGATAACGGAGAAAACGAAAGCTATTATACCTGTTCATCTGTATGGTCAATGTTCTAATATGGGAGAGATAATGCCAATAGCAGACAAGTATAATCTTGCGGTGATAGAGGATAACGCTCAGAGTATAGGGGGAAGTTATAAACAAGGGGGTACTTCTCAAAGAACAGGAACAATGGGAACAATCAGTTGTATTTCTTTTTTTCCTTCTAAAAATTTAGGTGCTTATGGTGATGGTGGAGTGATTATGACTAACGATGATTCATTAGCTCATACTATGCGAAAGATTTGTAATCATGGATCAGAGAGACGTTATTATCATGAAATAGTAGGTGTGAATAGTCGTTTAGATTCTATTCAGGCAGCAGTTCTAAATGTGAAATTAAAGTACTTGGATGATTACTGTAATAAAAGGAGAGAAGTAGCTGCTTATTATAACCAAGCTTTTAAGGCTAGTTCTAATATCTTTACGCCTTATGTACCAGATTATAGTCACCATGTATTTCATCAATATACGATGATCCTAGAAGGGGTGAATAGAGATGAGGTTCATGAAGAATTAGCAAAATTGGGTATTCCTAGTATGATATACTATCCTGTACCTTGTCATGAACAAGAGATGTTTAAAGGATTAAAAGATAGAGAGTATAATCTACCTAATACAGAGTATTTAACTTCTAGGGTGTTGTCATTACCTATACATACGGAGTTGACGGACGAAGAATTAGTATTTATAACTGAAGGAGTATTAGAAGTAGTTGAAAAACTAAAAAGAAAATAGTATACTTAGATAGCATCTAAGGTTCTGTGGCCGAGAGGATAGGCATGACTACGCAATGGTCATTAGATTGGTTCGAATCCAGTCAGAACCTCAAAATAGGAGGATAAACAGAAGGTTCTGTGGCCGAGAGGATAGGCATGACTACGCAATAGTCATTAGATTGGTTCGAATCCAGTCAGAACCTCAACTCAATAATAGAGCATGTTTTGTCAATTAGTGAATTAGTTATGTTGCTACTAATACAATACTAGTTCTCTAATTATTGAATTTTACTTGTGGAATGAAGATGTATTTACTTAAAACAGTTTACTAGCATAATCAAGATGATTTTTTTTAAGGGATAACTATCTCATCTTTTTCTTTACAACTTTATAATTACTAATCGCAAGTGAAGTTCTGTACTTGACTACACTGTTGGGTAGTCAAGTACTCTTTTTAAAAAATATATCAATTTTTAAAATCAATATACTTATGAAAATACACAAAGAAGGAAAAGGGTCTATCCTGATAGGGGGCTGTACTTTTATTATGATTAATATACTGTCTTATGAATTGATTAATTCTCGTTTTTGGTTTCTGCAATTAGCTATTTTTATAGTCACATTGATTCTTATAGCATTGGTTATCTCTTTCTTTAGAATCCCGTCGAGAGTATTGGTACAAAATGATAACTTGGTTTTGGCTCCTTGTGATGGAAAAGTAGTTGTGATAGAAGAAGTAGAAGCAGATGAGTATTTTAAAGATAAGCGTATTCAAGTTTCTATTTTTATGAGTGTCTTGAATGTACATGTTAATAGAAATCCAATAGAAGGAGAGGTGTTATATAGTATGTATCACAAAGGGAAGCATCTAGTAGCTTGGCATCCGAAGTCTTCAACAGCTAATGAACGTCATACAGTGGTGTATAAGCATAAGAGTGGAAGAGAGGTCTTGGCTAAACAGATAGCAGGTGCCTTAGCCAATCGTATTGTCAATTATCTTACAATAGGTAAGATCGCTAAACAAAGTGAGGAAATGGGATTTATTAAGTTCGGCTCTAGAGTTGATCTACTATTACCTTTGGATGCTAAGATTAAAGTTAAGTTAGGAGATATCGCTCAGAGTGGTATTACAACTATAGCAGAGTGGGAGTAAAAAAAGCTTGTGTGTTGTAAATCAGTTGAATAATATATTTAAAAAGGGTTACCTATGAAGATAACCCTTTTTATTCTTATTTTACAAACTTATAGTAGCGTGCTCCTATTAGATGAGGTATTGACGACTCTATATAGTCTATTACAAATTCATTATTAGCAGGCTGTACAGGTGTTTTTTGTTCTTTCTTATGAAGGGCAATATAAGTATTGAAGTCGATAGCTATTGACTGTTTTAAAGTCTTGAAGATAGATACTTTAGGCATACCTTCTTGCCATGTACTTTGTACCTCAGCTTCGAATACCTTAGACTTAGATCCTGAACCATAAGCAATAAATCCTAGTGTACTATCTATTAAACTTTCTTTTGTATCATAAAAATGAGATAGGGTAGATAGCAAGCCTAAGAATATAGACCCTGTATAGATATTACCTACTTCACCAGAAGCTATCTCTGACGGAGTAATCTTATTATTCACTAATTCCATATAAGCTTCTGATTTAGCAAAAGCTTTAATTTGATCTTTTGCATCATCAGCTGCTCTGTCTATTAATTCAGGGTTATCTTGTAATACAATTTCATGAAATGTCCTACGTCCTTGGTAGCAGTATGGCAAATGCATTAAGACAGCCTTCCAGTTTTGATAAACTTTCTGTTCTTGTCTATTGTTTAGTTCTTTAAAATGGGCATAGGCTTCGGTTATTCTATTGATATAACACTCATTTGAGTATTGTCCTTCAAATACAGGTTGGTCTTTATGTATAGAGATTTCAGTTTCTTCTATACCGTGCCATGTCTCATTATTAGGATTATTAGTAATAGCTTGTTTTTCGATAGAGCGATAAGGTTTAAAGAAGTCAAATACGCTTTCTGTAGCTACTCCAGTCTGCCCTTTGAAAGCTAATATGCGAGGGTTTGTACTAATTAATAAAGCAATAGCACCAGCACCTTGTGTGTATTCTCCTGTCGAAGCTAAGTCATACTTAGCGTAATCAGTAGCGATAACAATGGCTTTTTTGGTAGGATTCGCTTTGATGAAGTCTATTGCATTCTGCATAGCGTCTACTGCTCCTATACAAGCGAAAGTGTGATCTACAGCATCACAATTTTTAAACGTATTCTTTCCATAGATAGATTCTAAAAGTCCAAGTGTGTAAGAAGCAATAGGTTTAGAGTTATCTAAGCTACTTTCTGTTCCGATATAAATCTTAGCTATTTCTTGCGGAAGTATATTTGGATTGTCTTGTAACAAGTTGTAAGCTGCATTACTTGCCATAGTGATGACATCTTGATAGGTGTCTAATAATGCCATTTTTTGTAACCCAAGCCCTTTTATTAGTTTCATCGGATCAATGTTTCTCTCGATGGCTAATGTTTCTATAGGAAGGTGAATTTTAGGGATAAAGTATGCGATACTATCTATTCCGACTTTCATTTTAATGTTTATTATTGTGAAGGGTAAAAATAACGTCATTTGAAGAAAATAACTACATAAATTGGATTATTTTTTTCTAATAATGCTATGTTATTGGTTTAAAGTTGATAATAGTGTTGATTTTATCTATGTGCTAAAGTGCAAATCTTCTACCAGTAAATTAATATCGATATAGTTTCTATTTATTTTAGTTTGTGTCTGTTTAGTTCTTTAAATAATCTAATTTTGTAGCAAATCTCAAGATAATGAAGGACGGTAAGAAAACGACAAAGAAATTACATGAACGCAATAAACATCAGAATTTATACAACTTCGAACAATTAAAACAAGTAGTACCTGAGTTAGCGACTTTTATTATTAAAAATCCTTCTGGAGTGGATACGATAGATTTTGCTATTCCTGAGGCTGTAGTACTGTTAAATAAGGCTATTTTAATGAAGGATTATAAGATGACCTATTGGGAGATGCCTAAGACAAATCTATGTCCTCCTATTCCAGGAAGAGCTGATTATATTCACTATATAGCAGATTTATTAGCGGAAGGAAACAATGGAAAAGTACCTACAGGAAGGGGAGTGAAGGTATTAGATCTAGGGATAGGGGCTAATGTAATATATCCTATTATAGGTGTGGCAGAGTACGGATGGGAGTTTGTGGGCTCTGAAGTAGATGTAGTGTCTGTAAAGACGGCTAGTCATATTATAGATAATAATCCTCACCTTAAAACTCATGTGATTATCCGTCAACAACCTACTAAACGTAATATCCTAAAGAATATAATAGGTGAGAAAGAATACTTCGATGTGGTGATATGTAATCCTCCTTTCTTTAAATCAAGAGCAGAGGTATTGGCTAAAACAACACAGAAGTTGAAAAACTTAGGTAAAGAAGTGGTAGGTAAACCAGTACAAAATTTCAGTGGGCAGAACAATGAATTGTGGTGCGATGGTGGGGAGCTTGCCTTTATCACTAATTATATTTATGAGAGTAAACACTTTAAAAGACAGGCAGTTTGGTTTACTACTTTAGTGTCTAATAAAGACAATCTTAAACCTCTGCAGTCACTATTAAAACGAAGCGAGACAAAAGAGGTTCGTATTATAAATATGGAACAAGGGAATAAAATAAGTCGTATTTTAGCGTGGAGGTATTAATTAAGAAGGGTGCAATATAGCATCCTTTTTTGCTATAAGATAGTTGTTAAACTACATTAATGAGTTGATATGAGTTTAGCTTGTAGTAGGTTAATGGTGTGTAATAGTAGTATAACTTTTATGCAGGTTTGTTTCTATTTATGTATTATTTAGATCTTTTTATTTCTCAGAAGTGAGAGTGTACTGTAGTTATTGTTATTTGTAATTTTATCCTGATTATTCGGTTTATATAATTACAAAGAATCGAAGTTCTGAAAGTATTTTTTGGGTATAAAATGAGATTTATCCCTTCTGATCTTGTTTGGATAAACTGACTTTCATGTCTAAGTGTACTTATTCTAAATAATGGTCTAATCCCTTATACTTACTGATTTTATAACTATCCCTAAAACAGTTTTTTATTGTTTTTTTGTTTCCTTTTTTTGGAAGAAAGTAAAAAAAAGGAAGTTTTAAGAAGATTATGGATAATTGTGCTTACCTAAGCTTCATCATAAATTAGAATTTATTATATCAGTTTTTAATTGATTAGACTTAAACCATTGTTTATAATGATGTTATGTTTTAATTTAAGTGTAGTGTCTCGATTTTTTAGGAATGAAAGATGCTTTATTATCAATTAAACTTCTTAAAGTTTATGAGTAGTTCACAATCGGTATAGTTTTTGTCTACATTTTAATATTACATTTACGTTTATTTAAAGATTGTATATTATGCGATTTTATTTGTTGAGCATTCGTTTACTATTATTGACAGCTGCTGTATTAGTAAGCGGTCTAAGTTGGGCAAAAGGGAAGAAAACAACTACAGTACCTGAACAAGAGGAGGCGGTGCGCACTGTAGTATTGGTTATGGAGAAAACTCCTGTCATAAACTTTAATGATACTCTATTTAATGTATATGGTAATATAGGGTCTTTTACTTCTAAGCAAAGGGCTAAATCAATAGAGAAAAGAATAAGTCTGTTAGCAGAGGATTATCTCTTTGAAGGTGATTCTATTAAACTGGCAGATACAGGTACCTATCTTAACTTGATGTATGAGGATGAAATTCTGATGAGTGTAGATAGTATCCAAGCTGCTCAAGAAGGAATGAGTAAGTTAGAGGCCGCTCAGCATTATAAAAGTCAGATTACTTCCGCAGTAGAGTTACAACAACACAATACAAGTTGGCAGCAAATATTATTTCAAATAGCAGGTACATTAGCTATTATTGTTGTTGAGTTTTTTATACTTAAGGGAATACGCTATGTATATAGGAGATCTAAAGTTGCTATTTGGAGACAGCGAGGCAAAAAGATAAAAGGTATTTTTGGGATTATAGATGATCAAAGAGCGATGTTAACAACGATCACTATTGTCAAGGTAATTAAGTTCTTTGTAGTCTTGATTTTCTTATATATCGGATTGTTAGCTGTATTTAAGCTTTTTCCATATACTAAGCATATTTCAGATCAGCTTTTAGATTATGTGCTAACACCACTTCGATCTGTAGGTAAGAGTATTATAGCCTATATGCCTAAACTCTTTACTATCCTTGTGATTGTTTTTATTTTTAGATATATACAGAAATTTGTAAGGTCATTAGCTGACAAGATAGCTCATAATAAGATTACGATCAAAGGGTTTTATCCCGATTGGGCATTTCCAACTTATAACTTAGTAAGTGGACTATTGTTCATTTTTATGTTTATCTTGATTTTTCCGTATTTACCTAATTCAGATTCTCAGATATTCCAGGGAGTTTCGGTATTTGCTGGTATTATGTTATCACTGGGGTCTACTTCAGTTATTGGAAACTTGGTAGCAGGATTAGTCATAACTTATATGAGACCTTTTAGATTAGGAGATCGTATTAAATTAGGAGAATTTACTGGGGATGTATTAGAAAAAACGGCATTAGTAACGAGAATCAAAACGCCAAAGAATGAGGTTATTACTATACCTAATTCGAATATAATGACTGCTCAAACAGTGAATTACTCTCAGTCAGCTAAAGAACACGGTTTGATTTTATACTTGACCATTGGAGCAGGTTATCACGTGCCTTGGCAAAAGGTACACGAGATGCTATACGAGGTAGCTAATAGAACTGAAAACGTCTTGAAACGTCAGAAGCCTTTTATATTACAGGATCAATTTAGAGACTTTTATGTCGATTATCAATTGAATGTGTATATCAGAGAGGCTAAGTTATCTGCAAAGGTATATTCTGATTTGCGTCAGCATGCACAAGATGTATTTGCAGAGAATAATATCGAAATGGTAGCTCCTCACTATAGCTTTAATAGAATTGTAGATGGAGAAGATTCAACTGTTCCTCCGAAGTATGTGAAGGAACAACCAGAAACGAAATAGAAGGATATACTGATTATAAATGCAAAAGCACTGTTATATACTATAGCAGTGCTTTTTTTATTTCATTATCGGCCTATTGTATCACATAGTTCTTGTAAGGTGTTTATGAATTTGGCTACGTGTAAGCCATCACAAGTAGCATGGTGCACTTGAATGGAGATAGGCATTAGGATTTGCGAATTGTCAGTGTAGTATTTTCCTAAGGTAAAAATAGGAGCAAAGTAATCTTCGAGGTCAGGTAGGTTTAAATTAAAACCATCAAAACTAATCCAAGGTAACATAGAGATATTAAAAGTGTTTTCGAGACGCTGTTGAGGAAACATATTATAATTCCCTTTGTTTTCGAGTTCTACTGAGTTGTAGTGTTCCATGAAAGTGTTGAGATCATCACAATACAACGAAGTAAACTCAGAAAAGGTTTCTGTCTCTGGGTGGAGTACTGTGTAACTTGGATTCAATGTCTCCCAAAGAATCAATTCATCATCTTTAATTGCAAATCTGAATTCAGGATGAGTGTTTACTGCTTTGGCTAGTAAGTGAATGATTACGGGGTAAAACTTGTGTTGTTTACTTTTGATAAAAGAGATTAGCTCAGTGATATTAATTTTTGTACTTAAACTAAAACTACACCTTACTTGATTTTTGTAAAAATTATAGTGCTCTTTTCTATTCCAAGTGTTTATGTCGAATACTTTATAACTCATTTTAATAGTGTTTGATAGCAGCAAAGATAAGGTTATTCACTATAGAAAAGAGCAGTCCTAATTCAACTGTAGTTCCTGTAACGTTTGCGGATGTCATACTAATGTAGAACCTGTATAAAGTGATGAGTCAAGGTGATTAATTTACTTATGTTAAAGGAGAAAAAGGTTAGATGTTGTATCTTGTTTTTTTTGAATATTGACCTCAGTTATACAATCGTATTTATGCTTTTCAAGTTGTTTTATTTATTTACTAAAATAGGAGTTTTTACCATAGGTGGAGGATATGCTGTTATCCCTTTAATAGAAAAGGACATTGTTTCAAGACAGTGGTTGAGTCAAGATGAGTTTTATGAGCTTCTGGCTATTACAGAATCATTGCCTGGCGTTTTTGCCACTAATATTGCTGCTTTAGTAGGTTTTAAAATCGCGGGAATAAAAGGTGGACTATTAGCTGCCTTAGGTACAATATTGGCTCCTTTTGTAATTATATTACTCATAGCTGTTTTCTTTAGTCGTTTTCAGGAGAATATCTATGTTGCTAAAGCTTTTAAAGCCTTAAGACCTGTAGTAGTCGCACTGATAGCAGCACCGTGTTATACGGCAATAAAGATGAATAAAATGACAGTGAAGACACTTATTTTGCCCACTATAGCCTTATTGTTAATGTGGGTGGGAGGAGTATCTCCAGTTTGGATTATCATTATGGGATGTGTAGCAGGTATTTTGTATCACCAAAGTATAAAGAGTTAGGTATGATATTTTTGAAGATTTTTTGGGTATTTATCAAGATCGGTACTTTTGGATTTGGAGGGGGATATGCTATGCTATCTTTTATACAAGAAGAAGTAGTCGATAAGAATCAATGGATTTCGAAGAGTGAATTTACGGATTTGGTAGCTGTTTCACAGATGACTCCTGGTCCGATAGGTATAAACTCGGCGACATACGTGGGCTATAGTGCTTTGATTAATCAAGGATATTCGACACCACTTGCTGTTTTAGGAGCGGTAGTGGCTACAATAGCGCTGTGTTTACCTTCCTTTATAATGATTTGTTTTATCTCTTATTTCTACTTTAAATTCCGCACGAATAGATATTTTTCCTACGCTCTTTTAAGGATCAAACCGTTGAGTATTTCACTGATTGCTTTGGCTGCTTTAACGCTTGTCAATAAAGAGAATTTCATAGATTATATCAGTATAATTCTCTTTGTACTGACACTTATTTGCTCGATACGATTTAAAATACATCCAATTTTGATTTTGTTTGCAGCTGCTCTTTTAGGAATATTTATTTATTAGGTAGCGCAATACACACGCTCCTTAGTTGAGGAAGCGTATTGTGGTCAATACTATGCTTATTTTTATGGTGTTTGTTGGTTGATATTGTGTTTTGAGTAAGCATATCTTCTTTAAACTTTTTTAATTTATACTGATCGAATATTTAGTTCTTCTATCAGTTAATTGCATTTGTAATTTGTTTTAATGCTTGTCTTGTCTTTGTATCTTAGCCATTTGGTAAATACTCAAAACAGCAAGAATTATGATCGCGATAATCGGAGCAGGTATAGCAGGGTTAACTATGGCAATTGCCCTTAAAAGAGCAAATATTCCATTTGTCGTTTATGAATCGACAAAGGAGATTAAGCCTGTCGGTGCTGGAATTGCTATTGCTAATAATGCCATGCAGGTTTATCACCACTTGGGAGTATCTGATCTCCTAAGTGAGAAGGGAACCCGTATCTCTACTGTTATGCTTACTGATATGGATCTAAATGTATTGACGCAATCAGACTTAGCTCCATTCGAAGATAAATATCAGTTGGCCAATATTGCTATTCACAGAAGTGACTTGCACAAAGTACTCGTGGATGAGGTAGGAATGAAACATATTCTACTGAACAAGCGTCTTGCACATCTTGAGAAAAACAGTGATGCTCAGTATACATTATCGTTTACAGATGGAAGTACCACAACTCATGAATATGTAATAGGTGCTGATGGGATTCACTCACAAGTTCGCTCAGGTTTATTTGGCCATTATCCATTGCGCGATGCCAGGCAGGTGTGTTGGCGTGGTGTGTTAGATTACGATCTCTCAGACGATTATAATAATATCGCTTTAGAAGGTTGGGGGAGAGGAGAGCGTTTTGGATTCGTTAAGTTAGAAGGCAGACAGGTTTATTGGTATTTCTTAGTTAATGAGCATAAATACTTAAAGCATAAAGAGCTAACTGCTTTAATACAGGATTGTAATCCTTTGGTAAGGGATATGATTGTACAGACAGCAGATGATGATATCTATTTGAACAAGATCTATGATTTGCCTCTTATTAAGGAGTGGTCTAAAGGCAGGGTTTGTTTAATAGGTGATGCTGCACATGCCACCACGCCTAATTTGGGACAAGGAGCTTGTCAGGCGATTGAGGATGTGTATATAATCAGTAAATTATTAGAGAAATATTCTATTGAAGAATCTTTTCAGCGATTTACTTCTATTCGACGTAAGAAAGTGTCTCAGATCGTTCGAGATAGTTGGCGCATGGGGCAAGTAGCTCAGTTGAGTAATCCCTTGATCACTTCTGTTCGAAATTTGGCTTTTCGCTTAGCTCCTTCTTTTTTAAAGGATAAGCAAATTAGTATGATGTTTGAATTGCAAAAGGTATAAGTTTAGCAAGTCTTTCATTCCTCTTTATTTTCTGCGTTTTATTTGGGAATGATATCCTGTTATTTAAGTGATAGTACTCTTCAGATAAGAGTGGAGATATAATGCATAGCCACAAGCTGTTTTATCTTGTACCTCAGTTGCTCCAAGTTTCTTTTTGACCTACATCTTAGTTTATCAGAAGATGAGGTAATAAAGTACTTAGATGTAGTTCTTTGGTGAAGTTTCTTTTTTAATAGGGAGATAAAATTTTAATTGATCAATATATCCCTTTGCTTAAAAGAAACAAAAGTAAGCTTATTCCATTTTGATAAGCTTACTTCTGTCAAACACAATGCAATTTGTATAACAGTCTATAAGGATGGCAAGTCGCTTACACAGACTGTATTGGTTATTTTTCCGATGCCATCTACTTCTAATTCTACGATGTCACCGTGGCTCAGTTTCTTTCCTAACTCTAAACCACACCCAGTTTCCACAGTTCCCGAACTCCAAACTTCTCCTGCGTGTATTGTTCTTCCTTTACTTATTCCAACGATAATTTGTTCAAAAGATTGTGTATGTTCACTCGTATTTCCCATAGACCACAGTTGCCCATTTACATAGGCTTTCATCGTGCAGTTGTTTAGATCTATTTCGTCTTTTGTCACAATGCACGGTCCTAAAGTCACTGACTGATCAAAATCTTTGGCATTATCTGCCCAACCTTTTCCACTTAAAATATTTTTGATCTGTAAATCTCTTAAGGTCCAATCATTAAAGATGGTGTATCCAAATAGGTAATCGGTAGCATGCTCTATTGCAATATCCTTTCCTGTCTTACCGATGACACATCCTATTTCCAATTCGTAATCTAATTCTCTTGTACCTACTGGTGTGGCTATAGTTTCTCCAGTATGTGAAATATAAGTGTGATCGCGCAGTTCGTAGAGCGTTTCTGTACTATTTTTAATTCGCATAGTCATTTTGTTGAACTGCTCGGTCAAGGCACTGCTATCCATATTGGTCTCTTGAGTGATGCGCTCAACAAGTCTTTTGGAAGCAGTTGCAAGATGGTTATCGGGGTTCATAAACATAGTTCCCAGTATTCGCTTAGGGAAAATAGGAGCCAGTAATTGAACAGTGTGAAGAGGAATACTTTGATATTCTTCTTCATTAGAAACTATCGTTCTAACAGTTTCTAATCCCTCATCACCCGATTCTATCAGGTGTTGCATAGAATTAAAAGCGACATTATATGGGGCTATAGATTTTAGATCTAAGATAGCGGTATTTGAGGTGTTTATCACGCCAAGTCTTGCTTGGTTGTTGTTTTGGTAAGTTACGAACTTCATGGATTATAGATTTAAAAGTTTAAGTGACTCAGACCATGAGCTATAAGGATCCCATGTCGGAATGCTGTTGTTGTATTTTTGGTCAAAATGTGTTTTCATCTCTTTTAATACAGCAGGGATATCGTTCCACTGTGGGATAAAGTGCCCTTCTTCTTTGCTTTTTACCACAGCCAGAATACTCATATAAACGCGCTCAGGTTGTATCCAATGCAAGTATTTAGCTATGTCAATTTTTCGTGTGATTTCCTCAGCAGTAATCCCTTTGGTATAGTATTTATCTACTTGTTCTAAGATGAAAGTCAAGTATTGTTTTTGCTCCTCAACAAAGTCCACAGTGCACAAACTACCATGACCAGGAACGACTAATTTAGGTTTTAAATCCTTTATGATATAGTCTAATACCTTCACCCAGTTGTGAATGCCCTGTTCACTATATGCTGTACATCCATTGAACACAACATCGCCAGCAAATAAGATTCTCTCTTTCTCTAACCACAATAGTACATCGCTATTCGAATGAGAAGGAGCTACGTCTATAAGTTGTACTTCTGTAGTGTCTAAATGAATAGTGGTATTGCTACTAATCTCTATATCCGGAGTGATCCATTCTACACCAGTTAAGTCAAAACCTTCAAATTCGTTTGCAAAGAATCGCTCACCAGCTGTTGATTCAGTAGAGTCTTTTCCCCTTTTAATAACAGCGTCCATCCATTGTATATTTTCGGTCAAACGCTCTTGTTGGGCATTGCGATGCATGATGATACACGAATCCTTAAACACTTTATTCCCCCATGTATGATCACTGTTGTAGTGGGAGTTTACAACATATTGTGGCAGCTCTTGATTACTCACTTGTGTGTAAATATCTTTTAACTCCGATGCGTGGAATAAGTCAAAAAACGTATCGTAAACCAATCCTTTACCTCGATTTATAAAGGCTGCATTTGCCCAGCTAATTCCGCGATAAGGCGAAAGGGCGGCAAATATATTATGATCAATTTCGATTACTTTAAGACGTTTAGAAGTATAAATTCTATTCTTGTTCATGGCAAATGTTTTAATTATTAATAGTGTAAAGGTATTTATAAAGCACTTTTTGACTGTAAACAAATAAAAGTAATAGATGTTCATTTCTTAAGATTATTTATCTTTGTAGGAAAGATTTGTTATGAAGGCAAAACAGCATACAATAGAATCTATAGTGCAGGATAGGGGATTAGATTTAAATCAAGCAATCTATATTTCAAGAGATGCTAAGGAAATAGTAGATTACTTTGCCAAATATCCTCATAGCATTAATGCTTTTGTGATAGGACTTTGTGTAAAAGGGAATGCGAGGATTAAGATAGACTTAAAAGAATATAGTATTCAGTCGGGAAGTTTAATCAGTCTGATACCTAATTCACTTGTATCCCCAATAGAAGTTTCTGAAGATATCGAAATCTACTCATTGATGTTTTCATTTGATTTTATAACAAGATCAGCTTCTTTTTTTAAGATTGAATTGTTAGAGGCTTTAAGGGATCTATTTGTCATTCAATTAGAAACTTCTCAAATAGCTTTATTACAGGAGTTGTTTACAGTAGCAAGTCGGTATAATTACTCAGAAAACCCCAGTTCAGAGGTACGTACTCATTTGTTTAGTGCGCTATTGTTAGAAATCCAAAGGATTTATCTACACAAAAGCGTAGAGGATAGGGTAGAGTCGCGTTATGAATACTTGACAAGAAGTTTTTTTAAGCTTTTGTACAACCACTTTAAGACAGAGCGCTCTCTACAATTCTACGCCGACGCGCTCTGTGTCACTCCTCAACATCTATCTACTGTCATTCGGAGTGTCACCCAGCATACTATTTCGCATTGGATTAGTGAATTAGTCATTCTCTATAGCAAATCTCAGTTGAAAAATACTAATTCAACAACGAAAGAGATTGCTTTAGCCTTAGATTTCACAGAGCCTACTTTGTTCTGTCGCTATTTTAAAAAGAACACAGGTATGACACCTATAGAATATCGCAAGAGTTAGGTTGTACTTAGCTTTAGAGTAGTGAAGGATTGATAGTTTAAACAAGTTTTTAGAAAAAGCAGCTTCCTGGTTAAGTTGTTCTTTGTTAAAAATCAACAAATAGTTGTGAGGATGTATACTTCACTATTCACGATGGAAAAATCTGTTATCTTTGAGATCGATAAATACGGTGGTTTAGTGGATTATGTGATTCCAATAACAAATAAAATATGAAAAAATTAAAAGATAGATGGAATGATGTGGAGTTTACTACTACTTTACAGAAGGAAATAGAATCACTATACTATAAAAATGTAACAGATTTAAAAGATATCGATTTAGCAGGTATTCACTTAGGTAATAAAATAAAGCTACTGGAACACTCATCATTGTCTAAATCGAAGTTGTATAATGTTAACTTATCTTATTCCTTTATAGACGTTGATGCTCAAGAAAGTGTATGGGAATTAAGTAATTTTACTAAAGCAAAGCTCAATCGAAGTGTTTTAAGTAAATCTATAATCAAACAGTGTAATTTTCAGGAAGCTAAATTGGTAATTAAAGCTGATGGCACTGTTTTTGAAGATTGTTCTTTTGTTGGTGCTAAAATAGGTATAGGAACATACGGATATGAGTATGGAGGTAGGAGAACGAAGTTTTATAATTGCGATTTTACTGATGCACAATTTGTTCGAGTAGAATTTAGGGCTTCAAGATTCTCTAATTGTAATTTTACAAATACTGCATTTGTTGCATGTGATTTTAGAGGGGTGAAAATGGAAGGTTGTATTCTACCAAAGTTATCCCAATTTTCGGACATGGATATACCTGATATTATAGAAGAGTAGGGGGTGTAGAAATAAAAAGACTGTAGTTAAAACTATGCATTATAGTGCATTTAGCTTTCAGCTTCTAAAAATGTTTACCTTTGATATATGAAATATCAACGAACCGGCGGACATAGTGTATCACGTTTAACTGCCCATATAGTATGGGTGACCAAATATCGTTATCCAGTATTGGAAGGAGATATTCAGATTTGTGAAGCAGAAGATATTCAAATTTTAAAAGGTGTGGTATCAAAGGATCATGTTCGTCTTCATATAGAATATCGACCATCTCAAAACATAAGCAATATTGTCAAACTCTTCAAGGGGCGTACTTCAAGGAAATTACAAATAGAATATCCTGAGTTGAAACAACGCTACTGGGGACGTCACTTTTGGTCAATAGGTTTTGGTTTTTGGAGTATAGGAAATATTACTGATGAAATGCTAAATAAATATCTTGAACACCATCGTAAACCAAATGAAAATGGAGGTAACTTTATACTTGAGTAAGTAGCTCCACCCAGGCAGACTTTAGTCTGCTTTAACAAACTATGGACTTTCAGTCCATAGTGGTTTATTCCATTTTTTCATCGGTAACATAGTCATCTATTGACTTAAATATAAACTGATTTATACTTTTGTCATATAATAAGTTAATATTTATATCCTGACTTCTAGGTGTAAATTTTAAGAATGGCTATCTTAATAACTTATTGTTTATAAAAAACAAATAATCAACAATGAAAAAAATACCATTGTTCTCTTTTCTCCTCTTAGGAATTAATTCATATGGCCAGTATATGTACCCTGTAAAAGTAGATAATTGTAAAATAGATAGGTTCTGCCTTGACTGTGGTGATACATTAGCGGGATATGATCAAAAAGCTTTTACGAAACTTGAACAAGAGCTAAACAAAGAGTTAGATCTTAATAAGCTTACTGGAAGAATAGGATTTCAGGTTTTAGTAGCTCCTAATAAAACTGGTTGTGTTATAAGTCACACAGATGAATCAAATAGTACAGTGACAAAAAAAATAATTGAAAAACTAAACAAGTTTAAAAAGTGGACTCCTTCTATAACAGATGGTAAAATAGACCTAAAGACCTCTATAAACGTTGTCTTTGAAATTCAAAATAATACTATATCTGGTGAGATTGTTAGAGTAGATTTTACTGAATTTGAAAAATCTTTTGATTACCCTACTGATCCAGAAATCTTAAACAACACCTACCAATACAAAAATGAAAGTCTATCTAATTACACCATATCAGTTTGGGACACTAAAAACTCTAACTTACACAATAACAATATAATGAAAATTGCTGTAGACAAATCTGAATTGGTTTGGGTAATATCTTCTTTTGAACTACTAACTTTTAATAGAAAAGACTTTAAAAAAATGCAATACAATGATTCTCTTAATGACCCGGGATATCATCGTATTTTAATAGATACTAATGATATAGTTTGGTTAAATCAAGATAGAGAGATATATTCTATCAAAAACCATAAATGGCAAAAACACCCACTAAATTTATCATATGATAACAGTGTCTATAACATTACAGAAAATCCTAAAAAACAAGAAATTTTCGTAAGTTTTGAAGGTGGATTAGCAATTTATAATAACCAGAGATGGGATTTTCTTCATCAAGAAATATTAAAAAAACTTCCTTCAAATAGAATTAATTTTACACAAAGAGATTCTAATAATAAGTTATGGATAAGCACCTTCAATGGAAGTGTTGTACTTAATAAAAACAATGAATTAGTTAAATTAGAACATCTCACTAGCCTTCTTAAAAATAAATATATTAATTCTATGGATGAGGATCAAAATGGTAATCTATACTTCTTATTTGATGAATTTGATATTAAAAAAGATATGCAGGGACAAAGTGGTGTAATTATTTATTACTTAAATGATACATTTACTCAATTTTCCATAGAAAACTCTGGAATTGCTACCGATAACAGTTTTTCAAAATTACTTTATGACAAAGAAGATGATATTTTATGGATTGCCACTTATAATGCAGGGCTTATTAGGTATGATTTAAAGAAAGACACTTGGGAGAATTATCACAGCAAAAACTCAATGCTCCCTACCTCTAAAATTACAGATATGGCTTTTGATAAAAACTATAATCTATATTTAGCTACTGACCAAGGACTTGTTAAATTAGAAAAAAGATAATTTTTTATGATATAATGTAGACCTCGCTAAAGATAACAAGAGTTAAACAGCCTTTAGAAACACCAAAAGTACTCAACGAATGTTGGAGTATGGATTTTATGAGTGACTTACTTACAGATGGCAGAAAAGTAAGAGTTTTTAATGTATTAGACGACTGTAATAGAAAAGCAATAGCTATTGAAGCTGGATTAAGGTATCCTACAAGAGCAGTAATGGAAACATTAGAAAACCTAAAACAAGAAATAGGTACTCCAAAGTACATTAGAAGTGATAATGGTTCTGAATTTATCTCTAAAACCTTTGTAAATTGGTGTGAGAAGAATTTCATAGAAATTAAGTATACTTAGCCTGGTAAACTGGAGAATCCAGTGAAATTGACCACCTAATTCCGTTAAAAGTGACCATGTCATTC
>NZ_JBBPHK010000033.1:0-26780 GCF_038039805.1 Myroides odoratimimus
TTACAAAGATAAAGATGGCAATGATCAGACAATCGACCTAGATAAACTAGTTAAGTCTAATGAGACAGTAACTACACTTGTGGCTGGTGGTGATGGTACGTATACCTATAAGTCAGAGGATGGGACAGAGACAATTATAAATATACCTAATTCTGTAATCACTCAATTTGAAAATATTATCAAAGATGAAAAAGTTAAAAATGAAATTACAAAATTGTTGGGTAATAGTGGTGGAAATGTTTTTTACGATGGAACCAATTTGGAATATAAAGATGCTAATGGAGATAAAAAGGAAGTAAATCTTACCGATCTAATCAAAACCAATGAAACAGTTACAAAACTGGTGGATAATAATGATGGTACTTTTACATATTATAATGAAAAAGAAATTGATCAGTCAGGAGCCCCTAAACCTAATACAGGATTAAGTTTTAAAGTTCCAAGTTTAGATGCTCCTGTACTTGCTAGTTTTATAACTTCAGGTACTTATACAGAAAAAAGCTATAATTATGATACAATGACAGCCTCTTCTACAGCAGGTATATTTATGAATACAAATGCAGTTCAAGGAGAACTATTTAGATCTACATTTAAAACAAATTCAAATCCAGCAAATACAAAATACTTGCAAGTTATGTTTGAAGTTGATTCAGGTATTACAACAATAGGGGGGTATATTGGAAACAATGAAGTTTATGCAAAAGTAGAATTTAGAGTATTAGTTAACAATAAGGAAGTTAAGCGTTTTGTAGATAAATTTTATAGATATGGAGGGTATAATTTTGGTTTAAACCAGGCTTATGATTCATATGTTGGAATGGTTTCTTTAGCAGATGTACCTAATTTATCAGAATCTAATACAGTGACAATAACAGTTCGACCAGCAAGTAGTACATTTCATAAAAATGTAGGTACTAATGACGGTTCCATTAAAGCAGGTGCAAATAAAGCTGTTACTTATAAAGCTACAGGAGTTGTTGTTCAAGTTTTTGAAAAATAGAGAAAGTCATGAGAAAAATACATTTATATATAATCTGTTTTTCTCTGTGGAACTTTGCTGTGTTTGGGCAGGAATCTGTAGAAGAAAAATTTATCAATCAAGGAGAGTTGATTGTATTGGAAGGAGGAATCTTAAGTATAGGTTATAATTTTGAGAATAGTATTTCTGGAAATTTCGAAAATAAAGGAGAGGTTTATTATTATGATCATTTTAAAAATGACAATCTTTTTTATCCAGGTACTTTATCAAAAAAGGCAAAAGTATATTTTCATCCCAAGAAAGAATTAATAAGACAAGAAATTTTAGGACAAAGTGTTAGTGAATTTCATAATGTAGAATTTAGAACTGATAATTCTAACCAAAGTTTTTTACTTGGTAATGAAATTAGTGTTAAAGGAGAATCCAATTTTATTTCAGGAATCATAAAGGTTTCTGAGCAAGAAGGTATGTTTACTTTTTTGTCTAATTCTAAATCAATAGGCGCCTCAGATAAAAGTCATGTAGAAGGGTATGTAGAAAAACAAGGTAAGGATTCCTTTATCTACCCAATTGGGGATAGTGGCTATTATCGTCCAGCAAAATTATCTGCATCTTCTAGTGAAAAAGATTTATATATGAGTAGATATGTCTATTCAGAGGAAGATTTTTTCTTAGATAAGTCTAGTAAATCGGGAGTTATAGAGGATTTGAATACAAAAGAGTATTGGGAAATAAAACGCTCAGACTCTAGTTCAGGGAATGTATTATTAACACTAAGTTGGGATGATCGAACCACTCCATCAGAATTGTTGACAAACCCAGAGAAAGAATTACACATTGTACGTTGGGATGCTAAGCAACAGCTTTGGGTAGATGAAGGAGGAGTAGTTGATCTATCAAATAAAGAGATAACAACAATTTCAGGTTTAACAGGTTATGGGTATTTTACTCTAGCAAGGGTAAAAACAGACTTACTCTTAGAAGGAGATTTAGTTATCTATAATCTAATATCTCCTGATGGAGATGGAAAGAATGATTATTTTATCATTGATAATATTAATCGTTATCCTAATAATACAGTAGAGATTTACAATCGATGGGGAGTTAAGGTATATGAGACGTCAAATTATAATAGTTCAGATAATGTATTTAGAGGTTATTCAGATGGACGTGTAACAGTGGAGAAGTCAGATAAATTACCTTCAGGAACCTATTTTTATATAGTTACTTATGAGTATAAAGATACTCAAGGCTCTCGTATGATTAAAAAATCAGGGTATTTACATTTAGAAATGGACTAAAGTTAGAATTATGGAATTGAAAAAGAGAATTATATTACTTGGGATGAGCCTACTAGGGGTAGGCTTAATCCCTTCCCTTTACGCTCAACAAGATCCACAGTATACCCAGTATATGTATAATACTAATATGATCAACCCTGCTTATGCAGGGAGTCGTGGAACACTGAATGTGTTTGGGATGTATAGAACACAATGGGTAGGACTAGATGGAGCACCTAAGACAGCGAATGTGTCTGTATCTACCCCTCTTGGAGAAAGTGGGTTAGGATTAGGAGTGAACTTTACCAATGACCGCATTGGAGCAATGGATGAGAATAATATCTCTATAGATTTAGCTTATGCAATAGACTTAAATGAGAATTACAAATTAGCATTCGGTTTGAAAGGAACAGCTAATTTATTAAGTGTTGATTATACAAAGCTTAATATCCACAATCCTACAGACCCTGTAAGTCAAGAGAATATCAAGAATAAGTTTAACCCAAATATTGGAGCAGGACTTTATATGTATTCGGATAAAGCTTATGTAGGGTTATCAGTTCCGAACTTCTTAACTACGGATCGCTATGATGATAACGACATCACAACGATGCGTCAGAAGATGCACTTCTATTTAATGGGAGGGTATGTATTTGATTTAAGTCAAGATATTTTATTTAAACCAGCCGCTTTAGTTAAGGCAGTAAGTGGAGCACCATTACAAGTAGATGTGACAGCTAACTTTTTATTCTATGATAAATTTACTTTAGGAGGAGCTTATCGTTGGGATGCTTCAGTGAGCGCCTTGGCAGGATTCCAAGTCAATGAAAATCTATTTGTAGGTTATTCTTATGATTTTGATACTACAACGCTTCGTCACTATAATTCAGGTTCACATGAGATATTCTTAAGATTTGAATTATTTAGCCGTCGTAGTACAATTAATGCACCACGATTCTTTTAGTTATTAATTAATAATTAAGAAAAACATGAAAAGACAACTATTAAAAATAAGCTTGTTAGGTCTATTACTTTTGGCAGGAGTGAGTACTCAAGCTCAGAGAGTAGCAGAGAAGAAAGCTGATAAAGAGTATCAGGCTCAAGCATATATAGATGCAATAAGAATATATGAGCGAATTGTTAATAAAGGAAAAGCCAATGCAGATGTATTAAGAAAATTAGGTGATGCTTACTATTTTAATGGAAAGTTGCCTGAGGCTAATAAGTGGTATGAGACACTATTCGATGGAGAGTATGACGATAAAGGAAAAGAGCCAATTCCATCAGAATATTACTATCGCTATGCACAGACTTTAAAATCAATTGAGAACTATGATAAATCTAGAGAGATGATGGAGAAGTTCTCTTCTTTGGAAAGTAATGATTCTAGAGTTAGGTTATTTAAGTCAAACAAGGACTACTTACAAGAAATTGAGAAAAAAGAATCTACCTATGATATAAAACCTATAAATATTAATAGTGTTTATTCAGATTATGGTGCTACAATCTTTGATAATCAACTTGTTTTTACATCAGCTAGAAACTCACAAATAACAAAGTCTATTCATGAGTGGACCAATGAAAGTTTTACTGCATTGTATAAGGCAAGTATTAATAAAGATGATTCTTTATCAGAACCTTCTCTTTTTTCAAAAGAAATTACTTCTTTAGTAAATGATGCTACTGCTATTTTTACTAAAGACGGAAATACGATGTACTTTACACGTAATAATTCTACTTTAAAAGGGAAGAGGAAAAATAATAAGAATAAATCGTCATTACTTAAAATCTATAAAAGTTCTAAAAATAAAAAAGGTAAATGGAGTAAAGCCTTGGAGCTACCTTTTAATTCGGATAACTTTAATACAGCTCATCCTAGTTTAACCCCTGATGGTAAATGGCTTTATTTCTCTTCTGATAGAGAAGGGACTTTGGGGCAATCCGATATTTTTAGGGTACAAATATATTCTGATGGAAATTATGGGCAAGTTGAAAACTTAGGAAGTGTTATTAATACTGCTGGTCGAGAAACTTTTCCATTTATCTCTAGAGATAATTATCTGTTTTTTGCCTCAGATGGACACCCAGGGCTTGGGGGATTAGACATTTTTGTTTCAAAAATAAATGAAGATGGAAGTTTAAGTCAAGTAGTTAATATGGGGACACCTATAAATAGTCCATTTGATGATTTTAGTTTTTATCTAAATGATGTATCAGATAGTGGTTTTATAAGCTCTAATAGACCAGGTCTGAATGAAGGAGACAATATTTATTGTTTTAAAGTTAGTCAGTGTAATACCTTAGTTGATGGTATTGTCTATGATATTCAAACTAAAGAACTTATAAAGGATGCAAAAGTAACTTTGCTTGACAATTCTAATAATACCATTAAAGTTATTGTTACAGATTCTAAAGGAAGTTATTTATTTAATGATTTGGACTGCAAAAAACAATATACTATTGTTGCAGAGAGACAGGGATATAATAAAGTACAAGAGTCATTTGATATAACTGGTAAAGAAAGCTATAAGAGTTTAAAAATTGGATTGACTAAAGTAAAAGAATCTGTTGATGTAAATGATGATTTGTTTAAGAAGTTAAAAATCAATACTATCTATTTTGATTTTGACAAATCCTCTATTAGACCAGACGCTGCTAAAGAGCTAAGTAAAGTTGTAGAGATTTTGAAAAAGTATCCAACTATGAAAATAGATGTTCGTTCCCATACAGATAGTAGAGGAAATGATAATTACAATTATCAATTATCAGATAGAAGAGCAAAATCAACTATACAATGGATTATTAAGCAGGGAATTGCTTCTGATAGAGTGAAGGGAAGAGGCTATGGCGAAACAGAATTGCACAATAAATGTAGCAATGGAGTTAAATGTAGTAAAGAACAACATCAATTAAATAGACGTAGTGAGTTTATTATTTTAAGTCTATAGAAGGGGAGACTTATTATGATGATTACTATTATTTAGTATAGAAGTGTTTGTTTGTTTTTAAAGGATCCTAATATTTTAGGATCCTTTTACTAAGAAGTATTGGATGTTTAAAAAATGTTTTTTAATAATTAAATAGAAGTAAATATGAAAAAAAGAGCTATTGTTTTTTGTATATTTTTAATTGGAGTAGGGATGAATGCTCAATTAAAAGAACATATTTCCACTCCAGAATTATCTAAAAAAGTTGGAAGTACACCGATAAAGCAAGGAAATTGGATTGTAGGAGGAGCTATTGGTTCTACTGGCTATAGTTTCGAAGAAGAAAGTTTTAATATTAATATAGTACCTAGGGCAGGATATTTTATCTCAAAAGGAGTAGCCTTAGGAATGGAAATAGGAGCAGGTTTACAAACAGTAAAAGCAGGAGATAATATTTGGAATTATAAAGTAATGCCTTTTGTACGTTATTATTTTCCAGAGGGAGCTAGTGATACAGGTCGTTTTTTTGGACAAGGAGCTTTAGGTATTTCAGGAGCTGAAGTTGGTAAGAAAAGTGATACTTCTTTTGCATTTAATATCAATGCAGGATATTCTCATTTTGTATCATATAATGTTGCTTTGGAAGCGATTGTTGGTTATAATTATAGTAAATCTAATCAATCTAATGCTTCTGCTCATAACGGATTAGGGGTATCGATTGGTTTTCAAATATTTTTAGGGAAGTAAGATAAAGAGAGAAATTAAATATTGTTAAATATGATTTCGTTGGTTTTTTAAGTTGTGATAAGTAATATTTGTTACAATGATTATTTTAGGAATTTTGTAGTAGAGCCAGTTAGAAAACTAACTGGCTTTTTTAGTTGTTACCATCAAGTAGTATTATTAGCTACTTTGCTAATGCGTTTATTTTATTGTTTTTTGTTTAAATATTATAATAGTTTAATATAATGGGGGAAAAATAGTTTAAAATTTAAAATTAATCAATATTTATTATTTATGTTTTTTTAATTAATAAAAATTAACAATTATTATCGTTTAAATATGTGTATTGAGTGATTATACAATTGTTTTTTAAGTGTTTTTGTATTGTAATATTTATTGTTTATTTTATTTATTGTATTAATTTAGAAGTGAAATAATCGCCTGTTTTTTGTTTGTTTATAGGTGTTTGTGTTGTTTATAGGTTTGTTTTGTTTGTTGTGATTTTTAGATATATTTTAAAGTATATCATTTGTTACAAAGTAAGTTTTATAATAAGAATGTTTATTTTATCAGTTTTAAAATATGGTCGATTTTTTATTACATCGTTTTAATAATATTCTAGTTGTTATCTCATTAGAGGTAAATAAGACTATTGTTCTATTAAAGGCAAACACTAACTTTAATTTAATAAGTTTAAGCGTTGTGGAGATAAGGTACTGGAAGTATTACTTATTTGGAGCATTAATATTTTGGACATTCATATTCTTTTCCATCTTTATATGTAGGGTTGAAAAAAAGACAATAATTGATTTAAGGTTTAATCAGATTGCATTTGTTTTAAACTTAATTATCAATACAGAGTTAGTAGATACTTACCAAGTATCAGAAACCGATCAAATATCCCCCGAGACACGATTGCGTTTAGTAGAACTGATTAATTTATTTGAAAAAGAACATAGATATAAAGATCCTTGTATTTCATTAACATCCCTTGCATCAGAATTTGGTACCAATCGAAGTTATTTATCAGCTATATTAAGAGAGCGAAATAATGAAAACTTTAATTCATATTTAAATACACTTCGAGTAGAATATGTTATTACTCTTTTAAACCATGAGACAGAATTAAAATTATGTAAGATCGCATATATTTCTGCACTAGCTGGTTTTTCATCTCATAGTCAATTTTCAACTGTTTTTAAAAGAGTGAAAGGAGTTACTTTTTCAAAGTATCTCAAAGAAATTTAGAGTTTTTAGGATTCGTCAATTTGGTTGTGATTTGTGAAATCTATAAAAGTGAACCTACTGTTTTTGTTATTTACAAAAGTGTATTTTTTTGTGAATAATTAAAATATTAAGCTTTTTTTTTGATGATAGTTTTTGAAAATAGTTTTCAATTTGTATAAACTTTAAAACTATAGTTATGAAAAAAAGATTACTTACAGTAGCACTTTTTGTTGGAGGATTAACAGGTGCTTATAGTCAAGTAGGTGTTGGAACTTCTGCGCCTATATCATCATCTCAATTGGAGATAAAAGCAATAGATAAAGGGGTTTTGATTCCACGTATAGAACTTACCTCATTAACTAGTTTTAGCCCAATAAAAGGAACTGAAGCAGAAAGTTTATTAATTTATAATACTGCTTTAGTTGGGACAGGTAATACCGCTATAGTTCCTGGCTTTTATTATTGGGTTTCAGAAGTAGTGGGGGCTAACCCTGTAGCAGCTCATTGGGAACGTATCGTAAATCAGAACCAATTAGACATAGCAATTGGTAATATTGCAAATTTTCAGACAAGTTTAGATAAAGTAATAGCACTTTTAAAGACTGCTTTTCCTGCAAATAATTTGACAGATCTTACTAAAACTGGAGATACTTATGGAGGAGGAATGGTTTTTACACCTGGAATCAATCCAATAGTTGAGTATATTTACTTTGACGGAAGTAATTATGTCAAAAAAAATATTACTAATGATATAATTAGTCTTATAAATGGTGTAGAACCTAAGACTTTATTAGTAAAGACAACAGATAATAAAAAACAATACTATATATCAGAGACTTATCTGATTGCAAATAATAATACAGAACCTACTCAAGCAGTAATAGATGGTTGGACAACTTTACCATTAGGGGTCTATCAAGTAGATATAATGGGAGGGGTAGTAAATAATATTAAAGAAATTATTAAATCTCCTATTAATATAACAGAAGGGACAAACACATTTACTACTGTCGAACAGTATATTCAACATATTGCATCTTTGATTGATGGAAATGTTATTTACAAGAATATTGGTACACAAGCAGATCCTGATTGGGAGTTTCAGTATTGGGATGGAACAATTTATAAGACTATTAACTTAGGAAGTTTAATTAGTGCATCAGAATCAAAAACAAGTATAGTTCAATCTACCGATAAGGCCAAACAATATTATATATCTGAAGTTTATCTAGGTGCTAATAATAATCAAGTACCGACTCAACAAGCTATTGATGCATGGACAAGTGCAAATTTACCTATGGGGGTTTATTACATTGATATACCTAATGGAGTTGTTCATAATTTTAATACAATTGTAAATAGTGCAGTAACAGTAAATGGGAATAATTACACTACACTTGAAAAATATATTGAAGAGGTGTCAAAAAATTTGCAAGAGGGAAGTACAAAGATTATTTATGACACTATAACAAACGATGTGGTTTTCCAAACTTGGAATAGTACGACTAAACAATGGGAAACAGTAGATAATACTAAGTTTAAGACAATAGTAAAGGCTAGCGAAACTCAAACAGTAATTGGCAAAAGTATAAATAATGTAGCATATGCTCCTGTTTTAGTAGATAGTAAGTCAGCAGAAAAGATAGTCTATGAGTATATTACAGAGAACACTCAAGTTAAGAACTATATCGATATGACAGCTGATGTTAAATGGTCTATTGAGAATAATACAGAAGTTCAAAATGCAATTTCTAATATTTTAAGTGCAGGTGGGAATGTCTATTTTACACGTACTGAGATTGTCGCAGGAACACCGAGTGGTCAATTGGCTATTCCCGCATTTTCTTTTTATACTATTAATGAGACTACTAAAGTTAGAGAAATTGTAGACATTTCCTCAGCAGTAGTATATGCAATTACTAATGCTACTATTGAACAAAAGCAAGAAATAAAAAATCAACTAGGTGATACTTACAGTAATACTGTTATTGTAAATACTGGAGATACCTGGATTGATGGAGGTAAAATATATAAGGGCATATATTCAGCTACAGTAGCTAAAGGTACTGCAGATGTATCAGCTATTACATTAAATGTTCCTTTAGGAAAAACAGTAGGGAATGTAGTGGAAATTAAGCTTTTAAATGCTGCAACTAATCAAATTATCAATACAGCAACAACAGATGTTTTGGTATCAGGAAACACTTTGACTTTTAAAATAGGAGTAGGGAATTGGTATGCACTTTTACCAGAGGTAATTGCAGCTGATTTCGCTATAAAAGTAGTTACTGACTACTCTGTAAAATAAAGTAATCTACTATTGATTCAAGCACTAAATAAGTATCTATATAAAGTGCGAAAGGAAATTATTTAAAATTTAGTAGTATGAAAAGTAAATATCTAGTAATTATTGTATTCTGTGCTCTTAATGTATTTACATTAAAGGCACAGAATGGTATTGGGACATCAAAACCTAATGGCTCTGCTCAATTAGAAGTAGTAGCAACAAATAAGGGGATTTTATTACCCAGAATAGCATTAAGCTCAGTAACACAGCAATTACAAACAAGTATTGCTAATGCTAATTCTTTGATGATATATAATACTTCTAATGTTGTGTTACAGGGATTAAGTCCAGGGTATTATTATTGGCATGAGGATAGTAGTAATCAATCAAACAGTAAATGGATAAGAATAATTACAGCTGATGACAAACTTGTAAAAGCAAAGTTCTTTTATATGCCTTCTATTGTTATTAATACTTCAGTACTTGGTCAATTTAAGCGAAATCTTCACGCTGAATATATCGCTCAATTTACAGGGAAAACATTTGTAATGGATTCAAATGGAGGCACTGTTAATTCTAATTTATTAAGCCCGAAATTTATAAAAAGTTCGGGAGGTACTCCTGAGACTACTGCTCCAAATGAGATTCCTAATATGTCCTTACCTACTGATCTTTGGTACTATATAACAGATTATGATACTTCTGCCTTAGAAGGTTTAAGTATTGATCAAAATGGAGTATTAACTTATACAGTAAAAGGTACAGGAACGGATTACTCTTTTGTTAATGTTGTTTTTGTAATTAAATAGTTGTTTAATATTTAAATAGAGAATATGAAAGATAATTACAAAATATATAGAAGTGTATTGTTGATTTTATTCTTGTTTATAAAAGTTAGTGTATTAGCACAAATGACTAATTCTTCAGGCGTAAAGATTAGACCAACAAGCTCTACAAGTAATAGGTCAGTCTCAGGAAGTGAGTATATTTCTCCAGAAGAGAGAGCAAACGCTTATGATACAAAAGAAACTACTTTTACGCAGGTTAAATCAACTACTCTTCTAGGTAGTGTTTCACCTATATTGACTTTAATACATAGCGAGCTCATTGATGGAAGTAAAAATGTTTATTACATTAAATTAACTAGTTCTGAAAATGAGTCTCTTAACTACTTGTTAGGTGGATATGTCGGAAATTTTCTTACAAAGGTTTTACAAGGGGTATTACTAGGAGGAATACACGAAACAACTTTTACTGTAAGTCAAGGTAATAATGTTGTCTTTGCAGTAGGTTTACACAATTATAAAGAGAGTGATGAGGCTAAAGTTCGTTTTGTAAAAGATGCATATGGTAATTATTATGCTAGAGTAACTGCAGGAGCAAGCTTTGATCGTATTGCTATTCAAGATAAAACAGCTGGTATACTAGGATCTCATTTTGTTAATATTTATGATTCATTTTATTATTCTGTTTTGCCTTCTTGTCCTGAAATACTCACTAATTATAAGTCTAGTAATGATGTTTTAACATTACTAGGAGAAAGTAGACCTATTAAAAATGAGCAAAATGCAATTGATAATGATCTTGCATCCTTTGCTAGTGTAGGTAGTTCGAATTTACTAAATTTAGGTATAGATAGTCAAATTGAACAGTTCTTTTATCTTCCAGAAGAAACAAATAAAAAAGTAGTACGTATTAAAATGCAATTACCTTCTGGTCTTTTAAAAGCAAATGTTGCCTCAGGAGTAGAGGTCCTCTTCTATAGTAATAATACAGTAGTGAGTACAGTTAAGGTAAATCAGAATGTTTTAAAGGCAGATGTATTAGGAATTATAAATGCAGGAGGAAATACACCATTTAGTTTTTTAGCCTCGCCAGGAAAGGATGCAAATGGCAATTTAGTAAAGTATGATAAGATTTCTATCAAAGTTAAAAAACCTATTTCGGTAGGAGTATTAACTATAAATGGTGATTTACAGATTTATGATGTTGCCTTTGTCGATGCTGTTGCTAAGACTGTTAAAATGTGTTCTAAAGAGTTTGTAATCGCTGGGATTCGCCAACGAAAATTTGATCTAACTCATTTGATACCAGATTATAATGAGAATAATGAATATGTTATTGTAAATCAACAACAAAAAGAGATTCTCTTTAAAACACAAGCTGATAAAGATGCAAATAAGTGGCAACCTTTAGGTACTTATTATATAAAAGGTATCCAAACCTCTGAATACTGTCCTAATAGATATGCTAGTTTTAATGTTCAGGATCAAAAAGAGTTTTCGATTCAAGGAAAATCCTCTATAAGTGTTAAGCTAGATTCTGATGGGAATGGTGTAGCAGATGCATCAGTCTTTTTTAATGCGGCATTGTATGAATCAAATTTACCTAATAATTCAGGTGTTCAAATTTTTGATGAGTTAACAAACGCAAATGTAACTGGACAAACAATTTCTTTTGATAAAATAGGAACTTATAATTATTATGCGATTTCAAAGAATGCAATTGCAGATAGTAATGTAACGTGTGATATTGTAAAGCGAATAACTGTTTATGTTTATGATAAACAAGAATGTGAATATAGATATAAACAAAAAATGGCTACTCATGTTACTAAGGGGAGTATTTTAACTGGAGCTGTATTAGATGAATCAAAAGCTATTGATCAAGACTTGTCAACATTTTCAACAATATCTAATCTAGTTAACTTAGCGGGAATAGGTACTGCATGGGTAGATTTAACATTTGATAATGTAGTGAATACGCCCATAGTTGCAGGGACTCCTATAACCATAAAGCTTGGACAACAGTTTAGTTTGTTAGAGTTAATAGGAGGAACTACTATTCAGGCACTAGATAAAAACGGAGCTGTTATAGGGCCACTTATTTCAATAGGAGAATTAGATTTGGTTAATGTATTGGCAGGGGATAATGTATTTGAGTATACTTTTATTCCTAAAGACAATATGGGAAATATGATTAACTATGGAGGTGTTAGAGTTTTAAATGGAGGCTTATTAGGAGTAGCTACATCAGCAAGAGTATATGGTGCTTATATTGATGAGCGCATTTTGGTAAGTTCTTCAGAAGTGTGTGAAAGTAATATAAGTATCAATGGAGCAACAGCACATCTATTGTTAAATAAAACAACTAAGGATGTACTCTATGGAGTAGAAGATGCAGGTATAGGTGTAGCCACTAGTCTTTCAGGGGTGTTAAATCCCTATTACGCAGTAGACGCTATTGAAAATAATACAAACTTGAATGGAACCCCTAATTATGATACAGCAGCAGTTTTTAATACTTCAGCTTCAGTTTTAAATCGTCAAAAGTTAGTAGTTAAATTTAAAGATTTGGCTAGGCCTGGTGATAAAGTTCAGATTATTATGAGTGCAGAAGGAGGGGTTGTGTTGGATTTGAATTTGTTAAGTAATTTTTCTATTCAAAGATATATGGGAAGTAAACCCATTGGAGAAGAAGTACATTCAAATGCCTTTGAAATTATTAGACTAGATCTATTAAAATTAATCAGTAATCAGGCTAAGGATAAATATGCAATCACTTTAGAGGGAATTGGAGCAACTTTTGATCGAATAGAAATACGCATGGATAATGTTGTATCTGTTAATCTACTAGGGGTCAAGACCTATGTATGGGATGTTTCTGTACTTCCAACATTAACTATGCATTTAGGTAATAATAATCTATGTATTACAGCTCCATTAGAGATTGAAAAACTAGATCCTTGTACAACATATAATCTTTCTTTTGCCTATGCAACACTTAGTCCTACTGTAAACTCTGATACAGGACAGTTTGATATAATTGGTTGGAATGATATTCCCAATTCTTTACTTTATCAGATTAATAATACTCAAGATAAACAGCAATTTGAGTTGAAAAAGACTTACAGCAAGTATAGTAAAGCAGATAATCTTTATTTGAAGATAGACACCAAAAGACAAGGGTGTAGTTTTGGTAATACACAATATTTAAAAGTAATAGTCAAAAATTGTGGAACAATTGTAAATCCATTAATACGTACAAGACTAGAGTAATTAACCTTAAATCATAAAACTATGACAAGAAATATTATGAATATACTAGGGCTGCTCATAATAGTAGTTTTAGTACCTAATAAGGTTATTTATGCTCAATCTAGTGAATCAATTACTGTTAATATTGGCCAATTATCTATAATGCCTAATACTGTGGTTAGCACTTATTTTGATTTTAAAAATGGCAATATAGGCTCTGTTTTTAATAATGGGGAAATTCAGTTTTATAAGAGTTATCACAATGATGGTTTATTTACTTATACGACAGGTAACACAACTGGAATAGCTCTATTTAAAGGGAATCAATTACAGAATTTGACAGGTTCTAAACCTTCAGAATATTTTGATATTGTCTTTGATAATAGTTCTTCTGAGTATCCTTTTGAGCTAAAAAATGATTTTTTAATTAATGGAAAAGCTAATTTTATTCAAGGCATTGTAAAGGTAAATGTGGATGCAGAAGCAAGTATATTATTTAAGGAAAATGCCACACATACTAAGGTAAGTAATCAAAGTTATGTTGACGGAGTAGTTGACAAAAAAGGAAACAAGGCTTTTACCTTTCCTATTGGTAAGAATGGATATTATCGTTATGCAAGTATTTCTGCTTCGGAGAGTCTAATTGATTTGTATTCAAGTGAGTATTTTTTAAATAATTCTAATTTACTTTATCCTCATCAAAAGCGTGTAGGTAACATAGAGGTGATTAACACGAAGGAGTTTTGGGTAATTAATCAAGCAAAAAAAGGTAGTGGTTCTGTTATTATAACTTTATCATGGAATAATAATACAACTCCAATGGAATTATTAACCAATCCAGAGAAAGAGTTACATATTGTTCGCTGGGATGTTCAGGAGCAGCTCTGGGTAGATGAAGGTGGAGTAGTGGATATAGAGCGTAAAGAAATTGCTACACCAACAAGCATTACTAATTATGGCATTTTTACATTGGCAAAAGTAAAGCCTGCTCCATCTTATGAAGAAAAAGATATTGTTGTTTATAATCTTGTAACACCTAATGCAGATGGAAAGAATGACTATTTTATTATAGAGAATATTAATCGTTTTCCTAATAATACAGTTGAGATTTATAACCGTTGGGGAGTGAAGGTATTTGACACGAAGAGTTATGACAGTGCAGGTAATGTGTTTAGAGGATACTCTGATGGACGTATTACTATAAACAAAAATGAGAAATTACCATCAGGAACTTATTTCTATGTAATAGAGTATGACTTTAAAGGAACTAGAATTAAAAAAACAGGGTATTTGCATTTAGAAAATGAATAAAGTGATAGTTATGAAATTGAAAAAGAGAATTATATTAATAGGAGTATACCTACTTACAGTAGGTATTACTTCTACACTTTACGCTCAGCAAGATCCGCAGTATACCCAGTATATGTATAATACTAACATGATCAACCCTGCTTATGCAGGGAGTCGTGGGACACTTAATGTGTTTGGAATGTACAGAACACAGTGGGTAGGACTAGATGGAGCACCTAAAACAGCGAATGTATCTGTGTCTACTCCTCTTGGAGAAAGTGGATTAGGACTAGGAGTGAACTTTACCAATGATCGTCTAGGAGCGATGGATGAGAATAATATCTCTGTAGATTTAGCTTATGCTATTGACTTAAATGCTGATTATAAATTAGCATTCGGTTTGAAAGGAACAGCTAATTTATTAAGTGTTGATTATACAAAGCTTAATATCCACAATCCAACAGATCCCGTGAGCCAAGAGAATCTAAACAACAAGTTTAATTCTAATATTGGAGCAGGGGTTTATTTATACTCTGATAAAGCTTATGTAGGGTTATCAGTTCCGAATTTCTTAACTACGGATCGCTACGATGATAATGATATCACGACTATGCGTCAGAAGATGCATTTCTACTTAATGGGAGGGTATGTATTCGATGTGAGTGAGAACTTGTTATTTAAGCCAGCAGCTTTAGTTAAGACAGTAAGTGGAGCACCATTACAGGTTGATTTAACAGCTAACTTTTTGTTGTATGACAAGTTTACTTTAGGAGGAGCTTATCGTTGGGATGCTTCAGTAAGTGCCTTGGCAGGATTCCAGGTCAATGAAAATCTATTTGTAGGATATTCTTATGATTTTGATACTACTGCGCTTCAACGTTATAACTCAGGTTCACATGAGATCTTCTTAAGATTTGAATTATTTAAGCAGCGTAGTATGATTAATACGCCAAGATTTTTTTAATAAGTTAAGAGAAGAAAAAACAGAATAAAATGCTTTTGACACAAATAGTTCTTTTGATACTATTTTTTATAAAGATGAAGTCTTTATAAGTTGGATGTAGAATTTAAGTATATAAGAAATAGTTTTTACAGAGATAAAAAGGATGAATTGTTAAATATAAAATATTTTTTTATTGTCATTAACAGATTAAGTACTAATTAAAAAGTTTGTTGATATTGTTTTTTAAATCAATGATATTTTGTTGTTTATGTTTTACTGGGTGTCCTTTTTTGTTAGGAATACTAATAATTAATGTTCTTTTTGTTAAAATGCTCTTGTGTATAACAAAATGATACTTGTTTGAGCGTAGTTGTTTTGAAATTCGTCATAAATATAATTTGAGTAAAGTAAAACGAGTTATAAAACAAATGAAAACATATTAATATGAAATTAGTACATACTTATTTTTACCATCCTTCAAATATTGAGAGTAACGAGGATGTTATTAAGCAATTTGAGGAACAGGGTGTCTCTATGGGCAAGATTCAAGAAGCTTTAGGAAGAACTAATCGTTTTATTGTACCAAAAAATTCAGATGAAACCACAGTATCTATGGGAATAGAAGCTGCAAAAGGTGTCTTAAAACAAAGTGGTATCTCTATAGGAGAAATAGATATTATAGCTTTTGTAACCTGTACACCAGAGCATCAAATTCCTTGTGATTCCATTTTTATACATAATGGATTAAAGGCAAAGCATAATACGATGTGTTATGATATTAATGTTAATTGCATTGGAGCTTTTGTTGCTTTAGATCAAGTTACCCATTATTTAAACAGTAGTAAAACGGCAAGTAAAGCACTGGTGGTTTGTTCTGAAAAACTATCTAATATTTTAGATACTAAAAATCCTGTAACAGCTTTCTGTTTTTCTGATTCAGCATTTGCTTTTATTGTAGAAAAAGATACAACGCCTTCAGGTTTAGTAGATGTTCTTTATCATACTGATAGCAGTTTTTGTGATACAGTTTTATTTCCTCCTAAAGGGCATTCTTGTTTTATGCCAGGAGAATTAACAATGTGGGATACATCATTTGATGGAAGTGGAAGTGTGGAATTTGCACTGGATAAGATAGAGAGCTTTTTAGCAAAAAATGGATTAACAATAGAAGATATCAGTCTATTCTTATTATCTCAATTATCTTTAAAAAACATAAAAAAGATAAAAGAGTATTATAATTTACCAGATAAAAAGGTTCCTTTTTACTCTAAAGAGCTAGGTTATTCAGGATCATCTAGTCCTTTTTTAGCGTTACATCAATATCAAAAAGAAGTAAAACCATTAAAGCAAGGGGATTACTTTTTGATGTGGACATTAGGAGCAGGATATCAAGCTGGATTAATGCTATGGAGATATTAATATCTAGAGTGAATAGCCTTTTAATTATTATATATTTGATTAGGTTGTAATAATAAATTATTAATTAGCTATTATGTTTAATAAAGGGGGCTAGTGTAATAGTTTAAGTTAGTTTTTTTAAAATCAATCTTTATTATATATTAAAACAACAAAATTTTTTTTTCAACAATCTCTCTGTAAGATTTAAAATGACAGATTATTCCCAATAATAGCCTCCTTTATGGAGGCTATTTGAGTATATGATTAATTTATAAGTCTTTTGTTATTAGTTAAATATATATTATAGTTTTTATTAAAAACCATATCTATAATTTTAGAGATAGGAAGTGTTGAATTTTTACTGTGATAATTCTCCCAAAAATCGTTCTTTAAATTAAGTCTCTCTTTTATTACTTTTATAACAACTGGATAAACTAAGATAGAATCAAATCTTGTAATAAATGTTATTTTTTCAATAAAAACTAAAAGTAACCGATACAATAATTTAGATCCTAGTATTCATAGGGGTTTAAACCTGTTTGTGTTTTTTTTTACAACACTTTTTTTCAAAATAATTCGCACCAAAATCAACTGTTTATTTTTAACAGATTAATGTGAAAGGATTACTGTTTTTGTTGAATAATTGGTAAAGAAAAAGAGGGATGATTTTTCGAATTTTTTAGTTGTATGTTTTATATTTCAATTTCAGTAATGTGATATTATATAGCATTTTGTTTATTTATTATTTCTTCTATCATTTCAAAATTGTTTGAAGATGAAAATAAGAACCTTTCTGATTGATAGAACTGCAGAGCGTTTACATTTAAAATATTTTCAGAGTTAAATTTCTTTAAGTTCAGAATACCATGTTTATTCTGAAGTAGTTTTTCGCAAAACATACAAAGTATTACTGAATCTGATAGTGGCATATAAATTTCAATTCCATAAGAATCTAAACCGATAGTACCACGAATAGTACTTTTATTTATAGTATTTTGTAAAACTACTGGATTGTCTGAAGTATAGAATAATTTGTCGCTTTGACCTAGAAACCATACTTTGTTTTTAATTGCCATTGAAAATTCTTTTGCAGCTTCAAATAAGGAGAACCATAACATTTTATAGTCAATAGGATCTTGTTTTATACCAATAAAACTGTTTGTTTTTTCTTCAAAATTGATTACATAATCTTTAATTCTATTTAATTGAAATTTAGTTCTTATTAATTGTATAGCAACAAAATATGAGAGCTTTTCTTTTTCTAATTCTGTTATTGAATTTATGTTTTGATTTAAAACAAGTTTCTCAATCAAAGGAGAGGTTTCTCTTTCTATTTTTCCAAGTTCATATTCAAAACTAAAATCTTTGTTATTTTGTACTTGATCATAAAAATAATTTTCACTTGCAACCCTGTTGATAGACCTTTTTTTAATAACGTTCCAATTTTTGTTTTTAGCAACTTTATCGTAAGTCCAAATAAATGAATCTTTGCTTGAAAAGCTTTTTAGTAAAACTTTTGGAACATAATGTTGATTCTTGGGATGTGCCATTTTAATAATATGTTTGATTAAGTGTCCTAATAATGATTTTGTATATATTTATACTACACCATTTTTAGTCTTAAAAGTTATAATTATAAAATAATTCCATTGTCTATTTCTAGATTCAAGATTAATTTATTTACCATATCATCATTATATGAATAGTCATAATTAGATCTTTGGAGCCATAAATTCAGCAAGTTTTGATTGTTTTTTTCAATAAAAGATTCTTCAAAATGTGGATAAGTAAAGTCTGACATCATAATGTATGAAGATATAGATTCATCTCCTCCATCTTTTATAACCTCAATAGATACATTATGAAAAAGTTTAAATAAATTGGCATCACTTGTCAAAAAGAACGGATGAATATTTTTTTGCAGTATTTGAGAAATTCTAAAGTTATTCGCGCATAATTTAGAATGGTACATATCCCAAGAAGATCCTAAAATTTTCTTTTTAATGTCTTTTGAATCTCTACTATCTAAACCTATCATTTTTCTATAGTTTGTATTTCCTCCAAAAATGTTGAGTGCTAATTTATATTCAGCACCTCTAAAAATGTTTAATTCATTAATCATCCAATCGGATAATTCATTGATATTATTCTCTGCTTTTTGTTTTGTTAGATTTTTTAAAGCTATTGATCTTATTTTAAGTAATGTACAGTAAGTGTTTTTAATAATTTGATCTACAGCTTCAAGGGAATTAATTTTTTCTTTTGATAAGTCTTTTTTAATGATTATATCACGATGAAAGTCATACTGGTAACTTTTTAATGATTTCAAAGGTATTTGGATAAAAAAATCAATTCTTAATTTAAGCTCAAACAATTTTTTAACATCATATCCTGACTTGAGATAGCATAATTCTAAAAGCGCAAAAGTTGGATTTATTTGGATATTTGGATGTTTAGTGAGATACTCTTTTAAAGAAATAATTCTTTCAAGATTTATCTGTTTAGCTTTATGTTTATGGTCTATTACTTTGATAATATGTAGACAAACACAACTGTCTATATAAATAATAGGCTCTATATCATTCTTAATTAGAGATTCTATAAATTGATTATCTGGTAGATTTGTTTCTCCTTTTTGATCAAAACAGTCATATTTTGTTTTAAACTTACTCATTTTAGAAAGATGTTACGTATAGTAATATGTTTTATAGATAAAGAAAGTTATCGTTTCTTCTCTTTTATAGTGTATTTTTTTAGCTTGAAGTAGATAGTATTTAGTTTCTTGTCACTGTTATTAATTAAATAGATCTCTAATTCTTTAATAATGTAATCAATTTTAGCAAATCTTTGTAAGAAAATATCATAATTAAAAACCTTTAACCAAGCTACATCAAATTTTATTTTATCATAATTTTCAGGGTTGATTATAAATTTGAAAATTTCATTTTTTATATTCATGAATTGTAATTTAGAGCTATCTATTCTATTTAGATAAACTAACTCAAAATATTGAGTATATTGATTAAAAAGATAATAGTTTGTATAATCTTCGCTAGTTATTTCTTTTAATTCTTCTAATTTGCTATGCATAATTTCAATATACCTATTCTTGGTATCTTTTTTTACAGGTACTTTTTCTACCAACAGCAAAAAAACTGTAGATGTATCAAAATTTTCTTCTAGATTTTGCTCTATTCTTTTCAAGAATTGTTTTTTACTATTAGTATTTAATGAATGATATATGAACAAGTTTTCATATTCACTTCTTTCTAAATTGATTAGATCTACACGAATGTTATTGTTTATGAAATTATTGTTTAGTTCTTTTAATTTAAGTAAAAGTGTTACATAACAATGATTGTAATTTTGTTTTGAATTAAATATATCTAAAGTATCTATTAATAAATCATATCCAATTATTGAATATTTTGTATCTATTAGATTTTCAAATAATTCAAAAACATCACGTTCATTGAATTTGGTATATTTAATAAATTTATTTATATCTGAATAGACTTGTTTTATTTGAGCTTCTGAGAATTTAAAGTATGTTAGAACAATACATAAATTATTAAATTGGTGAATTATCCTATATTTAAAATTAGTGTTGTAATTTAAATAATTTATAAAAACTGTATTCTCACTTATATCATTGAAAAGGTCGTAAACTTTGTATGAAGATTTGAAAAAGTCACAAATGAGAATAAATACAGATTCCTGACTCTCCTGATCAAATTTTATATCTGAGAGGTTATGTTCTCTAATAAAATTAATCAATTCTTTAGGTTCATTGTAGTTAATTATTTGTTCAAATAAAAAATGATCGAAACTGTCTAGTTTCGAAATTTCAAAAATTTTAGACTGATGAGCAGGTATTTTTAGTGTGCCTACATAGAAACCAAGAATAAAAGCTTTAATAGATTTATTAATAGATTTTTGTGTTGTAGAAAAACCATTTCCTATAATGAAATTTAATTCTAAAAATCTAGTTAGTTCTCGAGTAGTATTATGTAAATTAAAATATGAAGAGCTAGTTGCTGATCCTCCATTTTTAATTGTTTTTATTTCGTGTAGTACTCTAATATATTTTTCCTCTATATCATTGCACAACTCTTGGATATATATGCCGTTATGAATTTCTTTGAGTAGATTAAATACATCTTTATCTACAAAGTATTTGACTTTGTCTAAAGTTTTATCTAGATCTATTTTTTTAGCTTGTATTCTTATGCTTGTTAGATCTGCACAAGAGTATCTATGATCATATAAAGATAAATTTCTAATTCTAAGCCCCAATCTTTTCATATTGTAGGTACAAATAAAACTAACGTCCATTTGTTTTAGCCTATTTGATTTTACCTCAATTATTTCATATGCTTTAAAAGAATCGTAATATTCAGCTAATTGATAAAGCGCATATGCAAATACTAAGTCATCCCATAATCTAAAGTCATTTGTAATCTTGTATTTTTCTATTTTTAGTATAGCATCAGAATATTTTAAATTTCTAATAGAACAGTTTATACAATCACAGTTATCATGTTCAGAGAAATACTTAGTAGATAAGTCTATTATGTCTCCAGTAGATTTATTACCAAAAGAATCTTTACATCCAGTTTTCTTTCCTATATAATAGATATTAGAGTACATCAAACGAGCAAAAACAGAATTAAGTTTACGTTTTTCTTCATTTGTAAAATCAGCATCATTTTCTCCTTTATATTTTTTTAGTAAACTATGTAGTTCATTATCATGACAAACTAGAGTATTTGATTCCACGTTATAGTATGTATCATCTTTAGAATTTTTATTATAAGGATATAAAGACGCTAAGAATTTCTTAGGTAATACTCTGAAGTAATCAAAACGATACAAAGAGGTATACATATCGTCTATTATTTTAGCTTGTGTAGATACATTACCTTTTCTTCTTTCATATTCATACAAGTCAAAATCTTTAATAAACTCTAATTGTTTATGAACTATTTGACCTGTGAGAGATAGTTTTGCATTATCATTTAAATCTTTTAGTTGCTCTTGATCATAACTAATTATATTGATACCTAGATTTTCAAAATATTTAATCTGAGAAGTAGATAATACTTCTTTATGAGAAAGAAAATATGCTCTTTGATGGTGCTTGTTTAGAATAAACTGTATATCTCTTATTAATAGTTTAAGATTGATGTCTCCAACGCTGTATCCAATAAAAAGTATGACCTTGTTGCTAAACAGTGACTTAACAAAAATTTCTTTTAATGTATGGTTTTTAGAGAATTCTAAATAGTCAGTTTCTTTAAAAACTATATTCTGATTTTGAAAGTCACCATGATATTTTATTAAGAGATTTTTATGTCCAGCATATGGCAAGTCAATATCCTTAGATACAACAGAAAAAGGAAGTCCTTTATTGTTAATAACATCTTCAAAAAAGTAATCATAGTTTGTAGTGATAATGTGTTGCGGATTTAGCTCAAATATCAACTCGTGTAATGGTGTGTACGTCTCTATGTTTCTATACAAAGCATCCTTTATAATATCATTGTATTCTTTTTCTCCTTTTTCATTATATAAGAATTGAGCTATTTTTAAAGGATCATCTTCTTCAATATCCTCATTTAAGAATCCTTTTATTTCTTGAATTAATTCTCCCCAAAGAGGAAGCCCTGAGTCTTTAGAGACTCCGGCTCCAGCAAAAATAACAAGTTTGTCATTGTTAATTGCTTTTTTTATTAGTGCTATGTTGTTATTTAATTTACTCTTATTCATTATAATATAGATATCTTATTATTTTTTTATTTCATCATTTACTAGATAAAATAGTCCGAATCTCAGACTCAATTTTTATTGATATAAACCATTAGGTTTTTTAATTTATTTTAGTTGTTCTAAGTAGTCTAGCCCAGTACAACTTTTAAATTACTGAAAAAGATTTGATTATACTTATTTTTATTATGGTTGTTTAAAAAAGATAAGTTATAAGTGTAAGTAGTGATCTCGTCGATAAATTAGTGTTTTTCAAACATTTAATGTGTGCTTTTTGTAATTGATGAAGATAAGATAATTAAGTTAGAAAGACCTTTAATATGCTAATTAATCAGAGAAGGTTTTCGTTTTACTCAAAATAAATGACTACTCACAATATTTTTATTTATAAACACCTTATATGTTTTATATTGCATGATAGCTTTAAAATGAATTTAATTATGCAGGATATAAAGTTCTATGTAGACAATGAAGATAGCATGGATTTTCCGTTTTTTCTACTTACCTATATTGCTTGGGATGATTATACACGAAAAACAAGTTATAATTAGAATATTTTGATGAAAATGGTAAGGATCACTCTATAGGTCGAATCAAGATAATGCATGAAACAGAAAGTAGAACTAATGACTGTATTGCTAAAGAGTTTGAGGAGTTGTCTGATGAGTTTTGTTCTCTGGGTCAAAGCATTGATTTTTATAAAAATTTAAAAAAGAAATTTTCTAATGAAGACTTTTTCTACCAAGTATTGCAGAATCTTAATGATATAGCTTTTTTACCTGTTATTAAGGAGAAATTTGAAAATAACTATACTTTTAAAAGATCTTTGATAAGAACTAGTGAGGCTGAAAAAGCATATTATCAAGCTAGATATATTATAGAAGGTATATCTATTGAGAATGCTTTTAAATTTAGTTATAAATGCAAATTGGCTAATACAGAAGGAGAACATAAGGTAAGCTTTAATTTTGGGGATATGTTTGAAAATTCTGATTTTCCAAGTAGACTTATTGCTATTATTGGTAAAAATGGAACTGGTAAAACTCAATTTTTGGCCCAATTAGCCTTAGATTTAAGTGGACAAACGAGAAAGGTAATAGCAGAGGATACTTTTAAACCTTCAAGACCTCTATTTAGTAAAGTGATAGCTGTATCCTATAGCATCTTTGATAAATTTTCTAGGCCTAAGAAGGATAAAGCTTTTAGTTATAAATATTGCGGATTAAAGTCAGAAAACGGAGGATTATTGTCTTCTATAAAGGTTACTGAAAATTATAAAGAATCAGTTGAAGGTATACTTTCTTTAGATAGAGATAGAAACTGGACTAGAGTTATGCGTGAAATATTGGGAGAGGATTTAGCGAAGCACTATTACACAGAGATCTTTGAGAATAAAAATTTTGCTTTTGTTAGTGATCCATCGGTTCGACTATTAAGTTCTGGACAAAGTTTTTTGATGTATGTTATAACTGAGATTTTAGCTAATATCAGAGAGAATTCATTATTGTTATTTGATGAACCAGAGATGCACTTACACCCAAATGCAGTATCAAGTTTTATTAGGATGTTGGATGTATTACTTAATCAATTTGATTCTTATGCGATAGTTGCAACTCATTCACCAATTATTCTTCAAGAGATTCCGTCTAGATATGTGAAAGTATTTGATAGAGTTGAAAATTTACCTTATGTTAGAAGCCTTGCTATGGAAAGTTTTGGTGAGAATTTAGATGAGTTGACAGAGGAAATTTTTCAAGTAAAAGATAATAAAGGGACCTATAAAGAGGTTTTTCAAAAGTTAAGTGAAAATCTTGAATATGAGGAAGTATTAGAGTTATTTGATAATAAGCTTAGTTTAAACGCAAAAACATACTTATATAATTTATATAATGAAGAATCTTAAAAAACCTACTGTAGACTGTTTTGATGAGTTTGAAAAGATTAGAGAATCTAAATTAATTAAAACACGTGATGAATTAAAATTAATTAAAACACAAGTTTCTGATAGATATAGGGAATATGATAGGGAATTCTTAAGCAATAGTTTAGAAAATATATCTAATAGTACATTCGTTAATGATGATAAGGCAAATCTTATAGGTTGTTATAGCAAAAAAACTAAAGCATTGAATACCCTTATTTTAAATATTAGAGAAGCTCAAGTTGGGAATATATGCCAATATTGCGGAATTGATTCTGATGATTCTATAGATCATTATCTACCTAAAGAAGATTTTAGCGAGTTTTCGGTTAAACCTCTTAATTTAATTCCCTGTTGTTTAAGATGTAATCAATTAAAGGAACAATACTGGAAAAATAAAAAAACTTTAAAAAGAGGAATAATTAATTTGTACTTAGATGATATATGTCTTGATCAGTATTTGTTTATGAATTTAAAATTCGAACCAACTTCAAAAGTATTTAGTGCTGAGTTTTATTTAGAAAATCGAACTAGTATAGATACTAATTTATTTGATATTATTTCAAGTCATTATAAAAAATTGGATTTACTAGATAGATATCGTAAGAAATTTAATAGTGTATATACTTCAACATTATCTAGTTTTAGAAAGAACTCAGATTATTTAGGTAAACCTTCTAAAATCAAAGGTTTTTTATTGAATGAGACAGAGGCTTTAGCAGAAGACTTGGGAAGTAATAATTACAAAGTAGTTATAAAAAAGGCTTTAGCTTCAAATAATACCTTTTTAAATCAAATAAAATAAATGTAGATTTCTAATTTAAAATATAACAAGGTAAAGATAAATCTTTACCTTGTTATATTTTATAAAGAATAATACTATATTAAGCCTAATTCTTTACCTATATCTTGATATAATTTAGCTAATGGCCGTTTATGTTGCTCTTCTTGTAATGCATAATTGCCAAGAATCATATGATCAATATCAGTTTGACTAAACTTCAAACCATTATAAGAGTTTAAATAATCGCGATATTTCTTAGAATATTTCAGCCTTTTCTTAATTATTAACTCTAATGCATGATCATGATGTAATTCATATAATTGTTTTAAATTAAAAAGATCTAAATGTCCTTGATAAGCTTTCTTAAATTGAATTTCTACATCAGATTTTTCACTAAGTGGATTTAAAATTGCTATATTTTTAATTTTATGAGTGAAAACAAAATCATTGTTTTTTAATAAATAAGGATTCACTAGTCCTATATGGAAAGGATCTTTTTGATGTTTAGCACTAATACCATTACATGGTGAACATGATGGAATTAAGTTAAAGTAACTAATTGCTAGTATTGGGTATTTATGCTTGGGATAAAAATGATCGATCTCTGGTTTTATTGTTTTACTTTTTGTAGTAGTATAAATATAGTTTCTATTGCAATAAGGACATGTAGACAGATTTATTTTGTTTATGAAATTCCATTTATTAAATATATCGGTATTATCATAAATACTGTTAACAAAAAGATTGTATAAAATCATATTATCATCGTGATTTGAATTGATATAGTCAGAATTACTATGATTTAAATCAGAAACGTAAGTATTGATATCATCAGGTGACTTAACGATTAAAGGTTTTAAGTATGTGTCTGGGTCATTAGCAAATTCCTGTAATAAGGTTTGTAAAGTATTTGAATAGGTAATCTTATAATTTGCTTGACCTCTAGGTCTCTTATTTATTCCTCCATCATTAAGGATGCGGTTTATTTGACTAATAAGAGCATTTTTGATGGAGTTGTAATGATTTTCTGCAAATTGATTATTTATAATTAATGGAATCATATTTTAATTGTCTTAGTTTTTCTTCTAATTTTAATATTTCAGCATTTTTAAACTTTGGAAACATTTCTAAAAACATATCATTTAATTTGTCTACTAAATATGTGGATATTCCGGTCTAAACTGAACGGGTAATTCCGGTCTAAACTGAACAGGTGAT
>NZ_JBBPHK010000034.1:0-26203 GCF_038039805.1 Myroides odoratimimus
CATACATTATGTGACACGGATGATAATCCGTCTCTACTTTGATATACAAGACGTAGATTATTCCTCGCTATTCATTGTCATTTGTCAATTGCTCATCACGTATAGCTTCACGGTGTATTGCATGGGGATTTTCTTACCTTTTAGAGAAGCAGGTTCCCAGGCGTTCATGGTTACTTTATCGATTAGTTGGATAAGGTGGACTTCCATCTCCTTGTCGAAGTCACTGCGCACCACTTCTATATAAGACGCAGTACCGTCAGGCTCTATCATAAAGTCAAAGATAACCGAGCGATCATAATCCACAGCATTAGTAGGAAATTTCTCCTTAAAGGCTTTGGTTAGGTTGCGAGATAGCTGCTCGATACTGATGCGAGAGCGCACAGGAGTAGCCTCCTTACTATAGCTCTTCGTAGTCTGATCGCGGTTAGTAGGAGTATTATCCTTCTTCGCTTGAGCTGTGATATCAGCAGTAGTCAGTAGTGTCAGTACAGTAGACACTAGTAGTATTTTCTTTTTCATAAACAATTTGTTGCGAGCGGTTTATCACTCTGTTTTTATTTCTTTTTAGCAATACCTAATTAACTGTGATATCCCCTATTTATTATATCACAGTTCAACATTCTCAGTATGTACTATTAAATTAATAAGACTAACACATACTACTATCCCTGATATAGTCTATCTTTAGCTTTACATACATAATTAAACACAACTATGAATAAATTTATCTTACTTATCGCCACACTATTCTGCACGATATCTTATGGGCAGACGGTCAGTGACACGCCTCTATCGGAGATCACGGCTACTTATCTAGAGGTAACCGTAACTGTACCTACCCTATCAAGTAAGCATTATGCCAATATAAACTACGGGCAAAAGGCAAAAAATAAGCAACTCAAAAATGATGATGGTACACCCATGATTTTTAATTCGGATATCGATATCATAAACTATTTAGATGGCAAAGGGTATGAATTGATTCATATCAACACGCTCGTTGTCGATGGAGCTAATCATCTCTACTATCTATTTAGAAAGAAGAAGTCCACTGCGTGTACATGTACCTCATCTACTCCTATGATGCCTACATTGGGATAGCCTAATCTTTCCCATTACTCACCTCCCCTATCTCTAGGTGGAGCGATGCGCTATGCCTATAAATGAACGGATATGGAGATAATGACTCTAAAATCCCATTTTGACCCAGTATGCCTGACTGAAATTGAAACAACACACTGATAATCAAATTACAACAAGATTTCATTTTTATCTCATTCGGAAACTATTCGGAGAGTAGCAGTGATTACTTGGCTTAGAAGGTGTTTTACCGAATTAAGGCAAATCTCTATCCGAACCATCTCCTTACTTCATCAATAGTTGATCTGAACCATCTACACCTCATCGCACAAAAAAATAGCGATATAGGCTCTCCTCTACATCGCTATAGCCGTCTCTTAGTATCTACTGATCGCCTCTAGCACCTCCTGTTCATCTAGATTTGTATACTCACAGAACTCCGTGTAGCTGACATAAGCTTCCTTAGGTTTGCGGTAGACTGTCTTGATCTTTCGCAGCAGTCTTAGTGACGTCGAATAACTCTTACCCGTGATAAGCATGACATCTTTTGGGTAAATACAAAATCTCGTTGGTTTTCTTCTCATAACATTTTACTTTTTGATGGGGTTTATAATCAGGTCACAAGATAGCATAAGCGGTCAAAAAGAGCAGATGAGTCCACCTCTAGTCCATTTATTGAACCACGTAATTAAACAAGAACAATGTTTCGAAGATTAGAGCACTTACTGCGCTTTCTAAAATATTTGAATATCTTCATTTAAGCCATTTAAATCTCTATTTACCTACTTATTTCATCAAACAAAACAAGGCTTATGACCGATAAAATAAGACATCTAAACTATACTAAACACAAATCACAAATAATCGAAACTTTGTTTATAAAGTGTATTTTTAAATGAAATCTCTTTTTTAAATTTGATACTATTCTAAAGCTATTTATCAACTTAAAAAAGACAATATGAAAAACATCAATTACATCAAGTATCTCAACTTTTGGTTTGAATTACTAAAGGATAATCCTGCTGTAAAACCAACCCATGTCAGCTTATACATCGCCTTATTCCAACAGTGGAACCTCAACCATTTTACAGAAACTTTTATTATCAACCGCCCTGAACTAATGAGCCTGAGCAAGATAGGGAGCAAGACTACCTACAGTAAGTGCCTCCAAGAGATGGTGGACTGGGGATGGATAGTCTATACACCCTCTACGTCTAGCTATAGCAACTCTGTGATGAAGATCATCTATACTCCAGATATCATAGAACGACACAAGAAGATAAAGAAGGCAAAGTCAGACACGTCTAGTCCAAAAAATGGTACAGTGTACCAGTCCACTACTTGTCCCGAAAGTGGGACACTAGAGGAGGTCAGCACTTGTCCCGAAAGTGGGACAAGTCGTGGACTAGTAGTGGGACACATATATAAAACTATAAACAATAAACAAAAACATATAAATATAAATAATTCAACAATTTCAAAATATGATGAAGCCCTATAAAACTAGTTTAGAAGACACATACGATTTGGTTGAGAGCACGAAGCAGTACGATTTTAATACTTGCTTATCTTATATCCTCGAAAGGGGAAAAAAGTTATATGGGGAGGAGTTTATCATTAATCAGTTTCTCAAAGATGCACTGTACAAAGTGCTTATCTATGCCATAGAAGATCACGCTACGCTAGAGAGATTAGATTTATCACTAGACAAAGGATTGCTCATCATGGGGGCTCCTAGTAGTGGCAAGACTGCTGTGATGCAGCTGGTCAAACCTTTTTTCTCTAGAAAAAAACAGTATGATATCAAGACGTGTCGCTCACTCTCGCATGACTTTATGCAGAGAGGCTTCGAGACGACTACGCGATACGAAAACATCAATGCAAAACCCTTCTGCCTAGATAACCTAGGCAAAGAACAAGTGGCTAAACACTATGGGTATGCCTGTGAGGTAGTTACGAATATCATTGAGAGTCACTATGAGCAACGCTTTGATCAGACGTATCCTCGCATACATATCACTACCTCCCTCTCCCCTACAGAGATAGAGGATAGATATGGACAGCACTTTCGCAAGATGCTACAACAGCTCTTTAATGTTATCGTGATAAAATAATGAGAAATAGGTATTAGAGAAAGGGAATGGATGTTGGGGAACAGGGAATGAGAGGAAAAAACAATACATTATGCCTACTACAATGTATTGATACCTTCTTTCTTTATCCATACAGGTTGTCATCATGACGACAGTACTACTCCTTTTTGGAATTAGAAAGATAATAGTCTTAAGCCTGCATTTGTATTCTTTAAGAAATAAAAAAGCCAAAAGGATGTATCCTTTTGGCTTTTCAAATGTTCATCTAATTAATCTTATCACTTACACTTACTATATGAACATTAGATAACATACTTACGATAATCAAACGAGTCTAAACTAATAGTACCCCAATCTCTCATACAATGAAAGATTCTTTTTCATAGCAATAATAATTTTCAAAATGCTAATATATACATATTTTAAAATATAATTTAACATTTTAAATAAAAGATAATTATTTATTTAACATTTAAAAATAATCAATTCAGTATGAGGTATTTATGTTAATAATCTGTGATATGTTGTGTGGCTATACGGTGTCGGCTGTATGTAATACAGCCCTACGATAGGGGTCAAATGGACGTGGTATGCTGTGTGGTTATACGGTGTCGGCTGTATGTAATACAGCCCTACGATAGGGGTCAAATGAACGTGGTATGCTGTGTGGTAGACGAAATGTAATCTTCTTTACTGTTACAAGTTGTGTGAATAGAATATCTCTAATCACCTCCGCCACCGCAGCCTCCACAGCTACTACCACATGAGCTACCTGAGTCGCTACTGCAGGAGTTATCAGAGCTACTACTAGAGCTACTAGAGTCTGTGCTACAACTATTAATACCTGAATTAGACATATTACTATACTTACTATTCGATAATATAACTGTGGTAGTTAGAGCTGCTCCTAGAGCTGCTATACCTCCCTCTACATAAGACCACTGCCAGTTGTTCTCTTTTGCTTTCTTAGGGATAATTCTTGACTGATAATAGGCTAAAACTCCTTTTTCGATTAAGCTAGATGATACTGCACTTACAGTAGCGATGGTAGTGATAATCATCACTATAGTCAGTATAGCAATAAGAGACACAGGCTTATCTCTACTAATACCAATAACTATACGCATAAATGCTAAAAAAGACATTCCGCCTAATGTAACAAGTAGTTGAATAATCAACTGATTAATCTTATTTGAGTTACGGATATAACTAAATAGGGCATCTATAACAGTCTTGTTATTCATAAAGACGGGTTTAGTCTTCAGCATATTCACTAGATCCTCATAATCTCTTATATCAGTCTCTTCTATACCTTTTAGTACAGCAGCCTGTTCACGGTTTTTCACAATGCTACTCTGTATCAACCTAATTCTACCATTAGGCTCTAGCTTTAAATTCTTCTGCTCTATCAATTCGTGAAATGTTCCTATCACACCTTCACTAACTCCTCTATTCTTTAGATACATCACTTCATACGGATGTAGATTAAAGATAAATGACTCGTAACTACTATCTGTAATAATCTCTTGAATCTTAGTCTTACTATAACGAACCATAAATATATATAACCCAATAAAGAAGATTACACAGAATGGTAAGAATACTTCACTACTAATCTCTCGATAAATAGCTCGCAATGGATAAAATAAAATAATAGAGAGTGCTATAACAAGTACTACTGATATCCCCAATAGTCTATTATTACTTAGTTTAGATTTCTTTAATCGAAGGCTGTCATACATCGTGCGATACTCCCATATCTCTTTAGGTTGTTCTCCGAATGTTTTAGTATAGAGGGTGGTAGTCTGTTCTTTTGCTTCTCTGAATTTGTCTATCTCTGTACGGTTATGCGTAGAAGGGATATGCTGTATATCCTTACCTAACAATTTACAGAAGCGATTATAGCTCTGTGTGAAGATAAGGTGCTGATGCCATACGATATCGACAATATCTGATGGTGAGACCATCTGATTAGAAGTGGCAGCGAGATACATAAACTTCTTGTATTCTAATATAGCTGATTTTGTAAAATGCTTAGTCCATAAGTTCTCTTTCGCTAAGCGCAATACGAACCCGTACTCATCTGTCCATTTATCTAGTTGGAACGCTTCTATCTTTGCCCAAAGTTCTTTATTCATTCTCATCTCGAGTTTAGGTACTATAGAGTTGGGGGCATCTATATGTGTTATCAGAACTAAATGTAAGAAGAAAATGTTAAATCCCTTTTATCAAACTGTAACAATCTAACTCATATTCTAATGACCTTTGCCAAAAAACAGATAAACTAGCAAAAGAAAAGTGTTACTTTGCAGTTAGTAAAAAAACAGACCCATTATGGCTAATAAACCACGTATAGCATTGTTTATCGGAATAATATGTATCTCTATATTCCCTGTGATTGTGAAGTTAAACTTGACTCCGAGTCTAGTATCTGCCTTCTACCGTATGGCTATAGCGGCAGTATTCGTAGTGCCTTATGCTATCTTTACGAAACAGATCAAGCTATACGATGCTAAAACAATGGGACTGATCGTGCTATGTGGAATATTCTTTGGGTCTGATATCGCTGTATGGAACTATGCGATACAAGGGTCTTCTGCGACACAGGCTACATTACTGACTAACCTCGCTCCTGTATGGGTGGGTGTAGGTAGTTATCTATTCTTAAGTACTAAACCTACGTCTAACTTCTGGATAGGAACAGTATTCGCTATTCTAGGAATGGTAGTCCTTATCGGAGTAGAAGTATTCATGGATTTCTCTTTTGACCTGCCTTTTGCCTTTGGGATATTGTCAGGAATATTGTATGCGTGCTATATCCTGATGAGTAAAAAGGTGCTATCTACAGTAGAAGTTATCCCATTTATGACGTATAGCTTACTAGTCTCTTCTGCCTTCTTAGCAATAGTAAATCTAATAGCGGGTTCGCCTTTTACAGGATGGTCTACAGAGGGATGGGTGACGCTAGTGATACAAGGTATTATCTGTCAACTATTAGCTTGGTTATTAATCAGCTACTCTACTCAGCATATGCGAGCTACTCGTGTATCACTGAGTTTACTAAGCCAGGCGTTGCTAGCGGCTATACTTGCTTGGGTATTCTTAGATGAGCAGATTACGATACAGATGATATTAGGAGGTGCTATTATCCTATTAGGGATCGGAATTACTTTTATAGAAAAACCGTTGTTAGGTAGTAAAAAATAAAAGATAGTCTATATTTAGAACACTTATTTTTGTATATTTCAACTAGTTAACTATTAAAAAAAATATTATGAAAGTTGATTTATACACTAAAGCTATACTTACAGTGATAGCTGCATGCTTAGTGGTGATAGTATTTAAAGATATCTCTATCGTCACACCTGCACAAGCGAATACTCCTGCTAACTTCACTCCTAGTGCTAATACAAACTATGGATTAGTACCTCTAAATGCAGATGGTAGTATGAATGTACGTGTCAATAACTTCGACGAGTACGCAAATGATGTAAATGTTCGCTTCAATGATGAACTAAAAGTACGCATCACTAATTCTGAAATTAAGACTCAAGTGAGTAGTGCATGGAGAGAAACATTCAAAGTAAAAATAGAACAGTAGTTCTAAATTCACAGACTGTGTGGTAGACGCTATATGTAGCATGTCCTGAATGAATATACGTTTAGCGTGTCACCTTGACGATAGGAAAGGTCTCATTCGAAAGTCCTTATTGGGATGGGATGCTTCCTTCGTCAGCATGACATTGCTTTTGGATAAATAATTGACGACTATCTTAGAACCATACTGAGGCGTTGTTCCAAATAATCTTTATTCCTAAACCTATAAAGATGATAGAAACTACTACCTTCATAAAAGTAGAAACTAAAAAGCCAATCAGTGAGCCTGTAGCCGCTCTTAATGCTCTACCTTTCTCCTTGCTATTATAGATTAGCTCTCCTACTAAAGCTCCTACAAATGGCCCTATAATAAACCCTAATGGAATAGGTGCAAATATCCCGACTACGAGTCCGATATTGGTTCCCCATACACCGTACTTACTCCCTCCAAATTTCTTAGTACCCTGGGCAGGAATGATATAATCTAGAATAGAAATCGCTATCATCACCACAAAGCTCACCCACAGAATAGGATGATCCATCTCTACTCCCTTAGTCAAATATAAGCATAGGATACCTACCCAACTCAAAGGTAGTCCTGGTAGTGCAGGTAAAATACTTCCGATAAGTCCTCCTGCTAATAATAAGATACTGATTAATAATAGTACATATTCCATCTGTATTTTTCGTATTTTTGAGAATTAAAGATACAATAATCCAAGCTATGAAAAAATTACTCTTTTCAATTTTCTTATCGATAGTATTACTAGGTTGTCAGAATAAAGCGAATTATCAGCTAGACGAAGAGGCTTTATTACAAGAAGAATTAGAAAAGATAGACTGGAGCAAGGTAGATAGTTATCCGTCTGTAGAATCATGTGATTCTCTAACAGATAACCAGGCTAAAAAGGATTGTTTCTTTTCATTTGTTACCCAAAATCTACAGTTAAGATTAAATGCGGATACTATTCAAGGTAACTTCGATCAACTAGATACCCTCAAAATACTGGTAACTGTACAGGCGAATTCTAAAATAGACTTTCAACTATACGAAATACCTGATAGCCTAAAAGGATTGACTAAAACGATAGATGATATCTTACACAAACAAAGTCAGGATTTCTCTACGGTACACCCTGCCTTGAAAAGAGGTGTTCCTGTGAAAAGTCAATTCGTGGTTCCTGTTGTATTGAGTAAGCAGTAATAGTGTATATTGTTCTGGTAGATACAGTGGTTGTTCTCTATTTTTTTACTTTAAACGTCAATACAAAGTAACTACCGATACTGATCGGCAAAACGATATTCAGTAACCATATCAAGGTAGCCACTAATGCGACAACCCACTGATTAACGTCTAAAGCAGTGAAAATAAACATGGCAATACTCCCCTTGACAGCAAATTCTAAGAACTGAAAGTTAGGTAATGAAGATGCCATTAAATAGATAGCCGATACGGTACATAAGAGCTCAAAATAAGGTATATCTACACCAAATAAATAATACAAAATCACATACTGATGGGTAAATGATGCATAACGAAGTAGGGCTAAGAATAGATTCTTGCGGTGTTTCTTCTTTGGTATCTCATTTAATAAATTGAGAATAGTCTGTATAGAGTAGCCTTTTATAGCGAAGTTTCTGATAGAGAATAACAAGGTAAATACAACCGCTATCACAGCGTATACAATGTATAGATAAGTATTAGGGATAATCTCATGGAACTGATTCAGAATAGTCAATCCCATCAACCCAAAAACAATAGCGTAGATCACCTGTACCCCATTACACACCATATTCAAGAATATAACACGAGGGGCATCTTTCTTCTCAAAATAAAGTGCCTTACCTGCGTACTCCCCTATCCCATTAGGGGTAAATATTCCAAGTGTCAAAGCACTCAATACTTGCTTAGCAGCTTGTCCTACAGAGACTGGTTTAATTAATGAAGATAGATTCTGCCACTTCAGAATCTCTACAAAACGATTAGAGAATGTCAAAAACATCAACGCAGCAATAGCGAGGTAATTCTTAGGGTCACTCACTACTTCGCCTAAAATATGGAAATCCAATGTCTCATCATTTGACAGTTGGTTATAGATGTAATAAAAAGCGGCGCTTACTACTAATATTTTAATTAGAAGTACGAGATATTGCTTAGTTTTGTCAGATAGTATCTTCATTGCTACAAAGTAAACGATATTTTTAGTGTGATCGTGTATATAGTACAAAAAACTAACTACAGCTCCTATACAAAAGCTGTATTGCTAAGGTTTATAGCAAAACTGAACAGTTTTTTGGAGTAGTGTGGATTTCGTATCATCTTTGCATAGATATTAAAAACAAGAATAGATTGACAGTAGATAGAATCATATTAGGTATAGACCCTGGAACAACAGTCATGGGATTCGGCGTCATCAAGGTGGTGAATAAAAAGATGGAATTCCTTCAGCTGAATGAATTGCTATTAGCTAAGTATGAGGATAGATATACTCGTCTAAGATTGATATTTGATAGAACTATCGAATTAATTGAAACTTTTCATCCTGATGAGATTGCTATCGAAGCTCCGTTCTTAGGTAAAAACCCTCAGTCTATGCTAAAGCTAGGACGGGCGCAAGGAGTAGCGATGGCTGCAGCACTGTCTCGCGATATCCCTGTGACGGAGTATGAGCCTAAAAAAATAAAGATGGCGATCACAGGTAGTGGTAATGCTAGTAAAGAACAGGTGGCAAAGATGCTACAACAACTATTACCTGGGCTTAAAGAACTACCTAAGAATCTAGATAGTACGGATGGACTAGCAGCGGCTGTCTGTCACTTCTTTAACAGTGGGCGAACATTGGCTACTAAAAGTTATAGTGGCTGGGATGCATTCGTAAAACAAAACCAAGATAGAGTAAAGAAATAATGGCAGGTATCTATATACATATTCCGTTCTGTAAACAAGCGTGTCACTACTGTGACTTTCACTTCTCTACTTCATTAAAGAAGAAAGAGGAGATGCTGGCAGGTCTAAAACGTGAGATGGCACTGCGCCAGAATGAACTAGATGGTGAGATCATTGAGACGATATATTTCGGTGGTGGTACGCCTAGTATCTTGGAGGTAGATGAGATTAATGACTTGATACAGACAGTCTATAATTTATTTGAGGTTAATGAACATCCAGAGATCACATTAGAGGCGAATCCGGATGATCTAGATAAAGCTACCTTATACAAATTAGCAGAATCTAGAGTAAACCGACTAAGTATCGGTATTCAGTCTTTCTATGAGGACGATCTGAAGATGATGAATAGGGCTCATAATTCTACAGAGGCTATCGAATGTCTAGAGATAGCTACGAGTCTCTTTGACAATATCTCAATAGACTTGATATACGGTATTCCGAATATGAGCAATGAACGATGGCTATCTAATGTACAGCGTATCTTAGACCTTGGCATTCCTCATATATCGTGCTATGCGCTAACTGTAGAGGAGCGTACTGCCTTAAACAAACTCATCAAAAAAGGGGTTATCCCTAGCCCTGAAGAAGAGGTGGCTCATCAACATTTTATGTTGTTAATAGAGACTCTAAAAGCGAATGGGTATATCCACTATGAGCTATCTAACTTCGCTAAACCGGGGTATTATTCTAAGAATAACTCAGCCTATTGGTTAGGTAAAAAGTACTTAGGTATAGGCCCTTCAGCACATAGCTTTGACGGAGTACACAGAAGTTGGAATATAGCGAATAACAGTCTTTATATAAAAGATATTTCAGAAGATAAACTACCTAGAGAAATAGAAGAACTCAACCTGACGGATCGATATAATGAGTATATCATGACTGGACTGAGAACGATATGGGGAGTAGATCTGACTCGTGTAGAAAGAGAGTTCGGTAAGACTTATCACGATTATCTGATCAAACTTAGCGCCCCTTTCTTAGAAGACGGACTGATGCATAAAGAAGGGGATATCCTTACGATCACAAATAAGGGAAAATTCTTAAGTGATGGTATTGCATCTGATTTATTTTATTTAGATTTGAAATAAAACAATGAAAGCAACGATAACCTATTCAGATACAGATTATCAAATCGACTTCTCTAAGCCGATAGATATCTCTATCCCGCTTATCAATACTGACGATAACCCTATCGCATGGTATCTAGATAAGCCTGAGATATCTCCTGTAGTGGTAGAAGACTGGATAGGGAAAGTAAGTGAAGGTAAGTCTTCGACTAACTTTAATAATATCGCATTCAACCCTCATGGGCATGGGACTCATACAGAATGTCTAGGACATATCACGTATGACTTCTACAATGTCAATGAGAGCTTAAAAGAATATTTCTTCTTTGCTCAACTTGTGACTATCTCTCCAGAAGTACAACAAGATGGAGACTGCGTAATCACATTAGCACAGCTAAAAAAGGTATGGACTGCTAATCATCAAAAAGCGATTATCATACGTACTACGCCTAATGAGCTAAACAAGAAACATAGAAAATACTCTCATACCAATCCTCCTTACTTATGTGCTGAGGCTGCTACCTTCTTAAGAGAGCAGGATATAGATCATCTACTCATAGATCTGCCAAGCGTAGACAGAGAAGAAGATGGCGGGCAACTACTCGCTCATAAGGCCTTCTGGAATGTAACAGATACTCGTCATCTGAACGATGATGCTAGACTAAAGTCTACCATTACAGAGATGATATATGTGGATGATGAGGTAAAGGATGGGTTCTATTTTCTGAATATACAGCTAGCTTCTTTTGTCAATGATGCTAGTCCTAGTAAACCTGTATTATATAAAATCATATAAACTATGGAACTAGATGAATTATACGACTATTGTTCTTCTAGACCTTATGCTACAAGTGGTTTCCCATTTGACGAAAACTTAATGACATTCCAAGTTGGCGGAAAGATATTTGCGATGATTGCCATGCACTTTTGGGAACAGGGTGATCGCAATATTATCCTCAAATGTGAACCTCAACTTGCGACTGAATTAAGAGAGGAATATGAAGATATTACATATGGATATACCATGAACAAGAAACACTGGAATACGGTATATCTCAGAGGTAGATTTACACCTGATCAAATCAAAGAATGGATAGACCACTCTTATGATCTAGTCTACGATACTCTATCTCGAAAAGAATTAATACAACTCGGTAAAACACCACTATAACAATGGATGTACATATACTCTATGACTACTGCCTAAATAAAAAAGGGACAGTAGAGGACTTCCCTTTTGATGAAGAAACTCTAACATTCAAGGTGGGAGGTAAAATATACTTACTCCTAAATCTAACGAAATGGGAACAAGGGAACTGCTTTATCAATCTGAAGTGTGATCCTGAACGTGCAGAAGAATTACGTGCTGATTATAGTGAAATCACACCTGGGTATCACATGAGCAAAAAGCACTGGAACAGTGTACACTTAGGAGGTTCTGTACAGTGGCCTCTATTAAAAGAATTAATAGATCATTCATATGATTTAGTATTCAACAGCTTAACTAAAAAAGTACGTAAAGAGATTAATCTATAGTATTACTCTTCTACAAACAATAAAATAAATAAAACAATGAAGGTATTTATAGAAACAGAACGACTACTGATTCGTCAATATAAAGAAAGTGATCTAGCTGACTTTATAGCTATGAATCAGGATGATCAGGTGATGGAGTTTTTCTTGAAGAAAATGACAGCTGAAGAATCAACACAGGCATACAACAGACAAAAAAGTAAAATAGATACTCAAGGATATGCATTCTTCGCTGTAGAAGAAAAAAGCAGTGGAAGCTTTATTGGGTTTGTCGGGTTATTAGATATTACCTTTGATGTGGACTTCGCTCCAGGAGTAGAGATAGGATGGCGTATGCTACCACAGTTCTGGGGTAAAGGTTATGCTACAGAGGCTGCTAAAGCGTGTCTAGCATTTGGTAAAGAAACTTTAGGATTAGATAAGATCTATTCATTCACTACGACACAGAATAAGCGTTCGTATAATGTAATGGAGAAAATAGGAATGTCTTATGTAAAGAACTTTAATCATCCTCTTGTCCCTAAAGACCATCCTCTAGTAGAACATGTCTTATATGAGATCAACTTATAGAAATCTTAGCAAGGTAATCTTCTATTAAATGACTCTATAGTAAGTCCGTAAATTCGTATAAATAATGGACTTACTACAAAGGTATTATTACATCAATAAAAAATCAATAGGTTTACATTATTCAGAGATATAGTTTTATACTAGCAGATAGTTTACTCTTTTCTTTTCTCTAATAGCTTGTTTAAATCTGCTGGAGTCATAATAAAGTCACTCTGCTTAATAACGAAAGGGATTGTTACTTGAGATTTAATATGCTTTCCTTCTTTTACCTCAGGAGTCCAAGTTCCTACATTCATAGCGATAGTCTTCATTCTTTCCTTAACGTTGCTATTATCTACACCAAGAACAATGACTTCATTCACCTCTCCTGTATCAGTCAATAACAAACTAAGAACAAACTTAAATTCTGCTCCACTAAATACAATCTTACCACTCTCCTTAAAGAATGCTCTTAAGAAGTCTTCTTTAAAATCTCCTTGATACGTAGCTATTGTATCACGAGGAGATGTAATAACTTCTGTTGTCTGCTTATTTTTTGACTTTTTATTCTTTCTCTGAGCCACACTGTACTGAGTCCCTAATACAAACAAGGTAAAAACAAATACTAGCTTTAAGATTCTATGTATCATTCTATTTTCTTTTTTTAGCAAGTTCAAGATAAACAAAAAAAGAGAGCGATATGCCCTCTTCTTTGATTTCGTTATACTTCTAATATGAATACATTAATATAAAAAGGTACTGAATATCGTGATGCTATTGCTGTTTTACCCTCTGTAGCAGGCTTCCACTTCTTTAGAGACTTCACTGTACGGACAACCTCCTCTGATATAGATGAGTCTGTAATACCAGGCACAGTAATATTATCTACCTGTCCTGAATCTGTTACTGTAAAATTAATAGTAAAACTAAGTTCTGTCTCTTCTGTCTCTATCTCTTGGTTATTCTTGTAAAAGGCTTTTACAAAATCATTCATAAAATGACCTGGATACTTAGCGTGCTTTTTATCTGTCAGAGAAGATACTTTATTCGATAGGCTATTTGCTACCACTTTATGCATCTCCCGCCTTCTAACCAAAATAGGGTAGTAGATACAAGTGTTAGTATTACTTTAGTTGTCATTGTATTGAACACTGTATTGTGCTTTTTATTAACAGCTAACTAAGATATCTCTTATCACTATTACAAAAAAACTCCTACATCACATTGACACTAAATTTCATTAACATCTGCTAATAATATAATCGGCAATGTATACTGTGAAGTAATCTTCTCTCCTTTATAAGAAGCTGGAATCCAAGTATCTGCTATTATCGTATAAATGATCTCTTTTAGCTTATCGTTCTCTTCTGATGTAAAGTTGCTGCGCAATACACTGACACCATTAATAGAGCCGTCTTTCTCAATGGTTAATTCAAAAACAAGACTGATATTATTACTCACCTTCTTATCAGGAAAAGCTTGGTAAAAATGCTTAGAAAAGTTTATAGATAATTGATCAGCACTCATACGAGAAGTAGCAGGTTTAAACTGTTTGTTATGCGTGAATTCAACAGTATCTGTATTAGACCTAGCACAGATCAAGGCAGACTTAGGAGTATGCTCATGGATAACTACTCTATCTTGTGCAAACGAGTCCATAACTAAGGTAGAGATAAAAATAGTGAAGAGGTACTTAAAATAATTAGTTCTCATTTTTTGTTTTAAAAATACAAATTATTCAAGTGTTAGTATAAAAAAACCTGTCTTTTAACGACAGGTTCTATATAAATTTATTCTAACTACGAAGAAAGTACAAAAGGTAATACCTCCTTATTCAGATCATATTCATCTTCTAATAACTCTTTCAGTTTATCACTCTGAAGCATCTGAATAAAAAGAGCACCCTGAGCACGAAGCAATCTTTCTTCTTTATCAATACCAAGGTTTAACTTATAAATACCCCTTATTGAATCTATAAAGTAATTATATACATCATACTGTTCATTTCTAAGATTCTTCATAATGGCATTGAAAGCAAAAGCTTCTACAAAGGGCATACGTATAGCTTCAGTATTTTTAATACTATTTAGTCCTACACATACCCTCGCCGTGTACTCTCCCTTTGGGGTAATATTCTCTATACTAAAGAACTTAACAGCAACATTAAGTATTTCATCCATAGAGATAGTATCTTTTTTACTATTCTTTTTAATTACTTGAGCGTTATACTTCTCTACTAACGGACTAAAAATAGTATCCGACACCATCATAGATAGAACGCTATCTTGTGACAAAGTAATCTCTTTATTCGAGGCAAATGTATTCTTCTCTAAAGGCTCTGAAAAATTCACTACAAGGTAGTTCCAAAACAAACGATGCTTATTAATATACTCTGCTCCCTTCACAGTAGAGTCTACTTCTTTTACTGTTTTTAATAAACGTATATCGCCTGAAGAAAGCTCAACTTTCTCAAGTGCAAGAAAGTTACTGTAATCCTCTAATATCTCTTGTCCCATACTTGTTAATACACCTCCTAATAAAGTCACTACGCAAGTAACATATAGCTTAAATGATAATAATACTGTTGTTATTGGTCTCATGGTGCTGCTCTTTTAAAAGTTATTGGTAAAGTAAACACTGTGCTCACTACTTCTCCATTCTGCTGTGCAGGAAGCCATTTTGGCATCGTCCTTAAGGTCTTTACGATCTCTTCTCCTACTCCTAGCGGATCTCTTAAAACCACTATATTCTCTAATGTCCCATCCGTTTCTACTGTAAACTGTATTACTACTTTAGCTTCATTCTCTTCTGAATAGGGATATGGATCTGTAAAATTTAGAAGAAAGTCATTAATAAACTGATTCATCCCTCCTGGATATTGAGCTCGCGTATCTGTCGCTTGGAATGGTATATCAGCTGTATCTGGCGTCACTTTCTGATTAGTTGACTTGGCTTGAATAGCAAGTGTACCCACTAGTAAAAAAAGAACACAAGACAAACTGATCCCTAATCTATTTCTCCATGGACTATTCGTTTTTGTAATCATGATGAATCGCTTCTTTGTCAAGTTAAAGTTGAAAGAGCTCGTTACTTGTAACTCATGCTGTTTATAAGTCTGAGCTAATAATAACTGTAAATATGCTCCTGCTTCTTCTTGTGAAGAAACGCTCGAGTCATCTGCTAAAAACTCATGGTTTAACGCTATACAAGTCTTATAATAATAGAATATTGGGTGAAACCAAAAGAGCACTTTTAGCATCTCTATCAAGATAATATCCAAGCTATGTCTCTGCTGTACGTGTACTATCTCATGTTGCAATATTTTATTGTCTTCTGACACTTCTTCTGTTATAGGAAAGTATACTGTATTCCCAAACGAAAAGGCATTTGTGATTTGACTAGATAAAACTATAGCTACATCATTGAACTCTATACTAGTTCCTTCCTGTTTTAACCTTCTAATTTTGATAGTTTCGACAACTAACTTAGATAGTGAGAATAATATACCTATCAGATATAACACCCCTATTCCATAAGACCAATCTATAGTAGAATTAACCATCACCTCCTGTTTAGGAGTTTCCATAATGACATCGTTTAATTCTTCTAAAGTTTGATTCCATGATACCATCTCCACATCTGTAGAAATAGTAATAAACGGTAAAAAAAGCCCTATAAGCAAAGTCCCTAGTAGGTAATATCTCTTAAAGTGATGCGCTTTACTATTCTCTAATACTAGCTTATATATCACTATTGAAGCAATGAGAATAAGTGTGATTTTGAATAGGTATAATAACATAGCTATTTAGTCTTTAACTGTTCATCTACTATTTTTTTTAATTCTTCTAATTCATGTTTACTCATCTTACTTTTTCTAGTAAAAAAAGAAGCAAAACGCAAAGCAGAGTTATCAAAGAAGTTCTCTACCATGACGTTAAGATGTTTCTCAAAGTAATCATCTTTCGCTATTAAAGGGTAGTACTCTCTAGAGTTACCATATAATTTATAATCAATAAACCCTTTGTCAACTAATCTTTTTAACAACGTTGCCACTGTTGTTTGAGCAGGTTTAGGCTCTGGATACTTTTCCATAATATCCTTTGTAAATGCCTTCTCCATATCCCAAATATATTCCATTAGTTGTTCTTCTGTTTGTGGTAGTTTTATCATTCTCGTACAGTTGTAATATGTTCTAATATTCCTTTTTTATAATGCTTTACTTGTATTAATCTTCCCTTTAGATCATAGATAAACCAAGATCCTGTATAGTAATAATGCAAACCTTTATTAGTTTTGACCAATACCGTTTTACCGATTGCCTCTACCTTATGATTGGGGTGATAGAAAGTAGTGTGAGCTATAGAATCTCGTATCACTTCTTTTTTATAAAGCTTTCCATCTCGCTTATACCTCCATGTCCCTTTCTGAAAACCCGCACTGTCGTATCTTCCACGTTGTACTTCCTGCTTTCCCTCGACTGTACTTTTAAACACCCAACGACCTACTTTCTCGCCTCCAACTTTCTGATTAATCTTACAAGAACTGAAAGATACAATTATTACAAGACTAAAAATGAATACACTATACTTCATAACACTGATATTTGTAGATGTTATTCTACAAATATAGAACACTTGCTTAGAAAAACAAATATTCGCATCATTATTTTAAAAATAAGTACATAAAAGATCAGCCTCTTTTTAGTGTTTATTCTTAAACTAATGATTGTTTTCTTTTGACTTACTAGGGGATTGCTTGAGGGTTTCTTGCACCTTTCTTTGACAAAAACACCCTCTAGGCAAGAAAACTCCTAGGAATCCCCTAAGAATCCTCAAGAAAGTGCAAGCAAAGCGTACATATTATAAGATATATACTGATGAAATCAATCTAAGACAGCACCATCATTAATATAAAAATCACAAAGTAAACATTGCTTTATTTTCTATTCTTAATAATAACATCTTGTATGGTTATTTTTAACATAAATAACTAAAAAACAACACAATAAAAGTAAATAAAACATATAATATACATTTTTTTTAGTAATTTTGCATTACTAATATTCATTCATATGAAAAAGGCTATAACTAACATTTTAAGTACTTTATTAGTATTTATTACTATAGGATGTAGTTCTGATAGTAATAATTCTAATGATGACGGCACCTCCAATTCAGGGAAAGAAAAAATCACTGTTCTAGATGTCTATACGAATATAGATTCCTTTAAAGATGATAGTGATTCTTATGAAGTGAAATTTGCCTATGATGATCAAGGCAAAGTAACAAACCATTACATGACTTATGAGGCTATAAGAAACAATCAGTTAGTGGTGCACTCCAAGTCTGAATGCTCTTACTTTTATGATAAGAACAACCAACTTATCAAAATAAAAGAAGTCAATGGCGAGGGTAAACTGACAAAAAACTTTGTTTTCGAATATGATGATAAAGGACAAATGATAAAAAGTACTGATCTAGACTATGATAGTAAACTATTCTTTACTCATAATAGTAAAAAACAAATAATAAAAGCGACAGATATAAAGAACACAACAGGTTTTAATTATGATGATCAAGGTAATCTCGTAAATACTTCTACGATAGATAATGCTAATCTGGTAGAATCTTATACTTATGATAACAACCCCAATCCTTTTAGAGACATGCCAGTAAATCTACCTCTGCATTTTCAAAAAACAACAGCTTTTGATATCATGTACTATTATAAGCCTATAAATAATGTAACTTCTTACAATCAAAACAACTCGACAAAAGGGAATGTACAATATGAATATAATAAAAATAAATATCCTAAAATAAGTATTTCTACAAACAATAATAGCACAGTTAGAGAAGAATTCTCCTATAAAGAGATAGAAATCACTAAAACGAAATAAGATCACTTCTTAATGAATAGATGCTCCTATCTGTCTTTATGGCTATTGGAGCATCTATTTTATGCGCAAAACTAATCTTTTGCAACTTATAAAATAAAACTTACTACATTTGATTAAAATTAATTCATTTTAATGCAAATACCTAACTTTCTCACACGCATAGATAAATCACTTACCACTAGGTATAATACCCCAATATACGATGTTCAAATAGCAGAGGAGAAAAATGACTATAATGCCTGTACCTTCTGTATCAACAACCAAAAAATCGTTTATAGAGAAGCTAAAATAACACCCAAAAAGGTAGGGTATTTCGTAGCGATATGGCAACGTGATAATGAAGGAAAGACTATCCCACATCAGATCACAGATGATTTTGACTATCTACTTATTTCTACTCAACAAGGGTACTTCTTATACCCAAAAGAAGAATTAGCCAAACTTAATATAATATCTACTAAACTAAAAGAAGGCAAAAGAGGAATGCGTGTCTATCCAGTTTTAGAAACAGAGATGAACAAGCAAGCTTTAAAGACTTATCAATCTCACCTGCCTTTTTGGAATAATTTTTAAAGATTCTATAATAAAATACCATTAACAGAATAAATACATTCCATTAAGCTTTTTTTATATATTTGTAACGAGACTGGTTATCATTGTGATACGAAAAAGGGAATTAGGTGCAAATCCTAAACAGACCCGCTGCTGTAAGCTCATCAAAAATTAACGAATCTAGCTATCCACTGTCGCATAGATGGGAAGGATATTCGTTATGAGTAAGTCAGAATACCTGCCAATCTAAAATAAGTTTTGATGTTTTCGGGGGATGAAACATAAGGCGTTCTATGATACAGTCATTGGCAACAGTGATTTTGACGCATTTAAATCTACTCCATTGTCAAAATCAACTAGCCAAAAACTAATATGACTAAAACAAAATTACTAGTACTAACCACTCTGTTATGTATAGCAAATACTGCTATGTATGCACAGACACCTAAAGACAGTATTACTGCTCTAAATGAGATCGTGATACAAAAAGAAGTCTTTCGAGATCTTATACCTGTACAAACACTAGACGGAGCTAAACTTCAACGTCTTAATAGTTATAGCGTAGCAGATGCTCTAAGATACTTCGCAGGAGTGAAGATCAAGGATTATGGAGGTATGGGCGGCCTAAAGACAGTAGATGTTCGTAATATGGGTACTCATCATGTAGGAGTATTTTATAACGGGGTACAAGTAGGCAATGCACAGAATGGAATCGTAGACTTAGGAAAGTTCTCTTTAGACAATATCGAGACTGTAAAGCTATACAATGGTCAACGTAGTGCTATCTTCCAATCTGCTAAGGAGTTTGCGTCTGCTTCTACTGTATATCTACAAACTAAAAAGCCTATCTTCCAAGAAGGAAAGGACGTCAATATATCAGCTAAGTATAAAGCGGGTTCTATCCAATTAGTCAACCCTTCTGTACGTACAGATATCAAGGTAAATAACAATATTAGTACCTCTATCAGTGCTGAATATATCTATTCTAATGGTGATTATAAATTCAGACAAAAACGCCACAATATAGATGGCTCTGTAGCTTATGATACTATTGGACATAGACAGAATAGTGATATAGAGGCATATCGAATAGAGAATACATGGTTTGGAAAAACAGATAAAGATACTTGGCAAGCTAATTTATATTATTACCAATCAGATAGAGGCTTACCTGGTGCCGTTATTAAAAAAAGTGATGTAACTCTTGAAACAGAAAACATCAATGAACGTCAGCAAGACAAAAACTTCATGGCACAAGGAGAATGGACAAGATTTGTTTCTGACAGATATCAATTCCAACTCAAAGGAAAATATGCTTATGATGAAATGCATTACTTATCACGTAAGACGGTTGGCTTTGAAGGAGAAGAGGTAACTTATAATCCACAATTTGACAATACTTATTTTCAACAAGAGTATTATCTATCTGCAGCACACCTGTACAAGCTTACAGATATATGGGATGTGTCTTTATCTACAGATTTACAATACAATAAATTAAATGCAACACGCAAAGGTCAAGGAACGCCGTTCTCTTATCCTGAACGCTACACATTCCTAACTTCACTTGCAACTTCTGTAAACTTGGGTAAAGTAAAGGCTCAAGCTAATATACTAGGAACATTTACTAAAGAAAAAGTACGTTATAACTTTGAAGCACCTGATCGTCACTATTGGGCACCTTCTGTATTCCTAAGCTATAAGCCTTGGGATAATGAGAATCTAGTCATTCATTCTTTCTATAAGTACATTTATAGACTACCTACATTTAATGACCTTTATTATACTCAATTAGGTACAGCTAACTTAAAACCTGAAGCATCTAGACAGGTTAACTTAGGTTTTACTTATAACAAACAGTTTCAACATTCTCTTTTTGAAGAAGTACATCTGTCTGTCGAATCTTATTATGCTAATATTACAGATAAGATTATTGCTACTCCTACTTCTAGTATGATGAGATGGATGATGACCAATCTAGGAAAGGTAGAAAACTACGGAATAGAAACTAACTTAGGAACTACTCTAAAAATCATGGAGGACTTAAAGCTAGGAGTAAACCTAACTTATGAATATACGGTTGCCAAAGACAAGAGTAAAACGCTATATGGCAAGCCTTCTTATTACGGAGATCAGATACCTTATGCTCCATGGCATTCTGGATCATCTATAGTTAGCTTAGACTATAAAGATTGGTCTCTGAATTATAGTTTTATTTATGTAGGAGAACGTTACAATGGTAATAAAAACAATATCAAACGAAATGAAATACAACCTTGGTATACACATGACATTTCTTTGCTGAAAAGCTTTAAATGGAGACACTATCACTTTAAAGCAAGCATAGAGGCAAACAATATTGCGAATCAATATTATGAAGTTGTGAGTAACTTCCCAATGCCTGGACGTAACTTCCGTTTCACTTTAAGCTTTGACCTATGAAATTAAACAAAATAATATTCCTTGTATTAGCATTACTAACATTAATAAGTTGTCGCAAAGATGAGATGATTTTTTTATCAGATAGTTCGCAAGTATCTATCCCTGTTACTACAGATAAATACAGCGGTTTCTATCTTCTTAATGAGGGGAATATGGGAATGAACAGAGCGTCTATTGACTTATTTGAATATCAGAATGGGACGTATACTAGAGATATCTTCTCAGAAATAAACCCTAACATTACTAAAGAACTAGGAGATGTAGGTAATGATATCAAGATATATGGAACTAAAGCCTATGCTACTATTAACGTATCAAACTTCATAGAAGTATTTGATGTTGAAACAGGCAAACATATTAAACAAATACATGTACCTAACTGCCGTTATCTCGCTTTTAAAGATGGTAAGGCATACGTTAGTTCGTATGCAGGAAAAGTAGAAATAAATCCAAATGCAGAACGTGGTTTCGTAGCGGAGATAGATACCTTATCACTAGAAGTAACTAGACGAGTAACAGTTGGTTATCAACCCGAAGAAATGGTAATTAAAGGTAACAAACTATATGTGGCTAACTCTGGAGGATACCGCGTTCCTAACTATGATACTACAGTATCAGTGATAGACATTCCTTCATTTACAGAAACCAAAAAGATAGATGTAGCCATCAACTTACATCGTATGCAGATAGATAAAGCTGGAGACATCTATGTTTCTTCAAGAGGAGACTATTATAATGTAGAACCTAACTTATATGTAATAGACTCTGACTCTGACCAAGTGAAGCAGAAGCTTGACATCCCTGTATCTAATATGACTATGGATGATGATAAGCTATACTACTACGCAACTTCTTATAAACATAACACAGGAGGTAATAATGTATCCTATGGTATCCTTAATGCATTGACAAAACAAGTTATTACTGATAACATCATCACTGATGGCACAGAAAAACAAATACAGATACCTTATGGAATAGCAGTCAATCCTGAAACCAAAGAAATCTTCATGACTGATGCACAAGACTATATAGGGACAGGTTTTGTCTACTGTTTCTCTCCTGAAGGAAAGCTTAAATGGAAGACAACAGGAGGTAATATACCCGCTCATATAGCATTCATTAAAAAATAAACCAATAACTTAATATGAAAACAAAAAGATTAAAACTAAGCCTAATGGCTACTTTATGCCTATCAGCTATTACTTTTTATAGCTGTTCTAGTGATGATTCATCTCCTGTCACTCCGCCAATTGATCCGGTAGTTCCAACTGGTAATGTCTTAAAACTTGACTCTATATATAAAGTAGACCGAAGTAAATTAGTACTAATAAAACCAGAATTAAAACAGTTTACTAACCCTTCTATTTCTTGGAAAGTAATAAAGCTTAATGATATTAGTAAAGACTCTATAATTAGTGACCAACAACAGTTAGACTTTGTAACTCTAAATACAGGAAACTATACTATTGAGGTAGAAGCTAAAGATTCTAAATTAAAAATAAATCAACAATTTAACATTATTGTTAACAAAGAAAATGTAGAATACAAAAAGCATATTACGAGAGTATTTGACTTCATGCCTTCTTATGGTCAATTCACTAATAAACTACCTATTTATAACATTGGAGATACAAAGGAAACAATGATTAAAAAGGCTCAAGATGCAATAGCTAAAGATAAAGCTGGAATGATTTCGCTTGGTGGATTTGGAGGTTATGTAGTATTTGGGTTTGACCATACAATTGTTAATGTTCCAGGAAAGAGAGACTTTAGAGTACTAGGAAATGCTTTTTGGGCTAGTGGCAACCCTAATCCAGAAGCACCTAGTCGTGGAGGAAGTTGTGAACCTGGAATCATCATGGTAGCATATGACAAAAATCAAAATGGTATACCTGATGAGGATGAATGGTATGAAATAGCTGGTAGCGAATATTATAAAAAAGAGACTATAAAGAATTACGAAATTACATATTACAAACCCGACCCAAATAAAGAACCTGTAAAAGATCCTAGTATCAATTGGGCTACTGATTTAGAATATATAAAATGGGAAGACAACCAAGGTAATAAAGGATGGAAACCTAAAAACACTTTCCATCAACAAAGTTATTTTCCAGAATGGCATACAGGGGACAAGATTACCTTTAAAGGAACTAAGTTAGCCAATAATGCTAAAGATGAAAGTGGAAAAGGTTCATATTGGGTATTATATTCGTATCCTTGGGGTTACGCTGACAACGCACCTAATAATGATGACGAATCAGCTATTGATATCAATTGGGCTGTAGATAAAGAAGGTAATAAAGTTAATCTACCAGGTATTGATTTTGTTAAAGTATATACAGGAATCAATCAAGAGTCAGGTTGGCTAGGAGAAGTATCTACAGAAGTAGCTGGTGCTATAGACTTACATGTTGAAGGAACCTATATTAATACTAGAAAATAATTAAATAAATTAAAGCACCACTTATAAGTGGTGCTTTATTTGTTACCTCACAACAATTACAAAGATATCAACAAAAAAACATTTAAATTGCCATTATATGACATTAATATGTAAAAATTAATAACATTTTAGAAACAATAGATTCATTTATTTCATTAATTTTACACAAAATTTATTAACTATAACACTTATTCCTAAAGATGAAACTTAGATTCTTACGTACTAGTTTACTACTTGCTCTAGGCTTAACCCTTACCACTACAGTATTCACTTCATGTTCTAGCGATGACAGTAATCACACTATCGTTATTAAAGAAATAAAACAATCTGTAGAAGCGAGAAGCGAGTTTACAATCGACCCAAAAATTGACCCTACTACACATAAGTTTGTATGGCATAATACTACTACTCAGAAAAAACTTTCTGAAGAACCTATCTTAAAGTATAAGATTGATTATGCTGAGACTCAAACTATCGCATTAAGAGTAACTTCTAACACAGGAGTATTAGAAATATATGATTATATCGTTACTGCTAAGTATGGTGAAACTCATAATATTCTTAACCTTAAAGATATTAAACTAGGAATACCTGTTGAAGGAGGTAATCTATGGACAGATACTTTTACTAATGGTGCGAGAATAGAAGCTAAACCTTTCTCATTCAGTCACACTGTTTCTACTTTCGGTGAAAACAAATACTGGAATGGATTTATTGCTTCAAACAGTACAGACCAAAAAGACCATAAAGATAAGTTTGCTAGCAATATGCATGGTAGTATGGCTAAAAATACAGATAAAGATGGTAATGCTCTTCCTTTCTTAGTAGCTTATACAGAAGGTATCACTACTAAATATGTTAAAGGTGATGTAATAGATGTAAATAAAGCAGTAACATCAGTAACGCTTTCAGATGAAAAAGGACAACAATTATTACCTGTAGAAATTAATGTAGGTCTAAGCCCTTACACTTACTACTCTATCCTAAATGGAGACAACTTTGCTAGAAAATTTAAAAAAGGTGATTATTACTCAATTATCGTTTATGGACTAGATGAAAACAGAAAAGTAATCAATAATCCTATTGAGTACAAACTTGTAGATTATAAAGATGATAAAGGAAGCATCAATACTAACTGGCAAAAAATAAAACTAGACAAACTAGGAGCTGCTAAATACTTAGTATTCTATGTAGACTCATCTGATAAAGGAGAATATGGTATTAATACACCTGCTCTATTTACAGTAAAAGATCTAGTTGTACATAAACTAGCTAAGTAAAATTTAATAATAGACTTATAATATACTTAAAGGAACTGTTTTATAGCAGTTCCTTTTTTTATACCTTGTTCTAACTATAGATTAACACACTTAATAATGAACATCCAGATAATACAGTCTCTAACTGTAACTACAGATATACAACAATTGATTACAGAATATGATAGAACGATAAAAGTAGATTTAAAGCCATTAGACAACTCCAGCAACATAAGTACTAACTCGAGTACAGATAACGTCTCTAATGAAGCGCTACTATATATAGCTAAAGTGAATGATACACTAGCGGGCTGTATAGCCATGCACAGACTTACTGATACGACTTGTGAGATTACTAATCTATATATACGTCCACAGTATCAAGGACTGGGTATAGGAATAAAACTATGCCAATACATCATACAGCATATACAATCATTAGACTTCAAGAGAATTTATGTCACCACTACTAAAGCACAACAAGGCCAGAACGCTATCTATAGTGAATACGGTTTTACTAAGTGTACACCTTATGTGACAGTACCGCATCCTAACGCAATCTATATGGATTATATATTTGTTAAAGATGATTATATCCAGAATAACCTTTTAAAGGCAGCCTTAAGATTCTTTAGATATCATAGAAGAGAACAATACAGATAAGGATATAAAAACAAAAAAGCTCTCCCGCACTAGGAAAGCTTTTCATTGGTCTAACTACTAAACCTTT
>NZ_JBBPHK010000035.1:0-25543 GCF_038039805.1 Myroides odoratimimus
AATGACATGGTCACTTTTAACGGAATTAGGTGGTCAATTTCACTGGATTCTCCAAAATACGCAAAATAGCGGTACTATTTCAACAGGTATTTGGTATTAAGCTTTTAGATATACATCATGCCTTTCATAGAATGAAAACAAGAGCTAAGTCAAAAACGTGTTATTTGGATAAATTAAAGGAAGTGTTAGAGGAGTATATGGATAAAGATTACTAGTAGTTAAATCATAAGGGGGACAAAAAGGTCCCCCCACTTATTTATATGCTTAGATTACTTATTATGACTTAAAACATGATTCATCTCTAAAGGACCTTCATAAATTCTTTTAACAATGATATTATATACAAGTTTTTATTTTTTAAATAAGGTTCTAAAGCTCCAATGAAACTGGTATAGATTTGAAAACACTCGTTTTATAGGTAGAGTTATAATATAAAATAACTAGATTATATTTACCCGACTCCCAAGATTTAGCATTATTTATACTATTTCCCTGATTATCTTTTTCAGCTCCAATTACAATACTATCTCCTGTCCAAGCCCCATTTATATTTTGAAGGGTTGAAATCTTTGAGGCTGGTCCTAAACCTTTGTGTTCTACCTTTGAGATAATAATAGCTTTGCTAAAATCCAATTGTGCTACTGTCTCAGGAGAATGGTTTAGTTTATCTTTAATAAGTGCTGTATACAATATACCATCTCCTTGAATTTGTTTAATTTGAGTACGTCCTATAAACACATCACCTTTTTTAAATTTTAATGGATTTTCATTATAAGTACCCATATAATAAATCATGGTATCATTTCTAAATATCATATCTCTATCCACAATAGGATTCACAGCTGTACTATTTGCATCTATAATAGTAAAATCCTCTTTTAACTCGAAAACTGAACCATTTTGATCATGTACAGTAAATACAAAATCATAAAGACCTTCGGGAGCAATCTTTGGAATTGTAAAATGCTTATGTACATTAGTATTTCGATGATCTTTAAACTCATCCCAAACAAGTTCTAACTGCCATTTACTTGAATAAGTTTGCTCCTTTTTAGGAAGAATAGCTACTTTGATCAAACCTATTTTACTTGCAGCTATAACATCTACATTAAAATGGAAATCTCTACCCCTTATGGCCTTTTTATTATTGGCATATCCTATTTCAAGATTTTCAATTGTTGGCTTTTTTAATTCTTGATCATTATCATCATTACTACAACTAAAAAATAAAACGGATAATATTATGCAAACAAAACAAATAATCTTACTAATTTTTTCTTTTTTCATAATTTCTAATTATTAGGTTAAATCATACTTACTTTTATCATTATATATATTGAGGAAATGGATCACTAAAGGCTATGTTTTTATCAAATAAAACTTGCTCATCCTCTTGCAATAAACACCCTTGAAGCTCTGTAATAATTTCTTGCTTATTTATATGGTGTCCTATAAAAACCAATTCATTTAATCGATCCGCCCATACTGGATGCCAATGAGATTCTATTAAATCTTGGTTATATACAAAATCAGGGTTTTCTATTCTTTGATTAAAGGGAATACTACACCACCAAACTCCTGCTGTCTCTAACCTAGAAGAACCTCCAGCTTGTGAAAAATTAAGTGCTTGATTAGGCCTACTTGCAATCCAAAAAAGCCCCTTAGCACGTATTAGATTAGTCGGATAGCTCTCATTTAAATATCTCCATAATCGCTCTGGATGAAAAGGTCTTGGATCTTTAAAAACAAAGGAACTAATTCCATACTCTTCGGTCTCAGGTGTGTGACTTTGTTTTTCTAATTCTAATTGCCATCCTCTAGATAATTGAGCTTGCTCAAAATCAAATAACTTTGTGTTTAATACTTCATTAAGGTCAACCTTTGCAAATTCTGATTTTATAATCTTCGCTTCTGGATTTAACGTGTGAAGAATTGTCTGAAGAAACTTCAAATTATCCTCTTGTACTAGGTCTGTTTTATTTAAAATAATTACATCGGCAAACTCAATTTGATCCGTTAAAAGATTGACAATCGTCCTATAATCATTCTCTATAGGAGTGAGCTTTCGATCTTTTAAAAGTTCAACTGTACTAAAGTCTTTAAAAAAATTATACGAGTCTACCACAGTAACCATTGTATCTATATAACTAAATCTAGAAAGATCTATACCTGACTCTTGATCTACAAAAGAAAAAGTCTGAGCTACAGCAATTGGTTCACTAATTCCTGTACTCTCTATAAGTAAATAATCAAATCTATTTTCGTTAGCTAACTTTTCAACTTCCATGATTAAATCTTCCCTAAGTGTACAGCATATACAACCATTGCTTAGCTCCACTAATTTTTCTTCTGTCCTTGATAAAATATTTTGATTCTCCACTAAACGAGCGTCAATATTAACCTCACTCATATCATTTACAATAACAGCTACTTTTAATCCTTGTTTGTTGTGTAAGATATGATTGAGTAATGTTGTTTTACCTGCTCCAAGAAACCCACTTAAAACAGTTACTGGTAGTTTATTTTTCATTTTTAAATTTATTATTCACATACAATATTCATCCCTTTTGCTTTTACATTCTTAGAATAATAGGGTTGATTCTGGTATTATTAAAACAAACAGATAATACAAAATCACTATAGATGTAGTCAAACATATCAGTATAGAATGCAGAATAACTAATTCCATAAATTGAAAAAAGTATGATAAAAGAGTATCAAAACACTTTTATTCTTCTGCATTGCTATAACTGATAAGCACAATTAAAAATCAAAAAATTAGAAAATATACATCAATGCGAATTAATCTAAAGTATTCTACTAAATAGAAAAAAGCGTTATTTTAAAACCTACTAACTACATTCAAAGTACATAGCATAAAATCTAATACTTTACTAATTAATCTTTTATAATAATTTTCAGCAATTCATTTTGATAGGGTATGTTGTTTATGAAGAAAGAAAATCCCTGTTAAAACTCTACTTAAAACATTAAAAGATTAATGTTGAATAAAAGTAATATCATTTAAAAAAATCATAGTGACGATATACGAAATAAGAAAGACGATGTGAGTAATACTTTTCACAACTCAACTTATTTACCATACTGAGCTTTAAAACCACTAGGGGTTAATTCGTGATATTTTTTAAATGCTGCAGTGAAATGGGTCGCATTCTTATAGCCTAAACGTTCACTAATTTCAGCTATAGACAATCTATCTTCCAATAAATAATCTTTAGCAATTCCCATTTTATAATCCGTTAAAAAGGCATAAGCTGATACTCCAAAAACCTTTTTAAATTCAATTTTTAAAGTACAATCATTTGTACCAAGTTCAATGGCAAGTTTTTTTAATGTTGGAGGTTTTTTATAATTTCTAATAAGTATTTCCTTTGCTTTGTACATCTTATCAAGTTGTATCATCATTTGGGTACATTGTATAGAACAGCGGTGCTGGTGAATCTGTTCTAGTTGTAAAAGCATAAGCTCCAGAATCAAACTATCAAAGTAAATAGCTCGTAACACACCCTCTTTTTTATTATTAATCAGTTTTTGCAATAACAAATCCATACATATTGTTATAGGCATTGGATGAATATTTGTAAAAACATAAGGAGCATTCTCATGAAAATTAGAAATCTCAAACTGATTTAAATACTTATCTACTAAACTACTTTTAATGTAAATACGAAAAAAAATTCCCTTTACTCTAAAGCTATGTTTAGCTAAAGCATTAGGATACCTGATAATTAATTGCTCTGACTCTCCGCAATTAAATTCAAAATCTTCTTTATTATTATATAACTCCCCCCTTATCTGAAAATGTAAAACAACTGTACCTGATTCTGTGAGTTTTTCATCGAAAAAAAGAAGATAGTTTTCATCTACCTCACATTTTACAATAATTACTGATTCTGTTGAAAAAGAATCTAATATAAAGTTATCCTTTGAGATTATCTTCTCATTTAGCTCAGATTCAGGTACAATATTAGAATTAGCAGCAAGCAAAAGCTCACTCCTATCAACTTTTATTTCTACCATAATAAATATAACATAAGACACTTATCCTGTGTCTGTGTCTTAAACCAATAAAATAATTAATTCTACTAAAAAATGTTAGTATAGCAACTGTTACAAATCAATTATTAAAAAAGGTGGTGGTCGGGAAAAAAGAGTATTAACTATATTCTTTGACAATATAATTAAAGGGTAATACGTAATTTTTATGTAGTACTTCGCTTTTACAAATACCACAGAAAACACAATCTCCTGACTTAAGAGTAAAGGAGTGTTATTATCAAGTAAAACTAGCTCACATATATGACAAGGTTTTCCATCAATGTGATCTACCTTATGGGTATAACAATGTAGGTTAACTAATTTCAGTATACTGAAAATAGTCACAAAAAAGATAACAATATACTTTTTATACTTATGCATTGTTTTGTTTGATATAGAATAAGTAATAATTACTCAGTTGCAAATATATACATTAGAGCGAATTAACCTAAGACGCAAAGCGGAATAGTAAATGACGTAATTAGTAATTAACTTTTTAACTAATATGCTTTAATTCCTGATATAATACAATAACTCTCTTATTTGATTCTTTGGTACTAAGCAAATTTTCAATAAAAAAAGACTGACGAGATGCGAAATAATAAAGACGAGACAGGTAATACTTGCGATTCCTATAATAATTATTTTATCTCTATCTGTTAGTTTTGTCCCACAAGCTTTAAGTAAATATTGCTTTTCAAAGCTTTCTTCTATTAGAATCAAAAAATCATAAATCACTTTTTAATGACTAAACTAATCGCTAAAAAAACCTTTAGAGATATTATAAATAAAAAAATAAATCTCTATATCCTTTTTGGAATTTGGCTAATTTGTTGTCTTAGCTGTTTTGTTAATTACACCAAATTTGACACACATGCATTATCTGTTGAATCTTATCGTACTGAAGTAAGAGAAAAATGGGAAAATAGACCTGATAAACATCCTCATAGAATGGCTCATTATGGTTATCTTGTTTTTAGGCTTGCTCACCCTATGAGTATATTTGACAATGGATTAGACGATTATCTAGGTAATGTTATATTCTTAGAGGCTCATAAACAAAATACAGCCAATATTTCAGAAGCCAATAGCTCAGGTGTACTTGTACGCTTTGGAGTGTTTACACCAGCTTTTATTTTTCAAATTTTACTGCCGCTTATTATTTTCTTTGTTGGCTTTAACCTAATAACAAAAGAAAAAGAAGCAAATACACTAAAACTATTAAGTATTCAAGGAGCCCCAAATAAATCTATTATTTTGGGAAAAAACCTTGGTTTATGGTTTTACTCATTAATGCTTTCTTTACCCATATTTCCAATAATAATTGGACTGATAAGCTCTAGTCATTTAAGCTCTTTTTTAGATATTCTATCAAGAAGTTTAATACTAGCTGTCTCATATATTGTATTTTATTTTTTACTTTCTACAGTAGTTATAGGGATTTCAACGCTAAGTAAAAGTTCCGCTATGGCACTAATTAACCTAATTACCATATGGCTTTTAATGACTATTATTCTACCTAAAACTGTGCAATATATTGCTCAGATTAGTTATCCAACTGAATCAAGAATTGCCTTTGAAACCAAACTTGAAAAACAGATCCTAAAGGTTGGTGATAGCCACAATCCTAATGACCCTTATTTTTCTCAAATTAAAGATTCGCTGCTTAATCACTACAATGTTGATAATGTAAATAAACTTCCCTTTAACTATGGTGGTTTTATAATGAAACAAGGTGAGAAAATTAGTACCTCTATTTACAATAAAAAAATTAAAGAACTTGAAAACACATTTGAAAAACAATACCATATAACACAGTACTCTAGTTATTTGAATCCAATAACGGCAATTAAAAGTTTTTCAACAATGATCTGTGCTACAGATTATTACTCTTATAAAATATTTCAAAAACAAGCAGAAGATTATCGCTATCAATTAGCTCAATACATGAATGATTTGCAAATAGAACATATCAGCAATGACAATTCTAAAAGTGAAATCATTAGCAAAGAAAATTGGAAGAATTTACCTGATTTTAATTACCAGTACACAAGTTTACTAACTAGTTTACAGACTCAACTATCTATCTTCTTTGCCTTAGTTTTTTGGTTTGTTATCAGTCTTTTAATCATATCACTAAGTATTAAAAAACTTAAATTCAATTAAAATGAATAAGTATTTATATAAACAATTCTTTCAAAATAAAGTGTATGTATTTTCACTCATACTACTATTTCTTTTAGGAATATTAGCCATACATACAGGAGCTACGTTCCTTGAAAAAAATAGTCAGTTAATGCAAGATGCAACTTTATATCAAGAGCAAAGTATTCAAAAAAACGCATCACATGAAAATCATATAGGATCCACTCTTTACAATATCAAGTTTCATTTATTTAATCAACCTAATAAACTAACTGCTTTAAATATTGGTATGAGGGATTTCACACCATCTGTCAAAGGAGTGACTATTAGAAATTTGGAAGAGCAGAAATACAATACTGATTTCTATAATCCAACTAGCGCAGTTGCAGGAAATTTTGATTTTAGTTTTGTACTTATCTTCCTTTTTCCTCTTATTATAATTGCCATTAATTTTAATATTCTATCACAGGAAAAAGAAAGTGGCACATTAAAACTATTGTCTTTACAAAGCGGAGATATTAAAAAAATAATAGATACTAAGCTCATAATAAGATTTCTATCTATTAGTTCTCTCTATTTTTTATTGCTACTAATTGCTAAATTTTGGATTCAAATTCCACTTGACAAAACTTTTAGCTTACTTATTTTACTTGGCTTTTTATACATTATATTTTGGTTTGTATTATGCCGTTTTATAGTAGCTAACAATAAGAGTACTTCCTACAATGCCCTTGCTCTAATTCTTATTTGGATAGGAATGAACTTTATTGTTCCGATGGTGAGTTTTGTTCTTATTCAGAAAATGTTTCCTATAGAGGAAGCCCTACAAACTGTTATAAAGCAAAGAGATGGTTACCACAATAAATGGGATGAGCCTCAAAAAGCGACTATCGATAAATTTCACAACCTATATCCCCAATTTAAAACCAGCGATGATACCCTTATGAATAAGGATTTCAACTGGAAATGGTATTATGCAATGCAACATTTAGCGGATGTAGAATCAATGGAATCCTCTATTGCCTATCAAAGCAAAATAGAGGCACGAAATAATACAGCTAAACTAGTAGGTTATTTTATTCCAAGCATACATACTTTAACTTTTTCAAGTGAACTGGCCTTATCTGATAAAAACAATATACTTGCTTATGAAAACAAATTAAAGGATTTCCATAAAGAAAAACGTTTGCATTTTTATCCCCTAATCTTTTCTAATCAAGACAGTACAATCGAGAATTGGAGCAATCACAAACTAGAAAAATTCAAAGCAAAATCCAACGTTTCAATTATCCAGCTAGTATTACCCTTACTGTTTATCATTATTATTTTACTGTTTATCTCACATCTAAAACTAAAGAAACTATGCTAAAAGCAATCAACCTACATAAAAAATACGACAACAATATAGCTTTAGATAGCTTAAATATAGAGCTTAAAAAAGGAGAAGTATATGCTCTACTTGGCCAAAATGGAGCAGGAAAAAGTACGACAATAAATATATTTCTAGGTTTTATTAAACCAACATCGGGAGAGGCTTTTATTAATGGACTATCTGTAACTAAGAATCCTCAATTGATAAAGAAAGATATAGCATACATCCCTGAAACTGTTATGCTATACCCAGACTTAACAGGTATTGAAAATCTAGATTTCTTCAGTAAGATTGCTGGATTTTCTTATTCTAAAAAAGAATTGACCAACTTCTTAAAGTTAACAGGTCTTCAAAAATCAGCTCATGATAAAAAACTACAAGGATACTCAAAAGGAATGAGACAAAAAGTTGGAATTGCTATTGCAGTGGCAAAAAACGCTAAAGTTTTATTCTTAGATGAACCAACAAGCGGACTTGACCCAATTGCTACTAATGAATTTAATGAACTCATCTGTAAACTTGGCCGTGAAGGAAAAACCATTTTTATGGCCACCCATGATATTTTCAATGCTACTAAAGTCTCTACAAAAATAGGTATCATGAAACAAGGCAAACTAATACAACAGTTAGATTCTAAAGATTTTACCCCTGATGAATTACAGGAGCTATACATGAAAACGATATAATTTTTTCTATATGGTCAAACAAGCTGTATTTTATATTATTCTTCTAGTACTGGGAATCCATTTTAATGGCTCTTGTCAAGAAAAGCACATGATGGAAAACAATTCATTATTAGATACTTTAATAATAAAATCTAACTCCCTTAAAAGCAAAAAAAAGCAAGCAACTACTGTTATCAGTACAGATTTCAAACAAAGTATGGTAGCTTCAAACTTAGCTGAACTTTTAAGTTATTCTTCTGGTGTAAATATTAGAAAAGTAGGAGGCAATAATTCAAAACCTATAATTGATGGTCTTAGTAGCTCTAGGCTCATCTACCTTCCCTATGGAGTTCGTTTAGAAAATCAAGATTGGGCAGATCAACATGCTCCTGAAATAAATACTCAATTTACAGACTTCGTTGCCATAATAAGAAATGCCCAAACAGTACGCTATGGTTCTAATGCATTGGGAGGTGTTATTAATTTAGATAATTTACCTCTCCCAGATAGTATAAATCAAAAGGTACAGGTATCAACAACATACTCGTCAAATACAAAGGGAATTAATCAATATTTAAAATATGAAAGTAGAATAAATAAAATACCTGAATTGTCCTTCAACTTACAAATGTTAGGTGACAAAAAAGGAGATTATCACACAGCGAAGTATAATGTAGGGAATACTGGTTCTAGAAATTTAGATAGTCATCTATCCTTAAACTACAATAGCATCCCCTTTAAATCAAGAATCATTTTTAATACTTTTAATCAAAAACAAGGAAACTTTTTTGGTGCTCTATCTGGAAATACGGAAGAATTAGAAGAAATCATTTCTTTAGGACGCCCCCTAAATACAACTCCTTTCACCTATAAAATAGACAATCCTTACCAACAAACAACACATTATTTTTTACTAAGTGATACGCAGTGGAAAGTAAGTAATTTATTTAATGTAAAATTAAAATATTCGTTTCAAAACAACATAAAAAAAGAGTATGAAGTTAGAAGAATGGACAGAAATAAAATCCCTTCTCAATCCACTAATTTAACTGCTCATTATCTAGAGACCACTTTAGAGACTTCCCTTAATAATTTTACAATAGAAACTGGAGTATCTACAAGGAGAAAGAACAATGAAAATCAGCAAGGCACAGGCGTTGCTCCAACTATTCCAAACTATGATTTTTTAACAAACTCGTTTTTTTTTCTTCTAGATTATAAATATTCTTTTGGTAGTATAGACTTAGGAGCTCGTTTTGATAAAAACTTTACTGATGCACAAGGAATAGATTTTTTAGGAAATACCTATGGTGATAAAAAATCTTATCAAAGCTGGTCATATCAATTAGCAAATGAAATACAACTAAAAAAATGGACTTTTAGTTCTTCTTTAACCTATGGATGGAGACCTCCGGAGGTCTATGAGTTATTTGTAAATGGCAAACAACATGGACTGCCTATTTATTATGTAGGAGATAAAAACTTAAAAGAAGAAAGAGCTTTAAAATGGTTTAATAATATAGGCTTTTATGGAGATAAAATACATTTTCAATTAAATGCTTTTATACATCATTTTGACAATTACATATTTAGCTATCCTACAAATCAATATAAACAATTGTTTTCTGGACCTGCTATCTTATTTCAATTTCAACAAGTCAATGCTTCTATAAAAGGAATAGATTTACAATTAGATACGCGCATTTCAAATACGCTTAATCTCAGTAGTAAGTGGTCTGTTTTACAAGGGAAAACTGATAAAGGAGATTACCTTCCTAATATCTCACCTTTAAAAGTGATTAATATTCTCACTTTTAAAGCCCCCTTGAAGTTTATAGACTCAATCAATCTAGAGCACCTTTTTTTTGCAAAGAAAAAGCATTTTACAATGGCATATGAACTATCTAAGTCTACACCTTCTCAAACCTCCATTTTTAATGTTGTTATAGATAAAGAGTTTTCAATACACAAAAACAAATTCAAAGTAATTATAAGAGCAGACAATATTTTAAACAAACAATACAAAGAATACCTTGACCTAAATCGATATTTCGTTCATTCTAAAGGGCGAGATTTAAAACTGAGTTTAATTTTTAATATATAAACCACTATGAGTAAACATTTTTTAAACAAAACACTATTAATCTTTTTTTCTTTATTTTTATTACTAGCAAACATCTCGTGTTCAAGTGATGATGTACAAGCAGTAAAGCCTGTTGATGAGACAATAGACAAAGGGCATGAAGAATGGACTAAAGTGACCTTTAAATTTACATTAGGTCATCTTCATGGTACATTGTTTCACGCCAATCCAAGTAGCCCCGAAACAAAATACTTTATTGGAACACAAGAAATCACCTACCAACAAAACGCTAAAGGTGATGTTATACCTTCAACAACTCAACCTCTTAGATTTATTAGAGGTGGGCATTATTCATTAGAAATCGTTTATTACAATAAAAAAGGAGAAAGAATGAATAAGGAATTTACCACTGCAGAGATGTCCCCTATTCATCAACACTTTTTCCTAAACAAGAATGTAAAAGACTTAAAAACTAATCAAAATCTTGGGGATCATTTAAACCTTTTTGACTACACATATAGAGATACTGATCCAGAAGATCAGATGTATAAAATATCTGAAACGGCCAAACTAAGACCTTCTAATGATCCGATAGGACTTAAAGGATACTTCTATTTTACTGATAAATATAAATCATTTGATCTTAATATATTACTTGTTCACGTTGTTAAAGGAACAAAACTAGATGAAAATGGGAAACCATTTGCATTTAATAACCCTAGCAAACGAATTCTAGGTACACAGGATTTAAATCTACGCATTCCAGCTAAGATTTACACTTCAATGATGGAAGATGACTCAGAAGAAGAGGAAAAACGTTTTATCAATGATATAGCTAAAGAGTTTAATATTTCTTATGAAGAAGCTTATAATGATTGGGACAAATCATTTGATGCTCCACATGATAGCAGTAAATACTATATGTAATATTTCTTCTTACCAAAAACATAGCCATTATTTGGTTATGTTTTTTTTCTTAAATCAATTTAAGTATATTTAGACTTAATAAATAATAAAGACATGAAACAGTTTTTATATAAAAAAATAGGGATAATATTCTTATTACTATTTCAGTTATCTTTAATTGAAGTATTTGCACAAACACCTTCAAAAACAGAACTAGAATATTTTACAATTGAAAATACCCCTCTTTATCTTATCAATACTGGTGATATTGATTTAGCCATACGCTATAAAAAAGGGCAAGGTACACCTATTGTATTTATACACGGTTCATGGGATGATCATAATTCTTGGTTACCAGTGGCAGAAGAGTTAATTAAAACTACTACTAATCCCATCATTTTATATGATAGAAGAGGACATAGTGCTTCTTCTCCAGATAAAGAACAAGGTACAATATCAATGGATGTCCAAGATGCCGTCTCCCTACTCGATGCTTTACAGATTAAGAAAGCTCATTTTATAGGACATTCTTATGGAGCAAATATCACAATTGAACTAGCCAATAATCACGCTGATAGAGTTGAGAGTATTGTTTTATATGAACCTCCTATTTTTGGGATGCTTAAAGGACAAACTCAATACAAACAAATTCTATCAGAGGTACAGAATGAAATGCAAAAAAGTAAAACTTTACTTGAACAAGGACACATTGAACAGGGAACCTTTAATTTTATTGAAAAAGTAGCCTTTGGAAAAGGTAGTTGGTATTCTGTTTTTGATCAAAGAGCCAGAAATACAATGACAGCTAGTTACACTACTTGGCTTGATCAAGCTAATGATCCTGAAAGGTTAAATATAAAACCAGAAAATCTTAATCAATTTAATGGCAAAATTACACTTATTACAGGATCTGATTCTATCTTAGTATATCCAGCTGTTGCAAAAACAATAAAACAGAAAGTTAAATCAATAGAATTACAGACTATTCAAGGTGCAGGTCATGGAGGACTTATTTCTCATCCCAAACAAACTGCTGATTTGATTAGTAAACATTTAGAACAACTATAATAATATACTTATGTAACTTTACTTTACAAGAACTTATATCCTAAACAAAAGTAAATCACATGAATAATACTATTAAGGCACAAATAGAGCAAGTAATCTCCCTAACAGACAAGGATTTTGATTTTATCTTGTCTTGTTTTGTGTTTAAAAAATATAAGAAACATCAATTTTTAATTCAAGAAGGAGAACCTGTCCCCTATCTGTTCTTTATTGATACAGGTCTATTAAAGCTTGTTTTTACTGACAATAATGCTAAAGAGCATATTGTAGACTTTGCAATGGAAGGCTGGTGGGAAACGGATCTAAAAGCATTCTACAGCCAATCTCTAGCAAGCATGAGTTTAGAATGTATTGAAGATACGCTTGTCTATGCTTTAGATTTAGAAGGATATAATAAACTAAGAAAAGAACTTCCTGTGATAAATGAATTCTTTTTAGATAAAACGCACAAGGGATTTATTGCAGGGCAGCAGCGTATTTTATCCATGATGAAAAACAATACTACAGAGCGGTTCTTTGAACTTCAAGAGCGTTTTCCTGGTATTATGCAACGTGTGCCAAAATCTCTATTAGCTGCCTATCTTGGTGTCTCAAGAGAAACACTAAGCCGATTAGATTTAAAGTGATCTTCCTCACTTTTTATTTGTGATATAGCTCAACTGCTGATTTAAGCGTTTAATATCAAATTTGCTATATAACTTAAAATAAGAAAGCAAAATGATAAAAACAGCTATTAATCCTTGGCAATGGCAATCTCAGCGCAACTACGCTCAAGCAATAGAAGTTAAAAATGCTCAAAGTACATTATACTGCTCTGGTCAAGTAGCCATTGACACTAATGGAGTTTCAAGTAATGCTAATATGAAAGCTCAGCTTCTACTCTCTATTAAAAACTTAGAAGAGGTAATTAAAACAGCTAATTACTCCCTTGAAGGCATTGTTAGATTAAATATCTATACTACTTCTACCACTGAGCTTATGCAACACTTTACTATTTTACAAGTGTGGCTTGTTAAACACAAAATCGAGCAAGCAACAACAGTACTTGAGGTAAAAGGATTATTTGAAAATCTAACAGTAGAACTTGAAGCTACAGTTGTAAAATAATACTTATAAGCAGATGCTATGGAATTATAGCATCTGCTTTTTTATAATGTTAAGTCTTGTTTATACATATCAATAAAACTTTGAAGCGCTTTAGAAGGAGTTTTATCTTTTCTATAAACTAGTAAGGTAGTCATAGTACCTAATTGTTTGTTAATTGGATAAGTACATATACTTCTATTTTGATAGTACTGAGATATAATCTCCTCAGGAAGTAAACTAATACCTAGTCCTGCCTCTACAAAGTTTATAATCCCTTCTATCGAATTAAGTTCAATACTCTTATAATTATGAACTCCTTTATGGGTAAACCATGATTCTAAGCGCTCTCTGAAAATACAACCGTTATCAAATACAATACTCTTTAAGGGTTCTTGTGTAACTAATTTATTTAAGCTTGGTTGTTTTGAAGATGCTAGAATAACAAGCTGTTCGTCTTTGATCTTAATTTTCTCAAGTCCACTAGTATTCAGTGGTGCTGAGACAAAAGCAGCATCGAGTTTATAGTTTAAAACATCAGAGATAAGTACATCCCTATCCTCTGATTTAAACTCTAAATCAATATTTGGATATTTCTGTGCAAAAGAAAGTAGTATCTCAGGTGCTTTTAAAGCCATAGTGGTCTCCATACATCCAATGGCTAAATGTCCTGTTACAATATCACTGCTTTTAATCTCATTTTTAGCCTCTTCAACCAAGTGCTGAACCTCTTTGGCATAACGCATTAATATCTTCCCCTCTTCTGTTAAGTCAACTCTTCGCGAGGTTCTTGAAAACAGTTTGGTATCAAACTCTTCTTCGAGGCTTTTAATTCTTGCTGTTACATTAGATTGAACAGTAAACATTAGTTCAGCAGCCTTAGTAAAGCTACCACTCTCCGCTACAGCCTCAAATATTTTCAAATCATTTGTATTCATTTTAATATCACTTTTTATGATTTATACAATCATAATTAATCGTTTTCAGTAATCAAATATCCAACATATTTTTGACAAACAAAACAACAAGATGAAAAACAAAATAACAAAACTACTAGTTGCTACACTATTAACCTTTGGTGTTTCTAGTATAACAAGCACTTATGCACAATCAAATTTAATTTCAAAAAATAAAATCATGGAAAACCATTCAATTCACTATCGCTTTATTAAAGTTCAGGGATTAAATATCTTCTATAGAGAAGCAGGAAACCCTGATAAACCTACCCTTCTACTTTTACATGGATATCCTACATCCTCGCATATGTTTAGAAACTTAATCCCAATTCTAAGTAAACAGTACCATATTATAGCGCCTGACTTACCCGGTTTTGGTTTTTCTGATGCCCCAGATCACAAAGCGTTTGATTATACGTTTGATCACCTTGCTAAGATCATGCAATCTTTTATTGAGCAAGTACAACTAAAACAATTTGCGTTATATGTGTTTGACTATGGAGCTCCTGTTGGGTTTCGATTAGCTATGAATAACCCAGAAAAAATAACTGCACTTATCTCTCAAAATGGAAATGCCTATAAGGAAGGATTAAGCGAAGAATGGGATCCTATACAACGCTATTGGCGAGACTCTTCGGATGCAAACCGAAAAGCACTACATAGTTTTGTTGCTAAAGAAGCAATCTGGTTTCAGTATCACCAAGGAGTTCAAGATACTTCTTTAATTGCTCCTGAAGCCTACACGCTTGATCAAAAGTTTTTAGATAGACCAGGAAATATCGAAATTCAATTAGACCTAGTTAGAGACTATCAAACAAATGTAGCTCTATACCCTAAATTTCAAGAGTACTTTAGAACTTATCAGCCAAAAACCTTACTTGTTTGGGGAGATAAGGATCCTTATTTCTTACCTGAAGGAGCTAAAGCTTACAAAAAGGATTTACCAAATGCTACTTTAAAATTCTATGATACAGGTCACTTCGCTTTAGAAACTCATGTAAATGAGATTGGAAATGAGATCCTTGAATTTTTAAATAACCTATCAAATTAATTTATAAACACAAAAACAACATATAATGAAAGCAGCCATATTAGAAGAATTTGGGCCAGTTACTAACTTTATAGTAAAAGAAGTACCAATAACAAAACCAAAATTTAAAGAAGTACTAGTTAAAGTATTGGCAACATCAATTAATCCTTTAGATTATCAAGTACGTCGAGGAGATTACAAAAATGAGTTATCTCTACCTGTTATCACAGGTCATGATGTCTCAGGAGTAATTGTAGAACTTGGTCAAGGCGTTGAAAATTTTAAAGTTGGAGATCAGGTATATTACTCTCCTGAGATATTCAACGGCCCAGGAAGTTACGCCCAGTATCACTGCGCTCATGAATCTATTATTGCTTTAAAACCAAAAAACATTAGCCATTTACAGGCTGCTACCCTTCCTTTAGCTGCTGGTACAGCATGGGAAATGTTAGTGACTAGAGCCAAGCTTAAAATCAATCAAACCATTTTAATTCACGGAGGAGCTGGCGGGGTTGGAATACCAACGATTCAAATCGCCAAAGCTATGGGAGCAACAGTATATACAACAGCAAGAGAAGTTCATCACGACTTTTTACGTGAACTCGGAGCTAATTATGTAATTGATTACACTAAGGAGAACTATATTGATCGTATCAATGAATTAACCCATAATAAAGGAGTCGATGTAATTATTGATACCATTGGTGGCACAACACTTACTGATAGTGGAAAAGTCTTAAGTCAACTTGGTCAAGTAGTTACCCTAGTTGATATTACCCAGCCACAAAATCTTATTGAAGCTTGGGGCAAAAATGCAACCTATCACTTTGTCTTTACAAGACAAAACAGAAATAAACTAGATGAACTTACCAAACTTGTAGAACAAGGAAAACTAAAGCCGATTGTAACTAAAGTATTTTCTTTAGAAGACATTGGTAAAGCACATGATTTACTTGAAACAAGGTCTAGTGATAAAGACTTTTATGGTAAAATTGCCATAGATGTTGAACATCAAATTCTTTAATTATAAAAGTTATACTTTTAATAGCAGATAATTTAATTTATCTGCTATTTTTTTTAAATACACTTGGTACTGTATCAAAAGTCTTTTTAAACGCTCGATGAAAATGTTGTGAATGTGAAAACCCTAACTCATAAGCAATTTCAGAAATGGTCTTGTCTGTTTCTTGTAATAATATCTTAGCCTTACTCATTCTTACATTTTGTAAGTAATTAGTCATAGACATTCCATAAAGCTGCTTAAAACCTTTCTTTAGTTTATATTCATTTAGTCCACTTGTTTTAGACAAAGTAGTAATACAGATTGGATTATACAGATTTTGCTCAATAAGTGAAGCTACTCTATGTAGTTTTTCAACATCCTGTCTTTGAAATAAATTCTCTTTTGTTTGTTTTGTTTTTGTAAACAAAAGTTCTATTTGCTCACAAAAAACTTGATTAACTGTAGATTCAAAATAAAGTCTATGTAGTTTATCAGAAATAGGGCTATCCCATAAATTCCTTAAAAGGTAAAGTAAGCGTTTTGATAGTCTTGCATCATGTCCGTGTTTAACCCAAGGTGCTTTTAGGTTTATTTGATTAAAGTATAAAGGAGTTAAGCTTAATAATCTAGTAAAATACTCTAATTTCAAATAAATACTAATAAACTGGTACTCTCCTTGACCGATTAATTGATTGGTTTCCTTCTTTAAAGGATTGTACAGCCAATTATGAGATCCCTGAGGGTAAACCAATTGATCAAACAAGCCTTCTTGAGATTGAATAAAACTGCCCTTTACAACAAAATTAAACTCAACTAGTCCTTCTCTATTTATATGTGACCATAACAAAGTGTCTTCCTTAGTACTAAACTGAGTATCTGTAATAATGAAATTAGTTCCTTGGTAGATTTTCATTGTACCTTGCTTATCCCCTATGTCAAACAAAAGATCAAAAAACTTTCCACGCTGATGAAATGTAATTAAGTCCTGATAATTAATATTTTGCTTTTTTTCCTTCAATGCTTTACTTGTTATATCATTTATAAAACTGGTACAATTTAATCCTTTTTGTGCACAAATTCTCTTTGTAAAACAAGGAGATTTGTAACAAAATAAAAAAGATGGAAAACATAAATAAACCTAATAAAACTTGTGTTCTAATCATAGGTGGAGGAATTACTGGTCTAACAGCAGCACTACTTTTAGAGCGTTGTAATATAGATTTTATTCTGGTTGAAAAACACAAAACAACTTCTATTTTACCAAGGGCAAGAACAATTGATATTCGAACAATGGAAATATACAGAGAGCTTGGGCTATCAGAAAATCTACGTGAAGCTGGAAAAGAACTTGCTCCTTCTTGGGGTATATTAAGAGGAAATAACTTAAAAGATGCTTTGGCTGAGACTGATTCCAAAATCATAGGTAAAATAACCTATCCTAGTGAGCTTGAAAATTTAAAACATTTAGGAGAAAAATCACCTGAAATAGGTTGTCGTTGTACCCAAGATTTAAGCGAAAAGGTATTATTTGATAAACTTATAGATAAGAGACAAGACCTTCGTTTCTATCATCAAATGCTAAGTTTTAAACAACATGGTAATACAACTACATCCATTATTCAAAATAGAGAAACAGGTAATCAGTATACAATTGAGGCTCAATACATCATTGCAGCTGATGGGGCAAATAGCCCCACTAGAAAGCAACTTAATATTGCAACCTATGGTAATGGTTCTTGGACTAATCTATTAAACATTTACTTTAAAGCGGATCTATCCGCAATCGTAAAAGGAAAAGAATTTAGTCAGCTCCTTATAGATACAGAAGAAATTACAGGTTTTTTATTGTCTATAAACAATAAAGACAAATGGGCTTTTCACTTAAAATACAATCCTGAAAAGCAAAATAGTGATAGTTTCACATCTGAAAGTATACTTCCTATTTTATATAAAGTACTTGGTTATTCAGACATTGAAATAAGTATTTTAAATCTCTCGCCATGGCAACTAACAGTTAGAATTGCCAAAGAAATAGCTAAGGATAATATTTTTATTGTGGGAGATGCAGCCCATACAATGACTCCTTATGCAGGTAAAGGTGCTAGTGCTGGAATTCAGGATGTACACAATCTTATTTGGAAGCTAAAACTAGTTCTACAAGGTAAAGCAAATAAAAAGTTACTTAACACCTATGATATTGAAAGGCAAAACGTAGGAGCTTTTTACGCAAATCTATCTGGTGAGCTAGCCGATGATAATGGCCTTGTAAGAGATAAACTATTACTTGAAAAAGGAGATCTATTAATAGGGCTTCCTGATTATAGTTATAATTCAACAGCTATTAATAACAAACAAGAACTACCTACTGAATTTATATCAGGGATCTCGTACACAGGAGTCATAGGTACACGTCTACCCCATATGTGGTTAGATAAACAGCAAACTGTATCTACTCTAGACTGGGTTAACTATAACTTTACCCTTGTTGTTAATCAGTATTCAGATTACTGGATTCAAGCTTGGGCAGAAACAAAACAAGAACTAAATATAGATATTGAGTTACATCATTTTTTAGATTCTACTGTATTAGATAAGTGGACTAAGCTAACCAATTCAACATTATCTGATGCTATACTAGTGCGTCCTGATGGTTTTGTAGCAGCGAGATTATCCACTAATGATCCAGAACATAATCTATTAAATTGTCTCAAAGAAATACTTAGTATAAAGTAGCCTTTGTAACCCCCTAATCTAAGTCCCCATTAAACAAACAACAAATCCTTTCACTCCAATAAACATTATTTAAAGTTTATTGGGGTGATTTATTGACCTTTCTATATTCGTTAGGGCTCTGCTGCTTCAAAAGTTTAAATTGTCTATAAAAATGAGCTAAATTCAAGTAACCACATAAATAAGCAATCTCCGATACAGTCATTTCAGTTTCCAACAAAAGCTTACATGTGTGATTTACTCTTAGTTTATTTATAAATTGAAAAATTGTTTGTCCTGTTTCATTTTTAAAATTACGACATAAAGCTGTTGAATTCTGACTGGCGTAAGTAGAAATTTGCTCTAGCGTAATATTTTGATCAAAATTATCATAGATATAATCAAATGTTTTTTGAATCGCTGATTTAAAACCGATAGCTTTATTCTCTATATTAAACTCATAAGGAGATATTACTTTATAATCATTCGTTTTACCCAACATTTCAAGTAAAGAAAATAATGTACTTACTCGCCCAATACCTGTGGTACGATCTATAAAACGCAACTTCGATGTTAGACGTTTAAAAATACCCTCAGATTGAAAAACAATACCTTGACTACTAGAAACAAGAAGCTTTCTTATGTATTCAAATTCTCCTATTTCATGCATATTAATTGGAAAAAGACTTTGTTTAAAATGTATAACACCAAGCGCAGAATAATCTAGTTTCTGCAAAGGATCATCTATATAGTTAATAGAATGGGGTACATTTTTTCCTATAACCAAAATATCTCCCTTTTTTAGTGGATACACAGTATCACCAATGCTAACAAGGAAAGCTGCATGAATACAAAAAATTTGATAATCTTCATGTTTATGTGCATAAAAGACACCTTCTTTTTCTCTTAAACCCAATACAGACTTAAAAGAGACTTTAATTGAAGCTTCTAAAGCATACTCAATCATTATAGCTTTTGATTTATTCTTCACTTTACAATATAGTATATTATACTGCAAATATAATACACTTATAAACCTTACGTAAAACATAATATTGCAAAACAAAATTTAATTAATATCAAAAATGGAAACAAGATCAACCCTATTAGCAAACAGAAAATTTACTTCTAATGCTATCCCTTTAGTTATTTCTGTCTTTATCATCTTTGTAACCTTAGGGGTTGTTTTAGGAATTCTACCTGCCTATCTAAAAAATAACTTAGAGATAAATAACTTTACTATTGGTTTAGTTGTTAGTGTACAATTTATCGCCACTTTAGCCACAAGATCCATAGCTGGAAAAACAGCGGACACCAAAGGAGCAAATACTAGCTTTTATATAGGGGTTAGTCTGATTATCCTAACAGGTATACTCTACTGTCTGTCTATTTTGTTCAAAAGTAATCCTGTTCTTCTCATGTCAATTCTTATCTTAGGTCGTATCACACATGGTATAGGAGAAAGTTTTCTTCTAACAGGTTCTCTTTCTTGGGGGATTAGTCTTTTAGGAATAGAGCAGTCTGGTAAATTTATGAGCTGGACTGGCATAGCTATTTTCGGCGGAATAACAGTTGGAGCTCCACTGAGTATATTTTTATCTAAAGACCTAGCTTTAGATATTATTTATATCCTCGCCCTAATCGCTATACTTCCTTTAATTTGTTTTATGGCTACAACAAAATTACCAAAGATTAAGATTTCAAAACAACACACACGAGTAAGTTTCTTTCAGGTAGTCAAACTAATAATAAACGAAGGGTTAACATTAGGACTTTCCTCTGTTGCTTATGCATGTATTGTGTCTTTTATAACACTTTTATTTATGGAAAAAAACTGGGGAGATGCATCCTTAGCATTTTTCTTTTTTGGCTTTTTTTATTTAATAATCCGTGTCCTATTTTCATCCTTACCAGATCGATTTGGTGGGCATAAAATCGCTGTTTTATCACTTATTGTAGAAATAGTAGGACAATTAATTATCTTTTTGGCTCTCTCAAAAACCTGGGTCATTATTGGTTGTGCATTAACAGGTATCGGAGCTTCTTTAATCTTTCCTGCCTTGGGGGTTATCATCCTAAAAAGAGTATCTCCTGATAACAAAGGAACTGCTCTTGGAGCCTACTCTGCTTTTTTTGATATTTCACTTGGTATTACAGGGCCTATTGCGGGGTTAATAGCAGGATACTTTACCTATAGTTCGGTGTATTTTTTTGCAGCAATCGCCTGTTTAATTGCAATAGTTATTATCTCGAATAGAGTAAAAACAAGCACATTATCTTAAAAATGATCCCAATTAAACTCAATATCTATTGAGAGAATTAGTACCTTTATTCCTATGGAACAATTCATCATTTTTCTAGGTTTATTTGAGATTTTTAATGAATCTCAAATAAACTTTATAACAAATAAAGCTACCAAAATTCAATTAAATAAAGATGATCATTTTATTGAATCAGGTAAAGTTTTAAAACAGGTTGGTTTTATAGTAGAAGGTATCTTTAGAATCTACTATTACAATGATAAAGGACAAGAAGTCACCAAAATATTTCTGGAGGAAAATCACTTAATTTCAAACCTAAAAGAAAATGTTTCTACAGAATATATACAAGCAGCTACCTCTTGTGAGTTACTTGTGTTTTCAAATAAAGACTGGAATGAGATTCTTTTAGAAATTCCACAGTTAGAGCATATCATTCAAGAAATAAACAGACAGGCTCTTGTTGAAAAACTAAAGCGAGTAAGCCCTTTAATTTCTCAAGATGCAACCACTAGATACTTAGAGTTTTTAGAAAAATACCCAACACTTGTCAATCGTATACCTCTTTCTTACATTGCTTCATATCTTGGTATTACGCAGCAATCTTTAAGTAGAATTCGAAAAAACATATAGTCTCGTTTCTTTTTACCATATGGTAAATCCGTTGTTTTTTTATCTCTTAATCTTTGTAGGGTAATTAAAAAACAACTTAACAAATGACACAAACAATTTTAATAACAGGAGCCTCTTCTGGTTTAGGAAAAGAAACAGCTAAACTATTTGCAAGTAAAGGATGGAGGGTGATTGCTACTATGCGTCAACCTGAAAAAGAAACAGAACTAAATCAACTACCAAATGTTCTTCTTTTAAAACTAGATCTTACTAATCCTTCTCAGATTATAGATGCAGCAAAAAAAGCTGAAGAAATAGCACCTATTGATGTGTTACTTAATAATGCTGCTTATGGACTTATTGGTCCTTTTGAAGGAATAACAGATGATCAGTTATCTCAACAAATAAATACTAATTTTCTTGGAACTTTACTTGTTACAAAGGCATTCTTGCCTTATTTCAGAGCTCGTAAACAAGGGACTATTTTAACTGTTACTTCTTCAACAGCAAACATCTCCTACCCTTTTGTTTCAGTTTACGCTGCTACAAAATCAGCTTTACAAAACTGGACAGAAGGCATGAGTTACGAGTTAAGCCAATTTGGTATTAAGATTAAAACCATTGTTCCTGCCTATATGCAGACAAGCTTTGGTAGCAATGCTCAAATCGCTTCGCATCCAGATTATGAAACGCTATTTAATCAGTACTTAATAGCAATGAAACAAGATTCAAGTGCTACACGTGATATACCTCAAGATATTGCTGCTGTAATCTATCAAACAGTCATAGAAGATAAAGATCAACTTCACTATACAGCTGGTGATCTAGCAACTAAAGAATATGATTGGCTTAAAAAAGAAGGTATTGAAACCGTAATGCATACCATGCAAAAACGATACTTTTAAATCTCTTACTAACTAATCAGAATATAAAAACCGTAATCTAGTTGTTACGGTTTTTGTTTATTAAAATACTCATCAGTAAGTTCTTTGACAACCATAGCCCCAGCCAGAGATCCACTTGCTACTGCAGCTGATACTGATCGAAACATGTTGGTATTATCACCACAAGCATATATACCATCTACACTTGTTTTTTGAAAAGCATCAACCTTAATATAACCTATCTCTGTTAGCTCACACCCCAACTGTTTGGGTATCATACAATGCTGCTCAAAAGCTACAGCTGCGTACATGGCTTGAAAATCCAATTTGGAGTTATCATTAAAAACAACTGATTCAATATAGCCTTTCTCGTGTTTAACTTCTATAATTGGGCTTTCAATCACTGAAATGTTATTTCGTTCTAATTTAACTTGTTGTTCTAAAGTAAACTCTTTTGCTCCATTAGTTAATATGGTAATATCCTTGGTTAAATTGCTAACTAAAGAAGCTACATGAACTGCCTTGTCTGAATTAGCCAAAATAGCCGTTTTCTTATCTTTAAATTCATATCCATGACAAAAGGGACAATGAATAACTGATATACCCCAACAAGCCCCTATTCCCTTAATATTAGGCATGATATCTTTAACTCCTGTAGCAAAGATTAACTTCTTACTTTTAAAAACATCATTTGAATCTGTTTTAATTTCAAAGCCAATTGCTATCTCTTTACCTAATACTGCTAAGCCTTGGTAAAATGCTACAGTCTTATAAGCTAAAACTTGATCTTTTGCTTTTGTTGATATTTCAAAAGGCGTTTGCCCATCTTGGGTAATAAAGTTATGCGAGTGTGGTGTTTGTCTATTACACGGCAAACCACTATCAATGATTAAAACAGATTTTAATAAACGGCCTAATGCCATTGCCGCAGAAAGCCCAGCGTAACTTCCTCCAACAATAATTACATCATATTGATCTTTATATGTCATGGTTTAATTTTATTTAATGCAACATTGTTGCAATAATAATGATTAAATTTGTAAATGCAACATTGTTGCAATATTATTTTACATCATGAAACAAACTAGGAACACACAAGCCAAAACTGAAATAGTAAAACTGATTGAAAATTCTGAAGTTGCTTTATCTCACGCAGAGATACTTGCTACATTAAATGGAATCTGTGATAGAGTAACTATCTACAGAGTACTTGATCGCCTAACTGAAGAAGGAATTATTCATAAAATAGCGACTGTAGAAGGCACAATCAAATATGCTATTTGCCAACATTGTACAATAGAAAAGCACAATCATAACCACATTCACTTTACCTGTGAACGATGCCTAAATACTACTTGTCTCACAGAAGTGGAACCTTCATTTACATTACCTAAAAACTATAAAATAAAGTCTGTTAATTTTACTATATCTGGTATTTGTCCAGAGTGTAGTTAATCACATTAATTACTCTATTTATCTTTAATTTTATTTCTGTGTTTTTGTCCAAATTCTATTAAAGATTCTAAAACGGGATAACTCTCTAGAGCGTGCTCAGTAAGACTATAAGATACTGTGATTGGTTTGGTTGAATTAACCGTTCTAGTAATTAATAGATTGTCCTCCAACTCCTGCAGTTCTTTAGACAATACCTTAGGAGAAATTCCCTTCGCGTGTTCTTGCAAGTCTTTAAATCGCATTACTCCATTAGTACATAGATGATTAAGAATACAAAACTTCCACTTTCCACTAAGTAATTCAATAGCATTTCTTAGTGCTAAAATTGTTTCTTTAGATACTGTATCATTTTTCTTGTTGCCATTGTTTTAGTTACTATCCTTGAGCTAAATCATAGTAAATATAAAATAAGCGCGTCATAGATTTGTTGAAATTCAAAAAAAACAATGAATACCCCCCTATAGGTCTTCAGTCCATACTGGTTTATATAACCGTATATCAATTTTAAACTTCTCTATATGTTGATCGCAAAGATTGTTGCTTCACATTAACTATAGATATTCATGTTCCACTAAAAAGAAATTTTTCCTTAAAGGAATTATAAAGAAGAAATAGCTGATTTAATACTAGGCTAAATTCAAAGTAAATAAGCTATTTTGAAATAACAATTTTTAAAAATGTGAAAATTGCTACTCAGATTTTAATTATTGCTAAAAATACCTCTATGACAAGGTCTTCAAAGAAAACTTAGGTGCTTCTATAAAAATGAAATCTAACTAACTTGCTGTGGGAATCAAACCTAATCCTTATCATTACAACAAGTGCTATTAGATTTGTAGGCTTCCCTAAAAATCGAACACTTGTTAATCTTTTAACTATATCAAAAAAATTGCTAAATAAATACAATGAATGTTTTAATCTATCTTATTACATCATTGCTCTATTGTTCCTCTTTACAAGTTGATTATATTCCTGTATCTTATCTGTGCTATAATAGTCATTTCTCTACAAAGAAGTAGTCTACTTTTACTATTCTTTACTCTTTACTTAAGCCCTTAGCCTTAATAATCATCCTATTTTAGGAGATAAACAGATTATTTCGTTTTGATTTTTTTAACATTAAAAACAGATAATTAGTATTTAATAGAGCTAAAAAAAAGAACTTATTATTTAGAATCATTCCTAACAATTAAACAAAAGGTAATTATTTTTAATTATTCTAAATAAGCATAATTACTTAATACATTTGCTCTAT
>NZ_JBBPHK010000036.1:0-25149 GCF_038039805.1 Myroides odoratimimus
TTCTTTATAGAATCCCCAATCTCATTAGAGGTTGGGGATTTTTTTGTTTGTATAGATATAGTAAGTCTATTTTGTTTCCTCGTACAAGAAAGTAGTAGTAACAAAAGTTAAAGATTATGAAAAAAGCTTAGTTAATCTAAAAAGGAAAAACTTGTTAGCTCTAACATCTCTTGACATTATATGGAAATAAAATGTTGTGCTATATTTGTATTTTATTTTTTTTCATTACCTCCGTAACCCAATTTATTTCTTTTTTTTGTATATAATTCTGTAGTTAAAATTATTTGCCGAATTATATTCTAAATTATTTTAAAATATTTGTATATAATTCTTTTTGTATATATCTTTGCAGTCGTTAAATAGTAAGGGATGGAATATAAGTTAGATGAAATTGATTTAAAGATTCTGAGATTGATGCAGGATAATGCTAGAATTAATAATTCTGATATAGCAAAGGAATTAGGTATGGCTCCTTCTGCTGTATTGGAGAGAGTAAAGAAGTTAGAGAACAAGGATGTTCTATTAGCTTACCACGCAAAAGTTAATCCTAAAGCGTTAGATCAAAAGATGCTTTCTTTTATTTTTATTAAGGTTGATGAAATTATTGGTGATGAAGAGACAGGCAGACTTTTGGCAGAAATTCCAGAAGTTTTAGAAGTACACGATATTGCTGGTGATGATGGTTATATGATTAAAGTACGTACAACTGATTCATTAGCTTTGGTACATTTAATGAGAAATTCTTTATCAAGAATCCAAGGAATTATTTCAACTAGAACAATTATAGTTTTACAAACAGTTAAAGAGGAAAATAAATTAATTATACCAGAAAGGTTAGAGTATTAGTTATGGGAGCAGTTAGTACAAATAGCACAAGTAAAAGCACTGTTGTTGCAGCTTATATCGTTGTATATTTTGTTTGGGGATCAACATTCTTTTTTATTCACAAAGCATTAAGTGATTTTACGCCTTTTGTTTTAGGAACACTACGTTTCTTTAGTGCAAGTATTCTTTTGTTGACTTACTGTAAAATGAAAGGGTATAAATTGTTCAATAAGAAAGTAGTTAAGCAAGCATGTATCACTGGGTTTTTATTGCTTTTTATTGATATGGGAGCTCTGATTTGGGCAGAACAACATGTATCAAGCGGTATTGCAGCTATTATGGCAGCAGCAGCAGCTTTATGGTTTGTTATCTTTGACAAACCTCAATGGAAGAATAATTTTTCTAGTATTCCTACTGTATTAGGATTAATACTAGGTTTTATTGGTGTGATCATGCTATTTGCTGAGCAAATAAATATTGCTAGTGATGAATCGCAACGTCTGTTGAATATTTTTTGTATGGTCTTATTGATTCTAGGCTCTATTGCTTGGACAGCTGGATCTTTGTATTCAAAATATTCTAAAGATAAGAATACTGATGAAGGAGAAGATCTTCATGTAATGGTTAAAACTTCTTGGCAGATGATTACTGCTGGAGTATTATTCTGTTTAGTTGCATTATTAAATGGAGAGTTTGCAGCATTTGATCCTATTGAAGTATCTATCTCAGGATGGTTTTCATTGGGGTACTTAATAACTTTTGGATCTATATTGGCATTTGGTTCATATATTTGGTTGATTCAGAACAGACCAGTTGTAGAGGTTAGTACTTATGCTTATGTTAATCCTGTTGTAGCTGTAGCATTGAGCTATTTCTTTACAGATGATATTATTACTAGCTTACAGATAGGAGGATTAGTAGTAGTATTGTTAAGTGTAGGTTTAATGAACTGGGACTTATATAAGAATAGTAAGTTTATTAAGATATTTAATAAGAAGTCGAAAGCATCTGCTAGTGATAAAGAGAAATTGAATGTAACTAACTAGAAGTTTTTTCATATAATATAAAAAAAGGTCTATTGCTTTTAGCATAGACCTTTTTTGCTTCTAATGCATTTGATTAACAATGTATTGATAGTATAATAATGCCTTTAATTTTTTGTATATCAAATATATTATTATACTTTTGCACCGCTTTTAGTTCAGAGAAGTTTCACTAAAAGTATCAATTTTAAATGTTAAACAACTTCTAGCATTTTATTCTGATATATAGAAACTTATAAAATCTAGAATACAAATTTTTTATCAGAGATGTCTGAAAATATTAAAACACAAGAAGAGTTCTTAAAGGATTTTAACTGGGAAAACTACGAAAATGGTATCGATGCAGTTGAAGAGACTCAATTAAAAGAATTCGAAAGCCTAGTAGAAAAAACTTTTATTTCTACTGATGACGAAGAAGTAGTAGAAGGAGTTGTAGTTAGAATTACTGACAGAGACGCTATCGTTGATATCAACGCTAAATCTGAAGGTGTTATTTCTTTAAACGAGTTCCGTTACAATCCAAACTTAAAAGTTGGAGACAAAGTTGAAGTATTAATCGACGTAAGAGAAGATAAATACGGACAATTAGTATTATCTCACAGAAAAGCTCGTACAATCAAAGCTTGGGATAGAGTTATCGCTGCTCACGAGTCTGGAGAGATTGTTAATGGATTCGTTAAATGTAGAACTAAAGGTGGTATGATCGTTGACGTATTCGGAATCGAAGCATTCTTACCAGGTTCTCAAATTGACGTTAAACCAATCCGTGATTACGATCAATACGTGAACAAAACAATGGAATTCAAAGTAGTTAAAATTAACCACGAATTCAAAAACGTTGTTGTTTCTCACAAAGCACTTATCGAGGCTGATATCGAAGTTCAAAAGAAAGAAATTATCGGTCAATTACAAAAAGGTCAAGTGTTAGAAGGTGTTGTTAAAAACATCACTTCTTACGGTGTATTCATTGACTTAGGAGGTGTAGATGGATTAATCCACATCACTGACTTATCTTGGTCAAGAATCAACCACCCAAGTGAAGTATTAGAATTAGACCAAAAATTAAACGTTGTTATCTTAGACTTTGATGATGAGAAAACAAGAATTCAATTAGGTTTAAAACAATTATACGCTCACCCATGGGATGCTTTAGATGCTAACTTAAACGTTGGTGACAAAGTTAAAGGTAAAGTAGTTGTTTTAGCTGATTACGGTGCTTTCATCGAAGTTGCTGAAGGTGTTGAAGGTTTAATCCACGTATCTGAGATGTCTTGGTCTACTCATTTAAGATCAGCTCAAGATTTCGTTAAAGTAGGAGACGAAGTAGAGGCAGTTATCTTAACTCTTGATAGAGAAGAGAGAAAAATGTCTTTAGGTATTAAACAATTAACTCAAGACCCTTGGACTGATATCACTTCTAAGTACCCTGTAGGTTCTAAACATAATGGTATCGTTCGTAACTTTACTAACTTCGGTGTATTCGTAGAATTAGAAGAAGGAATTGATGGATTAATTTACATCTCTGACTTATCTTGGACTAAGAAAATCAAACACCCATCTGAGTTTGTAAACGTAGGAGATAAATTAGACGTAGTTGTATTAGAGTTAGACGTTGAAGGACGTAAATTATCTTTAGGACACAAACAAACTACTGCTAATCCTTGGGATAAATACGAAGATGCTTACGCTGTTGGAACTGTACATTCAGGAGAAATCTCTGAATTAGTTGACAAAGGTGCTACTGTAGTATTCGAAGATGATGTTGTAGCTTTCATCCCAACTCGTCACTTAGAAAAAGAAGACGGTAAAAAGTTGAAAAAAGGTGAAACTGCTGAATTCAAAATTATTGAGTTCAACAAAGAATTCAAAAGAGTAGTTGCTTCTCACACTTCTATCTTCCGTGAAGAAGAAGAGAAAAACGTAAAAGCTGTTGAAACTGCAAATAATTCTGCAGAAAAAACAACTTTAGGTGATATCGACGCTTTAGCTGAATTAAAAGAAAGAATGGAGAAAGGAAAATAATTCCTAACCTATAAATTTCAAAAGCCCTAACATTTATGTTAGGGCTTTTTTTATGTAGTAAATTCTAGTACATGATTTATTTTAAGAATTTACTTGATAATCTTATTACTGCTGAAGTGTAATTTATTGAGTATTATAGAATATTTTAATATCTTTAAAATATATATTAAACGAATATTAATGGGGTGGTTTACTAACAGAAACAAAACTTGGGAAATAAGGGAAGGGCTTGTGCTACTTGGTACCGTAGGTATTATTAGCTTTTTAAGTTTAGGTGTTCTTACCCCTTTAGTAGTAATGATCTTTGGCTATCAAGTGAAGATTACGCATTGGATTAAGGCCTCATTCTTGATTTCACTTGTTTACTTATTAGTTTTGTTGATTGCTTTATTTGTTTATTTAGCAGGAGAGAGTCCCATTTCATTGTTAACGTTGAATTATATAAGCTTTTATATTTATGTAGTGTATTTAGCTTTATATCTACCAGAGTATTTGCAGAGGTTAGATTTAAAAAATTATATTAAGTTAGAAAAGAATAGAGAGTACAACTACCACACAATAATGGAGCAGCTAGTAGATGTACAGTCTTCTGAGTCGTTAAAAGAGTCTTTTATTACCAACTTAAGGACGTTTAGAAGACAGATATCTAATCCTACTATCGTTTATGAGATTGATGAGATTCTTCGCTTAATAAGTGTTATAGTGCTAAAAGAATCTGCTAGTACTGACCTGTTATTAGAGCGTCATGTATCTACTATAGAGAATGCATTGATTCAATATATAGAGTTAATCAATAACTATCGTCAGAATAATGAAGTAAAGCAATCTATCGCGAAGTTAGAAAACTTAGTTAAGTATGCTAGGATTGCATTAGAGAACGAGTTATCTCAAATCATAGAGACTCAAGTTCTAACAGTAGATGGTGAAGCTTCTGTTTATTTATCAGTATTAAAAGGAAAGGGATTGTTATAATGGGATGGTTTACGCATCAATCTAAAAATTGGGAATTAAAGGTAGGGGGGCTTAGTTATTTAGCTATTCTATTTCCTTTTGTACTACCTCCGCTAGCTATGCTTTATATGGGAGTGGTAGGTAAGATTAAGAATTTAGTCATAGCTAGTATTCTGTGGAGTGGTTTGTATATAGCAGGTTACTGTGCATACATTTTATATAAAGACTCTAGTAGAGTAGATATGCTATTGTTCGCAATTATTTTAAGTGGTGCATTAGTTATCGCTATGTACTTAAAAGAGTTTTTAAGAAGAGTACACCTTAAGTCTATTATTAAAATAAGATGGAATACTGATTATGATTATTTAGACTTTATGCGCAGAAAGAAAATATCAGAAGTATTGTCTGTTAGTGATTTTATAGATCATTTAGTAGTTTGGCAACAAGAAATTAAACAACAAGAGGTAAGAGGAAGTATTGCTAGCATGATTCAGTTGACTAAATCTATTACTAAAGATAATAAGCATATTAGTGAATTATTTATTGAACGACACGCTTACTCTATAGAAAATATGCTACAACAGTATCATCAGATAGAATTATCTAAATTAGATAATGATATTATTCGATTAGCTGAAAGTAAAATAAGAACAACACTACTTAGTGTTATTAGCGCATTCGAAAATGAATTAAGTAATAAAACGAGATATAACCATTTAACCATAGATATAGATTCTGAAGTCTATATACAAAATCTAAAGAACAGAGGTTTATTATAAATAGAAGTTATGGAAAAAGATATTCAACAAATGCGAGATGAGCATACACTAGCTCCAGAAATAAATGTAGAGTTTACTCCAGAAGAATTGAAGCAAATAGAATCGTATAAAAAAGGTATAGACTTGTCTAATACTACACAAGTTATTCAATATGGAGCTAGTAGCCAATTAAAAGCAAGTACATTCGCAACAGAAGTATTAAGACAAGTACAGACTAGAGATTTAGGAGAAACTTCAGGTATATTAGTTTCTTTAAGAGAAGACGTAAAGTCTTTTGAAGGAATAGCGAATAAGAAAAGCTTATTTCCTATGTTCGACAGCATCAAGAAGAAAATTAATAGACTTCAAACACAATATAATAAGGTAGAAACTAATATCAATGCTATTGAACTACAGCTAGAACGTCATTATAAGGTTATGATGAAAGATGTAGCGATGTTTGACAAACTATTTGATGAAAATAAAAAATATTTTAAAGAACTCTCTCTTTATATAGCCGCAGGTGATCAGAAACTCCATGAGTTAAATACAGTTGAGTTACCTCGTTTAAAAGCTGAAGTAGAATCTGAGAATGATCCTGCTAAAGTACAAGCTTATAAAGATTTAGAACAGCAAGTTGTTCGTTTTGATAGAAAGGTACATGATCTAAAGTTGACTAGAATGGTTGTTTTACAGTCTTCTCCACAGATCAGAATGGTACAGAACAATAGTTTAATGTTGATGGAGAAGTTACAATCTAGTATTGTCAATACTTTACCTTTATGGAAGAATCAGATGGTCTTGACACTTGGAATAGCACGTTCACAGCAAGCGTTAGGTGCCCAACAAGCAGTCACTGATGCAACCAATGACTTACTAACTAGAAATAGTGAAATGCTTAAAGATTCAACTGTGAAGATTGCTAAGGAGACAGAAAGAGGAATTGTAGATATCGAAACGATTAGAAAAGTAAATACTGATATTATTAATACAATAGATGAGATTGTTCGAATTCAGACAGAGGGACGTGAAAAAAGAAGAGCTGTGGAGATAGAGTTAAAAGAACAAGAGAATGAATTAAAGAAACATTTATTAGGGAATACTGACACAAATAAATAGGATATAAAAAAAGGAGATTCATCAGAATCTCCTTTTTTTATACAGTCAAATAAGAATTATTTTGCCTTTGCAGCAGTAAGCTCAGCGATCTTAACAATTACTTGTGTTGCTTTAACGATGCTTTCTACTGGCACATACTCATATTTTCCGTGGAAGTTATGCCCTCCAGCGAAGATATTAGGACATGGTAATCCCATATATGAAAGTTGAGAACCATCAGTACCACCACGGATAGCTTTGATCAATGGTTTGATATCTAATTGTTTCATAGCTTCCTCAGCGATATCTACGATATGCATTACAGGCTCTACTTTCTCACGCATATTGAAGTACTGGTCACCGATTTCGCAGTTAACGATAGGCCCACCAAATTTCTTAGCATGTTTTTTATTAAACTTATTTGCTAGTTTTGCAACAAGTTTTTTGCGTTTCTCGTATTTCTTAAGGTTGTGATCACGGATGATTAGCTCTACCACAGACTCTTCTATACTACCTGTTACAGTATGTACGTGGAAGAACCCTTCATAACCTGTTGTTTTTTGAGGAACTTCATCTTTAGGTAATTTAGAGATAAATTTGTTAGCTAATAAGATAGAGTTAACCATCTTTCCTTTAGCATATCCAGGGTGAACACTCTTACCATTAAAAGTAAGTTTAGCATACCCAGCGTTGAAGTTTTCGTATTCTAATTCACCGATTTGGCTACCATCCATAGTATATGCCCACTCAGCACCGAATTTTTTAACGTCAAATAAATGAGCTCCTCTTCCGATTTCTTCATCAGGTGTAAATCCGATACGGATTTTACCATGCTTGATTTCAGGGTGTTGGATTAGATATTCCATAGCAGATACTATCTCAGTAATACCAGCTTTATCATCAGCTCCTAATAAAGTTGTACCATCAGTAGTGATGATAGTTTGTCCTTTATATTGAAGAAGATCTTTAAAGTAAGACGGAGATAAGACAACGTTTAACTCTTCGTTTAATACGATATCTCCACCATCATAGTTTTCTACGATTTGAGGTTTAACATTAGCACCACTAAAGTCAGGAGAAGTATCGAAGTGTGCGATAAACCCGATAGTAGGCACTTCGTGATCTACATTACTAGGTAATGTAGCCATGATATAAGCGTTCTCATCGATAGTTACGTCTTCTAGACCTATTTGTTTTAACTCTTCAACTAATTTGTTAGCTAAATCCCATTGTTTCTCAGTACTTGGACAAGTATTTGAAGATGAATCAGATTCAGTATCAACAGTTACATAACTGATGAAACGGTCAATGATATGTTGCATAATGTATAATATTTTAGTGTAACAAAAATAATAATTAAAAGTTGATTAGAAGGATTATCACTAGGGTATTATTAAAAAGATAAACTAGAGGTAATAAAAGAGTTTGTCTTTAAAGGATTTACGCGGATTGTATTGAGCTCTTCCTTTTTTGAATTTGTTCATTGAAATTGATAAACAGACCCTTTTATTTGCTAGCTGATCAGTACTCTAGGTGAATTGATGTTTTTTATGGAGGGTGATCTATACTATTGATGCTTAGATATAATAGCAGTGCTTTATGTTCTTATGTAATATAGTCATAGATTATTTTAGAAGAGTAGATACTATGTATAGTGGGTATTGTGACTTACTAAGTGGAGAATACGAGATATATAGAAGGAGATTTATTGGACAAAAGACTTATAGCTCCACTAAACTCGACTTATTGTCCATGTATTGTCGAAGAGCTGAGTAGTAAAGCCCATATTTACTGAGATTATGACTAAGGATAGGTTTGTAATGAACACAATGTTTTTTAATAAGTTGTTGTTTATTAGTGTATTATGTTTTTTGGCTAAATAAAAAAGAGTGGTGCTTTTTTTAATAATGAGCTTAATAGAGAGCTAAAGTGGGCAAAATAGAAAAAAATAGTAATGAATTTTCTGAAATAGAACCTTTAAGAACTCTTTTTTATCGTAAATATCAGAAAAATAAAGGCTTCTTTTTTAGGACACCTCTACTATCGAATTTTAGAGCAAGAAAAAAGAGGATAAGAACTTATTGTTAGAAATTGAGTTTAATAACGTTAGACTATTGTAAAATTGTATATTTGAGTGAAGAAACAAAATAAGAGTTCAGATGAGAATTGTTCTATCTATATTTTTAGTATTAATCAGTTATTTGTCTTGGGCAGTAGAGCCGTTGAAGGAGTATGTAGATCATCCTGCTAATTCGACATTGAATTTTGAAGCCTTAGAGATTGTCACGCAGGATAATTATAAATTAAAATCTTGGATTTGTTTTCCGCCTAAGGATAAGGACTTAAAGAAAGTATTGGTATTAGCCTATGGCGATGCTGGTAATATGTCTTATTATGTAAGACAAGTATTAGAAGTAGCAAAGCACGGCTATACTGTAGTGATGTTTGACTATAGAGGATATGGAGAGAGTCAAGCATTCGATATGATAGAGACACAGCTGTATTATGACGAATTTGTCACAGATTTAAAAGCAGTAGTAGAGTATAGTCAGAGGAGATTTGAGCAGCCAGTAGGGGTTTGGGCTCTTTCGATGGGCACGATAGCCAGTACGCTATTATATACAGATGTGAAGTATGATTTCTTGATAGCAGAAGGTTTTGTATCTAGCCCACAAGATATTATTAGTAAGCTAAAACAGTTTTTAGAGAAAGACTATACATTGCCTAGCAGTGCTGCACAGTATGAGTTGGTATTGAGTAAGCTGACTTTACCAGTCTTATATTTTGCTGGAGATAGAGATGGATTGACCTCTCCTAATGATAGTTACAGAGCTAAGTTTCTGAATGCTAAGAGTGAAGTCGTATTGTATAAAGGAGCTCATCTTCAGGGATTCCAAGCATTATCAGACACTACACATGGTGAGCGATATATTAAGGCTATAGATACATTTATGACTAATATGAATGCTGTAGTAGAAAGTAAATAAGAGAGATAGCATATTAGAATTAAATTATAATCAAATCCTAATAATCATACTCTATATAATAACTAACTTTGTCTGCAGAATAAATCCCCATAGAGACATTAATCATGGAATCTACACATAGACATTTTTTGTTATATAAACCACATGGTTATATCAGCCAATTTATATATGAGAAGAAGAGAACGAAGCATAAGTTAGGAGAATTATATGATTTTCCTGAAGGGACTATGGCTATCGGTAGATTAGATGAGAACTCTGAAGGGTTACTGTTTTTGACAACAGATGGTATGACTAGTGAGCGCGTAAGAGGGGCTCATTATGAAAAGGAGTATTACGCACAGGTAGATGGCATCATTTCGGAGGAAGCTGTAGAGCAAATGCGAAATGGAGTACTTATCGGGGTAAAAGGGGAGAAATACTTAACTAAGCCCTGTGTAGTAGAACGATTAGAACGATTGCCAGAGTGGGTAGGCGAAGGCAGACGCATTAGAGATGAGAGACATGGGCCTACGAGTTGGGTGCGTTTAGTCTTAACAGAAGGTAAGTTTAGACAAGTAAGAAAGATGACAGCTCATGTAGGACATGCTACACTAAGATTAGTGCGTGTGCGTATAGGACAGATATCATTAGAAGGGATGCGAGTAGGAGAAGTAAAAGAAGTAGACCAATTATAACCTAAGCCAGTATGAATACTAAAGCAAAAGAGAATTATCAATTTCAGAAGATAGTAGCCATAGTAGGAGTATTATTATTTGTTATTAAAATACTTGCTTGGTCTTTAACACATTCAGTAGCTATATTGACAGATGCTTTAGAGAGTGTCATTAATGTGATTAGTGGTTTTGTAGGATTGTATAGTTTATACTTATCAGCGTTACCCCGAGATAGAAATCACCCTTATGGACATGGAAAAGTAGAGTTTATCTCGGCTACTGTGGAAGGGGGAATGATTATTCTAGCAGGACTAGTGATCATCTTCGAAGCTGTGCGTAATTTATTACATCCACAACCTGTAGGACAGTTAGATTACGGAATAATCTTAGTAGCGATAACAGCAGTAGTAAATTATGTACTAGGTTGGTACGCTATTAAAAAAGGAAAAACAAATAAGTCACTTGCTTTAGTGGCGAGTGGTAGACATCTTCAGTCAGATACGTATTCTACTATAGGTATTATTATTGGTTTGATTTTACTTTATTTTACGGGATATGGATGGTTAGATAGTGGTGTTGCATTATTATTTGCAGGGATTATTATTGTCACAGGATACAAGATTGTACGTGGCGCGATATCTGGTATAATGGATGAAACAGACGAACTTTTATTAAAAGAAGTTGTAGAGTATCTGCAAGAACACCGCAGAGCTAACTGGATAGACCTTCATAATCTACGTATTATTAAGTATGGAGCAGTATTACACTTTGACTGTCATATGACCATACCATGGTATTTTAATATCGTAGAAGGGCATAAAGAGGTAGAACAATTAGAACAGGAGATAATCGAGAAGTTTGGAGCAGATATGGAGTTATTCGTTCACATGGACGATTGTAAGCCATTCTCATGTGTGATCTGTAAAGTAGAAAATTGTGCTTATCGCCAAGCTGAGTTTGAACATCAGATAGAATGGACGATAGAAAATATCTCTAAGAATAAGAGACATAATAGCTCAACTACTCCACAAGGATAAAACGCTTTTGTGCTCTATTGAAGCTAAGGTTTTCATCTTCGAAGAAGTTATCGAAGACCCCTTGTTCTATTAGTGCATCTGTCTGTCCTTGTATATTCGAATCTTTTTTAAGTACAATGATATCATCGCTAAAAGCAATAGCTAAATCCATATCATGGCAAGAGAAGAGAATAGCTTTCTGTTCTTCATGTGCTAACTTTTGGAGCAGTTTAAACAAGGCTACTTTATGATGTAAGTCTAAGTGATTAGTAGGTTCGTCTAATATAATGATAGGTGTATCTTGGGCAATGGCTCTAGCGATGAGCACACGTTGTAACTGTCCATCACTGAGTTGATTCATATTTCTATCTACTAACTCTTGTATCTCTGTTAATTGTATTGCTCGGTTTACTAGTTCGTGATCCTTATCCGTTAAAGTACTATAGTAGTTAAGGTAAGGAGTCCTTCCTATTTGTATTAATTCTCTTACTGTTAGTTCAGATACTGGTATTTTTTCTGTTAGTACTATGCTGATGATAGTAGCTAACTTAGATTTGCTATAAGTGTACAGTTCTTCTCCTAGTACCTGTATTTTTCCATTGATTATCTGCTGGTTTGAAGACAGAGTTCTTAATAAAGTAGATTTCCCTATTCCATTAATACCTAAAAGAGAAGTCAGTGCCCCTGGTTTTAATTCAATATTTAGTTGTTGCTGAATAATTTTATATTCTCCTTTCTTTAGTGGGTATCCTATACTCAGTGCTTCTGTTTTTAAAATAGGTGTGTTCATGTACTATACTTACGTGATAATAAAGACTAAATGTAGTTAAATCAACTGTATTATAAAAGTAATATGTTTGAACGGACTCGTGAGATTAAGTTAGAGTATTGTTTTTTGGTACTATGTTTCTTTAAGGTTAAGAAATTATTTGATTAGTATTATTTTGAAAATGAGAATATAGTGATTAGTTAGTGTTGTGTTAATATTAAGATAAAATGCCAGGTCTAGATTTGTCTTTATAATAATAACACAATCAAATGAAACAAAAATTACTTATTGGAATAGTTGTCCAATTCTTTTGTATAACCCTTATTTATGCACAAGAAAAACGTACACTTCAAGGAAGTGTAGTAGACGAATCAGGCATTTCTCTACCTGGTGCATCTGTATATATAAAAGGCACCCAAGAAGGAATAAGTACTGACTTAGACGGTACTTTTAAGATAGAAGTATTAGACACAGATGTAATCGTGTTTTCATTCATCGGTTACAATAATAAAGAGGTACTGGTCGGTACACAGCAGACTATGATGGTAGCCTTAGATCCAGAAAGTTCTTCATTAGACGAAGTTATCATTACTGCTCTAGGTATTAGTAAAGCCGAAAAGAAGGTGGGATATTCCACACAAAAAGTGGATGTGGCTAGAACTCAAGAAGTAGCCACACCTAATATGGGAAGCCTATTATCAGGACAAGTTTCGGGTCTTCAGGTATCTAATGCCCCAGGATTATTACAGGGGCCTAAGTTCTCTCTTAGAGGAAAAACACCTTTAGTAATCGTGGATAATATTCCTGTAGATACAGACTTCTATGATATCGCACCAGAAGATATCGCAGATATTAATGTATTGAAGGGTACAAGTGCTTCAGCGTTATACGGATCTCGCGGACGTAATGGGGCTATCCTTATTACAACTAAAGGAGCTAAAAAAGAGGGACTAGAGGTGACGCTGACACAGAATACGATGATAAGTGCAGGATTTACAGTCTACCCAAAAACACAAAAAGAGTACGGTAACGGATCAGATGGTAAATATGAGTTCTGGGATGGAAAAGACGGTGGGATAAGTGATGGAGATATGAACTGGGGACCTAAGTTTACATCAGGTTTAAAAATAGCCCAATGGAATAGTCCTATTCGCGATAAGCAGACAGGACAGACTATTGATTGGTATGGTAATGTAGAGGGCACAATGTACAATGATAAATCTAGATATGAGCGCGTGCCTATCGCATGGGAATATCACGATAACTTAAAAGAATTTCTAGAGACAGGAGTGAACTCAAGAACAAGCTTTTCTGTTGCTAATAGAGGAGAGAAAACATCTTATAGATTAGGAGGAGAGTTTAATTATAATAAGGATCGCGTACCTCAAACAAGTTTATATAGAGGTAATCTTTCTTTTAAATCAACAACTCAACTAACAGAAAAATTAGCATTAGATGCCAAGCTTACTTATGCAAATATCTATTCTCCTAATATTCCTAATTATGATTATAATCCTAGTGGACATATGTATACTGTCCTGATATGGTTAGGATCAGATGTCAACGGAAGAGATTTAAAGAATAATCTGTGGGTACCAGGTATGGAGGGGTATCGTCAAGCGAACTGGAACTATGCATGGTATAATAACCCATGGTTTGGGGTTGAAAACTTTAAGAGGATTTGGAATAAAGATATTGTGACAGGACAGATGGCCCTTAGATATGACGCTACGGATGATCTGAAGTTTCAAGGAAGAGCTTCTGTTGTGTCTTCAAGTAATAAAGAAGAGTTACAAAGTCCTAAATCATACTTTAATTATAGCGCAAGTAGAGAAGGAGGATATAGTATAGACAATATTAAAAACTTAAAGTTAGAGTACGATTTCTTAGCGATGTATACAAAGGATTTGACCGACTTTATGAGTGTAGATGTGAATGCTGGAGCTGCTTCTAGATATAGTCAGTACAACAGGAGTTATTCTGCAGCAGATGGATTAACAGTACCAGGTGTATATAACTTAGGGAATTCGACAGGGCCTGTAACAGCAGAGAATCGTTTAGAAAAGAAAGCTGTTAATAGTGTATATGGTACAGTAGAGTTAGATTTCTTTAATTCGTTCTTCTTTACATTTGCAGCTAGAAATGATTGGTCGTCAAGTTTGATTAAAGAGAATAGATCTTATTTCTATCCTTCTACTTCTTTGAGTGTATTATTATCTAATCTGATAGAAATGCCAAAACAAGTAGATTATTTAAAACTATATACTTCATGGGCTCAAGTATCAAGTGATTTAGATCCTTATCAATTACAATCTGCATATTCTCCAGTCACACCTTCATTTAATGGTAATCCTATGGTAGAATATCCTAATTCTATATTGGATTTAAGTTTACTTCCAGAGAAATCTAATTCTTTTGAATTAGGGTTGTCATCTGCTTTTTTTAATAAACGTCTAAATTTTGATCTGACTTATTATAGAGTATTGGATTCTAACTTCTTAATTAAATTTCCAGTATCAGAGGCTTCGGGTTTTGATAATATGTTGCTTAACGGAAATGAGTATACCACTAAAGGATGGGAGCTTAGCTTAGCTGGGGCGGTGATTAAAAAAGATAATTTTCAGTGGAATTCTACTGTAAACTGGAGCACAAGAGAACGTAGAATTACAAAGATACATGGAGGTGCTGCTAAATACGGAAATTTAAAATTAAACGATAGAGCTGACTCTTACTACGATATAGAGTGGATGAAAGCACCAGATGGTCAAGTAATCTTAGATGCTAAAACAGGAATGCCTACTGGAAATAAGCAAGCTACTAAATTAGGAAACTTTGATCCTAAATGGACTTTAGGTTGGAATAACAATTTTAAGTATAAAAACTGGAATGTAAATATTGGTATTGATGGAATATGGGGAGGGGTTACTCGCTCTCAAGTAGTAGAAAAAATGTGGTGGGGAGGGAAACATCCTAAATCAACTCAGTATAGAGATCAGGAGTATGCTACAGGTAAACCTGTCTATGTACCTGAGGGGGTAAATATAGTGTCAGGAGAATTAATTACAGATGTAAATGGCAATGTAATATCTGATACTCGCCAGTTCCAAAAACATACAGGAGCAGTAAGTTGGCAAAGTTGGGCACAGAATTATCCTTATCGCGCTCGAGTAACAGAGAAAGAGAATAAACTATTTGCGAACGTATTTGATCGAACGTATTTTAAGCTAAGAACATTGGCTATCTCTTACGACTTTACAGAAATGATAAAATCTAAGAAGATTACTCAACTATCGGCTTCATTAACAGGATATAACTTATTGATTTGGAAAAAGTCAAAAGGACTTTATTCTGATCCAGATTATGAAATCACTACTTCTAATGATATTCAAGATCCGTCAACTAGATGGGTAGGTTTAGGAGTGAATATTAAATTTTAATACTGATACAAATGAAAAAATATATAAAAATAGCAGCCTTAGCTCTAGTAGTTATATCAATGGGGAGTTGTCAAGATTTAGATAAATTAAGCGAAGACCCTAATCGAGTAAAGGAGGCAGATCCTTACTTGATATTACCTAAAGTGAGTAAGTCAGCTTTTGCATTAAATGGAATTAGTAAAGAGTATGCTTCTCGAATGATTATTCAGACGGATGGAGAGAATACTAGTCAATACTTTAAGTGGAATAGTTCTAGCTTTTCAGCGTATAAAGATTTGTTACAAGTCCAAAAAATGATGGATGAAGCGAAGCGTACAAATAAAGATGAGTATATAGCTATAGGTCATTTTCTTAAAGCTAGGTTCTTTTATGAATTAGCGATTACCTTCGGTGATGTACCTTACTCAGAAGCCTTATTAGGAGAGAATAAAGTTCCTTTTCCTAAGTATGATAAGCAAGAAGATGTTTTTGTAGGAATCTTAAAAGAACTAGAGTTAGCAGCCTCTATGATTCAAAACAAACCCTCTATTAAAGGAGATATAATCTATGGAGGAAATACTGATAAATGGAAAAAGCTAATAAACTCATATCAATTAAAGGTATTGATGAGTTTATCTAAGAAAAAAACAGTTGGTACTATCCAAGTAGCAGAACAATTTGCAAAAATATATAACGCAGGAAACCTCTTAGAAAGTAATGCAGATAGTGGACAACTTATGTATTTCGATCAAGCAGGTAGTCGCTATCCTCAGTTTAATTCAAGTTCTTATGGATCAAGTATGTATATGTCAGGAACATTTGTTAATTTGCTACAAGATTTAAAAGATCCTAGGTTATTTGCTTTTGCACAACAGACATCAACAGCTTTAGAAAAAGGTCTGCCTATAACAGATTTTAGTGGATATAATGGAGGAGATCCTACTGTGCCTTATGCAGAGAATGAAAAATTAGTACAGACCAAAAATATCTCTAAAATCAAAAGCCGTTATTACTTAGATCCTACTAATGAACCTACTTCTATACTGAGTTATTCTGAATTACAGTTCATATTAGCTGAGGCAGCCGCTCGCCAATGGATAGGAGGTAGTGCTGCTGAATTTTATAATAAGGCGATAGAGGCAAACTTTAATTTCTACGGTACATATGCAAAGGGAATGGCTAGTTATTATACAAAAGATGCTTTTACAAGTTATATTAATCAACCCAAAGTAAAGTACCAAGCTGGAAATCTTGAGTTACAATTAAAACAGATTTTGACTCAGAAGTATATTACTATGTTTCATCAATCGAATTGGACGATTTATTACGATCATTTGCGCACAGGGTATCCAGAATTTAAAATACAAGAAGGAATAACACCTCCTACGAGATGGTTATATCCACAAACAGAGTATAATAGAAATCAGGCTAAATTACAAGAAGCACTAAATAGCCAATTCGGTGGAGCTGACAATATTCGCGGTATCACTTGGTGGTTAAAATAAGAAATATGAGTACTACAAGAAGAGATTTTATAAAGAAGTCTGCTTTATTTTCAAGCGGACTCTTTTTTGCAGAGGCTATGCCAGCATCTATTCAGAGAGCATTTGATATTAAAGCTCCTGAAGGATCTACGTTCTTAGATGCGGAGCATATTGTTTTCTTAATGCAAGAGAATAGGTCTTTTGATCATTGCTTTGGAACTTTAAAAGGAGTTAGGGGATTTAATGATCCTAGAGCTATGAGACTTAAAGATGGTCTACCTGTATGGTTTCAGACAGATATTCACAAAGATATTTATGGTCCTTTTAGACTAGACATAGAGAATACTAAGGTCACTTGGATGGGAGGGTTACCACATAGTTGGAAGGATATGGTGGGGGCTCGTAATGAAGGTAAAATGGATAATTGGTTGATAGCTAAGCGACCAGGGAATGCAGAGTATAAAGACTTGCCACTGACGATGGGGTATTTCTCAAGGGCGGATATTCCATTCTATTATGCATTAGCAGATGCCTTTACGGTATGTGATCAGCACTTTTGTTCTTCTCTGACAGGTACAAGTGCTAATCGCTCTTATTTTTGGGCAGGAGCTATCCGTGAACAACCGAGGGATCCAAACTCAGTAGCCCATGTAGATAATGGACAGATAAACTATAAAGATGTCAGTTGGACTACTTATCCAGAACGATTAGAAAAAGCTAATGTGTCGTGGAAAGTATATCAGAATGAGTTAAGTATTCCTGTAGGATTCGAGGGGTATGCGGAGAGTTGGTTGGCGAATTTTACAGATAATAATTTAGAGTTCTATAAGCAATATAATGTGCGTTTTCACAAGGCTCATTATGACTATATGCTATTAGAACTAGAGAGACTAAAAGGAAGTCTGAGTGACAAGACTCTCGCTAAAGATAAAATACAGGAATTAGAAGGTATGATACAACAGTTAGAAAAAGATATTATTCTATATTCTCCTTCTGAATTTGAAGCATTAAGCGAATTTGATAAAGCTATTCATAAGAAAGCATTTACTACTAATACAGGAGATCCAGACTATCACAAGTTAGAGCAAATGACCTATATGGAGAAAGGCGTGGAGAAAACAATGGAAGTACCTAAAGGAGATGTCTTCTATCAGTTTAGAAAAGATGTAGATGAAGATAAGTTGCCTATGGTAAGTTGGTTAGTTGCACCGTGTAATTTTTCGGATCATCCTTCAGCGCCATGGTTTGGGGCGTGGTATTTATCAGAAGCAATAGATATCCTAACGAAGAACCCAGAGGTGTGGAAGAAGACTATATTTGTGTTGACATACGATGAGAATGATGGTTATTTTGATCATATTGCTCCTTTTGTCCCTCCATTAACGACAGATAAGTCCATGGGAAAAGCTGCTAAAGGAATGGACACACAAGATGAGTGGGTAACTAAAGAACAAGAAAGAGTAAGAACAGGAAAATCAGATAGTCAATTAGCTAGTCCAATAGGGCTAGGGTATAGAGTGCCTATGATTATAGCTTCGCCTTGGACTAGAGGAGGATGGGTAAACTCGGAGGTATTAGACTTAACATCTACCCTACAATTTTTAGAATATTTTATTGAAAAAAAGACTGGTAAAAAAGTAATCGAAGAGAATATATCTAGCTGGAGAAGAGAAGTGTGTGGTAATATGACGAGTGTGTTCCAATCTGAACGGGACTTAAGAGAGGTAGATTTGGATTTTGTAGATCGCAATGATTATATCGCTAGAATAATGAATGCAAAAGAGAAGAAAGTACCTGGAGACTTTAATGCATTTACAAAGAAGGAAGTTTTAGAAAGTAAGCATTGGACACTGTTATCCAAATTTCCTAAACAAGAAGAAGGGATAAAGAAAGCATGTGCTTTACCTTATAATCTGAATGTGAACGTGAAACTAGCAGCCAGTAAAACACAGTTACAGATGGACTTGACTGTTGAGTCTAATCAGTTAAAGAATAAGGTGTATACTGCTCCTGTACAAGTATATGATATGATAGGTGGTAGTCAGTCTAGAGGAGTTTGGGACTTTGCAGTTCGAGATAATGAACCAATGGATTATTACTGGAAGATAGAAGATAGCGATCAGTATCACTATAATGTGCATGGTCCTAATGGATTCTTTAGAAGCTTTAGGGGGAGTAAGAGTAACTTAGATATTTATGTTGAGGTTCTTTTACATACGGATTTAAGTATCTCTGTGAAATTAAAAAATAATGGTGTGAAAACTGTAAATGTTGCTTTGGACAATAGTTTATATTTAAAAGAAGCAATGATTGTAGAATTACTTCCTAATAAAGAAGAATTACTGAAATGGGATTATACAGGATCAAAAGGTTGGTATGATTTAATAATAAGTTGTAAAGAAGATAAAGAGTGGAAGCAACATTATGCGGGTCATATCGAAAATGGTCAAGCAAGTATAACGGATCCATTTATGGCAAGTCTGTCTAAGTAACAGTTATTTATTAGATATAGAAGAGGAGACTGATAAGGTCTCCTTTTTTGTATTGAGTAAGAAGGATACTTAGCATCAATAAAGAGTTTTATAAGAAGACTTTTGACAGTAAAGATTTATGAACTATTTAGTGTTTTAAAAAGACAGTGATTACCGTAAAATAATCTTATATTTGTGTGTAAATATTTATTGAAAAAATAATGAAACCAAACACACAACAATTAACAGAGTTAACTACTCAAGTAAGAAGAGATATTCTTAGAATGGTACATGCTGTAAGTTCTGGGCACCCAGGAGGATCTTTAGGCTGTGCAGAGTTTTTAGTGACTTTGTATCAAAAGTTAATGGATAGAAAAGAAGGGTTTAATATGGACGGAACAGATGAAGATATCTTCTTCTTATCTAATGGACATATTTCACCAGTATTTTATAGCGTATTGTCACGCAGTGGATATTTTCCAGTAAGTGAATTAGCTACTTTCAGAAAAATCAATACGCGTTTACAAGGACATCCATGTACTCATGATAGATTACCAGGAGTGCGTATGGCGTCAGGTTCATTAGGACAAGGGCTTTCAGTAGCAGTAGGAGCAGCACAAGCGAAAAAATTAAATAAGGACAATCACCTTGTTTACGTTTTAATGGGAGATGGTGAGTTACAAGAAGGACAAAACTGGGAAGCTATTATGTATGCATCAGCTAAGAAGGTGGATAATGTAATCGCTACTGTAGATTTAAACGGAAAACAAATAGACGGACCAACTGATGATGTATTAAATTTAGGTTCTATGAAAGCTAAGTTTGAAGCATTTGATTGGGAGGTTATTGAGATAGAAAAAGGAAACGATATTGATTCAATCGTTGCTGGATATGAATTAGCAAAAGCTAAAACAGGTAAAGGAAAACCTGTATGTGTATTGTTAAAAACAGAAATGGGTAATGGAGTAGACTTCATGATGAATACACATGCATGGCATGGAAAAGCTCCTAGTGATGCACAATTAGAAGAAGCTTTAAAACAAAACCCAGAAACATCATTCGGAGATTATTAATCCACTTAAATTGAATCAAAAATGAAAAAATATATAAATACAGGAAGTAAAGATACACGTTCAGGATTCGGTGCAGGACTTACTGAATTAGGACAAAAGAATGAGAATGTAGTAGCATTATGTGCTGACTTAATCGGTTCATTAAAAATGGATGATTTTAAAAAGAATCACCCAGAGCGTTTCTTCCAAGTAGGAATTGCTGAAGCGAATATGATTGGATTAGCTGCTGGTATGACTATCGGAGGTAAAATACCTTTCACAGGAACTTTTGCTAATTTCTCTACAGGACGTGTTTATGATCAAATCCGTCAATCTGTAGCTTACTCTGAGAAGAATGTAAAGATATGTGCTTCTCACGCTGGATTAACATTAGGTGAAGATGGTGCTACACACCAGATCTTAGAAGATATTGGACTGATGAAGATGTTACCTAATATGACTGTAATCAATACATGTGATTATAACCAAACCAAAGCGGCTACTTTAGCTATTGCTGAACATGATGGACCTGTTTATTTAAGATTTGGACGTCCAGTAGTGCCTAACTTTATGCCTGCTGATGAGAAGTTCGTTATCGGGAAAGCTGTTCTGTTAAACGAGGGTACAGATGTGACTATCGTAGCTACAGGACACTTAGTATGGGAAGCTCTAATCGCAGCTGAAGAGTTGGAAGCAAAAGGAATCTCTGCTGAGGTAATCAATATTCATACTATTAAACCTCTTGATGAAGAGGCTATCTTAAAATCAGTAGCAAAAACAGGATGTATAGTTACTGCTGAAGAGCACAACTTCTTAGGTGGTCTAGGAGAAAGCGTATCTAGAGTATTAGCTTTAAACAATCCATTACCTCAAGAGTTCGTAGCTGTACAAGATACTTTCGGTGAATCTGGTACTCCAGAACAATTAATGGAAAAATATGGTTTAAACGCTGCAGCTATCGTTGAGAAAGCACAGTTAGTAATCAACCGTAAATTCAAAAGATAATTAAAAGTATATCTAATATATAAAAACCTGCTTGAGCAATCAAGCAGGTTTTTTTGTATAGTAGTATAATGAGTGAAGTAGTACAAAAAAAAAGAGGTAGAATAATCTACCTCTTTGTATATAATCTTATTTGTTATTTTTTAGTAGGCCAAATTACCTCACCATCTTTCTGATCTGGGAAACATGTTCTGTCTAGGTATCTAAATACATTAGAACAAGTTTTTAGAATAGGATCATAGTATTGATAATATGCTTTTTTGTTGTTCTTGTCTTTATACTGTAATTCAGTTTTAGTAAGTATACCATCACCATCATCATCATCGTCTAAGAAATTAGGTACACCATCTTCATCCGTATCAAAATCAAAGTAATCTTTAATCGTTAATTTAAGTGCGCGAATCTCATCATCTGTAAGTGCTCTTCCTAATTCTGATGATTTTTCGATTACTTGTTTTGCTTCATACTTTGAAAGGATACCATCCCCATCGTGATCACGTTCTTTTTTCGCTATAAGTGTCATATCGATAATGTGTGGTTGGTATGCCTTAAGCTTAGAACCGTATCCAGCATTAAAATATCCTACACCTGATGGTATAAAAGCAATAATTCTACCTGCTGATCCTTTTTCATAAGTAGGTATACCATTCTCCCCAAGAGCTGTAGTAGGAGCTGTTTTTACTTTAGTTAATAGTTGTCTTTCAGCTGTCTTTAACTGAACTGGTATAAGACCATAATTCCCTTGTGACATAAGGGCGAACTCCTTTAGTGTAATAGGAAATGAATAATAACTTCCTATATTCCCATTGTTGTCAAAAGATTCATTTTTTAGAGAGTAAGATTTTGTCTTTACAAATACAGAATCTATAGTAGAAATATAATCACCTTTTCCTTCTTGTTTGTTTCCATCAGCATCAGGAACAATAAAATAAGCAATAGTATATTCTAATTCGTCTTTAGGTTTAGAAAACTTTAAAGAAGTAGTTCCATTTGGGTTTCTAACAGCTTCGTATTCGTAGTTGTCAGATGTAATGATTTGCTGCTCTATTTTGATTCTTTTATCATCTTTTAGAGGGACTACATTAGGATTAGGTTTATTAGGATTACTAATACTATCAAAACGAATATTATCTCCTTCAATAATCAAGTAGTTTTGAGCTAAGAACTCTTCTATTTGCTTTGCATTTTCATCACGAACTTCTTTACGGTCTCTTAGGTTTACAACTTCATTTCCACCATTACCGTCATCTTTATTACAATTGGCAGCTGTTAGTCCTAGAAAAGCAAGACCTAAAACTGTAAATAATCTATTCATTTTTTGACTTATTTTAGTAGTGCAAGATACAATTTTACTTTATTTTTGTGTACTTTGTTAGAGAAATTTAATACGAAATTATGCGAATTGATAAATATTTATGGTGTATTAGATACTATAAAACTAGAAATATAGCAACGGAAGCTTGTAAAAAGGGACATATCACGGTGAATGGACAAGCAGCTAAAGCCTCTAGAGAAGTCTTCCCTACGGATAAAATTACATTGAGAAAAGATCAAATAACTTATAAACTAACAGTATTAGATATACCTGCTAATAGAGTAGGAGCTAAACTAGTGGATATTTATCGCAAGGATGAGACTCCTGCAGAGGCATTTGAGCACTTAGAGTTGTTAAAGTTGTCGAAGGACTATTATAGAGCTAAAGGAACTGGACGTCCGACTAAAAAGGATAGAAGAGATATAGATGATTTTCACGACTATGAAGACGATGATATCATAGAAGGAGAAGAGAATGTAGAGAGCAATAATTCTTTTAAAGATACAGAAGCAGATGTTTGATAAAGAGTTTTGGGAGAAGAAGTATGCTAATAGTGAGGCGCAATGGAATGCTGGTAGTATAACAACACCTATTCAGGAGTATATAGATCAATTGACAAAGAAAGATTTAGCTATTTTAGTGCCAGGTATAGGACACGGACATGAGTTGATGTATTTGCATGAGAAAGGATTTACTAATATTAGTGGATTAGACTTTACTATTGTTGGAGCATTAGAAGCTTATGGTTTGATGAATAATTTTCCTTATGGAGATGTGATTTTAGAAGATTTCTTTGAACATGAGGGACAATATGATCTTATTATAGAGCAAACGTTCTTCTGTTCGTTGCCTATCGAAAAGAGAACTGATTATGTAGATAAGATGTATGATTTATTAAAACCAGGAGGAAAGTTAGTAGGTGTATTATTTGATTGTTATTTTAATCAAGAGACGCCTCCTTTCGGAGGAAATAAACAAGAGTACTTAGATTTGTTTAGTAACAAGTTTGAGGTTAATGTATTAGAAACAGCACATAACTCTATTAAGCCTAGAGCGGGTAGAGAGTTATTTTTTATAATTAATAAACAACATGACTAAAAAAATTATTTTAACTAAAGAGCAAATTAAGTTTACTACTAAACGTATAGCTTATCAGATCTATGAGACTTATATAGATGAGGATGAAATAGTAATCGCTGGTATAGCGAATAGTGGGTATACTTTTGCTCAAAAGATTAGTGAGGCATTGCAAGATATATCTCCTATAAAGGTAACTCTTTGTGAAGTGCGTATCGATAAGCAAAACCCTATTAATCCAATAGAAACTTCATTAGATAGTAAAGTCTATACAGATAAGTGTGTAGTACTAGTAGATGATGTGTTAAATTCAGGTGCAACATTAATATATGCAGTAAAGCATTTCTTAGATGTGCCATTAAAGAAATTAAAAACAGCAGTACTAGTGGATCGTAATCATAAAAAATATCCCGTTAAAGCTGACTTTAAAGGGATATCATTATCTACATCACTATTAGAACATATTCAGGTTGTCTTTGATGGAGATGAAGAGTATGCTTATTTAAGCTAATTAATATGATTAATGATGTCTTGAGTTATTTGCTTAGGAGTTTTATCATCTATAGATATAATCGTTTTAGCTTGATGGTAGAAATAACTACGATCAAATAAATGCTTAGCAATAAAAATTTCAAGAGTATCGTCTGAATTCTGATTAAGAAGAGGACGATGCTCTTTTTCTTTTTCTAGACGATCTGCTAGTGTTTTAATAGAGCCTTTTAAATAGAATGATGAGATATCCTCTCTCTGTAATGCTAAATGATTATTAGCATAGCATGGAGTTCCTCCACCTAAGCTTAGAATAAAGTTATCTTGAGTATCTATTATCTCGTGTAATAATAGGTGCTCTTGCTTCCTAAAATAGACTTCTCCTTTCGTTTCGAACAAGGTTGAAATTGACATTTGATGTTTTTTCTCTATTTCATTGTCTAAATCTATAAAGTTCAGTTTTAGTTGTTCTGCCAGTATTTTACCAATAGTTGATTTACCAGAACCCATATAGCCTAAAAGAATAATTTTTTTCATAAAAACAAGGGGTTGTTTATTAGAGTGTTAGGATGAATTTAAAAATAAAAGTCAAAAATAAAACAAATATGTGTCGGATTTTTAAAAAAAGCTCCTATATTTGCACCCGCAATCAGGAATTGAAATAACGACTCGATAGCTCAGTTGGTAGAGCACAACACTTTTAATGTTGGGGTCCTGGGTT
>NZ_JBBPHK010000037.1:0-22932 GCF_038039805.1 Myroides odoratimimus
AACCCCTGTTACCAGGATGAAAACCTGGCGTCCTAACCCCTAGACGAACGGACCAATAATTGTAATATATAAAATTCTCAAAAAAGAGAATCTGTAGTCCGTAGGGGAATCGAACCCCTGTTACCAGGATGAAAACCTGGCGTCCTAACCCCTAGACGAACGGACCATTTGTTTCTCTAATGCGGATGCAAAACTACAATAAATTTTTTATCCCGCAAGAGAAAAACAAAAAAAAATGAAATTAATATGCTTTTGCAAATAATACTCTACCCTTAGAAGGCTTGCCTGTTAGCACACATATTCCCTCTTCCTCTTTTCTATCAATTGGAATACAACGAATTGTAGCTTTTGTAAGGTCTTTGATCTTTTCTTCTGTCTCACCAGTACCATCCCAGTGTGCAGAAATAAATCCTCCTTTACCTTCTAGCACTTCTTTAAATTCTTCAAAAGAATTCACTTCTGTGATATGCTCAGCTCTATAATCGTAAGCTTTCTTAAATAAGTTACTTTGAATAGTCTCTAATAGATCTTGGATATATTCTACGATACCCTCTTTAGACACTACCTCTTTAGTAAGCGTATCACGACGTGCAACTTCGAAAGTTCCATTCTCTAGATCTTTAGGCCCTACCGCTACACGCACAGGAACTCCTTTTAGTTCGTATTCAGCAAATTTCCATCCTGGCTTATAAGCTGTACGATCATCGAATTTGAAAGAAATATTTAATTTCTTAAATCTATCCGTGATCTTTTTCACTTCCTCACGAATAGCCTCTAGCTGCTCATCAGTTTTATGAATAGGTACGATAACTACTTGTATAGGTGCTAAGTTTGGTGGCAATACTAAACCATTGTCATCAGAGTGAGTCATGATTAACGCTCCCATCAGACGAGTACTTACTCCCCATGATGTAGCCCATACATGCTCTTGTTTCCCTTCTTGTGAAGTAAACTTAACATCAAATGCTTTAGCAAAGTTTTGTCCTAAGAAATGTGATGTACCAGCTTGTAATGCTTTACCATCTTGCATTAGTGCCTCAATACAGTAAGTCTCAATAGCTCCTGCGAAACGCTCATTCTCTGTTTTGAATCCTTTTACAACCGGAATAGCCATAAAGTTCTCTGCAAAGTCTGCATATACGTCTAACATTTGTTCTGCCTCTGCCACAGCTTCTTTCTCAGTAGCATGTGCAGTATGACCTTCTTGCCATAAAAACTCAGCTGTTCTTAAGAATAGACGAGTTCTCATTTCCCAACGAACTACGTTTGCCCATTGATTCACTAAGATTGGTAAGTCACGGTATGACTCAATCCACTTTCTATATGTATCCCAAATAATTGTTTCTGATGTAGGACGTACGATTAACTCCTCCTCTAACTTAGCATCTGGATCTACCTCTATCGTTTTTCCGTCTTCTCCTGTTTTTAATCGGTAATGAGTTACAACTGCACACTCCTTAGCAAATCCATCTACGTGACTTGCCTCCTTACTAAAATAAGATTTGGGGATAAACAAGGGGAAATAAGCATTTTGGTGACCAGTTTCTTTAAATTTCTTGTCTAACTCTGCTTGCATCTTCTCCCAGATAGCATACCCGTAAGGCTTGATAACCATACATCCACGTACACCTGAATTCTCTGCCAAATCTGCTTTGACAACTAATTCATTGTACCATTTAGAGTAGTCCTCACTTCTTTTAGTAATATTCTTGCTCATTTTTAATATATTAGCAGTTAAAATTGTTTAACTCTTAATTAACTATAATAATTCCACAAAACTAACTAAATTTGTTTTGACCGACAATTAAAAAAACAACGAAATGAAAACAATTATCCAAACTTCTAGATTATTAAGCAAATTAGGTATGTTTTTGCTTATAGGAGGATTAACTGTTTCTTGTGGTTCGTATTATAATACCTCTTATCACGATGGTATATATAGTCAAGGTGAGAATACTCAACAATATCGCAACAATCAAAATCCCGACGCTAATTACTATGCGGAGTATTTTAAGTCAAAAAGTGACGAATTCGAATATTTCACTGATGTAAATCAATATACTTCACCTGTCAATGACAGTGTGGTTCAACACAAACCTAAACAGGCTGTATCTTACGGCTCTTGGGGGACAGAACCTAGCAGTGTAAGTATTAATTACTATAATAACAGCTACGGATATCCTTACTATGGATATGGCTATCCATACTATGGTAGTTATTGGGGTGGTTATTACGATCCTTTCTATAGTCCATACTACTGGGGTGGTGGATTTGGTATGAGCTTCGGTTGGGGCTGGGGCGGTGGATACTACGGTCGCCCATGGGGAGGCTATTATGGTTATCCATATCATGGAGGTTACTACGCATACAGACCTAATTACTACTATAATAATGTATCCTATTCTAGAGGAGGAAGATCTAGCTATACTAGATCATCATATAACTCTAATAACGCTTACAGAGGCAATGGTAACTCTACCTATACGAGAAGTAATTACTCTGGAAGAAGTAGTAGTAACTACTCTAACAATAATAGATCAAGTTATAGCAGATCAAGCTACCAAACTAATAATAGAGGAAACAGTAACTCAGGTTATAACAACAACAGTAGAAGTTCTTACTCAAGATCTTCTTATGGTACTAGTTCTTATAATAACTCTCGTTATAACAACAGCTCTTCTAATAGTAGCAATAGCAACTATAATAACAACTCTAGAAGTTCTTATTCACGTAGTAGCTACTCTACTCCTTCTTCTTCATACTCACGCAGTAGTGGAAGTAGTTATGGTGGAGGCTCTAGAAGCTCTTCTAGCGGTGGAGGTAGTTCACGTAGTAGTTACAGTAGATAATATATAAGTAAACAAGACAGAAAAAATGAACAAGTATTTTTATACATTAGTAAGTTCTATCTTACTATCCGCAGCAGCTTATGCTCAAGAAACTGCACCTACAGATGTCATGAGATATAATCAGTCTGATCTAAATGGTACAGCTCGTTTTAGAGGAATGAGTGGAGCTTTTGGTGCAGTAGGGGGAGATTTATCTGCCACGAATATTAACCCTGCGGGGGGAGCTATATTTAATTATAATACAGCTGCCTTCAGTTTATCTTATTTAGCTAGAAACAATAAAGCTAACTACTATGGGAATAATACTTCCAAAAAATATGATGGTCTAGACTTAGGGCAGATGGGGGCAGTATTTGTTTTTAACAACTACAATGACAAGGCTACAATGAAGAAGTTCACCATAGGGCTTAACTATGAGAGTACTAAGAATCTAAGAAACGACATATTATTTAGAGGAACGAATACACATAATAGCTTAGGAGACTATTTTCTAAACATGGCGAATGAGTCTAAAATACCTCATAATGTCGCACAACCACAAGCTAACTCTCCAGAGCAAGCCTATATGTATGCTGGACAACAAGCAGGCTTCATGGGACAACAGACCTACTTAGCACACGAAGCATGGTTAATCAATAAAGGTTCACAAGAAGGAACATATACAGCGAACTATAATCAAAATAGTCAGTATAACCAAGCTAGATTATTTAACAACAGCGGGTTTACAAACAAGTTTGCAGCTAACTTTGCAGCACAACTGGGGCAACGTTTCTATGTAGGGGCAAACCTGAATATCCACGTAGTAGATTATACTCAGAGTAGCTTAGCTCAGGAGACTATCGCTACACCAGGAGGAAGAGGTTCCATTCAGTCTATGGGTTATTTTAACGAAGTCTATACTTATGGGACAGGATTCTCATTTAATATAGGAGCTATTGGACAGATTACTGAATCATTAAGAGCAGGTCTGGCTTACGAATCACCTACTTGGTACTCTCTTAAGGATGAATTAATCCAAGGACTTTCTACATCTCGTGTAGGTGAGAATGACGCTATAGTAGATCCTAGAGTAGTGACTGTATTTGATCGTTATAGACTGAGAACTCCATCTAAGTATACAGGGAGTTTAGCTTATATCTTTAAAGATAAAGGACTGATCAGTGTAGATTATACATTTAAAGACTATAGCAATAACGAATTCAGACCTAAAGGTAATAATACCTACAACGACTTAAACCAAGGAATCAACACCATGATGACAGGAGCAAGTGAAGTACGTATCGGAGGGGAATACATCATCAAGCAAGTAAGTTTAAGAGCTGGTTATCGCTTCGAACAGAGTCCTTATAAGAAGGATTATAAAATGTATGGTGATCTAAATGGATACTCTGCAGGTATTGGATATACTTTCGGTAGTTCTCGTTTAGACTTATCTTACTCTAGAACTTCACAGTCTTATAATACTTACTTAGTAGACACTACACTACCGAACCCTTATCAGGCTGCTAATATTAAAACGACAGATAACTTTGTAAGTTTGACATACAACATTAATTTCTAATTAGATTAGAAGTTTAAGTACTTAATCTCTTTATCGGATAAACTGATAAAGAGATTTTTTTATTATACCTTTGCAGTTCGATTTTTATAAAAATAATAATAAGCAAATAATGAAGTATATTTTTAAACTTTTCGCTGCAATATGCTTGCTTGCTACTGCTACAAGTTTTGCTCAAGAAGGTGTAACTACTCCACTGCGTTATACAGATTCTAACAAAGGTAAATTTTATATTTATTGGGGAGGTAACCGTGGTACATTCAGTAATTCTGACATTCGATTTAGAGGTGATGACTATGACTTCATCTTACAGAATGTAGAAGCATCTGACAAACCTAAAGGATGGCATATCGACTACATTAACCCTGCTCGTATGACTATTCCACAAACGAACTTAAGAGTAGGTTACTTTATCACTGATAAATATAATATCTCTTTAGGAGTTGATCACATGAAATATGTAATGGATCAAAACCAAACAGTAGGTATCTTAGGATACTACCCTGGTCAAGGTTCTTACGGAGAGACTATTCCTGGACATCCTAACCAAGTAAATCTAACTGAAGATTTCTTAATGTTCGAACACACAGACGGATTAAACTATATCAACGTAGAGCTAAACCGTGTGGATGACATCTCTAAACTTTTTGGAGTATGGAACACAGATAAAGTGCAGATCAACTTAACGGAAGGTGTTGGAGCTGGTATTGTATTCCCTAAAACGAATACTACTTTATTAGGTAAAGAAAGATATGACGAATTCCACGTTTCTGGATTTGGTCTATCAGCTAAAGCAGGTCTTAACGTGACTTTCTTTAAACACTTCTTCGTTCAAGCAGAGTTAAAAGGTGGATACATCGATATGTATGATGTACGTACTACAGCTAGCAAATCAGATAGAGCTATGCACAACTTCTGGTTCGGAGAAACAATCATCGTATTTGGTGGTATCTTTAGATTATAATAAAGACACATAAACGAACAATATACCGAGAGGCTATCATTTATTTGATAGCCTCTTTTTTATTCTCATTATATGCCATACAAATCGTATAAATAGAACCTCAGCACTATTTGTTTATTTAGAACCACTACTCTATCACGTGATATAGTCCAAAACGAATACTAAACCTATTCTTCTCCATCTTCTATTTTACTTCTATTTATTTATCTATTTTGCTTCTTAAAAATCGTTTTATAGTAATTTATTCCTTTCACTTCACTCCTTTTTTTACTCAAAAACAGTTTTTCCCTACTCTCACTATCCTTTTCTTATAAAACATTATATCTTTTTCTGCACTCAAAACGAGAAAAAACAAAAATAAGAAACTAGATATCAATCCATTACTAAAAATAATCTCTTTATTTCTCTCTAACCACAACACCCCTCTACCCTACTAAACACAAGTATTCTAGCTAAATCCTTCAACACTTCTTCAACATTTTCTCAAGATTGCTCTAGTTTAAAGCCCTTTTCTTGAAGAAACATTGAAGAAGTGTTGTCGCACTATTGAAAAAGTGAATTTTATCATTAAGAAACAAGACACTTCAATATCTTAAAGCCTTTTATAGACACCTAAGATAAAAAGGTAACTATGGCTTCGTACAATCAATTCTTATCACTCACTCTAACTAATTTGTATCCCTCGTAAAATCAAGGTTCTAAAACAGAATGTTTATAATTAGACTACTCGATTCACATAATTATACTAAAGCGCTTAGTTTGTAGCTAAAAAAAATGTAATTTTGCAGTCCAATTTTTTTAAATCAATGAGAACCAAAACTTTAAAAAAGAATAAAATCAACGTAATTACTTTAGGTTGTTCAAAAAACGTTTACGACAGTGAAGTGTTAATGGGACAATTAAAAGCAAGTGGAAAAGAGGTAACACATGAAGCTGCTAATGATGAAGCTAATATTGTGGTGATCAACACTTGTGGTTTTATTAATAACGCTAAAGCGGAATCAGTAAACACAATCTTAGAATACGTAGAGAAAAAAGAGGAAGGTATTGTTGACAAGGTCTTCGTTACTGGATGTTTATCTGAGCGATACAGACCTGATTTAGAAGCTGAAATCCCTAATGTAGATCAATACTTCGGTACTACAGATTTACCTTTATTATTAAAAGCATTAGGAGCTGACTATAAACACGAATTATTAGGAGAGCGTCTGACGACTACTCCTAAAAACTACGCTTACCTTAAAATCGCTGAAGGATGTGACCGTCCTTGTAGCTTCTGTGCTATCCCATTAATGCGTGGAAAACACGTATCTCAACCTATTGAGAAATTAGTAAAAGAAGCTGAGGGATTAGCTAAAAACGGAGTAAAAGAGTTAATCTTGATCGCTCAAGACTTGACGTACTACGGATTAGATTTATACAAAAAGAGAAACTTAGCAGAGCTATTAGAGAACTTAGCGAAAGTAGAAGGCATCGAATGGATCCGTCTTCACTATGCATTCCCTACAGGGTTCCCTATGGATGTATTAGAACTAATGAAGAGAGAACCTAAGATCTGTAACTACTTAGACATCCCTCTACAACATATCTCTGACAATATCTTAAAGTCTATGCGTCGTGGTACTACACAAGCGAAGACAACTAAACTATTAAAAGAGTTTAGAGAAGCTGTACCTGGTATGGCTATACGTACGACATTAATCGTAGGATACCCAGGAGAAACAGAAGAAGATTTCCAAATCCTAAAAGATTGGGTTCAGGAGATGAAGTTTGAACGCTTAGGATGTTTTACTTATTCTCATGAAGAAAACACACATGCTTATTTACTAGAGGACGATGTTCCTGAAGAAGTTAAACAAGCTCGTGCTAATGAAATCATGGAAATCCAAGCACAAATCTCTTTTGATCTAAACCAAGAGAAAATAGGACAGACATTCCGTTGTATCATTGATAGAAAAGAAGGTACTGAGTTTATCGGACGTACTGAGTTCGATAGCCCAGACGTAGATAACGAGGTAAGAATAGATGCTACTAAACACTACCTTAAAATAGGTGAATTTGCAGATATTCACATCGATAGTGCTTATGAGTTTGACTTATTTGGTACACCTGTAAAATAATATTTAAAAGCTGTTCTTCACTGAACAGCTTTTTTTGTACCTTTCTTTTAGAATCTAAAAAATTATTTAATCATATAGTCTCTGACGAATCTCTTATCAAGAGGGCTATTTTAGTTTGTTTACACAACAATAATATTAAGGTAAAGTTGACAATACATAAAACATTCATCTTTGTCCTAATCAATTAAAATAGATACCATGAGATTTCAAAAGAGACTATTAGTTTTATGTTTAGCTATGAGTTCATTTGCATTTGCACAAGATAATAAAGTATTGCGTATCGCACATAGAGGTGCTATGGGACACGTAACGGAGAATACAGTAGAATCTGTACTGAAAGCTGTAGAGATGAAATCTGATGCGATCGAAATAGATGTGTTTAAAGTAAAAGATGGCGCTCTAATGGTACACCATGACGATACTTTAGAACGACTAACGAACGGCAAAGGAAATATCGAACAATACACTCAAGCAGAACTACAAGCGCTATTAGTGGATGGTAAATATAAAATGCCTACACTAGAAGATATCATATCTGCTATCAATAGAAAAGCAGTATTAAATATAGAACTAAAGGGAGCAAATACTGCAGAAGGTACATACGCTATCATCCAACAGTTCAAACAAAAAGGATGGACGAATGCAGACTTTATTATCTCTAGTTTTAAATGGGATGAATTAGAAAAAATAGCTGCTCTAGATCCTAATTTAGACATCGCTGTGTTGACCTCTAAAGAGCCAGCTGATGCTATCGAATTTGCACATAAGATCAATGCTGTAGCGATCAACCCTTACTTCAAAACATTGAATGAGAAAAACGTGGGTAAAATCAAACAAGCTAAGTTAAAAATATATCCCTATACGGTGAATGAGGAGAAAGATATCCAACGTTTAAAAGATTTAAAAGTAGACGGTATCATCACCAACTTCCCAGAGAGAATATAATGTATTTTGGTTAGGTTATTTTAAGCAGAAAGGCGTATTCAGTGTGAATACGCCTTTTATTTTATTCGTTATTTATACTTTATATAGCTTCAAAGAAGCCTGTGAAATACTGTAAAAATAGCACCCATAAGATGATAATCGTAGTACCTAATATCGCTCCAAATAATCCACCGAGTACGAAGTCCTTTTGCTTCAGCATCCCTGTACCAAAGACAATGGCGTTAGGCGGTGTAGATACAGGTAAGAACAATCCACACGAAGAACAAAGTCCTACTACTAGCCCAACAGGTAATAACTGATCTGTAGGTAGTACAATAGCAGCAATATTAATCACAATAGTAGCTGTAGCAGTACTACTCATAATATTAGAAAACAGCACTGTCACTACTGCGAAAATAATCATCATCACGATCATATTAAACTCCATCCCCGCTAAGAACTGAGAGTAATATGGCGCTAATAATTCTTTAATAGCCATCCCTAGAGATAGTCCTCCAGCTACTAACATCAAGGTATCCCAAGGCAATCTACGCACGTCCTCTGCTGTGATAATCCCCAACATCGGCAAGAACATAATAGGTACCATCGCGGCTCCTGCTGTAGGTATATGTAATCTACTTCCTAACATCCACATCAATACTGTCACTCCTAGAATGATAATAACGGCTAGACGCTGTAAACGCATGCTGTTTGTCATTTCTAAGGCTTTATTTGCGAAAGAAACATCTAATCCTTTTACCTTAGAAGTATACTTGCGCACTACCGCATACCAAAATGTCCCTAATAAAACAACTGCTGGTAAGAACCCTAATAACAACCACTGAGAGAACGTAACATCGAATCCTTTAGATTTCAATACGTTCACTACGATCAAGTTAGGAGGTGTAGATACCATACTCATCATTCCTGCAAAGGTAGCTGCTGCTGGAATACTGACTAAAATGGCCTTAGACATATTAGAGTCTTTCCCCTCCCTATCTATCAAGGGCATTACTGAAGCTAATACCATAGCTGCAGTAGCTGTATTCGATATAATCAAGGATAGAACTGAAGTAACAATGATAATACCCAATACTAACATATTAGGATTAGAGCCAAAAACAGAAATAGTCTTCTTAAACAACGACAAGTCAAGGTTGGTCTTCCGCATTCCTTCACTCAAAAAGAAACCTCCTAAGAATATCCAAATCACACTGTCTGACCAGGTATCTGATATCTCTTGGGGCGAAATCGTGGCTCCTTGTATATTCCCCATGGTATAAACGAGAAAGCCTATAATCATAATCCCTACCGCAAAGGGAGGAATGGCTTCTGTCGCCCAGAGCAATATAGAAAATATTAAAATAAACATGGTGTATTTCTGAGCTTCACTAAAAACATCTGGAGCTAAGAAATAAGTACCTAACAGTGCAGCGACTAAAGAAAAGAAGAAAATACCTACCCTCGTTTTGATATTCCACATATTCCACGAAGCCTCTATTAGAAGCTCACTGTAGAATCGGATACCTGTCCTAATCTTTCTAATCTTGTCAAAGTAATCAAATTCCATATTCTTGTATTTAACCTTTAAAATTACAACAAATTAGTACATTAAGCCACTTTTACTATCGTATTATAAAAACAAAAGCGGAACTCGTAAGAGTTCCACTTTTAAGAATTAGTACATTAAACTTATAATCTATTAACTATGAAAGCATTAATTAAAACTATATTTTAACCCTATTTGTATTTGGTATGGGTTTCCTCTATTTACAGGAGTCCCTTTTGTATTTACTCTATAATTAAATTGTTGCGTAGCTTGATCAAAACCTGGTAAAGCCGCTGTTTCTCCTTTCTTAGGTACACCTAAAGCATATAAAGACTGCGTTCTCATAGATTTATTCACTCCCCAATCTTTATTCAATAAGTTCGCTACGTTAAATACATCTGCTGATAGCTCAAACTTGTGTTTTCCTTTAACATGGAAAGTCTTCGCTATACGCAAATCAAATACACCATAGAAGCTATTCTTTCCTCCATTTCTCTCCACTATTTTACCATAGCTATCTTGGATATAATTTTTAAGACTACTGCTTACTTCTGGGTTATCCATAATAGTTTGTAATCCATCCTTAATATGCTGTGGAGTATTAGGATCATTGATATCAAATACATACGCTAAGTCATTATTACCACTCACGAAATCTCCATTTGTATTACCTCCTGATAATAAGCTATATCTCGTTCCTCCAATACCAGAGAATCTCACTCCTACATTCACCCCGTAGAAACTAGGTGCATTACCATACACTACTAACTTATGTCTAAAGTGATTATCAGAATAACTCATTTTACTTAAATCTCTAGGGTCATCCGCTACTGGTAGTCCTAGTGTAGCTGAGTTAGCCACGTTACCATTATAAGAAGTATTATCCTTAGTAGAGTTCCACGTATAACTCACTGCTATCTGACCATCTCTATAATAGTTATAGTTAGTATCAAATACTAAGGCATAGTTATTTACCTTTCCTTCACTTACTAGTTCTAATACACGACCTAACTTATCTGATTTTCTTCCTTGTTTCCAATCTGATGCACCATTCGCTAAAATAGTTTCTACTGGAACGAATACTCCTCTTCCTCCTTCATTGTTTAAAGTAAAGAATGGTTTATCCACCATATTTCTATCTTTATAGAAGTAGTTATTACGAGCTAAGTTCATATACCCTGTCACACTCACCTTAAATCTACTACTGAAGAAGTGTGTATACGATAAGTTAGCCTTATACACCATCGGTACTTTTGCATCTTTTCCTGTGAAGTTGATTGTACTTAACTGATGTTGAGTCAAAGAAGGTATTGCACTCTTATCTTGTCTATATGCTTCAAAGTCTGGAGTAGGCACATCAGCTCCCATTACATCTACAGTAGCTAACTTACTTCCATCAAAAGTCAGGTTGTTAATCAATGCATAGTTATTCACATCTGATCCAAAGATACCTCCACCTAGACGGATATAGTCAGTATTGTTCTCATTGATATTCCAATCAAACTGAATACGTGGCTGTACAATCAAAGACTTAAACTTATTGTCTGTTCTTAACCCTAGCTCATCATATACTAACTGGTTAAACTTAGCTGTCGGATACTTCGCATAGTCTAAACGAAGCCCTAAAGTCATATCTAAACCAGGGTATAAAGAAGTCTTCATTTGTCCATAGATACCCGCATTTAATATATTGCCATCTACAGTAAGATCATCTACTAAAGGTACTTCTCTATAATATCTATAAGGTCTTAACTTCTCAAAGCTATCCATAGACGAATATCCTAGAGCAGGATCATTATTAAAATGGAAGCGCCCATTCACTTCACTACCGTATACTGACTTAGAGTTAGTCTGCATCACGTCAACACCGAAAGTATAGTTTACTTTATCTGTGTTATAGTATAAATTATTTACAACCTGAAAAACATTATTCGTAAACTTCTCTTGTGCAAAACGGTGTCCTCCTAACTGTATATTCGCTGAGCGTACACCTCCTCCAATATTAGAAGTTACGTTCTCTACAATAGCACGTGGTATATACCATCCTGGTAACTCTGCACTCTGATGGCTATCCTGGAATGTATATAAGTACTGTACTTTTAACTCATTAGTCAGTTTAGGACTGATATTCGTTCTTAATGTAGCTAATAAACTGTTGTCAACACTCTTATCTGTACCATAAGATTCGTATAGATTAATCTGTGTGTTATCTCCTAATCCTAGCGGATTATAGTCATACGTAAGGTTGTTTCTAACCGTTAATAAGTTGTTCTCGTTAATCTGCCAATCTAAACGCAAGAAGGCTGCATCAGAGTTTCTTCTCTTGTCAAATGTACCGTACTGAGGATTATTAGATACGCCATATTTATCACGAGCAATACCTACGAATTTATCTAAAGTCTGGTTAGTAATCCCGTATCTATCCTCATCAGCTGGTCCATTAATATCTGCAATCACTAGTGATCGAGTGTCTAACTGGTGATCCCATGCTACAAAATAGTGTAGCTTATCCTTAATAATCGGGCCACTTAAGGATAGTCCATATTGATAAGTAGAGTAATCTCTATCCCCTTTCTTATTTCCGTTGATATCATACGGACTAGATAACCAATCTGCACGCATATAAGAGAACATGGAAGCTGAGAACTCATTGGTTCCAGACTTAGTCACTGCACTTACGGTTCCTCCTCCACTTCGCCCTAATGTCACATCATACTGATTAGTCACTACCTGAAACTCACGTACTGCTTCCATAGAAACAGAATATGGAGCACCACTTCTACTAGTAGTCGCCCCTCCTGATGTAGGATTCTTAGCAGTAGTACCATCTATCGTAAAGTTAATAGAAGACCCTAGCTGTCCTCCTATAGATCCTCCATTCGATAAAGGTGATAAATCCGTTAGGTTAGCAAAGTTACGTCCGTTAATCGGCAGGTTCTTTATAGAGCTCGCTGTAAAAGTAGTCGCTGCCCCCAAAGACTCTTTCTGATTCTTTAAGCTCTTTCCATCAATAACGATTTCTTCTAAATGCTGATCATCTAATCCAATAACAATATCTACGAATACATTATCACCTTGGTTTACGTAGTACCCCGTTTTCTTTACTTCTCCACCAGCCTCGTCTTGTGTAACAACGATATAAGGCCCCCCTAATGGAATTTCTTTAAAGACGAACTCCCCATTAGCATTCGTCTTAGTACGTGTGGTAAATCCTGTAGATGTATTTCTAATCATAACTTCTTTTCCCTGTTGGATCGCATTATCCTGTAATACGATCCCTTGGATAGAAGCTTGTGTGGTTTGAGCAAAAACTTGTGCACTAAATAAAGTCGCACATACCAAACCTGCTAATTGTAATTTTTTTTTCATTTACGTTACTACTAGTTGATTAATGAAGTCAAATCTATTCCTCCATTATTATCTCTAGATGTTTAGTGCGTAAAGAAATTGTCATTTTTAAATTCAACAATTCAAAGAGTTATTATGAAAGTGTTAACTCATAATCATCTTATACTAAAGTCTGTCTTTCTCTGTCATATCTATTTCTTTAGAGCTGTATTTTACCTTTTGGTTTCCTAAATTATACTTTAAAGAAATAGCAAAACCTTGTGTATCGCTATAGTCTTTAAAGTAGTTATTTTGATTCGCATAGTTAGTACTAATGATCTGTCTATCACTACCAAAAATATTATATACATACAGATTAGCAGCTAACTTATTCTTCAAGAACTCTCTACTCATGATAAAGTCTGTACGCTGATAACCACTTATTCTAAAAGTCCCTTGTACAGTAGGAGTATAAAAGTTATAGGTCAACATCGCTTTCCAGTTACTTTTCTTTTCAATATCAACAGAAGTACTTAATCGCCCTCCAAATATTAAAGCATCATTCTTATACAACTTCTTATCTACACCATAAAAATAATCTTCCTGCTGTTGCAAGTAAAGGAAAGGACTCACTGACCAAATAGGTAAAATCTGGTGAGAATAGTTTACAATCATACCTGCTAGTTGTCGTTTATCTATATTTGTATAATGATAGATTAACATATTATTTTCAGGTTCTTGATAAGAGATTTCCATAGATGGATCACTCTCACGATTATAGAACAGTTCAATATTTAACTGATTCCAATTATAACTTAAACTAAAATTATGACTAATCGTTGGTTTTAAATCAGGGTCTCCTTGAAAATATGAAAACAGATTATAGTAACTCTTCGCAGGATTCATCCAAGAATACGAAGGTCTGTCAATACGCTTTCCATACGAAAAACTCAATTGTTCTTGTTCTGTTAGATCATACTTCACATAAGCTGTAGGGAATAACTTAAAGTATGACTGTGTATTACTCCCTACTCCTGTACTCTTCGTCTGAATGCCTGTGTACTCTCCTCTCAATCCTGCTTTGATTTGCCATTTATCCCATTGCTTCGTAAAGGAAGTATATCCAGCCCAATTGATTTCTTGATAATCATAATCGTTACTCTTGTCTTTATTAGGATTACTTGTTTTAGTATCAAAAAAGTCTAATGAATATAAGGCTTTGACAATACTATACTTACCACCTAACTCCCAGTTGGTTGTTTCTTTATCTATCGTATAATCAACACCAGATACAGCTAATCGTGTGCGCGACTTATCTTTCGTTGCAAAAAAGCGTTCAGATGGTAACTGATCTTTAAAGTTTAGTTCAGTTAACACATCTTGATTATCTTTCTGGTTATCATACGTAAAATAAGATGACCATAATAAATTTTTCTCGTAACTAAACTTTTTGTCTAACATAAAATACCCTGTGTACGTATCCATATTAGCACGCTTCTTATTAAAAGTGGTATAATTAGACTCTACAATATCCTCTTTATTATAGATCAATGTAGGGATGACAAAATCACCTTTGGTTTGTTCATTAATATAACCACTTCCTCCTACTGTCAGTGTCAATGTACTATCTACCTTTACGTCCAACTCTGCATTAAAACTATGACGACCTTTCATCTTATTCTTACGTGTCAGGTCTGTACTCCAACGCTCTCCGTTCTCATAGATAACGTTGTCTTCATTATAGCGCACTCCAGTTCCTTTTGTATAAGTATAATTACCCGATAAATTCACTTTATCACCAGAGTAAAAATGTTGAGTACCTAAGGTGTTAACCGCGTAGGTAGTTTGTTTAAAACGATTTGTTATACTCCCTTTATACCCTAAATTTATATTCTTTTTTAATTTAATATTCAATACTGCTCCTCCCTGAGCATCATACTTAGCAGGAGGATTAGTGATAACTTCTACAGCCTCTACCTGTGTGCCATCTGTAGATTCAAGCATCTCTTTTAACTGCTCTCCTGTCAGCATCACCTTTCTATCGTTAATCGTCACTAATATACTAGAGCTCCCACGGATACTTAGGTTATCTCCTATCGCACTTACCCCAGGTGTTTGTTTCAGAATATCCCACGCATTCGTAGTCGCTAAAGGCGTATCTTGTACATTAAATACTAATCGGTCTATTTCTCTTTTTATAGTAGGACGCTTAGCAGTAATCATTACTTCATCTAAAATAGCGTTATCTTCTGTTAACTCTACTACAGCTGGAGCCGTACCTAAAGGTATTGTTTGAGATTTAAACCCTACATAACTAAATTCTAATTGGGTAATCAATGTATTCGCATCTAAATCATAAACACCTTGTTCATCCGTATAAACAGACTGTACTATCTTGCCCTCTGCATCTTTTGCTACAACAGTAACGAAAGCCAATAGTTCCTTTTTATTGTCTGTTACTTTTCCTTTGATTTGAGAATTCGTTGTTTGTGCATTGACTAATACACTTAACAATAATATGCTCCATAAAATAAGTATACGTACCATAATTTCATTAATTTTAAACAAAGGTGTTGTATTCATTAAAAGAAGGTGGTTAATCAACGGTTAATGAACGGTTAACAGCAAAAGCCTGTTGATGTATTACCCTGTTTTTAAAGTATATTTGTGTATATGAAAAAGCTAAATTCTAAATATTACTTAATCATCTTTTGTGTTTTCTATATCCTCTTATTAGGATTAATGGGGTTCTATTTTAACCAAGCTATCCGTCTTAAACAAAAAGCTATAAATAGTCTAGCACATGAGAAAATAGATGATTTATTAGAGCAGAGCTCATATAAGAATATGAGTCTGAATAAAGAGAGTGAATTATATAAACATTTCTTAGCTCTAAAAAAACAAGAAACAAGTATAGATATTATCAAAGAGGATTATAATCATAATAGCGAATTATTTACTACTAAAGTAGATAGTACCTTTAAAGAATTAGGTTATAAAGTAGCTGCTAAATTCACGATAACACAGATTACCCTTAATGATAAAAATATAAACTTACTAGACGAACCTTTTACTTTCTTAGAAACAAATGAGAAAGTAGTTCATCCTCAAAAAATAAATACTTCTGAGTGGGAAATCAATGAGACGAGTACTCATGATCAAAATGACAATCATATAGGGGTAAAAAACGATAAGGATTTACATATCACTGTTCATCAAGAAAAAGAAATCGAAGTAGTTAATTATTTAAGTATTGTACTAAAGCAATTACTTCCTTTATTTATAGGTTCTAGCCTTATCTGTATCTTTATTTTAGTGCTTTACTATATCACTTATCGTACCATAAAACACAAAGAAAAAGAGGTAGCTAATCTATACAATATGGTAGATAATGTCTCTCATGAGTTTAAACTTCCTATAGCTACCTTAAAATACGGTTGTAAGAATCTGTCCAAAGAATATGATTCGCCAACTATCAACCTTCTACTCCGTCAAGTAAATCGATTAGATCGATTACAGAATAGCCTTAACCCTGTTCTATCAGATGAAGAAGAAAGCTATAAAAAAGAAGATGCTTTAGTGCTGATAGAGGATCTCCAAAACCTATATCCTGAAGCATTATTATCATTAGAGTGGAGTGCTAAAGATGAACTCAATCTCCCTAAAACTAAAATAGAGACTGTGCTTCTTAATTTATTAGAGAACAGTATTAAATATGGTGGGACAGAGATTAAATGCAGTGTCTCATCAGATGCTAATCAATATATCATCACAGTTATAGATAACGGAATGGGAATCGCTAAGGATAAACAGAGTGATATCTTCAAGAAATTCTATAGAATACGAGAAGGCAATATCCATAACACCCAAGGACTAGGTATTGGCTTATACCAAGTACAACAAATAGTAAAATCACTTCACGGAAGTATTAATATAAATAGTAAACTACAAGTAGGGACTACTTTTAAAATCACGATACCTTATGTATAAATTATTATTAGTAGAGGACGATATTGATTATGGTACTGTTATCCAACAGTATTTAGGTATTTGTGGATTTGAGGTAAAATGGTTCACTACTCCAGAAGAAGTTATAGAGACTGTAACACAAGAACACTTTGACTTAGCGATATTAGATATTATGCTCCCACAGAAAGATGGTTTTACCTTATCGAAAGAGATTAATACGGTATTACCAAACTTGCCTTTCTTATTCTTAACAGCAAAGAACCAAAGCATCGATCGCTTAATGGGGTTAAAGTTAGGTGCTGATGATTATATCTCTAAAACATGTGATCCTGAAGAACTAAAGCTAAGAATAGAGAATATCCTAAAGCGAACTGCTGTACCAAAGATAGAACAGTACTTATTAGGCAGCTATACTTTTAATCCTATACAGCTAAAGCTTAGTCATCCCTCTGAAACAATACGTCTGACAGAACGAGAGAGAGATTTATTACTTTTATTGATCAGTCATAATGGTGATATTATCTCTCGTGAGGAGATCTTACAGAAGCTCTGGCCATCTGCTGATTACTTCAATGGGCGTAGTTTAGATGTATTCGTCACCCGCTTAAGAAAATACTTTCAACACGATGAATCTATAAGTATACTAAGTTTAAGAGGGGTTGGTTTTGAGGTGAACTTATCCCTTAAATAACGTGAGTTCGATATAAGAAAAGGCAAAAAAAGCTATAAAAAAAGAGACTGCGAGTAAGATCACAGTCCCTTTAACTATTTTATTTACCTTGAAAACGTTTGAGAAAAGTCTCGTTCAGCTTTTCTTTATCTTTTATTCTACTTAAAGATTCTAAGGCTTTCGCTTTATAACTTTCATCCTTAGTATCTTTAAATAATTCGTCTGAAGCAAGTGCATAATTGGCATTAAAGTCATCTAGTGAATTAAATGTAGTTTGACACTTATCTAAATATTCTAAACCTGCTTCATACTGAGTATCCGCTATAAAGAGTATTCCCTTCATTAAATATACTTCTTGTTGTCGTTGCTCCGTCCAGGTATTCTCTGCTATATATAGCTCTTCTGCAATACTTAGTTTTTGCAATCCATTAGCAATATCTCCTAAAGAAGTAGCCGTAAGCCCTATTCCATAATATCCATCAGGGTCATTGGGAAAGTCTTTGATCAGTTCTTCATACTTTTTTCTAGCTAAACCAATATTTCCAACTCTTAAAGCTGCTTCTGCTAATTCTTCTTTAAACACTGAATTACTTTTACTAGCTAAACTATCAGCGTAATAATAGTATGTTACAGCTGCTTCGTGCTTATCTTGTTTAGTTAAAGCTACTCCTGTAAAGAAATAGGCATCACAAAGTGTTTTGTCTCTTTCTATTAAACTAAAAAACACCTTACCTGCAATATTATAATACTTAGGCGAACTAAGAGCTTCTAAGCCTATTTTATACAATCTCTCCACTTCTATATCATCAGCTGGACAACTAAACTCTAAATCGTCATAAGAATACTTATTCTCAATACTCTGGGCATAAGTGGAGTTAAATACAAGACACCAAATACTAAAAAGTAGAAATACTACAAGCTGTAGTTTATCTTTGATAAACAATTTCACTAGTAGGAGATGCATTATAATATTCATTATTTTCCTGTTCTTTTATACGATCAGTAAACAACACTCCATTCAAGTGATCAAATTCATGTTGTATAATAACAGCAGTAAAACCTTCTATAACTTCCTGGAAGTGCTCTCCACTTAAATCATAGTAAGTAATCTGAATAGCTAAGCTCCTATATACTTCTCCATATTCATTGGCAATAGACAAACATCCTTCTTCTCCTCTTCTCAATATTTTAGAATACCATACAATCTCTGGATTAATAAAGAATTCGAATGGTTCACCTTTTTTATCCATTCGTTGCACTAGAAAAACTCTTCGATTGATACCGACTTGAGGTGCAGCTATTCCAACACCAGGCTTCTCTTCATTGCGAACAGTTTTATACATTCTCGCAATCAGATATTTTAAGTTCTCATCTGTCGGTAATACTTCTTCACATCTCATTCTAAGTACTTGTTCTTCCACAGGACTATCCACTTGGTACACATGCATTGGTTCATCTACAGTACTTTGTTGTACAAGAAGATTTTCTATATCGTTTAACTTGCTGTAAGTAATCATTTTATTTTGTTTTACACCTCAAAAGTATAACTTAAATCACATATAAATAAAAAAAGCTCAGAGAATCTCTGAGCTTTTTACTTATGCCGATTTAGGAAGACTATCAGGGGCTTGTATTGGCAATACCTCCGGTATAACAGGAATAGAATCATTCACAGATTTTACATCTGATCCTTCATCTTCATCCTCGTCATCATCCTTTGCCCCTTGTCCCAACACTTCACTTGCTTTATATCTACCTAATTTAATTTTAAAATCTTCTGCATTACCTGTTATTCTCATTGGTATTCCTATAATACCTAAGGGAGGTAATCCCAATCTAAATCCAATATTTAGATCTCCATCTAAACTTACTTGTCCCTCGAAACGTGGTCTAAAGCCAGCCATCTTCATTTTAGTTCGTTCAATAGTCATTACATTATCTTTAATAGATGATTTAATATTTACATCAGATAATGTCCCTTTTTCCAAAGATTTAGCATCTGTCTTATCTGCAATAGCTCCTAAAAGTTTAAATCCTTTAAAACTAATATTAGCTAAAGATAATGTACCTTGACCTTCAATACTATTCATTACAGGAAACATACTACTATTTAATTTTCCTTTCAAACTATAATCTAAAGAAACTGTTCCGTAAGCATCCTTAGCCATTGTCACCATCTCTCTAAACAAAGTAATTTCTTTATATGCTCTTTGAATATCAAATTCCGATGCTTTAAGGTTATAACTAAACAAAGCACTTCGGTAACCTGTAGGCTCGTAAGTACCATTCATAGATACATTTGTACCGATCAAGTTAAACTTTGTATCCTTTAAATCGATACTTCCATTAGTTACAAGCAGATTACCTGTAAAATTCTCAATATTGTATTCTGTGTATTTAATCTTATCCGCTAATGCATTAAAAGTAATATTGATGTCTTTTGGAACTTGAATAACCCCAGCATTAGATGTATTTGCTGTTGTTATATTACTAGTTTTATTATTTGCAAACATCATAAATTCATCAACGTTCATATAAGGAGTTTGTAAATCAAAATTTCCTTTTAAGGTATCTCCTTTCAGCATATATCCGATTACATTAGTCAAATACCCATTCATTGAAAATTTAGAGCTACCATAAGTAGCTTCAAACTTCTCAAACTTCATTTTCTCTTTATAGAAAGAGAATACTCCTTTCTTAATATGTAAAGGCTTAGGAAACATATCTGAAGATACCGTAATATTATCTACTTCAAAACGCCCTCCATTCTTAAGTTTATCAAAGTCTCCCTTCACTGCATCACTTTGCAATCCACTTAAGAAAAGACTTGTTAACAACCTACCACGTACATCTATACCGTCTATCTTAAACAATTTATACAAGTTTCCGATATTCAATGTCCCTTTTGACTTCACATTATAATTCAAGTTGTTTAAATTATAAAGACTTGCTGCTAGTTGGAAAGGTTCACCAGCTATCTTAAAGTTAATAGGCAAAACTTTAATAGTTAAATCATTTAATGAACCACGTTTACTCTTAATAATAGTATGTATATCAATATTCTCAATAGGTAGTTCAGGAATGCGCTTAAACTGAATATATCCATTTACAAACTTAACTTCAGAGTCTATTACTGGAAATAGTTTACGTTTAGGTTCGTAAGTTCCTTTAACACTACCTTTAGCATCAATAATTCCACGTAATACAACATCATTAATTGGTATAAACTCCTTAATTTTCTCTAAATCAACTGCAGCATCTATATCGGCTTCAACATTAAAATCACGTAAGTTCTTTAAATATACATTTCCTTTAATATGATTATCCATAGCTGATAAAGAAATATCAGAAAAACGTAAGCTGGTATTTTTATAATTAGAATCCTTAGCAGCTATATCTAGATTAAAATTAATTTCTTCTAATGCTTTAGGCAATTCTTCTAATTTAAAATAACCATTCTTCAAAGATCCTCTTAAATCGAAAGTAGGTATACTTGTAATTGTACTATCACGATACACTTTGCGCAAAGTTCTTGTTTCAATAATACCTTTAGAATAGGTTCCATCAAACTCCCCTTCTAAAGATAAAACTCCTCGCATAGCAAACCCTTCAATCCCTACAGCTTTTTGAAACAAGTCAAGGTTAATAATTGAATTAATCTTCCCTTTTGCATTAATTATTGTCAAACCTTCAATCTCTGTATTTATATCAGTATGATTATTATCTAAATCAAAAGATAGCTTATTTATAGATACTTTTCCTTTCTCTACATCTAACTTTGGCATTGAATAAGAAAAATCTAGTTCGATATTTTCTAATGGTTTAGCAACTTGTTTGTTCTGTACAAACCCATTCTTTAATTTCAATGATAAATCAACATTAGGGCTTAAACTATCAACAATTACATACTTACCTTCTAATAAGAACTTACCATCAACATCACCAGCAAATTTAGTATCATCTAACCAATATTGATACTCAGGTGGTATTACGGATAAAAGTTGCTCTAGAGTCGCATCCTCAGTTTTAATGTCAAATAGCATGTCATAACCATTTTCTATAAAACCAAAATGTCCCTTAAAATCAACAGGCAGTCCTTTTATACGTAAATCATTTTTTTCAAACACAAAAGTTAAAGATTTTGTATCAACTTTAGTCTGGAGTTTAGCAAGAATAGGTTTTTCTTTAACATAATGAACACCATCAAAATTCAAATCAAAAGATTGAATACTTGCCTTACTAAGTAAGTCGAAAACATCATCGCTCATATTCCCTTGTCCTACATAATCAAAATCAGAAGCTATAAAACTCAATCTACTAGCCAAATCATTATAGATTATCTCTGCATTATCAATATGAAGCTCATCTATCTTTAACTCAAGGCTCTCATCACTTTCTTCCTTTTCATTAGAAGAAACAAAAATATCATAATTTGCTTCCCCTTTTTCTGTAACATTTATATGAACAGTTGGACTATCTACATATATTCTATTAAAACTTAATTTCCCACTAGCAATACTAAAAATATCAACGCCTAAACTAACAGATTTAGCTACAAATAAATGGTCAGAATATAAAGAATCTAATTGAACTCCTTCAATACTAGGTTTAACTACTGTTGCTGTTAATAAAGGAAACCTATTATAGAATGATAAATCTATTTTTTCAAAGTCTACATCTCCTTTGATAGATTCTTTCATCAACTCCTTTACTTTAACATTAATTTGATCTGCATAAAATACTGGTACAATATACATTAGTGCTAATACTAATACACATAATACTCCAATGCCAATTCCTACTCTAATAAGAACTTTTTTCACAGTTTTCAACATAGCTTACTTAATCTTCAATATGCGTACAAAGTAACAGCTTTTTTTCGCAACTTTAACAATCATAAACAGAAATATAGCACAAAAGAATATACTATTAGAAAGGCATACAAACAAAAAATCCCCAACCTCTAATGAGATTGGGGATTCTATAAAGAAAGGCGGCGACA
>NZ_JBBPHK010000038.1:0-17624 GCF_038039805.1 Myroides odoratimimus
AGGTTTCCCAACGGATTTACAGTCCGTCCTCGTTGGCCGCTTGAGTATCTCCCCTAAGCTTTTGCTTATCTTGTTTGTTTAGAACGGTGCAAATATAGGGCTGTTTTCTTAATCCGCAAGACTTGCAAGGCTTTTTTTTCTTCTTTTTTTTACCGAATTTATCTAACTAATTGGTTATAAAAAAAGTAGTGTTGAAAATATTTTTTAAAATTTATTGATTGTTTGTCGAATGTCAACCAGTTTTTTCATCAAATCTTCAAAGTAATCTAAGTGTAGCATGTTCGCTCCATCACTTTTTGCATTCGCTGGATCGAAGTGTGTTTCTAAGAATAGCCCATCTACACCTACGGCGATACCTGCCTTAGCGATAGTTCCGATTAGATCAGGACGACCACCTGTCACTCCAGACGATTGGTTTGGCTGTTGTAATGAGTGTGTAATGTCTAATACCGTAGTAGCGTATTGTTGCATCGTAGGGATTCCTCTATAGTCAACAATCATATCTTGGTATCCGAACATTGTTCCTCTATCTGTTACCATTACACTTTCGTTATTACAGTCTAATACTTTCTGAACAGCGTGCTTCATACTCTCAGGACTCATAAACTGTCCCTTTTTAAGGTTCACTACCTTACCTGTATTTGCAGCAGCTACTACTAGGTCTGTCTGTCTTACTAAGAAAGCTGGGATCTGTAAGATATCTACATACTCGGCAGCCATAGCAGCGTCAGAGTTTTCATGGATATCTGTTACAGTAGGTACACCAAATTCTTTTCCTACTTTTTGTAATATTTTGAGTGCTTTTTCATCACCAATACCTGTGAAGCTGTCGATACGAGATCTATTTGCTTTCTTAAAAGAACCTTTGAATACATAAGGAATCTTTAGTTTATCAGTTACTGTCACGATATGCTCTGCGATACGCATTGCCATTTCTTCACCTTCGATAGCACATGGGCCAGCTAATAAAAAGAAGTTATCAGCCTCAAGGTTCTTAATTAGGGGGATATTATTTAAATTCATAAAATTCGATTATTTATTATTTTTTCGTTTGTTGTTCTTGTTCTTTTGACCTTTAACCTGAGTGTTTACAACAGGTACGGCCATGTTTTTTGTCTGTATAAAGTACGAAATAATTGCGATAATAACAACACCAAAAGATAAATTGTTCGTCACACCATTTCTAAGATACATATCAAATGTTGCATAGCTCTGAGCCTCTTCTAATGACATTTTGGTCTGTGTAACCATTGCTTCTTGTAAAGTTGCCATAAAGTTAGGACTTACTTGGTTAAAAGCGATGTACTGTATAAGAGGGAAGAAGAAGGTAATCATGATACAGATTACAAGCCCTGATAAGAAAGCACGTTGCCAAGAAATGACTCCATTGTAGAATTCGCGTTTCTTCTGTCTAATCCCCAACCAATAGAAGATCACTAGGACAAGGTTAAATAGCAATTGAAGTCCTACTTCATATCTGATTTTTTCTAAGTCGTGAAAGCCAAGAGATTTGACAATAAACATCCAAACTAAGGCCGCTAATGTAGCATACGAGGCCCATTTAAATTCTATAGAGAAATTCCTCATTATTCTGTGTTATAATTAATAGTTCAAAAGTAAAGTTTTTATTTTATAGCTTAAAATATATTTTATATTGATATTTTTTATTAGATTTAGAAGTGTTTATGTAATTCTTGGCAAGGATTGTGATGCATAAATTAAAAAAACACAATAAACCACCCATAAATAAAACTATTATGAAAAAATTAATCCTTATTAGACATGCAAAATCATGCTGGAATGCTATAACCGATGATTTGTCACGCCCAATATCGACCAGAGGGGTGAACGATGCGCACTTAGTTTCGCATGCTTTAGTGGGACATCTGCCTGCTAAAGTTATTGTATGGAGTAGTCCTGCCAAAAGAGCGAAGGAAACAGCAAAAATATTCTGCCAGAATATGGATATTAACTTAGACTGTATTATTTTAAATCCTGATGTGTACACTTTTGAGCGGTCAGGATTAATAAAAGCGATAAAAAAATGTAAAAATGAGCATGATACCTTAATTCTTTTCGGGCATAATGAGGCAATAACAAAATTTGTTAATAAATTTGGTAGCGAAACCTACGAGAATGTTCCCACATCAGGTGTTGTCATTATAAACTTTGACATCGATGATTGGGGGGATATAGAAAAGGGGACAACTGAATTAACTATTTTCCCAAGAGACTTAAAGAAATAATGAATAATAATAACGCAACAAAATACAAGTATATCGACCGCGAAAAAAGCTGGTTGTCATTTAATGAGAGAGTACTTCAAGAGGCTGGTGATGAAACCGTTCCTTTGTTAGAAAGGCTAAGGTTTATTGGTATTTTTTCAAATAATTTAGATGAGTTTTTTAGAGTTCGTTATGCTACCATACGTAGAATGACACTTACTGGTGAGAGTAATCGTAGACTGGGAAGTGGAGTGATCGTTAAAGATTTATTAGCTCAAATTACAGAAAGAGTTATTCAACTTCAAAAAGAAAGCGTACGCATCTTACATGAGGTGGAACGCAAACTAGAAGATGAAGGAATCTTTATGGTCAATGAGAAACAGATTAGTGAGAAGCAACAAGCCTTTGTCAAAGACTTTTTCTTACATCAGGTGTCTCCTGACTTGGTAACTATTATTTTGAGTGATTTGGCAGAGTTCCCTCTTTTAAGAGATACGCATGGGTACTTAGTTGTGAAGTTAGAGGTAGATGAAAAGCTCGTAGAGAAGCACTGTACGAATAAACAAAGACGTGATAATAGCTCGGTACGCTATGCTATTATTGAGATTCCGAATATCATTAACCGATTCGTAGAAGTACCTTCTGACGATCCTGGGAAGAAGTATATCATGATGTTAGACGATATTATTAGATTTAATCTAGATTCTATCTTTAATATCTTTGATTTGAAAGCGGAATCAGCTTATATGATTAAAGTAACACGTGATGCCGAGCTAGACTTCGATACAGATTTACACAAATCTTTTGTTGAGAAAATATCTAGTGGAGTACGCGATAGAAAACAAGGTGCTATTGTGCGTTTCGTTTATGATCAGGAAATGGATGATGAGCTGCTAGATTTCTTATTAGAGAATGTGGAGATCGAGCTTAACGATAGTATCATTCCATCAGGGAGATATCACAATAGACGGGATTATATGGGCTTCCCTACTACAGGTAGAGTAGATCTTACTTATCCAAAACAGGTACCTGTAGCCGTGAAGGGACTGAGTCTTGAAGATAGTATTATTCAGCAGATACAGAAGCGAGACTATATGATCTACACTCCTTATCAGTCTTATTCTTATCTGGTGAAGTTCTTGCGTGAAGCGGCTTTAGATCCACAAGTGTTGTCTATTAAGATAACGCTTTATCGATTAGCTAAAAACTCTCAAATTATTAGTTCTCTTATCAATGCAGTAAAGAATGGCAAGAAGGTAATTGCTCAGGTGGAGCTACAAGCGCGTTTCGACGAGGCTAGTAATATCTATTACTCAGAATTAATGCAGGCAGAAGGAGTTCAGTTAATATTTGGAGTTAAGGGACTTAAAGTACACAGTAAGATCTGTGTAGTAGAACGCCTAGAAAATAAAAAAGTAAAACGCTATGGATTTATTTCGACAGGTAATTTCAACGAAAGCACAGCCAAGGTGTATACGGATGTAACGGTGTTTACGAGTCATAATTCGCTGATGAAGGATGTGTCTAAGGTATTTGAGTTTCTACAAGTGAATTATCGCGTACATCGTTATAAGCACTTATTAGTCTCTCCACATTATACACGTAAGGGGTTTTATAAGTTGATAGAAAGGGAGATTAAGAATGCTAAGAATGGGTTGCCTGCTTATATTCGATTAAAGATGAATAGCTTATCAGATCTGAAGATGATAGATAAACTATATGAGGCAAGTAATGCAGGAGTTAAAATACAGTTGATCATTAGAGGAATCTGTTCGCTTATACCTGGAGTACCTGGTATGAGTGAGAATATTGAAGCCATCAGTATTGTAGACCGTTTCTTAGAGCATTCTAGAGTTTATATTTTTGGGAATAATGACAATCCTGAGGTGTTTATCTCTTCAGCAGATTTTATGACTCGAAATTTAGACGAAAGGGTAGAAGTAACTTGTCCTATCTACGATGAGTCAGTCAAGCAAGAGTTAATCGATACATTCGATATCGGATGGAAAGGAAACTATAAAACGAGATATCAGACAGCAGACTTATCTAATAAGTACAGAGGATATACGGCCGAAAATATGTTTCATGCTCAACAAGAAATGTATAAGTATTATCAAAATAAATTAAAGTAAAAGAAGAAATTATATATGCTAAAAATAAAGAAGTATGCCGCTATAGATATAGGTTCTAATGCCATGAGACTGTTGATAATGAATATCATCGAGGAAGAAGGAAGAGAGACTATATTTAGTAAGAGTTCATTAATACGTGTGCCTATTCGACTAGGACAAGATGTTTTCACTACAGGAAAGGTATCTCCTGAAGCAGAAGATCGTATGGTGGATGCTATGAAGGCATTCTTTTTACTGATGAAGGTAAACAAGGTAGATCAATTCATGGCCTGTGCTACTAGCGCAATGCGTGAGGCTACTAATGCTACATCTATCGTGGATAGAGTGTATAAAGAATCTGGAATAAAGATCAGTATTATAGATGGTAAAAAAGAGGCTATGATTATCGCTTCGTCTGATTTAAAGCACTTTATCAATAGTAGTAATAGTATTCTATATATAGATGTGGGAGGTGGAAGTACAGAGTTTACGCTGTTCTCTAATGGTAAACAGTTAAACTCTAGGTCTTTTAAAAATGGTACTGTACGTTTATTAAACAATATGGTAGAGCCTCAAGTATGGAATGATATAGAGCAATGGATCAAAGAAGAGACTAAGGACTTAAAAGATTTAATCGTCATCGGTAGTGGTGGGAATATCAATAAGATATTTAAAATGTCTGGTAAAACACAGGATAAACCACTTACTTACTTCTATCTGCATAAACAATTACTCCGATTAAGTAAGATGTCTTATGAGGATAGGATTTCTCTACTAGGATTGAATCCAGATCGGGCTGACGTTATTATACCTGCTATAAATATCTATAATAACGCCATGAAATGGAGTGGTGCTAAATACATCTATGTTCCTAAAATAGGAGTGTCAGATGGTATCGTAAAAGCACTTTATTACAATAAAGTAAAGCTTGATTATCAAGTAATAGACTATTAAAACTTCTCAATAGCTCCTAATCCAAATAGGGCAAAATCATATTTGACAGGATCTATTGGATCGAAGCGACGCAAAGCCGCATCTAGTTCAGCTAGTGCCTTTGCGTCGTTTTGTTTACGCTTTAGGATACCTAGTTTTCTAGCCATATTACCAGAGTGTACGTCTAATGGACAAGATAAATTAGCTGTACTGATTTGTTTCCATATCCCTAGATCTACCCCTTTATGATCATCTCTGACCATCCAACGCAGGTACATATTAATGCGCTTAGCAGCAGAACCTTTGAGTGGATCTGAGATATGCTTCTGTGTACGCGACTGATGTTCTATTTCGAAGAATAGTTTTTTGAAGTTAGAAATTCTCTCTTGCATATTCATTTCTTGGTTAGCAAAGACATTTTCTAGTCCATTGTGGTTGGTATAAATATGTTTAAGGCCTTTTATAAAAGTTGCAAAATCTACACCATTGAAAGTTCTGTGCACAAAGCTCTCTAAACTCTCTAAATGGTCGTCATGGTGTTCCATCACAAAGTCATAAGGAGAATTTCCCATGAGCTCCATCATGCGATGCGCATTCTTAATAATCATCTTTCTATTGCCCCATGCGATGGTAGCACTTAAGAACCCTGCTATTTCTATATCTTCTTTTAGAGTATATAGATGAGGGATTTGTATAGGATCGTCCTGAATAAAAGTAGGGTTGTTATAAAGAATCACCTTTTCATCAAGGAATTCTTTAAGTTCTGCCTTAGTCATTTAAATTTTGTTTTTGTTTAATTTGCCCATCAATCATGGTTAATTTACGATCAGCCATATTGGCTAAATCTTCATTATGAGTGACTATAACGAATGTCTGACCTAGTTCATCTCTAAGTTTAAAGAACAGCTTATGCAAGTTCTCTGCTGAGTGTGTGTCTAGGTTGCCCGATGGTTCATCCGCAAAGATGACAAGCGGTTTATTAATTAGTGCTCTAGCTACAGCTACCCGTTGTTGTTCTCCTCCTGATAATTCAGATGGGAAGTGCTGTATACGGTGAGAAAGTCCTAGATATTCTAGTAAGCGTATCGCTTCTTTCTCTGTCTCTTGTTTATTTTTATTTGCTATAAAAGCAGGAATACACACATTTTCTAAAGCAGTAAACTCAGGTAGTAACTGATGAAACTGAAAGATAAAACCTAGGTGCAAGTTTCTGAATTTAGAAATCTCTTTGTCTTTTAGACCAAGAATGTCTTGACCATTTATAGAAAGCGTGGTTTGATTTTCTATAGAAGGTTTGTCTAAAGTTCCTAATATCTGAAGTAAGGTCGTTTTACCAGCCCCAGACGCTCCAACGATAGAAACAATTTCTCCTTTTTTTATATGTAAATCTACCCCTTTTAAAACTTCAAGTTTATCGTAGTATTTATGAATATTAGTTGCTCTGATCATTTAGTTAATTTTAGAAATACAAAGTAACGCTTTTTACCTATTTTAAAAACCTAAAAATGATTAAAAGAGGTGTAATATATTTTTAAAAATAAAAAGTATCTTTATAGCAAGGATGATTGTAAGGTAAATAGACCTTATAATTACTTTAAAGTGAGTAAATAATCAATAGAAAGTTAGATAATGGAAAATGATAAATTAGAAACAGCAATATTCGGAGCAGGATGTTTCTGGTGTATAGAAGCTATTTATAAAAGTTTAAAAGGGGTAGAAGAGGTACTCCCTGGATATATAGGCGGTATAAAAGAAAACCCTACTTATGAAGAAGTATGTACAGGAGAAACAGGACATGCAGAAGTAGTGAAGTTAGTATATAATCCCACAGTGATTAATTATAATGAATTACTAGAAGTGTTTTTTACAAGTCATAATCCTACAACTTTAAATAGACAAGGTGAAGATGTAGGGACACAGTATAGAAGTGAGATATTCTATACAACAGAAGCACAAAAAGCTGCTGCTAGAGAATATTTAGATATCTTAAGTAATGAAAAGGTATACGACGATCCTATTGTAACCAAAATATCAGAGGCAACAAAGTTCTATGTGGCGGAAGATTATCATAAAAATTACCTTGAAAAAAGCGGAGATCAGAACCCTTATTGTCAACTTGTAGTAAAACCAAAGTTAGATAAGTTTAAAGCAAAATATAATGCGAAGCTTAAGTAATGAACGATGATTACGAATAATAAAATTAAATATAGACAGCTAATTATCGGGATATTTATGGACCTGATAGGGTATCTATCCTATGCCATACCAGGGGTAGGAGAGATAGCTGATGTGGTGTGGGCACCAGTGTCTGCCTATATTCTAGCAAGGATGTATCCTGGCAAAGTAGGTAAGATAGCTGCGACTGTAAACTTCATTGAAGAGCTCTCTCCAGGACTTGATTTTATACCCACATATACTATAACTTGGTTTTATACATATTTTGGTAAAAAACAAGATTAGTTAATTCTTTGCGAGTAATTTGTGTAAATCATTATTATTTATTAAATTTATGTAAAATAAAAAGATTAGGAGAGTTTTAGAATTTAACAATTAATTAAAAGTATTTCTTATGAGAAAAGTTTTTACACTATTATTCGCAGCGTTAGTTTTTATGTCTTGTACCAATGCAAAAAAAAGTAGAGAATTGGGAGATCAGCAAGCTGGTGAGAAGATTATAGGATGGTATTATTACAACGTTAAACAAGGGTTATATGATTCTATTCCCAACTTAGTAGATGATGACTTCTTCAATAGCGATCAAAAAGCAAAACTTGTAGAAGACTTAAAAGCTAAAAAAGAGAAATTAGGAAAGTTAGACAGCTTTACAATGGATAAATGGGAGATGACAGATAGAGATAAAAAAGCAAAGACTAAAGATTTCTATTTCGAATACAAAGTAAAATATGAAAATGAACCAGAAACAATTACAGAAAAAATTTACCTAAGTCAAGAAGGTAATGATCTTAAAATTTCGAAGTTTGAATTCAGCAAATAATACAAAAAGAAAGCTCCTCTATCTGAGGAGCTTTTTTATATGTGCTATTCTGAGTCTGAACTTAGAAATTCTGTGATAATACTTTGCATTTCTTCTAAGCTTACAACTTTTAGATCAGGGTGTGTTTTTAGCCAAGAAGAATTAAGTGCTCTTAAATCTTCTTTAATTTCTTTAAACGAGTTGTCTTCTAGTAGAGAAGTCGTTTCTTTTTCTTTACCTAAATCTAGTTCGAAGAATTTCTTTAGTTTGATATTGCTAAATGCTTTTACTCTGCGCATTTGTTTTTCGAAGTAGTCTAAGTGTTCTTTTGCTTCCATAGCTGTAAGCCCTGCATGGATAATCTCTACCAGGTCTAGATCCCATTTGCTCTTCCAAATAAAAGCAGCTAGTCCTTCTGTTTCTAATATATTTAAATAATAATCTACACAGTAACTAGCAAAAGCATCGGGATGTAATTCGTCATCACCTACTTCTGAGTTACGCAAGTAGTTTACTACAGAAATATTAGAGTTAATGATGTCTAGGGGATTTTCACTGTTAAATGTATTTTCTGATATTAAAATATAGTTGAATTCTCTCATAGTATAAAATATTAGGTAAGAAAAAAGCGATTCCAAAATAAGTGTGGAATCGCTTGATATATCTTTAATTAAGATTTTTGTTCTTTGTTAAAGTAAACTAGGTAGTAATACATTTGTTTCTCCTCATCCCATCCTTTTTCTACAAATTTATCAGCACTATCAGGATTGATAAAATCAAGTTTGATTTGAATGTTTGTATCAAGGTTGATAACATTCTTAAGTTTCTTTCTAGCATCTGTTACTGCATTATTTGCAATAGGGAAAGATGTTGTATCCTCAATGCTATATTTCTCTCCTTTGTCTACTTTATAGTTTTTGAATTCAGCAGCTAAATCAGGATTGTCTATCACTTCGTTTAAGAAGTTTGTTTCTTCGAACTCGTCGTTTTTAGCAAAGTAATTTACAGAACGGTTCATGAACATCACTTCCTCTTTTTTATCTTCAGCAGGAAGAACTACATCTTTAGCGAAGTCTTGACAGAATTTAAGATATTTCTTAGTCATAAATGCTTCGTCTTGGAATATATCTACATTTAAGAAATGCTCTAACCAATAACGTGCATCATATTTATTACTATCTATCGTTAAGATTTTATAACCTTCTTCTTTTTTATAGTTGAAGATGATACATCCTTTGTCTAATTTGTTCAAGTTGATTCCTTGTAAAAGAAGCATTTCTAAATTAGAATCTTTTTCTTGTAACTGTAAGAAATCAGTTTTAAGCTCACTTTTAAAAATACCAATAGCATCTACAACATTATTATCAATAGATAAGTTCGTTAAATAAGTAACATAAACTTCTCCATTTTTAATATGTGGATGATTAGACTGCTCATATAGGTGACGTGTGATTTTTTTAGAAACCTCTTGTACGTTATCTGATGAAGGAGCATTGAAGATCTCATTAGCAAAGTTGTACATTTCGTTGAATTCTAAATCTACGTCATGAGCGAATTGGTAGTAACTTTCTTCTTTTTCGCGGAACGGTTTAAAGAAATACTCTTTTAATAAAGGAGCTATTTCATCGTTTAAATTATAAGGTTCTGCAGATAAGAAGATAGCTTCATTTCTACTTTTATTCCCAACTCTATGGATAGATAGAGTTTCAATGTGCGTATTAAATAAGTTGATCATAATGGCAATAATATATTAAGCAGTATACTACTTAAATTATAAATTAAAAAATGAAATTAATAGTTGTTAGTTCCAAGTATCTTCGTATCCGAAGTCTTCAAAACTATCATCTCCATCGAACATGTCGTAGTCTTCATCATCGAAGTCATCGTCAAACTCTCCAAAGATATCTTCATTAGATACAGGGTTGGCAGTGAATGACTTACCAGGCATACTGTCAGGTAAGATACCATGTGAGAACAGCAATTCTGGATAGGCAGCACCTGGCTCTTCTTCTTCGATAGCCCCTAGCTCAACGAAGAAAGTCCACATATTTAAAAAGTCATATACATATATGATTTTTGTGTTTTCTTCATCTAAGATAGAACTGATAGTAGTAGAGCTCATCGTTTTGTGTTCTCCAGGAGTATCTCCCATATCAAACAATGAAATTTCCTCTTCTAGTTGAGTCCATTGGTCATCACACGCATAAAAAGAAGCTGCTTCCATTCCGTCAAAACCAAAGGCATTAACGATAGCATTGTGTAAATCTTCTAATGAGTCATCTTCTAAAATAGCAATGTCTCTAAATATATCTTCCTCAGTATCAAGGATTACTCTGAACTTATAAACCATAACTTTTTTGTGGATTAGAAACGCAAATTTAAACTTATTATTCATTATTGAGGAATAAAAACCAGTCTTTTTACCTACATTTTAACGAAATAGCTACACCTAGTTGAGAGCCAGTTTTTTACTGTAAAACCAAGTATTTTACAGTTCATCCTTTAAACTTAACAATTCGGTAGTCTTCTTTTTTTTAGTTGTTGGTTCTATTACATCTTTGCTTCAACAAAAAAGACAAGAGATATGAAAATTATTATTACCATTACTTTATTTTTGATAACATTCTTCTTATCTATGTTTGGAATAAACAGGACAGTAGATTCAAAAAGTGTTTTTCAAGAAAAACAACTGTTAGTAAATATAAAGAATAATCATGTTTTAAAAGATGAAGCCAAGAAATAATATTGTAAAGATAGGAGCTGTATTACTGATAACATTTTTTATGTTTAGAAGAGTATTAAATCTACACTATATAGATATCTACTTATTTATACTTTACTTCAGTTTACTAATCTCTATAATTTTAGGGGTTAATTACTATTTAAAGAGAAAATACTTTGGTAAATTAAATGTATATTTAAGGGAAAACGAACGAAACATCGGATGGGCAACAGCTATTACTACGGCTATTAATTTTGTAGCAATACTCTGTGTCGCTATTCTTCTAAAGATGATCAATAGTTTCTTTGTAGAAGGAGAGCATATAGCAACGGTATTTATGGATGGCCGCTTTAGGTCTGTATTAAACTTCACTGTGTTTTATTCTATCCTATTAGCTATTTATTTTCACATTACTTTTTCTTCTTTAGTAAAAGACCAGCAGTTAGAAGAACAAAAAGTAATAACGGGTAATGTATCGGCCCAGTTCGAAAGCCTTAAAAACCAGTTAGATCCACATTTCTTATTTAATAGTTTGAATGTATTAGGCGCATTAATAGAAGAGGATCAAGAAAAAGCAGTAGAGTTTAACCATTCTCTTTCTAAGACCTACCGCTATATCTTAGATCAGAAGAATAAAGAACTAGTACCTCTAGAAGAAGAATTAGCCTTTGCGAAGACTTATATTGAACTATTACAAATGCGATTTGAAGATAGTCTAATATTTGAATTGCCAGAAAAAGTAAAACAAGAAGGTGCTAAAGTGGTTCCATTGTCTTTACAGTTGCTATTAGAAAACGTGATTAAGCACAATAAATCTTCTTCGCAAAGACCAATACATATTCTGATTAAAGAAAGTCCTGACGGATATCTAATAATCCAAAATACATTAAATAAGAAACAGGCGTTGGAGAATAGAAAAGGAATAGGATTAGAGAATATAGCAAGTAGATATGCGCTATTAACCACTAAACCAGTATTTATAGAAGAGTCAGAAGAATATTTTACAGTAAGAATACCAATACTAACTAAAATTATAGAACAGATGAGAATCATAGATGTACCTGAGAACGAACAAGAAATCTTAGTAGAAGCTAAGAAAAATGTAGAAAAAATAAAAAAGTTTTATGCTCACTTAACTACATTCATCATGGTTAATGTTTTTTTAATTGTGATTAATATGATTACTGACCCATCATTTCCTTGGGCATTAATTCCTTTATTTGGGTGGGGAATAGGCTTAGTTGCTGATGCGATGAGAACATTTAATTACAGTCTGTTCTTAGGTAGAGATTGGGAAGATAAGAAGATCAGAGAGTATATGGATAAGCATAACAACGGAGGTACACAAAAATGGAACTAACAGTATATGAAAGAGTCAGTCATATCACCAGAAGCTTTAAGGAGCTATCAAAGACTTCAGAGAAAGCGTTATAACAGCTTAGTTCGTATAAGTATAGAGATTATTGTTTATATGGCAATTATTGGCTTTGTGTTTTTTGCTAATTATTATCATTTTAGACGAGTACGAGTACAAGTAGGGAATGATAACCCAGTGAATGCATATTTACTTTTCTCTCTATTAATTCTATGTGCATTGGTAAGAGTTATTATTCTATACCTAGATAAGATACCAGTGTTGTCAAAGTTACAAGAGAGAATGGAGAGGAGAGAATTCGAAAGATTAAAAAATACATATCAATACCAAGTAAGATTAAATCATCATGATTAGTATAGTTATTATTGAAGATGAAAAGCCTGCGGCTCGTTCACTAGAGAGAAAATTAGATAAGTTAGGTTATAGTTCTATGATAAACCTTTCTAGTGTCGAAGAGGCAGTATTGTGGTTTGGCTCTAATAAAGAGCCAGACCTCATCTTTTTGGATATACAGTTATCTGATGGACTGTCATTTGAGATATTTGAGCAAGTAAAAATTAATAGTGCTATTATTTTTACAACCGCTTATGATGAGTATGCATTAAGGGCTTTTAAGTTGAATAGTATAGATTATCTACTTAAACCAATTGAAGAGAAAGAATTAAAACAAGCCATCGAAAAGTTTGAGAATAATGGATCTGTGTTCTTTGGGTTTAATCAACAGTTAGATTTCTTTAAGCAATTTATGAATTCTAGTAATACAGTGGAATACAAAGAGCGCTTTGTGGTAAAAGTGGGCACACAGATAAAAATAGTAATGCGCTCTGAGGTTGTTTGCTTTTATAGTGAGAATAAGGCATCTTATGTACAGACTATAGAAGGACGTAATTATATTATTGACTACAGTCTTGAGGAGTTAGAAAAAATGTTAGATCCAAGAGACTTCTTTAGGATAAATAGAAAGTTTATTATATCTATTAATAGTATTAAAGATATCTATGCCTATTCCAATTCTAGATTAAAACTAAATTTGATAAACCTGGAATCTGAAGAGTTAATTGTCAGTAGAGAAAAGGTAAATGACTTCAAAAAATGGATTGAGAAGTAAAAAAGTTTTTAAAAAAACAAAGAATACTAATAACAATCAAATGATGGTTAATAGGTATGTTACAATTATTATTATTTTGGTCTCTAATTTAAAAAATAATTATGAAGAAGTTAAGTGTTTTGTTTGCCTTGATTTTATTAATGGTTTCTTGTCAAAAGAAGAATACAATCGAGGTAATTACAGAGAATCTACCAGATAAGACTAAGGTAGATGTCTATATTAGGGGGTTAGGCTTTAATGAGTCAGAAGTAGTTACTAGTGGAGATATAGAAGGAGGGAAGGTGATACTGGATAATCCATTTACAGAGGGAGAATGGGCATACCTCTCTATAAAAGAGTCAGAAGAAGAGAATCATATTGTTCTTTTTGTAGGTGAGCCAGGGGCAATTACCATTCGATTCGATAAGAATAATCCTGATAAAAGCACTGTTGAAGGAACTGATACTAACAAGATAGTACAACAGTTTATGGGAGATACACGCCCTATATCACAAAAGTTAGACGCTTTCATCGAAAAAAACATGTCAAGAATGCAAGAGTTGGCTGGTTCAACAACGAATGACGAGGGTAAAGAAGAATTAAAAAAGTTAAAACAAGAGTATTCAAGTATTGCAGGTGAATTTGATGTAACAATCAAAAAGTATGAAGCTGCCAATAGAGATAATGCATTTGGATTAATGATGTTTGTTGAATTAATGAATATGCAAGAGAAGTCATTAGCGGAGTATCAAGCTGATTTTGACCAATATTCTGAAGCATTGAGAACATCTAAATTTGGTAAAAGAGTAGATGCCTATATCAAAGAATTATTAGAGAATGATGGAAAAGAAGTAGCTACCTTTAAAATAGGAGATAAATTACCTGAATTTAAAGGACTTACTCCAGAAGATAAAGAATTAACGCTATCGTCATTTTTAGAAGGAAAAAAACTAGTCCTTGTAGATGTGTGGGCTTCATGGTGTGGACCTTGCCGTCAAGAGAATCCAAATGTTGTCAAAACCTATGAGGATTATCACAAACTAGGTTTTGATATTATTGGTTATTCTTTAGATAAGGATAAAGCGGCATGGGTTAAAGCCATTGCGGCTGATAAATTAACTTGGGCTCAGGTTTCGAATCTAAAGTTTTGGAAAGATCCTATTGTAAAAGATTATGGCATAAAAGGAATACCAGCAAATTACCTAATCGACGCTAATGGTGTTATTGTAGCAATGGACTTAAGAGGGAATGAATTAGGAGAAAAAGTAAAAGAGCTGCTAGCAAAATAATTTACATAGATAAGTATATCTTAGAGCTGCTATGACTTCGAGTTATAGCAGTTTTTTTTTTGACGTATAGAGGTACGGGGAGAAGCGAATAGTAGAGTTGTAATTCAAGTATTAAGCAGAATAATACAAGTTTTTAGCCAAATTTGTTAATATCTTTATGTGATAAGTTAATTATCATTAAAAGTTAGTAAACGGAAGGGGTTTAGTCCTTTATAATATCTATTTTTAGCCTACGTAAATAAAAAATATCTAAATGAAGAAGTTAAGTGTATTGCTTTTTGGCGCATTGGTATTTGTATCCTGCCAAGATAAAAATGTAATTGAAATTACGACAAAAAATATTCCTGATAATGCAAAAGTAGAGATTTTGTCTAAAGAAATTGGTCAGGATACTCCATTTGCAGTAGCAGAAGGAGTTATTGTGGATGGTAAAGTGAGTCTAAAGAATCCTTTTACAGAAATAGATGAGGCTTTTCTCTCGATTCAAGAAGAAGGACAGGTAGGACATAGTGTTTTCTTTATGGGAGAGCCTGGCAAAATTACAATTGAGTATGACCAACATCATCCTGATAGACCTATTCTAGGTGGAACTGAGAATAATATAAAGTTACAGCAGTTCTTAAATCAGATGAAACCTTATACTGACAAGTTAACTCAGTTTTTAAGTGAGAATGGTGCAGTGTTAAATAATGCTTCTGGTGATATTGATCCAGAAGTGATAGAAAAGCTAAAACAACAGTACAATGCATTGTCAGAAGAAACTTCTAGATTAGCAGATAAATTTGAGATAGAGAATAATAGAACAGCTCTAGGCTTGTTAATGATTTCTCAGAAGATAGGTTCGAAAGAAAAGTCGTTAGAAGAATTAAAAGAAGAGTTTAGTAAATATCCTGCACAATTAAAAAAGACCAAATTAGGTAAGAAAGTAGAGTCGCTATTAACAGGTGCAGAAGGAGACTTAGCAATAGGGGGTATATTACCTGACTTTAAAGGATTGACTCCTGAAGGCGAAGAATTAACTCTAACGGATTTCTTAAAAGGTAAAAAGTTAGTCTTAGTAGATCTATGGGCTTCGTGGTGTGGACCATGTCGTCAAGAAAATCCTAATTTAGTGAAAGCATATGAAGCTTATCACGATAAAGGTTTTGATATTATTGGATATTCTCTGGATAAAGAAGAGGTTGCTTGGAAAAAAGCAATCCAAGTAGATAAGCTAACTTGGACTCAGGTTTCTAATCTAAAGTATTGGGATGATCCTATTGTACCGATTTATGGAATAGAGGGAATTCCTGCAAGTTACTTAATAGATGGGAATGGTACTATTCTAGCAATGAATTTGAGAGGTGAAGACCTTATTAAAAAGGTAGCAGAAGTCTTATCAAAGTAATTTTGAATAACTAATGATAGAATGTAAAGCTGTTGTGATTTAGTTCATTACAGTTTTTTTATTGTAATTCTGTAACAGTATATGTTTAGGATATAGTGTATATATAGGGTAAGAATAACAGTATTTAGTTAATCATTTTACAAAGTATATAAAAATAAGGGGTTTCGTTTAAAATAATGTCTATTTTTAAGGATTAAATAAAAAACATAATTAAATGAAAAAATTAGGAGTTTTTCTTGTAGCGGCACTTGTATTTGTATCGTGTGAGAAAAAAAGTGTTATTGAAGTGACTGCTAGTAACTTCCCTGATAATACTGAAGTAGAAATTTTAGCTGTAGAAGTAGGAAAAGATGTACCTACAGAGGTGGCTAAAGGAATTATTGTAGGAGGAAAGGTATCTATTGAACATAAGTTTACAGAGCTAGACGAAGCTTTTTTAAGTATAAAAAGTGAAGGAGAACAAGGTTTTAATGCCTTTTTTCTAGGAGAACCTGGGACAATTACAATCAAGATTGATAAAGAAACACCAGAGAAGACTGTTGTTGGTGGAACAGAGAACAATGAGAAGCTTCAGAAGTTTCAGAATGAAATCAACCCTTATGCAGAGAAAATCATGAAGTTCTCTGACGATAATGGAATGCAAATGATGATGATGGCTCAGAGTGGTCAAACAGATTCAGAGGAGTTTAAAAAATTACAAGCTCAGTACGAAGAATTATTAGTAGCTCCTAAAACTATTCTAGAAAAATACGCTAAAGAGAATGAAGGAAATGCTTTTGGAATGTTTTTACTAAATCAGATGATTCCTGCAGGAGAAAAAACGCCAGCAGAATTTAAAGCAGAATACGATAAATATTCTAAAGGTTTAAAAGAATCTAAGATAGGTAAGAGAGTTGCAGAACGTTTAAGTCAAATATTAGACGAAGGTGAAGAGGTAGAAGGATTATCAGTAGGAGAAAAATTACCAGAGTTTAAAGCACTTACTCCAGAAGGAAAGGAATTAACTCTATCAGCTTTTTTACAAGGAAAAAAGTTAGTATTAGTAGATGTTTGGGCAGCATGGTGTGGTCCTTGTCGTCAAGAGAATCCTAATGTTGTAAAAGCATATGAAGCTTATCATGCAAAAGGGTTTGACATTATTGGATACTCTATCGATAAAGAAGATGCTGCTTGGAAGAAAGCAATCGCAACAGATAAGCTAACTTGGACTCAAGTATCTAACTTAAAGTTCTGGGAAGACCCTATCATTGCTGATTATGGTATCGAAGGGATTCCTGCTAATTATCTTGTAGATGGTAACGGAACTATCCTTGCAATGAACTTAAGAGGTGAGCAGTTAAGTAAAACAGTAGAAGAATTATTAGCTAAATAAGCTGGACTAAATAGACCAAAAGGGCTGTTATGACATTGTCGTAGCAGCCCTTTTTGCTTTCTATAATTAGGCTTTTAAGGAATTACGAATATTTACCAGTTCGCGCGGATTTGCAATCCGTGCGGTTATCACATACGCCTGACAACGTA
>NZ_JBBPHK010000039.1:0-15686 GCF_038039805.1 Myroides odoratimimus
CCTTGCGGCACCAGATCCTAAGTCTGGCGTGTCTACCAATTTCACCATACCCGCGTAATTAGTGGAACATCCTGTTCCTTTAAGACGTTGCAAATATACAACAGGTTTTTTTATCTGCAAGAAAAAAATTGTATTTTTTTATTCTTAGCTTTGTGAGTAACAAAATCAATGTATCCTTTTATATTATGAAAGATTCAAAACAATTTGTTCAAGAAAACAAGCAACGTCTTTTAGATGAGCTAATTGAACTATTAAAAAAGCCGTCTATCAGTGCTGATAGCGCTTATTCTCAAGATGTAATCAACACTGCTGAAGCAGTAAAAGAAAGTTTAGAAAAAGCAGGATGTGATATAGTAGAATTATGCGAAACACCTGGTTATCCTATCGTTTATGGTGAGAAAATCATCGATCCAGCTCTTCCTACAGTATTAGTTTATGGGCACTATGATGTGCAACCTGCTGATCCTATTGAGTTATGGACTTCTCCTCCATTCGAACCTGTAATCAAAACAACAGATCTACACCCAGACGGAGCAATCTTCGCTCGTGGAGCTTGTGACGATAAAGGGCAAATGTATATGCACGTAAAAGCGTTCGAATACATGATTGCTAACGATGCTTTGCCATGTAACGTGAAGTTCATGATCGAAGGGGAAGAAGAAGTAGGTTCTGTAAGTTTAGGATGGTTCGTAAAAAGAAACCAAGAGAAACTTAAGAATGACGTAATCTTAATCTCTGATACAGGAATGATCTCTAACGAGCAACCTTCTATCACGACAGGATTAAGAGGACTGAGCTATGTAGAAGTAGAGGTAACTGGACCTAACAGAGACTTACACTCAGGACTATACGGAGGAGCTGTAGCGAACCCTATTAACGTATTGACGAAGATGATTGCTTCTCTACACGATGAGAACAACCATATCACAGTACCAGGATTCTATGATAAAGTAGAAGAGTTATCTCGTGAAGAAAGAGACGAAATGGCTAAACGTCCATTCTCTTTAGAAGACTACAAACAAAAACTTGATATTGATGATGTATACGGAGAAGCAGGTTATACGACGAATGAGCGTAACTCTATCCGTCCTACATTAGACGTGAATGGTATTTGGGGAGGTTATACTGGTGAAGGTGCTAAAACAGTTATCGCTAGTAAAGCTTTTGCTAAAATCTCTATGCGTCTTGTACCAAACCAAGACTGGGAAGAAATCACTGAACTATTCAAAAAACACTTCGAAAGCATCGCTCCTGCAGGAGTACGTGTAGAAGTAAAACCTCATCACGGAGGACAAGGATATGTGACTCCTATCGACTCTATCGGATACCAAGCTGCTGCTAAGGCATATACAGATACATTCGGAGTAGCACCTATTCCTGTGCGTTCAGGAGGAAGTATTCCTATCGTAGCGTTATTCGAAGAAGAATTAGGTTCTAAATCAGTAATGATGGGATTCGGATTAGACACTGATGCAATCCACTCTCCTAACGAACACTTCGGAGTATTCAACTACCTAAAAGGTATTGAGACTATTCCATTGTTCTACAAATACTATACTGAAATGATGAAATAATCCATCAAATATATAAGTCTTTTATAAAATAAAACCCCAGCCTTATAAAGCTGGGGTTTTATTTCCTCATTCTTTTGATCCTCCTACAGAACTTGCTGAATGACCATGACCATTATCAATAGTTACAGTAATAGCTCTTGGAGCTTTGGCATTCCCATAACCATGATTTCCTTCTTTAAATACTAATGGAATTGGTTTTTTTAATACAAAATGAAATATTCCGTCTTTATCCTTTGTAACTTCTAAAGCATCTACATAAAACCCTTCATCCACATATATATATTTTGCATCATTTTTTCCTTCTTTTTGCCCCTCTTCATTTTCAATACCTAAACTAACTTGTAGAGTTGCCAATTTACTTTTTCCAGCAGGTTTATATGCAAATCCTCTGGTAATTGTAAACAAACCTTCTACTGGTTGACTAAGTGATACAATAAGATTTCCTCCTCTTAAATCTCCATACTTTTCTATTCTTTCTTTAGTTATAGCCTTTTTTTCTTCTTTAGATTCATAAGCTACCATATCCTGCATGATAAGATAAGTTTTTCCAAGTTTTGGACTAATGTAAGTTAGAGGGCTATAATTCCAATACTTATAAGTTACATCTTTTTCGTTTACCTTCGTATTCACAGTAAACGAACCATATGTTTTTCTTTTAACTACTTCACCTCCACCATCTGTTCCACCATTACCATTGTTTACATTTCCACTGTCTTCACTACTACAACCAGTAAAAGCAAGTGCAAATAACACAATCATTGCTGTCCATTTTTTCATAATTTGATTTTGATTTAATTTATAAAAAGTAAGGTGAGTTTTCAATTTATCAAAATTACACATTTTTTAAACAAAACAACATAAACAATACAGTGTTTTTAAAATATACACACTACAAAAAAGAGAAGTCTTCTTAATTTTTTTATTTTTACATCATTCTCAGTTTACATTACATAAATGCACTTGGCGATACACCGAACTTCTTTTTAAACATCGTAGAGAAGTGTGCATAGTTCTTATAGCCAACTGATCTAGCTACCTCCTCTATACTATAGGTCCCCTTAGAGAAGGACGTTAATAAACGATATGCTTCTTTCATGCGTATATCTAATACATACTCGTGAATAGTCATCCCAAAGCACTGCTTAAATCCTGCTTGTAGTTTCGTACGATTCATTCCTATGCGCATCGCTAGTTCTTCTATGGTATGTTTTAGATGACTCTCTTCCTCTAATATTGTCTTTAGGTCATGCAGCATGCTTACATCTTGAGTGTGTATAGACAGAGCTGGTTTTTGGTCTACATCAGATTGTACCTGATTTAACTGTAATGCCAGAAGCAACATTACTTTACCCTCGATAAACAAATCTTTTACCATACCTGTATAAGCACACGTATTGATCTCATAAATGAGTTGTTTCATCTCAGGAGTAATTGTGAAGCTACCTTCTCCTAACACAGCTATTTCACCGAGAGACATCTTTTTTAAGAATTGATAGCTCTCCTTAGACTCCTCTTTCAAGTTGCGGCTTAACCAACTTTCTCCTATTTCGATCTCACAGCTTATAGCACTATCACATACAGGATCATATAGATAACCATCTAGTACAGGCAGATAAAATAAGGTACACTTCCCTACTTCTGTATAGATAGATGACTTATGCTGGTATCGTGCCTTGTACTCCGTATACCCTTTATCTAGCTCATAATGGAGTTGTATATAAGGCTGTTTCTTATACACATACGTCTTACTCTCTGTCTGTTGAGTACTTTGATAGAAGTGCAAATCTAAGTCTTCTGTACACAATTGTCTATGCAGCTGTACATACCCTTCTCCAGTTCTACAGTCGTCAAATCCTAATCCTACTCTCATACACGATTTTATTATTGCAAAAAACGAACATCTTACTGCAAAAACCAGACGTATACCTCTTTAGCTTTGCTTATTTGTTTTTACTAATTCTAAATAACAAAGATAATACTTCTAAAATAGACTCAAATGGATAAAATAAATTTAGCTCAAGAATCCGATTCTTTAAAAGACTTTTGGCAATTAAAGAACTTAGGAAATATCAATGATCACACCATCAATTTAATTAAACTACAAGGAGAATTTGAATGGCATTCTCATGACCATGAAGACAAACTGTTTATGGTAGTAGATGGGATCTTAGAACTTCACTTTAGAGATAAAGTCATTACACTTCACCCTAACGAATGCATTATTGTCCCAAAAGGAGTAGAAAATAAACCTGTGGGAAAAGAAGAAGTTACTCTAATGCTTTTTGAACCTAATAGAAAGTAATAGATAGCGAGTCGTTGTCGCGGGTTTTTATAATCCGTGACACGCTATCTACTCGTTTTCTCTTGTATCCACATCCCAAAGAATTTACTACTCTGTACACTGTGATGTCTTAGTACTTCACATATAAAGTTGGCTCTACGCATCTCTTTTAGATTGCTAAACATGGTATTGACAGCACTATAAAATAAGTCTCCATAATACTCACTATCATAATTAGCCTTGATAAGCTTCACCCCATATTCTTGCTTCTCCTTCCATAAAGATTCCGTTGTATAAAGCTCTACTGCTCTATTGACGAATTCTTCTACATCATCCGTGATAAAACCGTTCCATTCATATTCCCCAAGCATAGCCTCTCCGCCTACAGACGAAGACACAGAAGGCGTCCCCACTCTCATAGCGTCAATAAACTTCCCTTTAATCCCTGCTCCAAAGGGTATGGGAGCTAGCATCACTCTAGCGTCACTAATGACCTCTAGAGCATCATCTGCTCTACCGTGTACTAAGAACTTCTCGCGCTCATTGTGTAATTGCATCACTTTAGGAGAAGGATAAGCTCCATAAATATGCATTCTGGTCTGTGGCAGCTTCTTGCGCAACAGCGGCCATATTACCGTCTTTAGCTTAAGCACAGTTTGCCAATTCGGCTCGTGAATAAAGTTCCCTATAAACACAAAGTCCTCTCTCTCCTCATAGCCTTTCCAATTACTGATATCCTCAGATGTGATCTCTTTTTCCATAAAGGGGATAAACAACAACGCATTCGGAAGGATATGGAACTTCTCTACTAATAACTTATATTCATACGCTGAAATAATCAAAGTCAAATCACAACGCAATATACTTGCCAATTCGCGTTTAGTACGTTCACTGTATAAATACTCCTCTATATCCTTACCTCCTTTTTTTTGCATCTCCTGACGAGCAAATCGTAGGAAGTGTAAGTCTTCTGTATCTAATATTGTCATCGCATCAGGACATTGTTCTGTCACACGCCATCCAAACTGCTCCTCTATCATAAAACGGTCATACATCACTACATCAGGCATCAGATCAGCTAACACCTCATCTGTACGGGCATCGTTAAGCCATAACTCTACCTCAGTCACTCCATAACAAGACAAATCATTACTCACCTCAGACTTCTTAGCTGTACTTCCGAAGTAAATCTGCATCCCCCAATCTTTAAAACATTGCAGAAGTTGTAGCATACGCTTCCCTGCTGCAGATGATTTGGACTCTGGCCATACAGGTCCTATGACTAATACTTTCTTTCCGGATAAATTGTGTTTCATTCTACAAAAATACTTGTTCTTAAATCAATACGACACAAAACTATATGCAATAACATATAATCTACCATTAAAACATCATTTTATATGCAATAACATATAATACAAACAAAAGCAACTCTCTTATAACGATAGGATAATCCAATAATACAGTATGTTACTATCTAATAATTGCTATTTTTGCATAAAACGAAAAGGAATTATGCTTGGATTAAAACTATTAACAGACCCTCGATGGGCAGATATCGCTGAGTCTAACTTAGAAGAGATATTAACGGACCACTGCTGGTGTGAACAAAAAGCAGCTACTAATGCCATCACACTGATTACGTATAACTCAGAGCACGAAGACTTAGTGACTGCGATGACGGAGATTGCTATCGAAGAGATGCAACACTTCCAGATGGTACATAACATCATTAAAGAACGTGGATACACACTAGGTAGAGAACGCAAAGATGACTATGTAGGTCAGCTGTACAAGTTCTCTAAGAAAGACGGTAGCCGTAATGAGTGCTTTATTGATAAACTATTATTCGCTGCGATGATAGAAGCGAGAAGTTGTGAACGTTTTAGAACACTATCTCAAAACATTAAAGATAAAGAGCTAGCACAGTTCTATCATGAACTGATGGTATCAGAAGCAAATCACTATACTACATTCTTAAAGTTCGCTAAGAAATACACAGAGAAAGTAGATGTAGACAAGCGTTGGAAAGAATGGCTTGAGTTCGAAGGAGAACTAATCCAGTCTTATGGAAACAAAGAACACATACACGGATAAATAGTAAAGAGCTTCAGCTAATAAACTGAGGCTCTTTATCATTTATATAATATCCTAAAAGCCTATTTTTAACTTTGGATATACACTATCATTACCACTAAAGCGTATTTTGATATTCAGATTAAAGCCTTTTATGACAGGTATCTTATCCTCGTTAAAAGGGATACCGTATCCCAATCCTATATCCATTAGATTTAATAATGATATCCCTACTTGTGGCTGTACATGTTTGGTAGAGGCTTTTGCGCCATAGAACAATAACCCATTACTCTTTGTAACATCCAGATATGGCAACCAATACCATTCCTTGTGATAAGGAGTAGCCAATACACCACCTCCTATGAAGAGCCATCTCTCATCAGAACCCAATATATCATACTCCATCCCTAGCTGGATCATGCTATGCGTCCCTTGATTATACCCTACATTAAATATAGGCTTATAATCAGAATTACTGCGCTGCCCCCAGCCTAATACCGTCATAAGGCAAACTCCTAAAACAACACTTAACTTCTTCATAATAGTCCCTTATTATTAACATACTTAAAAATAACGAACCTTATTACAAGCCTAGCTTTAGTGTCTGTCCATCTAAATTTATTCCCTCAGATAAGACAATTTTAATCTTTTGCTCTGCAGTATAACCAAATGTTTCTCCATCATTAAACACAACATTATTTTCAAGAACATAACAACATACATTACACAAAAAACTAAATGCGTCCTCAGTATCCATTTTTGTCTTAATAATCTCGAGTTCTCTAAAACCAAATTCTTCCATACCGTAAGTGTACAGATTAGTACCGTCATCCTTCATTTGTATACCTATATATACCCAGAGTGTTAGTGGAGTATCTCCCTCTTTTAGCATATCATAATAACTCAAGTATTCTTCTCTAGCTATTAATAATGTCTGCCCCCCTTGATAGACTCCTACTGCATTAGATGTCGCTAGTATACTATACAGGATCTTAGACAGTAAAGTATATCGTTCGTATGTACTCTTATCACTTACCATTACACTCACGATTACATGGCCTGTCATCCCCTCTAGATCATCCATCACAGTAGGCCAACTATAAGTATACTTGGCAGTAGCTTGTATATCTTCATTAGGTATAGCTGCGGGCATATATGCTATGGCGATCATACTTCCATCCACAGTCAATATAGCTGTATCATCACTATAATCTTCTGCTTCTACAGTCATGTTCCACTCTTCTTTCAGATGCTTAATGATAAGCTCTATACTATATCTGTCGCCATTCTTAAACATTGGCATTGACAAGAGTAACTTACTTTCAGTTTCTCTTTCTTGTATTACATCTTTTTTCTTAAAGAAGTCAAATAGTCCCATACTTACTCAATTAATTACATATCAACAAATATAACGACTAAAAAGTAAAATAGATTATTCCTCATTACACTAAATATTTCAAAATATACTGACTGACTCAATATATGCTAATGTGATAAAGAATAACCTGAGCATATACAAAACACAAATACATACATAAATAAAGTCCTATATAGTAAAGATAAAGAGAGCCTGAGTTATCCCCAGGCTCTTCTTCATCCATCCTCACACAGTCTATCCCACCTTTAAGAAAGCACTCGTACTACTATACTTCTTAGTCTCATCTACTATGACTAACCACACTGAGTTATTCTTAGTCCAGTCAGCAGGAATATTAGCAGAGATAGTACCTGCCTTGCGATTAGCCTGATCCTCTATCACATAGAATTGGTTAGCATCTTGATTATACACCACGAAGATCATCTCATCTTTCTCCTTTGCTAATCCTATCCCTACATCAGATCTCCAATTTACAGTAAGCTTAGCATTCTCTATCTTCACATCACTTATGATAGGCACAGGCAATACCCCTTTAGTGATGACTACCTTAGCATAGTCTATTTCTAACATGCCATCTTTCTCCACTACTGTCTCTAATAACTGATAAGACATCGCTAAGTTAGTTCTAGACTTAGCCCCTTGATACTCTCCGAAGTACTTCCCAGTCAATTTATTCAATGGAGATAAAAACTCTGCTACTAATTTAAACTTCGCACGTTGTTTTAACTGTCCTTCCGTAGCAACTTTACCACTCTTTTTTGGCAAACTTCGAATGATGTTTTTACCTCTCCAGTTTACCCCTACTACAGTACCTACTTTTCCTTGTACTCCTCCTAAAATTCCTTTTTTAATTTCTGCCATGATTCCTAATTTTTTAAAATGGTTATTACTTATAATATCAGATTATTACTCAGTAGCTACTCTATCGCTTAATCTTCTGATACAAATCTATTTCAATTCAAAAACTTTATTTTTAATCATGACTTTTTTGACCACCGATGACCTATTCTAGTCACTTATGGTCGCATATAGTGGGACACTATACACCTGTTCTAACATCAGATCTATATCCTAAACACAGAAAAGCCTTACTAGTATAAAACAGTAAGGCTTTTCTTCCCTTTAAAAAAAATGTAAACAATTCTTCTTTTTATAAAATAATTCTCTTAGAATTTACTAACAAATTCAGTAGTGACAAAGGCTCCATTAAACAATAACTTCATTTCTTCATCTCCGAAAGCACTGAAGTTAAACTCACCATGACTCACAACACCGTATTTCCCAGCACCTATACCATTATTAGGTATCATTAGTTTTTTAGTACTAAGCTTGACGTTTGTCAACTCCTTATCACGTACTGTGTACAGTTTTGACTCTTCATTAGCCCTCATAACAAAGACTTCTCTTACCACCCACTCATTTGAGTTGCTCAAAGAAACACGCTGACCAAAATCAGTAATCTCATTCTTACTATTTATCTTAATCGTTGGATTTGGAATCCAAATGGTGATATTCAAATTATTAATCGCTTCTCCATTGATATTCCAAGCATTAATCTCTACTGCATTCATCGCCTTACCATCCAGGATATACACTCTATCTCTTACCACAGATCCATAAGTGTACTGAACGATATCAAAAGTCATCTCTTGAATCTCATATTTCTTATCTCCTATCTTGAAGTTATTTGTATTAGCGATCACCTCTACAGTGACGATGTTACTTTCTTTATAGCCATTGCCATTCTTAGTGAAGAAAGTGTGCGTACCCACTTCTGTCGGAACATACTCAGTACCCTCTATCGTTTCTCCACGCTCTACATGATATATTGTAGCAGGCACAGCCTTTTTTGCTCCATTCACCACCTCGAACACAATCTTATCCCCTAGCGCTACTCTACTCTCTTTTACAGACAGCATTACGAACTCTCGCGGTTTAACTGTCATATCAATAGCCTTACTAGAAGTATACCCCACCTTCTTCGCTACTACTTTAAAATCACCTACAGTAGCTAACTCGTATAGCGCATTCACCTGCTTCTCATCGATGAATATAGTAGCATCTTTAATCTCTTCACCATTTTGACTTTCTACTTTTATCGACACCTCATCACCTACATAGTACTCCTTCTGTTCGATCTTCACGACTAACTCACCTAATTTACCATTCTCTACCACAGCATTATCATCACTACTACATGAGGCTAATAAAGATAGTCCTAGAAATAAAAATAAAATTCTCTTCATAACTTTTTTAAATAAATAATTTTAATTACAAATTAACAAAATTCACTTTTTATTAACTAAAACAAATCAAATACACCTCATACTAATCATTTATTTTTTAAACAAACACCTCTAATTGATAGAATTTTAACTAAAAAGAGCACCTCTAGCAGATAATAAATAATAACACTCATCACATATATTGAAACAATTAATTATACTATTCAAATATTCTATACTCTGCTCGTCCCTGTCAAGTACTCAAAACCCTCTTTATAAAAAGAACATTATCCATTATTAATCAACCAATTAACAATAAAAAACACATCTTCAAACCCTATTTTCAATCATTGTATTTATTATAACTACTTTCATTATAAAATACAGAAGATAATTAGTATATTCATCTAACTATAGAGCCAATAATTACTTACTTTTGCTATAATAAAACATTACTAATTCACCGATTATGAAGTTTATCCCTCTAGCAGAGATAAAGCACTTGTTACCAGATGACTGTTGGTATAAGCATGAGAATCTAGACTTGCCGATCTTATATTACGAAGGGCACCAGCAGTGGGAAGATCCACTAAACCTAGATACCATCTCAGCCCAACATTACACTGATGATCTTATCCCGTTTATTCTTATAAATGGTAACCTTACTGTACCCCAAATTTTCAATGCTAATACAGAGATTTCTACCGGCCTAGTCGTACTAGGAAGCCTGACTACTAATAACATCACAGTAGGAGGACAGGGTATCTATGTCAAAAGAAACCTAAATGTAGCAGAAGTATTCTGGGGAGATTATAATCATGGAGAGCTTATCGTAGGTGGTACTATACGTGCCAGACTGTTTATCAATACGGACTATAATGTAGATGACTATCGCTTCAGTATGAAAGACCGTATAGAGATAGACTTCTTACTAAACCATGATTTAGAAAGAGATGTAGCAGAGCCTACAGTATTATTCCATTTGATTAAACCAGAATTCTTACATACACGAGAAGAACTAGACGATACCATATATTCTTGGGCGAATTGGCTACGTACAGACGCTATCTTACACGCATTGGCACAGAACCAATCCATTCTATTAGAAACGCCTAATCCTGTCTATGCAGATGAGAAATACCCATTTGCATTTGCGAATAAAGAGATCAACCTAGACAACCTAATGAAGCTAGCAGGGGGTAGCATCTTTAATCAAGACCATATCCCTACTGGTGAAGAGATTATCATAGACTACGCAGAAGAGGATATGTATAAGCGTATCTCATTCACGAATGGCAACTCGTACACTACCTCTGTGTACTTCCAGTACCAAGACTTGTACGCGATGCTAGTCACGATAGAGAAGAAGAAATCATTGCTTCCATTCTCTAAAGACTACGCCATACAGACCTTCTATAGATACCCTACAGAGCAAGATCAGACTTGGCAACCGATGGTGAATACCAGTATAGCCGAATCACTGACCATAGAATGGGAGAAGCTATTAGTAGAATACAGTGACATGATCGGTATCTATAATAAGAAACAGAAGATCATCACCGTAGCTAACTTTAACGATATCATGAAGCGCCCTGTCGTACAGCGACTAGGTCAGCGATACTATGAGCAGGAAGACTCTACGATATACTACTGTGGACAGCAGTGGAGATTCAGACTAGAGGACAGAGCTGCAGGACATGCCCCACGTATCACGATACAGAACTACCTCGGCAAAGGCAAAAATGGAGAGAACCAATACGAGTACTTCCACTATGAGCTAGAGCAAGACCCTAGCCCAAAAGGCAAGCCGTACATACAGCTGTATTACCAACGTGAGATCAGCCCTGAGGCAGATGTATTCTTCTTAGAAGTATCTACACGCAGACGTATGCTAAAAGCGATTAACTACTTCGTCTACCTACAGAAGTACATCGAACGCGTATGGATAAAAGAAGAGGTCATCCCCACCGAGGAAGAAATAAAACTACGCGAAGCTAAAGAGAAAGGTAACACCTATCTTAAAAGCATCCTAGGACACCGATAACAAAAAACGAGACCAATGGTCTCGTTTTTTTTGTTGTTATGTGTTATACTATATTCTATAAGGATTACTTCATCCAATCTTTATCTTCATTATAATTATCATTATTTCTACTATGTAAAAAATCAATAACCTCTTCTAATTCGCTTACTCGCCCACCATTAAAAAGTTTCAAATAAAACCAATCAAATTTCAACATTTCATCTTTCCTAACAGCATTTAAACTGATTTTTTTTAATTCTTTAGTAATAATAAGTAATTTTTCTAATTCTTTTAAATATGAATTTAAATCAATACCATTTTCTACACAAACACCAATAAATGTTTTGACATCTAAAGTAGATGGAGCGTACTTTTCAACAACATTTAGAATAGGTTTTAGATTTTCTTTTAATACAATAAAATCTTCTCTTAATAGATTGATCTGCGCAACTTTTTTAGCTTCTTCTTCAAAATCACTATCAACCATTCTACCCCATTCTTCGTTAGTTCTGTCTTGATTAATATAATTAAACTCATTTAAGCGATACCAACTCCACACATTTCTTATCTTCTTAATCTTCGGATAATCATTAAACCTATCATCATTTATAAATTTATCTACATTATCTTCTCCTCCAAAAACCTGTATACAGAAAGGCTCACAACTAACAAATTTCTGACCTAATCGAACAAAATTATCCAAATATTCTTTAGGATTTTCTTCTATTAATTCCTTAACCCAATTACAAGCCTCTTTGTCTAAATGTATCATACTCTTTCCATCTTGATCTTTAGAGTCAATACAATTATATAGAACATCTAAATGCTTCTGACTATACATAGGTTCATTATCTATTAACTCTTTTAAAATACTTTTATTAATATCTAATAAATCCTCCTCATTTAAAATCAATTGAGATCTCTTTTCATTACTAGCATCAATAAAATCAGTTATCCATGAGCCTATAGTATCATATGGAGTATTAGGATAAGTTCCTTTTAATCTATGTTTTACTTCCTTTATATACTTTTCTTTATCATTTATTGTTTCAATTTTGATAAGTTCCTCAACAGTCTCATTATCTAACATTTGTAGTAATTTAATTCTTAAATTAAAATCATTATATTTAGATAAAACATAAACTATAATTTCTATATAATTATAAAGAGTTTGTTCTAATCTAATAATTTCCTCTCTTTCCAAATCATAAACCTTATATAAGAACTCATTAAAGAACTCAATATTATTACTAGATATATACCTATTTATAGTTTCTACACTTTTTGGTAAACCATCAACCAACAACTTCATCATAGATACTAAACTAAAATCAGGATCATAATACTCTCTAAAATATATCATATAAAAGTCTTTGTGATTTATAGATTTTAAAATTGCGTCTTTTTTCTCAAACAATGATTTTAAAATCTTAGACTGGCAATCAATCACCTCAATATTTTCTTCCAAAATAGTTTTATTGAGATATATTTGATTGCTATTAACTCCAGCCACTCCCAAAAAATGAATAGAACTACCTTCGTTCACTATCTTACTATAAAACAACTGTCTATACACATCATTATATTTATACTTAAGTAGAGTTAACAATAAATAATCTTCAAATAAAACATTATCGCGAAAATATAAATATGGTTGTTTAAAAATATTAACAAAACGTACAACATCACGAGGGGTTAATAATATATCCCTTAAAATTAATCTATACTCCTTTACTACTTTCTCAACTTCTTCTTTGTCTTTATCATTAAATAATTCTTCAATTACATTATCATTTCTATCATACAGAAATCTTTTAAATTCGTTAAGTAAAAGGTCTTCTTCTATTAAAGGTATTCGTTTCTCTATATCAAAAAATTTATCCGAAAAAAAGGTATCTCCTTCAACATATAGTTTTGAAATAACTTTACTAATGTGTTCCTTGTCAAAACAGGTAATAAAAATAAAATTAGTAAATGACGCTGTTCCATCTATTAACTTAAAAACCTCTATTATTTCCTCAGCTAATAAACGATCTAAATCCTCTATGAAAACAACAACTTTTTTACCTATACGACTAATAGCCTTATTTATTAATTCTTTCTCATCCTCTTTGTCAAAAAAAGCATTTTGACTAATATTTAAAAAATCAAATATTTTGCTTTTATCTATTACTTGAATAGCTTTAAGATATTTATTAAAAGAATCTGTAAAACGAGCATCATAATCTTTTAAACTCTCATATAACAATTGAAAAAAGTCAAACTGAATAGTATTAACAGCTTTCGAATGACGAGGATTAAATTCTAATATTATATATCCTTCTTTAGACTTAAACTCTTCTATCATCAAGTTAGCATAAGAACTTTTTCCTTCCCCCCAATGCCCATTTATCCCAATACTTAAACGTCTTGATAAATTAGTAGCATCTATTTCTCTTACAAAAGCTTTTACTTTATCTCCAAAATTAAACAAATCCTGATGAAAGCTTTTAATGGCTTCATCCCTTTGCAATCCATTACCTCTTCTTTTTTCTTCATTAGGATAAACAACTATTATTTGATTAAAACAATATCCAAAGAAAACAAAAACAAAAACAAAAAACACAAACCAATCTAATGCGCCAAAACTACAATAAGCAGAATAACTATAATAACTACCTTTCCACCAATAATAAGAATATAAGCTTATAAAAGAACTTACAATCATTAATCTCCTATAAGGAATAAAAGTCTTATGCTCCCAAAAACTAGCCTTGCCAAAGAAAGTATAAACTAATAAACAAACTAAAAATACCCAGAAATAAATAATATTATCTTCAGCTAATATTAAATATTTTGAGACAACTTCACGATTATATTTATTTATTAGTTTATTTTCAAACATAAACCAAAACATTAACATAATCATACATATAAAAAAAACCTTAGTATCATTATTACTCCATTGATTACCTAAGCTAAATCGAAGTTTTTTCTTTTTTTTTTCGCTTTCATTTACATTTATACTTCCTCTTTTTGTATCTAGTATTTTTTTAAAATATTGTGCTCTACGAATAGGATTAATGAGTGCCATTAGGAAACCACATAATATCAATAAGGAGATCATTAAAACAAATAGTTTTAACGTAGTAATTATATCAATAATTTTATCTCCAAGAGAATTAAAATATAAAGCTACCACTCCTGTAAAAACAGCAGCCCCATAAACTAATAACATAAAACAAAAAAATAGATTACTAAAATACGTGTCAATTTTACTATACTTAATTGTAACTTGATTTTCAAATACTTTAAGATATGATCTAATCTCCTTGATATCCGTAAAAGAAAAACTTCCACCCATTTCTTTGTAGAATTGAATATACAAAGAAATCTCTACTACGTTAGTTCTAATTTTCGTATACTTATAGAACAAATCTTCCATTAGAGCAATATTGCTCAAATCATTAATAGTTTTATCTTTTGACTCAATTAATTTATTTAGTATATCTATTTCACTCTTTTTTACTTTGGCTTTTTTATGTATATAATTACTATAAACCTTAAACCCTAAATAGCTTGATATAACCAATGCTATAAAACAACTAAATCCAAAACTGTAGGGATTGAATTCTTTACTACTCAGAATATTCCCTACTAAATCAATTAAATTCCCTATCATATAATTACTATTGACATTATTAAGCCTCAAATATATCTCTATCCTCCTTAACCTAAATAAGATTATTCGTAAACTCCCTCTTTTATTTAGGGAAGGTACATATCTGAAAATCAAAAGTGTATTAGTTACTAATATTCAGCTGACTAAAAAGAAAAATCTATAAGAAAGAACTCATCCATTAGCAGTGTTCATTCTACAATACAAGTGAGACCTTTCCTATCGTCAAGGTGACATACTACATGGATAAAGAAAGGTGTCAATGCATTGCCGTAGACGCAAAATATTGCAAGGCGTATCAATGAGGAATAAACAATATCTGTCTATGGCAGGTGGACATACATTATGTGACACGGATGATAATCCGTCTCTACTTTGATATACAAGACGTATCAATAAACAATATCTGTCTATGACAGGTGGACATACATTATGTGACACGGATGATAATCCGTCTCTACTTTGATATAC